>CAWJCB010000019.1:0-34586 GCA_963841105.1 uncultured Alphaproteobacteria bacterium
AAACCCCGAAGCGTTGCGCACCAATGCAATCGAGCTGGTGGGCATGGCGCCGGACCTGATCCTGGCCAACAGCACGCCGGTCATGGCCGCTCTGCAGGAGCAACGACACACCGTTCCGATCGTGTTCACGCAAGTGACTGATCCGGTTGGTGAGGGCCTGGTGTCGAACCTGGCGCATCCCGGCGGTCATCTCACCGGCTTCACCAGTTTCGAGTTCTCGATCGGGACCAAGTGGCTGGAGATGCTCAAGCAAGTGGCGGCGCACGTCACGCGTGTCGCGCTCGTTTTCAACCCGCAGACGGCACCATTCGCCGAATTGTTCTGGCGACCGATCGAGGCCGCTGCTCCGTCTTTCGCGGTTGTGCCGACCTCGGTCGGCCCGCTCGCCTTTGCGGAGCTCGAGCGTATGGTCGATGTGTTCGCGCGCGAGCCGAACGGTGGTCTAATAGTTCTGCCGGACGTGAGCACGTTGAACTATCGTGACGAAGTCATTGGACTTGCCGCACGCCACCGCCTGCCGGCGGTCTACCCAGAACGTATTTTTGCCACGAGCGGCGGTCTGCTGTCATATGGTAGCGACGTTTCCGATATTTTTCGGCGCGCAGCCGGCTACGTCGATCGCATCCTCAAGGGCGAGAAGCCGGCCGTCCTGCCGGTGCAGACACCAACAAAGTACGAGTTGGTGATCAAGCTCAAAACTGCGAAGGCGCTCGGCCTTGAGGTGCCATCGACGCTGCTCGCGCGCGCCGACGAGGTGATCGAATGAGTGCGCCCATGTCGTTCATTGGCAGACATTGTTTGCAAAAGTCGGCGAGGAGCAGCTTGCGAGCCAAGGACGCGCACTAAGGTGAGCGCAGCTCCTGCTTATGGCGCGAAGTGGCCGTACCTATTGCGGGCTGGGCAATGCCTCTGGTGACAAGCTGCCGGCGGCTGTCGGCGCGCTCGGCGCTTGAGCTTCCTCGGGCGGCACGCTGGCGCCTGCGAGGGTGGGAGTTGTCTCCGCGGGTGGTGAGGAAGGCGGC
Source organism: uncultured Alphaproteobacteria bacterium (assembly GCA_963841105.1). Lineage (GTDB taxonomy): Bacteria > Pseudomonadota > Alphaproteobacteria > Rhizobiales > Xanthobacteraceae > VAZQ01. Next base: position 1,023 of record CAWJCB010000019.1, read on the forward strand.
CTGCTGGGTGCCGGCCCGCGCAGGCGTTCGAGGACGGAGCGCACCGCCTCCGCAGTGCCGCGGTTTCGCAGCGCATCCAGCAGCGGGGCAGCTGCCCCGGAGCGCTGTATCAGGCTTTGCGCATCCGGCAGCATGATCGGGTCGTTCCAGGGCCCTTGGACCATGAACGGCAGCTCGAATGTGGGTAGCGGGCTTTGCCCCGTAGCGACGCCAGCCTGCAACAGGCTTGCCGTTCCACGCAGATCGACTTCGCGCGCAGGGATCGATGCGATGCCGCTCAGCCCAAGACCGACGACCGCGCCTTCCATGCGCATGTCTTCGACGTTGGCGATGCCGTCGGCGATCTTCAGGTTCACTGTCAAGGTATCGTAAGGGGTCTTGCCGACGCGGAAATCGCCGCCGCCGGAAAGAGGACTGCGCTCAATGCGTTTGAGCAGTTGCTCGATATTGAGGCCGGTGATTGCGCCCTTGCGGCTTGCGAGGGTTGCCGTGCCGTTCAGCCCTTTCGTCAAAGCATAGACGCTGGCGCCGGAGCTCTCGACGGCGAACGCCAGATTGCCTTTTCCTTCGAGGCGCCGGATGCCGAGCAACTCGCCTATGCACTGCTCGAGATCGACGTTCGAGAATTGCAGTCGCGCATTCAGGTCGGCTCCCGCCGTCGATTTGGCGATGCCTAGTGTTCCTCTCACCATCCCGCCGAAGGCTTCCAACTCGCCGATGGCCACCGTGAATTGCCCGTGATGCAGAGTGGCCGCGACAGCGGTGCGTCCAAGCTTTGCATTCGCGATCGTCACTCCCGCGGCCGACAATCTCAAATCCGTATCGATCGCCTCGATGCCGTCGAGCATGATCGGACTGCCGTCCCAGCCGTGGTCGCCGGCGCCGCCGAGGAGCCGCACAGTGGAAATGTAGGGTGTGAGGTCGAGAACTCTCGGTAGCCAGCGTGCCTTGCAGCACCCCGTGCCCACTTAATGACAGCACACCTTCGCCGACGTTGCCGTCCACCTCGATATGCGCGCGGGAGAGCCCAATATTCCCCCCAACGACGTTGGCTTGCCCCTTGAGAGCGAAGGGCCCGAAACCTGCGCCGGGAGGTGGCTCGCGGCCAGCCCAGCGAATCGTGTCCCGCAACGAGGCCGCATCCGCCGCAACGGTTCCTTCCATCTTCAGGATAGGCCGGTGACTGATGTAGCCGTCGAAACCGAATTTGAGCGGGGCGCCCGCAAGGCGGATCTTCGAGTCCTGACCGATCGCCCTGCAACGCGGCGACGAAATCCGTCAAGCTGATGCTGGCCGCCATCTGCTCGTCACGCCAGATAAACCCGCCGGTCGCCGCAAAGCTGCGTGCGATGGAGGGCCAGGCAAGCGCGAACTCCACATGCGAAAGCGTCTCAACCACGTTGTTTGTCTGGTCGCGCAGGATGATGGTGCCGTCCTCGATGCGAATCTCTGAGAAGGAGGCTGCCGGATTGGGCTGACGCTTGAGGTTGCGCGCCAGGGCTTCGATATGACCGGACCAGTTCGAGCTGCGATCAGCTTCGAAACGATGGCAATCGTTGGCCGCACGAGGGAAACGTCGGCTATCTCGATGCGCCCGATCAAAATCGGAAAAAAACGCAGACGTGCAACCACCCGCTCGGCGGTAAGCGCCGGCGCCCCGGTTCGATTATCGCCGAGGGTCACGTCATCAAAGCTCACTCGCCCGGCTGGAAACAGAGCAACCGACGCTCTGCCCTGTAAAACCGGATCAAGCCCGGTCACGGCATAAATCTCGGCCTTGACGGCATCGCGGACCGCGTCCGCCGGCATGAGGAACGGAAGAACCAGAACGGCGCCGAATCCGACAAGAACGACAGCGATGACGGCAAGTGCGAGACGTTTGATGCCTACAGGCGCGGTCACAAAGGTTTTCTCGCGTTATTGCCGGTTCAGGCGTTGCATGACTGGAGCGCGAGCACGCGCTCCCTTTCCAATGCGTTGTGCAAGCGTTCTGTGACGCTTTCGTGGCCGCGTATTTGCTTGGTATTACTGTAGTTTTTTAGAGCAGACGGCCCCGTGCTCTCGGCCCACCTCTCCCCGCCCGAACTCGGGTATACCCGAGCTCGGCACTTATACAGCTGGCCGAAGTCGGATATATCCGACTTGGGCTGGGGAGAGGTCGCGAGCGAAGCGAGCGGGTGAGGGGGAGTTCAGCGGGTCTATGCGGCGACCCGGTAGCTCGCCTGCGTCTTGGCCCGGATTTCGTCCTGCGTGACGCCAGGTGCGATTTCCATCAAGGTCATGCCTGCCCCGCCCTTTTTATCGATCGTGAATACGCCGAGATCAGTGATCACCATGTCCACAACGCCTGTCCCCGTCAGCGGCAGCGTGCAGCGCTTAAGCAGCTTTGGCTCGTTCTTGGCCGAGTGCTCCATCACCACGACGACCTTCTTTACGCCGGCGACGAGGTCCATGGCGCCGCCCATGCCTTTGACCATCTTTCCCGGAATCATCCAGTTGGCGAGATCGCCGTTCTCGGCCACCTGCATGGCGCCGAGTATGGAAAGATCGATGTGTCCGCCGCGGATCATGGCGAAGCTGTCGGCCGACGAGAAGTAACTGGTCGTAGGAATCTCGGTGACCGTCTGCTTGCCGGCATTGATGAGGTCGGGATCCTCTTCTCCTTCATACGGGAACGGGCCGAAGCCGAGCATTCCATTCTCGCTTTGCAACTGCACGCTCATTCCAGCTGGGATGTAGTTTGAGACGAGCGTCGGGATGCCAATGCCAAGGTTGACATAAAAGCCGTCGCGCAGCTCCCTGGCGGCGCGTTCGGCCATTTGTTCGCGGGTCCAAGCCATCAGATTTCCTCTCCCGTTCAGGCCGGCGGCTCGCGCCGGCGCACCGTGCGCTGCTCGATGTGCTTCACCGCATTCGGGACATGCACGATGCGTTTGACGAACACGCCCGGCGTGATGATGTGGTCCGGATTTATATCGCCTGGCTGCCCCAGATACTCGACTTCGGCGACCGTCACCTTGCCGGCCGTGGCCATCATCGGATTGAAATTGCGCGCGGTCTTCCGGTAGACGAGATTTCCCTCGGTATCGCCCATCCACGCATGCACGATCGACAGGTCGGCAACCAGCCCACGTTCCATGACGTAGCGCTCTCCGGCAAATTCGCGCTCCTCCTTGCCCTCGGCGATCATTGTGCCGGCGCCGGTGCGGGTGAAGAACGCCGGAATGCCGGCGCCGCCGGCGCGGATGCGCTCTGCCAGGGTCCCCTGCGGATTGAACTCGATCTCCAGCTCGCCGGCGAGATACTGCTGGGCAAACGTCTTGTTCTCGCCGACGTAGGAGGAGATCATTTTTTTGATCTGCTTCGTATCGAGCAGCAGCCCAAGACCCACGCCGTCTATGCCGGCATTGTTGGAGATGACGGTGAGATTGCGAATGCCGGATTCGCGGATGGCCTGGATGAGGGTTTCCGGGACGCCGCAAAGTCCGAAGCCCCCTGCCATGATCATCATGCCATCGTGCAACAGGCCGGCGAGAGCCGCCTTGGCGTCGGGATAGACTTTCTTCATGCATTGTCCCCGTTTGGATGCGCCGATCCCGCGCAACGTGCGCTCGGCCGCGGGCGTGCGAATTCTCTATCGTGTCGCCATGCCGCCTGCAACATGCCGCCTGCAATGTCCCGCTTGGAACGTTTTCTTGCCGACACGTGCCTTGCCGACACATCCCTTGCGGCCGGTGGCCCGTCCGCTGCAAGCTTCGCGCTCTAAATCAGTCTCGCTGGTGCCGTATGATGGGTCCGCCCTCATGCTCATGACAGGCAAGGAATATCTGCGGAGCATTCGCGATGGTCGCGCGCTCTATGTTGGCAAGGAGCGCGTGCATGATCAGACCGCACATCCGGCCTTTGCCGGAGGCGCGCAGACCTATGCCGCTCTGTTTGATCTCAAATGCGATCCGGCGTTGCGTGACGTCATGACCTTTGAGGAGGGTGGCGAGCGCTACAGCATGTATTATCTGCAGCCGCGCTCACAACAGGATCTGCGCCGGCGCAACCGCGCGCACCGCCGGATCGCGGATTTCTGCTTTGGCCTGATGGGGCGCACCCCCGATGCGTTCGCCGGCAACCTTACGGGGCTGTCCATGAAGCCCGAGGTGCTCGACAGCGAGCCCGGCGGCCACCGCGATAATCTGCTGGCGATCTACCAGCATGTGCGGCGCAATGATCTGTTCGCCACCTACGCAATCGTGCCGCCGCAGGCGGCGCGCAACAGAGATTACTACCTTGCCAAGGGCCTGCCGCAGCCAGCGCTGCGCGTGACCGCCGAGGACGATCGGGGGGTTACCCTCAACGGCATGAAGATGCTGGCAACCGGGGCGGCGTATGCGCACGAGGTGCTGGTCGGAAACGTGATGCCGCTTGCGCCCGACCAGCTCAAGGAATCCATCACCTGCGTCATACCCCTCAACCTTGCGGGGCTGACGCTCTGGTCGCGCGAGCCATTCAACCGCCCCGGCATGCGCGCCTTCGACAGACCGCTGACCGCCCGCTTCGACGAATCCGACTGCATGCTGGTGTTCAAGGATGCCAAGGTGCCCTGGGAGAAGGTGATCGTCCACGATAATCCCGGCTTGTCGCGCGATATCTACATCAAGACCGCCGCGCATGTGATCGCAAATCACCAGTCAAACGTCCGCTTTGGAGCGAAGCTGCGTTTTCTCGTCGCCATGGCAAGCCTGATCACCCGATCGACCGGGGCGCGTGACATCCCGGCGGTCCGCGAGACACTGGCTCGGCTGGCCGCCATGGAGGCCGGCTTTAACGCCATGATCGACGGACAGATCGAGGCCTGCGAGCCGTTCAACAATGACTACGTCATTTTCAATCGCCGCTATCTCTATGCCGCCATCCATTGGGCCATGGAGCATCATTCCGGGCTGATCGACATCGTGCGCGAGCTCATGGGCGGTGGTCAGTTCCAGTTCCCCGCAAGCATCGATGTTCTGGAGGAGCCGGAGCTGCGCGAATTGTTCGAAACTTTCTGGACGGCCGGGGAATTCGCCGCGGTCGAGCGCATGAAGCTGTGCAAGCTCGCCTGGGATCTTATCGGCTCCGACCACGCCAGCCGCGCCGCATCCTATGAGAAATTCTTCGTCGGACCCGCATTCGCAGTCCGCAACTACAATTTCATCAACACGCCATGGGACGAGCTGCATGCGATGGTCGAGCATTTCATGGCGAGCTACGGCGCGGAGGAGGCCGCGGCGCGAACCTCGAAACCTGGACCGGGCAATAAATTGACGTCTGGGGGCCGACACCATGAATGCTGAGAATGCTGACCTGTTGCGCGTGCGCGCGATGGCGCCGCATGAGATCGCGATTGCGATTGAGTGGGCGGCGGCGGAGGGATGGAATCCCGGGCTGTCCGATGCTGCCTGTTTCACGACAGTCGATCCTGGCGGCTCGTTGCTCGGCGAGATCGAAGGCGAGCCCGTTGCGATCCTCTCAGTCGTCAATTACGACAACAGGTTCTCGTTTCTCGGCGTCTATATTGTGCGTCCCGACCAGCGCGGCCGCGGCTATGGCTGGTGCATCTGGCAGGCGGGCATGGCGCATGCGGGGGGCCGGGTCGTCGGGCTCGACGGTGTCGTGGCGCAGCAGGAAAACTACAAAAAGTCGGGGTTCGCCTTGGCCTACCGCAACATTCGATACGGCGGCAGAATAGATGGGGCTGCGGCGCCATCGCCGGGGCTTTTGCCGCTCAAGGAGGTTCCCTTCGCGCTGATCGAAGCTGATGATGCCAGCGTCTTTCCGGCGCCGCGGCGAGATTTCCTGCGCTCCTGGATCGGCGCTCCCGGGCATGCCGGGCGCGCGCTCGTTCGCGATGGAAGGCTTGCCGCGTGGGGCGTTATTCGCCCCTGCCGCAAAGGCTACAAGATCGCCCCGCTTGTCGCCGACGATGCGGCTTGCGCCGAGGATATCCTCAACGCTCTGGTTGCGGATGCCGGCGGCGGAGAGGTATTCGTCGATGTGCCGGAACCCAACCGTGCCGCAATCAGTCTCGCCGAGGCACGTGGGCTTTCCCCCACATTCGAGACGGCGCGGATGTACACCGGCCCGATTCGGCAGGTTGCGCTTGGCCGCATCTTTGGCGTGACCACATTGGAGCTGGGGTGATCGCGTTCTATCGCCTGAGCGAACTGATTATTGCGTTGCAATCGGTTCCACAACGCACTGGATTCACTGTCAATTGCGCATCCGGCCTTTGGTCTTTAAGGACATTCCATGATGCCCTGAGCCTGCGCGTGCGACGGCACGGCTGCAATGGGAGCCCACGAGCAGGAAAATGACTGTCGAATGAGGTGCGCACAGCAACAATGGCCGCAGGCTAAGAAAACGCTGAACCAACCACAGGCAACGACGTCTAACGACGTCTTATGTACATGGAGCGGATGCCTCGCAGGCTGTGCGGTAAATGCCTCGTGGAGCAATCAAAACACATTCTTTTTTACTGCGTAAGGGCGTCTCTTGTTTCCTGAGCGCGCGGTTGAGGGAGAGAGTTCGGGCGAGAAGATCGAAAGCTGATCGTCAATCAGCGCGGAGGGGCGGCGGAGAGGTATTCCTCGATGTGCCGGAACCCAACCGTGCCGCAATCGGTCTCGCGAGGCGCATGGGCTTTCCCCCACATTCGAGAGGGCGTGGATGCACACCGGCCCAATTCGGCCGGTTGCACTTGGACGCCTCTTTGGCGTGACCACATTGGAGCTGGGGTGAGGGTCTGAGGCGTTTAACTCGCTGGGGCATGGTCTTTCCAGCCTCCTCATATTCACGAGAGGGGAGAGCCTGTCCGCAGGATCGTCGGTCACCTGGGGTCGGCGGAGTGACCCCGCCGACGCAGTCGAACTCCGGTCCCAGCCTTAAGTCCCGCAACTGAGTCGGTTGAACTATATCGTAAGTACAACTACAGATAGACGCGATACTCAAACCTTTGCAGATCGACGGCAGCGACGTGAATTGGTTTGAGTGAGGTGGCTTTCGGCATGATTTGTCCCCGCCTCCGGTTTGCGCAAGAGATCGCCAATAGCGTGGTCGTGCGCAGGCGCATCGAGCATGACCGCTGGGAGGCGGTGGGCACTCCGTCCGCTCGCTTCATTTGCCGGAGTCAGTTTCTGCCGCTACGTCGTGACTGAACGCAAAGGCATGACCATGTCGGCCAGACAAGACCAAGGAATGCCGGTCACGATGAGTGTGCTCCCACATGTTAAGAATTATTCCAAGAAACTCTCACAGGCGCTTGACTTAGATGCAATGAACGCCGTCCCCGCTTTGGCGCAAGCGCTGCGAGAAGCGTGGGAGTTTGGTCGGACCGTTTACCTCTGCGGCAATGGCGGCAGTGCGGCAAATGCCATCCACCTCGCGAACGATTTCCTATACGGCGCGGGGGTGAGCAACGGGGTCGGGCTTAAAGCCGAGGCACTCAGCGCCAACCCCGCCGTCATCACGTCGCTCGCTAACGATGTGGGATACGAGGACATTTTCGCCGAGCAGGTGCGTGTGAAGGGCCACCCTGGCGATATTCTCATCGTACTCTCAGGCAGCGGTAACTCCGCCAACGTGGTCAAGGCCCTGGAGGTGAGCAATGCCAAGGGCCTCAAAACTTTTGCGATCCTTGGCTACACGGGGGGACGCTGCAAGGACGTGGCGCAACACGCAATCCACTTTGCTGTCGACGACATGCAGATCTCGGAAGACCTGCAGTTGATCGTCGGGCACATGTGCATGCAGTGGCTCCTTTCTAATCCACTGAAAGGATAAACTCGGGCAATCTTTTTGCTCGCATTCTATTTCCGTCTTCACGTTCGCGGCAGAAGGCAAGATTTCTGATACCACCGATCACAGGTGACCGATGATCCTCGCCACGACCGCTCCCCTAACGTGACATGAGGACGCTTCGAAAGCCATGGCCGGGGGGTGTAGAGCGTTGTCGCGCCGGGCATCGGCCAGAAAGGAAGCTGTATGACGAGCAAGAAGCGCAGACTGCGTGGCATTTCCGATGCTGAGGAGTGCGTATCCAGGGCGGAATAGCCGCCGACCCTGACAACCCGGAGTGGACCACACGCGACTACCGGCGGGCAAAGCCGTTCGTAAAAATTTTTCCAGCGCTGGTGAAAAACCTGGGTGGACGCCGTTCGCGCAAACATCCCACCTAAGTCCACTGTTTTCCTGCCCTGACTAAGAAAATGTAGGCATCACGGTAGACGGACGGATTGGCAGACGCGGCTGGATATCCGCCAAAAAGGCGCCAGACGCATGTTCGGCTCGGAACAACAATGGAGCAGGCACAGCCCAACACGACAGAACGCAAGCCGGTCTCGTGCATGCTGGAAGAGATTCTCGATCAAGCTCCCGCGGATTTATTCCTATCGAATGGCTGATCGCCACCTTGCACCAGCGTTCGTTTTTCATCCTGATGGCGTTTTTCGCACTGCTGGCGACTTCACCGGTAGGCTCATCGGTGCCTGGCCTTATTCTCGCAGTCTTGGCAGCTCAGATGATCGCCGGCCGCCGCGAGCCGGCTCTCCCCGATTTCATCATTACCCGTCCCCTGCCCACACGATATCTACTCTGGGTCGGCCAACATGCCATCCCCGTATTGAAGTGGCTTGAGAAATTAGTTTATCCGCGCTGGCGCACCACGTTTGAGACGACGAAGCCCGCCACCGGGATCATAGTCCTGCTATTGACCTGCGCGATCCTCCTTACCCCGGTGCCTTTGAGCAATGTCGCGCCTGCGGCGCTAATCGTCGTGATCGCTTTGGCCTCTATCGAAGAAGATGGACTGCTTCTCGCCGTGTCCCTGGCTGGTGCCATCTTCCTCATCGGCACCGAGTTAGCTGCAGCTTGGGGAGCCATTGTCGTGGCCGCTCTGATCAGCGATCGCTAGGGCACTACTTAGTAGCACCAGCTGCCGGGAGCACCCATATGAGGAGGGTAGGCGAGCGAAATCTTTAGATTACGCCGGACCCGGTATGGAGAAAGCGATTACTGGTCCTAATGCGTTGAACGACAGGCTACTTAGAATCTTCGGCGCAGTCGTTCCCTCGGATGACATGCTCACTTTCAAGATCGTTGACCAAAAAACACCTAAAGGATCGTTAGCACAGTTCCTGGCGAACCGGACCTTTCCGGCCAGCTATCAAGTATTCTTGGTCAATGAGAGCGATCGGGACCTAGCCAACATTGAGTTATCTACTGGCGGATTCGATGGGACCGGCGATGAACTTGTCGGACTCAATTGGGTTGAGCGAAATCTAGGGCCGCTAAAGCATGGCGGGGGGATGCTCGTCGAAGAGCTGGATTTCGGCATGCTCGATTTCATGCTCCCGTATCATCTCCGGTTGACATTCCCTGATGGAGTCCGGACCAAGGGTTTCTTCAGCATCAACAAAGTGTACGCGTTGCGTCCCGAGAGATATCGTTTCTCCGAAGCACTTGGGCGAGAAGCGTTCTTGTTCGAGCTTTCCGGGACATAAGACAATGAGCAATATAGAAACAATGGCTGTAGAGCCGATCGCAGAGCCGCGAATCTGGCACATGGAGCCCCGAGGCACGAACAGAGGAGCCTACGTGCTGGCGAACTGACTTGGCGTCGTGATGGCCTGGCTTCATGATGGCGGTCCTCGATTTCGGGGACGCTGTGGAAGACGCCTAGCATGGTGCTCAGCGGAATGATCACACACTCACCGCATTGCGGTGGCGCAGAATAACATCCGCCGCGGCAGTAAGATTGCTCGCCACGAAATCGGGCGTCGCACGGAATTGCCCATCGCGGCCCGCAAATCCCGTCTCTACGAGGATTGACCGCACGCCGGCCCGCCGCGCCATTTCAATGTCCCTGGTCTGATCGCCGATTACCCAGGAACGGCCCAGATCGAGATTCAACTCCGCGCACGCGCGCTCCAGTAGACCTGTAGCCGGCTTGCGGCATTGGCACTCGCGCTTAAATTCGACCCGCTCGCCGGGAGAGCCATAGTCTGGATGATGCGGGCATACATAAATCCCGTCGAGATAGGCGCCTTCCTTGCCAAGCTCCCATTCTAATCGCCTGTGGATGGCTGCGACATCTGCTTCGCCCGCCTGCCCACGGGCGATGATCGACTGGTTGGTCAAGATCGCGAGGCGATAACCCTCATGCCGCAGCCTGCGCAAGGCTGCGCCGACTCCTGGGAGAAGTTGTAATCCTTCCTCCTTGAGCACGCCCCCTGTTTCCACATTTAACGTGCCGTCACGGTCGAGAAAAACAGCGGCACGACTGCGCGCGTTACAATCAAGACTTATCCCGCCAACCTGCAAATCGGCCTCCACTCTGCGCAATCGTGCGCTCGCCTCGTTGATGTACTCGCTCGAACGGTGGGCAAGTACGCGGGCGCGAGTTTCCACAAGCCGGCACAAGACCTCTGCGGTGAAGTCCGGCCTGCCAACCGCGCCCATGCAGAAACGCAGTGAACTCTGCCATTTGGCCTAATGATAGTGGCAGGCGAGTTCAAGAGCCCGATTGGCCAACTAATAGCCGGTGAGCTTCCATACAAACGCCCCGACGGGAGCGGATGGACTGTTGACGTATCCAATGTCAGCATGCCAATGCCGTCTCTGCGTTGGCTGGCAGGCCGCACGCGCTAAGCAGTTCTGCCGCGCCACTATCTAAAGACAATGCGTCCTGTGATTACTTGCAAGATAAGTTGCATTGGTTAGGACCAAACGATTGCTGGAGCCTCACAGCGACCATCTAGTGCGCGCTCAATCACTTGACCGGGGGGCCCTTTGGCTTGTTCGAGTTCCATTTGTGCTCTTCTTTGGAGAATAAATGGAGCACCGTGATGGATTTTTCAATCAAGGGAGTGCCGGAGGAGCAGGTGGCGCGACTACGCGACCGCGCAAAGGCCAATCATCGTTCGCTGCAGGGCGAATTGCGGGCCATGATCGAGGAGGCAACCTCCGCCGGGGCGCGCAAGCTGCCGATCGAGGTTGTCGCGGCGAGAGTTGGCAAACTCGGCCTCAAGCGCCGCAAAGAAGCGGCGCGGCTGATCCGCGAAGATCGTGACCCGATAAGGTCGTTGACGCGTCGGCCGTTGTCGCGCTCTTGTTCAATGAGCTGACACAAGAAACAGTTGTGGGGCGCCTGCGCGGTGCCTCGCTTCATGCACCGAGAGTTCTGGAATTTGAAGTGGCGAGTGCATGCCTGAAAAAGATGCTTGCCTCTCGCAGCGAGCGCCCGGCGCTGCTGGAAGCTTTTTCGTTGCTTGATACGCTTTCAATTGCGCTGGAGAGGGTCAATTTTGCGGAGGCAATTGTGTTGGCGAAGAGAACGAAGCTGTCACTACGCCCGCTAATCTTGAGTTGGCGAGCTGGATGCCTGGCCTTACATCGCGTATTGTGAATTCTCGACCATGCTGTTTGAGGTCGCTGTTTCCCCGTACTGAAAGAATACCGCCTGGACAGTCTTGCTGCTCATTGCAATGTTGAAAGGTTGGAAATTCTGGCTGGATGGAATTGCGCTGATCAATTGATTGAACGTCGGCGCGTGAGGTTCGAACGCGAACATGCAAACGTCGTCAAATCTGTCGAGAGCACTGGCGGAGGTTGCTCCAGCGTGCGCGCCGATGTCGAAGAAAATGCGGATTGGAATATCAAGGATGTCTGCAAGTCGCTTAATGTCGAACTGATAATCTATTCCATACGGCAGAACGGATCGCCGTCTCACCCAGTATCCCGTCAGCTCCAGTGCGCCGTGAAATGCTCTTCGAGAGCAACGTCTTCATGCTCTTTGGATGAGAAACCGAATACTGCATCACTCTCTCAGGCCCGAGTTTATTTCCACTCGACCGCTCAGACTCTGTGGCTTCCGCATCTATCTCGCGTGCCCGTTAAGCTGCTGGACGGCACGGTCGCGGGCCGCGGAACAAGGCCTGCATGATCCGGCGGTGGGGTTGTGTCATTCGCATCAGCCTCAGGAAATCCGCGGCCCCGCCCACGGGCGTCAACGTCTACGCCGCGCTATCGACCTTGTAAGGCCGAACCAGAAGGTCGGCTGGGATTTTCCATGCTTCACTGATCTTGTGGATCATATCGACTGTGAGCGCACGTCGGCGCGAGAGGATTTCGGACGCACGCGAACGCGAGCCAAGAAGTTCGCCAAGCTCGGTTTGGTTGTGTCCCAGCTCGTCGATGGCATACTGGATCACGTCGATGGGATCGAAACGCCGGTCGCCGTCGATCGGCCATCGCTTTGCTTCGTAGCTCTCGACAAGTGCAACGAGCACGTCGAGCCTGTCGTCCTCCTCGGTCCCTTCCAGCGCTCCCCAACAGGCGTCGATCTCCTCGAGCGCTGCGCGGTGATCCCGGTCGGTACGGATCGGTCGGATGTCCATTGTAAATCGTCAGCCTGCTGCGACGGCGATGATACGACGCTGTGATAATTCGCAGCCCTCAGCCGGCCGTGCTATCCGAGGCTAAGCATCTTCATAGTGGCTGGCAGTTTTATCGAACGCGAGGCATCTCATCATGCCACAGCTCCAAAACCCGCATCCGGGTGTGATACTGGGACGGGAGTTCCTGGACGAGATCGGGATGAGCTTGAACCAGCTGGCGGAAGCAATCGGTGTATCTGGTGACCGGCTACGTTCAATAATCAATGGGACCGGTGACATCACAAGTGAGACCAGATTTGCCACTATGCGCGCTTTTCGGCCTTTCGGAAGGGTACTTCCTGCGGCTCCCAGATGCTTATGACAGAATGGAAGCTAAGCGGCGCGGCGAAGCTGTCGCCCTGGGGAACTAAAGAATTCGATATTGCCGGCAGAACCTTCGGTATGGCCATGAGGGCTTCGAACAAGACCTTCCGCATCTGTTGCTTATGCTAAATTCAGCTCACTTTGCTGAGGCATCGCCAGACAACCCAAGACAATTCGGGCTAAGTCTACCTTTGCTGTGGGACGTCGGCGACGGTGTGAGCATTTGCAGCGCGCTGGAACGCGCCATTGTCACGGCCTTATGCCACTCGATCGCTGCCGGAACAGAAACATGACGACTTCGTGCGCTGCCACGGGGATAATCTGATCTGGATGCTGCGCGCAATGATCAGCAATCATGTTGATGACGTCAAGCTCGGTGAACCCCTTTGACAAATCACCCTCGATCTCTGGTGATTTTGCCAGGCTCTCGTTGTATGCCGATACATACCCGTGCACCCAGGAAATGACCGTATTACCGAGCAGCTGATCGGCTTCCGGCCCTTTGCCCATTTCTTTGATGAGTGCCCCGCATCCCACGCGTGCGGCTCCCCCGAGTGCCTTATAGAATCCAATCGTCGGTTGATCTTCTTGCCCGATCGCCGCAAATGAGCTCAGTAGTGCCGAGGTCAGCGCAAAAACTAATCTCCGCCTCATTTGTTATGTCTCTCCTTTGTCGACTTCCAGTTCAGGCGGCGCGCGAGCGGGCTTCTTATCTCGGTACCGGAAGGGGCTTGAAGCACTCGGTTCCCTTCAGACGCTGGAGTGCACTGCAGGTAATCAGCTTGGTGCTGCCTCCCTCATCGGGAGCTATGCTGACGCTATATGCGCCATCAGCGCCACAGTCGATATTCCAAACCGCCTCATTCCTGCTGGTCTCGCCTTGAAAATAGGTGCGCGTGATGGTCTCACAGCGTTCTCCTGCTCCAACGAGAATTAACTTGAAGGCCCCGCGCCTGTCCTCTTCTGGGCTCGCCATGAGCTGTCGGTGAGCTTCGTTGGCGAGAAGCGTCCCTGCGCGAACAAGTAGACCGACAGCGATTATCAAAAATAGTCTGGCGCAGACACTCGACACAAAATTAGATCCCTATTCTGACAGGGGAGAAATGGCATCTGCATCACCGCTCCAGCGGTTGGCGTACCTTCTTTCCCGTGACGAAGGAGCCAGCATTTTCATGCCAGCGAAGTTGGACGAAAACAAGGGCGGGCTCTTAGGCTTGCAGCGATGCCTTGACGCTACACGAAGGTAGAGTTGCGATCGGGAGACATGCTGACAGCTTTTGCTGGGTTTCCGTATCGTCAGCGAAATTGGGAGGGACGAGAGCGGCTTCAACTCTTCAATAACGCGCCGACCTAACGTTGCATGATGCCCTTCACCGCGGCCGCCCATTCAATGGTCTGCTGGCCAATGGCAGGACCATGCTTGGTGCCGGTCAACTGCCCCACGACCCCACCTTGCTGCAACCTTTTAATAAGCAATCGGTCATCCTGCAGCCGGATAACACACATTTTGCCAGCTAGATCAGATGAAATTCTCTGGCGCAGGTCATCATAGACGAGAAGCCAATTCTTATACTGCGCACCGAGGCTGTTTACGCGGATCTCGAGAGCCACGGTCGCAACAGTGGTTGCGAGCGCTGAGAGCTCTACTTTCTCAAGATCCTTCGCAGCGACGGCATAAAGATGCGCCTCTGCATTCGCTCCAACATACCCTATAATTGGGACCGTATTTCCAGACATGGACGGGGTTGTTTCATAGCCGGTTAGCAACCATTCCGGTGTTACCCCAAACCATTTGGCGTAGCGCCGCGCCTCATCCGGACCATAATCGCGCCCGCCAACTGATTGCGCGCGCTCATGGGCGCCATACGTTGCAATCGGGAGTCCGAGGGCAAGTGCCGCTGACCGGGCCGATGCATATTTTTTGCTGCGCGCCGTTCGCAGCCGCAGCCCGCGCGTGCTTAGCATGAGCCCAGTATAGCGATCTTGCGTGAGTCTCAGAACACAGTTGTCAGCGACATTCACAGCTTAACGGAGGATTGCGGCAGTTGTGTCCGTTGCGTCAGGGCTGCCTACCGGCGGATGAACCAGCTTGAGCTGCGAATGGCATACCTATGGAGGGACTGGCTCATGTCTTGGAATCCGATTTGGCGCGATCTCTGGGGTGAGCGGCCACCGCTGTTGCACAGAAAGAGCTTTGCGCCCTGAAATGCCGCTATAGGAGCGGAATTTCTTACCGATTACAGAGCAAACAAAGCGACAATTGCTGCAATCATACCAAAGAGCAGCAAATAGGTAACCACGACGCCAACCAGGTCCGCGCGAAACATCGCGTAAGTCTACGGCATGAAATGCCAAATTCAACCCCAGCCGTCGTCGTCGCAGCTGGACCAAGAAGCTTGCAAGCGGGTTGAGGATGAGCCCGCGATCGGGCAATGGCAAAACCCGCCGCCGATCACTCGGGGCGGGTTTGTCAAAGTCAGGACCACAGCAAGCCCCGGTACATCCGCGGAAGCGCCGCTGTAGCTGACCAGTGACCAATGGCGCAAAATTACAATGTAACTCTTCTCGTGCATGAAACCGCGATCATGCACTGTCTCGCAAAACGGCCAGCGCTGCGGGGACGCGACAAACAGGTATAGTTTGTCGGGGGTTGTAGATGCATTTGCGAGCATCTGCCACGCAGCCACGGGCGCTTTCTCCTCATTGGAGTAGCGCCCATGGAAGTGACCCCGGCGGGAGGTTAAACACACCGGGGCCGGCAGCCCCCGCAAGATGTCACGCTCCCCTGAAGCTGCTGCGACACATCTTACCAGATTAGCGGCCGGCGGGCTGGTCGGCCTGAAAGTAAAGTTGAGCTGTATCTCGGTTGCCACATCCGCGCGATGGACAAACGTTGGGACTGTGTGCTTCCAGCTGCATCGTGTTGGAAGGCAGAAGGGTATCATCCGTGTGCAATGGACGAGAGGCCAACAGCCCATATTGTTGGATTGGCGCTGGGCCTAATATTTGCCGGGGCGCTGGTCCTTCAGACGTTCGCAAGCTCCTGATTTCGACTCGCCGCTCGTCGGCAGGCCCATTTTTGTGAACGTCGTTGACGGGGCGGCAGTCTTGCAAGGACCCGATGGTGTTCGCAAAGTCGCGATGGGCGACCTCGTGCCGGGATTAGGCAGAGTTGAGTCTATCGTGAGGGGGGGCCCGCGATGGATCGTTGCGACCAGCAACGGTCTGATTACGACGCCATGACGTTTTGATCCGCCCGGCGCTAGCTCCACCTGAATGTCGTCAGCATAGCCCGAGTGCCGTCTGAAGCGTTTCGCTTTGAGGAATGGCCTCGCATGCAGGCGATGGCCTCATCAAGTCATTTGGTGAATAAGGTGACCGTATGTGTCTCGCGCGATTCACTATTGCGCGAATACCGGCGAGGCCTGCGAGACGCGCAATTTGACCAGTCCCTTGAGAGCTCAGCCAATAGCTCGGACGGATGGCAAGGCTCGAAGCCCAGAAGTAAGGGACAGGTGTTGGGGCTAAAATCGATCGAATCCTTCCATCCTCATGGAACGCCGCCCATCAAACATCATTGATGCTGAGGGAGAACTCGTTGGGATGAAGGGCGATCGGCAAAGCCGCTCCCCTCCTGGTACCGGAAAGGAAGATGCAAATGAAGGCGACAATATTCATCCTTACCACCACGGCTTTCTTCATTTCAGGTGTAAGTTCCGCAATTTCCGGCCCTTGCACCGCAGAAATCGACAGCGTTGCAAAGAGACTTTCCGCTAAAGACGCCGGCTCCGGACCGACCGTCGGCGCGGCAAGTCGCGCGCAAGGCCAGACGGGCGCGTCGGGCCAGCATCCACCTACTGCGGTAATGGGCCAGGAAACTCAAGGAAAGGCAGCGTCTCCCGAAGATGTTCGCCGTCAAATCCAAGGCCAGCCGACGGCTGCGCAGCAAGGAGCAATCGGCACCCCTGCCGGGGCTAGCACCATTGATGAAGCCGAGAAGGCACTGCAGCGTGCGCGGGATTTCGAGGCGCGGGGTAAAGAGCAGGAATGCATGGAGACTGTGCGGCAGGCCGAGCAACTCATCGGCAAGCCCCAGTAATTCGCGCCTCTAGTTTCCATCAGGCAGACGCTCGATACCCGACGAGCGCAACCGATGGCATCGGATGGGTGGCTGCAACGCCGGATATACAGTGAAAAACGTAACCAGAGGCGATATTAGGACCAGTCGTAATTCGCCTCGCGAGATTTATTCGGCGGCTGCTTTCCCAGCTTCGATTAGGTCTGAGGACATGGTTCAATTCCTCACCGGGAGGTGCCGGTATCGTGCTGTCCTTATCTGATTCGCGCATCGTTTGGAATCAATAGCGAAGCCACCGCCGTAGATGTAGAGCTTCAGCGCATCGTACGGCAGCGCCAGATTGAGAACGTCGATCGCTGACCGAAATGGCGCTGCACTTGCGGTGCCAAAACGCGGCTGTCGTCTTGCAGATGTCAAAACGCTGACTGCTCAAACTAAACAATGGAGCAAATCTAAAAGTTTTTCCGCACTCCCACGTTCCTAGATGAATGGCGGCTTCGGCAAATCCAACAGTGTTGCCGAGCGTTCGGTGCAAGTTGCCAGTACGCCGGACGTGCGGCAGTCCGACGAAGACGTACTTTAACCACTTATTCACCACCGATGACGCTATTTTAGCGGATAAGATCTCTTTATCCCGATGAGCGGCCGAAAGGATGCCGTTATGAACCATGATCATCCGGCTACTGCCCGTTCGGCCTTAGGGGCTAAGCAATCACGTTCGTCGCCAGCGCCACTCGTTGTTCCGCAGCTGACGATAGGAGCAGCGGGCATTGGTTCACTCACATGTTGTCGTGGGTGAATAAGAGTCTAAAATGACACCACGATCCTTGCATGGGAGCTTTGTAAAGTGAGCGGCGCCGACCTTGATGGCAGGTATCGTCACCGGCCGTTGGTTTCTGATCGAGCTGGACTATCGTCGAGGATTTTCGGACGCCTCTATCGGTGGATGCTCCAGAAACATGATCGTGCCATCGAAATTTCAGTAGGTAGCCAGGTTGCGGTGAGGATGCCTGCTCGATTCGCTCGATATCATTGGGAGCAATATCAGCCAGAATCAGTCGCGGCTGTGGTCGGATGGGCAAGACAGAACCCGATGGGGGTGGTGCTCGATATTGGCCGGCTTGGAGCGGAATGCGAGGAGGTCCCTGTCGGAATCTACAGCTTGATTGCACTGTTTGCGAGCCCACAAGTTGAAGTCATTGCCTTTGATTCGGACCTAATTAGGCTAGCTAAACTACGCCGCCTTTGTAAGTACGCTCAAGGTGCTAGATTGCGGGCCGTTTACGGATTTATCGGCGGCACGTCCACCGAAGTTGTAACAATCTCTGAGGCAATAGCCCGAACGGATAACGACTTTAGAGCCGCAGCTGCATGGGGTGGCCTTGGCATGATGCGATACGACGTCCGAATTAATCCGTTTCAGGCGATTCCCTTCCGATTGCTGGATCACCTCTTTTTGCAAAATGAGCTCGCCAACCGCCCAGTGCTCATTAGGTCTCAGCAGAGAGGGGAACAGCTTGGTGTGCTAATAGGCGCGCGAAGGCTGTTAGAGAAAATGCGTCCCCATCTGTTATTGACGGTTCATCCGCAGGAACTATCACGCTACGGAAATTCTCGTGAAAAAGTGCAAAGCTTCTTGGAACGTATGGGCTACGAGTTCCGTTGCTTGGCGATAGGCGGTGATGAAGAATATTGGTGGTGTCAGTTCAAAGCCGCAAATCGCGCCGAGATTTAAGGCCGGTTGTTTTGGACTGCGGCGTGGACGACGGAGTCCAATCACACAGCGCGCCCGCTCGAACTTTTTTGTTGACAGCGAATTACTCTCAGGAGGGAGGATTCCTGAGAGCAGACGGGATCGAACAAGTGCTCACGCCGCAGGTCAACTAAATGCGCTCGCCTCTCGTCATTCCCAATTTTACGCCTGTCTTGATGTGGTCAGCCTCTGATCTGAGAGGTTGGGTCGCTATCTCTGAAGTTCAGGAGCATGAGGATCAATGTCTTTGAGCGGTGTATGATTGTCCATTGCCCAAATGAATTGCAAAATAGTCGAGCCGATCCACATTTGCTCGCGTTCCTCATTCCCTTCTCCAAGCAGCTCACGCCTATAGACATCCAAACTTTTGCGGATACGCTCACGCTGGCTTGGTTCGAGTTCGTCGAGGACTGTGCACAAGATGATATAGAACGCCCGTTCCATCGCGTTGAGCGAGCCATAGATGTCCGGGTGATCGTGATCTGCATCACCATTTGGCAGTGCTTCGGGTTCCGACATGCTCTTCCTCAAATTTCCAGCTTCTCATTAGCGCCATTTTGTCGAGCAATCGAATGAGTTCGCATTTTCCGCTGACCCACCGAGTTTCCAGCGTACTACTCGCCGCAGGTGTTCCCCTCGCCATCAGACCTCCTATCCTCTGCATCCTATCCTCTGCATCGGTTAGGGTTGCTAGTTCGCTCGGTTTGCGCGTTGCCTCTTAAGGGTATTCTCGGTACGGAATGCCCCGCCAACGCTCGGGCGGGAGCTGCGGTGGGACACGCTTTCGGTTCAACGAGACGATGCCGCCATCTTGCCGCAGTATTGTCACTTCTTTTTGCGGACGGCGCCCTGAATCCGCCGGGAGCGGCAGTTGGAATTCCCACCGGTTTCTATGGATAGGATTTCGATGTCGGGCGAGGTTTCCTACTTCTCGCGCTTCTTTGTGAAATTTATCGAGATCATAGCCGCCGGCATCGCCAGCGCGGTTAGCGCATATCTGGTGGCGCACTATGGGGGGCTCCTGTCCTCTCTCACGCCATCTGACCCGCCGGTAGCGACCGCTGTTCAAGGTCCGACCGCCAGCGAGGTCGCCCGGAGCAGCCGCTCCCAGCCGACCCCGCCCGTCACGGCTGCTACCGCCAATGAGCGGTATCCTGCGCCACAGCAGTATGGCGACCCTCCCGTCGCGCAGCTCACGCCTAAGGTTGGCAAGGACGCCAAGGCGTTGCCACCCCGCAAGCTCACAAAGACCGATACGAGTGTGGCCGTGAAGGGTCCTCGCGGCGAAAATTCGGTCGAGGCTCTTGCCCGGGCTGCACTCGCCAGGGACGCCAATCGGTCAGACGCGGCTGGCGCGCTGATCAGGCCGGGGCTCACCGATACCCGCTCTGCGGCGGTCGATGTCCTGTCCCGTGCGGGAAGCGTGCCCCAGCGCCAGGACGATGTCTGGCTCGAGGCGCCTCAGCCCCGTCCGGCGACTGGCCCCTACCGTTCCTCCAACGTCCGCGTCGACCCGCTGCCGCCGAGCGCCGGCCGGCCGCCAATTGCTGCGCCCCAGCTATCGCCTCCGGCTGACCAAGATAAGGGCGTATTCTCCGTCCTTCAGCGGGTCCCCGATCTGTTGCGCCCCAACCCGCCGCCGGCTACCAGCGAAGCTCCTCGTCCGCCTATGCCAGTCGGGACGGCGTCGTCTGAAACAACGGATTTCGGAAATTGAGAATTGTCGCGCGCGCCAGTGGAGGAAGCACTCATTTGACCTCCCGCGGCGCCCGACGGATCAGCGAGTTTTGCGGCAGTTGCGGCAGTTGCGTCAGCCTCCCATCAAAGATTTTGCGATCACCAAATGAGATCCAGTTTCAGCCCGGCGCGCATGAGTTTGATGTTGGCGAGGGCACGAAGCCCTGAAGGGTAATCCGACCCTGACCGTCCCTTCGCGCGGCGTCAGCCCGGCCGTCGGAGGGTCCGTTACTGGAGATGCTGGAGACGAGAAACGCTCAAGTTCTTCTTTCAACGAGCACAGGCCCAGTAATCGCCCTGCCGACGCAACGTCGGTCTACTCCGAACTGTTCGCAACCGGGGTATTTGCGTCATGGCAGCCTTTTGGCGATCTCACAGCAATGTCATTGTGGTGGGAAATTCTGCAGCATACGATGGCTACGCCAGCGCACTCGAAGACAAACAGGAGTGGCAATCATGAAAAGTAAGTACACGATCGCGTTGTCAGTAATCGGCAGTTTCAGTCTCGGCGCTCTCACGATGCATGGACTTCATGCTCAGGGTAAGCCGCCAGCCTACTACGTGGCTGAAATTAATGTTGCCAACGAAGATGTGTACGCGAAAGAATGGGCTCCGAAGGTGGCCGAGACAGTGAAATCGGCCGGGGGAACATACGTCGCGCGGGGCACAAATATTCAGGCAATCGAAGTTACCGCGCCTAAACGAGTTGTAATCATGAAATGGGATAATATGGATAAGCTTATGGAATGGCGTAAGGGCGCGCCGTACAATGAGTTAAGCGCCATACGGAAACGGGCAATAAAATCTACCCAGGCATTTGCCGTTGAAGGTGTCGGCCAGCAGTAGGTAATTGCACGATGCGTAATGTCTGTGACTGCGGTTGCAGATACGCATTATCAGGCCACGGATCAGCTTACCTGGGCAGAGACGACCGGCTCTGCCCAGCGGATTTTTCTTTGATGTGGCCCAAACATCACAGCCATATCGCGCGGTTCGGATATTGTAAGCGCCCTAATCCGGGCCATATCCATTCAACCAGAGCCGGAGCGAAGCCAGGGGAAGTACATGTCTCGTGTACTCTTTCTTGCGGTGTGCGCACTAGCGCTTGTCTGCGTTCCTGCGCTTGCTGAGAACCAAAACCAAAAGTCGGCTCCCGTTCAACAAAAGCCCGTTCCGGCCCCTGTTCAGCAGAGGCCGGCTCCAGCCCCGGTCCAACAAAGGCCGGCTGCGACCCAGCAACTTCAGTATTCCAACCAAGGCACTGCGCAGCGTAATCACACGTTTGACGGCACTAAGCCGCCACCCGGTCCGGTCAAGGCAAATCCTGGACCTAAGCCGAGCATGGTCGGTACTCCCGCAAACCAATTCAAACCGTCACCCCATGTCGCAGCAACGAAGCCTCCACCGGCGCCCAGCAAAGGCGGCAATCCGAATTCACGCGTCGTAAATGGCCGGGAGCTGAACCCGAGCCATGACTCGCGCGTCGCGCGCGGTATTGACACCTATAAGCGCCCGCTGCCGCAAACGGCGGCGGCTACAGCACCTTGGCCCAACTTCCCTGTCCGTCCAGCGAACAACCCGAAAATCGTTCCGTCTTCCTCATCCAGCCCACCGACCGTGTCCACCCCGGCTGTTCAGCGGAGTTCGACTACTGCGAGCGCTTCCTCCGTCCAACGAAGCTCCTCGACATCGACACCTAATAAGAAGCCGTAGCAACCAATCCGAACTTACGCACTCGCAGTGGAGGTGGGCCCACGGACGGTCCCACCTACGCTGACGCCATTCTCGATCGTATCGTCCACAACGCGCAGCGGATCAATCTCACCGGCCACAGCCTGCGACGCTCACGCGCCGACAAAGCATCCAAGGATGACCACCCTACAATCGAACGCCACAAATTATCCGCCAGCGATGCACCGGACCCGAGCGACATCATGTCGGAACGCCGGGCGACATCAACTCGAAATGCTCGGGCGACTTCGTCGGAATCAGCAATCCGGGTGGTTAATACCCATCGCGACCTGAAGCATTGTCTCAGGGATTCCGGAAAAAATTCCTGGGGGTATTCTCGGTACGGACCGGCCCGGTTGCGCCCGTGGCCATAGGGCAACAGCGTTGAAAAATCATGTTTTCGCAGCCGGAGCGCAGCGAGATGACAATTGTCTTATGGTGAAGACCCCCATTATACGATTGTACTGCTTCACAAGCACCGGTTCGCACGTCACTCACAAACAATTCGGTCCGCGGAAACGCAGCATCGTCACAAGCTAAATAAGCTGATGGCGAGGGGAAGCTATGCTGGCGAAATATTGGCGTCCGATCCTGCTCGTGCTGCTGCCTTTTGCTGCGGGTTATTATATCTCGTATTTCTTCCGCACCATCAATGCACTGATCTCTGGGAATCTGATCAAGGACTTCGGGCTCGATGCCTCGCACCTCGCAACGATGACCTCCGCGTATTTTCTAAGCTTCGCGGCAATCCAGTTACCGCTGGGCGTACTGCTCGATCGTTTTGGGCCACGGCGGGTGCAGAGCGGATTGTTGCTCGTCGCCGCCGCAGGCGCGGAACTGTTTGCGAGGGCTGAGCACTACGGGCTGCTCGTCACGGGGCGTGCTCTGATCGGCTTCGGAGTTGCAGGTTCCCTCATTGCTGGATTGAAGGCCATTGTGATGTGGTTTCCGAAGGACCGCATATCGCTGGTCAACGGCTGCTTCATCATGCTGGGCACGCTCGGGGCGGTGGCTGCGACATCGCCGGCAGAGTGGCTGCTTCCCTATCTCGGCTGGAGAGGATTGATCGAGAGCGTGGCGGTAATAACCGCGATTACCGCCGTGGCTACCTTCTCACTTGTCCCGGACCCCCTCCCGGAATTGCTTGCCCCGTCGTCCCGCCGTATCATGAATCTTAACACGATCTATGGTGATCCGCGGTTTTGGCGGCTGGCACCTTTGTTGACAATGTGCATCAGCACTGCGTGGGCGCTGCAAAGCCTGTGGGCCGCCCCTTGGCTCTCAGACGTCGAAGGATTGATGCATGCCGACGTGGTCGCCCATTTGTTTGTTATGGCGGTAGCGCTGAGCACTGGGGCCCTGCTGCTCGGGCTCGGCGCCGACCAACCGCGGAGGGGAGGTATTCGACCGGAAACGACGCTGTGCTCCGCAGCGCTGTTTTTCATCGGTGCCGAACTGCTCCTGATAATGGAACTGCGGTCGCTTTCCTATGCGTCATGGGCGGTGATCGCCAGCGTTGGGGCCGCGACCGTTCTCAGCTATTCGGCCGTGGCAGAATATTTTCCCAAGGAAGTCGCCGGCCAAGCCAACGCCGCCCTCAACGTCTTGCATATCGGCGGCGCGTTCTTCCTCCAACAGGCAATCGGGGTCATTGTCGCTAATTGGCCATGCCAGGACGGACATTATCCCTCGGTGGCGTATAAGGTCGCGTTTGCGCTTGTGGTCGTCCTCCAGTTGGCAGCGATCATGTGGTTCATGCGCTGGGATCAGAAGATAGCGGCTGTGCTGCGAACCTACGCCCTGGCACATCTCGGAAAACGCTACGCAATAAGGGTCGTCAAAACCCGGCGCTTCGATTAAGGCAGCGTCTCTTGATGTATCTGGAGGAGGCGGTTGGCTCAACGTTCTTGACATTGGACGGTGGGGCCTCAAGGTTCTCAACGTTGCCGCCTTGCCTCCTTTGATCAAACTCATCGGATCGTGTTCGCGAGCTCCATGACGAGCCATAAGGAAGTCGCAATCAGTCCATGTTCAAGTTTGCAGCATTTGGCTTCAGGTCTTGCAGTTTCAGGAACTCTGTTTCATTCCTGCTGACGAACGCATTCGTTCTTTGACTGTTTCCGATAACCGCTATCGTTGCTGCTACCCGCGCCCGCAGTTTGGGATCCATTCAGCAAGGTTTATTCTAGTAACGCGCGTGCCCTGCTCGGTAATGCTCTCTCTTTGCGCGAGCGTCCCTTCCCCGGATCCGCTTCCAACAAAGAAGAGTCCAACCCCGCTTGTCGGCGATTGCGTGTTAGCCCGACGAGCCTCAGCTAAATGTCGGCTCATCATGCTGAGTGCGGTCTTGCCGACCGAAGAGCACATCCCAACTGAGGATTATGTCATCCCTTTCGCACGTCTCTATTGAACCGATCAATAATTGCTGGGCGTTGTGGATTAATTTTGGTCCAATCCGTAGTGATCATGCTCAGTAGCTCATCAGGCCCGCGGACGTAGTTCTGGATTTCGCCTTGATATGGCACCTTGGCATTGGTCGGAAACTGAAAAGCGGGAGGTCCTGACAATTTTGCTTGAATAGCAGGATCCATCATCGCGTTAATGTACGCAGCAGCAAGTCCAGCATTTGGTGAATTGTCAACGATGTGAGCAACGTTGAGCACCACGCTCCAACCTTCAGCGGGTTTTGCAAGTGCTACGTCGCCACCTCTGGTGCGAACCGGTTGGACAATTGCTAGATACCCCACCGCGATGTCGACCTGACCTTGCTCCATGAGAGGCACCAGGGATCCTGGTGCACGTGGAATAGTTGCCAAATTGGGCACGAGGTCGTTCAAGGCCTTCCAAGCCGGTTCGAGATCATCCTCCGAACCACCTCGGGATTTGGCGATGCTCACCATCCAAGCGACCCCGAGGGACGAATCAGGTCCGATGATCGCGACACGGCCCCTGTATTTTGGATTCCAGAGGTCGTCCCATGACCTTGGGGCAGGCTGTACGCGCTTGGTGTTGTACATCAGCCCGATAAGTTGAAAGGTCTGGGTGATTCCCTGATTTACATGCAGCTTGGCGGGCACGTCTTGGCCGTTTGGAACCTTCTCAGCGGGAATAGGCTGCACCAGTCCTCGTGAGACCGCCACTAAGCCGGTCGGGTCATCCAGCACGATCACGTCGAGCGGCGGGTTTGCGCGCGACGCGGCGACCTTAGCGATTGCATCCACTGCAAGGCTCGAGGTTACGTTCACTTGCTTGCCGGTCGCTTGGCGAAAGGCTGGAGCGATAACAGTGCGGGCCATCTCCTCCGTAATCCCCGGAAACGCTGTGACGGCAAGCGGGCCGTCATCTTTAGCGAGCCCCGTTACAGGAATGCACGCAGCGGTCATCGCACCGAGCCCAGCCCACAGCACATCTCTTCGCGCCGGTATCACTGAGCTCATCAGATCCCTCCTTGGGTTAGTGGCGCGCCGGCCGAGTTGGTGCGACCGAGCTCTCCGCACCCGGTTATTTGCGTCATTTCACGTAACGCGTGATGCGAAACAGGCGCTCCATAACGGCCAGCATGACGAAAGTGAGAAGGATTAACAACCCTGCGATGGAGGCGACGCGCACGTCCAGCTGATCCTCCATCAAGCTCCACAGCCGGATCGGAAGAACTTCGGTCCTCGCGTCGGAGAGGAAAATCGAGATCGGAACGTTGTCGAATGAGTAAGTGAACCCAAGAAAGGCCCCCGCCAACAGGCTTGGCAGCGCAAGCGGAAGAGTGACCTTGCGGAAAGTGCGAAACCTTCCAGCGCCGAGCGTTCGCGACACTTCCAACAGCGCGACGTCAAGCTGTCCAAAGCCGATGCAGGCAGTTCGAAAAATGTATGGCGAGCAGATGATGACATGACCGGCCACGAGAGTGGCAAACGAGAGGCGTATGTTGAGTTGATTGAGCCAAATCAGAATACCCAATCCCAGTGCGATGCCAGGGATCATCAGCGGAGAGAGGAAGGCGGTCTCGACCGCTCGGGCCCAAGAGCTACGCGTACGCGATAGCGCCAGCGCGGCCGGCGTAGCGATGAGGAGGGCGATGATGGTTGCCAACGACGAGATCTTGAAGCTGGTAATCGCTGCCTCTTGCAGATCGCTCGATGCTTCCCGAAATAGTTCGACATACCAGCGCAGCGATAGCCCGCTCGGCGGAAAACGCAGGACATATCCTTCGTTCAGAGAAGTCGCAAGTACGATCAAGGTCGGTAACAGCAGCAGCATGACGCCGGTAAACGAAAGCACAACGATACAGACGCGCCACGTCACCACGTCTAGTTTCGTTGCCAGATGCACTCGTTCAAGTTTAAACATTCTGAGCGCTCCGACCAACTCGACGAAGGAAACTGAAGAGCACAACAGCAATGCAAACCGTAAGCAACAGCACAAGCGCAAGTGCCGAGGCTGATGGCAAATCACTCACATCGACAGCTTGCTGATAAATCAGAAGCGGCATGTACACTCGTTTACCACCCCCCACCACCGCCTGCGTGATGAATGCACTTACCGAGGACGCAAACACCAAGGTACATCCAGCGATGAATCCTGGCAGGCTCAACGGCACGATTATCTTACGAAACATGCGCCAGCGTCCGGCACCAAGAGACCGAGAAGCAGCAATGAGATCGGGGTCGATCTGGATGAGGCTCGTTGCGAGCGGCAGGATCATGAGGGGAAGTTCGATCTGGATGAGTGCGATGAGGACTCCAGGCTCAGTGAATAGGATTTGTATTGGCTCCTCGGCGATCCCGAGCTTCACCAGGAGCGCATTGATTGGCCCGTACCGCCCGAGAATCACGATCCAGGCGAAAGTCCGCACGACAGTGCTCGTCAGCAACGGCAGCACGATTAAGAAAAGAAGCCAGGTCCGCTGCCGCGGCGCGGCATAAAGGAACGCGATCCCGATGGGATAAGAAATGAAGGCGACGACAATGGTTGTGATGAGTCCGAGCCTCAGCGTAGAGACCAGGATGGAGAATGTGTAGGCGTCATGAAAAATCCGATAGAATTTGGCAAGACTGAAGGCGGCGGCAGGTTCGCCCGTGCTTTGCAGAACCAAAATCGCTAAAGGCGTGAAGACCATCGCCATGAAGACTACGGCCATGGGAAAGATGAGGAAGTATCGCGCCGAAGTCGACGCGTGCAGGCGCGTCCCCGTGAAAGGGGTGTTCGATGCGCTTGTCACGGCTCGAATACTGAGCAGGGAGAATTTGCACCCACGCTCACCGACACCGGAGCCCCGATCGCCAATTTGGGTCGATCGAGCCGCCCTGCCACGGAGACGATGACAGATAGTCCGGCTAAAAGACGCACATGGATTTGGGTCAGAGGACCAAGCGGCACGATCCCCAGGATTTCCCCGTCCATCCCGCCGCCGCCGGGCTCACTGAGCGCAAGATTCTCAGGCCGGACGCCCACCAGCACCCGGCCCGGATGCTTGATCGGACCGCGAGAGATGGCACTAAAGCCGTATCCATTGCCAAACCGAAAACGTGCGATCGTTCCCTCGGTTGAGAGAAGCTCTCCAGGAATGAGGTTCATGGTACCTACGAACTCGCTTACGAAACGATCAACCGGCTCATCATAGATATCGGCTGGAGTACCGCACTGAACTATCCTCCCCTGATTCATCACCGCGATCCGATCTGAGATCGAGAGTGCCTCTTCTTGGTCATGTGTCACCATGACCGTAGTGATGCCAAGCTCGCGCTGGATCCTGCGCACCTCGATTTGCATATTGAGCCGAAGATTTTTATCCAGAGCGCCAAATGGCTCATCGAGCAAGAGCAGATATGGCTCGATTGCAAGGGCACGCGCTAAAGCCACGCGTTGCTGCTGCCCACCGGAGAGCTCACGCGGCAAACGTCGTCCTTGTTCTTGCAGGCGGACTATTTCTAAAAGCGCGTGAACCCTGCTGGCGATTTCCTTCCGCGCAACTCCTCGTGCCTCCATACCGTACGCAATGTTCGCAAAGACTGTCATATGTGGAAAGAGTGCGTAGTTTTGGAAAACTATGCCAATCCTCCGCTGTTCTGGTGGCACCTTTGTAACATCGGTGTTGTCGATGAAGAGGCGCCCCGCGCTGGGCGCCACCAGCCCGGCTATGATGCGCAACAGGGTGGTCTTGCCGCATCCACTCGGGCCAAGAAGCACCACGAACTGTCCCGGCTCTACGGTCAAGTTCGCTTCCGCCACCGCGACAACGCTGCCGAAGTGGTGACTTATTGTGGCAAGCTTGAGAGTGCGGCTCCGCGCTCCCTGTCCCGGCTGAATGCTTGTCACGGCGAGTAATGGAGTTGCGGTCGTGAGCGCCGCGACTGCCAAACTTACGGCTGCCCGCGCATGCCTCTTCTGTCAGGTGGAGGCTGACATGTTCCTATCGGCCAAGCTCATTTTTTGAATAATTTTCCGCGCGTGCACGAGGCCGCGATCCGCCTTGATTGTTATCCGGGAAGCAACATCGCAATCGCGCCCGTCGGCAGCGAGGTCGATCGCACGTTGCTGCGCCTCATAGATCGACACGTCCTCGGCAATGATCTCCGCAGTGTTGGTGCTGAATTTCTGTACCATCTCGCCGAAGACATCGGCTTTCCGGTAGGTCGAAACCCAAAAGCCATGGGTGCTGCGCTCAGTCTCTGGAGTGAGCGCCCAATACACCTCGAAACCCCAATGACCGATCGTATCCAGCACATCATCCAGTGAAGAATTGGCAGATGCCAAGCGCGAGCCATTGATAATGTAGATATAAGCAGGCGGATAGAAATTGGTCACCTGCCATCGATCGATGTTCGTTCGGTAGTTGGCGATTTGTGCGAAGGCCGGAGCTGGCGGAATGTCCCGCATGGTGCGTGTGACCCGCACAGAACTTTCGCTCTCCTTCGTCTCCACTTGAGCCTTCTCTGCGACCTCGGGATTACCGTTCGTTGAGCTGTGCACATACGCGACATGAGACAGATCGAGGAGGTTATCGAGAATGAGACGATACCCGCATTTTAGATGCGACGTTCCGTTCGCACTGTTCCAAGCGTCATCCTCAAGCTTGTCGTGAAAGCTGGGGATGAGATTGGGATCTGCGCGCTCCGGATCACCCATCCAGATAAATACCCAGCCGTGCTTTTCCGTCACCGGGTATGTCTTGACGAGAGGCTTGGTGCCCCATCGTTGAGCGGCGGCTGCCTCTTCCCCGGGGATATGCACGCAGCGTCCGGTCGAGTCGAACTGCAAACCATGGTAGATGCACTGGAGTCGGTCGCCCAGCAGCCTGCCTTCGCTCAATGGCATGTTGCGGTGAGGACAGCAATTCTCCATGGCAACGGGTTTTGCGTTGGAGTCGCGATAAAGCACAACGCTCTCGCCCAGAATTATTCTTTCCAACAATTTTGCCGTCACCTCGCGTGACCATCCAGCGACGTACCATGCGTTGCGAATAAACACTGCGCTTTCTCCGACGGTTTGTTCGATCACCTTAAATGATGTTCGCCCCGAGTTAGAGGGTAGCAAGTTGCTGGCACCCGAGAAAGCGTTAACCCTGACCCCCCGCATGGTGTGGTCGTGCTGAAGCTGGCTTAACTCCAGCGGCGCGCGAGCCCGGGTTCCGAAGCCGGACGCAGTCCCGAAGGGGGAGGATCAGCAAATCGATGATCCCGGCAAGGTAGGAAAACGTAAGGTCACGCTATCAGCCAAATGCGCCATGCACGCTCATCCTTGGCCGCAGATCGCGTTGATCGCCGACCGTTATGAGGGGGCTTATATGAACTTACCCTGGCGATTAGCTCGCGCGCTTCTTGGCCAACGCGTCCGCGTCGAATGATGCGATTTCGTTTCCACAACCGAACAGCGCAAGCAATTCTGTCCAACTGTGTATTCTGTTTGGAAGTCGGTGTCTCTCGATTATACGACATTGGGACCATTGTTGAGTTTTATAGCGCCAGAATCAGCGCCCTCCGCGAAAGCTTCTGCCGCCGATCTGGCTGAGCCCGCCAGTGAGGACTACTTTCCCGGTCTCGCACTGCACACTGGTCCTCGTGACCTCTCCGGCTTGCACGTCGCTACGGTCGGTGCCCACTATCACCGTGCCCCCCGTGATCGTCTCACGCAGGCATGAGCTCATGTAGCTGAGTACGATGGTCTGGTGAGGACCGAGCCGAATGACTTGACCGGTCTGCACATAATCCATGAGCTCCACGCCTGCCGACTTGCCGGTCAAGTTTTCGACCAGAGCGACCTGAAGGGGGTCGGCAACAGCAGCTGTTGATGCAATTGCCATCGCCCCGCATAGGGCAACGGTTGCGAGCCAAGTATGATGCACCATGACGGGACCCCCTTGTCCATTGGCTTGCGCGAAGCCTACTGGAGCGCTTCCGCTCAGAATGTGATGGCGATCACAAAAGGTCGCTTTTTTAACCAGAATGGGTGAACCAAGGTCGGCAATTGCGTGACCTATGCAATTGGCCGGAGCGTCCCTAGGCGGCAGCACGCCCGAGATAGACCTACCTCACCCCGCTGCCACTCCGCTTGGCAGCCTAACCCCTGCAGAGGCTCCACTTATCCTCCATTGCGGCGTTGTCCCAGACATTGCCCGAACGGCTCATCGAACAGACGAGGCCATGGTCGCCATCAACCGCTGGAACTGCTCGCTGGTGTATTGACTGCCGCGATCAGAGTGATGCAGCAGCGCATCCGGCTTGCCCCGGCGCCAGATCGCCATCACCAGGGCATCCGTGACAAGCTGTGCTGTCATTGCTGCGCTCATCGACCACCCGACAACGCGGCGAGAGAAGATCGACGACGGCAGCTACATACAGCCAGCCTTGCGCTGTCCAGATATAGGTGAAGTCAGCGATCCATTTGCGGTTTGGTGCGGGCGCTTCGAAGCTGCGGTCGAGCACGTTTGGCGCGACGGCGTCGGCCTGCCGCTCACCCAGATCGGGCGGCAGGCGGCGCCGTCGCGGACGCGCTTTAAGCGCCTGTAGCCGCATCAACCGCTCGATCCGATGCCGCCCGCAAGATACCCCTTCGGCCAACAGGTCGTGCCACACCCGCCTGGCGCCGTAGGTTCGATCGCTCGCAAGGAAGCTGGCACGAACCTTCGCACCAAGCTCCTCATCGCTGCGGCTGCGCTGACTGCGTGGCCGCGTCAGCCAAGCATAGAAGCCGCCTCGCGAGGCACCGAGCGCCTCGCACAACCAATCCGCAGGCCAGACCCCCCCGGTGCTTCACAATGAAATCGAAGCCCACCGTCATTCGTTCGCGAAGTAGGCCGCGGCTTTTTTAGGATGTCTCGCTCCGCCTTCAGTTTCGTGACCTCTCGCTTGAGACGGGCGATCTCAAGCTGCTCCGGCTTCATCTGGCCGTGCCCAGGAAGGCGTATTGCGGATCGTCGGCGAACTTCTCACCCAATCGCGCAACTGCGACGTATGCACGCCGAGGTCTTGCGATGCCTGCACATAGGACACGCCGCGATCCTTGATCAGGCGCACCGCCTCAAACTTGAACTCGCGGGTAAACTTCCGTCTCTCCATGACCCACCTCCAGCTCCATCAAAGCACCTAACTCGGTGTCTGCGGAACCGGGTGCAGGCCAAGCATCGCTACCTTGAGGCCGACGCCATCGAAATCCGGATGTGGGCCATGCGGGGGCTTCGACCAACTACAGCAGGCGCAGAAGGAAACCGTCGGGCTTAATCGTGGACCGGCTGGCTCCTCGGCGCTCTGTCCGATGACGAATTTGAAGCCATTATTGCCGATGCGCGCGATGCCGTGACCGCCCCATGGGCGCTCAACCATCGCCGTAGGGCCGGCCGAAGGTGGTTTGTGCTAATTTCGCACTGGTCACCCCAACCGGCCGCCGCTGGGTGGGGTGACCTGTTACCACCTGAGCCCTGGCTGCGCGCCTGACCCCTGTTTTCTCGACCGCCCCGGGCTATTTTTGGGCGCGCTCGCAAGGGCAATTTCTGATGGATCGAAAAGGCGCGAGTTGCGCTGATCTGTGTGCTTGCGTGAACATGTCCCGCGCTCGCTTGGAGCCGCGACGAGCAATTGTTTTGCCGCTACCTTTGCAGCAGGAGCAGTCTTTGTGGCATTCGAGGCGGGGTGGCCTGATTAACGCGGCCTGACGCTTTGTGCGCGACGCTGGGCAGATTAGTGTTGGTGACGCGGCATTAGGGATTGAGCGCTATCTTGTGCGGCGTTCAGGTTCCTTGATGTCCTGAGCACTCCAGGGCGCTCCGATTCAGGCACCCCGTCCGAATTGGAGCGCCCTTTTTTCTTGGCCGCTGGCTTAAGTCTCTCCGCAAACAAAAATTGGCCCGCACGCGGGCCAAGTCTTGTCAGTTATAGCTAAGGAAGAAAGTCCTATGCCGCGGCATCGCGGCAAATTCGGGGCGAGGGGAAATTTGATGAAGGCGGCTGTAGTTAGCGGCGTTTACGACTTTTCAACCAGTCTGACATCAAACAAATAGTAGATTGTTACCTCCATTTGAGGTATTTCCAATGCAGCGGGATTTTGTTAATTTCGTCGCCTTACGGTCTTCGTGTTCCTGAGCACTGCTCTCCTGATCGCTCTGGTCGCCATAGTCGATCACGCGACATCCTGTGGGCGGAAGCACAAGGCGCGTCGACCTTCTTAACCACGGCTTTGTCGCGAACCCAGAGCCAAATTCAAACGACTATGAGAAAATCGTGGTTGACCGGCTTTCTGACGTTGGGAGTTGTTGTCAGCGGCTGCACTACCCGCGAGCAACCTGCAGCGCTCGATACCCAAGATGACCAAGCGTGCCGGATTTCTGGGGTCTCTCCCGGAACGCAACCATATTCCGAATGCCGGACGCGCCTGAGCGAACAGCGAGCCAGCCCTAAAGTGCAAACTCAAGAGAGCAAGCAGCGGGATATCGACGCGAAAATGCAGCTCGGCATCCCACCGGCAAGTTCGCGGTAGCGTCGCTAACCGATGCGGCGGCGGCGTATTGTATGGGACCATCGCATGTTAGGAGTATTTTACGCCGCTCGGTCAAGTCATGTTCGCGTCGCCCCCGGTCCGCCACAGACCGCGAAGATCGCCATAGCCACGAAGTTGGCGGTCATGAGCACCAGGGCGATTGAGAGAAAGATCATCGGGGGTCTAGTGGTGGGCAAAGCCACGCCCTGATTGGTGCGAAGCTGACTGGAGCATGATCTCTCAGTCGTTGATCCGACTTGGCCTGCGCTGCTCGCGCATTACTGAGGACGGTGCAATTACGCAGGGACGAAAGAGCAGGGCCGTGTCGCATAGGCCGATTTTCCGAAATACAGTCCGCGCTGCGGAATTTGCGGGATGGGCGGGAGCAATCTATAGGTATTTGCCACAACAGCACAGCGTTACCATTTCCAGCCCGCCGGGTATGGCTGCGTGTTCCGTTGAGTGCTCCCCCTAGTAACCGCGTTTGCGGCCATACCTGGCAGTGGGACCGG
>CAWJCB010000020.1:0-10892 GCA_963841105.1 uncultured Alphaproteobacteria bacterium
GCGACGAGAAAGGCGATGGCGAGCTTCGACTCAATGCCCAGCCCAAACCATACCAGGATGATGGGCGCAATGGCGACCTTCGGCACTGACTGCGTCGCCACCAGAACCGGATAAAGCGTCAGGTTGAGAATGCGGGAGCTCGCGACGCACACCGCAAGTGGAATCCCGATCGCGACGGCCAATCCGAAGCCATAGACACTCTCGAGAAAGGTGGGCCAGGTCTCGTGGAAGAGGAGATCGTAGCGGGCAATGGACGCGAGCAGTATCTCTGACGGGCTCGGCAGGACGATGCGGCTGATGCCGAATATGCGGGTATAAGCCTCCCACACAAGCAGGATCACCGCGACGCCGCTGAGCGGATAAACCAGGCGTTCGATCGCACGCCGGTTCATCGCGTAATCCCCAGCGCACGGCCGGCGCGATGCTCAAGGGACGTGAACGATGGGGAGTAGCGCATCTCGGGCCGCCGCGGATACGGCAGGGCGATCTCGATGTAGTCGGCGATCACGGCCGGACGTTTGCTGAAGACGACGACCACATCCGACAGGTAGATGGCTTCACTGATGCTGTGGGTCACAAACAGCACGGTCGCCTTGCTCTTGGCGCGAATGTCCAGGAGGAGGTCCTGCATCTCCATGCGGGTGAGCTCGTCCAGGGCGCCGAAGGGTTCATCCATCAGGAGAAGCTTCGGGCGATGGATCAAGGCGCGGCACAGCGCGACCCGCTGCTGCATTCCGCCTGACAGCTGCGCGGGATATGCGTTTTCGAATCCATGCAGCCCGACCACGGATATGAGCTCCATGGCCCGGGCAAACGCGTCTCGGCCGTTCTCTCGACGGATCTCCATGGGGAAAAGCACGTTCTTGATCACGGAGCGCCAAGGCATCAGGTTGCTTTGTTGAAACGCAATGCCGAAATCCGGCTGCGGCTCGATGACATCACGCCCGTTGATCTGAATGATGCCGCTCGTGGCGCGCATTAGTCCGGCGACAATCCGCAGAAAGGTCGTCTTCCCGCAGCCGCTCGGCCCAAGCAACGTCACCAGCGAACCCGCATCCAGGCCGAAGGAGATGGAGGTGATAGCGACCAGCGGGTCGCCCGACGAGCGCGGAAATTGCTGATGAACATTTTCGAAATGTCCGGACGCGCCGTCAGCAACTTGCAGCGCCCGCTGATCCGGCCCGTCCGATTGCATGCTCAGGGCTCAATCTGCCAGTGCGAACGCTTTGCACCAGGCGTCTTTACTGACGTCGCCTTCGACTACCTTGCAGGATTTGGGCGGTTCGAACAGGGAGCAGATGGCGCAACTGTAGATGCCTTGTGGATAATCCTGATATTTGGCTTGTTCTCGCGTCATTTTATCCGATGCGAATGCCTTCCATTGCGCGCCGGTCGCCACGTACGCGGCAACGCACGACAGCGTAGAGAGAACGGCCCGCCGCCGAGGTATGCTCATTTGCCGATCGGCTCCTCGCTTGCCCGCCGAGGGCGTCTTGGATTACTCATGCCACAGCAGGGGAGCCAGGGCCACAAACTTGCAGCGCGCGGAGTTTATCCGGGTTTCGAGCGAGGACTTGCACGGTCTGGTCGCGCGTCTGTTCGTGGCGAGCGGGCTGGCCGAAGATGCGGCCTCGCGCGTCGCCGCCGGTCTCGTCGAATCCGATCTGGAAGGCGTGGCGTCGCACGGCGTGATGCTGGTTGAACATGTATGTCGAACGAATTCGCCGTGGCTCGGTCTCCACCAATGCCTCGACGCAGCTGATCTCGGATCGCGCGGCGGCGGTTGTGCTGGACGCCGGCCATGCGCTGGGCCAGCTGACCGGCGAGCAGGCGATGGCGCTTGCGGTCGAACGCGCCAAGCGCTTCGGCGTGGGAATTGCAGCGGTTCGCCATGCCTTTCACTTCGGGACCGCGCGACGTTATGCCCAGTTTGCCGCGGACGCCGGATGCATCGGCATCGCGATGTGCAATACGCGTCCGCTGATGCCGGCGCCGGGCGGCGCCGAGCGGGTCGTCGGCAATAATCCGATTGCCATCGCCGTTCCCGTCGCCGGGCCAATTCCCATTGTGCTTGATATGGCGACGAGCGAAGCCGCGATGGGCAAGATTCGCATGGCGGAGAAGACCCATCGGCCCATTCCGGCGAATTGGGCGGTGACATCCGACGGTTCGTCCACGACTGATGCAAGCGAGGCTATCGCCGGCATGCTGTTGCCGTCAGGCGGCTCCAAGGGCTTCGCGCTCGCTTTCGTCATTGACCTTATGTGCGGGCTGCTTTCCGGCGGCGCGATCGGCGAGGAAGTGCGGCCGCTCTATGGGGATCTCTCGGTATCCTACAATTGCTCGCACCTCTTCATTGCGATCGATGTCGCCCATTTCTGCAGCGCGGATGAGTTTCGCAGCCGCGCTGCCGCGGCGGCGGAACGCATTCGGTCCACAAGACGCGCGGCGGGCGTGTCAGCGCTGTATGCTCCGGGAGAGCCGGAGTGGCGCCGGCGCGATCGCTCGGCAGGCGAGGTGCACCTTGCCCCCGAGACCGCCGAAATGCTGGCGCGGCTGGCGCACGAGCTCGGGGTTTCGGCCGGGCCATTGCAGTTGCATGCTGATCCCGACAAGGAGAAGAACGGACATGCCCAAGCGTGAGGTTTCCTCGGACGCGATCAGAAAACCGGTCGGGGTTTTCTCCCAGGCGACGGTCGTTGAGGCAAAGGGCCGGCTGGTCTTTATCTCCGGAATGACGGCGCGCCGGGCGGATGGATCGATCGCCGGCGTCGGCGACGTCACGGAGCAGACACGCCAGGTGTGCGAGAACATCAAGGCGGCGGTGGAGGCCGCCGGCGGCAGGCTCGATGACGTGTGCCGTGTCAACGTCTATGTTCGCAACATGGAGCATTTCGAAGCGATTCACAAAGTGCGCAGCCAGTACTTCAAGCCGCCGCTGCCCGCATCCACCATGGTCGAGGTCACCAAGATGGTCTCTCCCGACTATCTCATCGAGATCAATGCCATTGCCGTCATTGCGGATTAACTTTGATGCCCAAACTCCGCGTCCACTGCTTCGCCATTTCGATCGATGGCTATGGCGCAGGCCCCAAACAGGACGTCGCCAATCCACTTGGCGTCGGCGGCGTTGCGCTACACGAATGGGCGTTTGCCACCCGTACATTTCGACGGATGTTTGGTGGTGATGGAGGCACGACCGGCATTGATGACGACTTCACGACGCGCGGGTTCAGCAACATCGGGGCGTGGATATTGGGCCGCAACATGTTCGGGCCGGTTCGAGGACCCTGGCCGGATGACTCCTGGAAGGGATGGTGGGGCGACAATCCACCGTACCACACTCCTGTCTTCGTGCTCACCAATCACCCACGAGCATCGATCGCCATGGCCGGCGGCACCACCTTCCACTTCGTCACAGAAGGCATCCACGCCGCACTCCGACGCGCCGCCGACGCTGCCAACGGCAAGGACATCCGACTCGGCGGCGGGGTCGCCACGATCCGGCAATACCTTCGTGCAGGACTGGTGGACGAGATGCACCTTGCTATTTCCCCGATCCTGCTCGGCTCCGGGGAGCACCTTCTTGCCGGTATCGACGCACTAACGCTCGGCTATCAGTGCACCGAACATGTTACGTCACCGAACGCGACGCACATCGTCCTGATGAAGCACAAGTAATCCATGACCGCTGTTCTGCGCGTACGGCCAGTAAGCAACTACGCGTTGGTACGGTAGCCTTGCGATGGTACGCTCCTTACCCGTTACTAAATCGGGTCTCGTTGAAGTGGAAACAGCGCGAGCGACATACTTGGTCTGCTCCCTCCCCCCTTGTGGGGGAGGGCTTGGGGCGGGGGGTGGTGCAGATCGCAACGCTGATCCCTCCATCTCAGGACCCCCACCCCCAACCCCAACCCCAACCCCAACCCCTCCCCCTTAAGGGACCCACAAGGGGGAGGGGAGCCCACCGCATGCGTGACGCCTCTGTGGTTCTAATCCACCGGAACGCGCTTTAGGACCGATCGAGCATGTCTGACAGATCTGGATTGAAGGCCGCTGCCGAGCGCGGCATCACACTCGGTCAGATCGGTCATCGGATAGTCTTGGAGAACGACCATGTGCGGATCTGGGAGGTGCGTCTTGCTCCCGGCGAGACCATCGACTTCCATATCCACTATCATCCTTATCTCATTGTATCGCTCGGTGGCGGCGCCAACGAGATCGAGACGATTTTCGGCGACAAGATCATGGTTCAGGAGCCGTTAGGATCGACAGTTCTTCATCAACGAAATGCGCCCGGTGCACCGGCTGACAAACCGGTCGAACGTGACTTATCTTTCACGTCTGGTCGAATTGAAGCACATCGCCTGGCCGGGAGATGAGTAGCGCGCTGCCTGATCCCGCATCCAACCGTCATGCCCGGACTTGTTCCGGGCATCCACGACTTTGTTTGTTTGAGCAACAAACGTGGATGGCCGGGACAAGCCCGGCCATGACGTCAAGAGATTGAGCGAGGTCACAATGACACCCGATGGCGCGCCGAAGCTCTCGGAAATCCTCATCCAATCGGAATCGATGGCATGGCGGGAAAAGTCGCTCAAGGGCGTTCATGAGAAGATGCTGTGGCGCAACGAGGAGACGGGGGCCTCTATCGCGCTGATCAAATTCGATAAGGGCGCCGGCATTCCGCAGCCGCATTACCACGCGGCCAACCAGTTCATGCTCTGCCTGAAAGGACGCTACGAATACACCTCGACCGGGGTCGTGCTCACCGCGGGATGCTTCTATTGCAACCCCAAGGGCCATGTTCACGGGCCGGCCATCGCGCAGGAAGAGACGGTCGTGGTGGAAATCTATGACGGCCCGCACTATCCGGAGAGACCCTCCTGGTACTCGGATGAGCGCGACGCCCACTGAAGCTGTGCGCTGAATTGTCCGGCGGGCGCCGGATTGTGGGCTGTTCGGGTCACCCCTTCGCGATGCGGTACGGTACGAACAAATTGAGAACAGCGGGACGAGCGAGCGAGGGGCGAAGACCGGCGGGCGAGAGTCAAAATAGTAAGAGTCAAAATAGTAAGATAAAAAAGGTTAAGGATGGGCGGGCTGTCCTGAGCGTTTGGAGTTTGTCATGGCGCCGCGTGCGTACTGGAAAGGGTATTTGAAGCTTTCCCTGGTTTCCTGTCCGATTGCAGTCAATCCAGCCACCTCGTCGTCCGAGCGGGTTTCGTTCCGCCAGATCAACAAGAAGACCGGTCATCGACTGCGGCAGCAGCTCGTTGACGACGAGACGCGCGAGGTGGTGGATGCGGGTGACAAGGGCAAGGGCTACGAAGTGGCCAAGGATGAGTTCCTCCTCATCGACGACGAGGAACTG
Organism: uncultured Alphaproteobacteria bacterium; assembly: GCA_963841105.1. Lineage (GTDB taxonomy): Bacteria > Pseudomonadota > Alphaproteobacteria > Rhizobiales > Xanthobacteraceae > VAZQ01. The sequence continues at coordinate 5,375 of CAWJCB010000020.1, forward strand.
GAAGCACTCGAGATCGAGAGCAATCACACCATCGAGATCGACAGCTTCGTTCCGGCCGCGCAAATCGACAAGCGGTTCTACGACAGCCCGTACTACATCATTCCCAACGACAAGGTCGGGCAGGAGGCCTTCGCGGTCATCCGCGACGCCATGAAAGGCAAGAGCATGGTGGCGCTCGGGCGCGTGGTGATGTCCAAGCGCGAGCGTGTGCTTGCGCTTGAGCCGCACGGCAAGGGCCTGATCGGCACCACGTTGCGGTATCCGTACGAGGTGCGAAACGCGGACGAGTATTTCGAGGAAATTCCCGACATCAAGGTACCTGGCGAGATGCTGAAGCTGGCGGAGCATATTCTTGAAACGAAATCGGCCGATTTTGATCCGTCCCAGTTCAAGGATCACTACGAGGAAGCCCTTGTCGAGTTTCTGCGCAAGAAGCAGGCGCACATCCCCGTAAGGAAGGGGAGGGAAGAGGCTCCCGCGGCGCGCAACGTCATCAATCTGATGGATGCGCTGCGACGCAGCGTCCAATCCGAGCGCACGGCACCGCCCCCGGCCAAAAGGGGGGCAAAAAGAATACCTGGCCAGAAGGAAATGCTGCTCCCCATCGAAGGCAAGCAGGCATCGCGGGAGCCGGCGAAGAAGGCGAAGCCCCGTTCCATTGCACTGGTGGAGGAAGAAGCCGCTCGGCCCGTCAAAAAGAGGCAATCGAGCCGCTAGAACGAAACGTAGCCCGGATTGAGCGCGAGCGAAATCCGGGCGGCGCGTCAGACATGGCGGTGAACAGCAATTCGGGCACACCGGAGCATGCTTCAACCCTGCCCCGGATTTCGCTGTCGGCTCAATCCGGGCTACAAAGTGAGGCCCAAGTTTTCGCTGCCTGGCGATGAACCGCCCGCAGCCCGTCCGCGACTAAGGTTCAGACGGCCGCTTCCGAGCCCCCCTCGATCCCCCGCGGTCGTTCGTTACGAAAACCCCGTCCCCCCCGGCGGGGTTTTCCTTTATTTCGGCATGACGAATACCGGAGGGCGAGAACGGACTACAACTTATAGTTGTAATTTTAATTCATGCAACTATCTAGCGGAATTCTGCAAAACGAACCTAGAGTTCCATCTCCCGACAGAAGAGGCCGAAGGGATGGTGTTTTGCGGAGCCGATATGCGAGCATGTTGCGCAAGTCTTCATTGAGTGCTCACGCAGGCGCAGAAGCAATGCACCAGGGGAATGCACCACGCGGTGGCCGGCGCGCGCTCCTCAAGCTGCTGGCCGGATCAATCGCCGGCGCCGGACTGAGTGTCCCGGCCGGGCGGCTCGTCTTGGCGGCTTCGCCTCCAGCGCCAATAGCCGACAAGCTGATACGCCTGGAGCTCGATGCGGAGCTGCGCAGTCGAGTCCTCGCGGTGGAAGGGAGCGCCTTCCAGCTGCTCACGGATTTCGAGGCGAGTGAGGCGCTCCAACTCGCGGACGGCAGCCAGCTCGATCGCTTCCCGTTGGTTGAGCAGCGCGGCGAACCCGTTGATGACGCGCATGGGCCAGGCACACGGCATGTGCTGCGCGGGGTTTCTGATGAAGGTATCGAGAAGGAGATCCGTTTCGTTCTTTACGATCGCTTTCCCGGCTTCGCATTGCTACGCGTTGGGTATCGCAACTTGGGTGCTGACGCGATCAGTATCCGTGGATGGGTGAATGGAGCCCATGTGCTCAAGCCCAACGCCGATGGAGGAGGCGAGTATTGGTCCTTTTCAGGCGCATCGTACGAGGACCGGCGGGACTGGGTGCAGCCGGTGCGTCCGGGTTTCGATCAGCGCAACTTCATGGGCATGAATGCATCGGATTATGGCGGCGGCACGCCGGTCGTCGATGTCTGGCGGCGCGACTATGGGCTCGCGGTCGGGCATGTGGAAACGGTGCCGAAGCTTCTTTCATTGCCGCTCACAATGACACCGACGGGCGCGCGGGTCGCGGTCGAATGCGATCAGACGCTAGCGCTTGCACCGGGTGAGGGGTTTTCGACCTTCGACAGCTTCGTGGCGGTGCATCGTGGCGATTATTTTGCGACGCTCGATGCGTACCGCAGGTTCCTCGCCGAACGGGGCATGGCTCAGGCGAGAGTGCCGGCTGCGGCCTACGCGCCGATCTGGTGCGCCTGGGGGTACGAGCGGACATTCACAAGCGAGCAGGTCGTCCGCACGCTGCCGAAGGCAAGCGAGCTTGGACTAGGCTGGGCCGGGATTGATGATGGCTGGCAGAGCTCGGTCGGCGACTGGGGTCTTGATCGTAAAAAATTTCCTCGCGGCGATGCCGACATGATCGCGCTGGTTGACGCAATCAAGGGCGCCGGGATGAAGCCCAAGCTGTGGATCGCGCCGCTTGCGGCGCATCCCCGAAGCGAGCTTCTGCGCGATCACGCAGACATGCTCCTGCTGGACCGTGACGGGAAAACCCAGGAAGTGAGCTGGTGGGACAGCCTGTACCTGTGCCCCGCTTATGCGCCGACGGTGCAATGGAGCAGGGCACTCGTTCGCAAAGTCATGGGTGAATGGGGCTATGCCGGGCTCAAGCTCGACGGTCAGCATCTCAATGGCGTCGCTCCCTGTTACAACCCGGCACACAAGCACGGGCGACCCGAAGAGTCACTCGAGGCGTTGCAGGAGCTCTGGAAAGCGATCTATGCGCAGACGGTTGCGATCAACCCGGAAGCGGTGATCGAGATTTGTCCTTGCGGCACGTCGTACGCGTATCACAACATGCCATACATGAATCAGGCGGTCGCCTCCGATCCGCTCTCGTCGTGGCAGGTCCGCCACAAGGGCAAGACCATCAAGGCTCTGATGGGGGCCTCGGCAGCCTATGCGGGCGATCATGTGGAGCTCAGTGACAATGCGAATGACTTCGCCTCCACCATCGGGGTCGGCGCGGTGGTTTCCACCAAGTTCACATTGCCAGGCGACCGCAAGCACAACAAAGAGCGCAACAACAAGCTCACCCTGAACGCGCAAAAGGAAGGGCAATGGCGCCGATGGATTTCTCTTTACAACGAGAAGCGGCTTCCGCAAGGGCGCTATCTGGGCGAGCTCTACGATATCGGCTTCGACAAACCCGAAGCGCACGTCATCACGAAAGGTGGGCGGCTCTACTACGCGTTCTACGCCGATCACTGGGACGGGCCGGTGGAGCTGCGGGGATTTGACCGGGGGCGCTACGCGATCACGGACTACTGGACGGGTAAGGCGCTCGGAACCGCCTCGGCCACCGACAATTGGATGTCGCTGTCGTTCCGGCGTTTCCTCCTTCTTGAGGCCACGCCGCTCGCGGCGACATGACCGTGTCGCATGCCGAGGCGCAGCCAGGAGCCGGACCGCGGCCGTGGCTGCTCTATGCCTTCGCGACAACTGTGCTGTGGGGCGTGTGGGGGGCGTTCACCGACATTTCGGCGCAGCGCGGTTTTCCCGAAACGCTGGTCTATTGCGTGTGGTCCCTCACAATGATTCTGCCGGCGATTTATGCGCTGGCGCGCGCCGACTGGCAGCTCGATCGCGATTTGGGGTCGGTGGTCAAGGGCGCGATAATAGGATTGCTCGGAGCCGGTGGTCAGCTTGTGCTGTTCTATGCACTCTCAGCGGGCCCTGCCTATCTCGTTTTTCCCGTGATCTCGCTCTCTCCCGTCGTGACCATTGCGCTGTCTTTTCTTTTGCTTGGCGAACGCACGAACATCACCGGAGCGGCCGGGATCATGCTCGCGGTCATCGCGCTTCCGTTCTTTGATTTCTCTCCGCAGGGATTGATCGAGGGCAAGGGGCTGGATTGGTTCTTGCTCTCGCTGATTGTGATGGGATGCTGGGGCGTGCAGGCATTCTTCATGAAGGTCGCGAACCACACCATGCGCGCGGAGAGCATTTTCTTCTACATGACGGTGACTGGGCTCCTGATTGCTCCTGCCGCCTGGGCGATGACCGACTTTGGCCGCCCGGTGAACTGGGGTGCCGATGGCCCTTATCTGGCTGCGGCGATCCAGCTGCTCAACGCCATTGGCGCGCTCACCCTGGTCTATGCGTTTCGCTACGGCCAGGCGATCATCGTCTCGCCTCTCACCAATGCCGGCGCGCCGTTGATGACGGCGGTCATCTCGCTGGCCGTGCTCGGCACGCTTCCCGGTCATCTGAAACTCATTGCCCTGGTGCTCGCATCGCTTGCTGCCCTTTTGCTTTCTTTGACGCCTGACGAGACCGCTGTAACCGAGTCGCCGTCATGCCCGGCAACGCAGTCAAGCTTGCGCAGACTGCGTAAACTTGTCTGCGGTGCCGGGCATCCACGTCTTGAACGAGTGGCGGAAGAGCTAGACGTGGATGGCCGGGACAAGCCCGGCCATGACGTCATCCGTTGACGCGCGCTGCGCCAATGCAGCCCATTCTCGATCTGATCGGGCGGCACAAGGCAGGCGAGCCGTGCGGCATTGTTTCCGTATGTTCCGCCCATCCCCTGGTGATCGAGGCGACGTTTCTTCACGCGCTGCGCTCGGGCGCACCGTTCGCGCTCATTGAAGCGACCTCGAACCAGGTGAACCAGGACGGCGGCTATACCGGCATGGCGCCGGCGGACTTCCGGGACTTTGTTCACTGTATCGCCGATCGCGTCGGCATGCGGCGAGACCGCATCATGCTCGGCGGCGATCACCTCGGTCCTAATGCCTGGCAGGCGCTGCCCGCCGCGGAGGCGCTGACACGAGCGCAAGTGCTGATCGAGGACTACGTCCGCGCGGGTTTTCGCAAGCTCCATCTCGACTGCTCGATGGCGTGTGCGGACGATGCGACGCCACTTTGCGAGGAGACAATCGCCCGTCGCGCGGCGCGCCTTTGTGCGGTGGCTGAACAGGCCCATGCACGCGCGGGAGGGGACCCGCCTGTCTATGTCATCGGCACCGAAGTCCCTGTGCCCGGTGGTGCCGCGGAAGACTTGGACACGGTTGCAGTCACGACCCCCGAGGCTGCCGGTGCGACAATCGACCGCCATAGTACGATTTTTGCTGAAAACGGCCTGGCTGACGCCTGGTCGCGCGTGATCGCGGTCGTCGTCCAGCCCGGCATCGAATTCGATCATCGCAAGGCCGTTGCCTACGTGCCGGGCCAGGCGCATGCGCTGAGCCGGATGATCGAGAAATACGATCGCCTGATATTCGAGGCGCATTCTACCGACTATCAGAAGCCCGCCGCACTGGCGGCCCTGGTGAGAGATCACTTCGCAATTCTCAAGGTCGGCCCCGCCCTGACGTTTGCGCTGCGCGAGGCGCTTTGGGCGCTTGATTGCATCGAGCGCGAATGGATCGGCTCCGACCGGGGGTCGGGCTTTCGCGATGCGGCGATCGCGCGCATGAAGGCCGACCCACGGCACTGGGAGAAATATTACGGCTCGCGCGGCGCGGCTCTGGATTACGAGTTGCAATACAGTCTCAGCGACCGCATCCGCTACTACTGGTCTGACCCGGAGATTGTGCGCGCGCAGGAATCAATGTTTCGCAATCTGG
>CAWJCB010000021.1:0-172755 GCA_963841105.1 uncultured Alphaproteobacteria bacterium
GGCTTAGACTCTTCATTGTAGGCGCGGTCCATGACCAGAGCTGTCCAAGATAAGGACCAATGTAGCGGTGGGAGCACATTTTTTCCCCGCCTAAGTTAGGCGGGGATGCCCTTCGCGAAGCGAGGGCTGGGGCGGTCTGTTCAAAATCCCGCGCAGCGGCTCCTTTGTAAATTTCCGCCTAGCGCACCGATTAAGAAGGAGCGCTGCGCGGACATCCATAAGGTCGCTACGCTGCTTTGAACAGACCGCCCCGCCTTCGCTGCGCGAAGGCACCCCGCCTAACTTAGGCGGGGACTGGTCCACCAGTGTTCCAGGTAAACCAGGTTTACATCGCATCCAGTCGCCACTTTGCGGCATCCTGTCCATTCTGTCCTGGACACGAAGGTCTATGACCGCGCCTAAAGTGTCAGGAGAGAGGCTCATCCACCCAGGACCGACGATTCAATCCAGTCGGCATACCTGTCAAACGCGTGGTCGATCATCATACCGACTATTTCCGGTACGGCATAACTGTGGAGCGACTTGACCCGATCCTGCAGTTGGTCAAACCGGGGCCGGGTCGTCTTGATCAACAACAAGACTTCCTCGGACCAGGTCAGCTTCTTCTCCCAGACGTAACACGAACGGATTCCGGGCAGCACGTTGACGCATGCCGCCAGCTTTTCGCTCACAACGGTTTGGGCGATTCCTTCCGCCTGTTCCCGGGATTTGCAAGTCACGAACACAATCATCTTGTCGGTCATGGATTACATCCTCTGGAGGTTGGCCTTTGACAGATCGTCAGTACAACTTTAGAGTAGGCGGCTGCTCTTCAGCAACTGGTCGGAAATTATTTGAATGGTAAGGCTTAGAACCGTTGCTTTGCTAACCGCGGTTACATCGGTGCGCTGCGCGAATATCTGAAAGGATGATACGCGGCTTTGAACAGACCGCCCCGCCTTCGCTATGCGAAGGCACCCCGCCTGACTTGGTCACACCGTTCACCAAACCAGATTTACAATGGCATCCACTACAGTTTATAACCACGCATATTTCCGGGATCAAAACATGTGTCTTTTGTGTTCCTTCCCCTTATGGGATCATTCTGAATATGACAAAGATCAAGTTCGGAACATCCGGATGGCGCGCCATCATCGCGGATGAATTTACCTTTGCCAATGTTCGTCTCGCAACGGCGGCCATCGGCCGTTGCGTGAAGAGACGCAATCCGTCGCCGACTCTACTGGTCGGCTATGACACTCGATTTGCCTCGGAAGATTTCAGGCCGCGAAGTCGCGCGCGTGCTGTCATCGCAGAACATTCGAGCCAAACTGTGTTTACAGGCCGTTCCTACGCCAGGCGTCGCATTCACGATCATGCAACAGAAGCTCGGACGGCGCCATCAATATTACGGCGAGCCACAATCCCGGCGAATACAATGGGCTGAAAGTCTCGACGGCCGACGGCGCTCCAGCCCTTCCGGAAGTCACCTCCGAAATTGAGACCGAGATCGTCAAACTTCAGGAATCGAACTGGGAATTCACCGCAAAACCCAACGATCAGCTTATTGAAAGCATCGATATCGGCCCTGCTTATCTCCGGGATCTCGCGACCAAGGTCGATATCAAAAAGAATCCCGCGACGCCAATCTACCTCTCGCCTACGACGCGCTGCACGGATCCGGCGCAGGCTATCTCGACGACTTTCTGAAGCAGCAGAACATCCCGGCGATGGCGCTCCACACGACGCGTGACGTGTACTTTGGCGGTCATCATCCCGAACCGGCTGATGAACAACTGGGCGAATTGAAACAGGTGATGAAGAAGAATGGCCTGAAACTCGGTCTGGCAACCGACGGAGATGCGGACCGCTTTGGTATCCTGGACGAAGGCGCCGAGTTCATTTATCCGAACGAACTGATCGCAATGCTGGTCGATTACCTCGTCGAGAGCCGTGGTTGGCAGGGCGGCGTGGCACGAACCGTGGCGACCACCCACCTGATCGATCGCGTCGCCAAACTGCACAATCGGGAGTTGCTCGAGACCCCCGTCGGCTTCAAATACATCGGTGAATACATCAAGGAAGGCCGCATTATCCTCGGTGGCGAGGAGAGCGCCGGGCTTTCGATCCGCGGCCATGTACCCGAAAAGGACGGGATCCTGGCGTGCCTGCTTATCACGGAAATGGTCGCCAGCCGCGGCAAATCCTTGAAAAATCAGTTAAAGGATCTTTTCTCTCGAGTTGGTGAAGTGTATAATCGGCGCCTGAATGTGAAGCTCGATCCAGCGATCAGCAGCCGAGTGAAGCAGAAGATCGCATCGGATGTGAAGGAGTTTCACGGCAGACGCGTCGTCGAACAGAATCGCGTCGATGGGTTGAAGCTTTTATTCGGCGATGGCAGCTGGGTTCTCATGCGGCCCTCGGGTACGGAACCGGTGGTTCGATTTTATGCGGAGTCCACATCCACAAAGGATCTGGATACCCTTTTAGAATACGGTAGACAGTGGATCACAGAAGCTTAATGCAAGGCGTCATCGTCAAAATCGCACTCGCGGTTTTCGGCCTGCTCACGGTCGCAATGCTGCTGCTCGCCGTCTTCAACGACAAAGGCGCTCTCGAAGTGCAAGCCCAGGCTAAGAAACTCGCCGCACTCGAATCGGATATCACCAAGCTCACTGCCGACAACAAACAACTGACGTCTGATATTCAGGCGCTGCGCGCCGATCCCGCTACGATTGAAAAATTTGCCAGGGAAGAACTGAAGCTGGTGAAGCCCGGCGAGATCGTCATCGTCACTCCGGAAAACTAAGCAGGAGCACAATAGGCGCAAGAAGCACAAGAAAGTATCTTGTGCTTGTTGCGCCTCTTGTGTTCCTGCTTTATTCCCAGTTTGGATCCCCAGGCTTTTCCGAACCGCCCAGCCAGGCCTTCCCTTCAGCGTAAATCTTCTCGACTGAAGCGCCCTTCAGACCCGGCAGTCCTTTCCGGACGGGAAATCCGATCTTCGATTGCAGATATCCCAGATGGCGATAGCCTTCAGGAAGCTGGCGAGCACCGCCGGATCCAGCTTGAGAGTCGCCGAGGGATCGACAGGATCCATGCGGTCCTTTTCATAGATCGGCTGCCGGCGGCGGATAACCCATCGACCTTGATACTTTTGGATGAAATCATACATGCGGCCGGTGCAGACGACATCGACCAGTACGCCGTCGACTGTGGCACGCTGGTTGATGGTCATCTTGGTCTGGGCGATAGCCCGGTCACCCGCGAGGTCGCAACTGAAGCCGCCATAGAAATGGAGAATGCTGACGCCTTTGTTGAAACCTTCGCGGCTGACCTCGATGAATTTTTCGGCGGGACCCTCGAAGCAGGTGGCGTTCATCCAGCCTTCGGGATGCCACACCGTTTTGAAACGTTCCCAATCGCCGGCGTCACGCCACAATACCCAGTTCTCGACAGTTTCACGGATTGCCAGTTTCTCAGCCATTGTTTGATCCATGGCCGAGAATTGTACACCGTGCCTTGTGTCTTTGCGCCTTGGTGTTTTAGGCCGCCATCTTCGTCTTCAGCGACATCTTGCGGTCATGGATTCTCTGTCCGAGCTGCTCCTGACGATCCGTCGACATGCGGTCTCTCACCACGGGAAACATCTCGTTCTCTTCCTCATCGACGTGATGCTCGATTTTGTGTTTGAACTCGGCGAACTTCATATCGAATGCATCGCTGCACGGATCGATCGTTTCGAGGTCGTTCAGGAGATCCTTCATCTGCTGGTGTTCACGATATGAGTCGTCCACCTTCGATGCGCCACCGATGAACATCAGATTCCGCATTGCCGGATACAACACCTCTTCTTCCGCCTGCGCATGAATCATGAAGTTCGTCCGGATTTGCTCGAACAACATCTTGCGGACCCTGCCATTCATCCGCGGCGTCATTTCCAGCGTCGCGATCATGCCACTGACCAACCGGTGATCTTTCGTCAGAATCGTGGTCACCCGCATCGCCCGCCGCTTCATCGCCGGAATTAATGGAATCAGAGCGACACCCGCGGCTATCCCACTTTCCGATCAGACTCCACTTCAATACCGCCGAGTCGTTGCCTCGTCTGAACATAAGTTACCTCCTTGATTGTCGGTGCAGTTTTTGTACCGTTGACGGACCTCCATTCCGGCATATAATGAAGGTTCGTACCGCGGGGTGGAGCAGTGGTAGCTCGTTGGGCTCATAACCCAAAGGTCGGAGGTTCAAATCCTTCCCCCGCAATTAGTTAGTTTTCTTTGGGCCCAAAATGGGCCCAAAACCCCCACAAGCTTCCAAAAACACCGATTCTAAATCCGTAGCGTTTTTATGCACCGTCTCCAAATCCACATGCGTGTAGACGTCCGCGGTCGTCCCGATATCGGCATGTCCTAACTGCACCTGCACCCGTTTCAGATCCGCCGTCTTCTTATTCAACAGCGATCCGGCGGTGTGACGGAACAGATGCAGGCCGGTCGCCCGGCTTTCCACCGGAATTCCGACCCTTTCCATTGCGGGGTAAAGGATATCCTCGCGAAAGACTTTCGGCTCGACCGGCCTCCCATCCGGACGGTGAAACAGAAAATCGTCCGGACCGCGAAACTCCGATTCCGCCATCAAGTCTTCCAGCACCCGCCCCAGCAGGTCACACAAGCCGACCGCCAGTTGCCGGCGCCGCCGGCGTTTTCGGGTTTCCGTTAGCCCTGAAATTAGCCGGTTACGATAGACCACGTGAGTGAAGTGGATCAGCCGGTTTTCGAAATCGATCGAACGTCGGCGTAATCCAAGAGCCTCGCCCACCCGACATCCTGTCAGCGCGATCGTCCAAACCAACGCCTTGTCCCGCCGCGTTGGCAACTCACAAATCAATGTCCAAAACTTTTCGATCGGCAGCGTCGGCTTCTCATCCTGAATTACCGCCGACCGATGCACCCGCGGCCGGACGGGATTTTCCACCATCAGTTGATTGTCGACGCCAACTTCGAAAACCTCTGAGAGCAGGTTGTAAATGTTGCGGCGCGTCTTCGATGCCAGATTCGCCGGGATCAGCTTCTTGGCCATGAAGTCGGTTACCGTACGCGGCGTAATCTCTTCCAAATGCATGTCGTTGAAAAATGGTTCAATCCACTTCCCGAGCACCGAATTGTAGCTATCCAGCGTCGAGGGGCGCATGTTTTGGTTGCTGATATACACCGACCAATAATTCTCCATCAGAATTTTGAAGGTGGCCCCGCACGCCGCGCGACCGTATCCCGTCGCCGCCACTACTAAACGCTTGAAAGCCACGACCAGTGAAGCCACGACCACATCTATGTTGATTCCTTTCCGAAAAAGCGGACAGGTTTCGGTCCGCACCATGTCCTCAAATGATTCGAATTTGCCAATCATTCGGGGGGTATGTCAGGAGTTCTGAAGTTTCTATCGCATATTGGAGGGAAAAGAAGATGCGCAAGGTTCATCAAACCGGATGAGTTCCAACAGGCCTTCCAAGTAGTCGGGAAGGTAGATGTCAATCGCCCACTTTTTCGCCCCCTGCATTCCCTCCAGTTCGATTACGCCGGTCATTCCCCACGTTGCTTTCGGGTCTTTCCTGTCGTCGTCAGAATCATAGACCGGCCGAACATCTTCTGCGTGGATGATCTTGTTGCTGCATTCCCGGATCGTTTCAGTGATGTGCGGGTTCCCCTCAAAGACATGGCCGAATGGACCTTGCTCTCTGTCTATGCGAACGCGGTGAGTTTCATAAGGCGTCGGATCGTCCGTCCCTCTCATCGTGTCGTCGAACGTCCTTACCAAAAGCGCGAGGCTGAGCAGCCGCTTCGAGAGCTGCGCCTCGGCCATCCTGAAGAATAGTTGATCGAGTGAGGTGAAATCGGGTGCTTCGTCCGGGTCGACATATTCGATGCCCGCGCCCTGTTGCGTGGAGCTGGCTCGGATGATGCTGAACAACTCGAAGCAAAGTTGATGGATTTCATCGCGATCTACCAGATGCGGTTTGAATTTGTCATGCCAGTAGGGATTTTGCATTGTGGATTGTAATCCCGCCGACGAAGGTGCGGCATAAGGTGGGGAGTGATTTTGAGAAATACGTGCGGGTGATGGGGGAATGCAAGGCGTGCAACGGTCATCGCTGTAGTGCTAATTCAGCCAGTTCAATCGCAATCTTTCGCAACTCCGGGTCGGTCATATAAGGCGGCGGTGTAAGAAGTCCGTCCGGGTTATCACGCTCTGGCGTATTCGAACCAAGACGGTCCGTTATCGCCGAGAGTCTTTCTTCGAATGGGACGAGACGCTTTCTGACGGAAAAGTCAACGTCGGCCCATTCACAACAGGTCAGAAGCATTTTTTGGAATTTCATCGAGACATAGTGTTGCTGAAAACCGTCCGTTGAAACAGAAAACACCTTCGCGTTTTGGAATGTTATCAACCGTAAGCGATAATCTGCCTTACTGAAATCGATTCGAGGAGCCCGGAATGCGGTCGCTCTGGAACCAGCAACTACAGTTACATTGCTACGATTCGCAAGACGTAGGCAGCCGTTAAAGGCGAACGAATGCTTTAACAGGATTTGGAGTAATCTCGATGGCGAAAAAGCTTCTGGGACTCAATGCAGACGGCAAACTTGTCTTGAAACTACCGAGTGGGAAGACTGAGCCGGTAACTATGCCGGTATCGGCCCGAGCATTTCTTCTCATCGACTGTTCGTCGAGTATGGCATCTGGCAAAATCGCACAAGCAAAAGAAGGAGCCTTGGCGTTCGCTGAGGATGCGCTGAAAAAACACTATGCGGTCGGGCTTATCAGTTTTGCAACCAAATCGAAGATTCTGTGCAAGCCGGAGCAGAACCTCACCATACTGGCATCCACGATCGAAAGATTGGAGGCAAATGGCACGACAAACATGACTGACGGGATCAAGCAAGCGACAGCGCATCTGGAAGAGTGTTCAGGTATTCGTGCAATCGTCATTGTGACGGACGGGGTGCCAGATGATCCCAATTTGACGCTCAGGGCTGCACGGCAGGCCAAGAAGGCTGGCATCGACATCATAGCAATCGGTACCGATGACGCAGATCAACCGTTTCTTGCTCAGATTGCATCAAGAACCGATCTTGCATTTAAGGTTTCTCGAACAGAATTAAAGAGCGGCATCACTCACGCTGCGAAAATGCTGCCTAGCGCAACAGGAACGAAATAGCTTTAAACGTCTTCGGATATGGAAGATTTTAGGACTTATTACGAGGTTCTCGATGTTCCGGAGTCAGCAACTGCTGAGGAAGTTCACGCCGCATACCGAAAGTTGGTCAAAGAGTTTCATCCGGACCGATTGGTCGGGATTCCAGACCACCTTACCGAAGTAAAGAAGCTTGCAGAAGAGAAGTTCAGGGAGATTCAAGAAGCTTGGGCAACATTGGGCGATCCAGCGAAAGCGGAGCCTATACGATGAGCAATTGAGGGCACTCCGTGGACAGTCTAACAGCCGCTTTTCACCTCCCCAACCCTCTCCGTCCAGTTACGCTCCACCGCCACCCTCAAAGCCACCACCGTCTTCATCGACGAGACCGACAGGTGCATCGTCATCAAGAACAACGGCTTCGCAGACGCCACCGTCAGGATCATCCTCGGTCGGGGTTTCAGGTGACCCCAGAAAGACGGCATTCCTTGTGGTGTCGTTGGTTGTTGGGGCTGTCATTGTCCTTGCAATACTGTTTTTCGCGGCTGCATTCGACCGTTTGCCGCACACGGATACGCCCAGCGCCGCGAACAAAACCGACTCCGATCCTGAACAAGGGAGGTCGACACAACCCCTGCCGCCAGCAGATACCAGCGGTCTTTCCGATGCCTCGCGCGTCTCACCCGATGGCATCGGGCCGGTTTTGATCGGAATGACGGTTAGCGAAGCATCCGTTGCTAGTGGTCAGGATCTCGTTCGCAAGAGCAACGACCAAGCGGTTGAGTCTCCCCGTTGCTACCACGTTTGGCCAGAGCATGGACCGAAGGGACTGTCCTTCATGGTGCTCAATGAACACATTGCCCGTGTGGAGGTTTCAAACGAACTCATCACAACGGTTTCAGGCGCTCACGTAAACGAATCAGAAGCAGAGATCCTCAGCATGTACCAAGGGGTTGAAGTTCGACAAAACAGGCACAATCCCGTCTGGCACAATTTGATAATTTTCCCTGACAGTTTAAGGCAGTTGAATTTCCTCACTGATGGGTCTCGCGTAGTAACCTTGATGGCTGGGCAAATGCCTGCGGTTCAGTTCGTAGAGGGGTGCCTTTAGACTAACGGCGCGATCATGGTCAACATCAATCCGGCTTACCGGCTCCGAGAACTGAAGCACGCTTTGACGCATTCTGGAGTTTCCGTCATTCTTGCGGCGCGCGGGTTTCGGGACTCCAATTATGTCGCGATGATCGACGAGTTGGCACCCAAGCTGCCGACTTTGAAGCAAACGGTCTATCTCGGCAGAGAGCAGCTGGGTTCCGCATTTAACGGGGACGATCTGCTCGAAAACGGCAAGACAGTGTCCGATCCGGAGTTGCGCGAACGCGAGGCGTCGCTGCAGTTCGACGATCCGGTGAACATCCAGTACACGTCGGGCACGACCGGCTCTCCAAAAGGCGCCACGCTCTCCCACCACAACATTCTGAACAACGGCTTCTTCGTCGGCGAGGCGCTTCGCTACAGCGATGATCGTATCTGCCTGCCCGTGCCGTTCTATCACTGCTTCGGCTGCGTCCTCGGCAATCTGGCGGCGTCACGCACGGAGCGGCCGTCGTCCTTCCGGGCGAGTCGTTCGATCCAGAGCCGACGCTCGGCGCGATTGCGAGCGATCACTGCACGTCGATCTACGGCGTGCCGACGATGTTCATCGCCCTGCTGAATCATCCGGCGTTCGACAGCTTCTGTCTCGACTCGCTGCGGACCGGCATCATGGCAGGCGCCCCGTGTCCGGTCGATGTCATGCGACGCGTGATCGATCGCATGCACGTGCGCGATGTCACGATCTGCTACGGCATGACGGAGACCTCGCCGGTGTCGCTTCAATCCGCGATGGACGACCCGATTGACGTGCGCGTGTCGACCGTTGGGCGCGTCCATCCGCACGTCGAGTGCAAGATCGTCGATCCGCAGACCGGCGAGACGCTGCCGCGAGGGACACGCGGCGAGCTGTGCACGCGCGGCTATGTCGTGATGCTCGGATACTGGAACGATCCGACGCGCGACGGCGCGTGCCATCGACGCCGCGCGCTGGATGCACACGGGCGACCTCGCGATGATGCGCGAGGACGGATACGTCAACATCTCCGGCCGGCATTGACGACATGATCATCCGCGGCGGCGAGAACATCTATCCGCGCGAGATCGAAGAGTTCCTTCACACGCACCCGAAGATCAGTCAGGCATACGTCATCGGCGTGCCCGACAGCCATTACGGCGAGCAGGTGTGTGCGTGGATCGCCGTGCGACGACGGGCAGACGGTCACCGTCGACGAGGTGCGGGCGTTCTGCCGAGGGTCAGATCTCGAGCATACAAGATTCCCGCTACATCCGCTTCGTGACGACTTCCCGATGACGGTCACCGGAAAAATCCAGAAGTTCAGGATGCGGGAGATGTCCGTCGAGGAACTCGGGCTGAGCGGCGTCACGAGGAGATACAATGCGAGGAGAGATGGCGATGTCG
Source organism: uncultured Alphaproteobacteria bacterium (assembly GCA_963841105.1). Lineage (GTDB taxonomy): Bacteria > Pseudomonadota > Alphaproteobacteria > Rhizobiales > Xanthobacteraceae > VAZQ01. The sequence continues at coordinate 9,689 of CAWJCB010000021.1, forward strand.
AACGAACGCTGCTGCTGACAGTCGTCGTGCTTGGCATCGTGCGCGGCTGCGCACGCGCAGCAGTCGTGCGACAGCCTGAGCCGGCGTCAAGCTCGCGAATACGACCGTGACGTCAGCGCGACGCTTGTCGCCGAAGGCCCGTTTGCCGGGCCGGCCGGACCCGGGCGCAGCCGCCACGGCCGGCGACCGTGCCCGCACACTGCGAGGTGCAAGGGCGTCATTCGGCCCGACGCAGCGATTCTGAAATCAAGTTCGCGCTCTGGCTTCCGACGGCTAACGGCCTGGAATGGCAAGTACCGTCAGCAGGGCAACGGCGGATGGGCGGGAGCGATCAACATGGCGGGTCTGATCGACCCGCTGCGTCGAGGCTACGCGGTGGCCGCGACCGACGACGGACACGAGGGCGCCGCTGGGCGCGGCATGGGCCATCGGCCATCCCGAGAAGCTGATCGACTTCGGCTCTCGGGCCGTGCACGAGACGAGCGTGCAGTCGAAGGCCATCGTCCGCGCGTTCTATGGCCGCGATGCCGAGCGCAGCTACTTCGACGGGCTGTTCCGACGGCGGACGCGAGGCGTTGATGGAAGCGCAGCGCTATCCTGACGACTTCGTCGGCATCCTCGCTGGTGCGCCCGCCAGCAACTGGTCGCACCTGTTCACGGGCTTCGTGTGGAACGAGCATGCGCTGTTGATGACACCGGGGAGTGCGATTCCGCCGGCGAAGCTGCCGGCCATCCAGCGCGCGGTGCTGGCCGCGTGCGACAGCGTCGACGGCGTGAAGGATGGCCTGATCGAAGATCCGCGGGCCTGCCGGTTCGATCCGTCAGTGCTGGTGTGCAAAGGCGCAGACGGACCGCCGAGTGCCTGACCGCTCCGCAGGTGGACGGCCGTGCAAGAAGATCTACGCGCGGCCGAAAAATCCCCGGACAGGCGAGCAGATCTTTCCCGGACAGCCGCCAGGCACCGAAGGCGTGCCCGGCAGTTGGTCGGCGTGGATCACGCCGCGGCGCCCGCGGCGGCGATTCAATTCGGGTTTCGGCAACAGCTATTACGGCGCGGCCGTGTTCGAAGATCCGAAGTGGGACTTCCACACGTTCGACTTCGATCGCGACGTGCGCATCGGCGACGCGAAGGCGGGCCCGATCCTGAACGCCACCAGTCCGGACCTGCGGTCGTTTCGGGCGGAGGCGGCAAAGCTGATTCAGTATCACGGCTGGGGCGATGCCGCGATTCCCGCCGTCAGCTCCATCGACTACTACGACAGCGTCCGCACGTTTTCGCCCGGTATCCGGATCGCCCGAGCGCGGCCGGCCGCCCGATTGACGATTTTTATCGCTTGTTCATGGTTCCCGGCATGGGCCACTGCGGTGGCGGCGCGGGCCCGAACAGTTTCGATGCATTCTCCTCCTTGGAAAACTGGGTTGAAAAAGGCGTCGCTCCAGCACAGTTGATCGGCACGGGAACGGTGGGCGGCGATTCCAACAGGAAAATGACGCGTCCGATCTGCGCTTATCCCGAAGTTGCACAGTTCAAAGGAGCTGGCGATCCAAACGACGCGGTGAATTTCCAGTGCGCCGCGCCTTCGAGATAACCTATTTAACCACAGGCCACGGCTAGCTGATCATGCGGTTGAGAATCGGACGGCCTGGTGAAGGTCGCCGATCCCTGATCGTTGCCGACAGTAAGCTGAACTGGGACTGGATATGTCGTTCCAGTCAGATTCGCTCCTTCTCCTTCAGCCGTGAATGAGTAAAGCCCTCCGAACAATGGGACGACAGTCACGTTCAATGCGACTCCATCGACGCGGCCCTGAAAGTTCCCGTTTGACTTGAAGGAACCTATCGGAATGGTTGTCGAGAAGGTTCCAATCGTAAAGCGAACAACCTCAGTGAGGGGATTGATCCCATCGCTGTTGGGGCCGATCTTAAACGTGTATTCGACGTGGAATTTGTCATCCTTCGCTCGTGGCCCCAACTCGATTCGAAGTAAGGTCATGCGGTGCGGACCGAGGGAAACTTTATTCTTGATCATTGATGCTCCTTCCACGGGTTCGCTCACGGTGAAATGTGACGTGCACTGTTGTTCACTGTATTCCGATCCCTCCAATGTAGTTGTGCGATATTGCTCAGGCCTGGGCTAATCAGTGGCGGGCACGGTTTGTCGAGTTCCTAAAATTATCGACAAGGGTGCTTAGGAAGTTCCGGGCCCATGGTTTGCTTTGGGTCCGCCGTATTGATATTCCCGACATGTCAAACAAAACCATTCGACTCGACCTTTCCGGAGGGTTACCCCGGTGGGATTGTCTTTGCAATGGCCGCGTTCATGGCTGCTCTCTTTGCTGCATGTCACATGAATGCAGCAGCAGCGCTCTGGAGAGCCCGGATCGTCGAGGCGGGCGATTTCATCGCGAATGGATTTCGAGTTTTTGGAATAGGACATCTCTCTGGTGGCAATTACACGCAAACGGGCATCAGGTTGTTGTGCAACTTTGCACAGAATTCAGGTCGTGGATGCGGGAGGATGCATGGACAAACAAACATGTCTCTTCAGCAACCATCCGGAAAAAGTAACTATATTCCTGCCGCGGATTAACGGCGTTCCCACCTAACAAAACCTCAGCCCGGGCCGTGAAAAGCTCGGGCTTCTACCGTTTTCTTGTGAAATGTCGCCAAAGGGACTAGTCTCGCGCTCGACCCTACCAGCCCTGTCACAGCGCATCTCGGATGTGAACGCCGGGTCGGCGGGTTGCAGGATTCGCAGCTCGCGATTTCAGCCTTGGGCGCGGAGGAGCTCGTCTTTTGTTATTGCGACATAGCGCAGCTCATCACAACTCGAACACGAGGAAAGCGCCGCGGAGGTCTCCGTTGCTCCCAGGTTTCGTCATGACCGGAGCGTGACCGAAGGCGTCGACGAAGCGCGGATTCGCGACGAAGCAAGCTGCGCGCCAGTCCTTGAAGCGCGCTAAAGCGCGGCCCAGGTCAGAATAGAGAGCGAGCAGCTTGTCCTCGCCTTCCTCCGCACCCATGCGCACGCCATACGGCGGGTTGAAGCAGAAGACGCCCGGCTTCATGTCGCTGGCGCCGGGCAGCATGCGCTCGACGTAATCGAGATCCAGCGCGCGCACGTCCTCCTGCGCAATGACGATCGATTTCTCGTGCGACGGACCTGTGAGCCCGGCGGCCCGAAGGTTCCCCACCATGTCGGGAATTCGCGCGGGATCCACGTCGAGCGCGAGGATGCGCGGCACGGTGCCGGGGAAAAGGTCGGGCGTCTGGATTGGCAAATCCTCGAACGCGGTGAGATGGCCCAGCGGGAGATCCGTCGGTTTCCGAATTGCCGCACCCACGGCGAGGCCAGCCGCCTCGATCGGAATCGTGCCTCCGCCCGCCATCGGATCGACAAGCGGCTCCGTCCGTGCGTCCCAGCGCGAGAGCATGATCAACTGCGCTGCCATCGTCTCGCGCAATGGCGCAGGTCCCATGACCACGCGCGCGCCACGGCGATGCCGTGCTCCCAAACCGATGTCGATGCCCACGACCGTGCGGCGCTCTTCATCAGAGGCTCCCGCGCGGCGCACGACGAACACGATCTCCGGGGATTCAGCATCGAGTTCGGCTGTGACGCCTCGCGACGCAAGCGCCTCAACGATCGCGTTCTTGGCGACGCCGCGGAGCTGGAGCGGCGAAGCTTCGAAGTCTTGAGAAGGACCGACCTCCACCGAGAAGCGAAGACGCTCGCCTTCGGGGAGCCTGTCGTCCGGCGAGAGCGCAGGCAGAAGGTCAGCAAAGAGCGGTTCCAGGCGCACGGCATCGCTCGAGCAGAGGTCCCATGAAATGCGCGACGACGTGCGGTGATAGCACGCGGCCACCCACGCGACCCGCGCATCGAAGGGATAGAGCAGCGTCGCCTCTCCCTCGCGCTTCGGCTTCTCGACGCGCACCTGGAACGGCGACCGCATCACGAGGCGCTTCAACTCCGCTTCCATAACGCGGTTCGCCCCGGCCGATCCCGTCAGGCGCAGATCGTCGCAACGCTGCGCCCTCACCCTTCGCCCTCGAGTTTCATTAGCCTTCTCCGGCCATGCCCAACCTTATATTAATGATGCTCCGTTTTTTGTGTTCGGCCTATTTCGAACCCAAGCCTTGATGCAGGCCCAGATCATAGCGCTTTGCTACAAAGCCATCGAAGATGGGCCCAAAATGGGCCCAAAACTTTGGGAAACAACGACAAAATACATCCACAAACAGACTGAAATGATTGAAAACGCATGGGTCTGAGGTGAGCGATGTCTAAAGAATATGTGCAAAAGACTGAAGGCGTTTACTACGTCGGAGAAACACGCGTTTCTCTGGACTCGCTCGTTTACCTCTTCCGAGAGGGGATGTCTGCAGAAAGCATGGTCGAAAGCTATCCCGCATTGACTCTGGAAGCGGTCCATGGGGCGCTTGCATTCTATCTGGCCAACGAGAACGAGATTGACGCCTACCTTGCAGAAGGCGAGCGCACAGCTGAATCCCAACACGCACAGTCCCGAGAGGTAAACTCGGATTTGATCGCGAAGCTCCGGCGAGCCCGGCATGAGAATCAGATTCCAGGCTGATGCCGATCTTGATGGCCGCATCATTCGGGGAATCAAACGAAGATCGAGGGACATTGACATCAGGACAGCGGCGAGCGCCGGATTTTCCGCTCTGAAAGATTCCGAGGTCTTGCGATTGTCCGCCGAGGACAGACGAATACTTGTCAGTCAGGACCGACGTACGATGCCAGCCCACTTTACACAGTACGTCGCCTCGGCAAATAGCTCCGGCGTTATTCTGATTCGCGAAAAGGTTTCCATTGCTGTCGCCATCGAGGAACTCATCCTCATATGGACGGCCAGCGAAGCCGAGGAGTGGACCAACCGTCTGGCTTAGCTTCCACTTTGAGGAATTCAGGGGCGAAACAATTAAATGAATCTTCCCAGAAGGTTTGCCCCCGCGGTAGTGCGCTTTCAATCCTGATCCGAGGTCAAAGAATATCCATCGCCATGAACGGTGCGGATGAATCTTGGGTTGGCGGGATCCGGTTCGATTTTCTTGCGCAGCCTTGCTATCGCAAAATCGACTGAGCGAGTCAAGGCGTCGGAGTCAATAATGCCCCACACTTCCTGCAGAAGTTGATCCCGGTGGACGACCCGATCATGCCGCTCGGCGAGGTAAGCAAGAATTTCGTATTCGCGGTGGGTCAGATGCAGTTCGTGCCCGTTTTGAGTTGCCTGGTATGCCTGTAGATCAATCGTGATATCTCCAAGCCGGATTCGAGAAACTGGCCGCGCTGCGCGTCGCAAGACGGCGTTGATGCGGGCGACCAGCTCTTCCATGTCAAAGGGCTTGGTGATGTAATCATCTGCGCCCAAAGTCAACCCTCGGAGTTTGTCCGCACGATCGCCGCGAGCCGTGAGAAAAATGACGGGACGCCTTCCGCCTTGACGAAGCACCCCGCACAACTCGAACCCATTTCGCTCAGGCAGCATGACATCGAGCAATACAAGATCGGGCGTAAACGATTGACACAATTTGAGGGCCTCGTGGGCCGTCGCCGCCCACTTCACCGTAAAGCCGTCAACTTTAAGATTGTCGCAAAGAACTCTTGCCAGCCCAGGGTCGTCCTCAACAACCAGAATGCGTCTGTTCATACTTCATGCAAAGCACGGAATCGCCAACGTGGCGATGGTGCCGACCTCGGGTGTGCTGTCCAGATGAAATCTTCCGCCGTGATCTTGCGCAATTCGGCTCGCGATTGCGAGACCCAGGCCACTCCCATCTCCATTCGCCGAGCGGCCACGCGCAAACCACTGCTGCACACGCCGCAGGTCCTCGTCGGGAATACCCTTGCCTTGATCGGTAATCGCGAATTCAACTTGACGGCCTGCTGCGCGAACCGCAATGTTGATGAGGCGCGACTCTCCGGAATAGCGCATTGCATTGTCGATGAGGTTGCCTAAAGCAAGAACGATGGCGGTGCGATCGCCATTCACTTCTGGCAGTGACTCCGAAACCTCGACATGAAATGTGAATCCACCTTCTTTGGCGAGGTTCTGAAAGCCGCGCATCGTTTCGTTAATAAGATCGACGGGTTTCAATGGAGCGAATTCGTAGGCATCGGCGGCTTTAGTGATACGAGCGTACGCGAGCAAGTTGTCGATAAGGCGTCTAAGACGATACGTCTCCTGAATCAGGAGCTGCGCATACTCGTTCTGCTGCTCCGGCGTAGTGACGCGGCCACGGACCATCGTCTGACCGATTCCCTGAATGACAGCCAGTGGCGTCTTCAATCCATGCGTGGCCGCGGACACAAAATCAGAACGCATCGTGGTGAGTTCCGCCGCTGCACGGGTACCGTGCACGGTGAACCATAGCCCGATACCGAGGGCCAGTACCGCTGCCGCAACGACGATCATGGTGCGTTGAGCGCCACTCGCGGCAATCGTCAGCGTGGGATCGCGACTGGAACTAACCTGAAACGACCACGCCCATCTAGCCAGATCGGCCGGCGGTTGCTCCGCGACAAGAGCCTGGTTGAAAAAGAATACAGGTAATTGAGAAACCCTGGGATGCCGTTCAGCAGGTATCAGCGGGTGGCCCGCAATCGTTTTCCCTTCGTCATCGACAATGGTGTACTCGGTACCCTCGGAGTCTTTCACGATTTGCTCGGCCGTCGTCGCCAGGTAATTCGTTTTCGCCCAATCTAAATTCACCATGAAACCAAACACACCGTCGGAGATTTCGCGCGGAGATCGCCGGAGCTTACGCGCCACGACCTGATAACGAACGTCGTGAACTCGAGATTCGAAAATCGAATATTCAGATCCGTTCTTCAGATCGGTCAACAGACGCTCTGTCAACTCGGCTTCCGCGGCGGGGCCTTGCGTTACCAAAACGGAGACATTTGCGGTGTTTTCAGTTGAGGACAGCCAGGGAGACATTCGGTCCCGGCGCGCGAAAAACAACATCGGCGACTTTACATGCCAAAGGAAAAATACTTCAGGATAGGAGTAGCGCGAGAAGGTGCGGCCAAGTCGTTCGGCAATCTCTTCGGGGGTTTTCAGCGGTACCGCTTCCCAATCGGGACTGCTCAGCATCGCAGCTTCAACCGCGCGCATATCGGGACCAAGATTGATCCGGAAGGTCCTGCCTATCTCGATTTCACGGCTCGCGATCAGCTTCTCGGAATTCCGTCGCCATTCATTGGCTGCACGGTAGCCGAACCAGGCCAAAACCGCGACTCCACAGCAGACGAGAGCGGCGAGCCATGCCGTGATGACTGCGCTGCGGCTGGCAAGCGAATAGTGCGAATTCATTGCGAAGCGAGTCTACCACCATCAAAATCTGCAGGGGCGGTCACAAGACCGCCCTGCAGAACACACGTTAAAGCTAAACGGATAGTGACAGCACCAAATCTGTCCAAGGGATCAATATTGTCGCCATCGCAGAAGTTCAATCACTGCTCCACGAAGCCATACTAGAACTGGATCCGCACCAGCAGAGTTCCTGTCCGCTGCCCGGAACCTGGCGCAAGGGTATTGATTCGTCCGAATCCGGAGACGGTATAACCGTTGGGTTGGACTACCGGGGTCGCAAGAGCGTTAGTCCCCGTCGGAACCGGAACCTGTGTCCGGTTAAAGACGTTGGTAAATTCGGCGCGAAGCTGCAGCCGCACGCCTTCCTTTATCTGGAAAAACCGCGTCAGGGACGCATTTTCCACCGGATGCCGCTGTTGCCGGTAGTCGGAGTAATACGAAGCTGCAGTTCCGAACTGTCCGGCCGGCGGATCCGTCCATGCATTGCTATTAAATACGAACGTCTTTCCCGGATCGAAGCAATGGCAATTGAGATCCTGAGTAAACAGCGGCACACCGGGAACGCGCGTCGAATTCGCCGTCGAGCCCAACAACATCGTTGACAACCTGTTCTGCGCCAGGGGCACCCGGATGGGCGCCCCCGAAGAGTACGTCGCCACCGTGCCGACCTCCCAGCTTCCGAAGATGGCGGATACGAGCCTCTGTACCGGCAAACGCGGAGTGGTGTAGGCAACCGCAAACGTTTCAACATACGGCCGGTCGAAACTGGACAGTTCCTTGTTCAGGTTGCGGCGGCTTGGGTCGGTCACGGCCGCACCAGGCGTAACACCCGGCGCAGGCGAATCGTTTTCGGCACCCAGCGTCAATTGCTTCGACCAGGTGAACACATTTGTGAAATTCAGTCCATGCGACATGCGTTTCGTCACCTTGGTCTGCAGCGAGTTGAACCACGTGCTGCCCAGCGGCGCCCATAACGTGTTGATGGCTCCATACTGCGGAAACGGGCGCAGCGCCTGAGCAACAGTCTGCGTGGCGACGAAACCCGGAAACGGCAGCTTGTTGAAGCCGCGCGCAGCCGCCGTAGCGGAATTGACCGCCGACGTCAACAGCGTACGATCGGCAGCATTGTTAATATCGAGTCCGAACGATTTCAGACGATCGACGGTGAGACCATTGATATTGGTCAGCGAGTCACCTTGCCACCAGACGCCGTGATTTCCAGCGTAGGCCGCTTCAATTGCCAGGTTCGGCGTAATTTCACGCTGCAGCCCAAAACTCCACATGGCCTGCCGCGGCGGCCGACCCGAACTTGGATCGATCATCGTCAGTGACGACCCCGCAGGAAACTGTGCAGGACTATAGTTGGGCCATACGGGATTCAGGGGACTTCCGGCCGAAAATGTCGTCACCGGCACATCCACGCCTGCAGAACCCGCACCCAACCCCACGTTCGAAGTGGCGAGCCCAAATGCGTTACTCACGCCGCCGTCGACGGTCTGGCCGTATACCAAGCCGAAACCGCCGCGCAAAACCGTTCTCGGGGTGATCTGATAGGCGACGCCAAGGCGCGGTGCGAACGCCCAAGGATAGTTTTTCGCAAAGTTACAATTGCAATGATCTGCACCGTCGCCTTCGAATACCGGCGCTCCGGGGATATTCCCGAACAAGGGGTTTGGCGCGGTCGCCGAGAAACTTGGCAACCGTCCGTATTGCTCCTTCAAATACGTCTGATAGTCGTATCGCAGACCGTAGTCTACCGTAAGAGTTCTGGTGACCTTCCACGTATCCTGCGCATAGATGCCCAGCGCGTTCTTTCCGACGCGAGGGGTTGACGGTTGTGAGACACTCAACGAATCCACCAGTCCTAAAAGGAAACTGGCATACGGGAATCCGATGGTGCCTCCACCTAAGTTCTGTCCCGCCGCGGAAGGCAGGCTGGTTTCGGCCGCGGCAAAATTCTCGTCGCGTTCTTTCCGATGGTGGTCGATACCGCGACGGGCTTGCAGTTGACCCCGCCGGGACTGCTCGAGCTTGCACGCGCATTGCGCGCTTCGCCGTATCAGGTGTTCGCCAAGGTGCAGTTTCCCGCGGCGCTGCCGTTTGTTTTTTCCGGCGCCAAGGTCGCAGTCACACTCGCCGTGATCGGGGCCGTCATTGGGGAATTCGTTGGCTCCGTCAGCGGGCTCGGCAACCTGCTGCTCACCGCCAACTCGCAACTCGACAGCGCGCTGGCCTGGGCGGCCCTGGTCTGGCTCAGCCTCCTCGGCATTCTCCTGTTTGCGGCGGTGGCGCTGGCGGAGCGGCTGCTCATGCCATGGGCCGCAACCGGCCATGGCTCATGAATGCGGCAAGTTTTTTTCGATCAATTCAATTGCGAGAAACTTCAGCGCATCAGCAATTGGAATAAAGTAATTCACACCGCCGATTCTCTGACCTGACGAAGTGTCTAACCGCGCTTGAACGCACGTGGCGACAACATTGCCGAACCGGTCCACGATCGGTCCGCCGCTGTTGCCCGGCTGCACCGAGACGTCGCTTTGGATGAAGGTCAGACCGTTTTCCGTTCGGTACGCGCTGATGATGCCCTTGGTGATGGTCGTCGAATATCTTTCCTCTATCGGCGTCCCTACTGCATACACCTCAGAACCTATCTCGGCGGAGCTAAGCAACAACGGCAACGCCGTCATGTTTGACTCATTTACCTTGACCAAAGCGATATCTCTTTCCGCATTTGACCGCAGCACTTCGCCGGGAAGATGACGACCGGTCGTCAGCTTCACGGTTACGAACTTATTGTCTTTCACCACGTGCTGGTTGGTCAGCAGATACCCGTCGCTGGCGACGAAATAACCGCTGCCATGGCCGCTATTCGACTTTATTGTGACAACGGCTGCCTGGAGCGCGGATGTTCCCTCCGATAATGGCCTGGTTGACAGGCCGAGCGCTGGAATTTCCAGGACGGTATCAGCGATCTTCTCCGGCTCGCGGTAGCCGAAAATCTTGATCTCGTCCTTCATCAGCTTGGCGATCTTGTCTTTGTCGCCCGTCGTCCCAAAGATTCTCCGTCTTCTTCTTGACGCTCGCGAATATAGCGGGTGTCAGCATTTTCACGTCCCGCACATCATCGGGAACGTCCATATTGAAAAATTCGCGGAACGCTTCCGCAATCTGTTCCTGCTTGAGGAAATCGAGCTTCACCTTGAAGGTAAAACGCCGCATCGCCGCCTCATCCATCCGATCGGCCAGGTTCGTGGTGCAGGCAAAGGGATAAGGATGCCTTTCCATCCAGGAAAGCATCTCGTTGACCTGGCTGATCTGCCAGCTTTGCTGCGCATACCGCCGGGAAGCCAACAGGCTGTCCGCTTCGTCAAAGACCAGAAACGCCTTGCGGTCCTCCGCCTCGGTGAAGGCCGCGGCGATGGCCTTCTCGCTCTCGCCAAGCCATCTGCCCAAAATATCCGAAGCCCGCTTCTCGATGAATTCGATGTCCATCTTGCCAGCAAGATGCCGCAAATAATTGCTTTTGCCGGTGCCGGGCGGACCATAAAGCAAAAACGAGAAATTCTTTCGGGCATCAGGGAGCACCAAGCGGCTCTCGATGGCGGCAAGATCGGGATCGGGATTAACAAGCTTGGGATTAAAGGATACGCTGTCCTTTTTGATGTAACTGATGGCGGAGCGGGATTTCTTCTTGGCTTCCTCGGCCAGTAATTCAACAAGCCGCTTCTTGTCCGACAGCTCGCCGAAGATTTTTGCTTTTTTTCTTGCCACAGAGAAATCACCGGGGGTCAAGCCGCCGACCACCCCCAATTCCTCGGGCGCCTCGTCGCCGAAAAACAACGTGAACGCCTTTCTCGCCTGCTCCTTCGACAGGTAATCGAACTGCATTTTGAACACAAAGCGCCGCAACGCCGCCCGGTCTATGTTGTCCACCAGATTCGTCGTGCAGGCAAAGGGATATTTGTGCGTTTCCATCCAGGTCAGCATTTCATTGACCTGCTGACGGTGCCACGGACTGGTTTCTCCGTCGCGTTGGGCAAGCAGGCTGTCGGCCTCATCGAAAACCAGGAAGGACTTGCGCAGCGCGGCTTCCCTGAAGGTCTGCGCTATGGCCTTTGGCGCCTCGCCAATCCATTTGCTCAGGATATCCGACGCCCGCTTGACGATGATCTCCATGCCCAATTGCTCCGCCAGATAGCGCAGGTACTCGCTTTTGCCTGTTCCCGGCGGTCCATACAGCAACATCGAAAACTGTGAATTTCCGTCTTGATGTTTCAGCTTCTCGGTAAGGGCAACAATATTGGCATCGCAATTGACAAGATCGGGATCAAACTGCCGGTTTCCTTCAATCTGGATGAGGGAGCTGGTTTTCTTCTGTGATATTGCACGCAGATGGTCTATGATTGCCGCATCGTTGCTCTCATCGCCAATGGCGAAAAGAGACTGCTTGGCGTGCCGGTAATCCTGAGACGTGAGCGCACCAATCGAGGAAAGCTCAGCCGGGGGATCATGCAGAAAGAATAACTGGAACGCTTCCCTGTTTTGCTTTCTGTTCAAAAAATTAAACTGCACGCCGATCATAAACTCGTCGCGCAGATCCGGCGATATTTCGGCGGCCTCGTCGGCAAGGAGATAGATAAAGGGAAATGGAAAGCCTTTCATGCAGGATATCAGCTCGGCGATAATGACGCGATTGTCGCGTTCGACGCCCCTCTTCTCGCTCAGCAGATGGTCAATTTTCTCGAACGCGAGTATCCGGCGCTCCCGAATAGCGTCGCTGAAGGCCTTTCGAATATTGCTGATGACATCGTTCAGCGGACCTGTGACATCCAGAACGCCTTTTATTGTCGTTTGCAGCCCCAATTTCCCCGCCAGATGATCCACGTACGCTTTCTTGCCTGAGCCGCGCGGTCCGGAGATCAACATCGAGACTTTCAGGGTCCGCGCGGCGGCGATCTTGTCCGTTAAGGCGCGGAGGTCCTTGTCGCAATTGACGAGATCGAACGTGAATGGCGGCCAGAGCGCACGTTCAACCTGATCCAATTTTCGTTTGGTGTTGTCGACCAGCGGCTGGTCGCGCTCAACTCCATATCGCAGAGCCCTTGAATAATATTCATATGCGGTGTGGATATTCTTCTCAACGCCTTCTCCATGCTCATGCTGCCACCCCAGGTTATAAAGCGCGGCGGTATTATTCTTTTGAGCTGCCAGCTGGTACCAACGCAGGGATTCGGAGAAATCTCGCTTAATGGAGTCGCTGCCGTTGTAGTACAGGCGCCCGAGTTGCAATTGCCCCCATGGCAAATTGGTTTCTGTTACAGCTTTTATCAGCATGTCCAGTCCTTTCTGGACATCTTTTTCCACGCCAAGTCCTTGGACAATGTTCAAGGCGACTCTCACCTTGCCAAAAGCCTGACCTTTGTCAGCAGCCCTCAGATGATAGGAATGAGATTTGACAAGGTCTTGCGCAATTCCCTGGCGATTCTCAGAATATATCCAGCCGATATTCCATAACTCGGACGCTCCGCAATGCTGTGACAATCGCTCGTAGATAGGCAGTGCCTCGGTATATTTCTTCTCGGCGTAAAGAGCATTGGCCTTCTTGAGGCCCTCTTTTATTTCGGCTTCATTCGCTGCTGGGGAAATATCGCTCATAATGGTGAGTCCTACGGCGGCCGCCGCCTTGACGATGTGATGGTTGTCACGAACTGGCGCTTTCCACCGCCAGGACGACCATTGAACCCGATCCGTGGAAGAAGAATGGTAGCCAACTCGGCTCAGCTTACCGCGGCATCGGCTCCGAGATAAGCCTTGATCACCTCAGGCGTGCCGCGCACCTGGTCCGGCAGGCCATCGGCGATAACGTGTCCTTGATCAAGAACGACGATCCGATCGGAAAGATCAGTCACCATCTGCATGTCATGCTCGACCCATAATATGCCGAGCTTGAGCTCGTGCCGGATGCGCAGGAGAAACCGCGCGAAGCTCTCCTTCTCCTCCCGCATCAAGCCGGTCGAGGGTTCGTCGAGCAGCAGCAGCTTCGGCTCGAGCGCGAGCGCGCGGGCGACCCCGACGAGCTTCTGCACGCCGTAGGGCAGGCTCGCCGCCAGCGCATCGCGGTAGCGGTAGAGCTCGAAGAAGTCGATGATGCGCTCGACGTGCTGGCGTTGCTCAGCCTCCTCGCGCCGCGCCCGGCCGAGATAGAGCGCACCGAGGAACAGGCCGGCGCGCATCAGCAGATGGCGGCCGATCAGCAGGTTCTCGGTCACCGTCATGTGCGGGAAGAGCTCGGCGTGCTGGAAGGCGCGGCCCACCCGTGCGAGCGCGATCTTGTCGACTGGCACATGGGTGATGTCGCGGCCATCGAGCATGATGTGGCCCGCAAACGGCCGATACACGCCGTTGATGCAATTGAGGAGCGCGGTTTTACCAGCGCCGTTCGGTCCGACGATCGCGACCAGCTCGCCATCGGCGGCATCAAGCGACACGCTGTTGAGGGCCGTGAGACCCCCGAAGCGCAAGCGAGAGATCGCGGACTTCGAGCGGCATCAGCTCCACCACCGCCGCTTGCGGCGATATTGCTTGATGTCGCGATAGCTCTTCGCCTGCGCGTGCGAACCGCCCAGATAGAACTCACGAATGTCCGGATGCGATATCAGCTCCGACGCCTTGCCGGAATGCACGACGCGTCCGCCTTCCATGACATAGCCATGATCGGAGATCGCGAGCGCCGCGTTGGCGTTCTGCTCGACCAGCAATACCGTCAAACTGAGCTCCCTGCTGACTTGCGCAAGGCGCTCCATCAACTCTTTGATGGCGATTGGGGCAAGACCGAGCGAGAGCTCGTCTATCAGAAGCAGGGCGGGCCGGCACAGGAGCGCCATTCCGATTGCGAGCATCTGCTTCTCGCCGCCGCTGAGATAGCCGGCGAGCTGCGTCCGGCGTTCTCCCAGACGCGGGAAATACTCCAGGATGCGATCGAGCGTGACCTCACCGCCCTGGCGCGCCGCAAACTCGAGGTTCTCCCGCACGTCGAGCGTGGCGAACACCTTGTCGCGTTCAGGAACCAGAATAATCCCGGAACGCGCGAGCTCGTGCGGCAGGCGCCCGTTGATGCGCTTGCCAGCAAAGCTGACGTCGCCATCAGTGATCTCGGCATCTTCCGAGGGAAGAAATCCGGATATGGCGCGCAACGTCGTGGTCTTGCCGGCGCCGTTGGTGCCGACGAGCGCGACTATGGAGCCGGCCGGCACGTCGAGCGACACACCTTGAATGGCGGTTGCGACGCGGTTGTAGACCACTTCGAGCTGGCGGACCTGGAGCAAGTTGCCTGACATTACCGCCGCACGGTGTCGAGCGGCCGATAGCGGAACGGCCAGCGATCGAAATAGGTTTCAATGCGGCGCCAGATCTCGGCCAGCCCCTTCGGCTCGAACAGCAGGAATAGGATGATGCACACGCCGACGGCGCCGACCTGAACCCCGAACAGCGTTGACCCGAAGCGCCACGAACGCGGCAGATAGCCGAACAGGAAATCGATCGAGAACGGCAGCAGCGTGATGAACATTGCGCCGAGCAGCGCACCGAGGATGGAACCCATGCCACCGACGATGATCATCGCGACGTAGATGACGGCAAGATCGAGCGTATATTTTTCCACCGTGACCACGTTGCTGTAATAGGCGAGCAGGCTGCCGGACAGCGAAGCGAGAATCGAGCTCACTATGAAAGCGAGCAGCTTATAGCGCGCAAGATTGATCCCGAGCGCCTGCGCCGCGATGTCGCGGTCGCGAATCGCCATCCACGCGCGCCCAGCCCGGGTGCGCACGAGATTGACGCAAGCCGCGGTGATCAGAACCAGAAGCACGAGCAGGAAATAGTACCAGGCGCGATCTCCCGCGAGCACGAAAGGACCGATCACAGGATCGGGAATGGTGATTCCGGCAGTTGCGCTCGAACCGAAATTTGCCTGGTAGCTGGTGGCGAGAAATATGATGGCATAGTGCATCGCGAGCGTGCTGATCGCGAGATAGACACCGCGAAAGCGCAGCGAAGGCAGGCCGACAATGAACCCGAGCAGCGCCCCGGAAAGCGCCGCTGCGGGCAGCACGATGATGAACGGCGCGCCGACATGCACATTCAAAATGACGGTCGTGAACGCGCCGACCGCCAGAAAGGCAGCATGACCGAGCGAGATCTGGCCGCAATAGCCCGTGAGCAGCATCAGGCCGAGCGCGCCGATTGCTGATAGAAAGCAAAGATCAAGCAGATGCACAAAATAGGTCGAAGTCGCGGCCGGAAGCAGCGCGGCAACCGCCAGGATCATGGCGACCAAGGTTTTCTGGTACGGCCGATGCAGAACCTCATTCGCCTCGAGATAGTCGGTCCGAAGATTGGTCCCTGCGCGCGACATCACTTGTGGCTTTTACACGCGGTCGAGCTCTTCCAGCGTCCCGAACAGACCCCACGGCCGGATGCTCATCACCGCGAGCAGCAGCAGGAAGGGAACGGCTTCGCTGAGGACCGGACTAATCAAACGCACGGTCAGGTATTGCGCCAGCGCCACGACGAAGGCGCCGGCTACCGCGCCGCGCAGGCTGTCGAGACCGCCGACGAGCGCGGCGGTCAAACCGGCCAAACCGATGGTCACGCTCTCCGTGCTCAGGAACGCCCGGCCGCCGTACAGCACGCCTGAGAGGGATGCCGCCATGATTGCGATCACCCAGGCAAGCGACAAGACGAAATTGACGTTGACGCCGCGCTGGCTCGCGAGGAGCGCATTCTCCGCCGTGCCGCGGAACTGCACGCCCAGCCGCGTGAAGCGGAAGAAGAGATAAAGACCGGCAAAGAAGGCGACCGTCAGCAGGATGCTCGCGATATCCATGTAGGAGAGCGTGGCGCCGCCTGCCAAATGAACCGCCGGCGCAACGCCGACATCAATGGTGAGACGTTCGGCACGCCAGATCACCAGGATCGCCGATTTCAGCACGATGCCCAGGCCGACGGTGACGAGGATGGCGACGTAGAATGGCTCGCCCACCAGCCGGCGCATCATGGTCATGTATATGAGCAAGCCCATGACGATCGAGAACGCGAGTGCGCCGGCAATCGCCAGCCACAGCGAGCCCCCGCCCACCATCAGCCCGGAGCTGTAGAAGACATAGCCGCCGACGATCGCCAGCTCGCCGTGGGCGAAATTCACCACGCGGCCGGCCTTGTAGAGAATGACGATGCCGGCCGCGAGCAGCGCGTAGGTGCAGGTGAGAATGACGACGGTTGCGGCAAATTCCATCGGCAGTTATTGCACCGGGAATTTCAGCGATGTCTTTTTCAGCCAGTCGCTCTTCGGCTCCATTTTCTTGGCGCTCTCGTTCCAGACATAGAGACGCCAGTAGCTTGGACCATAATGATCCTGCGGCGACATCTCGATTGCCCCGCCGGTCAGGCCGCCGACGTCTACCTTGAGTGTCTGAATGACGCTGTCGAGCTTCTCGCGCGAGCATGGCCAGCCGCAGGCTTTCATCGCGCTTTCGGCGAATTTGCCGAGCGCCCACCCTGTGAGATGCATGCTCGAGAACGGCTTGGAGGTGCCGTATCTCTTCTGCGCCGCTGCGACCTCCGCGACGGAAGGGTTGTTGTCATAGACGGTGCTGTAGCGCGTGACGTAGTAGACGTTCTGATCGTTGCCGGCGCGCTGCGCGGCCTGCCGCACGGTATCCTCGGTCACTCCGTATGAGGCGACGACATAGGGACCGGCATAGCCGGAACGGCGCAATGCGGGAATGACGCCGAGATTCTGGCCGGAACCGTAATGCCCGACAACAACATCCGGTTTCTTCTCAGTGACAGCTTGCGCAAACGGCGTGAAATCGGAAGTGGTCACCGGAAAAATGACCTCGTCCCACGTGTAGCCAAGCAATTCCACCATGCGCTTGTTATGGCTGATCGCGGCGCGACCGCCGACGCTGTCGAAGGTCATGCCCACGACTTTGCCGTTCGGCTTGATATTCTTGATGAGCTCACCGATCGCTTCGCCCGCGACTTCGAACACCACCCCTGTCGAGTACGAGAAGGGCTTCGCCGGCGGCAGCGCGTCGAGGATGCCGCTGAATGTGGTAACGACGGGAACACCCGCCTTGCGCATTTCCGCGTAGACGGGCCCCTGAGTGCTTGAGAGACTCAGTCCGAAAATGCCGATCACATTGTCGCGCTCGACCTGCTTCTTGGCCGCGGCGACCGCGCGGTCGGCCTTGAGGCCGTCATCGTCGAGCGTCACGTCGACCTTCTTGCCGCCGATCCCGCCGCGATCATTGAGCGACTTGACGTAGAGCTCGAAGCCTTCCCATGTCGGCGTATATGAATCGGCCAGCGGCCCGGAAAGGTCCGTGATATAGCCGATCACATACGAGCTCTGGGCATTCGCCGGGCTTTCACCCAACGCGCCGCCAGTCAAGGCCATCGCAGCGAACAGGCTGCGCAACGCGACCCGTCTCATGTTGTTTCCTCCGTGTTTCCTAAATTAGTGAAATGCAAACTTTCGCTGATCGGCGTTCTCCGACGTTTCTATTTCGATCCGCGCTTCTGCGGAATCCCGGTACATGTCTTCCACGAGGTCCTTGAATAAGAGGTATGTGTGCCGCCGCTTGACCTTGCGCGTCGGCGTCGTGTCTCCCTCTTCGGGATCCAGCTCCTTCGGAATAACTCGGAATTTCTTGACCTGCTCGACACGCGCGAGCTGGACATTTGCCTTCTCGATCTCGCGCCCGACCAGGTCTGTGACGCTGGGATGTTGTGCAAGCGAGGTGAACCCGGTGTAGATCACGCCGTTCTGGCGAGCCCAATCCGCAACCGTATCGAAATCTATCTCGATTAGCGCGGCGGGAAATTTGCGCCCATCGGCAAACAGGACGGCCTCGCTGATAAACGGACTCGATTTGAGCAGATTCTCGACTTCGCTTGGGGCGATATTCTTGCCGCCGGCCGTAATCATGATGTCCTTTTTCCGGTCCACGATTCGGAAATGCCCGTTCGGCAGGATCTCGGCAACGTCGCCGGTGTAAAACCAGCCGTCGCGGACCACATCCCTGGTCGCCTCTTCGTTCTTCCAGTAGCCAGCGAATATTCCGGGACCGCGCACGAGGATTTCGCCGTCGGGCCCGAGTTGCACCTCCTTGGGGTACAGCGGAACGCCGGCGTCGCCGGGCTGCTGGAACGGCTCGCTTTGGCAGAGCACCAGCGTGTGCTCCGTGATGCCGTAAAGATTTCGAAGATTGACACCCCAGATCTGCCAGAGCGCCTGAATATGCTGCGGAATCGGAGCGCCCGCCGTGAGCGCGGCGCAGACTTTGTGCAGACCGACCTTCATCAACATCGGCTTGAAGACGAGGGCACGCGCCAGCGCATGGCCGGCAACGAGCATGGGCGAAGACCGCCGCTTTTGCCACCGAGCCTGCGCATGCCGGCGGCCGATGCGCATGGCAAAGCCGTAGGCGCGGCGCTTCGTCCATGTGCTGCGGTCGATGTTGACCAGGATCTGCGAGGCGATCTTCTCCCACACTCGCGGAACGGCATGAAAGAAGGTGGGCTCGACCTCGGTGAGCGTCTCGCGCAGGTTCTCCGCCTCTTCGCCGATATGGGGAATCACATCCGCGATCAGCATCAGGCACATGCTCATGGAACGCTCGACAAGATGAGCGAGCGGAAGGTGCGTTATCGTGCGATGCGCGCCAATCTCAAGCTCGGGAAATCCCTGTAAATACGTGTGCACCATGCCCACCATGAGATCCCGGTGGGTGAGCATTGCGGCCTTCGGCGCGCCGGTCGTTCCCGAGGTATAGACGAGCACGGCGATGCTGTCGGGCTTGACGGCGGCGGCGCGCTCGCGAAACAGGTTCGGCTGCTGCTGCCGCAATGGCCGGCCCCGCGCCTGCACATCCCTGAAGCTCAGAATGCGATCGTCACTATAAAGAAACATCGCACGCATGTCGGCGACAATGATGTGGCGCAGATCAGCCGTGAGGCCGTCCAGCTCCAGGACCTTGTCGACATATTCCTGATTCTCCGCGATGAAGATTGTCGCGCCGGCGTTCTCGAGCTGGTGCCGGACCTCGGCGGGCGAGCAGGTGGTGTAGATGCCGTAGGTGATCGCGCCTATGCAGAGGCCGGCGAGATCTGCCACGAAATATTCAAAGCACGGGTCTCCCATCACCGCAATGCGATCGCCGGCTTTGACGCCGAGCGCAAGCAGCCCAAACGCAAATGCTTCGACCTCGTCCTGATACTGCTTCCAGGTAACCTCCTGATAAAGTCCGAGATCCTTGTAGCGAAACGCGGCGGCCTGCGGCCGCGCTGCGACACGCTCTAGGAACAGCTGGGGCACGCTCTTGCCGTAGATCGCCCAGGTTCGCGCCTGATGCTTCTCTGAGATGCGCCAGCCTTGCTGCATGGCTTTTGTCAGTATGACCTGGATCAGTTGGTTCTAGTATAATGTTGTTCCAGCAAACCACAGGGGCCTGGGACGGGCAAGCCCGCGTGATCTTAGGTCGCGGATTTACGGGACGGCGACGCGCGGGCCAGGGGCCCGAGAGCTGCGCTTGAGCTCCGTACCGGCAACCGCCTTCGCCTCACGCTTGAGAAGGCCCTGCAACATGATGTCGCTCTGCATCGCGAAGAATTCGTCTATGTTCTGCGTGATGGCGCGGAGCGCGCGGGTGTGAAGCGACCACAGATGGCACGAAAAGAGCGCGTTGAGGGCCACGAGCTTAGGGTTCATTTCTCCGAAAACTCCCTTGGCAATGCCCGTGCGCACGATCCTCTCGAACACGCCGGTGACGGTGGAAAGGGAGGCCATCACGATCTCGCGACGCGCCGGCGAGAGCACGTCCAACTCGCGATAGAGCAGCCGGATGTGCGGACGGTAGCGATGCACGATCCGGCAATAGGACTGGAAAGCGGTGCGGAATGATCCGGCCGGATCCTCCTCCGAGATCTCGACGCCGGCCATGGCCTTGGCCTTCTCCTCGATCAGTTGCTGCGCCACGAGGAACAGGATGTCCTCTTTCGAGGCCACGTACATGTACAGGCTTGCAAGATTGAAGGGGCAGGCGCGCGCGATGTCGCGAATGGACGTCTTGTGAAATCCGCGCTCAAGAAACAGGCGGGTGGCAACATCGATGATCTCGCCGCGCCGCTGCGTGACCAGTTCCTGATCCTTGATCGTGGTTGGAATCTTTCTGGTCATTTGCTGGTTGTCCCACTCTCAATCGACGTCATTTCGGGGCGCCGCAAAGCGGCGAGCCCGAAATCCATAAGCCCAGGCCTAACCATGAACGCTCTGGCTGGGGTTATGGATTCCGGGCTACCTCGCTGCGCTCGGTCCCCGGAATGACAGAAGCACACTACGCATGCACCGCATTTTCGAGCTTCGCCAGCCGCTCCGCGCTCAGCTTGGCGAGATACGCGTTGTGGTCGGGCGCGGCCGTGATCCGGCAGGCGAGATACGCATTCCATGAGGCCATGTCACGTTTGCGGTAGGCGATGGAGGCGGCGACGTATTCCTGGATCGCTTCCTCGTCCTCGACATAGAAGCCGTGACTCGCAAACGGATGGGCGCCGTACGGAGCCTCGACCACCACGTCGGCGTAGGCAACGGAGGTCGCCCACGGATTTTTTCTGATCTCGCCGTTCGGAACGATGCGCTCGGCGGTGAGCATCACACGTTCGGCAGCGCGCGAGAGCAGACGATCGCCGAACCGCGCGCCGCCGTGCTGACCATTGCCGAAGACGTCCGCCTGCCCGACGTGAAGAATAGCCCAGTCCGCGTGCAGCGCCGGAACCGCGAGGTAGGGCTCGCCGTAGATCGGGTCGTTGAAGGGCACGTAATCCGGATTGAGCACCGGGATCGAGGTGCCTACCCCGCCGCGCCATGGCAGGAATCCGAGGCCGCGCGCTGCGGCATCAAGCTGGGAATAGAGCAGGTATTCGGTCGTTTCGTAGATCTCGATTTCATCGTTCTCCGCCGCACGGCGATAGCAATGTCCGATCGGCGCATGCAGTTCAGCGCCAATATAGGGCGCTACAACCTTGCGCACGCAGCCGGCGCCGATCAACAGATCGATTTCCAGACCGGCGGTCGCCGCGCCAATAACGGTCAGGTTCCTCACCTTGCGACGGACGAGCGCACGGATGATGGACATCGGATGGTTCACGGTGCCGAATCCTCCGACGATGACGACATCGCCATCCCTGATGAGGGCGGCGGCTTCTTCGTCGGCCATCAGCACCTGCTTGCGAGGCGGCCGATTGGCGCGCGTGATTGGTTCCAATTTCATGTTTTTGTTCCAGGGAGGCTGAACAGCGCCGCTTCGTTCTCCTTGACGCTCCCCACGACGCTCTCTACCACCCGTGAATTGATTGGCGGCGGCTCACTGCGCGTGAATCGCCCGAGCACGCGTCTGCCGTCGGCGAGCTCAACGAGGAGCAGCACGAATGGCTCCGCGCCCACCTGTTGCTTGCCCGGCACCCGTATCACGGTATGACTCTGAACAATGCCGGAGAGCACCTCGCTCGTCACCGCATCGCCTCCAGAATGTGAACGGTGACGGCTGCGGCTGTGCCGCCGCCATTGTGGGTCAAGCCGAATCGCGCCTGCGGCACCTGATTGGGATGTCGCCCGCGCAGCTGCATCGCAATCTCATAAATCTGTCCGCAGCCGGTCGCGCCGGTGGGATGACCCTTTGAGAGAAGGCCGCCGCTCGGATTGATCACGACCTTCGCGTTTCGCCCCGCCGCCGCCACGTTCGGGCCGCCCTCGCCCTTGTTGAAAAATCCGAGATCCTCGCTATCGACGATCTCGGCGATTGAAAAACAGTCGTGCAGCTCGGCAACATCCATATCTTCCGGTCCCACTCCCGCCCCCGCATAGGCCTGCCGCGCTGCACTGACCGTGCCGTCGTGCACCGTGATCTCGCGGTAGTCGCAGATGCGCACCGGCCCGTTCACCATTACGGAAGCAGCAACGCGCACCGAGGGAGAGCCAAATTGCCGCGCAACGTTTTCGCCGGTCAGGACTACCGCCGCCGCGCCGTCGGTCGCCGGACAGCAATCGAAGCGGCGAATCGGGTCGGCGATCGCAGGAGAAAACATGACCTCTTCGAGCGAGACCGGCTTCTGAAACTGCGCAATTGGATTGCAGGCTCCGAATTGCCGATTCTTGACTGCCACGGCGGCAACGTGCTCGCGCGTGGTACCGTAGAGATGCATGTGGCGCGCCATGATCATCCCCCAGAAGCCCGGGAATGTGAGCCCAGTGGCGCCTTCGCTGTCCTGATCAATCGCCGCTGTCATCGCAGACGTGAGCGCCTCGCGCGACGCTCCCGTCATGCGCTCGACGCCGACGACGAGCACCGCGTCCTGTGCCTGGGCGCGAATGAGATCGCAGGCGATGCGAACAGCCGCGCTGCTCGAGGCGCAGGCGGCCTCGACTTTCAGCGCGATGACATTCTCGAGGCCGAGGTCCGCCGCAACGATAGGTCCCAACAGTTCCTGCCCCGTGATGATGCCACCGACGAAGTTGCCGACGAAGAGACAGCCGAGGCGTCTCGCGGGGACGTTGGAATCGGTCAACGCCGCGCGCGCGGCCTCGACCGCGAGACTCTGCAACGAGCGGTTCGGATGAAATCCGAATTTGGTGGACCCGACGCCGGCGATGTAAACACCTGTGCTCATGGCGCGTCCAGTTCAGTGCCGCAGCACGCCCTCCGGATCGATCTCCTGCCGCAGAACGCCCAGCTCCTCCGCGGTGGGTTCGATCATCTCCGAAAAGTCGGAAGCGACGTTGAAGGAGAACCCAGTGTTCTCCCGTATCCACGCAACGCTTGTGCCGGCAAAGGTGCAGGAGAGCTGCGCGCGGCCGCCGGCGTCAAATGTGAAGATCGCCCGCGGCGTAATGATCCACTTCGGGCCCAAACCCGGAAACTTGCTCGCCCGCCAGCCGTTCGGGCCGTGCATGGAGATGTAATCGACCTTTTCCACCAGCGTGCGGCGGTCATGATGAGTGACGAAGATATAGGGCGTTGCGACCGTCACGATGTCGGGGATGCCCACCGAGCCCGGACCGCGGAAGGAAAAACGGTGCCCGTCCTTGCCTTTGACTCCGATCATGTTGGCGTTGCCGTCGCCGTCGACCTGAATGCCGCCGGCAAAAAACTTATCGCCCACGAAATATTTGTTGGTTGCGGGCCGGCCGCCCCGGTAGTACGCGCGACCGCCGGGAGCGCCGAAATACATGAATGTCTCCATGTGGTCATAGGCAATCTCCGCCCATCGGATCATGCGGTAGTCGGTCGAGGTTTTGGGCAGGCGCACTGCAAGATCGCAGACGTTCACGAGAAAGCAGGTGCCGCCCAATTGCAGCTTGATGTTCGGCGCGTGCATCTTCTGCGCCAGCATGGCCGCGGCAAACGAGATTTCGGTGTGCGCGCCCGAGATGACGCGATCGCCGTCGACAATGTCGCGGGCGAAAGCGACCGCCATGCGCTCCTTCCAGCTGGGCTCGCCCGCAACAGACGCTGAGGATTGGCGCATGCTCCTTGCCTTCTTCGCCTGCCCACGCCGGCCCAGCGTGCGCCTTGACATACTGGAACAACGTTATACCATCACACGAAAATAACAACTGTCAACGCAATCGGCGCGGCAGGAGGCCATCGGGAGCGGCACACAGGACGCAAGCACGCTCTTCGCCTCGGCCCAGCCGTACAAAGGATTCCCATGAAGAAAGTTCATGTGAGCACGGTAATCAATGCGCCGATCGAACGTGTCTGGCGCACGGTCAGCGACTTCAACGGGCTTCCCGCCTGGATGCCGGGCATGAAGGACAGCATGATTGAGGATGGAAAGGGCGCGACTGAGATCGGCGCCGTGCGGCGGCTCGCAATGGTCGGCACGAGCGACAGGCTGCGCGAGCGGCTGGAAGAATTGTCGCTGCAGGATCACCGCATCACCTATTCGGTGCTGGAAGGGCCGCTGCCGGTAAAAAAAATCGTGACCACCATGCAGTTGCGTCCGATCACCGACATGTACGGCACGCTGGGTGAATGGTCCTCACAATTCGAGACCGAGCCTGGGCGGGAGGAGGAAAGCGCGCAATTCATGTCGCGGGTTTTCGGCGCTGGATTTCGTGCGCTTAAGAAGCACCTCGGCGTGTGAATCTGCTTTGCGGTGCACTCGCGTGAACCTGCTCAATCCAGCTAATCTGCGCATTCCATCCGAACCGGGAAAAACCCCCTGCCTCCTCGGCGGGCGTTGCCGCGACTGCGGGCATGTTGTCTTCCCGATGATGCCGGTCTGCCCCACGTGCCGCCGCAATGGAACGGTTGAGCAGATCGAGATCGGCCGCACCGGAAGAATCTATAGCCACACCATCGCGCATGTGGCGCCGCAGGGATTTTCAGCGCCCTGCTTCCAAATCTTCGTCGATCTGCCGGAAGGTCCGCGCATTTTTGCGCTGGTGGGATCGCAGTGCCCGGTGGAGCCCGGGCTGCTCGAGGACGGAATGGAAATGCGGCTCGTCGTCGAGCCTTTGGCCAGCACGCCCGAGCGGAGCAATGTTCTGACCTACAAATATGTGCCCGCGCATCTCAGTGGGACTGCTTGATGCGGGAAGTCTCAATCATTGGCGTTGGCGCCCATCCGACCGGCCGCTTTTTGGAGAAGCCGCTCAAGGCCATTGCTTATTCGGCGATCTGGGATGCCCTCGACGACGCCGGCGCCACGCCCGCGGATCTTCAGGCGGCCTATGTCGGCAATTCGCTCGGCGGGTTGCTCACCGGGCAGGAAGGGGTGCGCGGTCAAGTCGTGCTGGCGCATTCCGGCATCAGCGGCATTCCCATCGTCAATGTCGAGAACGCTTGCGCCAGCGCGGCGACCGCGCTTCGTGGCGCCTGGCTCGAGATCGCGTCCGGAGCCGTCGACGTGGCCCTCGCTGTCGGGGTTGAGAAGATGAACGTCGGAGATTCGGCGCGCACCATTGGTGCGCTGAGCGCGGTATCGGAGCTCGATCTCTCCGAGATGGGAATGCAGTTCACGACCAGCTACGCGATCCACCCCAAGATCAATCTCAAAGCGAAGATGCGCGACTACGGCTGGACGATCCGCGATTTCGCCAAGCCCGCCGTTAAAAATTCCCACAATGGCTCGCTCAACCCTCTCGCCCAGCACCGGCGCCGGCTCTCGATTGAGGAAGTCGTTCAATCGCGCATCGTCGTGGATCCCCTGACACTGTTGATGTGCTCCTCCATTTCCGATGGCGCCGCGGCGGCGGTCCTGTGCGCATCGGATCACGCAGCGCGTTTCACGAGCAAGAAACCGATCCAAATTGCGAGCTGCGTGCTCCGCTCGGGCGAATATCGGCTGGTCAATGACACGCGCCCGGATTCGGCGACGACGACCGCTTTTGCTGCTTACGAGCAGGCGGCAGTTGGCCCCGAGGAGATTGAGGCAATCGAGCTGCATGACGCCATGGCTCCCGCCGAGCTAATCCTCTACGAGCGGCTCGGCCTGTGCGGACCTGGCGAAGGTCCACGTCTGATCGACGATCGCATCACCACGCTCGGCGGCCGACAGCCCGTCAACCCGAGCGGCGGACTTTGCTCACGCGGTCATCCGGTGGGGGCGACCGGGCTGTTGCAGCTCTGCGAGCTGGTCTGGCAGATGCGCGGAGAAGCCGGAGCGCGCCAGATCGAGCCGCGGCCGAAAGTCACCATGGCGCAAAATCAGGGCGGATTGCTGCTGGGTCAGGATTCGGCGGTGTACGCAACGACGATCCTCAAGACGTGAGCTCTCGCGCGCCCGCGGGTCGTCAGGGGATTAATTTTCAATGTGAGGGAAACGTGAGCAAAAAACGCAAGGAAGTCGTCTCATCGATCCAGGACGCCGCATCCCAGATCAAGGATGGAATGACGGTCGCAGTCGGCGGCTTCGGCGCCGAGAACCATCCCATGGCGCTGGTGCGAGAAATCGTTCGCAACGGCACGAAGAATCTCACAGTGGTCGCGTCGGCGACTGCCGGCCTTGAGATCGATCTGCTGATCGGCGCCGGCTGCGTCAAGAAGCTCATCGCTCCCTATGTCGGCCAGGAAATGTACTGCCCGATTGGGCACAACTTGCGAAAATACGCTGAGGCCGGACAAATCGAGATCTGGGAATGCAGCGAGTACATCCTCTATGCCGGTCTCTTCGCCGCCGCTTCGGGCCAGGAATTCTTCGCTTGGCGCGGCGGCGTGGGAACCAGCATCACAGAGCTGAACAAGGATCTGGTCGAGTTCATCGATCCGATCGGAAAAACAAAGAAGGTTGTAGCAGTGCCGCCGATACGGGCGGACTGGGCGTTGATTCATGTCGGCTGGTCGGATGCTTACGGCAATGGCCAGCATCTCGGCGCCCGCTTTGGCGATCGTTGGCTCGCCCGCGCCGCCGATCGGATCATGGTTCAGGCCGAGCGGGTCGTGCCGAATGCGGTCATACGCAAGAACCCGTTCAACACCACCATCGCCTATGCCGACTGCGTGGTCGAAGCGCCTTACGGCGGACATCCCTATGCGGCGCACGGGTTTTACAAGGAGGACGTCGATTTCATTCAGGATTACGTGAAGTGCAGCGAGGCGAACCGCAAGGGCGATGAATCAACCTGGAAGGACTATCTCAAGCGCCATGTGCAGGCGCCGAAGGACCATTACGCCTATCTCGAGACCGTCGGGATAAAAAAGCTGCTCGACCTCTACACCCATCCGATCGTCAGCTGGTGAAGCACGCAATCGCACCGAGGGTTCAATCATGAGCGACTATTCCTGGAAAGAGCTGATGGCGGTGGTCTTTGCGCGCGAGATCAAGGACACCGACAAGATCACTTCCGGCGCCCACACCGAGATCTTCTTCGCGGCTACCATGCTGGCGCAAAAGACGCACGCGCCCAACATGAAGCTGCAGCTCGGCGGCGGCGTCACATTGTGCAACGTGGTCGATATCGACATCGAGGAGCTGCCGAAGACCTCGACCGGCTACGAGCTCATCCGCTACGCGGAATCGGTGCACGACCACCCCGATACATTCCTCTTCTACGGTGCCCCGGGCGGCGCGCGATACTACAAGGAAGGCAGCGATCTGCGCGACGTCAATCACTTCTGGTTCGCGGACAAGTTCTTCGTCGGCGGCATCCAGGTGGACAAGTGGGGCAATACGAACATGATCGGGCTCGGCAAGCCGGGCAAGTTCACGTTCCGCGGTCCCGGCACCATCGGCATCAACGACATCGCCATCGGCGTTCGCGACACCTATGCCTTCATTACCGCGCACGACAAGCGCCGGCTGGTGGAGAAGGTCGATTTCATCTCGCATCCCGGCAAGAAGATCTGCCGGGAGAACGAGTTCTACGGCGGTGGCCCGAAGTGGATCGTGACGCCGAAATGCATCTTCGACTTCGATCCCGATACGCTCGAAGCGCGGCTTGCCATGCTGTTTCCAGGCGTGTCGGTTGACGACGTCAAAGCCAATACCGGCTTCGAGGTAAAATCCGCGAAGAAGGTGGAAACGGTTCCTCCGCCAAGCAAGCAGGAGCTCGAAGCATTGCGCACGCTCGTCGACAAGACCGGCATTCTTCGCCACTGAACGGGGCTGGAACTGCAGGCCATTCCAAGAAAGGGTGAACACATGAACGAAGCCGTGAAACTGCAAACCAGCTCAACATTGGCGCCGGAAACCTGGGGGGCGTTCATCAACGGCGACTTCCGACCGGCTGCCAGCGGCAAGACTTTTCCCACCTACGATCCCGGCAACGGCCAAGTCGTGGGACATCTCGCCGAATGCGACGAGGAGGATGTCGATGCCGCGGTACGCGCCGGGCTTGCCGCATACCCGGGCTGGCGGAAGCGAACCGGCGCCGCGCGCGCGAAGCTTCTGATGAAGCTTGCACAGCTTGTTGAAAGCCACGGTCCGAAGCTCGCCGAGCTTGAGTCGCTCAACGCGGGAAAGCCGATCCGCGATTCTCGCGCCATCGACGCGGTCACCGCGATCGATGCTCTTGAATACTTTGCCGGCATGGCAACCAAGATCGAAGGAACGACGATTCCGGTGCCGGGCCCGTACGTCAACATGACCTTGCGCGAGCCGCTCGGCGTGGTCGGCGGAATCATTCCCTGGAACTATCCCCTCCTGCAGGCGATCTGGAAGATCGCGCCGGTGATCGCGGCGGGCAACACGGTGGTCGTCAAGCCGGCCGAGCAGGCGTGTCTCTCCGTCATGTATCTGGCGCGGCTCGTCGCCGAGGCCGGGATTCCGCCCGGCGTCGTCAACATCGTCCCGGGCTATGGCACCGCTGCCGGTGCGGCCCTCGTCGCCCATCACATGGTGGCCAAGATCATGTTCACCGGCAGCACCGTCACGGGCAAGCGCGTTGCCGCCGAGGCGGCAAACACGCTCAAGCCGGTCGGCCTCGAGCTCGGCGGCAAATCGGCGGTCATCGTCTATGAGGACGCGCCCCTCGATCAGGCGGCGCAGGTCGCATCACTGGCGATCTTCACCAACCAGGGTCAGGTATGCACCGCCGGATCGCGGTTGTTTCTGCACGAGAAAATCCATGATCAGGTGCTGGAGAAGGTTATTGCGAACGCAAAGAAGGTCCGCCTCGGCTATCAGATGGACGAGAAGACCACCATGGGTCCGCTGATCTCTGCCAAGCAGAAGGAACGGGTTCTAAGCTACATCGAGACCGGCAAGGCCGAGGCCAAGCTGGTCTATGGCGGCGAGGAGCCGAAAGATTTGAAGGGTGGCCATTTCGTCGGGCCGACGATCTTTGACCAAGTGCAGAACTCGATGCGCATCGCGCGTGAGGAGATCTTCGGCCCTGTGCTGAGCGTCCTCACTTTCAAGGAGGAGGGCGAAGCGCTCGCGCTTGCCAATGATTGTCCGTATGGCCTCGCTGCTTCGGTGATTACCCGTGACACAGGCCGCGCCATGCGGGCCGTTCAGGCCTTCGAAGCCGGCAACATCTGGGTGAATACCTGGGGAGCGGTCAGCTCGATGGCTCCTTACGGAGGCTACAAGAGCAGCGGCTACGGCCGCGAGATGGGCTTTTCCGTCATGCGCGAAGTGACGCAGGAAAAAAACGTCTGGATGAGCGTGCGCTAAGTTTTCACTACGTTGGTTCGTGCGAGGGCGCGACTTTCGCTGGTGGAGGCAAGATCTGCCCAGCCGGCGTGTTCGCCCGCGAGATCAAGCCGGTGGAAGAGATCATCGATCAGCTCATCGACGCGGCCGCCGCGGCAAGCAAGCGGGTGGCGGCGCTGGCGGGGCCATGAGCGATCTCGTCTCCATCGCCGAAACCGCGTGCAAATTCGCCTCCGCGAATCTACGGCCGAAGAAAGCGGCGACCCTGATCCTGGTCGACCGTTCGGGCTGCGCGCCGAAAGTCTTGATGGGGAAGCGCCACTCTTCGCACGCGTTCCTGCCGGACCGTTTCGTGTTCCCCGGAGGACGCATTGAGCTCGCCGACCGCTACGTATCCGCCGCCGCGCCCTTGGACGGCAGCGTCGAAGCGCGGTTGATGCGTGGGGTTGCGCGGCCGAGCGCGAGTGCCGCCCGCGCTTTCGCATTGGCCGCGATTCGGGAGACATTCGAGGAAACCGGCATCATCGTAGGGCGCCGGCACGAGGGCGCGCATGCGGCGCATGGGCCAGTGTTGTTCAAGGACTGGGCCGATTTTCTCGCAGCCGGGTTCCTTCCCGATCCCTCCGGGTTGCGCTTCATCGCGCGTGCGATCACCCCGCCGCGCAGCAAGCGCCGCTTCGACGCGCGCTTCTTTGCGGCCGATGCGGGCGTCATTGCGCATCAGGCCGGGAACATGGTGCACTCCCATGCCGAGCTTACCGAGATCGTCTGGGTCAGCATCGCCGACGCCATGCGCCTGCCGCTTCCCGACATCACGGAAATCGTCCTCGGGGACTTGCAGCGCCGCCTGGCCGACGGGTTCGAGTTTGACGTTCCCGCTCCTTTTTACCGCATGCAGGGCAAACGCTTCACCCGCGAGCTGATCTAGCCGGGCTGCGGGCGCGTGACAGGCCAAGCGCGGCTGGGACCTTCATCCCACTCGAACCTCGACGCGGTGAACGGCATTTCTTCGGCCGCTCACGGGCTGCGTGACGCCGCTGCGTGATGTCGCGCGCGAGCACAGCGTGGCCGGGCCGGGAGCGACGGGCTGCCAGAGCGCGCGAAACCGTTGCCAGCTCCGGTCCTCGCGCGGTTCGAGCTCTGCCGCGCTCCAGCTCGCGCCGGCATCGGTGCTGATATCGACGCTTGCGACTGCGTCATCCGCCCAGGCCCAGCCCCAGATTTCCGATGGCGCTCCGCAACGCTGCTTCTCTCCGGGCGCAGGGGCGACGATCACGGACTCAGGCGCCACCGCCCATACGGGAATGGTTTTCGCGGCATCGACGGGGTCCGCATCAGGGGCTGGGTCGTTGTACCAACGGGTCGTGAATGCACCTTCGGCTCGTTCGGCCGCGAGCGTGAGGCTGGTCAGCCATTTGACGCTGTTGGTCCCGTAGAAGCCGGGCACCACCAGGCGAGCGGGAAAGCCGTGCTCGGCGGGAAGCGGCGCGCCGTTGAGCTCATAGGCGATCAGCACATCGGCGGGCACGCGCTCGAGCGGCAGATCCTTGACATAGGCTGGATGCTCCATGCCGCCGAAAGCACCGTAATCCGCCCCCCACGACCATAAATACCGTGCGTTTCGCATCGGGGCGCAGTCGCGCAGGACATCCGCAAGCCGTGTTCCGGTCCAGCGGACGTTGCAGATGCGCCGCGTCGGCTCGAACGGTTGCAGCGGACTGCCCGCGCACTGGTGAAAGCTGGTCACGGAGTGCTTGGGATACGCAGTCAACTCGGCAAAGCCGAGGCGCGTAGGCCGCTCCACGAGGCCGTCGATGGATAATGACCATTGCGCGGGATCGAGGCGTGGAACGCCCATGTGACAAAGCACGATCATGTCCGCGGTCGGCGTCAACCGCGCCAGCATCTGGTGCGGGAGGAGCGGAATGCGCCGGAAAAAACCGGCGGGCTCCATGCGGGCGGGCTGCATCCGGCTGGCTCTCTGGCAGATATCCGCAACTTTCCGGATACATACGCAGACGGCACTGTGTGATTGCAAGCCAATTCGCGTGCAGTGGTCGAAATTGTGCGGACAAATGACGCAACGAACCCGGCGTCGAGGCTTTGCATTCTGCAACTGAGACATGCATGCTTGCGCTATCATGCATAAGGGCGAGGCATGCCTCGCCCTTATGCAAATCAGTATCCATAGCTCGGGAGAGAGATCGTGCGCGATACTCGGCATCGTCATTCCGTCGTTGACGGTCTCTGCCAATGCGGCGAACGGCATTTCGCCTCAACATCCTCGCGGCAGGACGAGATCGCGCGCGGCATCGAGACGGCGCTGCTGCATGGCCTCTTCCCCGACCCCATTCTGCGCCGCACGCTGTTGCGCTCGGTCGGTGCCGCCACTCTCCTGGGCACGCTCGCGAGCGTCCTCCCGATCGACGCGCTCACCGCTATCGCGCAAGAAAAGAAGCCGCTGGAAAAGACGAAGCTGAATGTCGGATTCCTGCCGATCACGTGCGCCACGCCACTGATCTACGGCGAGCAACTCGGCGCTTATGCGAAGGAAGGTCTCGAAGTTTCCCTGCAAAAGATCGCGGGCATCGCTCTCATTCGCGACAAGATGATCAACGGCGAGCTCGACGTGTCCCAGCAGGTGATGCCCGTCGCGCTGACGATGACGGCCGGGCTCGGCGGCAACACGCAGTCGATCAAGGTCCTCACTATCCTCAACCAGAACGGCAACTCGCTGGTGCTTGCCAACAAGCACAAGAACAACCGCGATCCCAAGAACTGGCGTGGCTTCACGTTTGCGGTGCCGTTCGAGCAGAGCCACCAAGCGCTGCAGCTGCGCAACTACCTCGCCGCGAATGGGCTCGATTCCGAGAAGGATGTCACCTACCGCATCGTGCCGCCGACGGAGTACGTGTCGAGCCTGCGGGTCGGAAGCATTGACGGCTTCTTCGGCGGCGAGCCGGGAGGCCAGCGCGCGGTGTTCGAGGGCGCCGGATTCATCCACCTCATCTCCAAGGAGATCTGGGACGGTCACCCCTGCTGCTCGGTGACCGCCGCTGAAACGTGGATCAGGCAGAACCCCAACACCTTCATGGCGTTCTACCGCGCGATCATCGCCGCGAGCCTGCACGTTTCGGATAAGCGCAATCGCGCCGGAATGGCCAAGGTGCTGGCGCAGCCGCAATATCTCAATGCGCCGGAGATCGTTGTCGATCAGGTGCTCACAGGCCGTTACGCCGATGGCCTCGGCAACATCAAGAGCGACGAGCGAAGGGTGGATTACCAGCCGTTCCCCCATTACGCAGCGGCGGTTTGGCTGATGGTGCAGTTGCGGCGCTGGAACATGCTCAAGGAGGACGTCGACTACAAGAAACTTGCCCAGCAGGTCATGCTCGCCACCGATGCCGAGAAAATCATGCGCGACCTCGGAGCAACGCCGCCCCCGGTCGGTTTCGGCAAAGAGCTCATTCTCGGCCAGGAGTTCGATTCGAGCCGGCCAGAGGAATACCTCCAGTCCGTGCGCCGAACCTGACAATGGCGGAAAGGCCGGGACGCGCCTGGCTGGCGTCGTTGCTGCTGCTGGCCGTTTTCATCGCGGCTTGGCACCTGCTCACCGCAAGCGGATCGGGGAGGTCCAGCAGCCTCGATGCCGAATACGCGAGGCTTGCGGGCCAGAGTGCCGCCTCAGAGCAGACTGCCGCGATTCCGACACCCGGCGCGGTAGCGCAGCGAGGCTACGAGCTCCTGGTCAATGCCTTCGATCGCACAAACCCCAACAACCTGGGCATCGCCTGGCATCTCTTGTACTCCATGGGACGGGTTCTCCTTGGCTACGTGCTCGCGGTTATCGTCGCGGTCCCCATGGGTTTCGCCTTGGGATTGCTGCCGCCGCTCTATCGGACCTTGAACCCGTTCATCCAGGTCTTGCGCCCGATCTCGCCGCTCGCCTGGATGCCGCTCGCGCTCTATGCATTTCGCGACAGCAGCATCTCGACAATTTTCATCATCTTCATCTGCGCGATCTGGCCGATGCTGATCAATACCGCCGCGGGGGCGGCCAACGTTCGCCACGAATGGCTCAATGTGTCGCGTGTCTTCGGCCTCGGTCCACTCGAGCACATCACCCAGATCATCTTGCCTGCAAGCGTGCCCATGATCATGACCGGCATGCGCATATCGATCGGCATCGCGTGGTTTGTGATTGTCGCCGCCGAAATGGTCGGCGCCCAAAGCGGCATCGGCTATTTCATCTGGAACGAATGGAATAACCTGCAGATCGCCAGCATGATTGTCGCGATCGTGCTGATCGGCCTCGTCGGTCTCGGCCTTGACATCGGGCTTTCCTGGGTTGGTCAGCAATTGAGCTTCAGGGAATGAAGGCGCGCGATGCCTTTCCTGACCGTGCGCGACGTGTCGATGGTCTTTCCCGCCAAGGAAGGTGACAGTTTTCAGGCGATTGATCGGATTTCACTCAACGTCGAGAAGAACGAGTTCGTCTGCCTGATCGGCCATTCCGGCTGCGGCAAGAGCACGCTGCTCAACCTGATTGCCGGCCTGATGCTCCCGAGCTCCGGCGAGATTCAATGCGAAGGCGTGAAAATCCGCGGCCCCGGGCCGGACCGGGCCATGGTGTTTCAGAGCCATGCATTGCTGCCGTGGATGACCTGCTTCGAGAACGTCCATCTCGGCGTCAAGCGGGTCTTCGGCCGCAAGCTTGCCCAAGCCGAGCTCCGCGAGAAGACCGCAGCCGCGTTGGCTCTTGTCCACCTCGGTCATGCCATGCATCGCTACCCCTATGAAATCTCCGGCGGCATGAAGCAGCGTGTCGGCATTGCCCGCGCATTCGCGACCGAGCCGCGCGTTCTCCTACTGGACGAACCTTTCGGCGCTCTCGATGCGCTGACGCGTGCAAGCCTGCAGGACGAACTGGTGCGCATTGTCGCCAACATCCGATCGACGGTCGTGATGGTCACCCACGATATCGATGAAGCCATCCTCCTGAGCGACAGGATTCTGATGATGACAAACGGGCCGTCAGCACGGATCGGCGATATAATGGAAATATCGCTGCCGCGCCCGCGCGATCGAATCGAGCTTGCGGGGAAACCGGAATACGCGCAGTACCGCAGACGTCTTTTGGAATTCCTCTACCGCAAGCAGAGGTCTGAGCATGATGGGCTCGATGACGAAGGGCGCAGCTAGCAGATGGGCTCAACCAGGCTCGATCCTGCCGCCATACCGAACCGGAAACGCCCCAATGACCAAACGCGTCCTGAGCATTCTGACTGTCTGCGGCATCCTCGTGGGTCTCGTAGCCGCAGTGTCCGCGCAGGAATGGCCGCAACGACCTATCCGCCTGATCATCCCATTCGGACCCGGCGGCGGCAGCGACGTTATCGGCCGCATCATCGCGCAGTCGCTGCAAGAGAAGCTTGGGCAGCCCGTCATTGTGGATAACCGGCCGGGCGCCGGCGGCACCTTGGGCAACGAAGCCGTCGCTCGCGCTGAGAGCGACGGCTACACGCTTGGCATCATGACCGCCGGTCAAATCATCGCGGCGGTGATGAACAAGTCGCTGCGTTATGACACGAGGACGGCATTCGAGCCGATATCGCAGGTCGCCACGGCGGGACTGATCATCGTGACGCGCCCGGATTTTCCCGCTGACAATGTGAAAGAGCTGGTTGCGGCGGCCAAGGCCAACCCCGGCAAGATCACTTTCGGCAGCCCCAGCTTCGCTGCCACCCAGCACTTCACGGGTGAATTGTTTAAGCAGATCGCGGGGATCGACATGCTGCACGTCCCCTTCCGAACCTCGCCGGAAGCGATCGCCGCAATACTCGGAAGGCAAGTGGACGTGCTGTTTGAAACCATCACCGCGGTGTTGGGGCAGGTTCGCTCCGGACAGATCAAGGCGCTCGCCGTTACCGGGAAGGACCGGTTCCCGGCAGTGCCGCAAGTGCCCGCGGCGATTGAATCCGGCGTGCTCCCCGATTTCGATGTCACGACGTGGTACGGCTTTTTCGCTCCGCGCGGCACCCCAACCACAATCATCTCGAAGCTGAACAGAACGCTAAATGAGGTTCTCACGCACGATGACGTGAAGCAGCGATTGACCACAGCGGGCGTGGTTGTGCAGGGCTCGACCGCCGCGGCCTTCGGCAAATACATGGAAAACGAATTTCTGCGCTGGAACGCGGTGCGCGAGCGCGCGGGCATCCCGCAGCTGTGAGGCCCGCAGGTCAGGGGCAGCGGTCCTGCGCTCGCCCCCTTCACCGCGTGATCCCCGGCCCTTCTGCTTCGCGCAGGACTTCGACCGCAACGCGGTGCGCCTCATTGGCTGCCGGGATGCCGCAATACATCGCGACCAAGAGCAAGATCTCCTGGATCTGCTCTGCCGTGCAACCGTTTCCGAGAGCTCCTTTGACATGGACGCGAAGCTCGTTTGAGCGCCCAGCCGCCGCCATCATGGCGACCATGGCCAGGGATTTCGCCGGCATTGATAGCGCGGACCGGCTCCAGACATCTCCGTAGGCATAGGCGTTGATGATGTTCTGCAGCGGCTCGCCGAACGCGCCCAGCGCATTCATGCGTTTGTCAACGGCATCCTTGCCCAGCATATCGCGACGAAGCTTGAGCCCCTTCGCGTAGAGTTCGCGTATAGCCATCCTTCTCTCCCGCAGATTGCGCGCCAAACGTCAGGCTTTCCCGGCCGAATACTCGTAATGGCAGGAAAATCCGCGTAGCCGCGGCGTTTTGCCCAGTATTCGCGATGACATCGCGATTGGAATTATGCGATGCTTTCGGGCATGCGATCATATTGCATTCTTTGTGCAGCCGCCGCGTTCGGCCTTCTCGTCGGGCCGCACGCCATGGCGCAGTCAACCCGTGTCGGCGAACTGGCTGCCTATGAAGGGGCCGATCGTCAACAGAAGCTGGTGGAGGGCGCCAAACGAGAGAAGGAGCTCACGTTTTATTCCTCAATACCGCCGGACGACATCGCGCTTCTCGTCGCGGCCTTTGACAGGAAATACGGGGTCAAGGTGAAGGTCTGGCGCGCCGACTCTGAGGGGTTTCTGCAGCGCGTTCTCAGCGAGTCCAGAGCGAGGCGCTTTGAAGTTGATGTCATGGCCGGTTCGAGCTCGGCGCTCGAGCCGCTGTACCGGGAGGGCCTGCTGGCAGAGGTGAAATCGCCGTATCATGCCGATCTCATTCCCGCGGCGATCGCGCCGCATCGGCAATGGACGGCGGTCTATCTCAGCCTCTTCGTCCAGGCCTACAATACCAATCTCGTTGCCAGGGACAGTCTGCCGATGTCGTATGCCGACCTGCTGCGGCCGCAGTGGAAGGGCCAGCTTGGCATTGAGGCTGAGGATTTCGATTGGTTCGCCGAAATCCTCAAGCAAATGGGCGAGGAGCGCGGCCTGCGGCTATTTCGCGACATCATTGCAGCCAACGGGATTTCGGTGCGCAAGGGGCACAGCCTCCTCAACAATCTGGTTGCCGCCGGGGAACTGCCGCTCGCGCTTACCGACTACGGTTTTCTGGCGGAGCAGAGCAAGCGCAAGGGTGCGCCGCTCGACTGGTTCGTCATGGAGCCGGCTGTTGCCAGGGCCGCCTCCGAAGGATTGGCGCGCAATGCCCCGCACCCGCACGCCGCGCTGCTGTTCTACGATTTCTTGATCTCCGACGGCCAGCCGATCCTCGCCAGCCGCCAGTTTTTCAGCGTCAGCCGCAACATCGAACCGCTCTACAAGGGCGCGGTCCAGCTCATCGATTCCGCGGCCATGCTCGATGAGGCGCGCAAGTGGCAGGAACTCTTTCAGAGAACGATCATTGGTCCGTCGCGCTGACCGCGAGCTCGATCGCATTTCTATCTGTTCCTATCCGCGCTGAGGCGCGCGCACAATCAGCGCTCGCCATTGATCGGTCCAACACTGACGGCTACCCTGGAGCATATATTTGGAGGTGCAATGGGCTCACGCGCCGCGGCGGCGCTACTGGTCTTGGCTGTCCACGCGGCCAATTGCGCGCAGGCGCAGGTGCAGCCGCCTAATGAATTCTATCGGGAGAACCCGATCAATTTTGTCGTCGGGTCCGCCCCTGGCGGCAGTCACGACATCTATGCTCGGCTCCTTGCCCGACATCTCAGCAGATTCCTGCCCGGCGAACCGCGAATTGCCGTTCAGAACATGCCGGGGGCCGGCAGCCTGCGGGCTGCAAGCTACCTCTATAACTTCGCTCCTCGAGACGGCACCGCGATCGGAATGTTCTCTCGCAATATGCCGGTTATTGGCGTTCTCGGGGGCAACTCCAATGTTCAGTTTGACCCCCGCAAGTTCACTTGGCTCGGCTCCCCATCAAGTTACCAGAATGACGCGAACATCCTCATTGTGCGAAAGGACGCACCAGTAAAGACCATAGAGGAGGCACGCCGGTCTGATCTTCCCCCGCTGGTGCTTGGCGGCAGCGCTGATGGCGGCATCGGCAACGATGTGCCCATCATTCTACACGACACCATCGGTCTGCATCTCAAACAGGTCGTCGGCTACCCGGACGGTCCGGCCATCTTCGTTGCTATCGAGCGCGGTGAAGTGCATGGACGGACGGTGGACCTTTCGGCATTGAAATCGGTCAAGCCGGAATGGCTCAAGCCGGACAGCAGCTTTCGCGTATTGGTGCAATTCGCGCGGGCCACAAGGCATCCGCAATTTCCAGACGTGCCAACGGCGCGCGAGCTTGCAAAGAACGAGGCGGCGCGCGCCCTGATCGAGCTGGCCGAGCTGCCTTATTCCATCTCACGGCCAATCGCCGCGCCGCCCGGTCTGAGGCGCGATCGCGCAAGCGCACTGCAGAATGGTTTTCTCGCCGTTTCGCGCGATCCGCAATATTTGGAAGATGCGGCTTCACTGGGCCTCGATGTGAGCCCAATCGATGGAGACGAGGTGCTGCGTGCGATCGCAGCGATCGCCAGCGCGCCTGCTGACTTTCTCGAATATGCCCGCAAGCTGTTCGCTGAAACCAAGGATGGCGGGTAGGCGGCTGTGGTAGTTGGGGGGCGGGTTTCAAACCCGCTTCTACATCGTCATCTTCCTGCGCGCAGCCGTCCGAGCAGATCGCTGCTAGGCCAGCCGTCTGCGGGCAGCCCAAACTTGATCTGCGTGTCTCTGATCGCCACGCGACTCTTCAACCCGAGCACACCATCTATCCGCCCGACGTCATAGCCCCGTTTTTCCAGGATCTGCTGGAGCTCGCGGGTTTCCTCAAAGCTGATCTTCGGGATGTTGCCGCCCCCTTTATTCATGGGAGGCGCGCCATCGAGCCGGGTGGCGTAGTAGGCAGCCGTCAGCGAATAGTTGAGCGATTGATTCCATTTCAGGTACGCCTGGAAGTTGTCATAAGCGAGGAATGCCGGACCAAATCGGCCGACCGGAAGCACCACGGAGGCCGGCAAACCATCGGCCGGGAGCGCCTTGCCATCGGCACGCGTAACGCCCCAAGCCGCCCACTGCTTGCGCGGGTGCTGGATCGAAAGATCGGCCTCTTTCCAAGGCAGGTTGGGCGGGACGCGCACTTCCTCCAGCCACGGCTCGCC
The DNA here is from genome assembly GCA_963841105.1 of uncultured Alphaproteobacteria bacterium. Classification (GTDB taxonomy): domain Bacteria; phylum Pseudomonadota; class Alphaproteobacteria; order Rhizobiales; family Xanthobacteraceae; genus VAZQ01. The sequence continues at coordinate 48,782 of CAWJCB010000021.1, forward strand.
GCGCTTCCAGCCAAGATGAACGAGATACTTGCCGGTCGACCCGATGACGTCCGACACGCTCCTGATGAGATTGCGCTTGCCATCTCCATCGTAATCCACCGCATGCGCCATGTATTCGGAGGGCATCATCTGCGTCTGCCCGAGTTCGCCCGCCCACGAGCCGATCATCTCGTCAGCGCGCAGATCGCCGTGTTCGATCAGCCGCAATGCGTCGAGCAAGTGGCCGCGAAACATCTCCGAACGGCGGCAGTCGTACGCAAGCGTAGCAAGCGATTTGATTGCCTGATCCTTGCCTTGCCCGGCGCCGAAATCGCTCTCCAGGCCCCAGAAGGCCGTAATGACCGGAGCCGGAACGCCGAACTCCTTTTCTTCCCGCGCGAACAGTGCCTGGTGCTTCTTGATAGTGGCGGCGCCCTGGGGCAGGCGTCCGCCTGCCAGCATCTTGTCGGAAATTTCAATGAAATTTTGCGCGAAGAAACGCTGTCCGCGATCGATATTGATGATGCGCTGGTCGAGCACGAGGTAGGGCGACGCGGCCGCAATGGCGGATTGCGATATGCCTTTCGCCTGAGCTTCCTTTTTGAAATCCGCGAGCCAGGCTTCGAAACTGCCGGTATTTCGGCAATTGGGCTGCGCCACCGACGTCCTGGGAAGCGCCACCAGCATCATCACCAGCAGCAGCGATATCCAGATCGGCGTCGAAGCACCTCGCATTCGCCGGATCACCATTTTCCCCCCTTTTCTTTTACATGAGAGCAGTACAGGGCAATCGTGGATCGCGCTGCTTGCCCGCGCAACGACAACTCGCCTATCCTCATTGCGCGGCTCGAAACGGAGCGTGGGAATAGGCTTTCCGGGCCGCTTACCGTATGACGCCTACTGAGTGACGATGACTTTTGGACAACATCATGACGACCGCGACCAGGAACCCGCTGGAGACAGAAGCATGCGAACTCGTTTCTTGATGGCGCTGGGTGCGAGCTGGGCACTGGCGCTGGCAAGCTCGGCGGTTGCGCAGCAGCCGACGGCGCCAGCCCCTCCTCCGACTGCCCAGAGGCCCGATTATGGACTGCCGATCACGAACGAGCAGGCCAAGGCGGTCGCAGCCGCCGCTCTTGCCGAGGCAAAGAAGAACAACTGGCGCATGGCGATCTCGATTGTCGGGCCCGCCGGCGAGCTTGTCTATTTTGAGAAAATGGACGGCGTTCAGCTGGCCTCGACGGAGATTTCTCAGGCCAAGGCGCGAACAGCTGTCATGTTTCGACTTCCGAGCAAGGCGTTTGCCGATCAATACGCCGCGGGCAACACGGTTTTCATGACATTCCCAGAAAAGCCCGTGGCGTCGGAGGGCGGCATTCCGATCATCGTAAGCGGTAAGATCATCGGAGCGATCGGCGCAAGCGGCGGCACCGGCCAGCAGGATGGTGCCGCGGCGGCCGCGGGCGCCAGCGCTGTGCGGTGATCGTGTCACGCATTGTGGACGCCCGTGGCGAGAGGCCGTGTTTATTACATTGGAACTGCTGGCATTTTTCGCCCATTGAAAAAGCAACCGCTCACGTCATGTAACATATGCGCGAACCAAAGCTTGAGCTTGTTCTTGGCACATGCCATGTCTTCTGGAACTTTTCGTAGCTTGAATAGGTTTTTTCACCTCCTGTTTCTTTCAACGATGGATGGGCATGTCGCCCCCGACCCCGACTTCCGCGCGTCGCCTCCAAGATCAGCATTCCGAAGTCACCGACCCAGGTGTCCGGTCTTATGGTTCTGCGCCCGCGCATTCGCGCCAATCCTTATCCCAAACCGCGGACGAGACTTCGCGCGACCTTTGGCGCGAAGCTTTCCGCGTCGTTCGCGCCGAGACTGAGGATCGTGCCCGCCCGATTGGGGCGGAGGACCAGATGGTGCAATCGATGCCGGATACGAGTCCGGTGAAATGGCACCGCGCACATACGACCTGGTTTTTTGAGCAGTTCCTGCTCGTTGCGCATATGCCGGGGTATCGCGTCTTCGATGAGCGCTTCGGATATCTCTTCAACTCCTATTACGTGGCGGCAGGACCGCGACATGCACGCCCGCAGCGTGGATTGCTCACGCGACCAAGCTGCGAGCAGATCGCTGCCTACCGTGCGCACGTGGATGCGGCCGTCAATTCGCTTCTCGCGACAGCAAATCCCCGCGAGCTGACGGAGATAGTGAGAATCCTGGAGATCGGTCTCAATCATGAGGAGCAGCATCAGGAGTTGCTTCTCACGGATGTCCTGCACGCCTTTGCCGCCAATCCACTCTCGCCGGCTTACGATGTATCCTGGCAGCCGCCCCAGCCATGGGCGTCTTCACGCGATTGCGTCGAGCTGCCCCGCGGCATTCACACCATCGGCTTTCTCGGAGAGGGGTATTGTTTCGACAATGAGACGCCGGCGCACCCAGTGCTGCTGCAGCCCGCACGGATCGCTCGCTCACTGGTGAGCAATGCACAATGGCTCGAATTCATGGAAGACGGCGGCTACGCTACGCCATCGCTCTGGCTCTCCGACGGCTGGACCATTGCCGAGGCGGAAGGCTGGAACGCTCCGGGATATTGGCGAGATGTGGACGGAGCATGGGTCGCCATGACGCTCGCCGGGCTTAAGCCTGTCGAGCCGCAGTCGCCGGTTGCGCATATCAGCTACTACGAGGCCGACGCCTTCGCGCACTGGGCTGGCAAGCACCTGCCAACCGAGCAGGAATGGGAGATCGCAGCGCGCGCCAAGCTCCTGAATGATGCGTTCGGGCATGTCTGGCAATGGACGCGCAGCGCATATCTGCCCTACCCCGGCTATCGCGCGGCGCCAGACGCGCTCGGCGAATACAACGGCAAATTCATGATTAATCAGATGGTGCTGCGCGGAAGCTCACACGCGACGCCGAACGGGCACGCCCGCGCCAGCTACCGGAATTTCTTCTATCCGCAGGCGCGCTGGCAGTTCAGCGGAGTCCGGCTCCTGGACTACGCCGAGCCGGCGCAAACCCCATAACAAGGGAAACCGGAGCTCGCATGGCACGTGGCCAAGCTGCCCTTCGCCGGGCTGACATTCGCGATTTACCAGCAGAATCCGCCTCTGAGATTTCGCACGAGGTTGTCGCCGGACTGACCGCAAAGCCCAAACGCATCCCGCCGAAATACTTTTACGACGAAGCGGGAGCGGAGCTATTTGAACGAATTACCTCGACGCCGGAATACTATCCGACACGTTGCGAGCTGGGCATCCTACACGAGCATGCCAGCGAAATCGGACGCTTCATCCCGAGCCACTCGGCGCTCGTTGAGCTCGGCAGCGGCTCGAGCAAGAAGGCGCAAGTCCTGATTGCAGCCACACCCGGGATTGCCGCCTATGTTCCGGTCAACATTTCCGCAAACATGCTAAGCAGAGAAGCGCAAGAGCTGCGACGGGACCGCCCACACTTGAAGGTTTTGCCGTTGGAAACGGATTTCACTCGAGCCTTCTCGCTTCCGGCAGAAGTGACGCGGATGCCTTCGATAGGATTCTTTCCCGGGTCCACCATCGGTAACTTTGAACCCCATGAGGCGTGCTCTTTCCTGCGCCATGTCGGCCGCATGCTGGGCCGTGGAGCTACTCTCATCACCGGCGTCGACCTGGTGAAGGACGCAAGCATTCTCAATGCCGCCTACAATGATGCCTCGGGCGTCACTGCGAGATTCAACCTCAATCTGCTCACACGCATGAATCGCGAGCTCAACGCCGATTTCGACCTGGCGAGCTTCAGCCATAAGGCCTTTTACAATGTCGAGCGACATCGGATCGAGATGCACCTCGCCAGCAAGAAGCGTCAGAAGGTGAGGCTGGCAGGGCGATGCATCGAATTCCGTCCGGGCGAGACGATACATACCGAGAACAGTTACAAGTACACTCTGGACTCCTTCACTGCGCTGGCGCGCGGCTCGGGCTGGACAGCGCTTTCCGCCTGGACTGACACGAATGCGTTTTTTTCCGTGCATGCATTGAAGTTCGAACCGGCGTAGGTGGGTCGAGCGCTCTCTTGCGAGATCCAACAACTCTGAGTTCGGCACCTTTGTTGGGTCTCGTGAAGAGCTCGACCCAATCTACCTCTGCGGAGGCCGGGATCTGTGTGCTAGCGTGCGCCCGCCAAGGTTTGGCCGGGCGCACTATCATGATGTGGCGGCGCAGGGGGATTTCAGGTGATGGGACGGACTGCTTGGAGGCAGCCAGGTTGCGGCGACCGCGCCGCTCCCTGATTGCCTTTGCGAAGCTGCCCGCCCTCCTCGTGGCCGTGGGTTGCGGGATCGCGGGGCCGGGTAGCGTATCTGCGCAGGCCCCTGACGGGGCAGCTTGCGCCAGGAACGATGATTGCGACTCCGGCGTCTGCAATGCAGCGACAGGCCTATGCTCGCGCCGCGCCGCGGCGCGCGCGCCGGACGGAGCATCCTGCACCCGGAACAGCGAATGCCATTCCGGCATCTGCAACCTGGTCAGCCGCCAATGCACGTCGCGAACCACCTCCGACAGCCAGCCCGCCGGGAGCGGAGCAGCCTGTACCGCGGATGCTGACTGTCTCTCTGGTGCGTGCGATCTTGCCTCGCGGAGTTGCCGGCCCAAAGCCGCGGCGGAAAGTCCAGAGGGTACCGCGTGCACTTCAAGCGCCGATTGCGCCTCCGGCAGATGCAATGCCGCGACTGGACTTTGCACGCGAAGGTGAGTAAGGGCCTCTTCGGTCTGCGCGTCCATTCACGGCACTGAGCTTGCATGCCAATCTGTGAAGCCGATCCCTGGCGGCTCCAATATTTCGACCACGTCGCCTGCCCCCCTGGCGTAAACATTCCAACCGAAGACTCCGATGGCTGGGCGTGGTACCCGCAGCATCGCTGGGTCTACGACAAGATCGCGGTTGCGCTCAGCCAAGGCCTTGAAGCGGCGCCTCATGGCGTGATGCCCACGCGCTTTCCGGTGTTCTCGAAACCAATTACGAACCTGCGCGGAATGGGCGTGGCGAGCCGGGTCGTGTGCTCCGCCAGCGATTACGTGCAGTCGCTAACCGCCGGTCACATGTGGATGACGCGTTTGCAGGGACGTCACATCAGCTCGGATGTGGCGATTGTTGATGGCCAACCTTATTGGTGGCGTCACGTGACAGGAGCGCCAGGACCGGAAGGAACGTTCGATCACTGGAAAGTGCACGCCGCCCCGGAGCAAGAAATTGAGGATTATTGCAGCACGTGGATCAGGGCGCATCTCCAGGGATACACCGGCATTCTCAACATCGAGACGATCGGTGCGCGGATGATCGAAGTGCATCTGCGAATGAGTGATCAGTGGCCCGATCTCTATGGGCCGGGCTGGGTCGAGGCGGTGATCCGGCTTTATGACGAACGGCGCTGGGAGTTTTCCGATCAAAATCGGCGCGATGGATACAGCATCGTGCTGTTTGGTCCCCACAATACGAGCTACCGGCATCCGCCGAGCGCTCTGCTCAATCAAGTGCGTACCATGCGTGACATATCGAGTGTGCAGATCACATTTCACGAGGACAAGGATCCCGCGCAACACGCGATGCCGCCCGGCGGCTTCCGTCTTGCAATTGTCAACGCCTGGAGCCTGCGAGCCGGCATTGCAGCGCGCGACATTCTCAGTCGTCATTGGCTGGCTCGCGCAGCCTGACGGGCCCAAGCTGTGCTCGCCGTAGCCCGCATGAGCATCAGCGCGATATGCGGGTGCAGCGAGGAAGCCGGCCCTGGATTTCGCTGCGCTCATCCGGGCTACAAGTGCCGCGCCGGGAACGCCTATTATTTACGATTAACTCGTGCACAAGTAGGGAGGGACCATGAAACTTGTATGCTTTGAATCGAACGGTGGATTGCATCTGGGAACAGTCGAGGGCGAGGAGGTCATCGATCTTCAGACCGTCGAACAGGAGCCTGCCGGGCGATCTCGGTGAGGTCTTACGGCGACACGACGGCGACCTCTCGTCACTCCGAGATGCGGCCAAGCGCGCGCCCGCCTCGGCGCGACGTCCTCTCAAAGGACTTAAGCTTGCCCTCCCCGTGGCGAAGCCCGGCAAGGTCATATGCCTCGGTCTGAACTATCTCGAGCACGTGAAGGAGGGGTCACAACGCGACAACATTCCAAAATTTCCGACCATTTTCATGCGGGGCAGCACCTCCCTGGTGCCGCATGGTCAGCCGATCATCCGCCCGAAGGTGTCGGAGACGCTCGACTACGAGGCCGAGCTTATTTTTGTGGTGGGCAAGCGCGCCAAGCACCTCAGCGTCGATAACGCGTACAGCTGCATTGCCGGATACTCCTGCGGCAACGAAGGCTCGGTTCGAGAATTTCAGCGCAAGACCACGCAATGGGACATGGGCAAGAATTTCGACCGGACCGGCGGCTTTGGCCCCTGGTTGATAACGGCGGACGAGCTTCCACCCGGCGCCAAGGGCCTGAAGATCCAAACGCAACTCAATGGCCAAGTCATGCAGTCAGACAATACTGACAACATGATGTTCCCGATTGCCGAAACCATCGCCTATGTGACGCAGGGAATGACGCTGGAGCCAGGCGACATCGTCTTCACGGGGACGCCGTCAGGTGTCGGGCACGCCCGCAAGCCCAACCCGGTCTGGATGAAGCCGGGGGATACCTGCGAAGTCGAGATCGAGCGTATTGGGGTGCTCGTCAATCCGATTGCGGCCGAGACATAGAGCGGGAGGCTAAAATGGCAAATCTAAACGTATTGTCCGTTTGCGGGTCGCTCCGCAAAGGTTCCTTCAACGCGATGGTGCAGCGTGCGCTGCCCTCGCTTGCGCCAGAGGGCATGAACATCATGCCTGCTCCGTCCTTCGCAGAGTTTCCCCTCTACAACGCCGATATCCAGAACTCCACCGGCTTTCCTGCGCCGGTGAACGCGCTTGCGGAGGCATTCCGTGCCGCCGATGGCCTCATCATCTGCTCGCCCGAATACAATTTCACTATCCCTGGCGGCCTCAAGAACGCGATCGACTGGCTGTCTCGCCTGACCAACCAGCCATTTGCCGGCAAGCCGATTGCGCTGCAATCGGCATCTCCCGGCCCCGTGGGCGGTGCGCGCGTCCAGTATGACCTGCGCAAGGCCTTCGTCTTTCTCGATGCCTTCACGCTCAACAAGCCGGAAATCTTCGTCGGCAATTGCGCCTCCAAGCTCGATGAAAAAACCGGCGAGATCAAGGATGAGGCTACCCGAGGCTTCATCAAGCAGCAGCTGTCCGCATTCGCCGCATTCATCGGTCATGTGGAGCGCAAGAGCTGAGGCGATCCGAACGTATAACGTCCTGGCGCACCGAGAGGGGGAATGGTGACGGGAGCACAGCTCGACGTGCTGGTGATCTGCGGGTCCTTGCGCAAAGGATCGTATAATGCAGCGCTCGCGCGCGCGCTGCCGGCGCTCGCACCGGCTTCGCTTTCACTACGTTACGCGCAGGCGTTCGCGAATTTCCCGATATACAACAATGATATCCAGACCCAAACCGGCTTTCCCGCCGAGGTGAATGCCTGGGCAGACGCCATCCGCAGCGCGGATGGACTGATCATTGTGTCACCGGAATACAACTGGTCGATTCCCGGCGGCTTGAAGAACGCGATTGACTGGGTGTCGCGAATGAAAGAGCAGCCGTTCAAGGACAAGCCGATTGCACTACAGTCCGCGGCCGGAGGCATCCTTGGCGGCTCGCGCGCGCAATACCATCTGCGACATTGCCTGATCTCGGTGGATGCTATCCTATTCGGCCGGCCCGAAGTCATCGTGACGTTTGCGCCGCAGAAGTTCGACGAAAAGACGCTAGAGCTGAAGGATCAAACAGCCCGCGACCTGATCAGACAGCAGCTCGCGGGTTTCGAGACCTTCGTCCGCCGCCTCATCAAGAAGGACTAGGCATCTGGCTCTCGGACGAAGCGACGCACAATCTCCGTCATGACCGGACTTGTTCCGGTCATCCACGCCTTGCTTTTCCGGGCGAAAGACGTGGATGGGCGGAGCGATGCAACCGGAGCGATGCGGTCTTTCAGGGCAAGGATAGTTTCATTATATACGAATTGCCGTCTTCGATCGCCCGGTCCGGACGGCCTGAATCAAGGGAGAGCGGCATGACCAGCGCGACTGCGAGCACACGGGCCGAAAGCCCTGTTTCAAAGCATCCTGGGCCCAAGCACAATATCGAGGCGATGCGCGAGGAATATTACGATCGCATCGCCAAGCACCACCTGACGCCGCTCTGGAAGGTGATGAAGAGCGTCGTCACCAGGGAACCGGTGACGCGATGCGCCCCCGTCGTCTGGCATTTCGATGACATCAAGCGCCTGGTGATGGAATCCGGCGGACTGATCACCGCGGAAGAGGCCGAGAGGCGCGTGCTGATCCTGGAAAATCCGGGAATGCCTGGCGAATCACGTGCAACCAACACGCTCTTTGCCGGTGTCCAGATGATTCTGCCTGGCGAAGTGGCCCCTGCGCACCGGCACGTGTCGTCGGCGATTCGCTTTGTCCTCGACGGCGATGGCGCCTATACCGCGGTCGAGGGCGAGAAGGCCTACATGTCTCCGGGGGATTTCCTCATCACCGCAAACTGGGCGCCGCATGACCACGGCAATACGTCAAAGCAGCCGATGCTTTGGCTCGATGTTCTCGACTTTCCCCAGGTCAACTTCTTCGAGGCATCGTTTGCGGAAGAATTCGGCGAGGCGACACAATCGACGAACCGCTCAGACGGGGACTCCGCCGCTTTCTATGCATCCGGGGTCCTCCCCGACGGAGCGCCGGTGCACATGAACCGCAGTCCGGTGATCAACTACACCTATGCACGTACCCGGCCGATCATCGAGCGCATGATGAAGGCGGGCGACATCGACAAGCGCCATGGCGCGCGCGTGCGCTATGCCAATCCGATCAATGGGGGACCGGTGCTGCCGACCATGAGTGCGCATCTCGCTCTGTTTCCGCAGGGCTTCAAGGGCGAGAAATACCGCGCGACGGATGGGACCATCTTCGTGTGCGCCGAAGGCAAGGGCACGACCGCCATCGATGGCAAGGTGCTGGAATGGGGTCCGAACGATGTCTTCGTGATTCCGCCATGGAAAGCTTACGCCCACACAGCGAGCAAAGAGTCGGTGCTGTTCTCGATCTCCGATCGTCCTTCGCAGGAGGCTCTCGGCATCTGGCGGGAGGACAAGAGCCTGCACTGATCTGCATTTGAGACGGGGGATCGGCCGTGACGGAGGATTGCATGGTAGATGCGCGGCCGCGCTCGTCGTCCGCCAAATAGTTGGGGCACGCGCTGCGGAGTATTTTTCAGATATTGCTGTGGTCCGCGCTTCTCCTTATTCCCGCGGAGGGAGTGGCGCAGAGTTGGCCGAACCGTCCCATCAAGCTGATCGTGCCAACCGGACCCGGCGCCGCAACCGACCTGATTGCGCGGCTGGTGGCTGACAGCGTATCTCGGACGATCGGTCAGCCGATGATCGTCGAGAACCTGCCGGGCGCTTCCGGCATCCTGGCGCATCAGTCCGTCGCGCGTGCAGCGCCTGACGGCTACACGCTCCTGTTCACCAATACATCGGGAATGGCTATCAATCTCATTTCTTTCAAGCAGCTGCCATACGATCCCACGCGAGATTTCTCGCCGGTGGCTTTGGTGTGCGATCTCGGGCCGCAGATGCTGTCAGTGAGCGCCGCATTGCCGGTCTCAAGGGTTGAGGAGCTGATGGCCTATGCGAAAGCGAATGCGGGCAAGCTGTCGATTGCCTTCGATAATACCGCCGGGGCTGCGGCCTTCGCCGCGAAGCTGTTCAACAAACGCGCCGATCTCGGCCTCATTGAAGTGCCCTATCGCTCGGCTGCGCAGATGACGCAAGATGTCGCCAGTGGAGTCAATCAAGTGATGATGAGCTCCATTGCCGCCGCCGAAGCGCTCTTTCAGGCCGGTAAGGTCCGCCGCCTTGCCGTCACCTCGGGCAGGCGCTTTCCAGGATTGCCGGACCTCCCCTCATTGCAAGAGACGGTGCCCGGCGTCGTCATGGACGGTTTTTTCGCGATCGTGGCGCCCTCGGGCACACCGCGTGAAATCGTCGAGCGGCTCAATCGAGTGATCGGAGAGCGCCTTGCGGGTCCAGATATCCAGCAGCGCTTGCTCTCGTTCGGTGTGGCGACGCAAGGCGCTGGCACTCCTGAAAGCACCGCCCAGTTCATCCGGCAGTCGCAGGACGAGTGGCGCGCGGTTGGAAGGGAATTGGCGGTTCAACCTCAGTAATAATTGCGCTGCTTCACGACGACTCTCGATTGTCATCGTCCGCGCAAAGCGGACGATCCAGTAAGCCGCATCCGTAACGGTCTAACCCTCAACATCGAGGTTTACTGGATACCCGCTTTCGCGGGCATGACAGATCATTGTTGCCGCTGATAACTGGCATTAATGTCGGCGGCGCGAGATCACGTACGACTCGTCATAGAACCACAGCCCACCGTGCTGACGCAGAACTTCCCGTGTGGGCTCTAAATAGCGGCCGTCGGTTGCGGCCTCGGCGAGCCGGTCGTCCTCGACTTGCGCCACATAGGTCGCCGCATTCCACGCCGCGAAAAGCGTCGATGTACCGATCGGATTGCTCCGAGATCTCGGTGGGCAACGTGTGCATATCGTAGCGGAACAGCGAACGGCTGTCGGAATATGCATTGAAATTGAGGTCGCGCCCAGCCGGGCCCAGCTCCTGCTTTACCGCCTTCATGATCTGGTGGCGATCATGAAGGAACGGGTTGTCGCCCGGCCAAACCTTCTCGATGATTTCCATGCCGGGATCATGCCCATGCGAGTGGATGCCGATGAGGCGGCCGCCGATTCCAATCGCTTTCGCCAGCGGCGCGACGACGCGCTTGGCTTTGAAGTCGAGCGAGGCGCGCGCGCGATAGGGCTGCGAGGCGATGACGAGATCGTAGTTGGCCATGGTGCCGCCCGGCCGCGGTATGATCGGATCGAGCAGGAATTTGTGGTCCTCGCGATAGAGCACCAGCACGACGGGACGTTCGTAGACGGGATTTCCCGTCTTCGGGCTCACGCCCGCCTTCCAGTTCTGCGAGAGGAACGGCACCAGATCCGTGATCTGCTGCTCGAAGCGGTAAGCCGAATCACCGGCGAGCGGGGCTTCATGCCACACCAGGCTGGAGGCTGCGGATATTGATTTCACCGCCAGCCAGGGCGCGTCCGCATAGGCGAGGTTGGTGAGAACCAGCACCGTCGCGGGATGCTCGAAGAAACGATCCGACATTTTTTGCAGTGCAAGGCGGACGTCCTCGAGGCTGATTTCCTTGCCGACCACATAGAATGGCGTATGGGGAAAGCGATCGTGCGTCGCCCGCAGGACGCGCAGCAGCACCGTTCCATCGCCCATCCCGGCATCAAAAATGCGCAGCGCCGGCGGACGCGGATGGATGTTCGCCAGCTCCAGGCCGACCCGGCTGGCGACCACCCACTTTTCGCTGCAGGTGTGCACGAAGAGGAGATATTTCTGCCGGTTGTCGAAGAAACGGAAATTGCGCTGCGGATCGCGTTCTTCCGCGGATGCCGGGGGTGTGCCGGCATCGGCGGGCGGTGCCACGACATGCGATTTCGCTGCGCGCTGGGCTCTCATGTCAGTCGATCTCGCCGAGCCGGACCAAAAGGCCAGGCAGCGCCGGCGTGGTGAGCGCGTCCATCGCGCCGCGTTGAACAATCGATGACCACTCGCCGCCGTTCGGGCCGGTGTGCACCCACGTGATGCGCTCATTGGCGTCGACCACCCAGAGCTCTCTGACGCGCTGGCGTGCGTAGAGCCGCGCCTTGAGGCCCTTATCGTAGGCGATGCTTGAGACGGCAACCTCGACAACAAGTTGGGCTTCGCAGGGATCGAGCTGGGCAAATCCCGTCACCGATTTCTTGAAGAGGTCCTTGGGAAAAACGGCGATATCCGGCTCGAGCATGATTGTATTGGTCAGCCGCAGCGTCGTTTCGACGCCCACCGTCAAATGGTCCGGCAAGGCGCGAGCGATGGCGACGGTCAGGGCTGATTTGATCCGCTCATGCGCGACCCCCTTGGCCGCCATCATGACGATTTCCCCTTCGATCAGCTCGAACTTCTCGTCTTCGCGGATGACACCGGCATCGATCATCCGGCTGATGTCTCTCGACGGTGAAGACGCGGCGGGGGAAACCTTCGGCAGCTGTTGTGACGGCAACGTTCATTGGTCGCGACTTCGTTGTGACGATCGGAGCATAACACTTTCCGCCGTTCGGCGCGACGGGTGCCCTTACAATGCGTGCCCGGCGGGGCATCGCCTGATCGAACAGCATCGCTGGGATCGGTTCCCGGCGCAGTTGTAAAGACATAGCCGATCAGCATACATTTTGTTGAAATTCCCCTTCGGAGAGACGCCGAGAATCTCCGGCTTTTTGTGCGGGGGCGGAAGTGGCGCCATCGGCAGGCATTGCACGCTCCTAGGCCACTGATTTTTGCGTTATCGTCGAGGCGATGGCGAGCGCCAGTCAATGCACCACGTTAGTCGTAACGGGAGAGAGACATGGACCAGAGAGACATGAACCGTGGCAGAGACTCGCGAGGAATGACGCGACGCGCGTTCGGTTTGTCGTTCGGGCCAGGCCTGTACGTGCTTGGAGTGGCGGCCGCGCGCGGCGCCGGCGCCCCTCTCAAGAAGGTCCCGACCTCGACCGGGATCGACGCGCTCTTTGTCCCGTTCGTGGTGGCGGCGGAGCTGAAGATTCTTCGAAAAGCATGGGCTCGAGACCAGCTTCAAGCCCTTCGATGACGGAAACATCGCGCTGGACGCCCTCCTCACCGGCAATTCGGATATTGGCGCCACCACCGAGCTCGGCGGGCTTTCCCGCTGGGACAAAGGCGGCAAGCTCTACGTGACCTCATACTCGTCGACCAGCGGGAAGCAGATCGGCCTTGCCGGACGCGACGATATCAAGAAGCCGGAAGACCTGATCGGCAGGACGGTCGCCTATCCGCGCGCGACCGGCGGGCATCTGTATTTCATGCGCTACGTGAAGAAATACAATCTGCCGGTGGACAAGATCAAAGTAAAACTGATGCAGGCGCCAGAAATGGTGGCGGCGCTCGAGCGCCGCGATATCGATGCCTTCTTTCTCTGGCAGCCCTGGCTCGACAAGGCCGCGCAGCTCGTGCAAGGGGCGAAAGTGCTGGCGGGCTCGGGCGACGACGGCGTCTTCACGCTCGTGTCCTACGATTACTATTCCCAGGGGCTCATCGACGATCCGCCACGCGCGCTCGCCGCCACGCGCGCGCTCATGGAAGCGACGGATTTCTGCGCCAGCAACCCGGACGAGTCGGCCAGGCTTGCCGGCAAGGCTTTCCGGATTCCGGAAGCGGATATGAAACTCTATATGAGCCGCATGAAGTATCGCATGGAGATGCCGAAGGACGTAGTGCTGGGTAATTTCCAGAGCGCCGCCGAGCTCGCGCTTGCCGAGAACATCATCAAGAAAATTCCGGATTGGAATGACTTCATCCGTGCTCAATTCATGAAGGAGGTCGCACCGGACCGGTCGGTTGGCTGGTTGCCCGCTTCGCGGGCGGGCGGCGACTAAAGTGCGTTTCGATGAAATAGGAGCTGCGAAGCGACAGGACTCCGTTGTCACCTCTCCCCGCCCGAACTCGGGTTTACCCGAGTTCGGCACCATGAGTTGGCCGAAGTCGGATGTATCCGACTTCGGCTGGGAGAGGTGAAGAGCGGCCGCGTCAATTTCATCGGAATAGGCTTTTAGTGGGCGGTGGAGCCCGGCTGACAGTGGTTGAAGAGCTCCTTGTCGCACGTGAGGTGAGCTACCGGTACGCGGTCCGCAGGGGCGCCGAACCGGTGCAGGTTCTGCGGCGCTTTTCCGTGAGCCTCATGGAGGGCGAGTTTTTCTGCCTGCTCGGACCGAGCGGATGCGGAAAAACCACTGTGCTCAACCTGATGGCGGGCTTTCTGGAGCCCGTGGCTGGAATGATCACGCTCGCAGGCCGGCCGATCCAGGGCCCGGGGGTCGATCGCACCGTGGTGTTTCAGGGCGATGATGCGCTTTTCAACTGGCTGCGCACCATCGACAACGTGGCGTTCGGTCTGCGCATGCGCGGGATGTCCAGGGAGCGCCGGCATGCGGTCGCGCGCCAATACCTGCATCTCGTGCATCTCGACGGTCAGGACGACAAATATCCGGGCGAGCTGTCCGGCGGCATGAAGCAGCGGGTGCAGATCGCCCGCGTGCTGGCGAGCGATCCGAAGATCCTGCTGATGGACGAGCCGTTCGGTGCGCTCGATGCCCAGACCCGCGGGCGCATGCAGAGCGAGCTCGTGGAGATCTGGCGCAAGACGGGCAAGACCATCGTGTTCATCACCCACGATATCACCGAGGCGGTCCTGCTGGCGGATCGCATCGGCGTCATGACCAAAGGACCCGAGTCGCGGCTGGGTGCGATCATCCCCGTCGACCTGCCGCGGCCGCGGCGCCGCAGCAGCCAGGGCTTTGGCGAGATGTGGGAGCACATCAACGCGCTGATCGAGAACGAAGAGGCAAGCGCGCCATGACAGAGATCAGCCCCGCCAGGCATGGCGCGCGCACCGACACCATAGCGCCAGCACCTCGCCTGCCGCTTGCCCGGATCAAACGCGATCATCTCATCTATGTCGCCTCCATCATCGGGCTGATCGTGCTGTGGCATTTCATCGCCACTACCTTCTTCAAGCCGCAGTTCTTCCCGCCCCCGCTCCTGGTGCTGTCGACGGGACGCGAGATGCTGGAAAGTGGCGAACTGTTCGAGCACATCAACATCAGCCTGCAGCGTATTCTCGCGGGGTTCCTGATCGGCAGCGCCATCGCCGCCCCGGCCGGTTTGCTGATGGGCTCGATTCCGATCGTGCGCGCGATCTTCGATCCCTATGTCCAGTTCTTCCGCTTTGTGCCCTCGCTGGCATGGCTGACCCCGGTGGTGATCTGGTTCGGGATCGGGGAAACCTCAAAAGTGCTGATCATCGTCTATACGACGATATTCATCGTGCTGATCAACACCATGGTCGGCGTCTCCCACATCGCGCCCAACAAGCTGCGCGCCGCTGCTTGCCTTGGCGCCACACCCTTCAAGGCATTCATCTTCGTGACGTTGCCGGCGACGCTTCCTTTCATTCTGACCGGCATGCGCCTTGCCATGGGCAATTCGTTCGCCACCGTGGTCTCGGCCGAAATGATTGCGGCGGATTCCGGCCTCGGCTATCTGATCTTCAACTCGCGCCTGTGGATGGCGACGGACAAGATCTTCATCGGCATCGTCTGCCTCGGCGCGCTAGGCCTCACCACCGATCGCGTCTTCCGCTATCTCATCGTCCGCTTCGCCCACCAATATGGGCCCATCGAATAGAAGTTGTTGACTACTCCAGCACGTCGCGCTCCTGCTTGAGCGCGCGGCGCGCGAAATAATGGAAGGTTGCGGCGACCGCGCGCGGCTTCAGACGATAATCGTGCGCCTCGCGCGCGATCGCCGGATCGATCGGCTTGATCGCGCCGATCGATTGCGCGAGCACTTGCATGCGCGCGGCGCGCTCGATGAACACCCCGAGCACGGCCGCCTCCTCGATCGTCGCCGTCGCGACCAGCTGGCCGTGATGAGCGAGCAGGATGGCGCGCTTGTCGCCCAGCGCCTCATGGATGATCCGGCCTTCCTCGTCGCCGATTGGCGGCCCGGGCCATTGCGCGAGATAGGCGCAGTCGTCGTAGAACATCGCCGTGTCCATGTGGGCGGCGACCAGCGGCTGACCGACCACCGACAGCGCCGAGCAATAAGGCGGATGGGTGTGCACGATCGCGGTCACATCAGGCCGATGGCGGTAGATCCACAGATGAAAGCGGTTCGACGGGTTCACCATGCCGTTGCCCTCGAGCAGCTGGAGATCGTCGTCCACCAGGACGAGATTGCTGGCGCGCGCCTCGTCGAAGCCGAGACCGAAGCTCAGCATCCAGTAGGTGCCCGGCCGGTCGCCGCGCGCGGTGATCTGGCCGGCGAGAGCGGACTCATGGCCCTCGGCAGCGAGTATCCGGCAGGTGAGCGCTATCTTCTGGCGGAGCGACCAGGGCGGCAGGGTCAGATGGCGCTCCATCTGGTCGGTGGTGCGCGCATGATAGTCGACCTTGTCGCGAATGATGACGTCGCTCATGTCGTCGCCTCCTGTCATTGCGGCTTCACGCCGGCCTGGCGCGCCAGGGCGGCCCATTTCGGGATCTCGGCCGCGACATAGGCGGCCAGCTCGGCCGAGCTGTCGCCGACCACTTCGGCGCCCTGCTCGCGCAGCCGGTCGCGGACGTCTGGCAACGCGAGCGCCGCGACCGTGGCGTCATGCAGCCGCGCCAGGATCGGCGCCGGCGTGCCGGCGGGCGCAAACAGGGCGTAGGAATTGTCGGCGACCAGCGGCGGGAAACCGGCCTCCGCGGTGGTCGGGATCTCGGGTATCGCGGCGCTGCGCCGTGGGCTCGTGATCGCGAGCGCGCGCAGCGTGCCGGCGCGGACATGGGGCGCCAGCGCCAACATGGTCTCGAAGGCGAGCGGGATCTCGCCCGCAAGCAGCGCGGTCACGGTCGGTCCGCCGCCGCGATAGGGCACATGCTGCAGCGTCAAGCCGGTCAGCTGCTTGAACAATTCGCCGGTCAGGTGGAACACGGTGCCGGCGCCGGCCGAGCCGTAGTTGGCGAGCGTCTGCGGGCGGGCCTTGGCGGCCTCGACGAAGCCGCGCATCGTGTCGGCGGGCACGGCCGGATGCACCGCCATCAGGATCGCAGCGGAGGCGACCATCGTGATCGGCGCGAAATCCCTCTCGGTGTCGTAGGGCAGCTTTGCATAAATGCTGGGATTGATGACGTGGCTGGTCGGCACCAGCAGCAGCGTGTAGCCGTCCGGCGCAGCCTTCGCGGCGAGCGCCGTGCCGAGTGTGCCGCCGGCACCGCTGCGATTGTCGATCACGACTGGCTGGCCCAGGCTCTCGTGCAGCTTCTGGCCGAGCACGCGGCCGACGATGTCCGTGCCGCCGCCCGGAGGGAACGGCACGATGAGCCGGATCGGCCGGGTCGGGAACGGCTCCGCCGCGCCGGCGGCCGCGGGCAATATCATCGCCGCGCCGCCGAGTAACGTGATGAACTCGCGCCGCCTTAAGTGATCGAATTGCATCCGAACGCCCAGGAGGGGACCGCGCAGCATTGTATCAAATTTCGCGAGGGTCAGTCACCGAGTAGTGCCAGCATTTTTCAACTGCTCGGGGGGACCAAGGTCCACAGCGTGTCAGCAAAGCGGCTATTTCTTGCTACCCACGCGCCAGGAAAAAATCTCCGAGCACCACTGCACATCTGCAATGGTCCGATGAATGCCAGAGGGGGATGTCGTCAATGCGGACCATCGCTGGAAGCATCGTGCGTGGCGGTGGGCACGCTGGAGAAAGCATGCGCAGAAGCAACGGCGCGCGCGGAGTGCAAAACTATCGCTGCCCGCCTCAGTGTCGAGGCGCGCTATTTACCCGGCGAGGCCTTGCGCAAACTGTTTGACAAGGATTCGGTCGAAAATGCCGATGCCATCAGGCGCTCAGGCTTGGCCGCAAGCAAATAGACAGCGCGTCTCCGGACTCTTTAGGTCTCCAGGGAGCTCATCACGCTTCTCGGCGGGGCGATCGTGTCATAGCCGCCTTGACAACCCAATGAGGCGATCGAGGTACCGGGACCTCAGTCGCTGGTTCGATGTGGATCGTGCCAAAATTAGTACCGCGAAGCTAAGAGCCCCGACGCGCCTCCGAAGCGATAGTTCACACCGAACTTGACCGTCTCGACAGTCTGCGTGGTATTGACGGTGAAGGCAGGGGTTGGGTTGATTAGATCTCCGGCGAAGGACACGTTCGTCCCGTTGAAACTGTAGTAGTCAGCTTCGAGCAAGACCGACCAGCACGGTGCGAACGCCCACTCGATGCCGGAGCCAATGACCCAGCCAATACGCGTCGCCGACGGCGTGCCGTCAAGAATGGCGGTGTTTTCGATCTCGAACTTGTTGTGCGCCCACGCCACGCCAACCCGCGTGTAGAGCAGCACCCGATCGACCGCAAATCCGACGCGGCCGGTGACGCTCGCGATCCAATCGTTTTTGCTGCGAAGCGTCCAGGTAGAGTTGAACTGATCCATGTTCGTGCCGGTGAGGGTCGACGCCGAAAATGAGCCCTCAAGACCGATCACCCAGGCGCGGTTGAACTGGTAGTCGCATCCTATCTGAGCACCATAGATGGCGCCGGACATGTCGGTGTTGGCCGTTTGTCCGGTCATTGTGGCGTCGATCGTCCCGAGCGGCACGGTGTCCTGCCACGTGGTATGCCCGGCAGCGAGACCCGAGTGACTGCCGGCATAGCAGCCTGTCCAGCTCAGAGGCTCAACAGGGGCAATGACGGGCGCATTGTTCGGGTACCTAAGGTCAGCAGCATCAGCAGATCCGGCGGTCATCATTACCGTGACCACTACGCCAGCAAGAAAGATGTTCTTCATCTGCGTCCCCAAAGGCAGGATGTAAAGATGCCATTAAGGTTAACCAAATGATTGCTAATTAAGCGTTAGCAGACGTTCGCTTTCGAAATGGGACACCGCGCTGTGTTGCATCGGGGCAATAGCTTCCACCACCGCATATGCACGAAATGCGCAAGGGTACGCTGACTGCCCAGCGCTGTGACGGCCAGATCAAATCATTCGAGGATGGTCGCTTGCGAATAAAATGCGGCTGACTCCGCCGCCGTTCGCTCGGCTTTCTTCGCCCGCTTCATCGCTACTATGGCTTGGTCTGACTTCTCACCTCCGTACTTCGCCGGCGTTAGTTCGTCACCTTCCCGACGCGGACCGTTGAGTCACAAGGCCAATGGGTCAGAGATGAGACCTCCCGACAGCCGGCTGCGCCGGTGATCAGGATGCAACGGATGCGACACGCTCATCGTATGGCCTCCCCGGTGGCGAGGTCGAAGAAGTGCAGCCGCTCAGGCTCAACCGAAAGGCGCAGCCTGTCGCCGGCGCGCAGACGCGCTTGCGGATCGATGCGCGCGATGGTCAGCCTTGCATCGCCGGCGCGCGCCTCCAGCACAATCTCCGAACCTAATTGCTCGAGCACTTCCACGTTCGCATCGAAGCTGGACTGCGGCGCCCCGTTGCCCAGCGAGACGTGCTCAGGGCGCACCCCGAGCGTCACCCTCTTGTCGCACCAGCCGGCCAGAGCCCGGCCACTCGCTGGTGCCAGGCAAAATCGCATGCCCGGCGCTTCCGCCAGCAGCGTCGTCCCGTCGCTGCGAATCGTCACGTCGAGGAAGTTCATCGAAGGCGCACCGATGAAGCCGGCGACAAATTTGTTCGCCGGGTTGCCATAGACTTCGAGCGGCGTCCCATTTTGCTGGATGCACCCGTCCTTCATCACCACCACCCGGTCGCCCAGGGTCATAGCCTCGACTTGATCGTGGGTCACGAATATGGAGGTGGTCGGCACGCGCGTTCGCAGGCGTTTGATCTCCACGCGCATTTGGGCGCGCAGCTTGGCGTCAAGGTTGGACAGCGGCTCGTCGAACAGAAACACTTTGGGATTGCGTACGATGCAGCGTCCCAGCGCGACGCGCTGCTGCTGGCCGCCTGAAAGCTGGCGCGGCTTGCGTTGCATCAACTCGTCGAGGCCAAGGATACCCGCGGCACGGCCAATCGCCTCCTTGATCTTGTCCTCGGCCAGCTTCTTGTTGCGCAGCCCGAAAGCGAGGTTGTCATACACATTCATGTGCTGGTAAAGCGCGTAGTTCTGGAACACCATCGCGACGTCGCGGTCCCTGGGCGGCAGATCGTTCACCAACCGCCCGCCAATGCGGATTTCGCCGTTGCTGATGCTCTCCAGCCCGGCAATCATGCGCAGCGTCGTTGATTTGCCACAGCCCGACGGCCCCACCAGGGCGACAAATTCCTGGTCGGCGACGGTCAGATTCAGATCCTTCACCGCATGGTAGACCGCGCCGTAATACTTGTTGATCCTGCTGAGGACGACTTCGGCCATTCTCCGCCATCTTCTCGCTGCGAGTCCCCGCCGCGCCCGGCACGCGGCGGAGTGGCTGCAAGTCTGTTTCGTGCCAAGTCTATTTCGCGGCGTCGGTCACCAGGGGCGCGCCCGCGGTGAGCGCCTTGGCGATGTCTTCGCGCTTGCCGGTCACCGCCTTGATCACCGCGTCCGAGAAAGCCTTGTGCACCGCGGGCCATTTTTCGAAGTAGTAGGCGCCGCGCACTTTGCCGGGCACGTCCAGGCTCACCTTTTTTAATTGCCGCATGAAGGCATCGTTTTGGGCGATCTTGTCCCATAGCTCTTTGTTGGGCGGCGGGGCGCCGGTCGCCTTCCACAGATTGATCTGGCCCGGCTCATCGAGCATCATGTCGGAAAGCATCTGCTTTGCGACCTTCTTGCGCTCGGCCGAGATCGATTTCGGGATTGCCCAACCCCAAATGTCATTCCAGGCGAAATGCTCTTTGCGGTTGGGACCAAGCGGAAAGTAGGTGATGTTGACCTTGCCGGCCACCTTGGATTTCGCCGGGTCGTTGAATGTCGCCCAGTACACGGAATCACCGACAGTAAAGGCGGCGTCGCCGGCCATGAACACCGCGTTGGCCTCGTTGCGGTCGTATGCCGGCATGCCGCGTGGGCTGATCTTGTGGGTGTTGAGTGCATCCCACCAGAACTCCGCCGACTGGCGCATGCATGGCTCAGTGAGCGCCGACTTCCAGCCGTTGCTTGCCAGCACCTTGTTGTCGCGCTCGTAGACCGGCATCAGCACGTCGCAATTATTGGTCCACATGGACCAGAACCAGGTAAACCAGGTGTTGTTCATTGACATGGCGCCGACATAGCCAAACTTCACTTTACCCTCGGCTTGCAGCTTCTTGCCGATCTTCACGATGTCGTCCCAAGTCTGGGGAACCTCGTTCTCCTTGACCAGGTCGGTCCGGTAGTAGAACACCCCGAACGTATGCCCCATCGGCACCACGGTGTTCTGACCCTCGGCGTTGTTGAAGATGATTGGGCTCATTCCCCATTTGTCGGCGTATTTGAGGCCGTCAACGTCGTCCGTCGGCTCCAGCAGATGTGCCCACAGCTGACCCCAGTCGTCGTTGTGCCAGATGACGTCGTACTGGTCCGAGCCCGAAGTCAACGACGCGGTCATCTTCTCGACGTAGACGCCGTACGAGTTGGGAATCTTGACGATCTTGACCCCGTGCCTGGCGCCCCACGTCTCCATCATCGCGATCGAAGCATCCTGGATCGGATTGGGCTGATAGCCGATGCGCAGTTCCTTGACCTCCTGGCCCCATGCGACGCTTGATGTGACGCCTGATGCGACGCTTGCCACCCAGAGACAGGCGGCGGCGCCGGCGAGAGTACGCCGACCCAACATGCTCATTGCCATTCCCTCCGTTGTTGCCGATTTATTCGGCGTGTTGTTGATTCAACGCGTCAGATCTTCAAGCCGCGGACGACGTATTTTTGTCCGAACAGAGTGAGCGCGAACGCCGGCGCCAGAGCCATCACTGCGGTGGCGCTCATCAGGTTCCACTGCAGACCCATCTCGCTGACGAATTGTGCCATGACTACGGTAATTACCGGCGTCCGCTCGCCGGTGAGAATGAGCGCGAACAGGAACTCGTTCCAGGTGAACAGCCAGCACAGCACGGCCAGCGCCGAGATTGCGGGGATGGCCGACGGCAGAGCCACACGCAGGAATGCGCCCCAGCGGGTGCAGCCATCGATCAGCGCCGCGTATTCCATTGACGGATCGATGCCGTCAAAGAAACCCTTCATCAGCCACGAGAAGAAGCAGATATGCACCGCGATATGCGGCAGAAGCAGACCAACATAGGTATCGTAGATGCCCCAGCTCTGGGTGACGAAGTACAGCGGCAGCACCCACGAAATGTAGGGCACGCAGCGGAACACGTAGATCGTACCGAACCATGTTTGGGCAAAGGGCCCACGAAAGCGCGACAGCATGTAACCGCTCGATACCGTGACCATAAGCGAGAACACCGTGGCGAGCGTCGCAATCGCAGCACTGTTGGCGAACGCCTCGATGATACGATCGTTGCGCAGCACCTGCGCGAAGTTGCCGAACGTGAGCTCGGTGCCCCGGTGGACGTAATACACGCCCGACTCCGGTCTGAGCGATGTGAGAATCAGCCACAACACCGGGAAAGCGAACAACAGGCACACGCCGGCGAGTGCGAATGCAAAGAACGCGCGCCTGACACCTGGCGCCGCGCCGGCGAACAGCGGTTGCCGCACCATGCCCATATCGGCGTGCATTGCTCAAACCCTCACGACGCGGTCGACGATGCGGTACAGCGCTCCGCCGACCATTAGAATGATGAGACCGCCGATGATCGCCGCCGCCGAGCCGCGACCGAAGTCGAGCTTGAGAAACGCATCCACGTAGGCATATAGGCTGAAAAGCTCCGTCGAGCGTGCCGGGCCGCCGCCGGTCAGCGTCCACACGATGTCGAACGTGCGAAACGCGTCGATCGATCGGATAACGACGCACACCACGATGACTGGACGGAGCATGGGCAGTGTCAGATAGCGAAACACCCGCCATGGCGTGGTGCCGTCGATGGCCGCTGCCTCGAACGGTTCTCTTGGCAGGCTTTGGAGGCCCGCGAGGAGCAGCAAGGTGAACCACGGCGTCCATAGCCAGATGTCGGTGAGAAGGATGACGCCAAACGCGCTCCAACGTTGCGCCATCCAGGGCTGACCCTCGAGGCCGATTGCCTCGAGAATGACGTTCACGATGCCGAACTGGTCGTTGAACATCCACCGCACCATGATCGCGGCGATCACCGGAGCTACCATCAGCGGCAGCAGCAGCACCGTTTGCACCAGCTTGTGCCCGCGGAAGCGGCGGTTGAGCAAAACCGCGAGAGCGAGGCCGATGACCAGCGCTCCCATGACGCTCACCAACATGAAGAGGAACGTATTGGGCAGCGCAACCTGTAGGAACGCGGGATCGGTGATCACGCTGATGTAATGCGCGAAGCCGATCCAGGTCTTCTTCGGATTGCTCAGCGTCCAATCGCGGAAGCTCGCGTTGGCGCCGATGACGATCGGCACTACCTGGAAGAGCAACAGCAGAAGCGCAGCCGGGGCGATCAGCAGGAGCATGAAACGCTCCTGTTCCCCGAATTTCCTGCGAGATTGCCCGGCGATGTGCATTACGACCGGCTGTCGAGCCCGTAGTTCCTGGTTACCTTGCAGTCGAAGTCGAAACCAGGATGATCTCTCGGTAACACGAATTGCTTAGAACAGAAACGCAAACCGCTGCGGCCATATTTAGCTGCACCTAACCCTGGCCGGCTCCCAGCGCCACCCACAGGAAGTCGTCCTTCACCAGGCAGGGCAACGGTTTTATCGGAGCGCGGTTTTTCGACAAATCGCCGAGAAATTCCCACCCTTTCGACGTTCCGTCGGCTTGCAGCCTGGGGGCCCACGTGCGCGCCTCACCGGTCTGGAGGTCGAAACAGCTCTCATGCCAGCGGCACACGAGACCGAGATCGTCGGTCAGCGGGCTGTCGCGCGGAATCTCTCGCCCGGTAGGTGATTTGATGACGGCGCCGGTCTCGGCGATGTCTCTTTTTTCAAAGAACGGCGCGTGCAAATGGGGGCAGGAATTGTTGAAAGCAAAGTACCTCTCGCCCTTGCGTAGAACGACAAGATCAAACCCTTCGAGCTCGAAAACCCGCCGCTCACCGTCGCCGATCTCGTCCTGTCCAGCCAGACGGGTCCATTGCCGGCCGGCGAAACGCATCGTCTCGCGGCTGTGTTGGGCGCTGAGTTGAGCTTCGGCTTCCGGCGTCAAACGGACGACTTCGTAGAGCGACATGCGCTCGTTGGTGCCGCGCAGCCGAACGCGGATAAAGTCAGCTACTTCCACCTGCTTTTCGACCTGCTGGTAGAGCGCCTCGGAGATCAGCAGCCGGGTGCCGGCCTCCTTGTTGGCGCTTTCGATGCGGCTTGCGACATTTACGGTTTCGCCGATGGCCGCGAGTTTTTCCTCTCTGCCTCCGCTGACGGTGCCTATCACTGCCTCGCCGTAATGAAGGCCGATGCCGACATCGAAATCCTTGTCATACATCGTCTTCATGTACGGCTTCATCCGATCCGCCGCACCGAGCATGTCGGTCGCCGCTTTTACGGCGTGGAGAGGCATGTCCGGCGTATCGTCAATGCCAAAAATTGCCATGATCGCATCGCCAATGAATTTCTCAATGTGGCCGCCGTTGCGCTCTATCGCGTCGGCCATATGAAAAAAATAGCAATTCAGCACGAACATCAGGTCATAAGGCGAGAGATGCTGTGAAAGATTGGTGAAATCCCGGATGTCACAGAAGAGGACAGCGATGGTCCTGGTCTCCCCGCAGCGCCCGAGCCGCGGTTTTGCGAGTTGGCTCGTGATCTCAAGATCAGTCTCATCGAGCACGAGCCGGCGCAACTTCAGGTCGCCCGAAACCTTGGTCTGGCAGGCCAGTCGAACCTCTGGCCCGAAGCGCAGCGGGCCGGCAATCGCACGCTCGCGCTCGCTTCTTTCGCTGCAGTGCTCCAACCCTTGCAGGATCCATATTCGACACGTCGAACAGTGCGCCCGACCGCCGCAAGCATGGGCATGCGGAACACCGGCACGAAGGGAGGCTTCGAGAATGGTTTCCCCTTCCCCAATGGAAATCTGGGTTTCGTCAGGCAGGCAGGCGATCCTATGCATCTGTCGAGACACCCTTCGGAAATTGCTGTCTTTCCACCAAGCGCGGCGCATCGGCGACACACAAGCAGCACTCACAGTACCGAGGTCGTTGGCGAATTCACACCCCGGCGCGAAGTATCAGCGGTTGAGGATGGGGGAGAAAACCTGGTTCCGATCGGGCCGGAAACATTCACGAATACCATCGGGATTGCGCTGCGCTCGCCTTTGCATGAAGTCCATCCCCAGGCTCAGGACTTAGCGGCGCAGCTCAGCTAAGATCAACACCGCCATGATCATTCGCGACCCTGAAAAGAATTTCAAAGAGCTGTGGGAGACCTTTCACAACAGGTATCCATTTTTCGAACTGAGGAATGTCGACTGGAAAAAGCAGTATGACACCTACAGACCGAAGATCACAAGAGAGACCAGTGATGATGAGCTCTTCGATATCTTCTGCCAGATGCTCGACCCGTTGGATGACGGACATGTCGAGCTGAAGGCCAAGGCAAGCGGGGATCGGAAAAAACGATACTTCACCCCAGAGCCTAAGCCGAGATTCCGGCAGGAATTCACGAACCGGCAGGTCAAGCAGCTCTTCAAAACGACCGGGAAGACTCTTGTCGCCAACGGTTTCGGGCGGCCTGCAGAGACCCAGGCCTGGATGCTTCACTATTGCAGGTCCCGGGCATTTGGTTACATTCGCATCCTCGAGCTGGAAGGCGTCAAGAAGCGGAGATTGACGGCCGCGCTGGACAAGATTGCCCGTGACTTCAAGGATTTGGACGGCTTCATCATCGATATCCGTGACAACCCCGGCGGCGACGACAGTACTGCGATCACGATCATCAATCGGTTTTGCGACCGCAAGCGAGTCGCCTTCCACAGGAAGACGAAAATTGGCCCAGGCGAAGATGACCTTACGGCCCTGAAGACCTGGCACATCAAACCGCAAGGTGACGCACAATTCACCGGGCCAATCGTGCTCTTGACCTGTGATTCTGTCTTCAGCGGTGGAGAGGCCTTTGCGCTGGCGATAAAGCAGCTGCCTCATGTTACGATCATAGGCGATCATACCAACGGCATATTCTCGTACCAACTTGAGAAGAAACTTCCCAATGGCTGGCGGTACTGTCTGTCGTACCAGAAGTACTTCTCAGCTGACATGGTATGCTACGAAGGCAAAGGCGTCCCAGTCGACATCGAGCTATTCAACAAGAAGGCCGATATTAAGAACGGTATCGATCCGTTGATTACCCGCGCACTAAAAGAGTTGAAGTCCAAGAACGCGGGAGCGGCGAATGAGAGATGATTGATTGCGCGCGCTTCGTGTTTTCGGTTGGCTGCCGGTCCATATCGAGCACCATCGCGGCGAGCATCCTTCAGCAGCGCGCGCGAGTGGCTTGCGCCAGCAAGGCAGGAAAGCCGCACATTAGCGTGACTCCGCTACGCACGGCATTGTCACTTAAATCGTACTGTGTCGAAATACGCTAAGTTCAACTCCGCAGCAGGTCATCCCACTTCAGAACAGCGAGGAGACACGTTACATATGTCAGTTGTATGGAGTTGCAATGAGTGGGATCAACTGGAAGAAGTTATTGTAGGCAATCCGCTGCAAGCGCGATTTCCCACGCCGGACCGAAGCACCCAACTGGCAGAATTTCCCGACCGTTCATTGGCCGAAATTCCGCGGGGCCCTTTTCCACAACAGATTATTGAAGAGACGGAAGAGGATTTGGATGAATTTGTTCGAATCTTGCAAGGTTTAGGCATCACCGTAAGACGTCCAGCGACATGGCCGCACGAGGCCAAATTTTCGACGATTCATTGGGAAGCTCAGGGATACTACAATTATTGTCCCCGCGACGTTCTGCTGGTCATTGGCAACCAAATCATCGAAACGCCCAATGTCATCCGCAGCCGCGCCCAGGAAACCTTCAGCTATCGCACGTTGCTGATGGACTATATGAAGTCAGGGGCAAAGTGGTACAGCGCCCCCAAACCCATGCTTCTGGACTCCCTCTTCGAGGCTGATCTGAACAAGCCCACGCCACGCAACGATGAACCAGCCTTTGATGCAGCAAACGTTCTGCGTTTTGGCCAGGATTTGATCTATCTGGTGAGCGCCACGGGCAACGAATTGGGGGGGCACTGGTTGCAGTCAATCTTGGGCGAAGAATTTCGAGTTCATTTCTTCAAAGATGTTTATTATGGCAGCCATATTGACTCAACCTTTGTGGCCTTGCGCCCCGGCTTGATCCTCTGCAACCCTGCGCGTGTCAATGATGATACCCTGCCGGAAATCTTAAAGCAGTGGGAAGTCATCTACAGTCCACCGATGGAGAATACAGAGAGATATGACGCCGACTATCTGTTCAAAAGCATTGGCAGTGACTGGATTGACATGAATGCATTCAGCATCAATCCGAATTTGGTCGTGGTCGATCGAGATCAGACGGCTCTCATAAAACTTCTAGAGAAGCAGGGTCTTGATGTAATTCCCCTGAAATTGCGGCACTCTAAGATGATGGGCGGTGGGCCCCATTGCGTTACCTTGGACATCCGCCGAGCTGGAACGCTCCAGCGATACTTCGATTAAGCGCATTGCTCTCGGCATGCTCAACCAGCGGACAAATTCCGCGTTTGAAGTCGAGCCCCGAAGGACCTCTGAGACTTCAAGGGGCTACGGCGTGTCTTCAGGTAAGCTCGGTCCAGAGCCACATTCGCGACCGTCATGCCCCGCGCATTGCGGGGCATCCAGTAATCCCGCTAGCTAGTCCAGGTGGACCACAGTGAACCGACAAGCGAGCGTGTTAGCCCTCACTGCGCAGTGGCTACTGGATCGGCCGACTGAAGCGGGCGATGACGGCGGAGAATAGGACGACTAACTGAAAACATGCCCTGGACTTCACGAGCATGTAGGGAAGAGTTTTGGCGGCGATTTTTTTAGCAATTGCGTTCGCGGTTTTCTTTGCGCTGACGTTTGTGGCTTGGAGGCGGTACCTTTGGGCGGCGGAGAAGTCGCCGCACGGGCAGACGGACACCTGCCAATACAGCCTGACGGATGTCTTTGGCGACCACCACTTCGTGAACGTTCCGCATCAGAATGGAGTCCGGTGGCTCACAGAGGTCTTCAGCCGCTCCGCCGAGAAGTTCCCGCATCTCACGGCCTTGCAGATTCCCCACACCGGAGAGTCACTGACCTTCGCTGAGCTCAACGCGCGAGCGGAGAATTTGGCCGCAGCCCTTTCTCCCTTCCTCACCGGTCCCGACCAGGTCGTGGCCGTGGCCATGTCGCAGGACAACTGGCAAATCGTGGCTTCTCATCTCGGCATCCTGAAGGCTGGCGGCACCGTGCTTTTTCTCGACACCACGTTGCCTGACGCCCTGGTCACCCACATGCTCAACGACGCACAGCCGGTGGTCATTCTCACGCGGGGGCAAGACAAGTACCGCGCAGGTTCGGACAAGTCCGCGACCTGCCGACGCTCGACGTCACGACGTTGCCGGAGAGGATGCCCCCAAAAAAACCGCCGAGAGAACCGCCGCCCTGGCTGGACGACCCCAAGCAGCGCCTTGCGACCATCTTTTACACGAGCGGAACCACCGGGATGCCCAAGGGCGTGGAGTGCCCGCACGCAGGCTACGTGAACCTGGCCCTGAGCTATGCCGATTACTTCGATCTCATTCCAGGGATGGATGCGACCTCGCTCACTTCGTCGCTGGGCTACGACGGCAGCATCTCCGAAATGTACAGCGCCTGGGTATCGGGCTGCGCTGTGGTCATGCTGACCAAGGAGCAGATCCGGTCCGGCCCTGACCTGCGTCCCCGTCCTCCGCGAGGCTGAGGTCACGGTGCTGTTCTGTCCGCCGGTGCTGCTCACCACGCTGACACCAAACCCCGAAGTGGATCTCCCCTATCCGCTGTGCCGCTACATTGTGCCGGCGGGCGAAGCCTTTCCCAGCGCGCTCGTAGAGCCCTGGACCCGAGGCAGACGGCAGATCATCAACACCTACGGCCCCACAGAGGCGAGCACCGACACGAGCCGCCAGAGTTTGCGTCCAGGGGAGCCAATCACCATCGGCTCGCCGTTC
This sequence comes from uncultured Alphaproteobacteria bacterium, assembly GCA_963841105.1. GTDB lineage: Bacteria > Pseudomonadota > Alphaproteobacteria > Rhizobiales > Xanthobacteraceae > VAZQ01. The sequence continues at coordinate 77,711 of CAWJCB010000021.1, forward strand.
GCCAACGTCACCTACGTCATCATCGAGCCCGGCCAACTCCGCCCACTGCCGCACGGAGAGGTTGGAGAGCTCTGCATCGGTGGGGTGCATGTTGCGCGCGGGTACCGCAACTTGCCGGAGCAAACCGCCGAGAAATTCATCGCGCATCCTCAGTTCGGCCGCCTCTACCGCACCGGGGACAAGTGCAAAATCGACATCCAAACACAGCGCGTGCACTTCCTCGGCCGCATCGACGCGCAGCTCAAAGTCCGCGGACACCGCGTCGAGGCGCAGGCCGTCGAGGACATCCTCCAGACGCAGTTCAGTGAGATCGAGGCCGCCGTTCTGGACTACCAGAACGAGGCGCTTGTCGCCTTCGTCGCCGCGCCTTCGGTCTGCGAACGAGAGATCTCGGTGGTCGCTCCAGCGCCGGCGCACGTGGGCTGCCCGGGTGACGGCGACTCTCGCCAAGCAACTTCCGGCGACGTCAGTCCCGACAAGGATCTTCCTTGTAGAAAAATTCGTCATGCAGCCGGTTTCGGGGAAGATCGATCGGAAGTGCTTGCCAAAACTATCTCATCTGCTGAGAAACGCCGAGGCGGAAGCGAAGGACACCGGTAGGGACACATCGGCCGGCACGCGGGACACAGGGGAAGCGGAAGTCAAGCCGCCTGATGCCGATGCGGGCATGGACCCTGAGTGTGAGGAAGTGCTGGCGATCTGCAGGGCCGTGTTCGAGACGCCGTTGGGACTGGACGATGGATTCGCTGAGGCCGGTGGGCATTCGATCGCCATCGCGCGCTTGGCGTACCAACTGCAAGCCGCGGGATGGGTGGTGCCGGTCCGGGCGCTGCTCAGTGACTGCAACACTGCACGCAAAGTGGCCAGCCGCCCGCGAGCGCTCCTGCCGGACTCCAAGCCAGCTACAGCTCCAGTGAAATCCGACGAGAACAGCGCCGAGCGCGATGAGGCCGCGGCAGAGGTGCTCTCCATCGGTTACTTCACCACCCTGCAGGTCCTCTTTGCAACGTTGTTGTATTCGCCAGCATTGGTGGGCTTCTTCATTGGCTTGAGCTTCGTCGAAGCCGGGACATTCTCCACCATCCCCAGCCTCGGCGCATTCATCATCGGCGGCTTCTTCCTGTACTTGATGGGCCTCGTCACACCCTTCGCCAGCCTGCTCTGGGTCATGATGATAAAGTTCTTCATCGGTGGTGACATCTACAAGAACAATGTGACCCCGGGTGTGTACCCCAAGTGGAGCAAAATGCATCTGCGAATCTGGTGCATCGGACGGCTGGAGAGCACGGTGCTCCTCACGCTGCGTGTGATGTATCGCAGCGCGCCGCTTATGGCATTCGCGTTGCGGCAGCTCGGCGCGAGCGTGGGCGACAACCTTCAGTGCGCGCACGATGCTCAACTGTCCGGGCCCCTCGACTTGATCTCCATCGAGGACGATGTCGCCATCCAGACCGGAGCCTACATCCAAACGACGAGGTGGTCGGGGCAGTACCTGCACGTCGGCCCTGTTCACCTCGAGAGCGGTTGCAAGATCGGGATGCGAGCCGCCATCGCCAACAATGTGACGGTGGGCCGCGGCAGCTGGATCACTCCGTTCACCCCCATTCTCGCCAACGTGGGTTCGCAGGAGATGTGGGAAGGAGCACCCGCGCGCTTGGGCGGCCGCTGCACGGAGCTCAAGCGCACGGCGAACGCTTGCCGGTACGCGTCTCCGATCTGGCTGTTGGAGACCCTCAACATCCTTATGCAGGTCTCCATATTCTTCTGGCTCAGTGTGGTCCCCACCGCCGCGATCCTGTGGTTCGCCCGCGGCCTGATACCCGCTGGAGACGCTGAGCTTTCTGCGGAATATTTCAGGGTGACGCCGCTGTTCGAGATCGTCTGGCACCTGACTCTCTACGCGTTCATCACCGCCTGGGTCACCGTCGTCGTGACCTCTTTGCTGGGCTGCCTCTTCATCCGCTGCACGGCCGCTTCGCCGGGGCTGTACCCCTCGCGCGGACTGCAGGGGCGCTCTCCTCATGTACCGAATGCATACAATGAACCACATCCAGAGACAGTGGACCTGGACCATCACCGGGCAGTACCTGCGGGCGCTCGCCGGCGATGCGCTTCCCGCGGTCGGGCGCCTCGGAGTGCGACCTCATGTTCAATCTCGTCCCGGAGCTTGCCACGTGCCGACTCCCAGGTGTTCTGGTCCAATGGATGTTTCACGAACATGCTCGACTATGGCGCCGAGCACTTCAAGCTGCGCCACGCTCGACATGCCGCCGGAATTTCTTCAGCGGCAACAACTGCGTGGCGGAGTACGGGCAGTTCCCGTCCAACTTCCTCCTGGGCGTCTCCACGCCGGGCAATGATATACAGTTCCGGCGACAGATGCGGTCGCGGCTTGGCGAGCCGATCACGGTGGCGGGAAACCCGCCGGTGAAATTTGCGAGCGCGTCATTTGAGGCGGAGAATGAAACCCACAGACTGCCGGACTTCCGTCTCTTCCTGACCCGCGTTTTCCTGAACGACTTCTTCAGCATCGGCATTCTGCACATCACCGAGGGGCTCATCTTCACGATTCTGTACATTTGTTTGTTGCGATTGGGCGGACACCCGATCGCCAGCGCGGTCATTGCTTTGATGCTCACAGAAGTCAGTCTGGTCCTGTTCTGCGTCGCGATCAAGAAGTCCCTCGTCGGCGGCGAATGGGGAGCCGATCACTCGACGCCCTTCTGGTCCTGGCGGCACTTCGCCTACTTCTTCGCGCAGGACTGCTTCTTCGTCTGGTGCAGGGGGCCTCTGGGGTTTTGTGCCGGGACGATCCTCTCGAATTCTATCCTGCGGTGGATGGGATGTCAGATCGGCCGCCGGACAATCGTGACCCAGCCAATGCAGTGCTCCGACTGGAACGCGGTGAGCTTCGGCAACGATTGTGTTATCGACGGCTTCCTGCAGTTTCACACCTTCGAGAACATGATGCTGAAGGTGAAGCGAACCCACATCCAGGACGGCTGCGCCGTCAACTTCGGCGCCACGGTGATGGGCGGCGCGGTCATTGAGCGGGACACGACGCTCTTGCCGTTGTCCCTGGTCCTCAAGGAGATGAACATGCTCACAGGCACCTACGAGGGGAGCCCCGCGGAGCCTGTGAGCGCCACAAGTTGAGCGCAGGAATGCACGACGCCACGCGTTCGACGAGCACACCTCACGCCGTTGACAACACCGACTGGCTGAAAACCGCCGCAATCATCTTGGTCTCGGTTGACCATTTCGGCTATTTCTTCATGGAAGACGACCGCTGGTGGAGCGTTTTCGGACGCCTGGCGGCTCCGACGTTCTTCTTCCTGATGGGCTACGCGCAGACCCGGACCGTCCCGCTCCACTGGATCTGGCTCGGTGTCATCCTGACCCTGCTCGACAGTTGGAACGCCGACTGGACCTGGGTGACACCGAACATTCTTTTGAGCTTCGCGCTCATCCGCATCGCACGTCCTTATGTGCAAGTCCTTGTGCAACGTCACGGCTGGGCCGCCTTCGCCCTCCTCGTCTGCGCACTTCTCGCGATGCTGCCGATAGCGGCGAAGATTGTCGATTACGGCGCGGAGGGATGGCTGTGGGCCCTGTTCGGCTTATACCATCGCATGATATGTCGACGGCAGATCAGCTGCCGACGTGGACGGCGCAGCTCAAAGCTCGGCGCCACCCGCGCACGCGATGACAGAGAACGTGGGCCTCATGCGCCTGCTGGCCTGCTTTGTCGCCGCGGTCGTCTACGTCTGGCAGGAACAAAGGGAATTCTCGTTTCCTCAGATCCATTTCGCCGTCTTCATTCTCGGCGTCGGCGTTTTGTCCCTTGGCCTGTGTCTGTTCCTGCGCGGCGCGAGCCGCATCCAACCGCCAGAGGCCATAGCCGGCGCCCTGCGCTTCATCGGCCGGCACACTCTGGAAATTTACGCCATCCAGCTTGCCGGCTCCGAACTCATTGTAAAGTTGGTGCCCGATCTCGCCCCCTGACCCGAGGCAGGACCTGGCGGGCACACGGCGCATCGTTGCGCGCCGGCCCGCCCGCGCAGCAGCGTCCGCCGAGGCGGCGTGTTCGTGCGGTTCCGCAACTCCCCGAGACCTGACGCTAATGGGAGCCATTGTCCTCCGACGCTGTGTGCCAATTCCGGTGGTGAGCAGATGCAGCAAAGTGCAGGCACAATTCCTATTTACTCAACCACCTCATCGGCAATCGCAAGCAATCCTGATGGGATCTCAATTCCGAGTGCGCGTGCGGTTTGCAAGTTGATGGTAAACTCAAATTTGGTGGTCTGCTGCACAGGCAAATCAGCGGGCTTCGCTCCGTGCAGGACCTTGCCGGTATAGACCCCAACTCCACGAAACATTTCCAATATGTCGGCTCCGTAGCTCATCAGCCCACCCCCGGCGACAAAATCACTGGTCGGGTAAGTCGCCGGTATCCTGTCGCGCGCCGTCAACGTGGCAAGCTGCCCGCGCCGGCTAACGAAGAATGCATCGCCCGCGACGAACAGCGCATCGGCATGCTCGCGACTAAGAGCAGTGAAGGCCGCGTCGATCTCGGGGATCGTACTCGCATTGTGGACCCGAATTTGCAGCCCCAGGGCTGGGGCGGCTTGCTGCGCATCGCGCACTGTGTTCTCCGCGACGGCCGCGTTGGCAGGATTGACGAGCACGGCGAAACGCACGGCCTTGGGGACCAGGTCATGCAGCAGCCATAACCGCTTTGCTACCACTTCCTGAGCAAAGAAATTGATACCGGTCGCATTGCCGCCAGGGTGAGCAAGGCTAGCGACAAGACCGAGCCTGACGGGATTGTCGCCGACACCGAAAACAATCGGGATTGTCGCTGTTGCAGCTTTTGCCGCAGCCGTGGTCACGTTGCCGGGCGTCGCGATCACAGCCACTTGGCGCCGGACTAGATCGGCCATCAATTGTGGGAGGCGATGGTATTGCCCTTCCAACCAGTGATAACGACTGTTACGTTTTGGCCTTCGAAGTAGCCGGTTTCGTTGAGCCCTTTCCGAAACGACGCGGCGAGCCGTGCGGACGTATCGGCCGACCCATCTCGGACGAATCCAACCACAGGCATAGCTGCCTGCTGCGCGCGTGCCGCGAGCGGCCATGCAACCGCCGCGCTTCCGACCAGCGATATGAATTCGCGCCGCCTCATGTTCCCTTCCAAGGGGCCGTACGTTACCACACTCGTGAGCTCGAAAGGCGCTTCGCATCGCCGCAAAAATAGGCTGCTAAGGTCCGGTTGGGGTCTTGGTTGTGTACCTGGGTCAATTGCTGCCGAGACTGTCGTTGCCGGGCCGCGTCTTACCGCTGCAATGGTTTGAAAGCCGGCGTGCATTTTGAGTGTTCCAACACGGCAAAGCGCGACCGGGCCTGCTAAGCGCGCGAGTATGGTTTCCCCTTCCGCAATGGAAATCTGCGTCGCGTCGGGCAGGCAGCCGATCCCATGCATCTGTCGAGCCCCCCCTCCAGTCCTCGGCGGCCGACAGGACCACCCGCCTGGTCGGTGCTGTCATGAGCTAGACGCTCGCATTGCCGCCAAGTAACGCCAAGCGTGGCCGGCGGCCAAGGGCCGTGAACGCGCCCGCAGGAAGGGCGCGTTCACGCAGGCCAAGACGTGCGCGCTCAGCTTGCGGCGTGCGTGGAATTGAGCTCGCGCAGCACCGCATTGGCGATGGCGGCGGTTCCGTCGCTGCCGCCGAACTCGCAGGCGCGCAGCCCAGACGCAAATGCGCGGTCGACGGCGGCCTCGATCGCGCGCGCTGCTTGTGCGGCGCCATCATGGCCGTGCCGCTCGGCGAGCCAGTCCAGCATCATTGCAGCCGAGAGGATCATTGCCGCGGGATTGGCAAGGCCCTTGCCCATGATGTCAGGCGCCGTGCCGTGGCAGGGCTGAAACACCGCGTGCCGGTCGCCGATATCAGCCGACGGCGCCATGCCCATTCCCCCGATCAGACCGGCAGTGAGATCGGAGATGATGTCGCCGAACATGTTCTCCATCACCAGCACGTCGAAGTCCCACGGCTTGCGCACCAGCATGGCCGCGCAGGCGTCGACGTAGAGGTGGTCGGCTTCCACTTCGGGAAAGCCCGTCGCGCACGCATCGAACATTTTTCGAAAGAAGGCGTACGCCTTGAATGCGTTCGCCTTGTCGACGCAGGTGAGCATTCCGCGCCGGCCGCGCGCCTTGCGCCGCCGCGCCAGACGAAAGGAGAAATCAAACAGGCGCTCCGAAGTCCTGCGCGTGATCACCAGGGTTTCGCGCGCCTCGTCCTCGGTGACGATACCCTTGCCCATGGACGCGAACAGGCCCTCGGTGGATTCGCGAATGACGATGAGATCGATGCCGCGCTCGGCGGCGCCAACGATCGGGCTCGGGATGCCGGCAACCAGACGGCACGGGCGCACACCGGCATAGAGATCGAAAATGAAGCGCAGCTCTACCTGGGGCATGATCTCGGTATTGTCGGGATAGCGGATGTGAGGCAGCCCGCAGGCGCCGAGGAGAATTGCGTCCGCCTGCTCGCACAGCTTGACCGTGGCCTCCGGCAGCGACGTGCCGGTGTCACGATAGTGTCCGGCCCCCGCAGGCGCCTCGCTGAAAGCAAGGCGCAGACCAGGCATCAATGCCGCCGCGGCGCGCAGCACTTCCAGCGCCGGCGCCATGACTTCGCGGCCAATGCCGTCGCCGGGGAGAACGGCGATATGGAAAGCGTCATTCACGGACATTACCGACACGCGCTGATTTCATCGCGGCTGGACTGATGCGTTGTGCAAGGCAATCATAGCCCATGGGCCGGAGGTTCGCATGCCGCGCTTTGCCGCCAACCTCGCTTATCTCTTCACCGAACGAGGGATTCTCGACCGGTTTGCGGCCGCGTCCGCCACGGGCTTCACAGCCGTCGAGCTGCAATTCCCCTACGAGCATGCGGCCTCGGCCGTGAAGGCTGAGCTCGACAGGCATGGTCTGACCATGCTCGGCATCAACACGGCGCCGGGGCAGCGCAGCTCGGGCGAATTCGGGGTGGCTGCCATACCTGGCAGGGAACAGGAGTTTTCCGCGCTGTTTGCGCAGGCGCTCGACTATATTACAGCGATCGGAGGCTGCCAGGTTCATTGTCTCGCCGGCAAAGTATCGCCGGAGCAACGACCGGCCGCGGAGCTCGCCTTCATCCGCAATCTCTCGCGGGCGGCCGATATGGCAGGCGAGCGTGGCATCACGCTGCTGATCGAGCCGATCAATCCGCGCGACCGGCCGGATTACTTCCTCACGCGCGTCGAGCAGGCCGCCGATATCATTGGCAAGGTCGGACGGCCGAATGTTCGCATGCAGTTCGATTTCTATCATGCGCAGATCGTCGGCGGCGATCTTATACGGCGGTTCGAGAAATATTTGCCAGTCGTCGGGCATGTGCAGATCGCGGCCGTGCCGTCGCGGCACGAACCCGACGAAGGTGAAGTCAATTATCAGCAGATTTTTGCGGCCATCGATCGCATGGGCTATCGCGGATGGATCGGCTGCGAATACCGCCCGCGTTTGACGACCGAAGAGGGCCTTTTGTGGGCGCGTCCCTACGGGATAATCCCGCGTGGAAACTGATCAGATCATCTCAGGCGGCGATCGGCCCTTCACTCGCTTGCCCCCGGTTGTCAGAATCTCTCCGCCGCTAATGGTATCCCTGGTCCGGGCGCGCCTTCCCGCGGAAAACCCAATATGACCATGCCGTGTACGCCACGATCACGGGCAGCAGGAAGAGCGTACCCACCATGAGGAAGGCCTGCGAACGAGGTGCGGCAGCAGCATCCCACAGGCTGATTGTATGGGGGACGATGTTCGGCCAAAGACTGATCGCCAGGCCGATGTAGCCCATCACAAAGAGCGCGATCGCTCCAAAGAAGGGAAGAAACTCGGCGCGTCGGTCAATCATTCGCCAAATCCAGAGCGCCAGCCACGCCGTGACGAGCGGTACCGGGCTGAGCACGACGATGTTCGGCCAGGAGAACCATCGGTCCATGATCCTGGGACCGAGAAACGGCGTCCATAGGCTCACCGCACCCATGGCGAGAAGAACGCCGATGAGAAGGCCCCGCGCCTGCGCGCGAGCCCAATCCTGCAAGCTGCCTTCGGTCTTCATGATCAGCCAGGTCGCGCCCAGCAGCCCATAACCGAGCACCAGGCTGATCGCCGTCAAGACGCTGAACGGCCGCAGCCAGTCGAACGCGCCCCCTGCAAAGAAGCGGCCTTGCACCTGAAATCCCTGAACGAAGGCGCCGAGCACAAACCCTTGTGCCAGCGTCGCCACGAGCGAGCCGTAATGGAACGCGGCGTCCCACCTGTGCCGCGATGACGGGGCGGCCTTGAAGCGGAGCTCAAAGGCAATACCGCGGAAGATGAGCGCTATGAGCATGATCAGAATTGGGAAGTAAAGCGCCGGCAGGATGATGGCGAACGCGAGCGGAAACGCAGCCAGCAAGCCAAGTCCGCCGAGGACCAGCCACGTCTCGTTGCCGTCCCAGATCGGCGCTACCGAGTTCATGATGATGTCGCGCGCTTCATCGCTCGGCGCCCGGCGGAACAGGATGCCTACCCCGAGATCAAACCCATCCATGAGCACGTACATAAAGACGCCGAAGCCCAGGATCATGGTCCACAGCGGCACGAAGTCGAGCGGCGTTGTCATTGCTGCGGCTCCGCAACCGCGCCCGCCGCGGCGCGCGCGGGGAGGACGCGCTGTAGACCTTCCATTGGCGCAGCGACCTCGTCTTGAGTGATCGGCCCAATCCGCACAATGGCCGTCAAATAGTACAGCGTGACGGGATAGACCACGAGGTAGACCACCACATAAACGGCGAGCGATGCTGCAACATCGCCGCCGCTCAAAGAAGGAGTCACGGCATCTGCGGTACGCAACAGGCCATAGATCACCCAAGGCTGCCGGCCGACCTCCGTCGTGATCCAACCGGCGATTACCGCCATGAAACCCAGCGGCAGACACAATTCGCAAATCCGCAGGAACCATGAGGTGTCATAGAGCCGCCCCTTCCACCGCAGCCAGTTGGCAACAGCGACCAGCAGAAGCATGAGGAGCCCAATGCCGACCATGGCGCGGAACGACCAGAACACGATGGCCGAGGGCGGCCAATCCTCACGCGGCCATTCCTTTAATCCGCGCACCGTGCCATTGAGCTCGTGAGTGAGGATGAGACTGCCCAGCTTGGGAATTGCGACCGCCCAGCGAGTCACCGCGGCTTGCTGGTCGGGCCATCCCACCAGCAACAACGGCGCTCCCGCCTGAGTCTCGAAATGACCTTCGATCGCTGCGATCTTGGCGGGCTGGTAGTGCACGGTATTAAGTCCATGCATGTCGCCAAGGACGATCTGCAATGGCACCAGTGCGGTCAGCAGCCACAGCGTCATAGACAGCATCCTGCGGCATTCCTCGACAGCGCGTTGCCGCCGCAGATGATGGGCCGCAACCGCAACGACGACGAAGCCGGTGGTCACGACGAAGGCGACGACGACGTGAGACAACCGATAAGGAAAAGAGGGATTGAATATCACATCCATCCAATCCAGCGCATGGAAGCGGCCGTCGATAATCTCGTAACCCGCGGGCGTCTGCATCCAGGAATTGGCAGCGAGGATCCAGAAAGAGGAGAACAGCGTCCCCGCCGCAACCATGACAGCGGCAAAGCAGTGGGCCCACGGCGGAACGAGCTTGCGACCGAACAGAAGGATGCCGAGGAAGCTCGCCTCGAGAAAGAAGGCGGTAAGCCCCTCATAGGCCATCAGGGGACCAATGACATTGGACGCGCTATCGGAGAAACGGCTCCAATTGGTGCCGAATTGAAAAGGCATCACGATGCCCGAGACGACGCCAAGCCCGAACGAGACCGCAAAGATTCTTGTCCAGAAAATAGAGATAACGAGGTAGGTGCGATCCCTGGTCTTGAGATGGAGCGCTTCGAGCGTAGCGATGTAGCAGGCAAGCCCCACGGTGAAAGCCGGAAGCAGAATGTGGAACGAAACGACCCAGAAGAACTGAAGGCGCGAGAGGATGACCGGATCGAGAGTCATGATGTCCTCGCTCGTAACAGAACCCTACATGTAAACTATTGGTGCGCGCGCTGGCATGCGCTACAAAATCATGGCGTCGCTCAATGCAATTTGACGTGCGGCTCGGTTCGCCGGGTGATCAGGCGAGCTACGGTATCGAGCGTCACCTTGCTAGCGCCATGCAGAGCGAGCTCGTGCAGCTTGTAGAGAGAGAGGTACATCAGGCGGGCGAATAGACCTTCCAGCCAGATATTCCCCCCGATGAGATTGCCCATCAGATTGCCCACGGTCGAGTATTCCCCGAGAGACACAAGGGAGCCGAAATCGCGGTAACGCCAGGGGCGCAACGGCTCACCGTCGAGGCGTCGCCTGATCTGTCGGACAAGATGCGATGCTTGCTGATGAGCGGCCTGCGCGCGGGGCGGCACGTCGCGACCCTCATACCCTTCCCACGCGCATGCGGCACAGTCGCCCAGCGCGAAGATGTTCTCATCGCGCGTGGTCTGCAAGGTCGGCAGGACAACGAGTTGGTTGATGCGATTGGTTTCCAACCCATCCAGCTGGGCAAGAAACTCGGGTGCTTTTACGCCGGCCGCCCACACCACCAGCTCGGCGGGGATGAGCTCGCCGGTGACGAGCCTCACCCCCGTCGCTGTCACCTCGGACACACGCGCCGCGGTCTTGACCTGAACTCCTAGACTCGAGAGCAGTTTTTGCGCGGCCTCCGATAGACGTTCCGGCAGGGCCGGCAGAATCCGATCTGCGGCCTCGATCAGACTGATCTTAATGTCTTTCTCCGGGTTGATCCGATCGAGACCGTAAGCGACCAGCTGGCGTGTCGTATAATGCAGCTCCGCCGCCAGCTCGGTCCCCGTCGCACCTGCGCCGATGATGGCGATCTGCAGCTGCTCGGATCGCAGCGGCCCAAACTGTGAGTGCCCGCGGATGTAGGCATTCACCAGCCTGGCGTGGAAGCGCTTCGCCTGTCCGGCCGTGTCGAGGCATATCGCATGCTCGCCCACGCCGGGAATGCCGAAATCACTGCTCTCGCTGCCCACGGCGATGACCAGCGTGTCGTAATGAAAGCTCCGCGCCGGCGTGACTTGCCGGCCCTCGTCATCGACATGGGGCGCAAGCCGGATCTCGCGCCGCGTCCGATCAAGGCCGATCATCTCGCCAATGCGATAATGGAAATGGTGCCAATGCGCCTGCGCGAGGAAATCGATCTCGTGCACGCCAAAATCCATGGTGCCGGCGGCAATTTCGTGCAGCAAGGGTTTCCACAGATGGCTGCGCGACTTGTCGATAAGCGTCACGTCCGCCAGCTTGCGCCGGCCAAGCTTGTCGCCAAGCCGGGTGGCGAGCTCAAGTCCTCCGGCCCCGCCGCCGACGACAATGATGTGATGCGCATTCGAAGCTTCGCTCGCCATGGCTTCCGCTGTGGAGCCTCTCCTGGACCACGGCTACGATCAGCCGCGACTGGTTGGTTTTGCCGATGTACAATGTCTTTCGGCGTCATCGCAGTGGATGGCCAAAGCAACGCAGACTAGGCTACGCTCCAATCAGCCCGCTGGCCATCGTCTTTCGCCAGTGCAAGAATAAACTTCCAAGCAAAAGCCGGGCACGGCGCCGGAAGAAACCTCTGGGAGAACGTTCATGCATGCAGGACAGGGGGCGGCGGCAGCTCCTTCGCGCAAGCCGCTCTACACGCATCTCTATTTCCAGGTTGTGACGGCAATCGTGATCGGCGTTTTGCTGGGTACTTCTATCCGGCGGTCGGCGAGCAGATGAAACCGTTCGGCGATGCGTTCATCAAAATGATCAAGATGCTGATCGCGCCGATCATCTTCTGCACCGTCGTGCATGGCATCGCCGGAATGGAGGACCTCAAGAAGGTGGGCCGGGTCGGAATCAAGGCGCTGATCTATTTCGAGGTGGTGACGACACTTGCTCTGATCGTCGGGCTGCTCGTTGTGAACATCCTGCAACCTGGCGCCGGCATGAACATCGATGTCTCGGCCATCGACACCAAGTCGATCCAGGTCTACACGACCAAAGCCGGACAGCAGAGCACCGTCGAGTTTTTCCTCAATATCATTCCCGCCACGGTCGTCGGCGCGTTCGCCGAAGGCGAGATCCTGCAGGTCCTTTTCTTCGCCATTCTGTTCGCGTTTGCCCTCTTCTTGCTCGGCGAGCGCGGCAAGCCGGTTCTCAACCTGATCGACATCGTCTCGCACGCGCTGTTCGGCATTGTCGGGATCATCATGCGGGTGGCCCCGCTCGGCGCCTTTGGCGCCATGGCATTCACGATCGGCAAATACGGTGTCGGCAGCCTTGTCTCGCTTGGCCACCTGATGGCGGCCTTCTACGTGACCTGCCTGATCTTCGTCTTCGGCGTGCTCGGAACGATTGCCTGGTTCACGGGCTTCAGCATCTGGAAGTTCATCAGGTACATCAAGGAAGAGCTGTTGATCGTGCTCGGCACCTCTTCGTCCGAATCGGTCCTGCCGCGCATGATAGCCAAGCTCGAGAATCTCGGCTGCAAGGAGACGGTGGTCGGGCTCGTCATTCCGACGGGCTATTCGTTCAACCTCGACGGCACCTGCATATACCTGACGATGGCGGCGATCTTCCTTGCGCAGGCGACCAACACCGAGCTCACCCTGTGGCACCAGATCGGAATCATCGCCGTCTTGTTGCTCACCTCGAAAGGCGCCGCCGGCGTCACCGGCAGCGGCTTCATCGTCCTTGCCGCCACGCTTTCTTCCGTCGGCACGATCCCTGTGGCGAGCATCGCCTTGATCCTCGGCGTCGATCGCTTCATGTCGGAGGCGCGGGCGCTCACGAACCTTGTCGGCAATGGCGTCGCGACCATCGTCGTCGCAAAGTGGGAAGGAGCGCTCGACGAGGCACGCATGCGACAGCTTCTTGAGCACGAGACCACACTTGAGGCCGAAGCGCCGGAGAGCGTGCTTCCACCGCCTGCCCCGCTCATCTCCTGAGGGCTACGCGTATGTCCACCCTTTGAGGCCGAACCAGACGGCCAGCATGCGCGTGGAAAAAGCGCCGGTGATGGTGATGACCACCGCCAGCCATATTTCTTCGGGTTGCAGCCGCTCGGCCTCCCATTCGAGAAACAACGACAGCGCGAGCCCCCAAGCGACGGCGATCTCCGGGTAAAGCTCGCCCTTGAGACTCGCAATCTGTGGATCATGGCGCAGCAGATCGCGCATCAGGCCGCCGAAGGAGGCGGTGATGCCCGCGGAAATCGGGCCCCACAACCACAGCGGCTGCACGGATGTATCGAGAACCGCCACCACTCCGACGACCAGGAATGCCGCCAGACCAAGCGCATCGAATGTCTCGATAAGATGCGAGCCGAGCTGTCGGCGCGCCTGCAGCGTAAGCGCAAGCGCGCGGGTATGGGTGAGCGACATGATTTTGACCGCCGCCATTCCCAGCATGACCGTGCCAAAGACTGTCAGCACAATGAGCGGATCGCGTACGATGCCGAGCGGCTGGCGCGCCAGAAGGACATCACGCACAACCCCGCCGCCAAGCGCAGGAAGGCTCGCAAGCACCAACGCTCCGAACAAGGTGTAGTGGCCGCTATAGGCGAGGACGACACCGGAGAGAGCGAAGGCGATGGTGCCTAGAAAAGCAAGGACTCGAAACCAATCACTGTCGAGCGTCTGATGAATGAGAATCGGCAGGGCATAAGCGTCGGCAATGCGCCGCACCTCGCCGCTTCGTTGAATTTCGTCGATAGCCGCATTGAGGCGCGCGAGCATGACCGCAGATTGCGAGGCGCGGCTCAGCATCAAATGAATGTCGGTGGAGAAGCGAAGGGGGTGCTCCTCGATCAGGCCGCTTTTTTGCGCGCGCCAGGCAACGGTGGCAGCGACGATGCGATCGGCGATGAAGCCATCGACCTGTCCGTCAAGCAGATTGTGCAAATTCTGCACGTCGTCGCCGACTTTGACGATCAGGTCGCGGTGACCGGGTTCGGCGATATACTGGTTTATTTTTTCGTTCGCGTAAGTATATCCGGCAATCACGCCCAGCCGAAAACGCGTCTTGGCGAAGTTGTCGAGCATTTCCTCAATGCTGAGAAGGGGAAAACGCGCGCTTGCTCCCTTGCGCAGAATCAGCACATCCGTTTCACGCCGATAGGGCTTTGAGAAGAATGCGTACTGATTGCGCTCGGGACTGAATGTTGCCCCAGCCGCAATGTCGGCTGATCCCGCGGCAAGCGCGGCCAGATGGTCTTCCCAGGCCATGTCGGTGAGCACCAGCTCCACTCCCATGGCCCTCGCCAGGGCGCGCTCGATCTCCACGTCGAATCCGGTGAGGACCGAAGCGCCGCGCCGGTACTCGCGAAATTGGTAGGGATCCCAGGGATACCACCCGCCCCGCAAAGTTTTAGAATCCGGCCTATGGCCCGGCTCGGCGGCGACGCAGGGCGCTGGGCCGGCAAGCCACGCGAGAAAGATGGCGAGCACACCGGCCGAAAAGCGCAGGCGTGCATGCGCAGCGGCTCTCGTCGTCATGTTCGACTCAAATAATAGGATCTCCGTTCCATGCCGTGATATTCTCGCTGGGGTATGACGAGCGGAGCCTCAGCAGCCTGAGCCACGCGGGGCGTTCGCATTGCGGCGGAGATTATCGGTGACGGAAATATCCCTGTTCGAAGCGATGCATTCCGCGCGGGCGCTGCGCCGACTCAAACGAGATCCGGTGCCTGAGGAGATTCTGGAAAAGATCCTGGACGCCGCGATTCGGGCGCCGTCAGCGGGAAATGCACAGAGTTGGTCCTTTATCATCGTGCGCGATGCGCGCCAGCGCGCCAAGCTCGGCGCAATCTATCGCAAGGCCTCCGAAGTCGCGAGCGCAATGTACGCCAAGCGGCAACGACCCGCGCACATGAACGATGAGCAATATCGCCGTTTCATTTCCTCCGGCGGCTATTTGTGGGATCATATGGGCGAGTCTCCCGTTCTGCTCGTACCCTGTCTGCAACGAACGCCGCTGCCATCGCGCGATAGTCTCCCCTCTGAAATTCAGGCAAGATATGAGGAAGAGCTCGCATACGCCGAACGCATTCGCGGGGCCAGCATCTATCCTGCCATTCAGAACATCATTCTCGCATGCCGCTCCTTCGGGCTCGCCACTTTGATTACGACCAACCACCTCCGGTACGAGACGGAGGTCAAAGCGGCTTTGCAGATTCCCGCCGACGTCGACACTTATGCGCTGATGCCGATCGGCTACCCCGAAGCAAAATTCGGCCCAGTATCGCGGCGTCCTGTGCGCGAAGTCACCTTTGCGGATCACTGGTCCAATCCCTGGCTACATCCCGCTGCAATGAGCTCTCCGGCATGAATGACCTATTGGCACTGCGCAATGATCTTGACTGTTTGGACATTGTCACTGGTGACGGATTGCTCTCGGCTTGGCCAGCCAGCTCCCATCCCTCCCCCGCGTGCGGGGGAGGGTGGCCGCCGAAGGCGGCTGGGTGGGGGAGTCATGGCGAACCAAATCGCTCATGTCCGGTCACGCCGCGCGCTACGCGACCAGCACTCCTCCGACAAAGAGAGCCACACAAGCCCCCACCCGGTCTCGCTTCGCTCGACCACCTTCCCCCGCGTGCGGGGGAGGGATTGAGCGAAGCACTCCGTTCAAACAATCGTAATCACAGTGCAGCTGTACTCGTCAGAGTTTCTCGCATCAGGGTATGCGTCTGTCGCTCCGCATCGCGACCACCCGGGCTGGTGTTGCGTCTCATATCAATGCTGCTGGGAGCGGCGGCGGCCCTCGCGGCGGCAATGCCGGGCAGCGCCGAGGTCGCCGGCGCTGCGGCTACATCGGCATGGACCGTTCCCGAGATCGGCGCTCTCCCCGATGATGCGCACGCCCGCTTGGTGCGCCGCGGGCGCGATCTCATCACCGCCACCTATGCGCATATCGGCCCGGAGATACCTGACGCCGCCAATCGCTATGCCGGCAACAATCTCGCATGCGGCAATTGCCATCTCGAAGCGGGGACGAAGAAGTTCGGGCTGGCGCTGTTCGGATTGTTTGGAGAATACCCACGTTACGGCGTACGCTCGGGGGCAGAGGTCAGCATCGAAGAACGGGTGAACAGCTGCATGACGCGCAGCATGAATGGCCGCGCCATGCCCAATGAAGCTGCGCAGATGCAGGCAATCGTCGCCTACATCAAGTTCCTGTTAACGGGCGTGCCGGCTGGCGAGCAAGTGCCGGGGCTGGGTGCGGGCAAGATGCCCGAGCTCACGCGCCCCGCGAGTCCCGAGCGTGGCCAGCCCATATACATGCGCGCCTGCGCCGGCTGTCATGGCGGCGATGGATCGGGTGTGCGCCGCAGCCTCCCTACCGTCGATCTCGGCTACATGATCCCACCGCTCTGGGGACCGGACAGCTTCAACGACGGCGCTGGCATGGCACGGCTCATCACGGCAGCAAATTTCATCCACTTCAACATGCCGCACGGCGCTGATTATCTGAACCCACAGCTTACGGTGGAAGACGCCTGGGATGCTGCCGCCTATTTCGTGTCGCAGCGGCGGCCGCATAAGGAGGGGCTCAACAGAGATTATCCCGATCTGTTGGAAAAACCCGTCGACACGCCATACGGTCCGTACGCTGACGGTTTCAGCGAAGAGCAGCACAGATACGGCCCATTCGGGCCGATCCGCGAAGCCATAGCGCGGGTGCGGAACAAATGACCACACGCGTGAGCCCCAACAGCGAATTTACTGGGGCGCCCGCCTGAAGCAGGCGATGACAACACGGGATTGCCTCATCTGCTGAGCCCCTTCTCGGCGAGATCGTCGAGATAATCCTGCCAATTTGCTGAGCGATCGCGGCCAAGGCTATGGAGATAATCCCAGCTGTAAATCCCGGTCGAATGCATGTCGTCGAAGACAAGCCGCACCGCATAGTTACCGACGGGATGCACTTCCAGAATGGCCACGTTCTTCTTGCCGGAAACGGTCTTGCGCTCATCAGGCGAATGCCCCTGCACCTCTGCGCTTGGGCTTTTCACCCGTAGATATTCAGCGCCGAGGTCAAAGCTCTCGCCAGTCTCGAAAGCCACGGTCAGGAACTTGCGGTCCTTGTGCAACCGCAACTCGGTCGGCCAGGGGTTGGATGCGGTGGGTGTCATTTGATTGTCTCACCAAGTTTCATAGCTCGCTTGCTCGCTCGAGGCCATTGCCGAATGCCGCATTGCGCTCTGCCGTAGCTGCCGCCATCATCGAGCGGATGGCGTTGAGCCTTGCCGCTCAGGCGCGACGTTGCGGAGGACGCAAGGCATGGAAGGCATCGGCGGCGAAATCGCCTTCATGGCCGCGTCGGCGGGGCAGGCGTTCCTGGTGCTGATGGAACCGCATCGCCTGATGTTCTTGGCGCTCGGCTGCATCATGGGCCTCGTGCTTGGAATCATCCCCGGCATTGGTGGTCTCACTGGAACGGCAATGCTCCTGCCCTTCACGTTCAATATGGACCCATACTCCGCATTTGCACTGCTGCTCGGGCTAGGGGCCACCACCGCCACCGGCGATCCCATTCCAGCGATCTTGTTCGGCGTGCCCGGCGGCGCCGCCTCGGCGGCGACCGTGCTCGACGGATTCCCCATGGCGAAGAAGGGCGAGGCCGGACGCGCGCTCAGCGCTGCGTACATGTCGTCACTCATGGGCGGCGTCTTCGGCGCGCTTCTGATGGGGATCAGCATCCCAATTCTCCGGCCGGTGATGCTGTTCATCGGCTCGCCCGAGCTGCTCGCGTTCTCGGTGCTAGGTATCTCCATGGTTGCGGTTCTTTCCGGTAACGCCCCGCTGCGCGGCATCGTGGCCGGCTGTCTCGGGGTGATGATTGCGATGATCGGTACCGATCCGCAAACGGGAACGCTGCGCTGGACATTCGACAGCCTCTATCTCTGGGACGGGTTGCCGCTGACGCCGCTGTTGCTCGGCGTGTTTGCCCTTCCTGAATTGTGCGACCTGCTGATCGCCCGTATCGCGATTTCAACCGATACCGGCAGCGCCAACATCTACAAAGGCCAGTGGCAAGGAGTGAAGGACTGCCTTCGTCACTGGTGGCTGATCATGCGTTGCTCCTGGATCGGCGGCGGCATCGGCTCGATTCCGGGGATCAGCGCTTCCGTGGTCGATTGGCTCGCCTATGGCCACGCACTGAAAACCGAAAGGGGCGCCAGCGCGACCTTCGGCAAAGGCGACGTCCGCGGCGTGATTGCCTCCGAGAGCTCCAACAACGCCAAGGAAGGCGGAGCCCTGGTGCCGACGGTCGCTTTCGGCGTTCCCGGCAGCGCCACGATGGCCATCCTGCTCGGAGCGTTTCTCATCCACGGGTTGGTGCCGGGCCCCGACATGCTGACCAAGAATCTCAGCATCACCTATGCGATGGTCTGGTCGGTGGCATTGGCCAATATTCTGGGCGCGGGTCTCTGCTACGCTTTCAGTCCGCAATTCGCGAAGCTCGCGACGCTGCGCTACACGCTCATTCTGCCGGCTGTGCTCGGCATCATTTACATCGGCGCATTCGAAGCAACTCGTCAATGGGGCGATCTCTTCACCTTGCTGTTTTTTGGTCTGGTGGGCTGGACCATGAAGCAGTTCAAGTGGCCGCGCCCGCCCCTGATACTTGGCGTGGTGCTCGGCGACACCATCGAGCGCTACCTTTTCATCTCCATCGAGCGCTACGGACTGAGCTGGATGCTGCGCCCGCTCGTCCTGTTGCTCTTCGCGCTTGCACTCCTCGGCCTCGTGCGTCCCTTCCTTCAGGATGTCCGCAGCCAGGGCGGGCTCAGACACATGTTGACCAATTTCCAACCGCCGCGATTCCATGCGTCACAGCTCTTCACCATGTTCATGATTGCGCTGATCGGCGCGGCAGTCGTTGCATCGTTGTCATGGGATTTCAGCGCCAAGATTGTGCCGCTCGTGGTCGGAGCCGTGGCTCTGACAGCCGCAGCGCTGAGCCTGTTCAATGAAATGTGCCGAAGGCCGGCGGCGCCCGCCGCCGAGGGATTGGCCGAGCACGCCCAGCACGAGGTGGAACAGAAAATACACATGGATCTCACCTCCGATACCGGGCACCTTCCAGTGACTGAGATCATCGCGCGCGCGGGCTGGTTCTTCGGTTATCTCATCGGCTTCATGGCGGTTATGGCACTCATCGGGCTCATACCGACTGTCGCTGTTTTCATCGTGTTCTTCATGCGCTTTGAGGCGCGCGAGCGCTGGTCGCTTGTTATTCCTTATGCCGTCGCGTCGGTGCTCTTCATCTGGTTCGCCTTCGATTATTTCATGGCCGTGCCGTGGCCGCCGGCACTCATCGGCCAATGGTTTCCGCTGCTCAAGGCAATTCCTTCGGTGTAGGGTGTGCAAAGGCGCGCCATTCAAAACCCGCGTCACGATGCGATCATCTGCAGCGCGCCGTGCGCACGCGCAGGCCACCGGCTACGCTCTGGAACGCGTGGGCACGGCGCCGCAAAAGGCCTTTGTTAAACTCGGACCTGTGTTCGGCGCCTTTGCCCACCCTACGCGTCTTCAGCCCGCGAACGCCACACGCTCCTGCGCGGGCGTTTCGGATTCGTTAGCCGGCTTGGCGGGAAGCTGGAGCACCGTCGCCTCTTGGCCCTCGCACAAGAAAGTCAGAAGCAGCGTGCGCCCATCCGGCAGCTCGAGTGCATCGTGATGCATGTGGGGCTGCGCGCGATTGATCTGGCGGAAGATTGCGGTCCGGTGCGGCGTGGGTGCGGACTCCCCATAAACTGAGATTGGAGCGCAGAAAGCGAGCTCCGTGCCGGGTAGAACACATACCGCTGTCGTCGGGTCCTGTGGCGCTGCAAACCCGCGGGTGCCTGTGCCAAAATTGCTGGTACGCAATTTGTCGCCGACGCTTGCAGGGCGTGATTTCACATGCATCAAGCTGTAATCGCACATGGAAGGCTCCTTGTTTACCGTCCCCCGGCTCTCTTCCAACGCGCGGGACAGCCAAGGGGTTCATTGGCGCAAGATTACAAACTGCGCCCCGCGGCACGCATCACATCGGCAATCGATGTGAGGCCTTCATGGTCCCGCAGCTGTTCGAGCTCCACCGGAAGGGGCTGTCGCCAGTTCGGATGCTCATCCACCGTGCCGGGCAGATTAACCTGCTCTTTCACGGCCAGAAGAATCCTCCATGGAGAGGACAACAAGGCGGGATGGAGCATCGGCCAGGTATTTTGCAACAGCTGCGAAGTCGGTCGCCGTGATGCCGCGACGCGCCAATGCCTGGCCTATGGCATCCAGTGCGCGCTGACGATCCGCGTCCGATTCACCAGGATCGATGTTAAGCGCCCGCTTGACCGTCAAGTCGCGGTAGCCCCGCCAACCCGCGAATGTGGGCATATCATGAGTTGCAAACGTAACCAGCGCATTCTCGCGGTAGCTCTCAGCATCGGCGAACGCCCCCCCGTGCGTGCGCTCGAACAGCATGACCTGATACGACCAGATGCCCCAATCCGCGAGAGTCTGCCGGAAGTTCTCTGGAACCGTTCCAAGATCCTCGCCGATGACAAGACATTGGTTTTGCACACTTTCAAGCGCAATGGTCGCGAGAAGCGCCGTGAAAGGCAGACGGATATAAGTACCTTTGGTTGCGGGCATGCCATGCGGAATGAGAAAGAGGCGCTGCAACCCGAGCACATGATCGAGCCGAACCGCGCCGGCGTAACGCATCGCTGCTTGCAATAGTCGCCGGAATGGAGCGAATTGTTGATGTTCGAGACCCAAGGGATTGAAGCCCGCGAGCCCCCAATTCTGCCCGAGACTATTGAGATTGTCCGGTGGCGCGCCGACAGCCATGCCGGAAAGCACGGCATCCTGATCGCACCACGCGTCAAACCCGTCGCTGCGAACCCCGACAGCAATGTCGAGGTAAAGCCCGATCGGCATCCGGCGCATGGTCGCCATGGCCCGGCACCGTTCGAGTTGCTCGTGCGCTATCCATTGCGCGAACTCGAAGAAGCCGATCTCCACTTCCTCGTCACGTTGCAGTTGATCGAGTGCTTTTCCATCTGCTCGGCGCCATTCGTCGGGCCATTCCCACCATGGGCAGGCGAACTTTCGGCGAAGAAACTCGAAACAGGCAAATCTAGCTACAGGAAGCGGGTGGTTTGCTCGAAAGAACTCGAAAGCCTTGCGTCGTTCCGGCGAGGCCGCCTTGAGAAAAGAGGTATGCGCAACCTTCAGCGCGCGCATCTTGGCTTCGGCTGTGACTCGGTAATCGATCGCGCTGGCGTCCCGAAGAGCGGCCAGCGTCTCGTCGATACCGACAGCTGCGACACCGGGAAATTCCGGTATGGCTTCCACATCGATATAGATCGGGTTGATGAACAGCCGGCTGTTGGGATAATACGGTGACGGCTCCTCCATGCGATCATCAAACAAACAGTGGAGCGGATTAAGACCGACGCCGGCCGCCCCCAGCTCAGCTGCGAGATCAATAAGCGCCAGGAGATCAGTGAAATCACCATGCCCCCAATTGCGCCGGGAGCGTACGGCATAGAGCTGGACGGCCAAGGCCCACATCCGCCGCGGGCCGGCCGGATCACCTTGATAGGCGTGCGATGGGCAGACGATGAGGGGCATTTCCTCGGCGTGCAGATCTTGCACGCGCGCCACGTTGAGGCGGAGACGAAAGACCCCGTGCGGCAGGCCCGGCGGCAGCGTCAGCAAGGGCGAAACGCCTTGTCCTTCGGCGATCTTCCTGTCGGCAATAATTTCCCAGCCGAATAACAGCCCCTCCGCGGCATTCAGGCGAATGTCGGGAATGAAATCGCCGCGAACGAGGGCGACCGGCGGCAACATGCGATCCGCGGCGCTTGCGTCTTCGCCCAGCACGTCAAGCAAACGAGAGAGGACCTCGGGCTCGACCTTGCACAGCCGACCGAAAGCATCCCAATATTCGGTTGCGACCCCCATGCGAGCCGCGCGTTGAATCATATCGTCCATTGCCGATGCGCTTTTATCCCCTTGCGTTCAGGCTCGGTCAACCACGCCGGGAAAGAAGCTAAATGGTTATGGTGAGTATTCCCACCGCCGGTGACCATTGCCGCCACCGCATCTATATCGAAGACATCTATCCACTCGTCGATGGGGGACGCTTTGCGGTCAAGCGGATTGTCGATGAGCCGGTCAACGTCTGGGCCGACATATTTCGCGATGGCCATGCTGTGCTGGCGGCGGATCTCCTGTGGCGGCTGGAAGAAGCAGATGCCTGGCTCCGCACCCCTATGCGGCTGCATGGCAATGATCGCTGGAGTGCAACCTTCACCCCGACCAGAGTTGGTCGTTATCTCTACGCGATCGAGGCGTGGACAGACGTATTTGCGACGTGGCGGCATGACTTCCTGGCCAAACGCGAAGCAGGGCTGAGCGTCACATTGGAGGCCGAGGAAGGCCAAGCGCTTCTGCGCCGTCTCAAACCCCGCATCCGGGAGCTAGTGAGCATCACAGACCTTCAGTGCAAAACGCCCGAGGCGAACGAGGGCCTGATCTCCCAAGAGCTCGCTGCAGCCGCGCGGAGCAGCGACCGATCCGACCTCGCGCGCAGCCCGCATTTTCGATTGGTGGCAGATCGCCCCGTCGCGCGCGCGGGCGCGTGGTACGAAATGATGCCGCGCAGCCAGGCAGCCATTGCCGGCGTTCATGGCACGTTCGACGATTGCATCAGGCGTCTACCCGACATCGCAGCGCTCGGCTTCGATGTCCTGTATCTCACCCCCATTCATCCCATCGGCAGGACGAATCGCAAGGGACGCAACAATGCGCTGCGTGCCGAACCCGGCGATCCCGGAAGCCCGTACGCAATCGGATCCATAGAGGGAGGTCATGACGCGCTGCATCCTGAGCTCGGCGACTTTGATGATTTCCGACGGCTGGTGAGCGCATGCGCCGGGCACGGCCTGGAAATCGCACTCGATTTTGCGGTCCAGTGCTCGCCGGATCATCCGTGGCTAAGCCAGCATCCGGAATGGTTCAGACGCCGCCCCGACGGCTCGATCCAATACGCCGAGAACCCGCCCAAGAAATACGAGGATATCATCAACCCGGAATTTTATGGGCCTGGTAGCGGCGAGTTGTGGCGCGTGTTGCGCGATGTCGTGCTGTTCTGGATTGAGCAGGGGGTGCGCATCTTTCGAGTAGACAACCCGCACACCAAACCGTTCCCTTTCTGGGAATGGCTGATCCGAGAAGTCCAGACGGTAGATGCAAACGTGATTTTCTTGTCCGAGGCCTTCACCCGGCCGAAGCTTATGAAGGCTCTCGCCAAGCTCGGTTTCAGCCAGTCTTACACCTACTTCACATGGCGCACGGGAAAACAAGAGTTGCAGGCCTACCTGAGCGAGCTCACCGGATACCCGGAACGGGAATATTTCCGGCCAAATTTCTTCGTCAACACACCTGACATTTTGCCCTTTCACTTGCAGAGCGGCGAGCGCTGGATGTTCGAGGCACGGGTGGCGCTCGCGGCAACGCTGTCCGGCAGCTATGGCATCTACAACGGCTTCGAGCTCCTTGAGCACGAGGCAATTCCCGAAAAAGAGGAGTATCTCGATTCCGATAAATATGAGCTCAAGGCGCGCGATTGGAACCGGGCCGGCAACATCAACGGCTATATTGCGCGCCTCAATCGCATTCGCAGAGCCAATCCTGCTCTGCTCCAGACCAGCAATCTGCGCTTCGCGCAGGTCGACGACCAGCACGTGATCGGTTACGTTAAGGAATCAGCGGCAAACGATAGTGCCGTGGCTGTCGCGATCGCCTTGGCGAAGGAAGGACCGCGCGCGTTCTGGTTCCACCTCGGAGAGATCGAGATTGGCCCGCTCCATGCACGGCGCCGGATCAAGGCGCTCGAAAATCTCGTCACCGGGGAGCGGCATGTCCTCGAATGGGGAGGCGTGCGTTTGCGCATCGATCAGGAGCAAGATCCTGCCCTGATCTTTCGCTGTCACGCCTGACACGCCGTGAACATCGCTCCCGATATCAAGGTCAACCCCAAGCTCGATACAGACGAGCTCTGGTTTAAGGACGCGATCGTCTATCAGCTGCATGTCAAGGCGTTCGCCGACAGCAATAATGATGGCATCGGCGATTTCATCGGGCTCACCGAGAAGCTCGACTACCTTCAGGAGCTCGGGGTCACGGCCTTGTGGCTGCTGCCGTTCTATCCCTCCCCCGGCCGCGATGACGGTTATGACATCTCGGACTACCGCCAGATCAATGCCGATTTTGGCACCATGCAGCACTTCCGCCGCTTCATGCAGGAAGCCAAGCGGCGCGATCTTCGCGTGATCACAGAGCTGGTCATCAACCACACGTCCGATCAACACCCATGGTTCAAACGCGCCCGTCGCCACCGGCCCAATTCCGATGCCCGCAACTGGTATGTGTGGAGCGACAACGATCAGCGCTACTCCGGAACACGAATCATCTTCAGCGATACCGAGAAATCCAACTGGACGTGGGACCCCGACGCGCAAGCCTACTACTGGCATCGGTTCTTCTCGCACCAGCCGGACCTCAACTTCGACAATCCCCGGGTCATGCTGGCGATGGTTCAGGTGATGCGGCGCTGGCTCGATCTCGGCGTCAACGGCTTTCGGCTGGACGCAATTCCATATCTCTGCGAGCGCGAAGGCACGAACAACGAAAACCTGCCGGAAACGCATGCGGTGATCCAAAGAATACGGGCGGAGCTCGACGCCTACGCACCCGGCAAGGTGCTTCTCGCCGAGGCCAATCAATGGCCGGAAGATGTCAGCGCGTATTTCGGCGACGGCAACGAGTGCCACATGGCGTATCATTTCCCGCTGATGCCGCGCATCTACATGGCGATCGCCCAGGAGGACCGCTTCCCCATCGCCGACATTCTGCGGCAAACGCCGGACATTCCGCCCAACTGTCAATGGGCTTTGTTCCTGCGCAATCATGACGAGCTTACGCTCGAAATGGTGACCGATGTCGAGCGCGATTACCTGTGGTCAACCTATGCCACCGATCCCCGCGCGCGCATCAATCTTGGCATCCGGCGCCGACTGGCCCCCTTGATGGACAATGACCGCCGCAAGATCGAGCTGATGAACTCGCTTCTCATGTCGTTCCCAGGAACGCCTATCCTCTACTATGGCGATGAAATCGGCATGGGAGACAACATCTATCTCGGCGATCGCAACGGTGTGCGCACGCCGATGCAATGGACTCCAGACCGCAACGGCGGCTTCTCGCGCTGCGATCCCGCGCGGCTCTATCTGCCGATGATCATGGATCCAGTCTACGGCTACGAGGCTGTGAACGTCGAAGCTCAGTCCCGCAGTCTGGCTTCATTGCTAAGCTGGACCAAGCGGCTCATCGCCGTGCGTAAATCAAGCAAGTTGTTTGGCCGCGGCTCCTTGAGCTTCATCCGCCCGGCAAACCGCTCCGTGCTCGTCTACGTGCGCCAGTATCAGAACGAGGTCCTGCTCTGCATTGCCAATCTTTCCCGCTCGGCGCAGGCGGCCGAAATTGATCTTTCGCCCTGGCGCGGACGCGTTCCGCTCGAATTGCTGGGCCGGACGAAATTTCCGCCAATCGGCGAGAATCCATATCTCATCACGCTCTCGCCCTATGGCTTTTATTGGTTTCAGCTCGCTGAAACCGGCGCGACCGACGCCGCGGTCGCGACGAGCGCTCCCGAATTCGAGACGCTTGTGGTCACCAGCGGCTGGCGCTCGCTGTTGCAGGGTCGAACGAGAGCGGTGCTGGAGCGGGACGTGCTTCCGGCATTTCTTGCGCGGCGGCGTTGGTTTGCGGAACGAGGTAATCTGTCGATCTCGGCAAACATCAGCGCGGCCATACCTCTGGCCGCCAGCGAGGCCGAGCTCGGTGTCGCCCTCGTCGAAGCCAAAGGCCGGCAAACCGCTACCTACCTGCTGCCTCTCGCCATCCGTTGGACACGCCTCGATCGCGGACGGGACGATCCGAATGCGCTGGCGGCGGTGCGTAAGGGACCGCGCGAGGGAGCTTTGCTCGATGCCGCCGCCGATCCGGCTTTCGTTGCGTTCCTGCTCGAGCATCTGCATAAGCCCCGAGTCGTGGAGCAGGATGATCACAGGCTCGAATTTCACAGCCCGGACGGAATCGAGCGCATCGATCCCGTGGAGATCCAGAATGTTCGTGCCGTCGACACGGAGCAGTCGAATACGACTGTGCTGCTCGGGTCCGCCTATGTGCTGAAACTGTTTCGGCGACTGGAGCAAGGGATCAATCCAGAGATCGAAGTCGGTCGCTTCCTCACTGAGACTGTTGCCTATGCCAACACGCCTGCGTTGGTCGGAGTGGTCGAGCTGGAGCGCGCAGGCGCACGCAGCGCGGTTGCTGTCATGCACCGCTTCATCGAGAACCAGGGTGACGCGTGGACGGTCACCAGCGCGTATCTGGACAGGTTCGTCGAAGAGCAGCGTCTGCTCACCGCTGAGGCGGCAGACCACAGCGACGAGCAAAAAGCTTATGTGCGCCGCATCGAGCAGGTGGGGCAACGGGTAGCGGAGCTGCAGCTGGCCCTGGCCAGTCGCGAGGACATCGACGCTTTCGCTCCCGAGCTCATATCTGCGCGGGACGTCCAGCGGTGGTCGGATGATATCCTGCGACGCGCCGACCATGACCTTGATGAGTTGGTGCGCTGCCGGCCGCAATTGGGGGAGCTTGATCGCGAATTGCTGGATCAACTCTTGTCCATTCGCAACGCGCTTCCCGCCCTGCTCCACCGACTGCTGCCGGAAAACATCGAGGCGATGAAGATACGCCATCACGGCGATTTCCATCTTGGGCAGATGTTGATTGCAAAGGACGACGTCTTCATCATCGATTTCGAAGGCGAGCCCCGCCGCAGCCTTGCCGATCGGCGGCAAAAGGCTCCGGCAGCGCGGGATGTCGCGGGCCTCATTCGGTCCATCGACTATTCCGCGACGGCGGCTCTCGAACGCGCGCTCAAGTCGGCTCCCGATCCGCAAGGCAGACTCTCGATCGCGCTTGATGGGTGGCGCGATGCTGCCGTCGCGGCCTTCCTGGCTGGTTATCGGCGGACGCTGACCGACGCGCGGCTATGGCCGAAACAATTGCCAGACGCCGACCGTTCTCTCGACTTCTTCCTGCTGGAAAAGGCGTTCTATGAGCTCGAATACGAGCTTGCACATCGGCCGGATTGGCTGCGGGTGCCCTTGGCAGGCACTTGGCGCATTCTGTCGAGATCGGAGGACCTAGTGCGGTGAATTTGAAGTTCCTATCATTTGTTGCCGCAAGCTCGTGCAGGAACTTCAAATTCAAACCGCCACTAGAGTCATAGAGTTGCTAGTGTCCCTTTGATTCTGAAGTTCGCATCAGAGGCGGCCGCATGCACCGGCGAACTTCGGAATCGGGACACTAGCCCATGACTTCGCTCAGCCCTGAGGCCCATGCCGTCATCGAGGGGCGCCACGCCGACCCGTTCCGATATCTCGGGCTGCATCGGGATGGCGACCTACCGCTGGTGCGCGTATTCCTGCCGGACGCGGAAGGCGTGGCGGTCATCGACGAACAAGGCCGAGAAAGCGAACTTCTTCGCATTCATGACGCAGGTTTGTTCGAAGGCCGTATTGCGAACGGCTCGCGCCGGTATCGCGTACGCGTGCGCTATGGTGAACGGCAACTCGAGTTGGAGGACGCCTACCGCTTCCCTCCCATACTTTCGGAATTCGATCTTCATCTTCTTGGTGAAGGGACACATATGCGTCTCTATGAGAAGCTCGGGGCGCATCCGATGACGCTCGACGGGGTACCGGGGGTGGCATTCAGCGTCCTCGCCCCATCAGCGAAGCGCGTCAGCGTGGTTGGCGATTTCAACTTATGGGACGGGCGACGCCACGCCATGCGGGTGCGCGGCAGCGGATTTTGGGAAATCTTCGTTCCAGGAGTGATCGCAGGCGAAAAGTACAAATACGAGGTCATTGGGCCGGACGGCCGAATGCTGCCGTTAAAATCCGATCCCGTTGCATTCGGCGCGGAGCGACGGCCGCAGACTGCCTCCATCGTCATCGACCCGAGCGCAATCATGAGGCCAGAGCCTTCCTCGCCGAGCGCCAATGCTCTCGGCTCACCCATCTCGATCTATGAGGTGCATCTGGGATCATGGCGCCGGCGGCCAAACGAGGGGGGACGGTGGCTGACCTATCGCGAGCTGGCGGAGGAGCTGCCTCCTTATGCGCGCGACATGGGCTTCACCCACGTCGAATTTCTACCGGTTAGCGAGCATCCGTTTGATGGATCGTGGGGCTATCAGCCGACCGGCCTTTTCGCGCCGACCAGCCGCTTTGGGTCGCCCGCGGATTTTGCCGCACTGGTGGATGCCTGTCATGGCGCCGGATTGGCCGTGTGGCTCGACTGGGTGCCGGGGCATTTTCCTGACGACCCGCACGGACTCAGCCAGTTCGACGGGACCGGCCTCTACGAGCACGAGGATCCGAAGCAGGGCCGGCATTTGGACTGGAACACGCTCGTGTACAACTATGGGCGGACGGAGGTCGCCAATTTTCTGCTGGCGAGCGGCCTGTTCTGGCTCGATCGCTACGGTGTTGACGGATTGCGGGTGGATGCCGTCGCGTCGATGCTCTATCTCGATTACAGCCGGCCAGCGGGAGGCTGGATCCCGAACAAGCTCGGCGGACGAGAAAATCTTGAGGCGATCAGCCTGATCAGGCGCTTCAACACGGAATTGTTCTCACGATTTCCCAATGCCACCACCGCCGCCGAAGAGTTCGACCGCATGGCCGATGGTGTCGCGACCGGTCGATTGGGGCGGCCTCGGATTCGGTTACAAATGGAACATGGGGTGGATGCACGACACGCTGGATTACATCAGCAAGGATCCGATTTACCGCAGGCACCATCATGGCCAGATACTTTTCGGCCTGCATTACGCGTTCTTCGAGAATTTCATTCTTCCTCTCTCGCATGACGAGGTGGTGCACGGCAAGCGCTCCATTCTTGGCCGGATGCCCGGTGATGAGTGGCAGCGCTTTGCCAACCTGCGCGCCTACTACGGATTCATGTTTGGTCATCCCGGCAAGAAGCTGCTCTTCATGGGCAACGAGTTCGCTCAGCAGAACGAATGGCAGCATGACCATTCGCTTGACTGGCACCTCCTTTCGCAACCCCGGCATGCCGGCGTACAGAATCTGATCAGAGATCTAAACCGCCTCTACAAAAACGTAAGGGCGCTGCATGAGCTTGACTGCGACGCGGCGGGGTTCGAGTGGCTCGTCACCGACGACGCTGAGCGCAGCGTTTTCGCTTGGCTGCGCAAAGGGCGGCACGCCGCTGACCGCTGCCTGGTTGTGGTCAATTTCACTCCCGAAGTGTATCGCGACTACCGCCTGAAGGCGCCTTTCTCAGGTGCCTGGCGCGAAGTTCTCAACACGGATTCCGAGCTCTATGGCGGCAGCAATATCGGGAACGGCGGCGTGGTCACGACGTTGGACAGGGGTATGATCCCAGAGGTCAGCCTAGTTGTTCCGCCCCTTGCTGCAATTTTTCTCATTCCCGAGTTGTAGCGTGCGCTTGACGAGCGGCCTGCCCTATCCCTTGGGGGCGACTTGGGATGGGCGAGGAACGAACTTCGCAGTGTTTTCCGCGACCGCGGAGAAGGTCGAGCTGTGCCTCTTTGACCGCCAAGGCCGGCGCGAGGTGGAGCGGATCAAGCTGCCGGAGCGCAGCGAGGATATCTGGCATGGATATCTCAACGACGTCGTACCGGGCCAGCTCTACGGCTATCGGGTGCATGGACCCTATGACCCGGAGCGCGGTTCGCGCTTCAACTCGCACAAGCTCCTGATCGATCCCTACGCAAAGTCAATCACGGGACAACTCGTCTGGAGCGATGCACATTTCGCCTATCGCACCGGCAGCCCGCGCGCCGATCTTTCATTCGACCGGCGAGACAATGCCCGCGGCATGCCTAAGAGCGTCGTGATCGATGAAGCCTTCACCTGGGGCGAGGAGCGCAGACCCGCCATCCCGTGGGAAGACACGGTCATCTACGAAGCCCACGTGAAAGGACTGACGCAGCAACGCGACGACGTTCCGCCGGGCTGGCGAGGCACATTCCGTGGGCTTTCCGCCCCCGGCATCATAGATCACCTCAAGCGCCTTGGCGTCACCGCACTGGAGCTCTTGCCAATCCATGCTTTCGTCGATGACCGCCACCTTGTTCAGCGCGGGCTGAGCAATTTCTGGGGTTACAACACGCTCGGCTTCTTTGCGCCTGAGGCGCGTTATGCCCTCGATGCGCCGCTGGATGCATTTCGCTCCACGGTGTCGCGTCTGCACGACGCCGGGATCGAGATCATCCTGGACGTGGTCTATAACCATACCGCGGAGGGAAATCATCTGGGTCCCACCCTGAGCTTTCGCGGCATAGACAACACTTCCTATTACAGACTGCTGCCGCACCAGCCGCGTTACTACGACGACTTCACCGGCTGCGGCAACGCGCTCAATCTCACCCATCCGCGCGTGCTGCAGATGGTCATGGACTCGTTGCGATACTGGGTGCAAGTCTGCCACGTCGATGGCTTCCGCTTCGATCTTGCGAGCACTCTCGGCCGCGGGCCCAACGGTTTCGATCGGCAGGCGCCCTTTTTTGCGGCGATCCGGCAAGACCCCGCCTTGGCCGGCGTGAAGCTGATCGCCGAACCGTGGGACATCGGGTCCGGGGGTTATCAGGTTGGTGGTTTTCCGTCCGGCTGGTCGGAGTGGAACGATCATTTCCGGCGAACGCTGCGCCGTTACTGGGCGGGCGAAGGTAGTCTCATCGGCGAGCTTGGCCGGCGCATGACCGCTTCCGCGGATTTGTTCGCTCACGACGGCCGCGGTCCCCGGGCGAGCATCAATCACGTCACCGTGCACGACGGATTTACCCTCGCCGACCTGACCAGCTACGAGCGTAAGCACAACGAGAAGAACGGCGAGCACAACCGCGACGGCTCCGACGAGAATTACAGCGCGAATTTCGGGGTCGAAGGACCGACCAATGATCCGAAAGTCCTTGAGCTGCGGCGTCAAACACGGCGCAATCTGCTCGCGGGCCTCATGTTGGCGCAGGGCGTTCCATTGCTGCTGGCTGGCGACGAGGTTGGCAACAGCCAGGACGGCAACAACAACGCCTATTGTCAGGACAACCAGACCGGCTGGGTGGATTGGACCGCACTTGGCCAAGCGGACGACAACAGCGCATTGCTCGCGCAGCTCGCGGATTTGCGACGACGCTTTGCGCAACTGCGCCCGCGCCATTGGGTCCACGGTCGCCGGCGCGACGGCTCTTTCGGGGTTCTCTGGTTGACGCCGCAAGCCACGGAGATGACCGAGCAGGACTGGAATTTCCCGGAGGGACGCTTCCTCTCCTATCTGCTGGCTCCGATCGAGCAAGGTCAAGCAGCGCTTTACATCGTCATCAACGCCGCCATGCAAACCATCGAGTTCACGTTCCCCGATGCCGGCAAGCACTCGCGCTGGACGACACTCCTGGATACCGGACGCACTGATGACTTGCGCCAGAAAGATTTGCGCCAGGAGTTTGCGGCCGGCGCGCGGCTGCAAGCGTTGCCGCGATCTACATTGGCCTTTTCGGGCACGCCATGACGGTACGCCTGCATTTGCGGCGCGTCCCGGGGACCTTTGGGTGCACTGGAGCGCGGTGATGCCGCCTGCGATCCCGGTCGCGACTTATCGACTGCAGTTCAGCGCGAAATTCCGATTCGCCGATGCCGCGGCCCTGGTCCCCTATCTCAAGTCGCTGGGCATCAGTCACCTTTATGCCTCGCCCTTTCTCAAGTCACGCGCCGGAAGCACGCATGGCTATGACGTCGTCGATCACAATACCGTTGATCCCGAGCTCGGCGGAGAGGAAGGCCTGCAGCTTCTGTCGGAGGCTCTCGCCGAGGCAGACATGGGGCTCATTCTGGATTTCGTGCCGAACCACATGGGGGTTCATCACGCTGACAATCCGTGGTGGCTCGATGTCCTGGAATGGGGGCCGAAATCTCCCTTTGCAGCTTCGTTCGACATTGATTGGAAGAGTTTGCCTGGACACCCGCGCGGCGGTGTTCTCATTCCCATTCTCGGCAGCTCGTATGGAGAGGTGTTGCATAACGGTGAGATCGCGCTTCACTACGACGCGCGCGCTGGTTCGTTCTCCGCCTGGTATTACGAACATAGGTTGCCAATCAGCCCGAATCGTTACGGCGAAATCCTGGAGAAGGTCGTTGCCGTTACCGGCGCCGCGGAAGCGCCGCCCGGCCGCAAGCTGCTCGACCTGGCGACACGATATCGCGGACCGCACAGCCCCTCACGCGGCGAATCGGTGGCGTTCAAGGCGGCGTTGGCCGCGGTGGAGGATGGGCAGGAGGTGATCGAGCGCGGGTTGCGCGCCTATGATCCCCGTTCGGACGAACCAGGCGCTCTGCTGGCCCTGCATTATCTGCTCGAGCGGCAGCATTATCGTCTGGCGAACTGGCGGCTTGCCGTCAGCGAGATCAACTACCGGCGCTTCTTTGATATTAACGATCTTGCTGGGCTACGCGTCGAGGACGCGACGACGTTCCAGGCTATTCATCGCCTGGTTCGCCGCCTTATTGCAAAGGGCTCGCTGCACGGGCTGCGCCTCGATCACATCGACGGGATTCGTGATCCGCACCAATATTTCAGGCGTCTGCAACAGCTGGTGAATGCCGAAAGACCGAGGCATGACGAGCCGTTCTATGTCGTGATCGAAAAGATAGTCGCCGACGGAGAGCGTCTGCCGCGCTTCGCCGGAGTATCCGGCACTACCGGTTATGAGTGGCTCAACACCATAATGAGGGTGCTGCTCGATGAACGCGGTCTCGAAGCCCTGGATCATAGCTGGCACGAGGCCAGCGGAGACGCCCGAAGCTTTGCCGAGATTCTCATCGATGCCAAACGTCGCGTCGTCGCCAATAGCTTGGCCAGCGAGTTCACCGTGCTGTCACGCCTGCTTGCGCGTATTGCCGCGGGCCATTACACCACGCGCGATTATGCCGCGGAACGATTGCGCGCCGCCTTTGAGCTCTTCATCCTGCATTTTCCCGTCTATCGCACCTACATCACTCCATCCGGCCCGTCACGGGAGGATCGCGCCATCATCAACGCGGCGATTGCCAGGGCGCGGGCAGACTGGTTCGGGCCGGACATCGGAATATTCGATTTTTTGCGCGACGCCCTGACGCTTGATCTCATCTCCCCCGGGCGGACCGGATACAGCATCTCGCGCGGCCGGCAATTCGCATTCAAGGTTCAGCAATTCACCGGGCCGATGATGGCGAAGTCGTTCGAGGATACGGCGTTTTATCGTTATCACCGTTTGCTGGCGCTCAACGAGGTTGGCAGCAATCCGGCGGCTGGCGCGCTTTCAGTCCCGGAGTTCCACAAGGCGATGATCGAACGCGCAAGCCGATCCAGCCGCGGTTTTGCCGGTCAGGGCCTCACCGCCACGGCCACACATGATACAAAGCGCGGAGAAAACGCACGCGCCCGCATTCTCACGCTGTCCGAATTGGCGACCGATTGGAGGGTAATTGCGCGACAGTGGCGGGAAATAAATGCGCGCATCGTGGAGTCGTCCGGGCCGCGGCGCATTCCAGCCGCCTCGCACGAATACATGCTCTACCAAGCCCTGCTCGGCGCTTGGCCGCTCGAAGGCATCGATGCGACTTTCGTTGAACGCATGCAGGCCTATGCGGTCAAGGCGGCCCGCGAAGGCAAACAATACTCGAACTGGCTTGCTCCCGATGAGCGCTACGAAGCCGGGCTCAGGAACTTCGTGGGCAGAATTCTTGACCATAACGAGTCGACGAAATTCATTGAGAGTTTCGACGCGTTCGCGCGTCGGGCGGCCTTGCTGGGTGCGCTGAACAGCCTGACCCAGCTGACGTTGAAGACGGCGATGCCGGGTGTCCCCGATTTCTACCAGGGGACGGAATTTTGGGATTTGTCGCTCGTCGACCCGGATAATCGACGCAAAGTTGATTTCACAGCCCGCAGCGCGGCGTTGCGGTCGAGCGACTCCGCACCGAACTGGTCCGATCTCGCGTCGGAATGGCAGGAGGGTCGCATAAAACTCGCTCTTACCCGCGCTCTTCTTGCGTTGCGAAAACAGTTGCCGGACCTGTTTGCGCGCGGGTCATTTCGTCCGCTTGAAGTGACCGGTCCGCATAGCGAGGAGGTCATTGCGTTTGCCAGGATCAGCGGCCGCGATGCCATGATTGTGGTAGCGGGACGTCTTTTCGGCCGAGCGACGCGCGGCGGCAGTGAGTGGCCGCGTGCCGGCTCTTGGGACGCCTCGGTTACTACAGATGGATTCACTGAACTGACCAGCGTGATTGGAGCGAATAAACGCCTCGCTGGACACCAACAGCCGGTCTCCGAGTTGTTTGACGTCCTCCCCATTGCTGTTTTGCGCGCTGCGTATCTGCCGGTCGCCATACGACCGCCACCGAAACACAAAGAGCGAACCGATCGAGCCCATTGAGGCGGTTGAAAACGCCGGAGAGTTTCCAACCATGACCGATCAGCGGAGGTTATCCGCGACGCCGATGAAAAAATTTGGTTTAATCTTTCATTCCCATTAACCAGTTCGATTTAGCCGGCCCTAACCCCTTGTCAGGTAGTCCTGAACGGTACGTCTTATCAAAGCTCGAGGGGTTGCATGCTGGATGCCGAGCGGTCGCGCCACAGGGAGCAATTGTCGTCGCCAAGCCCGCAGTCCATGGGCACCGTTGTTTCCGTCCGAGGCTCGCAAGCCTCTGTCGGATTATCAACTCTGCCACCTCACCATCCCAGCTCGCTTCGCGCCACGGTCGGCAAATTTCTCGGCATATGTGCCGGAGACACCCTGCTCATCGGCGTCATCACGAAGATTGTGATCGAAACTCCTGCGCTCGCCGGGGAGCGAAGCTGGCATGCGACAGCAGATGTCGATCTGATCGGCGAGATCAAGCGATCCGCTGCGTCGGCGCAATTTCAGCGTGGCGTAACCGACTATCCCGCCATCGGAGACCCAGTCCTGCCGATCGGGCCGGGAGAATTGCGGTTGGTCTACAATGTGGCCAATGGGTCGGCGATCCCTATCGGCCACCTTCAACAGGACAGCACGATCACCGCCTATGTCGACGTCAACGACATGCTTTGCAAGCATTTCGCCGTGCTGGGCACCACCGGCGTAGGCAAATCCAGCGCAGTCGTGCTGTTGCTTTCGGAATTCGTACGCGCTCGGCCAAATCTGAGGGTGTTGATTCTTGACGCACATAACGAGTATGGCCGGCCCTTCGGAGAGCAGGCATACGTTCTCGATCCGCGCAATCTGCGATTACCGTTCTGGCTTTTTAACTTCGACGAGATGGTAGACGTCCTGTTCGGGGCGCGTCCGGGATCGGAGGGGGAAGTTGACATCCTTTCGGAGGCGATTCCGCGAGCGAAGGCCGCGTATCATCATTACCGCGCAGCGGCCGACCGATCGCTGGTCAAAAAGCCGGACCAGCGCATCGTCGGCTATTCCGTCGACACTCCTGTCCCCTATCGTGTCGCCGATCTGATCGCCATTCTTGACGACCGAATGGGCAAACTGGAGAACCGCGCCTCGCGGATGACCTATCACAGGCTCATCACCCGGATTGAAAGCGTCTGCAACGATCCTCGCTATTCCTTCATGTTCGAGAACGCCAACGTAGGCGGCGACACAATGGCGGAGGTCTTGAGCCACCTGTTCCGGCTGCCGCCGAACGGCAAGCCGATCACGGTCATCCAGCTGGCCGGATTTCCATCCGAGGTGGTGGACGCGGTTGTGTCGGTCATATCTCGACTGGCTTTCGACCTGGGACTCTGGAGCGAGGGCGCCGCACCGCTTCTCCTCCTCTGCGAGGAAGCCCACCGGTACGCCTCGGCGGACCGCAGCGTAGGTTTCGGTCCGACGCGCAGATCCATTTCCCGCATCGCCAAGGAAGGACGCAAGCACGGGGTTTTTCTGGGTCTGGTCAGCCAACGGCCAGCCGAGCTGGATGCCACCATCATTTCCCAATGCAGCACGCTGTTCGCGATGCGCATGATCAATGACCGCGATCAGGCGATCCTTCGCTCCGCGGTGTCGGATGCAGCGGCAAACCTGCTCGATTTCCTGCCGTCGCTCGGGACTGGAGAAGTATTCGCCTTCGGCGAAGGTGTGGCGCTTCCGGCGCGGGTAAAGCTCAAGCAGCTACCGGCGCAGTTGCTTCCGCAGAGCGACACAGCCGGGAACGACCTGCGCGCCCCGCTTACCGGCATGAAGCACGAGTTTTTTGCGGCTGTTATCAATCGCTGGCGAGGCGCAAGCGCAAAGCATCAGTCGCATCTCGATGATGGCGTGTCGGACACCAGGGAATTGGAAAACGCAAGTGTCGCACCGCTGCAACCAAGCCCGGCCGCAGCGCCTGTGCGCCCGGCGGTGCTCAAACATCCGTTTACCGAAAAATTGGATATTGCCCGCGCCTTTCAATCTCCTGCACGGCCCTACCGCTTGCCGGAAAGCTGATCGCGCCTTTAGCGTTCACCGCGCCGTTGTCGCACAAACTCAGCCGAGCACAAGACCCTCTCGACGCCGCCACTATTCCTTCCGCAATGACGGGAGTCCGCGTGTCTAAGATTATTCCATTGCCAGTGCATATGTCGGAAACTTTATCCCAGAGCGGAGGCGGCGCGGATCCCTGTGCGGCCCTCATGGCCGCACTGCCGGACGTGGTCGTTTTCGACCACGCAATCCTTCTGCAAGAGGAAGCGGACGGCTGGCGCTGCGCAACCAGTGTGCCGGAGGAGTTAAGGGGCGCTCGCTGGCTGTCTGGACCGTTATTCGATGAAGTTGCGGCCGGACAAATCCTCGCGACACCGGACAACCGCCATCTGGAGGAGTGGAAGAAGTTTTCACACCCGCTTATCTCGCCGGCGCAGCCGGCGCTCTATTTGCCGCTTCCCATCCGCACGCGTCGGGGGTTGCTCATGCTCCTGAGAGCATCGTGCAAGCCTGCGTTTGACGAGAACGACGTCGCGCGCGCGCAGCAGTTCGCCCTCCTGGCGTTGGCGGCATTAGCGGGGCGCAGCGCCCACAAGATGCGATTGGAGCTGACGCACTTGCGCAGCGAGACCGCCGCCCTCCGCGTGAGCGCCAGCGATCTCGCGCGGCGCGCCTATACCGACGAGCTTACGGGCCTGGCAAACCGGGCGCGGATTCAACAGCGGGTCGATCACATGCTCCGCGCCGGAGCACCAGGCTTTGCGCTGGCGTTCATCGATTTGGACAACTTCAAGCAAATTAATGACTACTATGATCACGCGGTTGGTGACGCCCTGCTGGTGAAGGTGGCGAAGAGGATTGCGGGCCTGGTGCGCGAAACGGATTTGCTCGCGCGCATCAGCGGCGATGAGTTTCTTCTGCTCATCCAGCCCGTCAACGGGGATTACCATATCCGGCAGGTCCTTGACGATCTCGTGGACAAGCTCAAGCAGCCTTTTCAGGTGGAGGGCTTCGAAATGTTCACGTCAGCTTCCGTTGGCGTGAGCATCTATCCCGCGCACGGCGCCAGCTACGAGGAATTGCGCCGCAACGCCGATAGCGCCATGTACCGGGCCAAGAGCAGCGCCAAGGGAGCCGCTGTGTTCTACGATGTTGCAGTGGGTCGGGCCATGTCGGCGCGCATGCAATTGGAGCAGCGGCTGCGGCTCGCCATCCGTGATCGGCAATTCTGCTGTGCATTCCAGCCGAAAGTCGATATTCGATCTCAGGAGGTTGTGGGTTTCGAGACGCTTGTCCGCTGGCGCGACGAAAGCGGTGAAATCCAGTCACCCCTTGCCTTCATCGGCCTCGCCACCGAGCTCGGCGTGATCGATCCCATCACGCATTTCGTGTTGGCTGAGGCGATCGCGTCCGTCGACGGCCTCGACGAAGCATTCGGCCCGGGCAAGTCGATCGCCATCAATGTCGCGGCCAAGCAAGCCGGCGATCTGAAGTTCATGCGCACCTTCGTGGATACCC
The DNA here is from genome assembly GCA_963841105.1 of uncultured Alphaproteobacteria bacterium. Lineage (GTDB taxonomy): Bacteria > Pseudomonadota > Alphaproteobacteria > Rhizobiales > Xanthobacteraceae > VAZQ01. The sequence continues at coordinate 115,968 of CAWJCB010000021.1, forward strand.
TGAAGGCGAGCGCATGCGCCGACCGTTTCATTGTCGAGGTCACCGAGGACGCCTTTATTTCCAAGAACCAGTTTCAGACCCAGGTACTGCCGATGCTGCGCGAAGCCGGCACGCGCGTGTCCATCGATGATTTCGGCACGGGATATTCTTCATTGTCCATCCTCGCAGACATCACCGCCGACGAAATCAAGATCGACCGTTCGTTCATCACCCGGGTGCATCAGCGCCCGCGCAGCCAGAGCGTGCTCAAGGCCATCGAATCAGTCAGCCTGGCTCTTGAGATGTCCGTCGTCGCCGAGGGAGTTAAGTCGTTCGAGGAGCTGGCATACTTGCTGGGTGCCACGCGCATTCGCTTCGCCCAGGGTTATCACTTTGCGAAGCCGTTCTTTCTCGAAGAGATCGTCAAAACGTCTGGCGCTGCCGGAAATGAGCGCGTTATTCCGATCGAGCGGCTGCGGCCGGAGAGCCGGCCTGCGGCCGCGGCGCGAGCAGCCGCGACCCTGCGCCGAAATTAGGTAAGCGCTGCAATTGCCTTCTTGTCAGTAAAATATCTTGCGGATTCAAGATGTTAACTGAACTGAGCATGGCGGCGTTTGCTGCACTGCAAAAGTTCGGCTCGATTGTAACACAGCATAGGGATCGCTATATTACGCTTGCCTGGATGCGCGTTCGGGCAATCGAATCTCACGAGTTTGTCGGCCCGTCGTATTCGGCGGGCCATCTTCATTTGTAGGTCTCTTCCTGCCATGACTCGCTCTAATCGCCCCGACCATATCCGCCTCACCTCGCATCCAAATCCGGGGGCCAAGCACCATTTCCCCATTCATTGGGGAGCAGAGACTGCGCATCTGCGCGGGCCCGTCATCGGCACGGTTTCGCGGCCGAGCGACCGCAACGTTATCGGCAGTCACGGTGGGTCCTACGCAGTGTACCGCGCGCTTGCCGTATCGTCAGGAACGCTCGATCCGATCCGGCGGGCGGACCTCACCAACACTCATCCCGCGGCTGAGATTGGACCGTTCACACAGTGGATGGACGCCCGACGCATTGTCTCGCTCGATCCCTGGGGTCACGTCGTTGCGGAGGTTTTCGGTCCTGAAATCGCCGAAGGTCTTGATGTCCGGCCCACCATCGCGATCACCAAGGCGCGGCTCGACATCCATGAGATTCAGAATGCCCTGGCCGCCGGACGGCTCGCCAGCGACAACGAGGTTGTGCACAAGAACGGCAGCATCTCGGTCGTCAAGGTCGCCATTGATCCGGTGTGGTATTTGCCCGGCATTGCCGAGCGGTTCGGCGCCACCGAAATGGGCTTGCGCCGCGACCTATTTGAGCAGACCGGCGGCATGTATCCGGAGCTCGTCACCCGCCTCGACCTCCAAGTGTTCCTGCCTCCCATAGGGGGCACGACCGTCTATTTGTTCGGAGACGTGGAAAAGCTCAAGGATCGACACACCCTTATCACCTGCCGCGTCCACGATGAATGCAATGGATCGGATGTTTTTGGTTCGGATATCTGCACTTGCCGGCCCTATCTGATCCATGGCGTTGAAGAATGCGCGCGCGCTGCCCAGGCCGGAGGGTTGGGCATCATCGTCTACAACCGCAAGGAGGGTCGGGCGTTGGGCGAGGTGACCAAGTTCCTGGTCTACAATGCGCGCAAGCGGCAGCAAGGAGGCGATGCCGCCTCCACCTATTTCGAGCGCACCGAATGCGTTGCCGGCGTCCAGGACGCACAATTCCAGCAGCTCATGCCCGATGTCATCCATTGGCTGGGTTTGGCGCGCATCGATCAATTCGTATCCATGAGCGACATGAAATACGATGCCCTCGTCGGGCAAGGGATCGAGATCGTGGAGCGCATCCCCATCCCCGATGAGCTCATCCCAGCGGATGCGCATGTCGAGATCGAGGCCAAGAAGGCTGCCGGATATTATACGCCCGAGCCGACCCGGCGCGATGCTGTTCTTGATCCAATCGGCCGCGGCCTCGAAAAACAATAGAGCTGCTTCATTGATTCTGTTCGCCGTGGCTCGATACTCCAACTGTCATGCCCCACGAAGGTGAGGCATCCAGTGCTCCCGATGTGGATTGGACACACGTAATCCCGATCGCCTGCGTGCGGTGATTGCCGGATCGCCCGCCTGAAGCCGGCGATGACCACCCAGAGATGGACCACAAGCTTCATGCAAGGCGTGACCGTAGTCAACCACCCGCTCGTTCAGCACAAGCTGACCATGATTCGGGACAAGAACCGATCGACCAAGACTTTTCGTGAGCTTCTGAAAGAAATCGGAATGCTCCTCTGCTACGAGGTCACCCGTGATCTTCCGCTGACACCGGTGGAAATCGAGACACCGCTCGCGCGCATGACGGCGATGCGCATTGCCGGCAAGAAGCTTGTCTTCGCTCCGGTCCTTCGTGCCGGCATGACCTTCGCCGAGGGAATGCTGGATCTGGTTCCGGCGGCACGCGTTGCCCATATCGGACTTTATCGCGAGCCCAAGACGCTTGTAGCGGTCGAATACTATTTTAAGGCGCCCTCGGACTTACCCGAACGCCTGATCATCGTGGTCGTGCCAATTCTTGCGACCGCCAACACCGCCGTAGCCGCAGTGGACCGCCTGAAGGAGCGGGGCGGGAAAGACATACGGCTGGTCTGCCTCGTCAGCGCGCCTCCCGGCATTGAACGGATGCGCGGGATCCATCCCGACGTTCCTATCTGGACGGCCGCGATCGATGAGGGGTTGGATGAGCAGGCTTTCGTCGTCCCCGGTCTGGGCGACGCCGGAGACCGCGCCTACGGCACGAAATAGCTGAGTGGTAATGAATGAAACCGCGGCCGCGGCTTCTATGCGGCGCTCCGCTCGCGTCGCAGCTGTCCTATGGCGCTGTTCGCCAGCCGCCACAAATCGCGCTCACCATTCTGCGCCAGACGCGTAATGTGCCGCGACAAACGCCCGCGCATCTCATCCATGTCGTTATTCGCGAGCTCGGGATCGGTGCGCACGAACCGCCACGACTTGTCGAAGGCGGTGCTGATCAGATCGGCAGTTTCGGCGTCAAACTCCAGATTCCTGATTGCCATCCCACGCCTCCCTCGTGGCCCCTCCTTTATCGTTCTTGTTGGATGATATCTCACGAATGATGGCGACAGTACAGCGCGAAAACCGATGGTGCGCCGCCAAAATTTGTTGCGCTGCGTGCCGCAAATCTTAGCAAATTTATTGCGACGCGGCGTGGAGACTAAGGCAATTTCGCGGCCGGGATCGCCAAGAATGCTGAAATACCACAGCTTCGTTAAATTCGTAGTTTCCAAATTGGAAACCAAAAAGGGCTAAATTTCACCCTTGTCCGGGTCATGAATCAGGACGGTACGATACGGGGATGAGTTCAAACAGCAGGTATCGCGTTTTGTTCGTCTAGCACACCCTTGGGGGGGACCAATGACCGACATCTCGCTTCCACGCTCCGCTCGTCCGGCCGGACGCGGCGCCGCCATCCACACCGTCGCCTTGCGTCAGGCTTTGGATGCTCGGGCCAAAGACAGAGATCCCATTGAGCTCGGCAAGTCGCGCCGCGGTGCACTCGCTCCAGCAAATCGAGAATTTGCTCAGGGATTCGTCGATTTCCTCCTGGGCAGAGGCGTTCGCCATTGGTGAAGGCGTCCGCCGCTTGGAGCGCGACGGCTTCGGGCGCCGCACCGTAGCGCCATAGGTTGGGTCGAGTTCTAACGAGACCCAAATTTTCTAGCTTTCACGATCCACCGGCGGCTCGCGCGCCGTCCAGCTGCCGGAAGGGAGCACTTCAGCACCCAGCGAATCCTGGACTCTTGCATCGAACCTTTTCGCCTGCCCGCGCGACTAACGAATTGGGAGCAAGGGAGGCGTATCATGCATGTGCTGAAGCGACATTGGCTCGAATATGACCCCATTGCGCTGGCTGTCCTCGTGATTGGGATCGGCCTGGTTGAGCTGCTCGCGCTGAGCCTTTGACATCTTCGGGTGTTTTTTCCGCAAGTTACAGCACAGGGGGCGTGCATGCGTTTCGTGGCCGTCGCGGCAATTCTCGGGTCTTCGCTATGCCTGTCCAGCAATGCAGCGCACGCCGCGCCATGGTGTGCCCATTTGAATACAGGACTTAACGACTGCACTTTCAATTCCTTCCAGCAATGCATGGTCGCGCTGTCCGGCAACGGCGGCTACTGCGCGCAGAATGCAATCGAAAACGCATATCGGACCGGTGCTGGCTGGCGCAGAGGCTACCCGCGCAGCTATTAAAGCTCCGAGCCTTTCCCAATTGCTAGCTTGACGCTCAGCGGCATGGGTCGGTAGGCGATCCTAGTCTTGGCGGGTGCATGTTTGCGGACGACACCGCGCAACGCGATTTATCAATTCCAGCTCGGTACGTTACTACTACCCCCTGCAGTCAGCGCAGCCATATACCTCCGTCCGTTCTTCATTTGAGACTATATTTCGAGCTGGCCGCCGTTATCCGACGGCCAGTGTGTGACGGAGTATTGCGATGCGTTGCATGGCGTGCGGAGCAGAGATGAGCCTGATCGACGTGGCCCAGGACGACACCATGCCGGTGCCTGGCTTTGAGCACCACAGCTTCACGTGCTCGGCGTGCGGCGATGCTGAGCGCCGGCTTGTCTTCAGGCAGATGGGGCAAACCGACGAAAGGCCAGTGCCGGCGCGGGAGGCGCCTTCCATCTCACCGGAGCTGCTTGATCAGAATCAGCATACTGCAGTTCGGAGCATTTTTCGCGTCATCGAAAAACTGCTTCCTTTCTGACGCTCTGCTGTCCGAAGGCGGCACGGAGCTGATGCTGGAAGGCACGGCGCAAAACCCCGCCGGGAAGATACGCGGACACGACGGCATTCGGGGAGCAATCGCGGCGGAGCTCCTTGCTCCGACCCTGAGCAATATTTGTCCAGCAACCGGTTTGGCGTTGAGACACCAGCGCCAACCAGTGAACGAGTTTCCGACACGGAGATAGGCAGCCAAACCGCCAGAGCAGAACGCGGCCTTGTGAGGCCGCCAATATAAAGCCCGACTTTTCCCTTCTGACCCTCTCGAGACGGTCTCCAATTGGGAAGCCTAAGCCAGGCGATTAAGAACCTCCTGGACCTGTTGTAAAACCTTCGCCGTCTTTTCGGCGTAGTAGACGCTAACGACCGCATTGATAGCTTGCACCTGTGGATCAAGCGGATTGAAGCCAGCAGCCTTAAGACGAGCGTGCAATTCCGTGTCTATTTCTGATTTTTCGAACATGACGCGACTTTTCCTTTTGGCGTGGTATCCCTACTTGGCGTGAGATCTCCTACGACACGAGCCCGGAGGCTTTCCAATTAAATCGAGCCTCTGAAACTCCCCGCTCGTCGCCTCCTCGCCTGCCCTTATCGCTACCACCAGATGCAGCGCCGCCCGATGAAAGTTACCAGCCCGTAGACGGCAAGACTGACGATGACCGAGGCGCTGACCGCAACCCAGGCCTCCACGAAGCTCATCATTTGCGTCAACTTGTAGACGCTCCATCCGAGCCCAACGCTGGCGCCGAGCATTTCGAGCACCACCGCCAGAATCATGGCGTGGACAACGGCAACCCTCAGGCCCGAGAAGATCGCCGGAACAGCACCGGGGATGCGCAGCTTGAGCAGGATCGCGCGGTCGCTCGCCCCGAAGCTGCGCAGCATCGCGACGATGCCGGGATCGCAATCGCGCAGGCCCGCAAGCGCATTGACCAGCACCGTGTAGCTTACCGCGACGATGATCAGCACCACCTTCGATGCAGCGCCGGTGCCCAGAAGAATGATTGCCAGCGGCCCATAGGCGATCATGGGCACCGAATTGACGGTAACATAGAGCGGCATCAGCAGCCGCCCGATGACGGGAAACATCACGAAGGCGATTGCAATCGCAAGGCCGAGCGCCGAGCCGGCAACGTAGCCGCCAATCGCTTCGGTAACCGTCGCCGCGGTGTCGCGCATGAGCTGCTGCGGGTCATCGAACGCAGCGAACACGATCTCCTGCGGCGTCGGCAGCACGAAGTTCGGCAGCCGGAACCACCACACCGCGAATTCCCACCCCGCGACGAGCAGCGCGGCGGCCAGAACCGGCGGCCAGCACCGCGACAGGAGCGGCGAGAATGCGAAGCCCGGCCACGCGGGCTCGGCGGGCGCGCGCGGTTCCGCCAAGACGGCATTCACCTCCAGTTGGTCCCGCGCCATGGCGATCAGGCCTCCACCTGCCACCAGGCGATCTTTCGTTGCAGGAAGGTAACCACGGAGAACAAGGCGACGCCGGTGAGACCGGTGAGCAGGATGCCGGCCCAGAGCTGCGGGATGCGATAGTCGTACATCGCCGTGAGCAGGACCACGCCGAGCCCTTGGGTCGCGCCAAACCACTCGCCGACGATCGCCCCGACCAATGCGAGGCCCGCGCCCAGACGAACGGCCGTGAAGATGGCGGGCAACGCGGCGGGCAGTTGCAGCTTGCGCAGGATGGTGAGGCTGCCGGCACCAAAGCTGCGCAGGAGGCCGATCTCGCCCTCGCCGACGGAGCGAATGCCGGCGATCGTGTTCACGGCGACGGGAAAGAAGCTCAGATAGGCGGCGATCAGCGCTTTCGACGCAAGACCGTTGCCGAACCACATGATGATAATGGCGCCGAAGGCGATGATCGGCACCGCCTGGGAGGCCACGAAATACGGTAGGAACATGCGCTCGAGCAGCCGAAACCGCGAGAAGGCGACTCCGCTCAGGACGCCGATCGCCGACCCGAACACGAGCCCCAGCACCGCTTCATAGAGCGTCGCGCCGACGGCGGAGGCGAGAACAGATCGCCCGGACCAGATCGCCATCAAGATCGTGCTGGGCGCCGGAAGCTTGTCCGGACTCACTTCCAGCAGACGCACCGCGAGCTCCCACAGGCCGAGCGCCGCGGGCAGCACGACGACCTGCTCGGCGACGCCGCGGTAGGACGCGACCGGGCCGTTCAAGCAGCCGCTCCGCCGGCCCGCGCCGGCTGGTTCATTGCCGCAAAGGTCTTCAGGCTTTCGTCTTCGATGATGGCCAGGAGTTGCCGTTTCAGATCGACAAACTGCGCCTGCGTGACCACTGCGGGCGAGCGCGGGCGCGGCAGCGGCACCCGCGCGTCGAACTTGATGTGGCCGGGGCGCGCGGACATCACGACCACGCGATCGCCGAGGAAGATCGCTTCGTCGATGTCGTGGGTGATGAACAGCACGGTCCGTTTGTTCGCCTCCCACACTTCGAGGAGCCAGCGCTGCATCAGGGCGCGCGTCAGCGCATCGAGTGCGCCGAACGGCTCGTCGAGCAGCATGATGTCGCGATCAAACAGGAAGGTGCGCATCAGGGCGACGCGCTGGCGCATGCCGCCAGACAATTGCGCCGGATAGTGCTGCTCGAAACCGCTCAGGCCGAAGCGATCGAGCGATTCCGAGGCGCGTTGGCGCGCAACGTGACGGGGGACGCCGTCGATCTCGGCGGCCAGGATCGCGTTATCCAGCACGCTGCGCCAAGGCAGCAGCATGTCGCGCTGCGGCATGAACGCGACACCGCCCAGCAGATGATCGAGCGGCTGAGGATGGCCATCGATGAAGAGCTCGCCGCCAGCGTCCGGCGGCACCAGCCCAGCGAGAATATTGAACAGCGTGCTCTTGCCGCAGCCGCTCGGGCCGACCAGCGTGACGAACTCGCCGGCGCCGACGCTAAGGTTGACGTTGTCCAACGACCGAACCGCCCTGACACCGAGCTCGTACTGCTTCGAGACGTTGGCGAGACGGATCTTGGGGGTCATCTTGGGGATCACGGCGCCGTTTCCCTGGGCGCCGCGCTTGCCGGTTCAGTTGACGCCCTTCGCGATCTTACCGTCGGGCGGGACCTTGTCCCAAAAGGTCGTGTTGATCGCCGCCTGCACGTCGACCGGCGACTTCAGCACGCCGTTCTCCACCAGGAAGCGATTCGTGAACGCGAGCTGCTGCGGATCGATGTAGCCGATCCCCTTCTTCTTGGCATCGCCATAGAGAATGAGCGGCACGAGCTCGTGCAGCTGCTCCTTCTGCTCCGCACGATCGGCATTGGGCGCGGCGGCGAGCACGGCATCGACTGCCTCGTCCTGGTGCGCCAGCGCATAAGCCCAGCCGCGCAGCGTGGCATTGAGGAAGCCCTGCACCAGCTTGGGATTTTCCTTGACGACGCGCTCGTTCACGATCAGCGACTCGTTCGGAATGTTCACGCCCATGTCGGCGGGATTGAAGACCGCCGCGGGCGTGACGCCGCGCCGCTTGAGGACCAGCGCCTCGTTGTACACCGTCACAATCGCCATATCGACCTTGCCCTCGAGGAACGGCGTCATGCTCGCCGCCTGGGCCTCGATCTTGACGTCGCGCGGCTCGATATGGTTCGCGCGCAGCATCGCCTGCAGCATGAACTGCGGACCGGTGAACCAGGTCGAGACCGTCTTGCCCTTCACGTCCGTGAACCGCTTGATCCCGGATTTTTCCAAGGTCACGAAGCGATAGGGCGTCTCCTGGAACAGCATGCCAATGCCGACGATGGAGAGTCCCTTTTCACGCGCCTGCAGCAGCGAGGCGGCGCCGCCGCCATGCCCAAAGGTATCGGCGCCGGAGGCAACCATGTTCTCGGCGATGATGTTGGGTCCGCCCGGATTGATCTTGAGATCGATGCCCTCGTCGGCGTACCAGCCCTTCGCGGCCGCCACGTAGTAACCGGCGAACTGCGCCTGTGGCAGCCACTTCAGGCGCAGCGAGGCCGGCGTGAGCTCCGCGGCGTGCAGCGGCACCGCGCTCAACGCAACCGAGAGCACGGTCGCGACGGCCATGATTCCAGTCAAACGACGCACGTGTTCAGTCATGATCGTGACTCCCTGTCCGTTCCCGGACCGCAGGCGGGGCAATCCCACCCACCCTGTCCGCCTCAAGCAAAAATCTCGCCAAGCATGGCGATCGTGCGCATCACCTTGCCGTGCTGGAGCCCGGGCCATTGCACGCGCATGATGAAGTGATTGACGCCCAGGAGCTCCCGGTAGCGCTGGATTTCGTCCTTCACGGACGCCTTGTCGCCGATGATGAAGCGATCCTTGGCGAATGCTTCGAAGGGCTGGTTGAACGATTCCGCGTCACCCGACAGCTTGTCGAGGCCCCAGGACGAATAGGCGCCGTACTTGTATTCGAGCGCCGCCTGGCATTCCTGCAAGGCCTTCTCGCGAGTGGGTCCGATATAGCACTCGCGCGTGATCGGCACGTCGTCGGGAAACGGCTTGTTGAGCTCCGCAAGCGTCGCCCGGTACATCTTCATCTGCGGCGCCAGCACGCTGAGATGCGCAAAGTTTGTGATCAGCCACGCATCGCCGATGCGCGCGGCACGCTTGACCGCGGCATCGACCACGCCGGCAACCCAGATCGGCGGGCCGCCCGGCCGCATCGGCTTGAGCCCGATGCCGAGATTGTCGATCTTGAAACTCTTGCCCTGGTGCGTGACGCGATCCTCGGTCCACAGCCGGCGCATGACCGCGATGCTTTCGTTGAAACGCTGCACGCGCTCGGTGAGCGGCACATTGAAGGCGCTGAACTCCGCCTCGCGATAGCCGATGCCGACGCCGAGGACGTAGCGGCCGCCCGAGAGCAGATCGAGCGTCACGGCATCTTCGGCGACGTGGATCGGATTGAGCAGCGGCAAAACCAGGATATTTGGGCCGATCACCATGCCCTCGGCCTCGCGCAGGAGATAGGCGAGCATCGGGATTGGCGCCAGCATCTGCATCGGCAGCGTCGCATAGTGATGCGGTACCCACAGCGAGGCGAATCCGTTCTGCCGTGCGGCCTGCACCTGCTCGAGCATCTCTTTGCGCGCCGCGGACACATCCGTCCCCGGCGTGAACTGCGTCGTGATGTAGAGACCGACTTTCATTTGCATTACCCTTCGTAGCCCGGATGGAGCCAAGCGACATCCGGGTTCCCCCGCATTTCGCCATGGCGGGCCGCAGACATGTTACACTCACCGGCGGCTCAATGCCGGCTACGGCTTTCTCTGCTTGCCCCGAGGATCTGCGACAGTGCATTGAGGTTTGGTGCGCCGGAGAGGCCGCCGACCGCCGCGGTGAGCGGCGCGACGCGATCCCCGAAGCCGCATTCGGCCAGCAGCGCGGCAACCTTCTGCTCGGCCTCGCGGCGCAGTCGCGTCGAATCGGAACGGTATTGCGCGGCTTCCGGGTCGCCGCTCGGGCAACTGCTGACGAAACGACGCTCGACGCCGTCGCGCAGCCGCACCTTGAGCTCGACCCAATACTCGGCCGGATATTTGGCGCTGTAGTCCGGATCCTCGACCACCTCGATGCGCCGGCACAGCGCCAGAACGTCGGGACTGGCGATCGCCGTCTCGGTGAAATCGGCAAGCCCCACGCGGCCGCGCAGCAGCGCCACCGCGACGGCATAGGGAACGTTGAACTGCGAATCGACCGCATTCTTCGGCCCCCGATGATAGGTGAGCACTCCGGTGTGGTAGATGCGGATCGCGACTTGCTCAATGTTGTCCGCGGCAAGGCCGCCCTCGCGCGCCTCGATGGCGAGATCGATTGCGCCATGCTCGAACCGGCAGCAGGGGTAGGGCTTGATCGCGGTCCCGAGGGCGCGAAAGTCCTCGCCGAGGCCGCGCGTCATGGCGCCGGCGTCGATCCGCTCGCCATAAGAGAAGGCGCGGAAGAACCCGCCCTCCCCTTCGAGGATCGTCGCCGGGCCGGTGAAGCCCTCACGCGCGAGCCGCGCCGCCAGCACGCCGCTTTGCGCCGCGCGGCCGGGATGCAGCCGCTTGATCCAGGAACCGTCGGCGCGCCATTCGGTCAGCCCGGACGCCTGCGTGCCGGCGATCCCGAGCGCCCGCACGAAGGCATCGCGATCGAGCTCCATTGCCACTGCCGCCGCGGCTGCTGCGCCGAACACCCCGCACAAGGCGGTGGGATGAACGCCGTGGTCAAACTGGCTGCCACGGAAAACCTCGCCCAGCCGGCAGGTGACCTCGTAACCGATCAGCAGCGCGCGCAGGAACGTCAACCCCGATGCGCTCGACGCCTCGGCGGCTGCGAGCGCCGCCGGGACCACGACCGCACCGGGATGGAGCACGGCGACGCGGTGATCGTCGTCGAGCTCGAGCGCATGCGCGAATGTGCCGTTGGCGAGCGCGGCATCCCACGCCGAGGTAACGCGACCGACTGCCATGACGGTCGCTTCCGGCTTGCCGCAGGCCGACAGGATCACGCGCGTCATCGGCGGACTCGACGGCGCAACGGTTCCGGCGAGCGCCACCGCCAAGGTGTCGAGCGCGTAGACCTCCATGCGCCGCGTAGCTTCGTCGGCACTGCCGGCTCGCATTGCGAAATCAGCGAGCGTTTCCGTAATCGTTGCCATCAGGGCTCGGCTTGCCGCCTCGTCTGCTTGATCAATTGGCCGCGCCCATGCGCGGCGGTGAGATTGCCGTCGCGCCAGACGATCTCGCCGCGCGAGATCGTGAGCTCCGGCCATCCGGCAAGGGAGCGGCCCGCAAGCGGGCTCGCGCACACGTTCGGCCAGATGGCCGCGGCGTCAACGGTGCGCCGCGCGCGCGGATCGACGACGATGATGTCGGCATCCGCCCCCGGCAGGAGGGTGCCCTTGCGATGCGCCAGGCCGAACAGCCGCGCGGGCGTTTCCGACATCGCCCGCACCAGGGTCGGCAGCGGCACGTCTTGCTCGATCGCCCAGGTGAACAGCGACGGCCACAGCGTCGGTGCGCCCGGCATGCCGAAGGGCGACGCGAAGATGTTGTCCTTGCCGCGATCCTTGGCGGCAGCGCTGTAGCTCGCGTGATCGCTGCCGATCGAATTGATGGCCCCGGTCATCACCGCGGTCGCCAGCGCCGACTGGTCGACCGGCGTCCGCAACGGCGGAGCGATAACCGCCAACGGACCGTGCCGATGCACCTCATGCTCGTCCATCAGGATGTATTGCGGGCAGGTCTCCGCCCAGAGCGGCACGCCGCGGCGGCGCGCGGCCTCGACGGCGGCAAGGCCCGCGCGCGAGGAGACATGCACGATGTAAGCGGGACATCCGGTCGCCCGCGATGCCAGCGCCACCACGTCGATCGCGGAAGCCTCCGCTTCAGGCGGGCGCGTCGGTGCGTAATCGGCGCGTTTCACCCGCCCCGCGACGATCGCCGCCTGCTCCAGACGGTCGATCATCTCGCCGTTCTCGGCGTGCACCAGCGCAATGCCGCCGATCCGCCCAATCTCCTGCATCGCCGCGAACAGGAAACTCTCGCGCACCATCATGCCGCGGCGCTTATAGGCAAGAAATATCTTGAAGGAGCAGAAGCCTTGCGTGGTGAGCGGCGCGATCTGGTCGATCGTGTCGTCGCGATCATAAAGCACAACATGGAAGGTGAAGTCGGCGATCGACGCCACGGCGCCATCACGCGCATGGTCGGCGACCACATCTGCGAGGCGCTGCTGCGGCTCGCCCCTGATCATGCCGATGAAGGTGGTCACGCCGCCCATCACCGCGAGCTTGGAGTAGTCGCCAATTCCTTCGCCGTAGAAATGCACGTGCGGGTCGACGATGCCGGGCAGGACCAGCCGGTCGCGGGCATCGATGACGTTTCGCGCCGCCGGCAGGTCGGCGCCGGCGGCAAAGCGCGCGACGATGCGCCCATCCGAGACGGCGATGCTGCCGTTGAAGGAGCCCTGTCCATCAACGATCGTGCCGTCCCTGATCAGGAGATTCAGCATCGCCCCCTGGCATGCTCAAGCCGCACGGGGGATGTCGGAGAGCGCCCACAGGAGACGATCCATCTGCTTCTTGAGGCTCACATCGATCCGCAGATAACGCTTGCCGAGGTCGATGAAGGACACCGAGCCGTCCTTCACGATGACGCCGCGTTTGAGCAGCTCTTCGAATACCTTCGTCGAATCAAGAGCGCCGTCCTCGATCCGCAGCAGGAAGAAGTTGGAGCTGGGCTGGCCGACGACCGAAAAGCGGTTGAGCCGGCCGATTTTCTCCATCACATAGGCGCGCATCTCGGCGATCGCGTCGATCGTCTTGTTGACGAATTCGTCGTCGTCGAGCGCCGCGACCGCACCGGCGACCTGCAGTTGGCCCATGTTCCAGGTCGGCTTGATGTGCATCATCGGCGCGATGATGTCAGGCGAGGCGACGCCGAAGCCGATGCGCAGCCCGGCGAGCCCGAACACCTTCGAGAAGGTGCGCAGCACAATGAGGTTCTTGAATTCCTTCACGAGATCCATGCCGCCGTTTGTTCTCGAGAAGTGGATGTATGCTTCGTCGAGCACGACGAGCTGGTTCTTCGCCGCGTTGCAGACGCGGCGGATCTGCTCGAGTGGGATCAGCCGGCCGGTCGGGCTGTGGGGATTGGTGAGGAAGACGATCCGTACATCGTCCTTGATGGCGGCGACGTAGTCGTCCCATTTGAAATCGAGATCGTCGCCCATGCCGACGAACACCGGCGCGCGGCCCTCGTTCTCGGCCGTCATGTGATAGATCGGGAATGCGGGCACGAACATCAGCACCTTGTCGCCCGGCGCCGAGAACACGCGGATGATCCAGGAGATGATCTCGGTCTCGCCGGCGCCGCAAATCACCTGGTCGGCGGCGTAGCCGTATTTGGCCGCGATCTTCTCGCGCAGCGCGCGTGCGGTCCAATCCGGATACACCTCGAGCTTCATGGCCGCCTTGACGGCCGCGGCGGCCTTGGGCGAGGGCCCGAACGGATTTTCGGCGGAGCCGAGCTTGGCGACATCATCGAGCGGGATGCCATAGGCTTGCGAGACGAATTCCCTGGTCAGGCCCGGAACATAGGCCTCCTTCGATCCGAGCGCGGGGTTGCTGAGAAACATCCAAATCTCTCCAGGACGGCGGGGGCTCAAGCTACGCCCAAGCCTCAAGACACATTCAATCAAATACAATCAATACATGCAATGCTATAAATGTACTGCTACAATCCCAGGTCTCACGCGACCGACCTGACCGCACTGGGGCGGTGCGCCAGCGCGTCGGCTATCGAGCGCAGTCCAGAGGCCAGCCGATTCCGGTCCCTGACGCCGCCAAGACTGACGCGGATGGCGTGCGGCGTGGGGCTGCGGTCAACCGCGAAGTAATCCGCCGGCGAGACCAGCACACCACCGAGGCGAACCTCGGCAGTGAATTCGCCTGCGCGCCACGGCTCCGGCAAAGGCAGCCACAGATGATAGGTGGGGCAATGCGGCGGCAGATTGGGGCAATCGAGGATCTCGCGCGCCATCTTCACCCGGGCGCTGGCCTCGGTGCGATTGTCGGCAAGGAAACGTTCGGCGATCTTCTCCTCGATCAGGACGGTGGCGATCTCGCCCATCAGGCTCGGAGAAGTCCACGAAGTTGCGTGCATGGCTTCGCTCAGCCGCTCCATGATCGCGCTCGGAGACCGCATGAATCCGATGCGCAGGCCCGGCGCGACGCTTTTGGAAGTCCCGCACACATAGATGCAGCGTTCCGGGTCCAAGGCAGCAATCGTCGGCGTCTTGTCACCCGTGAGATGCCCATAGCTGTCGTTCTCGATGATATACGCACCGAGTTTCGCGGCGATGTTCACGACCTCGCGCCGCCGCTCAAGCGGCATCATTGCATTGGTCGGATTATGCAGCGTTGGCGAGCACAGGATGGCGCCGACCCGCGTATCCTTGGCCGCAGCAACAAGCATGTCCGGCCGCAGTCCATGCTCGTCAGTGGGGACACCGCGGATATCCAGCCGGAACAGGTCGGCTATGCGCTTGATCCCGGCGTAGTTGAGGCTTTCCGTCAGCACGGCGTCGCCCGGCTTGGTCACGGTCGCCAAGACAGCCATCAGGGCTTCCTGCGCGCCGTTGCACAGGATTACCCGGTCTGGCGTCGCCTCGATCCCACGCAGCGCAAGCCACTTGGCCCCGGCGGAGCGATGCCGTTCCAATCCGGGCACCGGATGATATTCGAGGAGCCCGTAGAGCGATTTCCGACGTGAGAGGGCCCCCAGCACCCGATTGAGCGCGGTATTGAAGGGTTCGATCGTCATCGTGTTGATGCTGAGGTCGATCAGGCTGTTGGGCTCGCTGTCGGCGGCTGTCACATGCTCCGGAAACTGCAGCACATAGGAGCCTCGCCCCACCCGGCTGACCACGAGCCCGCGCCGCTCGGCCTCGGTATAGGCTTTCGTGACCGTGCCGACGGTGACGCCGAGGCTGCGGGCCAACTCGCGATGCGTAGGTAAGCGCTCGCCTCCGGTGAGGCGGCCCGTCCCGATGTCACGTTCGATCGCTGCAACAATGCCCTGGTAGAGCGGCCGGGCTTTGGGCCGTGCGGGGTCCCACATCATCGAACCTTTGACCTCAAGCAGTGAGTTTATAGTACAATAGACGCAATACAAATCATAATGTCACCTTCCCGCTGCAAGCACTCCCCTATGCCACGGTGGGCCTGCGCGCTTCACCGAGGGCGGTGAAGGTGTCCCTCGATGGCGGTTGGACGGCGCGCCCCGGCTGGGGGATGACGACCCGTAAACACATCCGACATTTGGGGCGGCGGTGGCTCTCGCCTGTGCGAAACGCCTGATCTCGACATTGTCGTGGCGCGCTTCGCTCCGCGCCGCTCGGCGATCTTCCGCGCGGGCCTTGAGCTCTCTTTCATGCATCTCGGCTTGGCGGCAGCCAGCCTTGCGGTGCGTATCGGCCTTACGTCGCAGACACGATCCGTGCGCACTTCCCTGATCTCAGCATCGTCAACAAGACCGCGATTGCCACGCTTAAGCGCCGGGCATGACGTTATTTGCGGTCACAGTACCGACGGCCGTGGCCTGACGTTGGCGGGGACGGCGACCCCCATTCGCTCTCGGGGCAGAACCCAGCCGCCCTGACCCCTCGGTGGGGCCGGCCCCAACCGGGAGCCAGTGGAAAAGAGTGGCGTCTACCAGCAATGGATGGACGACGGTTGCCCTTCCCTAGCTCAATCACACGATTGCTATCTTCCAATCTTTTGTCTCATCAATGTCGTAAGGCGCTCGGTTACCGGATCCAGGGTCACCGCGAACTCGCCGGGTATGCATTGTTCGGTCTCGCCTACGCCATTCGTTTCTGATCCCCCCTCGAAAGGTTGTTCACGAAAGGACGATGAAAGGTCTAATGTCCTGGTCCGCCGCCCTTGCTGCTGTTTGCGAAAGACCTGAAACACCCTGATCCTGTCGCCATCGGCAGCAAAATCGATGTCGCCCTGTTCATTGAGCCGTTGCTTCAAAGCCTCTCTGACAGCGTTCTTTGCTTTTTGGGTTTCGGTCCTCAGGGTTGAAAGCTTATTTGATTTATCCAGGTACTCATCCCAACCCTTTAACATCTGAACCTTCTCTATAGGAAGGTAGCCAATGGTCCTTGTCTTGGCTTCGTCTTGGTCTGCCATGTGCTCGCCCTCCAGCACCCTAGAGATGGTTAGGCACCTATTAATCCTTTTGTAGGCATGCGTGGTTTACAGATTGTTAACGCCTCGCCATCCGGCACTGGGTAATACCAGGTTTCCGCTGTACATTTCACGATTTGGCAGCCGAGCGCACCAACTCCTCGAACGAAGCCCCTTCGATTTCTCTGGCCGAGGGAGCAGAACGCCGCCACGCCGCCAGCCGGACGGCCGCTTTCGGCTTTCGCAGCTTGCAAGGACCACGGCAACACATGTTCCTGACGCTGCCGCGCGGCGACTGATCTCGCGAACGGCGCGAGTGTATAGGTAACGGCCTGAGGTCCGGGCGCGCTGGCCAGAGGGGACGATACATTTGACCAGAGCTTGGCAATCAAAGCCGGTACACGGCACAGCGGACGGCACAGTCCTGTTCGACGGATATTGCCTCTTCTGTTCGCGGTGGGTTGTGTTCGTCATCGAACGGGATCCCTGGCGCGAAATTCCGTTTCCTTGCCATCCAGACTCAAACAAGGCCGCGCCTTGGCGAGCGAGCTCGACATCGATCCGGATAATCCGGAGACCAATGCCGTGGTGCTGGCTGGCCGCGCCTATTTCAAATCCGACGCCGCATTGCAGGTGCTGGCGCGCTTGCCGGGCTGGTCATGGGTACGCCACGCCGCACTCGTTCCCCGCCCGCTGCGGGACTGGGTCTATGACCATGTCGCCGGGAACAGGTATCGACTGTTCGGCCGCAGCGACAGATGCCTGATCCTGCCTCCCGAAACAGCCCGGCGCCACGTCATAGAAGCAAGCGACCTCTGAGATATGGCGAAGCGGGACATGGCGAAGCGAGTCCTGGTGATCGGCGGCACTGGCTCATTCGGCCGACGGCTGGTCAGCGGTCTGATCGCAACGAGCTGATCACGAGGTCGTCATCGCAGCACGCGACTTGTCGCGAGCGCAGGCGCTTGCCGATGAAATGAATGCCGGCAGGTCCGCTTCCAGAGCGACGGCGATGCGCATTGACGTGCGGACCACAACCGCGGAGGAGCTCAACTCAAGCGGCGCGTTCCTCGTGGTTGATGCCGCCGGCCCCTTTCAGACGGGTGATTATCGGCTGGCCCGAGCCGCCATTGCGGCAAAGATGCATTACGTCGACCTTGCAGATGCAAGGGACTTTGTCGCCGGATTCACGCAGCTCGACAACGAAGCGAAAGCGGCAGGAACAACAGCGTTGACCGGGGCAAGCTCGACACCCGCTTTGTCCAACGCGGTTCTTGACCGGCTCACCAAAGAGTGGCGGGAAGTCGAGTTGATCGAGGTCGCCATCTCGCCGGGAAACCAGGCGCCGCGCGGCCTTGCCGTCATTCAATCCATTCTTTCCTATGCGGGCAGGCCGGTGAAAGTGTTCCTCGATGGTGGTTGGACGGCGCGCGCCGGCTGGGGGATGACGACCCGCAAGCATATCCGACATTTGGGACGGCGATGGCTCTCGCTGTGCGAGACGCCTGATCTCGACATTATCGTGGCGCGCTTCGCTCCGCGCCGTTCGGCGATCTTCCGTGCGGGGCTTGAGCTCTCTTTCATGCATCTCGGCTTGGCGGCAGCCAGCCTTGCGGTGCGTATCGGCCTGTTGAAGAGTTTGCTGCCCTTCGCGCGATTTTGTCGCGCGGTAGCGGGCGTACTGGAGAGGTTTGGGACAGATCGCGGCGGCATGGTTGTCGAGGCGTCCGGCATCGACGCCGCGGGACATGCGTCGCACGTGACGTGGACACTGGTTGCCGAGGCTGGCGACGGGCCGGTCATACCTACCCTCCCGGCGCTCGCCGCTATCCGGGCACTCGCCGCGGGCAACTCGCTCAGAGCGGGGGCCGCGGCGTGCGCCGGAGTGCTCGATCTCGAAATGATAGCGGCGGAATTCGCGCCTTACCGTTTCACCACCGTGACGGAATCTCCAGCATCGCCCGACGCGCCGCTCTTCGCGCGCGCTTTGGGAGAGCGGTTCGGGCCGTTGCCCAAGACGATCCGTCAAGTGCACTCGCCGCAAGACCGCATCACTCTTTCCGGCACGGCGGCGGTCGAAGGACCTGTGCGCGTGCTGCCGAAGATTGTCCGGCGCGTGCTTCCGGATTTCCCCGACCGGGCAATAATATCGCCCTGCGCGTCGAGATTGAAGCAAAGGGCGGAACAGAGCGCTGGACCAGAGACTTTGCCGGGCAAAAACTCGCCAGCACGCTCAGCGCAGCACAGGCCCCAGGGCGGCTCCGAGAGCGGTTCGGACCAATTGCCTGTGATTTCTGCCTGACCGCGCATGCAGACGGATTGTCGATGGAGATCGTGGGTTGGAGCATGGGCCCGGTGCCCCTGCCCAGATTTCTGGCGCCCATGACGCGTGCAAGGGAATGGGTGGACGACGAGGGCAGGTTCAGATTTGACGTCGAGATCGGCCTTCGCCCTGATCGGTCCGATCGTACGCTACACTGGATGGCTGCTGCCTGAGGCGTAGAACTGACAAAGCGGACCCGGCGTTATTTAAGCCATGGGCAGTGAATCGCGCGTTTGGAGGGCTTACGATGATTGACCGTTACACGAAGCTTGTGCTGACAGTTATCGCAGCGTGCCTGGCGTCGCTTGCAGCCCAGCATGCTTTGTCTCCAACAATTGCTCAGACGGACAGGTGCGGGGTGGAAACCCCATGTAAGGTCATCAATGTGCATCCAACTGGGGCATTTCCTAATAACTGGGTCCCCTGTTACGATCTGAGAGAGACGTGCTTCGTGGTAAAGATGCAGCCCTAATCACCTCGTACGAGCTGAGGCCTCTCCTAAGCGGCGATCGGCGCACTGGATCACGTCGAAGAATCGGCAAGTATCAAGTATGCCGCCGACCTCGGCCGAGAACACGCCCCCTTGGCACTTCTCGGCCGCGCTCGTGATGCATCCGAGCGTTGAATTCGTGTCCGCTCCGCAGCCATTCCTGAAATGGATATTGCGGAGGCGCCCATGACGCGCGCAAGGGAATGTGTGGACGAAGAGGGCGAGTTCAGATTTAACGTCGAGAGCGAGCGTCGCCCTGATCTTAATGAAAAACTCTGGCAGTTTTGCCGCGGCCGTATCGTGCCTAGCGCGACGTTCTTTATGCCGACGGCGAAATAGGCCGGCATCGCGACCGCAATACCTACACGCGCCCATGGCCCGGCGATCTTTGTCAGTCGTATCTAACGCCGGAGTCGCAGCGCTCGACGGCGCCCGCGAAGTGTTGCCGCGAGACCAAAGCCGGGTGATTGAAAACATGTTCGATGAGATCGGGCGCGGCCATTAAGAACCGCGGCCATCACAGTTGGATGCCATCCACAGGCAGGGTCTTTGTGAACCGCCACAAAGACACCGCCAACGCCTATTCTCGTCGCGATCATGTTGGCCAACTCTTATGCAGTCCGCTGTTCTTGCAGGTGGCGGGGCCTGGGGAATCATTCGGCCTTCCGCGTCGATCGCCGATGGCGGGAGCCATTCTGCGGAGCCTGGTGTCACTCGCCCTGCGACATCGAAAATTCGAGGGTCAGAACCCGCCAGAGGGGCAAGCCTTGGACCGCATCGAGCGCAGAAGGCTGCTTCCCATTGTCACCATATTGGTGACATGATATGATCCCGCATGCAGGTGATCGCCCGTCGGACTTTGAGGGAATTCTGGGCGCGTCACCCGCAGGCTGAGGGCCCGATCCGCGCTTGGCTGGCGATTGCGGCCAAAGCGCATTGGGCAAATCCAAGCGACTAAGCGGCAGTTCGGTAATACCGTCGATTTCGTGGGCGACAACCGGGTTATTTTTGATCTCGGCGGCAACAAATACCGGTTGATCGTCCACGTGTCATTTGCGTTCGGCCGTTTGCTCGTGAAGTTCATTGGCACCCACGCAGCTTACGACGACATCAATCCGGAGACTGTATCATGGCGAAAAAAGTGATCCGTCCACTTCGCTCCGAAGCCGACTACAACACTGCGCTCGAAGAGATCGAGCGATACTTCGAAAATGAACCCAAGCTGGGCACACCGGAAGGCGATCGCTTCGATCTTCTCGCATTGATCATCGAGGACTATGAACGGAAGCGCTGGCCGATCGACCCTCCCGAGACGATCGATGCGATCCGCTACCGCATGGAAATGGGCGGCTACACCCAAGCCGATCTTGGCCGCCTGCTCGGCTCGCGCCAGCGTGCATCCGATATCCTGAACAGGAAACGTCCCCTCACGATGAGAATGGCCTGGAAGCTCCACCGCGAGTGGAGCATTCCGGCGGAAGCGCTGATCGCGCCGCCGCGAACGCGCGGACGAAGGTCCGCGGCGTGATTTTGCCTCCGGCATCTGCGGCGTTGCGCTCGCAAAGCGCGAGCCGCCCGAGGCGGGCGAGCGGCGGCGCGCGGATCATTTTCTTCGTGGCCAACCGCGGAGGCGTGCTCTAATTGCTCCCGGTTTGGCGTCGAACAGTCTCGCGTGTGTTCGATGCCCATGCTTTGTCGAAATTTTTCCGCACCCAATCCATGATAAGGTGTGATCCCCATTAACGGGGCCGACGCTTTCGCCCACGGCTTCGCTAGCCCAAGATCGAGGAGCGCAAGGAGGGACAAGGCCGACCGCTCATTGCGCTGGCCGCGCGGCATTTCCAAGTCGGTCAGAACCGCCAAGGCTTCGTCGATTCGTCGCTGCTTAGTCGCCATTGAACGACTCAACGAGTTTGTCGACTTGATCTTGTGAGGGATTCCGCTGTTTGGCCGGACCATCTTCCAAACTCGTTGAGAACGTCCTTGGGGGGATAGGTCATTGAGCGCAAGTCGGTCGCGTTCACTTGCGTATGGCCGCTGAAATTTCGGAAATGAAGATCGACGACCGTCGAATTGAGAAAGAAGGCCATCCCGCGAGCAAGCCCGCCGGCCGAATGGCCCCTTCCGGTAACAAATTGTTTTCTGCAGCGGCGTGATAGATGGCTAGCTCCTATCGACACGCCAGATGAACTTAAAGAGCGCTTGTCCTGGTTTGTGGCCCCCACGCACCCACGCGCTCAATGGGGCGGTGGTCTCACCCACCTGCTTCTACCGGAAGCGCCCGATGCGGTTACTTTCGCGGTAGTTGTTGAGGAGGCGAACGGGCCCGTGCAGCGCGGTTCAAGCACGCGACTCATGGGGCTTGATCCACGCTTCCGATCTGCCCGGCTGTGTGACAAGATCAGAGCGCGGGGAGAATCCTGGAAAATGGGGACCCTTCGGTGCGCTTTGTTGCAGCCTTCGCATCCGCCTTGCTGCTGACCTGTCTTGGCGCAATGCCGAGCTATGCTGAGAAGCGCGTGGCGCTCGTCGTCGGCAATGAGCGCTATGCCAATATGCCGGCGGATCAGCAGCTGATGAAAGCCGTCAACGATGCGCGCGCGGTCGGCGATGCGCTCGAACGCCTCGGCTTTGAGGTGATCCGCGGCGAGAACCTTGGCCGGCAGGCGTTGGTCGACAAGTTCGACGAACTGACGGGACGGCTTGCGCCCGGCGATACGGCTTTCTTTTTCTTCGCCGGCCATGGCGTGGCGATCGGCGGGGGCAACTACATCCTCCCGGTGGACGTGCCCAAAGTCGAGGCCGGGCAGGATATGCGGCTTGCGCGCGCGTCGCTCGGTGAGAGCGACATCGTCTTCGACCTGCAGGGACGCGGGGTTCGGGTTGCGGTCGTGGTCCTCGATGCCTGCCGCAACAACCCGTTCAAGAAGCCGGGCGTTCGCGGCGTGGGAGCCGAACGCGGGCTGGGTCGGATTGAACCGGTACGAGGTGTGTTTACACTCTATTCGGCCGGGATCGGGCAGATGGCGCTCGACCGTCTCGGCGATGCGGACAACAACCCGAATTCTGTCTTTACCCGCGTGTTCGTTCCGGCGCTCACCAGGCCCGGACTTGGTCTCGGGGATTCTGGCGGTCGAGGTGCGCGAAGAGGTGGCGCGGCTCGCGGCCTCGGTCAAGCACGACCAGCGCCCGGCTTATTACGACGAAACGATTGGCGGACGGGTATATCTCGCTGGCTTGCCTCGGGAGGAGGCGAAGCCTGAACCGCCGAAGCCGGCGTCGGGACAAAGCGAGGCCGAGCGCGCATGGGCGGCCGTGAAGGACACGACCAGCCTCGCGGTCCTTGAAGATTTCATCCGGCGTTATGGCGACAGCATCTATGGCACGCTGGCGCGGGTGCGGCTGGGCGAGCTGAAGAAGAGCCAGGTTACCATGGTCGTGCCGCCGGCCGCACAGCCGGCGCAGGTTCCTTCACCCGTTCACCAGGCGCCCGTCGTCCCGGCGACGACGCAACCACAGCAGCAGCAGGTCGCGGTGGTGGTGCCGCCAGCTGTGCCCGCCAGTCCCTGCGGCAGCGGTGTGATCGTGGCTTCACTGTCCTCGCGCCCGGCGCAGCCGTTGTCGGGGGCGGAGGAATGCGCGCTCAAGCCGAAGGACATCTTCAAGGAATGCGACAACTGCCCCGAGATGGTTGTGGTACCCGCGGGCTCATTCATGATGGGTTCGCCGGAGCGCGAGGCGGGTCGCTTTGATGACGAAGGTCCCCAGCACCGGGTGACGATTGGGAAACCCTTTGCGGCGGGCAAATTCCACGCCACGTTCGATCAGTTCGCGGCGTTCGTGGCGGAGACGGGCTATGATGCGAGCTCCAATTGCTTATGTCTTTGAAGAGGACAAATGGAAACAAAAGCAGGGGTTCTCCTGGCGCAACCCTGGTTTTGCTCAAAGTGGGTCACATCCGGCAGTGTGCTTGAACTGGAATGACGCGAATGCCTACGCCGCATGGCTGAGCAAGAAGACGGGAAAAAGCTACCGGCTGCTGACAGAGGCGCAATGGGAATACGCGTCACATGCGGGGACGACGACGCGTTATTTCTTCGGCGACGACGAGAAGGATTTTTGCCGCTACGGCAATGGCGCCGATCAGACCGCGAAAAGCAAGATCAGTACAATCGTGCCATGCAATGATGGCTACGCCTATACTTCACCGGTGGGAAGTTTTGCGCCGAACGGATTTGGGCTGTACGACATGCACGGGAACGCGTGGCAATGGCTGGAGGATTGCTGGCACGACAATTACCGGGGAGCTCCATCGGACGGTTCGGCTTGGCTATCTGGAGACTGTCGTCGCCGGGTGGTCCGCGGCGGTTCCTGGGGCAATTATTCGAGGAGCCTTCGCTCCGCCAGCCGCCGCTGGGACTTCACGGTCGGCCGGAGCAGCATCTACGGCTTCCGGCTGGGGAGGACGCTTAGCCCCTAATTTCGACCCCGTGCAACTGAAAAAAGAAACCAAACTTTTCAGCCTCTCATCTGCCCTTTGCCCCACAGCCAACGCGCAAGCATCACGGCAACCAGCGCGCCAACAATTTGAGCGATGATGAACGCAAGCACGCCAGCCGGGGCAATGCCCGCGTAGGTATCTGAAAGAGCGCGAGCGATGGTCACAGCGGGATTAGCGAACGATGTTGACGCGGTGAACCAATAGGCGGCCGTGATGTAGAGGCCGACGCTGTAAGGGACCGCTTCGGGCGTCCGTGCACCGCATCCAAGGATGGTCAGCAGTAGCCCGAACGCGGCGACAAACTCGGCAAACCATTGGCCCGGACCTGTTCGCACCGTGGCCGACACTTGCCACAACGGCAACTCAAACATGAAATGAGCGGCCAACACGCCAACGATACCGCCCACGATTTGCGCGACGATGTACATGGCCGCGACGCTTGGAAGCAATTCGCGGCGCACCGCCAATGCGATGCTGACGGCGGGATTGAAATGCGCACCGGATACGGGACCGAACGTGAGAATAAGCACGGTGAGAACAGCGCCGGTCGGAAGCGTGTTGCACAGAAGCGCGAGCGCGCCGTTACCTCCCGCAAGTTTCGCGGCCATGATCCCGGAACCAACGACGCCCGCGAGCAGGAACGCCGTTCCCAAGCATTCGGCAACGGCGCGTTGCGCAGGCGACGGCATCACGTGCGCCCGATTTCATTCAGTTTCTTTTGCAGGCTCAGTTGATCTAGCGAGCGCAGCGGCAGTGATGCGAAAATCCCGATGCGTTGATTGAGCATCCGATACGCATCTTTGAAGGCAAGGGCGATCTCTGCCTCGTTGCCCTTAGCCTCTGCCGGGTCGGGAACACCCCAATGCGCGGTCATTGGCTGACCCGGCCACACCGGGCAGCTTTCGCCAGCCGCGTTATCACAGACCGTAAACACGAAATCGAGCAATGGCGCGCCGGGATTGGCAAATTCGCCCCACGACTTTGAACGAAAGCCCGACGTGTCATAGTTGAGGCTTTTCAGGAGCCGCAGTGTTTCGGGATGTACTTTGCCCTTTGGTTGACTGCCTGCGCTGTAGGCGCGGAATTTGCCCGCGCCTAGCCTGTTCAAGATCGCTTCGGCCATGATCGAACGGGCCGAGTTGCCAGTGCACAGGAACAGCACATTAAACGGCTGATCGACCACGGCACGCCCTCACGCTGCCGGGCAGTCGCAAGCGGCGGCCGGTGCCGTGACTTGCGGCTCACAACATGCTTTCTCATGTGCGACCCGCGCAACACGCTCGCCGGTTCCGTCGCCGTAGTCCGTGCTTTCGCCGGTCGTGTGGAACGTTTCCCAAGAGATACCGGACGGGTCATCAATCCATGATTTTTCCGACTTGGCATAGCAGCAAGTCGTATTCCCTTGCTCAGTGATGGTGCCCCCGGCCTTGTGCAGACGGGCGTAAATCTCTTTCAGTTCATCGCCGTCCTCTGCTTGGATTCCAAGGTGATCGAGGCCCGGTTGCTTGCCGCGTGTCGAGATAGCAAAGTTTACATGCGGGTCATCAAGCATCCATTTTGCGTAATCGGTCTTGATGACCGATGGCTCCGCAACAAACAACGCCGAGTAGAAGCCGATGGATTGCTTTAGATCGGCAACGGCAACATGCACATGCATTCGCTTCATGACTTGCGCTCCTATACGGCAGGTAACGGCTGGTAGCCGATGCGAGCCATCATTGACTCGAAATACTCACGAACCTTGTGCGGAAAGCGAAGCCCCTTCACGATGGCAGCGGATCGAAGCAACGGCAGCACGCGAACATCATCAAGTGACAGGCTGCCGTTGACCGCTGTGGGGCTTTCGATCAATCGGTCTAGTTCTTCAAGGTCGGGCATCAGCGCATTGATGTGATGCCGAGTGTTTGCGCGAAGTTCGACGAAATCGCCGAACGTCTTGCGCTTCCGCAGATTGTAATGATCGAGCGCGGCGACCGTACCAAACTCAGGCAAGCCGAGCAGCGGATAGCGCGGCATCGTCAGCGGGCCGGTTTTGGCAACAATGTTGTCGGCCCACGCGGCAATTTCGCTGCGCTCAGGTCCCGTCAAAATTCGGTCGCCGATGCCGTCAACGTAGGAGACCATATCCATGCTTTCGAGCATCGGGTCTCCGCTATCCTTCACAAGAATTGGAATAACGCGCTTGCCAACTAGGCGGACCATCGTGTCGGAATCATCGTCGAGAACAACCGTTTCCTGCAAGTGCAGCTGCTTGAGCGCAGCGGTCATGCGCACGCGGAAGCAAAGTGAACAGTGCTCAAACATATAGAGCCTCATGAAACGCGCTCCTTTTTGCGTGCTGGCTTTGAGGGTTTGCATTCCACAGGCGCGCACGATGCGGAAACGCCTTGGCAACAGTTCTCAGTGAGGAAGGAAACAAGACCGTTCATCGCTTCGAAGCGAGCGGCATAGATCATTGACCGGCCATCGCGGCGCACAGTGACAAGCCCCGCGAACCGAAGCCGGTCGAAATGAAACGTCAGCGTGTTGGGGGCGAGGCCAAGTCTTTCCGCGACCTGACCGGCGGCCATGCCTTCCGGGCCGGCCTGCACAAGCAAGCGAAAGATATCGAGACGGTTATCTTGTGCGAGTGCGGCTAAAGCCGCGACAGCCTGCGACGTTTCCATATTTCAGCGAATATAGAAATATTATTGAAATGTCAAGGCCGGGGTTAGTAGACCCCGACCAGTTTCAGCCCCGCGATTATGAGCACTGCGCCAAGGGCTTTCAGGACCATCGCGGGTCGCCATTGAATGCCCAACGTGGTGCCGAGCACCGCGCCCAACGTCACGGCGATAGCGAAAACCCAAAGGTCGGGCGGCAGTGCTCTGACAATGGCGACATTACCGGCAAGCCCCGCAATTGAGTTGGACAGAATGAACACGGCCGCGACGCCCGACGCGGTGCGCGTGTCCGACCATCCGAGAAACAGCAAAATCGGTGAGAGAAAAATTCCGCCTCCGGTGCCCGTGAGGCCCGACAGAAACCCGATGGCCACACCGCACAGAGCGCCAGCCCAAACCGGCGGGTCGTGCGGGTCGAGATTCGATTTCAACTCGCGCGGCCACAACAGCCGCGCTCCACTAATCATGAGCACAGCGCCGACCAATGGCCGGTAGTACGCGCCGGGCAATTGCACCGAACCGCCAAGGAACGCAAACGGCACCGCGCCCAACAGGAAGGGCCACAGCGTTCGCCAGCGGAATAGGCCAGCGTGCAAGTAGCGAAACGACGTGAAGCCAGCGACTAGGATATTGAGGGCAAGCGCCGTTGGCCGCATCACCGTTGGCGCAATGCCGAACAACGCCATGAGCGCGATATAGGCGGACGCTCCCGCATGACCTACGGACGTGTAGAGCGCCGCGCCAAGGAACATGCACGCGGCAAGCAACAGAACCGACAATTCGGGCATGGCACGACTCGCGGATGGAAATGGCCGATGCCCGCGACCCGTCGTGCCGGTGTGCTGCACAGACTGCGTCACGGCAGCCTGTGGGGCTGTGGAATCAGTGCATTGAGCGCGACCCGTGGTCAGTAGGTTCGCGACTTGTCTAGGTTGACTGGCGCTCCCTAGGGGACTCGAACCCATGTTTTCGCCGTGAGAGAGACGCAGAAGTGTCTTGAGGTGTCCACACACGTTTCGGAAACGCTTGAAAATACCGATAAACCGCCCATATCTTGGTATACCTGTTTTTGGGTGTTCTCACCCGTATATTGGACATCTGTTGGACACGGACCATGGCGCGCAGAACGCCCGACGCAAGGCTTGAGAGCCGAGAGAGTCGAAGCCGTCTCGCCAGCCGGGGCAAGCCACACTACCGGCTGCTCGAGCCTGGCTTACATATTGGCTATCGCAGGCTGAAGGGCCGCAAGGGAAGACCCGCTGTCGCAGGAACATGGGTTGCGCGCCACTACGTCGGAGGCCAGAGCTACGTAGTCGAGAAGATCGGCGTCGCCGACGACTTTAGCGATACCGACGGGATAATCATTCTCAGTTTCGCGCAGGCGCAAGACAAGGCTCGCACGCGCATGGTGCGTCGCGCGCAGTCTGCCAATGGCATCGCGGGTCCACTGACGGTGCGAGCCGCCGTCGAAGGCTATCTCGAGTTCATCGAAGCGCACGGCAAAAGCGCGGTGGATGCGCGGCACCGCGCCAACGCGCATATCTGCCCGACACTCGGCGATGTTGAGGTACCATCGCTGACTACCCCAGCGCTGCGGAAATGGCTTGCCAAGCTTGCCAAGGCGCTGCCGCGTGCGCGCACTAAGCCCGGCAAGCCGCAGCAGCACCGCGCGTTCGACGGCTCCGATGAAGCCATCCGCCGCCGCAAATCATCAGCAAATCGCACGTGGACGATCTTGCGGGCCGCGCTCAACCACGCCTTTCGCGACGACCTTGTCGCGTCGGACGCCGCTTGGCGCAAGGTCAAACCCTTCAAAGGCGTCGACGCGGCGCGGGTGAGATATTTGACGGTCGAGGAAGCGCGGCGGTTCGTCAACGCCACCGATTCCGATTTCCGTCAACTGGTGCAAGCGGGACTGCAGACCGGGTGCCGGTACAGCGAATTGGCGCGGCTGGAGGTCGCGGACTTCAATCCCGATAGCGGAACGCTCGCGATCCGTCAGTCCAAGTCAGGCAAGGCGCGCCATGTGGTGCTCACCGATGAGGGTGTGTTCTTCTTCCGGCAACTCACTGCCGGCCGTGCTGGCAGCGAGATCACGTTGCGCAAGGCCAATGGCGAGCCGTGGCGGGCGTCCCACCAACTCCGCCCGACGGCGCAAGCATGCATGCACGCTAAGATCGACCCGCCGGTCAGTTTCCATGCACTCCGGCACACGTGGGCAAGCCACGCCGTCATGAACGGCGTGCCGCTGCTCGTGGTGGCGAAGAACCTGGGTCACGCCGACACGCGCATGGTGGAAAAGCACTATGGGCATTTGGCTCCCAGCTATATCGCCGACGCCATCCGTGCGGGGGCGCCGAAATTCGGGTTCAAGCCAGATCAGAAGATTGCGACGATCGCCGCAAAGGCCGCGCCGTGAGTGTTTTTTGCCCGGATGGATATGTGTCAACACGAGAGGCAATCCTTAAAGCCGGAGTATACTGGTTCTCTGAGCAACTGGCTGCGCTCGAAAGAGCTGCGCCGTCACACTCGGAAACAAAGCCGGACAATAGTCTTGAGGCAGCAGTGCGAGCCTTCTCGACACCGCAACTTCCCCACCCATCGCAGCTCAAGTATCAGGAGATCGCGAATGAGACCGTGCACCGACTGCGCAACTTTCTGCATCAGGGCAACCTCGAGGCCTATTATTTCGGAGATCATGGCATCCAGCCTTTATCAAGCGAGTTCTGGGCCACGGCGCACGCTGACGGCGTGATAAAGTCGGGCACCTATTGGCCTTTCGGTGAGCCAACCCGCTTGTTTGAGTCACGACCAAATTACTCGTTATTCCTGCTGCAATCGGAGCTGGATGCGCTTCTGAGCGAACAGCCCGCGAAGAAGCGACCGCTTCCTAAGGCGAAAAAGCCGGAACTCGTGGCGGCTCTGCGCAAACTTGACGATCTTACGAACCGCGCGGCCCAGCTCCAAGCATTATGCAACATGCCAGAATTTCGTGAGTTCACGATCACGGACGCTCTTTTTCGAGCGGCGGCGAAGGAGGCCGGGCCGCGTCGCGCTGGGCGCAAATCGCGACGACAATCGTGATGAAATTCGCGAAGTCGCGACACACATGGACGCTGGGCGACGACCGAAGCGGACCCTGCGTGTGAACGAAAGGAAAAGTGTGCGGGCATGTCGAGCAGGAAAGTCGAAGGTCACTGCCTGTGTCGCTCAGTCATTTTCGAGTATGAGGCAGAGCCTTATTAGACGTTGTAACAACCGCTTGGATTTCTGTGCCGCGTGGAGCGTTCCGTTTTAAACAGGGCGTTCCTCGTTACTTCAACTCATCGCCTGGTGTGACACGCGGTTTTTGCGCGACGTGCGGCTCCCCGCCGACCTACGAGACTCAACGCATTCCCGGGGAAGTGCATTTGTATGCGGCCTCTCTTGCAGACCCTTCTCGCGTGAGTCCGAGCCGCCATGTTTTCGTCGAGGAGCAACTACCCTGGCTTGAGATCCTGGATCAACTACCACGCTTCGCCAAGACAAGCCGCGGTGGAGCGCAGCCCATCTGGTATGGGCCACGGAAGACGTGAAGGCCACGCAGGTGCGCTTATAAAACACTACCCGAACCCCTCGTCAGCTCTCGCACGTCAGCTTTCGCCAGCTGCGGACATACCGTCGCATATGCTATGGTCAGCTTTGTGCCATAACCAGACGATCTTCATTTCAGTATTTCTAGAAATATTTCTTGACTCGCAGGCTACATTTCCATATCTACTGAAATATGAAAAAGCGCGACGCAGTGGCGGCATTGGCCGCTCTCGCCCAGGACAATCGGCTCGATGTGTATCGCCTGCTTGTGCAGGAGGGACCAGAAGGTATGTCTGCGGGAAGCGTCGCCAGCGCCCTAAAGCTCGCGCCGAACACACTCACATTCCACCTTGATCGCTTGCGCGATGCCGGACTTGTCACCGTGCGGCGTGATGGTCGCTCGATGATCTACGCGGCACGGTTCGACACGATGAACGCTTTGCTCGGCTACTTGACCGAGAACTGTTGCCAGGGCCGCCCCGACCAGTGCAAGCCTGACGAACGCAAGGCTCCCGCGCGCTCTGCGGCACGTCAAAAGGAGCGAGTGTCATGAGGCTCTATATGTTCGAGCACTGCTCTCTCTGCTTTCGCGTGCGCATGATCGCTGCGCTCAAGCACCTGCATTTGCAGGAAACCGTCGTTCTAGACGACGATTCCGACACAATGGTCGGGCTCATCGGCAAACGGGTGATCCCGATACTCGTGAAGGATGACGGCCAACCCATGTTGGAAAGCATGGATATGGTCACATACGTCGATGGCCTCGGCGACCCCGTCCTCACCGGCCCGCAACGCAGCGAAGCCGCCGCATGGGCCGACAAAGTTGTCATCAAGACCGCGCCGCTGACCATGCCGCGCTATCCGCTGCTCGGCTTGCCGGAGTTCGGCACGGTCGCCGCGCTCGACCACTACAATCTGCGAAAGCGAAAGACGTTCGGCGATTTTGTCGAACTGCGCGCAAACACTCGACAGCACATCAACGAGTTGATGCCCGATCTTGAGGACCTTGACCGATTGATCGAAAGCCCGACCGCGATCAATGGCACACTGTCACTTGACGATGTTCGCGTGCTGCCGCTGCTGCGATCCGCTGCAATCGTGAAGGGGCTTCGCTTTCCGCATAAGGTCCGGGAGTATTTTGAATCAATGATGGACCGCATCGGCTATCAGCCGTTGCCTGCCGTATAGGAGCGACCGTCATGAAGCGAATGCACGTGCACGTGGCCGTTGCCGATCTACAACAATCCATCGGCTTCTATTCGGCACTGTTTGCTGCGGAGCCTGCCGTCATTAAGACGGATTACGCCAAGTGGATGCTTGACGATCCTCGCGTCAATTTCGCTATCTCTAATCGTGGTCGGCAACCCGGACTCAATCATCTTGGAATCCAAGTCGAGGACCGCGACGAGTTAACTGAAATTCATGCCCGGCTGCACAAGGCGGGCGGCAACGTCATCGAGCAAGGGCAAACGGCTTGCTGCTATGCCAAATCGGAAAAATCTTGGATCGACGATCCGGCTGGCATCTCATGGGAAACGTTCCTTACCACGGGCGAGAGCACTGACTACGGCGACGGCACGGGCGAGCGCGTTGCACGAGTCGCGCATGAGAAGTCGTGTTGCGCGCCGCAAGCCGCTTCGCAGCCTGTTCCTCAAACGACATCGGCTTGCTGCACGGCATAGGAGCCGACATGGCCGATCATCCCTTTAACGTCCTGTTTCTGTGCACCGGCAACTCGGCGCGCTCAATCA
The DNA here is from genome assembly GCA_963841105.1 of uncultured Alphaproteobacteria bacterium. Taxonomy (GTDB): domain Bacteria; phylum Pseudomonadota; class Alphaproteobacteria; order Rhizobiales; family Xanthobacteraceae; genus VAZQ01. The sequence goes on from CAWJCB010000021.1 coordinate 147,755, forward strand.
TGGCCGAGGCCATCCTGAACAAGCTCGGGCAGGGAAAGTTCCACGCCTACAGTGCGGGCAGTCAGCCGAAAGGGCAGGTGCATCTGGAAACGATTCAGCTCTTGCAGGGCCTCGGCTACGACACTTCGAGCTTTCGTTCGAAGTCATGGAATGAGTTCGCCAAGCCTGGCGCACCGTCCCTCGATTTTGCTTTCACCGTCTGTGACAACGCCGCTGGCGAAACCTGCCCGGTATGGCCGGGTCAGCCGATGACGGCCCATTGGGGCGTTCCCGATCCGGCCGAAGCTAAGGGCAATCCGGCTGAGATCGCCCTGGCGTTCAAGGATGCCTATCGAATGCTACATCAGCGCATCGGCGTGTTCACGGCGCTGCCGATCCGCAGTCTCGATCAACTCAGCCTCCAATCGAAGCTCAAGGAAATCGGCCGCATGGGCGGTGCAACGGCAAAGGCTGCCGAGCCTACTTGATGCCGTCGTTTCCACAGCGCGCCGTTGCGGAAGGCCTTGGCACCGCGTTCCTGCTCGCAGCCGTGGTCGGCTCGGGCATCATGGCGCAAAAACTCGCGGGCGGTAACGGCGCGCTTGCGCTTCTGTGCAATACGCTGCCAACGGGCGCCATTCTCACCGTTCTCATTTTGACGTTCGGCCCATTGTCCGGTGCGCATTTCAATCCAGCCGTCAGCATTGCCTTTGCGTTGCGCCGGGAATTGCCGTGGCCGGATGCAGTGACATACATCGTGGCACAAATCGTCGGGGGCCTGATCGGCGTGTGGACGGTGCATCTGATGTTCGAACTGCCGGTATGGCAGGTGTCTTTGAACGTGCGGACCGGCGCAGGACAATGGCTCGCGGAGTTTGTCGCGACCTTTGGATTGCTCCTCACGATTCTGGGCTGCGTAGCACGTACACCTACGGCAATACCCTACGCGGTGGGGCTTTACATCACCTCGGCCTACTGGTTCACGGCCTCCACATCCTTTGCCAATCCGGCAGTGACCATTGCGCGATCAATTTCCGACACCTTCGCGGGCATCGCTCCCTCAGCGACACCCGGTTTTATCCTTGCCCAGCTCGCTGGGACACTATTAGCAGTGATGTTGGTTCGTTGGCTTTGGCGGGCGTAATGTCGGGAATGGGTCCAGGCTGTGTTGAAACCCCGCGCTTTAATTTGCGTGTAGAAATTCCACTGAGGCGGCCTGGACGAAGGGGAAATTTTTGATACGGTACTGACATAGCCCCACGCCCCGCCGTAAGCGGGTCGTGCAGCTCACCGGCACGACGGTTCGCGGGCATCTGTATTCTGACCATCGCGAGCCGTGCCGTGCCCGAATTGCTTGTTCTGATTCTCGCCGCCTGCATGTTGCTTGGGGCGGCGCTCTACACATCTGTAGGCCATGCGGGGGCATCGGCTTACATCGCCCTCATGGCCTTGTTCGGAGTAGTGCCTTCGGTTATGCGACCGACCGCGCTGGCCCTCAATATTCTGGTCGCAAGCTTCACGTCATTCCGCTACTTGCGCGCCGGACTATTCCGCTGGCGAACGCTGTGGCCGTTCCTGATCGGCGCGATGCCATTCGCCTTTGTTGGGGGGGCGATCCAACTGCCGGGTCAGTTTTATCGGCCTTTGGTCGGCGTCATTCTATTGGTAGCAGGGGCGCGATTTCTGTGGCCCAAGGAGATGACCACCAATCGCGAGCCGCATGAGCCGCCCGTCATTGCTGGAATAGCTTTCGGGGCATTGGTGGGTTTTCTCTCGGGCCTGACGGGTACCGGGGGCGGCATTTTCCTATCGCCGATCCTGTTGTTCGCCGGATGGTCGGATACCCGTACCGCGTCGGGCGTGGCTGCGGTATTCATCCTGTGCAACTCGATTGCCGGGCTCTTGGGTAACGTCGCTCTCGTGAAGGCGCTACCGGCTGATCTGCCGATCTATGCGGTGGCCGTGATGCTAGGCGCGATCATAGGTACCACGTTGGGGATACGCTTCGCGGTTCCCATGATCTTGAAAGCGCTTGGCCTCGTGCTGGTCATCGCTGGGATGAAGCTGATCGGCGTCTACTGAATGGCTGCTTTGGGTCATCAAGAGACGACCCCGCTCATAGCGGCCCGACAAGCTATGACAGCAGTACTCAGTAAGCGGACGCAAATTCAAACTGGGTTGGTGCATGTAGTTGTTGGCAGGAAAGTGCCAATCAGACTAAGTGCGCCGCAGCAATCTTCGTTCGATCACTTCGTTCCTTTTTTATTTTTTTGCGGAGAAAAACCTGACGCGCTGTGACATCGCTCCGACGAATGCGTTCCCCTCCGTTACGCCATGCCGCGCCTTGTAGCGCAGGTGTCTACTTGCGTTCGACGAAAATCTGGTGACAGTCCGCGGAACCGACGTTCTCAGCGGAGTGCGAGGGGATGATGGGCACCGCAAATGCGGTACCGGCTTTGCCATTGGTTGGCGAGGGCGTAGGCTTTCCGTCTGGCCCATAGAGCAGGCTTGTGCAGTCGGTAACGTGATAAACGATCGATGGAACTGGATGCGAGTGAACCTTGTCGTGAACGCCTTTCTTCCGAACCGAGTCGATCACACGAAAGTTCTGGTCTTCGAAAATGACCTTATAGACATCCGGGTCCCCCTGGTACGAGGGTGGCGCGTTCTGCGCCATGGCGGCTGATGACGCCAACGACACAAGCGCCATTGCGCCCAATGCGAGCGTGGCACGACAAATCATTGCAGTTCTCCTTTGTGAGCGCCAACTATCCAGCCGCGACCGGAGGGCACCTTGTTGCCGTCCGCAAAACGACTGATATCCCGTTGATCAAATCAGGAATTTGCAATCAGAGGAATAGGGGCCGGTGCTCATTTTGCGCAGCAGCAATCCTGGCCCGCGCGTGTCGCCTGTGGGTCATAACCCGCTGTTACCGCGTCGCAATATGTCGGCTGCTTCTCCTCGACAAGCAGACATGGATGCAAATTCGCTTGGCGTCACATCATCGCGTCACAGTAATCGGTAGTCCTCAGGTGAGCAGACAAGAAATTCGCGGGCGCCAGTTTTGGCGTCTATATCACTCACAAACGCGCCTCCTCGAGGGGATTCCAATAGTAGACGCCAAGGTTCGGTCGGCCTTTGAACGATGCCGCGGTCAGATCCATTTGACCGCACAAGACTGTTCTGGCGGCCAGTGATCAGTCAGAAAGGTGGCCCTTGACTTCGTATCCTTGAGATATTTGTCTTTAACTATTCCAAGCTTTCGGCCCCAACGTCAGGAAAAATGTCAACTATGTAGGCGGAGAGTGCATGGCGCTTCGGAATTCCAAGCACATGCCAAACAATTTGATATGCTGCTCTCAATTCTTCCTCGGAAAACGGTCCGTTCATCTCACTATCGCCTATGAAATTTATCAAAACGAGCCAAGCCTTTATTCCATGTTTCCGCAGGAAGTACAGGTGCGCAATCCGATTGGCAAGTTGATAGAATACACTCGACCACGGTGCCCGCGGTTGTGCGCCGATGAATGAAGCGGCTTCGTCAAGTGCGGCTTGGATCTTTTCAAGCGACAAAGCACGTGCCTGTGAAGGTGATGAGCACAGTTCGCCAATGTGTGCCTTGGCCTCAACAAGCAAAATATTTCCATCATCGCACTGTGCAAGCGCATCCCATTGTGGCCCGCGACTAGGCCAAAATATCTCAAGCTCTGGGCTCAGTTGATTGGCGCCGATCCGCTCCAAAAATCCAAAGTCGCGATATTCGGCATATTGATCATCCAAGAGCGGAGAACGCCAGCGGATAGTCCCGCCGACAAGCCGTGGCAAGATCATCTCGTTCAGCATGTCAGGATTTAAGTTGACTGCCTGCTGTATCCATTTGAGGCTGCCGCGTTCACCCAGGGGCTGTTCAACTCGGATCATTCTTGCCTCCACAGGGGCAGATCGTGCTCTTAACGGATATGTGTGGAGATCAAGAAGCAACAGTGCTCCAGTCTCCAGCAAGCCCACCGCAGGTAGTTTCTGTTCAGCTACGCGCTTTGTTCGGCGAGGTCCAAGGCGGCCCGGGTCAGAATTCCATTTGGCCGCCGGATCTCTTCCAGGATCGTGAAGTGGTTTGCCTTCACAATCGGAATCAGTGGGCCGGGGAGATGTGACCTACCCCTATAAGCGTGGAAATCTCGGCTCGAATCGATCATGGCTGCCAGTTCACCCGAACCGTACGTGACCGCAAGCGGCTTGTTCACCCCTGGCAAGCGCATCGGAGAGAGCGTTTTGATCTCCGCTTCTGTGAGCTTCACGTTGTCGTTGACGTGAGGGGAATCGCGCAGAGGGGCTAGCTCGAACACGCCGGAGATTGCGACTCCCGCCGCCACCTTTGGATGGTCCAGCAGGAACGCTGTCAGGTGCCCACCAGCGGACCAGCCGGAGATAATGACCGGGCCTGCGATGCCATGTTCCCCACCTTTTGCAGCCAACCAGTCGAACGCCGTACGAAGCTCGTTCGTAATCTGCGTAAGGCTGGCTTGGGGCGCAAGAGTGTATCCCGGCAGAGCAGCCGACCAGCCCCGCGCCAGAGCGCCCTCAATCAGGCACCCGAAGGTCTCCTTGCTGCCTCGTTGCCAGTAGCCGCCGTGAATATGAACCAAACAAGGCGCCTTGGGATCAGATGCCGGATAAATGTCCCACTTGTTCCGTTCGCCAGGACCGTAAGCCAGATTGAGGTGTTGGGAGCGTTGCTCACGAAGCTGGGCCGTAGCTGCGGTCCATTCTTCGGTCTTCTTTCGCGCAAATTCGGGGGTAACTTGCGCGACGTTATTGAACGCCGAGTTACGTTCCTCAAGCGACATGGTTTCCCAGTCGTAGTCCTTTGTGCATTCCCTTGCCTCTGCGGCAGTGTTAGCGGCAAGTGCAGCAGCAGTGGCAGCGATAAACGAACGGCGGTCGAAGGTCGTCATATTGATCCTCGTATGTCTTGGCTTACGGGCTGCGGGTGAAAAGGCTGACGCGTCCAGAAGAGGGTGAAAAGCCTTCGTTTTCCCCCAAATTTGTTTCGCCCATCCTCGACTGTTTTGGGAAATATTCTGCCTGTTTGGGGATATAATGGCGGCGCAGCTTCGCTTCGGCGAATTCGAACAACCAGCGGCAGGATTTACTTTTAATGGCCGACGATACCTCGACGTTCATGGAGCTGACAGCGTCTATCATCTCGGCCTATGTCAGGCACAACTCGGTGTCGTCCGCCGAGTTACCGGTGTTGATCGGGCAGATCCACATGGCGCTCACGGGCGTATCGAGCGGGCACGGCGAGGCACTCGGCAACTCGCTCAGGCCCGCGATTCCGGTGAAGAAATCAATCGCTCCAGACTACATCATCTGTCTTGAGGACGGCAAGAAATTCAAGTCGCTCAGGCGGCACCTGCGCACCCATTACAACCTCACTCCAGAGCAGTATCGCAAGAAGTGGGGTCTCGGCAGCGATTATCCTATGGTGGCGCCTACCTACGCCACCGCACGCTCGCGTCTCGCCAAACAAATGGGTCTCGGCCGACACCGGTCGCGACACAAGTAGTAAGCGGCTGTCATCCAAACCGAATGCAGGTCAAAGGTCTCTTGAGTACCCGCTTGCGAAGTCATGCAGTGCAGCAAAGCGAGCTATTTCGATCACCTCGTTGGCCTCGCGCAACGTCACGATCCGAGTTAGGGGTATGACAACGACTTGTTGATGAGACCGTCAATCACCCAGTCCCAGACCGTATGCCGATGCATGCCGCCAACTCTTAGCAATGAGGCGGAGCGTTTCGGTCTGACTGTCCGGGTCGGACTCCTTGCGGCTCGGTACAGCGCGGTTTGGCTGCTATCTAATCCCAGCCGCTTGGCCTCCGCCTTTGCCGTTTCCACGAGGGCGGCCTCGATGACCATTGATCGGCGCACGAGATTTCTGGTGAGCCCAACCTTTTTAGCGGTGATACCAATCGCCTCAACCCCCAGCTGGCCACGCAAAAGGTGCTCCTCTTGCAGCGTCTCAAGCCGCCTCTGCTCAAGTTTCGCTAGCTCACCAATCGCTCGATCAAGTGCCGTGAGCTTGACCTGGAGCCGACTCTGTTTGATTTTGCGAACGTGAGTAATAACCATGTCGCCCAAGTGCAAGGAGCTGGCCTGCTGCGCGCGCGCTGCGAGCGGCCACGTCGCCACCGAACCGAGCAGTGTAATGAACTCGCGTCGCCTCAACCGATCGAATTGCATTGGGCCAGTCTGCCGACCACAGCAGCTCGCAGGATATCAAATTGAAATTGGTCAGTCATCGGGCGTGTCGGATGCTTTGCATCCGTCAGCGGGCAGAGCGGCAGTCGGGGTCAGACTCGGCGATGGCGAGGAGGTTCGCAGCGAGTCCGCTCCACTTCATGAACAGATGTCCGCCGGGATGACCCCTTGTCTCACGGGTGCCCGGAGCGGACTGCATGCACCGCAGCAACGAATCAGTGCGGGTGCAAATAACGATGGGGTTTTTTGTTTTGAAATGCCGAGCGTCCAGCCCAGGGCCGCATTTTCCCTAGAGGGCCTCTAAATCGATCATGATGTGGCAGAACAGAAAGTCTCACTTTACAACGACTGCCGTGTCTTGGCGCTTCGCCCACAGCACGAAAATGCACACCAAAATCGCAAATATAACGAAAGTCAATCTCCAGAGATCGATGAACATAGACGGAAATGCGTCGCGAGCAGTTCCTAGGACCATTATCACAATCATCAACCAAGATACCGTACCGACCCAAATCCTCCAACCTCTCCACCGCAAAATCATCGCTAGGCCGGCGGTCGCGAAAATCAAAAAAGTCACGAAAAGAAATAGCGAAAGCCCAGTAGAGGGAACGTTGATAGCGCCGAGCCCAAGAGAGACCCCAAAGAACACTAGCACTATACCCCCAACGGTGACTTCGGACTTGACATTCATTGGTGCTGTTTTCCCCTCCTGGTGCCACGCCCACAGCGCAAAAGCGGAAATCGCAAGCATGAGTACTGTTAGTATCAATTGCTCCGGATTTATTGTTGCACCTTGAGACAAAAATCGCGTTGTTAACGCCATTGACTGGATTGACCGGAATACCAAGAAAATTGCGAGCCACGCTGCTGCACCAGCCCATATCCTCCACCGTCTCCAGCGCAAAATTGTCGCCAAGGCCGTGAAGGCGAAAATGAAAACTGAGGCGAGCTGTACGCCATAAAACGGGATGAGCCTGAAATGTGTTTCCAACGGTAATGCGAGATTTATATTGGTGAAGGGTCGAAGAGCAAGCAATGTTAATAAAATAAATGCTACACCCGCTGCCGTAACAGCACTGGACTTACGCTCAAAATCTACCGCCGTTTCCTTATTAAGACCGGTATCGCCCTCTGATTGCTTCGGGTCTTGGCCGTGTGGTGTACCTCCCGCTGTATCGCTCATTTCTCACATTCCCCTTCAGGCCTTCAGGCAGGCGCCATCATAATGATAATCCCAGACGGCGCAGGGGTTGGTCGCCCTTTAAATAAGATAGCACATGACGCCGCCGTGGGGACCTGTTGCGCTGCGGGATTTCGGTTCAGCGCATGTCGGTTCGGGGTCAAAAGGCGGCGGTGCGGCGCGATGCTTGCTCGCTTCAGCACTGCCTCAGTAAGCAGACTATCTGACAGTACGACTGATGGGCTCTTGAGTGCCAGTTCCGGACTCATGCAGTGCAATAAACATCGCCTGATCATTCAAGCAGCGCGTCGGCACGAAGCAAAAAGGGTTCCGGAATCGCGAGGCCCATGGCCTTCGCAGTTCTGAGATTGACGGCCAACTCGAACTTCGTGGGTTGCTCTATGGGTAGCTCATTCGGCTGCCGGCCCTGTAATATCCTTTGCACAAACTTTGCGCTGTGCCGAAAGATGGCGGGACCGTCCGCGCCATATGACATAAGCCCGCCGGCATCCACAAAGCCGCGCGTCGTCGAGGCGGCTGGCAAACGGTGCTCAAGTGCGAGGTCAGCCATACGCTTGGTGGATAAGCTACCTTGAATGACAGCGGCGTCCGCCCGCCCGTTCGCCATGGCCGCAAAGGCGGCGTCGAGCTCCTCATCTGGTCCGCGCACCATGATTGGCTGAATCTCAATACCTGTCGTACGGTGCGCCAGATCAACTTGTTCGAGCACCAATCTGGCGAATAGAGGATCGGCCGCGTTGGTGAGAACGGCTATCCGCCGCGCCGCTGAGAGCATGTCGCGAAACAGTTCAACGCATTTTCCAACCAAAGCAGCAGACATCAGAGCCACCCCGGTAATGTTGCCGCCCGGACGTGCCCAGCTGGCGACGATGCCTGTTTCAATGGGCTCGGCTGCGATTATCACAATGGGGATTTCACGGGTTGCCTGCTTCGCCGCCAGTGCGCTGGGGACGTAGAGCGCCACGATCACATCAACCTTAAGCCGGACCAGCTCGGACGCAAGCTGAGGCAGTCGATCCAGCTTTCCTGCCGCAGAGCGAAACTCAAATGAAACATTTTGCCCCTCTAAATAACCAAGCTCGCGCAATCCTTCCCTGAGTTCCTTCTTGAACGACTCCGAATCTGCGAGGCCGATATAGAGCACGCCTATTCGAGCCACCTTAGATGGTTGTGCGCGTACCGTGAGCGGCCAAGCCACCGCGCTGCCGAAAAGGGTGATGAACTCGCGTCGTTTCAGCCGATCAACCTGCATGCAATTCCCCGCTTAGCTGGTCACGATTTGCAGGATACCGATTTCGCAGAGGTCAGTCAGCGGGTACGCTGGCCATTCCCACAACCGGATAGCCGGTTGCACTGCACATCCCAGGTCGGCAACGGGTCATGGGCTGAAGAATGCCCGACAAACAGAGTCCGCAGGGACCCTCAATTGCGGACGCAACCGCGAGGGCTCGGCACTTGCGTTGAGTGCCACAAGCGGCTGTGAGCAGATGCAGCAACCAGGCCCTTCGCGTTAGGGACGCGAGTTACCTCGCGCCCCCCGCACAGATCCGTACGTGCGGCTTTCCCGCATACGGCTCCCACCTCGGGTATCGACGGCAATAAGTTGCCGTATGCGAACCAACATCCTGTGTCACGCTTATCCGGCTCAGTGTCCGGAGCGTGCGTAGTTGGCCCGCATTCCCCTTGGTCCCGCCCTTGGCTCCACCAACTCCGCAGCAGATCGCTCCGCTTTGTTCGTCGGCTTCGCAGCTACTATGGCAGGGTCAGACTTCTCGTGCCCGTGCATCATCGGCTACGGCTCCTCACCTTCCCGATGCGGACCGTCCCTCTCACTCGACGCTGACGGCCGGACACGAGACCTCCCAGCTTCCGATGCGATCCTTTTGCAAGTGATGTGGCCTTAGACCCCGGCAGGGCGACAGCACCTCGCATGGCGGTGCTGCACATGTTGCCTTCGAGCGAATAAAAACTCTCGGCCCCCGCGATATCTGATCTTTCGTGGCTCAATCCCACACCCCACGCAATCGCTGTGTACGCTTCGCAACCACTGTCGCCAGTGGCCACGCAAGACTCGCTACCAAGCGGGCGCTACCCCTTACTTGGGCCGGACTTTCACCGGCTGGATCGCACCAGCTTGCGGCTGGCGCACTTATTCGATCAGCTCGTCGGCGCGGGCGAGCAGGGGTGGTGGCACTTCGAGGCCGAGCGCTCGTGCAGTCGGCAGGCCCTGCCCACGCACGCCAACTGCGGCCAGCCATCAGAACAGGAAAATACGCCAATGGAAACTGGTGCGCGGTGCGGCAATATGCGCCGCACAAATCGTGAGCGGCCTATGTCAGGTTGGGTCGATACTGTTGAAAAACGATTTTGACTTCGCATTGCCATATGGTGATGCTTAGCGGTAACCTTATCGATGGGCATGCGTCTAACCTTAATTACGATCTTCGTCGTCTTTTCGTTGGGGCTGCCTGCGAGGGCGCAATCGTTCAGCCGTCAAGATCTCGATTGCGCCGTTGCTGCTACCATTGAGGATGAGCGGGCAGATAAAGGTACGACAGGAGAGAATAGCTTCCATGAATTGATGATTTTCTTTATTTTTCGCCTCAATGCGCAAGATGATCAAACCAATTGGGCAAGAGTCGTTTATGATCGGTCCAAATTGAACCGCAAACGCGGTTCAGCCGAGCTTCTCGCAAAATGCACGGAGCTTTATCAAAGCTCGCTCCATCGATAGTCGTCTCTTTTCCAATGTCGGATTATTTTCCTCGTCGCTCGGCTTGCGGTGAGGAAACTCGCGCCTCTTGAATTGATCGGATTTCATCCGCTGCCCAACCAACTCCGCGGCAGCATATCGCATTGCCGAGCATCAGTCAGGGGCTCGCTGCGGTGCGAGATTTCGACCCAGCTTACGTCCGCAGGGGGTCAACTGCGGACTCATGCACTGCACTAAAACGCGAATATTATTCGATGACTTTGTCGGCGCGCAGCACGAGGCCAGCAGGCACATCATGCCCAATGGCGTTGGCACTCTTTAAATTTATTACTAGCTCGAAGGTGGTCGGCTGCTCGACCGGCATATCGGCAGGTTTCGAACCCCTCAATATCTTCGCGACCATTCGAGCCCGCTCTCTAAAGAGTTCAATGAACCGTGGGCCATAGCCGAGCAACCCCCCCTCTTCGGCCGTTTCAGGCCACTGATAGATTGCGGGTAATCGCAGTTGTGCGGCCTGCTCAATGATGAGACGTCGGTTCTGAAACAGCATCGGCGAGGCCAGCACGTTGAGTGCTGTTGCGCCCATCGCCCTCGCATCATCAATGCCCGAAATCAGTTCTTGGCTATTCGAAACACGAGCGATTACCAACTCTTTCCGTGCGTTTGTGCGGAATTCTCCAAAGCTTCGAGATGTCGCAAACTCGCGACGTTGGAATCGGCGAGGACCGCTATCCGGCGCGCACTAGGAGCTGCCTCAATCAAGATATCCTGCCGTTTTCCATCGAGCTCGGGCGACATCAGACTGATGCCGGTAAAGTTGCCACCCGGCCGCGCAAGGGATGCTGCAAATCCAGCGGCCACCATATCTTCCGTAATGACCACAATCGGAATTGTTCGGGTTGCCTTCTGGAAAGCGCGTGTAGCGGGGTCACCTCCGCTTATGATCGCGTCGGGTGCGGCCTTGACCAACGCTGCCACCAATTCTTCGATTTGATCGCTGCGGAATTCAAACCCGCCTGGAACAATTGTAAGGTTTTGACCTTCGGCGAAGCCTTGGACGCGCAATTCATCTACAAAAGCGACCATAGCAGGCGCAGCTCGCGGGAGCGGGAGCAGACAGCCAAGACGATAGGTCCGGCTAGGCTCCTGCGCAGTCAATGTAACGGGCGCTGATACGGATGCTGCCGATCCGCCAAGCAACGCAATGAACTCGCGCCTGTTCACTCGATGACCTCGTCTGGGCGAGATTTGAATTGCATCCGGCTATCCCCTGCCAATGAGGGCTGGGTTGCAAGATATTGCCGCCCGGGCGGGCAAGGTTTGTGACTAACCCTTGGCCGACCGGATCGGTGACCGACACGAACACGATGGGTATGCTCGTGGTCTCCTGCCGAAGCGCGGCGACGGCGGGCGTCGTGTGGGCGAGGATCACTTCGGGTTTGAGCGCGACCAGCTCCGACGCATAAGCCTTGAAGCGCTCGCGATCACCGGCGGCCCAGCGATAGTCAACCGTGGCTCTGGCCCCGTCAGTCCATCCGCGTTCCCGCAGCCGCTCGCCGAAGGCCTGCCGGAAGGCTTGCCCCTCCGGACTGGTCGTGGCGAACCCCATCAGCACGCCAATGCGTCGGACCTGCTCGGTTGGCTGCGCCCGAGCTGCGAGGGGCCACGCTGCGGCCGCGCCGCCGAGCAGCGTGATGACCTCGCGTTTGTTGAACCCATCGAAATGCATCCGCTGTCCTGGCCAAGGAAGACCGCGACGGGATAACGGATTTGCGAGGGACGAATTCAGGTGCTGCACCGCAGGATTGCGCCCCTCGCAGATCGCCTCGGCGTCGGCGGCATCGTTCTTGTTACGCTTGACGTAGGCCTTCACGTCTTTTGCTGGCATCAGCCGCACCCGGTGACCGAGCTTCGTGAGCTCGCGCGCCCAATAATGAGCCGTGGCGCAGGCCTCCATGCCGATGAGGCACGGCGGCAGCGCCTTGAAGAACGCCAGCGCCTGGCTACGCCGGAGTCGCTTCCTGACAACAACCGTCTCGTTGGCGTCGATGCCGTGGACCTGAAACACGTTCTTGGCGAGATCCAAACCAATCGTGGTAATTTGCATCTGGACGGCTCCCCTCATGTGATTCGTTTCCGACGAAGCACCCTATGGCACATCGATGCCGGGAGCGGGCGCCGTCCACCACATCAAAACCAGCGGTAATCAGTTTCCTTGCATCAGGTCTGCTTTACCTCAGTCATCCGACATTAGCGGCGCGCGTTAGCAGTTCGCGTTGGTGCCAATTGTAGACCTGAGCAGGTGCAAGCATCGTCGGTTCTTTAGGGGTCTGCTGCGTGTGCGCCGCGAGCGGATACGCCGCAGCGGCGCCGAACAAGGTGATGAACTCGCGTCTCTTCAGCTGATTAAAAAATTCCGTGGGCTCAATCGCGCGATGCCGACGAAGAGTTCCACGCCGGTCGGGCTTGCTGCTCCACTAAGACCGGAAGCCTAAAGCAGAACGTCGAGCCCTGACCTACGATCGATTCCACCCAGATTTTTCCCTCGTGCATCTCGATAATTCGTTTCGAGATAGCGAGACCTAGACCGGTGCCACCTTTCTTTCGCGTGATTGCATTGTCGGCCTGCTGGAACTCCTGGAATAGCTTGGCTTGGTCAGCCTCGGAAATGCCTGGGCCGGTATCGCGCACCGAGACATCAAAAGCCGTCTCGCTTGCAACGGCTTTGATCACGACCTCGCCCGCATCAGTGAATTTGATCGCGTTGCCGACCAGATTGAGCAGCACTTGCGTTAAGCGGCGCTCGTCGCCATGGCCGCGCGGCATGTCGCGCATGATTTCTGCCTTGAATGCAATCTTCTTCTCGGCTGCGAGCGCCTCGACCGCAGTATAGGCGGTTTGGACAACATCCCGCATCGAATAATCAGCAAGGTCGAGCGTGAGCTGGCCGGCCTCGATCTTCGATAGGTCGAGAACATCGTTGATCAAGCCTAAGAGGTGCCTACCGTTTCGCTGTATGCGATCGAGCACGCTGCGCGCCTTCTCTGGCATTTCACCGTAGACGCTGTCGAGGATCAGCTCGGTATAGCCGAGCACCGCATTGAGCGGCGTGCGCAGCTCGTGGCTCATGTTGGCGAGGAATTGCGACTTGTGCTGGCTGGCTTCTTCAAGCTGGCGACTCTTCTCCTGAATTTCATCGAATAGCCGCACGTTTTCGATGGCGATTACCGCCTGATCTGCGAACGTCGCGACTAACTCGATCTGGCGGTCGGTGAACGCACGTACGGAACGGCGCGCCAGCACAAACACGCCGATTAGCGTTCCTTCACGCAGGAGTGGTACGCCAAAGAGGGAGTGGTATCCGCCGGTTTTTTGCATCTCGACCTTGCGGTATTCCGGGTCGGTCTCAACATCGAGGATATGAATCGGGGCGCGCTCAAGCAAAACACGACCGATCGCACTCTCTCGCCCTGCTTTCCAAGACGTGCGCTCCACCATCTCCTTGAGGGTAGACGAAAATCCGTAGCTGGCCTCCGCACGAAAAAAACCATCGCCAATCGGACGCCCGATATATCCCATATCGGCCTCACATAGCGTGGCAGCCAACTCGATGAGCGTATCGAGGACCGCCTGCAAGTCGAAGGTGGAGCGACTTATGACCTTGAGAACATCGGCGGTAGCGGTTTGCTGTTGCAGCAATTCACGTAGCTCGTTGAGCAAGCGCGCATTCTCAACGGCGATAACGGCCTGACTAGCGAAGCTCGCGACCAGTGAAATCTGTTTCTCATTAAATGGCTGGACTTCCTGGTGAAAAATTCCGATTGCCCCGAGCAGCTCGGAGTCCTTGACCATCGGCACGATGAGCAAGCTTCTGATCCCGCCTAGTTCGATGCCGGCGACCGCCAATGGGTCGTGACGGAGATAAGCTTCATCGGCACGATAGTCAACGATGTGAAGCACCGACGAGGTGTTAATGACTCGGGTGATAGGGTTGTGCGGACCTGGCCGATGCGGCCCTTGCTGTAGGAACTTGGCAAATGCAGGCGGGTAGTTGAAATCCGAGACGACTCTCGCGGCCCCGTCCTCGAAGCGCCACAAAGACCCAAAATGCGCGCCGCAGATGCGGGTTGCGTTTTCCAACATTGCTTGGAATACCGGTTCTAGCTCTCCGGTCGAAGTGCTGATGACCTGAAGCACCTTTGCGGTCGCCGTCTGCTGCTGCAGCAACTCGCGCAGCTCGTTGAGCAGCCGCGCATTCTCGATGGCGATGACAGCCTGGGCGGCGAAGTTCTGCACAAGCTCAATCTGCTTGCCGGTAAATGATCGCACTCCCTGTCGGTAGATGCTGATCGCACCGACTAATGAATCGTCTTTGAGCATTGGCACCCAGATGATCGATCTCGCACCACCCAGCCTCGCTGCCGGGGTCGGAACTGCTTCGGCCGCGCTATCTGCGGTGTGGATCACTTGCTTTGTCCGCATCATGCGATCCATCCCTCCACCCTCTACAGGAAGAAATGGCCCGCGCCTTCTTTGGAAGTCGGCAAGTTCCAGCGGGGTATCAACCCTCGCCGCGAAGTAGAAGAGGTTGCCATCGAACCGAAATATGTCTCCGAATTTGCCCTCGCAAAGGCGCGTGGCGTTTCGCAGCAGGGCTTCGAATGCCGGCTCCAAGTCACCAGAAGATGAGCTGATGACTTGCAGCACCTCTGAGGTTGCGGTCTGCTGCTCTCGCGCCTCCGCTAGTTCGCGGGTAAGAGCGCTGACTTGCTGTTGCAGAAAGGCAAGGGTTGAACTGTCTTGTCGCGCGGCCGTCGGCGCGTTGTTGTGCCCGGGCTTTGTCGTGCTGCCGTGCTGTGGTTTCGATGGTTTAGGGGTCATGGCGCAAGCCCTGATTTGGAACCGAAAACCATACGCCACCACATCATGACGCCCTTTGTGCAGCACAGCAAATACCGCTCTCGACGGCAGCTCCGGGTCATGAACGGAGATTACCGCAGCGCAATATTGATGGCCGGTTGTCCTCGGACAGCAGACATTACGGGCCAGCATTGCAAGACCCTGAAAGCCTGCACGAAGTTATGAGTTGCCGCGCCGTTTGTGCTTTCTGCGTATCCCGGCGACCAGTTTCCTGTAAGCCCGACTGGCTTCGATCCCCCGCGCGCGATTGTAGAACTCGTCGCGGGTGTCCGGATCGCGGTGTCCAAGCAGGTCGCTCGCGACGCCTATCTGATCTGGCGCGAAAACGGCCCACATTGTTACGGCTGCATCGCGTGCGTCGTGAAGGGTGACGCGGAAACCGAGACGACTCGTCAATCGGCTGCTGAAAATGTGGCCGATAGCGCCATAACAAATAGCACCGCCTTTAGAACTTACCCAGAGCGCGGGACAGGTTGGATCCCGGAGCAACGTCGGGCGAACGACATCAAGATAATGAGCAAGGTAAGGTTCCAGGAATTCGGGAACCAGGTACGGCATCGATATTTTCGTCTTGGACTCCTCCGCTGGAACGATGATGAACCAGCAATCGTTCTCCCGGACAAGCTGATGGCCGATTTCGAGCGCAGCCAGGTTTTTTCGCCGAATGGGAATGCAGCCGGCGAGCGCGATCATTAATCCGTCACGAAACTCTAGAGCGTCTCGCGTCCTGATCGGAGCGTCCGGTGGTGATTTGCTCTCCTCCATCAGCTGCTCCCCGACATCAAGGAGCTGGACACTCGTGATTACGCGCCCCCTTGGACGAGAACAAGGAGCATGACGATAGAGCCGGGCTTTCGCAGCCTTCAGCCAAGACCAATCGCGTTCCGGCATCATTACGCGAGAGCGTGGTAGAGCGCATCAACGCAGGCCGCAACTGATCGCGGAGTGTTGGTTTCGGCAAGGTGAGCACGCAACGCCCTGACCCGGTCAGGCGTGAGCCGTTCGCAGGGAACGAGCTCAAGTGCGGTCGGTTCATGGATGGCCAGGAAACCGAGGAACCGGCGCCAGGCAAAGAGATAGGCGTGCTTCGAGGCCTCAGCCAAGTGCGCTCCCGTCGCGAATGGGTCATCATCTCGCATGGCCCGTTCCCAGAGCAGCCGGTCGGTTTGCGGCCATTTGTTGTAGGGGTGGTGGAGCCGCGCCTTATGTTCAGCCATGGCTTTCACCTTGCGCCCCCAATTATTCGGGCTTTTCGGCAACGCCCAAACTTGGATTCACGAATTTTCTGGAGCAGCGCGTTATGCGCCCGACTGGCCCGCAACGTATTGACGCCAGCGTAAAATCGCATGGTCGTCTTCAGGTTTTTGTGGCCCAGTAGCTGGCGGACTAATTCGTAGGCTCCTGGATTCTCATCCAGAATTATTTTCGCTGCCAGATGCCGGAACTGGTGGCAGGTCATTTTGAGTCCCAGATGTCTGAGAAGAGCTTTCTCAATCGCGACCGAAATCGCGCCTTGGCATCTCGGGCCACCACCGAACGTGATGAAGACCCGGTCCGGACGGTTACCCGTCACCGCGGGAGCAATCTCGTTTCGAAAAACCTGAAGGCGCTCGGCGAGTGCCGTCGGGATCTCGAATTCCAGCGCCACATCATTCTTCACTTCAGCGGCTCTCAATGTGAGCAGCGCCGGCCTGCGGCGCCCCTGGGGCCAGTGCAGGTGGACGTCGAATTGCAACGAGGTCAGATTCTGCATCCGCATTGGTACGTGCAGCAGAATGTCGATCGCCAAAGCGGTCTGCAGCTCGATAAAGGGCCAGCGCGAAGTTGCCATTTTGCGCCGCGCCGCGCGCCAGAGTTTGTCCGGCAACTCGAGCAAAGCCGAGAGCAGCCGCGGGTCATCGAACTGGCGCAATAGCGCCTTGTTCTTCTCGGTCAAGCCGGTGGGGAGGCCTCCGAGCTTGCTCCGCAGCTCCTTGAGTTTCGCAATTCTTTCTGCGGGTGCTTTCACCCATTCGGAAGCAATCGCTGTGAACGTGTTCGCAATACCAAACGTGTACGCTGACAGCTCGCCCCCGTCCTGCTGCCAACGATGGCGCAGAAGTGCGGGGAACGCCTCGACTTCCACAAGGCTCGCGAGAGACTTGATCTGATCGAGGGGAACGCCGGCGGCCGCCGCCGCACTCGCCGCGGAATGGAAATGCCCGCGGAGAAGGCGCAGACTGAGCGGGGCAAGCTTTTTTGGCCGAGCGCCTTCGGCGAGCGGATCTGGCACGGACGCCCAGGTGAGGTATTGCTCAGTATCCGCGCGGAACGAGGCCGGAAACTGCTCCCAGGGAATCCGCGTGGGCGCAGGCCTGTTACTCGGCACCGCGACAGGTCGCAGCCCCGCGCCCGCGTGCAGTTCGACCAGCGCATTCCAGGCCTTGGCGACCATGCGTGGGAGGTCGCGCAGATTCCTGATGAGAGTCGTCGCATCCAGCTCGATGACAAAGCGCTCGATCGTGTCGCTACCGACCAATTCCGGCGCGATCCGGCGCAGGCTCGCCCATCGAACGAAGCGCGAAAGCCCACGGCGGATACGCTGGTCGGCGGTCGCCAGCAGGCTGCTCCAGACCTCATCGATCTCGAGGTCGGCGGTTGTGAGCATAGGCAGCAGGCCGGAGGCGTCGATGGCGCGGGCAAGGTCGCTGCGTAGATTGCTCCAGCGCTTGCGCGATATCTGCGCGCGCGCCGGCAGCGTGCGGTTGAGGGTCGCCCGGATCTCGGCAAGGTCGAGCCGGATTTCGGCCGCCGGCCTGCCAATGAGCTTCGCGTAGCTCAGCACCGCCGATCGCAGATCACGCTTGCGGCTGGGCGAGAGGGCGTCATAGGCGGCGAGCCGATCTACCACGGCCTGCAATGTGACTGGGGTCGTGGCCTGCGGCGGGGGAGTGGGTTTCATCGGATGGGCTCCTTTAGTGGACAGGTGAGGTCCGGGTTGCACCGGGATGGACGGGGGGTGACATTCGGGAAGAGGGTTTTAGCACAAATGGGATTTTTTCTTCATACGTGTTTTCCCGACAGATCGAAATAGTGTGTCAAATCAAGCCTCTATGCGACTGGAGTGGACACCGCTCAGGCGCTGCGAGTAGCGGCCAACAGAACCGCGATATCCTCATCGCCAACGCGAACAGCTCGGCCGAGCCTGTGCACCTGTAAGGCACCCGATGAGGCGTCGCACCGTCCGCGGCGATACGTTCAAAAGCTCTGCGGTCTCATCGATTGTCCGGAGCTTGCGTAACCGGCCGAACCCGCGTGGGGGCGGGGTTGCCACCGGATCGAAGATGCGGTCGCTCATGTTCTCGCTCCCCATCTGCGCTCCTCATTTCGGGCGCGAACTTGGGCAGCGACGCAATCGCCGGAGCTGCGACGTGAAACTCGACGTCCATGCCGAGTGCATGCGCGATCGTCGATAGCACCGCTGCATCGGTTGGGTGGGTGCGAAAGAACTCGCGGCAAGGGAAACGATCCGACACGGCGATCGAGACAATGCCGCTCGGCGCGCTCGCGGTGCTGATCTCCTCCGAATGGTGGAGGCAAAATGGGAGATCTTCGACTTGGCGACGGCTTTGCGCGTCGCCTAGGAATGGCAAAGGCAAGCGTCGCGCTGAGCCGCGGCGAGATCCGAAGGGTTTGTGACTGCGGTAAAACCTTCTTTAAGTTCAATGAGCGCGGATAGGGGTGTTTGTGCGCCCAAACTTGTTGTAGTAGCTCTACTTACCCACTTCTCTCGGGACCGCCAACTCATTCTCAGGCCTTGAGCTTTATCCGATGCTGAAGGCGGGTAACTCAACGCAGCACATTGCGAATACCAGCACTGCGAGCGCTACCGTGTCGCGTTCGAGCCAAATCCTTCACCGCAAGCCTATTGCTCCTGTAGCCGGCACGTCTGAAGGCGGTGCCGCGGGTCATGGCTAGTGGTCCGCCTCGTGCTCCTCTGACCGATGCCTTTCAATGGCTTCCGGCTCCTGATGGTCAATTTGGGTTAGCTCATTGCGGGCGCTTCCCTCAACTCGCAGCAGCTCATCAAGCTTCGCGTGAATAGCTTGCGTGTCCGACGCTCTGCCCTCTGAATCAGCAAAGCCACGAACAACGTGGCGATCAGTCGCGACCGCATGCCAGTCGAAGGTCTCAAAGCTAGAAATCAGCCACACGGCCACATAGCAAACCACCACGACGAACGCGGCAGGATGTGATGCAAGCATCCCCAACTTCGTAAGCGCATGCCCGAAAAGGTGGCTCACATCAAAGCTTTCGAGAACGCTAACCTTTCGTCCAACTCCCGCGGGAAGGCTTCTCAGGAGGAGCCTTCGCTTCGCGTTGCTCGGGAGCTATGGGGGACCTGCCAAGCTGCTTACCAACATGTGGCCCAGGATTGGCACAGTTGTGCAGAGGACGTTCTAACAGAAGCTGGTGCAACGGTGATGATAGCCGCCGTGAGTGCGAGCACCACTGTGATCTTGCGCAACATCGTCATTCTCCTCGTGTCGAAGCCGGAGTGGCTTCCGTAGACTGATCGCCGAACGCGGTACTTATTTCCGCCAATAAGCGTGCCGAAGCCGCAACGAAAGGTCTCGCCCCTGCGAGCAGTAGCTTTCCAAACTGGATTTAGCCGATGCCGTGGTCTGGCGGGCATCTCGATGGAGTTTCCTTGGAGCTTCTCTTTGTCTGATCCGGCTCCATCAATGGAGAACATGGGCATTGTGCCTTGGTTTCCGCCATAGCGCTTGGGGACCAGGAATTTAGTACCGAGAAAACTATTATCAGCACCAATCAGTTGTCCGCAGAGTGAAAGGCTAGATCGGTGTCAGTCGTCGATTGAGTTCGTCGGTATCGATCCGATATTCCCAGTAATCGAGGAGCACATCGCGATTGGCATCGATGAACCGTCGCGCCTGGTCGAGAAGCTCGGGCGGGACGTCGCCGGCCACAACGGTGCCGTCGGCAATCGCAACCGCTGCGGTTTTGCTCCGGGGATCGACCGACAGCGGCGGATCGATGGCGATCTTAATGCGCGGCGCGTGTCGCGTGTTACCCTTTGGCGAAATGAAGATGGTGTTCTCGACGCCGGTTACGTCCTTGCGATAGGAAACCATCTCTTCGAGCAACTCCTCTTCCGCCCTTTCCTCGGCCAGCCCGGCAATCGCCGTCGTCGGCACGATCGTGTAGTCGAGATCGGGAATGCTGATGATGCTGCCCGCCCGCATCGCCTCGATGAGCCGCGCCGGGTTTGCCATGATCTCTTTGGACGACGATGAAACAACGATAGTCATATCGTAATTATCCGATATTAAGGGCGCGGCCGGCAACCCCACGCGCTTTTCTGGTTTGCCACGACCGGCAAATCCTTTGGTGGGGACCAAACGGTCACTGCGAGCGCTTGAGGGTCTCCAGCCGAAGCGGCAGCACCGCACCGAGCCAAAGAGAGTGCCGCGCATGGTCCGCATAGTCATCGCCGGTTTCAGGATGGACCAGGACCGTCAGCTCGGAGCGGTTCAGCATGAGCCACGGCAACAGCGCCGACAGACGATCCGGCTCAAAGACGATCTGATACATGGCCTGGGGATGTGGCCCGACCGGTTCATCATGCCAGCGCCCCAGTCTCACGTCGGGAAAAATCCGTGCCACCCGCTCGCGCAGCAGTGCCGCTCGCTCGCGGCTGTGGGCGGGGTCATAATAGACGTGGGCATGATATCGCGTAATGCGTTCCGGACTGTGGAGCGCAGCATCGGTCCCCGATTGAGAGAGAGAGCTCATCGCATCTACGATGCCTCACTTTCTCAGCCCGGTCCAGGGCTGCCGGGCGCTGAGGCGCTGAGTTAGGGCGGAGGCATAACGGTTTCTGATGTTTTCAAACGTCGAGTGCCGGTTCCTGGCGCACCAGCGCATCGCGCACCTTGCCACTGCCGATGGCCGCGCGGTTCCGCATGTGGTGCCGGTATGCTTTGCAATACTCAAACGCACGCTCTACATCACGATCGACGACAAACCAAAGCGAGTTTCCGGGGTTGCGCTGAAGCGACTGCGAAACATTGCAGAAAATCCCGTGGTCGCGGTCGTCGTGGACCGCTATGATGAGGATTGGGGGCGGCTTGGTTGGGTGATGCTGCGCGGCCACGCCGAAATCCTGAGCGGAGGGACAGAACATCAAGACGCCCAGGCGCTGCTGCGTTCCCGTTACCCGCAGCTCACGGCGATGCAGATTGCGCAGTACCCCGTTATCGCCGTTCGCATCGAACGGGTGACAAGCTGGGGCAACCTGTCCGTGGTTGCAGCAACCTAGACTTTCTAGAGCACGTCGGTACGAAAAACGATTGCCATGCAAGTTGGCGCTTTCCATTTTCCCACTGACTACGGGATCGAAATCGGCGAGCTGGCGCGCGCACTTGAGGAACGCGGGTTCGAGTCGCTGTTCGTATGCGAGCACACGCATATCCCAGTCAGCCGACGCTCACCGTATCCGAGCGGCGGCGAGTTGCCGAAGCGCTATTCCCATACCCACGATCCGTTCGTCGCGCTGTCGTTCGCCGCGGCAGCGACGCGCACTCTCAAGATCGGGACGGGCATTGCCCTCGTGGCGCAGCGAGACCCGATCATCACCGCCAAATCGGTTGCGAGCCTCGACCAGCTTTCCGGCGGCCGGTTCATTTTTGCGATCGGTGGCGGTTGGGAACGTCGAGGAGATGGAGAATCATGGCGCCCGCTATGAGACCCGTTTCAAGCTGCTGCGCGAGCGCGTGCTGGCGATGAAGGCGCTTTGGACCCAACAGCAGGCTGAGTTTCACGGCGAGCTCGTCAATTTCGATCCAGTCTGGCTTTTTCCCAAGCCGATGCAGAAGCCACATCCGCCCATCCTCCTCGGCGGAGAGACCGACCACACCGTGCGTCGCGTCGTGGAATTCTGTGACGGCTGGTTTCCGCGCCCGCGCGCGGGCTGGGAACCCAAGACTGCGGCTACTCGGTTGCGCCAGGCAGCCATTGCGGTCGGGCGCGATCCCGCGACATTGTCGATCACGGTGTTCAACGCGCCGGCCGATCGGGCGGCGCTCGCGTCCTATCGCGATGCGGGAATCGCGCGCGTGCTGCTGGAGGTGCCCGATTTGAGCCGCGAGGATGTCCTGCGAATCCTCGACAAGAACGCGCCGCTCGCGGCGGTCTGAGCATATATTGATCTCGATCTGAGTGGCTGCGCTTGCCGACCAGCTGAACGTGGACCGCTTCTCGCCGGAGGGCTGAGCATGGAAGCGAACAAGGCCTATTTCATGGTCCGGGCACAGGTGCAAGAAGGATCCGACCGTGCGAAATTCGATCATTGGTACGGGACGCACCATCTGCCATTGGCGATGGCGACGTTCCGCGCCGAGAAAGGCTGGCGCTTCTGGAGCCGGAGCGATCCGTCTGTCCACTACGCGCTCTACCAGTTCAACGACATGGCAGCGCTGCGCAACAGCCTCGAAACGCCGGGTTTCAAGTTGCTCATTGCCGACTTCGACAAGGCATGGCCGCGGGTGACACGCAGCCGTGAACTGATCGAAACCGTCCAAGAGGCCTAAAGCGGGCATGATCCATCAGCCCTAGTCGCCGCGATACGTTGAACAGAGCGGCGAAGCTGGCGGTGGCAGGCTCATTAGGCGCGGACTATGCGGCGGTCGCGCACGCCGAAGAGCCAACAGGGCTCGGCGCAAGCACGTTTCCCCAAATCGACTCGATGCTCCGCTCTGCCACCAGTGCAGAGGAAGTGCCGGGGGTGGTGGCCTTGGCCGCGACCGACAAGGGCATCGTGTATGAGGGCATTTTCGGCAGGCGCCGGCTTCACGGGGGGCCGGCCATGACGCGCGATACCGTATTTCGTGTCGCCTCGATGGTTAAGCCGATCACTTCGGTCGCCGCGCTGCAGCTCGTCGAGCAGGACAAGCTTTCGCTGGATGCTCCGGTGCCGGACATCGATCCCGCGCTCGGGTCGCCCCAAGTGCTTGACGGATTCGATGCCGCGGGAACACCCCAGTTGCGCCCGGCAAAGCGGCCGATCTCGCTGCGTCACCTGCTGACCCATACGGCCGGCTTCGCCTATCGGCTCTGGGATGCCAAGGCCGTCCGGTATTTCAAGGCGATCGACCAGCTGCCGCCCGCCGCCAGAGGCAAGGCGCCGCGCGCGCCGCTAATGTTCGATCCCGGCGAGCGTTGGCAATATGGCGCCAGTATCGATTGGGTCGGCCGCATCGTGGAATTGATCAGCGGCGAGCCGCTAGATGTCTATTTTCGCAAGCACATTTTTGGCCCGCTCGGCATGAACGATACTGCGTTCGTCATCTCGCCGCAGCAGCGCGCGCGGGAGGCTGGCGTACATCGGCGGGAGCCGGACGGGTCGCTTACGCCGCAACCGGTGGAGCAGCAAACAGCGAGGCAAATCCTTCTCCGGTGGCGGTGGGATTTATTCGACCGGACCGGATTATTTGACCTTCATCCGCATGCTGATGCAAGGCGGCTCGTTCGACGGCGTCCGCATCCTTCGTCCAGATACCGTCGCGCTCATGGGTCAGAACCAGATCGGCAAAATCGAAGCCGGCGTCCTGAGGACGACAGTGCCGGCGCTCTCCAACGACGTAGATTTCTTTCCCGGCATCAGCCTCAAATGGGGCTTCGGCCACATGATCAACATGCAGGCGGTCCCAGACGGCCGCAGCGCCGGAAGCCTGACCTGGGGCGGCCTTTTTAACACCTATTATTGGATCGATCCGAGCAGACGCATCGCCGCTGTTTTCATGACGCAGGTGTTGCCTTTTGCCGATCACCCGCGCCTTGCGGATCTACCGTCAGTTCGAACGCGGCGTCTACGGAGCCGTGAAAGCAGGCTGATTTTAGTTCGTAGCCTGGGTTGAGCGGGCAGCGAAACCCAGGGTTTTCCTTGGCACGCATGGCGCATCCGGGCTACAGCACGCTATGCGCACGCGGTCTCTCCGGACGCGTGGGCACGGCGCCGCCAAGGAAGCATTTATTGACCCCCGACTGTGTTCGGCGCCTTTGCCCACCCTACCTCTCTTATCCGGGATCGCGAAACCCAGGGTTTTCCCGGATGCGCATGGCGCATCCGGGCTACAGCACGCGGTCTCTCCGGACGCGTGGGCACGGCGCCGCCAAGGAAGCATTTATTGACCCCCGACTGTGTTCGGCGCCTTTGCCCACCCTACCCCTGATCCGGATCGCGAAACCCAGGGTTTTCCCGGATGCGCATGGCGCATCCGGGCTACAGCCAGGGCATTGTGTGGTGCCGGCGCAACATTGGCGGAAATTTGTCTTGCCGGTCTTATCGCCCATCCTGGGTCGCATTTTTGTCTGCAATACTGGGTATTCGGCATTGAGCAGAAAACTAACGTCGCGACGAGCCAGCTGTGACACTGGATTTGCCTCAGGTCATATCAATCTACGGCCTCTGGGTCGTCGCGGGGTTTATCGCGCTTGAAAGCATTGGCGTCCCGTTGCCTGGCGGAGGCAACTTTGATTGCCGCCGCCTTTTTCGCTGCGCGAACACAAGCAATGAATATTTGGGTGTTGATTGCCGTTGGCATCCTTGCCGCGATGGGAGGCGAGATTCTTGGTTTTTGGATCGGCAGCAAGTTCCGCTATCAACTCATGGTACGGTGTGGAAGTCCGTTTCGGACTGACGGAGGAACGGACAGAATTTAGTCAGCGGCTTTTCCTGCAATATGGTGGCGCGTTCGTTTTCACCGCCCGCTTCCTGCCGTTTCTCCGCAACATGGGCGCCATGCTGGCTGGCGCGAATTGCATGGCGCAGCACAGGTTCTATTCGCGAGCGGGACGGCGGCTGCTTCTTGGGTGACGGGCTATGGCTTGCTTGAGCAATACGTACTCGTGCCAGTAGAGGACAT
>CAWJCB010000022.1:0-7447 GCA_963841105.1 uncultured Alphaproteobacteria bacterium
GTCGATCCGTTGGCACGGGACCGTTTCTGGGAATTGCTGATCGATCTCTCACGCAACCAAGGAGTGACGATTTTCGTCTCGACCCATTTCATGAACGAGGCCGAGCGCTGCGATCGCATCTCGCTCATGGATTCGGGCCGCGTACTCGCGACCGGCACGCCGGCCGAACTTGTCAAGGCCCGTGGCGCTGCCACGCTCGAAGACGCCTTCATCGGCTATCTCGAGGAGGCGACCGGATCACGCGCTTCCGCGGCCGAGGAACCCGCTCTGCCGGTCAAAATCGCACGTCCGGTGCGGCCGACGCCGGAGCGCTCCTGGTTCAGCCTGCAGCGCCTGTTCGCCTATACGATCCGCGAGACCCTGGAGCTCCTGCGCGACCCCATCCGGCTCGGTTTCAGCGTGTTCGGAACGACACTGCTGATGCTGGTGTTCGGATTCGGAGTTACGACCGACGTCAACAATCTCTCCTTCGCGGTGCTCGATCACGATCAGAGTCCCGAGAGCCGCGCCTATCTCGAGGAGCTCAGGGGCTCGACCTATTTCACCGAGAAGCCGCCGCTCGCCGATTATGGCGACCTGGAAAGGCGTCTCCAGAGCGGGGACATCAGGGCCGCGATTGAAATCCCGCCCGGCTTCGGCCGCGACATCAAGCGCGGACGTCCCGCTTGGGTCGGCGCGTGGGTGGATGGCGCAATGCCGTTCCGGGCCGAGACCATCCGCGGCTACCTGCAGGGCATGCATCAGCTGTACCTGACGGATCCGGCCGTGAAGACGACGGTGCCCGCCTCGCTCCCGCCTGCCGATATCGAAGTCAGGTTCAAGTACAACCAGGATTTCGACAGCATCTATGCGATGGTTCCTGCAAACATGTCGCTGCTGCTGGCACTGTTTCCGGCGATCCTGATGGCGCTCGCCATCGTTCGGGAAAAGGAGCTCGGGTCCATCACCAACCTCTATGTGACACCGGTTTCCCGGATCGAATTTCTATTCGGCAAGCAGCTCCCTTACATCGCGGTCGCGATGACCAATTTTGCATTGCTGCTGGTGATGGCGTTGTTCGTCTTCCAGGTTCCGCTCAAGGGAAGCTTCGCAACGTTGCTGCTCGGGGCACTGATCTACGTCACCACGACGACCGCTTACGGCATGCTGATTTCGGCGTTCACCCGCACGCAGATCGCCGCGCTTTTCGGCACGGCCATTTTGACGGTCCTGCCGGCGACGCAGTTTGCCGGCATGATGACCCCGGTTTCATCGTTGGCCGGCGGAGCCCAGATCATCGGTCGCGGCTTCCCGATGACCTATTTCGTGCCGATCAGCGTCGGCACTTTCACCAAAGGACTGGGCTTTTCGGATCTTGCTCCGACCCTGGCGGCGCTCGCAGTCTTCATACCGGTGCTCACGCTTCTGAACGTTCTCCTGCTGCGCAAGCAGGAACGCTAGAGAAGACCCATGCGCAGGGCAGCGAACATCTATTGGCTCGGCCTCAAGGAATTGCGCAGTTTTCTGCAGGATTACGTGCTCTTGGGACTCGTCATCTATGCCTTCTCGCTTGCCGTGTTCCTGCAGGCGAGAAGCTTTTCGCAGGAGCTTCACAACGCTTCAATCGCGGTCGTCGACGAAGATCACTCCGAGCTCTCGCGTCGGATCACGGGCGCGTTCCTGCCGCCTCTGTTCCAGCGGCCACAGCTCATCGCCGAACGGGACATCGTGCCCTTGATGAACAAGGGCAGATATACCTTCGTGATCGACATTCCCCCGAATTTCCAGCGCGACGTCCTCGCACGACGTCGCCCCGCGATCCAGGTCGATGTCGATGCGACGGCGATGGTGCAGGCGGGGCTCGGGTCCCGCGATGCCCAGCAGATCATCTCCGACGAGATCTCGAATTTCGTCTCCCGTGCGGAACGTACACCGCTGTCGAGCGTAAACCTCGCGGTGCGGATCGTCTTCAACCCGAACATCACGACCGCATGGTTCACCAGCGTCATGGCGATCATCAACAACGTCACCATGCTGGCGATCATTCTCGCCGGCGCCGCCCTCGTGCGGGAGCGCGAGCACGGCACCATGGACCATCTCCTGGTGATGCCACTGACGCCGTTCGAAATCGCCATGTCCAAGGTCTGGGCTAACGGCCTGGTTATCACCGTGGCGGTCGGGTTTTCGCTTTACATCGTCGTTCGCGCGATCCTCGGCGTACCGATCGCGGGCTCGATACCGCTGTTCATGGTGGGCGTAGCGATCTACCTGTTCTTTGCGACAGCGATCGGCATCTTTTTAGGCACCGTCGCGCGGTCGATGCCGCAGCTCGGACTGCTTTTCATGCTGGTGTTTCTGCCCATGAATATGCTCTCCGGCAGCAATACTCCGCTCGAGAGCATGCCGCCTTGGCTCGCGACCGCGATGCAAGTATCGCCTTCGACACATTTCGTGTCGTTCGCACAGTCGATCCTCTATCGCGGCGCGGGCATCGACGTGGTCTGGCCGCAATTCCTCGCGGTCGCGCTGATCGGTGGTCTGTTTTTCAGCCTCGCCATTCTGCGCTTCCGGTCGGTCGCCGCGCAGGCGATGTGACCCACGGGGCGTGAGCCCCAGTCACCCCACCGCCACCCTCCAGCGCGTTGTCGAAGTCCAATCCGCTCAGTGGCAAAAAAGGCCGCACTGCCGCCGGCCGCGGTGCCCGAAACCATCGCGACGGCCGGAGCCAAGGGCGCGGCTGCCGCGATTATCATCACCGCCGGTTTCGGTCATGGTCCGGGGTCGCTCGCGGAAGCGGCGGAGTGGACCGCGCGCACCACCGGCCTGCGGCCGGTCGGCCCCAATTGCCTCGCCGTCCCTGACCGCTTAACAAGCTGAATTCAAAGAGATTTTCTTGCTTTGAGCTACCTCAATGCAATTGCCGGGCCTTCGTGATTCAAAGACTGCTTCGGCCCCTACCTTCGCCGATGGAGCAAAAGACAGTGAAAAACACTGACAAGCTGCGGATTCCGAAGCCGGCTCACCCTGTGAATCGGCGCGAGCCGCTTCCCTGGCAGTGCCCGAAGCCCTCAGAAGAAGATCCGCAAGCTCCCGCGCGCGTCGAGGCGATTCTCACAAGCCCCAGTTATCGTCGCGCCGATGCCGACCTTGCTTTCCTGGCGCAGGACAACATGCGGGGCGTCCGCCTGCAGATCGACTATCTCAAGCCCGAACTGCTACTTGAAGCGCACTGTATACGTCATACAATCGTAATTTTCGGAAGTACGCGGATTTGCGAGCCGGCTGCGGCACAATGCAAGGTGGATGTGTTGAAGTCGGCACTGGCAGCCGATACCGGCAACAAGGACTTGGCGCGCCGGCTGGCAATTGCCGAGCGTGTCCTGACGAAGAGCCACTACTACGAGATGGCTCGCGAATTCAGCCGCCTCGTGAGCGCGACGAGCCAAACCGCCAACGGGCAGCACAGGGTCGTCGTGACAGGCGGCGGACCCGGGATCATGGAGGCCGCCAATCGTGGCGCCTTCGACGTCGAAGCCAAATCCGTCGGTCTCAATATTGACTTGCCTCATGAGCAATATCCGAATCCCTACATCACACCGGATCTTTGCTTTGCTTTTCATTATTTCGCCATGCGCAAGCTTCACTTTCTCCTGCGGGCGCAGGCGCTTGTGGCCTTTCCCGGAGGGTATGGCACTATCGACGAGCTGTTCGAGGTGCTTACGCTGGTACAGACACGCAAAATCAAGCCGATCCCGATCGTCCTCGTGGGCGAGAGCTACTGGCGCCGTGCCGTCGATCTTGATTTCCTGGTCGACGAAGGCGTCATCGATCAGGAGGATCGCGAATTGTTCTGGTTTGCCGAAACGGCCAAGGAGATCTGGAATGGCATTTTGGAGTGGCACGATACCAACGGCGAGCCCTTGCATCTTGCGTGAGACCTCGGTCATTGCTCAACCAAGGAGCTTGCCTTGAAATTATCGTTTCACGGCGCCGACCGTAGCGTCACCGGCTCGTGTCACATGGTCGAGTGTGCCGGCAAGCGGATCCTGATCGACTGCGGGCTGCACCAAGGTGGCCACGAACTGGAAGAGGAGAATTCGCACCCGTTCGGATTCGATGCTGCCAGCATCGACTACGTCTTGCTGACTCATGCGCATCTTGATCACTGCGGCCGGCTGCCGCTGCTGGCGAAGAGGGGGTTCCGCGGAGAAATCATCACCACGGCGGCATCGCGGGAGCTGGCGCGGCTGGTAATGCTAGATGCCGCCCATCTGCAGGAAGAAGATGCCCGCTACCGAGCACGCATTGCCTCACAACGCGGTTCGACAGGTCACCTCATAGCACCGCTTTATTCCGTCCTCGATGCATTGAATTCGTTCGACCATTTCGGACGGACAGCCGTTTACGACAAACCGATTGACCTTGCCGCTGGCGTGCGTGCCACCTTCATCAACGCGGGTCACATCCTCGGTTCGGCCTGCATCTTCTGCAGCTCACGGAAAAGTCGCAGCAATCCGGCGTGCTGTTCTCGGGGGATCTCGGCAAGACTGGCGGCCCGTTGCTATTTGATCCCGCGAAGCCGCCGGTCGCGAGCCAACGTTGTGATGGAAACAACGTATGGCGACCGGTTGCACAAGGCCTTGGGACCTTCCGTCGAGGAGCTTTATGGTGCCGTGACAGATAGCTTCAAGCGCGGTGGAAATGTCATCGTCCCCACCTTCGCATTGGAGCGAGCGCAGGAGCTACTTTATTACATCAGCCAGGGCATCGACCATGATCGATTGACAAAATCGACGCAGGTCTTTGTCGACTTACCCATGGCTATCTCCGCCACCGACGTCATGCGGCGTCATTTGGAGTGCTTGAGGCCGGAAATCGCGAAGCTCATTGGAGAGGGACACGATCCGTTTCATTTTCCAGGATTGCACTTCACGCAGGAGAGCGCCGAGTCCATGGCGCTGAACGAGATCAGCACGCGGCGCCATTATCATGGCAGGTTCCGGCATGTGTACGGGCGGTCGCGTTCGCCACCATCTCAAGCACAATCTTTGGCGCCCGGAGTCGAGCATCGTGTTTGTCGGATATGCCGCCGGCGGCACTTTGGCGCGTAGCATCATCGATGGCGCCAAGGTGGTCAACATTCTGGGCGAACAGATCCAGGTGCGAGCTCGCATCTATACGATCAACGGTTTCTCCGCCCATGCGGACAAGGCCGAGTTGCTAGCTTGGCACAAACAAACCGGTGCCAAGCGCACCTTCCTGGTTCACGGCGAAGAAGCGACGATGCGGAGCTTTTCGGCAGACCTCGGCAGTAGCCAAGTCGATATGCCTGAATCAAATCAGGTGTTCGACCTTTAATTTGTGACTTATGACACCGTGATCGGCTCCTTTTGATCAATGTCATTCCGTTTGACTGCGCCAAGTTCGTATTCTGTTCAAGTCGTCAAAAGACAATACGGAGTATCTCCCATGAAGGATAAGACTGTGCCCCAGAACACACCGAAGAAGCCGGCCGACGTAGCGCACCCCGGAATGATGGGTGACGGCACCGAAGAGCAAAACCTCGACGAACGGGGTAATCCGGCGGCGCGTATCAAAAAGGATGAGGTGGAAGCCGCCTTCGGAAAACATAATCCAAAAAAGTAGCGAACCACGTCACAGATTTTGGAAGGCTGGAGGTGCGGCGGCGCTTTACGGAGCCGTCGGACGGGGGTTGGTTAATGGACGACGTGAGGGGGCCAAAGGCGGCCCCCACCGCGAGCGCGAACATGAGTCCGCCGAGCCGGGCGCCGCTCCCACTTCTGGTTTTTTCCGCAGTCGGCCGGCGAGCCTGGGGCCACCATTTCGCCAAGATGCGTTGCGCCACCTATTCGATCATGCCGGCGACGATGGTGCCGGATTGCGAGATGACGGCGAGACGCCCTTGCGCGGCATCCGAGGCCGGTCGCAGGAATGCCGGACATGCGCCAGATTGAGGAACTCATTGCAATCGCAGCCGCACCACCTTCGTCGCCCTGTCGTTCGGCTCGTCGGCGATCTGAAATCCGAGCTGCCGGCACATGTCCAGCATCGTGGTGTTTTCCTGCAGCACCTGGCCTTCGATGCATTTGAGCTTCTCGCTGCGCGCATAGCGGATGATGAGGTCCATGAGCTGCCATCCGATGCCGTGGCCCTTGAGGTCCGAGCGCACCAGGACGGCATATTCGGCGCTCTCGTAATTGGAATTGGCGTGCAGCCGGACGACGCCGAGCAAGTCTCCGGACGCGCCGTCGAGTGCCGCGAAGGCGATCGCCCGGCCATAGTCGAGCTGCGTGAGGCGCGCGAGGAAGGCGTGGCTGAAATGCCTGACCGGAGCGAAGAAACGCAGCCGAAGATCGTCAGGGGCGATTCTTTCGAGGAATTTCTGCAGCAACCCCTCGTCTTCCGGCCGCAGCGGCCGAACGAACATCTTCGTGCCGTCGCTGAGGTCCAGCCACTGCTCCCATTCTTTCGGATAGGGGCGCACCGCGAATTGGTTGTACCCGACGCCCTTGAACTTCGGCTCCGGCTCGAGCGGCGCGACGGCGATGCGGGCGTCGAGCGCGAGGACCCCGTTCTCATCCGCAAGGAGCGGGTTGATGTCGAGCTCGCGCAGCT
Source organism: uncultured Alphaproteobacteria bacterium (assembly GCA_963841105.1). Classification (GTDB taxonomy): domain Bacteria; phylum Pseudomonadota; class Alphaproteobacteria; order Rhizobiales; family Xanthobacteraceae; genus VAZQ01. The sequence goes on from CAWJCB010000022.1 coordinate 6,616, forward strand.
CCGGCACATCGGCGGCGAGTTGGGCGAGCTTGACGAGGGTCAAGGCGATATCAGCCACCTTGGCCGCGGGAACGTCGCGGTAGCCCTTGAGCACGCGCGACACCCGCGTGCGCGCAACCAGTTCGCCGGCCATCTTGAGGTCCAGTGGTGGTAGCGCCAGCGCCTTGTCGTCGAGCACCTCGACGGCGGTGCCACCTTGCCCGAAGGCGATGACCGGACCGAAGGTGGGGTCGTCGGCAATGCCCAGGATGAGCTCATTCGCCTTCGGGCGCACGATCATAGGCTGGATGGTCACGCCGGCGATGCGCGCATCAGGCCGCGCGGCGCGCGCGGATGCGATGATCTCGGCGGCGGCTGTCCGCACCGACGATTCGGATGCGAGGCCGAGCCTCACGCCACCGACATCCGACTTATGGACGATGTCCGGCGACAGTATTTTGACGACCACTGGCGTGCCCGCGGCGAGGAACGGCCTCGCCAGCGCGCCCGCCGCATCGGCATCGCGGGCGAGCAGCGTCGGCACCGTCGGGATGGCGTAGGCCGTCATGACCTCGACGACCTCCAGCGGGTCGAGCCAGCGCCGGCCATCGCGGATTGCCGCCTCGACCGGGCGCCGCGCCGCAGCCACATCGGGCGCGAAATGCTCGGGCATGCTCGGCGGCGTCTCCATCAGGGCATCGCGCGCCTGCGCATAGCGGACGAGATGCGTGAACCCGCGCACGGCAGCGGCTTCGGTGGGATAGAGCGGCACGCCGGCGGCCTCGAACGCGGAAACAACGGCAGTGTCGGCGCCGATCCAGACCGCCAGTACCGGCTTCGGCTGCACAACCCT
>CAWJCB010000023.1:0-9294 GCA_963841105.1 uncultured Alphaproteobacteria bacterium
GGGACCGGCAAAGTTACAAAAAACAAAGACTTAGCTCGCTCATTGTCCCGCAATGCCCCGATTGAGGCGCCTAAGGAATTTTCGGCGTCTGTCCCGGCATTCGATCCCGTTGAGCACTCGGTTTATGAAGGCCGTAAGCGACTCGGCCGCTACTCGCGCATCTCGCAGCAGCGCTATGCCGCATATGATGCAAGCGGTCGTTTGCTAGGAAAATTCAGAGGCCGCCGCGCTGCCTATTCTGCCGTAACTCGCCATGCGGATGGTGGTGCGCAATGAGCTGGCAGGCAACAGCATGGGCCGTGCGCCAAAAGGTTGGGCCGCCCGCTCGCAAGCTCCTCCTGCTTGTCGTGGCGAACTATGCCAACTCTCAGGGCGTCTGCTGGCCCTCGCAAAAAACCCTCTCTGAGGACACGGGTATGTCGTTGGACACTGTCCAGCGGCAGATTAAGAAGCTCAAGGATGATGGATTTATTTCGATCGCGCGGCCTCCTAAGCGGCGCGGTCAGTGGCAAACTTTCATCTATCAGCTGGATATGTCCGAACAAGAAACCAAGCCGCAAAATGCGGCTCGGTCTGCAGCCGCTGCCGGCTCGTCTGGTTACCCCCCACGCGGCGGGGGGCTAGCCGGCGAAAGCGGGGGCAAATGCGGCCCGGCCGGGCCGCACCCAGCTCGAGAACCAGGCCGCACGGCTATGCGGCTTAAACCTTCAATAGAACCTTCAATAGAACCTTCACGCGCGAAACCGTCGAGCAGCGCCGCGGAAAGATTGTTGGCCTTCCAAGGGAAGCGGGAGCTGATCGAAGTCACTCAAAACCGCTTAGCTCGACGACTAGGTGGTTGGGGACTCCTGCAGAAGATGGACGATCGCGAGTTGGAGCGCATCACAAAGCTGGAGCAACGCGGGCAGCTCGATGACGAAACGCTGCATAAGCGGCCTTGCGTACACGGCTCGCTCCGGAATCAAATACAAAAAGTCCAGCTGAGCCATGATGCAACATCAAGACGGCTCAGGATTGTAGACGAGACCGATATGCTCGACGTTTGGAGCCACTTCCTTTAGCAACGATACCCACTTGCCGCCCAAAGAGGGTTCAAATGGGGTAAAACCCGTCACATTGCCACCCGGTCTTGAGAAGCTCTCAACGTAGTGCATTCCAATTGGATCGCTCACCATGGCGAAAACAGTCGGAATGCTGGAATGCTCGGCATGCAGCGCCGCCATCGAAGTGTTGGTTGTCGCGAATAGCGCATCGGGATGCAAAGCGAGCAACTCGCGCGCGTATCTCTGCGTCAGGTCGGTATCACCGCCGGTTATCCGGTATTCGATCTCAAGATCACCGCCGATCGTCCACCCCCGCGATTTGAGAACCGTTTCCAAAGTTTGTTTGCTCAAGGGGCTGGTGATGAGGACCCCCAAGCGATGGGTTCGGTCTTGGCCGCCCGCCCGGCCAGCGCTAGCCAGTGTCGCAAGAACCAGAATGAAGTCCCGTCGCCTCATACGAACCTCAAACTCAGAGAGGCCCAATGCTATCTCTTCCCGAAAATGGCAGATAGAGCTATCTCCACCTCAGGTCCCCGCACCAAAGTCGAATTGCCGCCCCAAAGTCCGCTCCGGGTCATTCGCGTCGTTCTGACCGAGCGCCAATGACTTCCGGTGTGCCCCGATGAAAAGATATTCCCAGTGTCCATTGGCATGTCCGAAGGGGCCACAAACGAACTCATGCGCCGCAACGAGGGCGTGGACTATTCGATCACCTCGTCGGCGCTGACGAGCAATGTCTGCGGCAGAACCACTCCAATTTTTTGCGCCGCTTTCGTATTGATCGATAGGCGGAAATTTGTCGGTTGCTGGAAGGGCATCTCTGCTGGGTTCTGACCGGATAATATTTGTCCCATCTGAGCGCCTAGCTGCCGAAACGCATCAAGCAAATCCCGATAGTACGCCATGAGCCCTCCGGTCACGACAAGATCGCGAAACGGGTAGCAGGTTGGCACCCGAACGCTTGTGGCAAAATCAACCAAGGTTCTACTACGGGATAGGTGCTCCGGTTCATCCGAAACCAGCAGCACATCTTCCTTGGTCCAATCGGTCGATACGAAGGCTGTCTCATAGGCCGCGTTGTTCAAATTACTCCCGAGGTCGACATGCAATAAGGTAATCTTGGATGCTTGTGCGGCCTCCCGGACCATGGCGGCTTGAGGCTGCTTCCATGCCGACGAAGATGCAAGGTAGACCACTCGCGAAGCCTCAGGCCTCATCTCTCGCAAAAGGCTCAGACGCTTTCCATGAAGCTCTATCCCAGCATCAACGGTAACGCCGGTCACATTTGCGCCCGGTCGTGCGAGGCTTGCCGCAAACCCCCAGACGACGGGGTCCCCAATGATCGCGACTATCGGAATGCTCTGTGTCGCTGCCTTGAGCGCGAGGGTCATTGGACCGGCGGAGGTCAAGATTGCCTCCGGATTGTTGTTCACGACGATCCGGGCGAGCCCCGGATAGGTGTCCATATGGCCGTCTCCCGAATAGCGATCAATGACCAGATTTTGCCCTTCGGCAAAGCCCGAACGCGCAAGCTCATCGAGGAATGCCCGATAAATTGGATTTGTCCTAAGCTCCTCTATCGAGCGGGAGGGGGCGACGATTGCGATCCGCCTCGGTCTTGACTGCGCTCCGGACAAACGGGGAAACAGAACTGAACTGCCAACCAGGCCTCCGATGAACTCCCGCCGCCTCATTCGATCACCTCGTCGGCGCGGGCAAGCAACGTCGCTGACACATTTAGACCAAGGGTTTTTGCTGTCCGCAGGTTGATCACGAGTTCAACCTTTGTCGGCACCTGAACCGGCAACTCATTCGGCTTTGCACCTTTGAGGATTCGATCAACGTACGGCCCAACGGGACGGTAGAACTCCGAGAGATCGGGTCCATAAGAGAGCAAACCACCCATAGGAGCAGGATAGACCGCTGGTACTCTGTAACGGGCTGCAAACTCGATAAACTTTGCGCGGTGATTCCCCATGAAGCTATCCGACGCCATGACGACGCCGCCGCCGGGTTCATGGCCAATCGCTCCGATTGCCGCCTCGATATCCCCGTCGTTGCGAACCGGACTTGCCGCCGGTGTAATCGCTAAAGACTTTGCGGCGACTTCGAATGGAGCGCCAAAATATGATCCGCCGCGAGGAGCGGTCTCGGGATTGAACACAATCGCTGCTCTCGTGACGCGAGGGTCGATCTCCTTGAGCAGTTCGAGCCACTTACCTGCAATCAAACTTTCGTAGTTGATGAACCCAGTGATGTTGCCACCGGGGTTCGCCAAACTCGAAACGAAGCCCTCACCGATAGGATCGGAAACGTTTGTAAAGACTATGGCTGTCGTGGCGGTTCCTCGTTGGACCGCCGCCGTGATGGGAGTGGAAGTGGTAACGATCACGTCGCATTGCAACGCGATCAACTCTTTGGTGAATTCTTGAATACGGTCAAGGTTGGCGCCAGGCCACCGAACCTCAACGTCAATGTTGCCACCCTCGATCCAGCCCAGTGATTTGAGGCTCTGCACAAAGTATTTGAGGCGGACCTGCCCGTTCTGGTCGCTCTCAAGGGCACTCATCAGTACGCCGACCCGCCGCACGCCGTTAGGCTGCTCTGCCCGCGCCGCAAACGAACAGGCCGCCACGCCTCCCAGAAAACCAAAAAAGGACCGTCGTCTCATAATCGCCCTCAACTTGGGAAGACACAGATTAACGTAAGGACGCGCAAAACGCAGCATTTCCGTTGTGGGTCATCAACGGCCCTGATGGAGCCGAAATCAAATTTCTGCAGTACCCCAGCAATGGACATTCCTTGGGTGTGTCGGCATGTCGCAAAGGTGCCACATGCGGTAGTCATTCGATGACCTTGTCGGCCCGAGTCAAGACGCTCTCCGGAAAGGCTAAGCCAAGCGAGGCTGCGATTTTGAGATTTAGCGCAAGCTCGAATACCACCGGCTGTTCAACGGGGAGTTCAGCTGGGTCGGCTCCTTTGAATATCCTATCGACGTACTGTGCCACCTTGCGATACGTAATATCCAATTTGGGGCTGTAGCTGATTAGTCCGCCCATCGGCACGAACTGACTCGATTGGTAAATCGCCGGTATTCTTAATGTTGCGGCCAACGCGACAATTGCCGGCCGGGTTACATCCGCAAGAACAAATAAAGCATCGCAGTTCTCCTTCTTCATCGTCTCGAACGCCTGCTCGAGATCGTCTGGCGCGGGGGCGACGACGCGAACGGCCGTAAGCCCCAAACTGTTTGTGGCAACTTCGGCTAATAGGTATTGCTGTGGGTGAGTTGGATTATTGGACAAGAGCACGGCAATACGCTTGGCGGACGGTACGACAGCGTGGAGAATTTCGATCACCTTCCCCACAAAGTCGCCGTTCATATTGGCCATGCCCGTAATGTTTCCCCCGGGGTGGGCCAAGCTTTTAACGAAGCCAGAGCCGATCGGATCGGTGGCAGGGGCCATGATGATGGGAATGGTTGACGTCGCGCTCTGCGCAGCAGCGATGGCCGGTGTCGTGACCGCAACAATGACATCGGGACGAAGAGCGATCAGCTCGGCTAAGAACGAAGGCAGGCGTTCGAGCTTTCCTTCAGCGCTTCTTTGGTCGATTACAAGGTTCTTACCTTCGATATAGCCCAGCTCTCGCAGTTCACCAAGAAAGACGTCATACATCGCGCGGTCGGATGGGTTGTCGTACTTTCCTGGATAGACGTGTGCGATGCGCCATACCTTGTTAGGCGATTGTTGCGCAAGCGCAGCGAACGGCCAAGCAGCCGCTGCAGCGCCAATACGCTTGATGAACTCGCGCCTCGTCATGCTTCCCCCTGAAAACTTGCCTTGTGCAGTGCTAAAGCGTAGCACTTTGCGATCTGCCAGCGAGGGACAAATGGCAGTCGGCCAGCCTCCGACACGCTATTAGTCTTGATGTCTCAGTTGGGTCAACGGATTAAACCACTCGCGCGGTAGGGCTCCGCCGCCAAGTGCGCGGGGTGGGAAGAGATAAGAGGCGCGTCCTGTCTGATGAGGAGTTGCGACCCTCCCTCCAGACAGGAGCCTCCCCATGACCGACCAGGCCATGAGCCCGTTACGCCGGCGCATGATCGAAGACATGCCGATCCGCAAGTTAGCGCCAAAGACCCAACGTGACTACGTGCAAAGGATCAAGAACTTCGCCGCGTTTCTGATACAAACCGGCATGTTCGTCGCACGTCCGGGTTCATGCCCATAACAGACATTTTATCTCTGGGGCAGATTGCACGCCAAGCGGCTCGGGCGGTCGGACCTAACGGGCCCGTCTCGCGGCTTAGGTGCAAAGGTAGAACGCCCTCCTCGCGTCTGTACTCTCGATTTTTTGAAATGCCGTTAGAAGGATGGCCTCTTCAAGATCGATCTTCCGATAGGCGAAGGCGTACGTCCGGCATACTATGGCGCATGACCGCCCTGATGTATTTTGGCGAAATGCTGGTGGCGTCCTCCCTCGCAATCGTCCTGCTGGCAATTTCTCCCTTCGGAATGAGTTACAATGCCGCTCTCTTAGTCGCCGGCGCCGTTACGTGGACACTTGCCGAATATGTTGTTCATCGCTTTGTGCTCCATTGGCTCGTAACAACCCAACATGGGCTTCATCATGCCAACCCGGACGCGGCAGTTCTCAATGTTTTTTGGCAGGTATGGGCCTGTTTCGCACTGATCTTTTTGATCGCCGGCGGCGCGCTCCTAGCAGGCGGCTTATTTGCCTATTCATGGTATCTATTCGTGCATCACTGCGCTCATCACGCTCCCGATAGGTTGTCATTAGGACTGCTAAAGCACCACCAAAGTCATCATCAATTCGCAGCGAGAAACTACGGTGTCAGCACAACGCTGTGAGATCACGTATTCGGAACGATGTTGCGTCAATGACCCGCGAAACAGGTAGAACGCACTCTCCCGCGCGAAACTTGATTTGCCCTTCATCCAGCGTCCCGGTCGGGGCTGTTTGGGAAATGTTGCGGGCCGCGGGCAATCAAATGTTGGAGGATGTCGCTTTTCACTCCAATAGCGACTGCATAGCGGACATCGCGGAAGGTCTCTTCAGTGCCCAATAGCGGTCATCGCACATCGTCAATCTTGCGGGCAGTAAGGCTTAGGAAGAGCATGGATCCGTAAAAGGTGCCGTTGGTAACGCGCCGCTTCGCCTCCCGGTTGAAGCCATCCACAAGCGCTTGCCCAATTTCGCCAGCCCGGCCGGCCGCGCTGGTTCCACGCGAGAGTAAAGTGAGCAGGTAGTCGGGGTGCGTCGTCTGCACATAACCGTAGGGATCCAGCGATCGCACGCAGAATCCAGCTTCGGCGGCGAGAATAGGAAGCCGCCGCATGATGTAGGGTGCGTGTACCATATTTCGCAGCACCGCACCCACTGCCGATTGCAACGGGTCGCCATCGAACAGTGCGACGCCAAGCGTGGCGAAATCGCCGTCAAAAACGACGAGCTGACCTCCCGGCTTAAGTACCCGCCAAGCTTCGACTAATGCACTCTTGGGGTCGAGTAAATGGGAATAGACGGTATGTGCGATGACAATATCGAAACTCGCGTTCGGCTGACCGGTGGACGCAGCATCGCCGCGCTCGAACGACGCCCGTGGCTCGCAGTTGAATGTTTCGATCGCCATCTTGATGAATAATGAGGATGGATCGATTCCCAAAAGTCGTGTTGGGCACAGGTGTTGCATAATGAGCTTCGTGACAGCACCATTGCCGCAGCCGACCTCGAGCACGTGGGCGTCCGGCACACCGATTTTTCTCATATAGCGCGCGCATATCGATTGCATGGCCGGCTCTGCCGCGCGGATAGTCATCGATCTGGCGATGACATCCAGCACCTCGGGCGGCTGCTCCTCGATGCGCGTGAGTAGATCGGTCAAAGCGACGCTCCCTTAGCCCTCACCAGGTCTCGGCAAGCCCGAGATGGCCCATGATTTCACGCCGAAGCGCTGCCAGATGCGGATCGCCGCGACGACGCGGATACGGCCGCACATTCACGACCTCGGCCCTGATACGTGCGGGACGGTCGCTCAGCACGATAGACCCGAGTAGCAAGGAATACTGCCTCTTCCACGTCGTGGGTCACCAGAAGGGCGGTGAAGCCCGCCCGCTGCCAGAGTGAAACGAGCTCTTCCTGCATGGCGATGCGCGTCAAGGAATCGAGTTGGCCCAACGGCTCGTCAAGAATGAGAAGCTTTGGATCGTGAACCAGTGCCCGGGCCAGAGCCGCGCGTTGCGCCATTCCGCCGGAAAGCTGGCGTGGATAAGCGGCGGGAAAACCAGCAAGGCCGACCAATCGTAACGCGTCATCGACGCGTTCGCGATGGCTGCGGAGCAGTCCGCGCGCTTCCAGCCCGAGTGCAACGTTGCTCCAAACGGTGCGCCATGGATAAAGCGTTGGGTCCTGAAAAACGATGATGCGTGACGCATCGGGCCGGTCGATCTCCTGGCCATCCATGGATAGTTTGCCGATGGTGGGGAAGTCGAGCCCTGCAACTAATCGCAACAAAGTCGACTTGCCGCAGCCGCTCGGACCCAAGATTGCAACGAACTCTTCGGGCTCGAGACGTAGGCTGATACGTTCCAGTACTGGCAGCGGACGTCCCTCCAGCTCGAAACAATGGCTTACCTCGTGAATCGAGAGAGCGGCTCCCCGCGCCGACCGGATATTGGCCTGAAGCGCAGGTTCCGACACTGCCGTGTGAGCTACCATCGCACCATCCCCTTCTGCCATGCCAGAAGCCGATCACGCAGGCGGAATAGCAGGGTGATCAAACCGGAGAAGATGAGCGCCATGATCAGCAGCACGGCATACATATTGGCGTAGGCAGCCCACCCCTGCGCCCATTGAAGGTACCAACCAAGACCGGCCTTGACGCCCAACATCTCGGCAATAACGAGGACGGCGAAGGAGTTGCCGAGACCCATGAACAGTCCGACGAAAACGTGCGGCATTGCCGCCGGAATGGTCACCTTGAGAATGAGGAAGCGTTGGTTAGCGCCAAGCGTGCGCGCGATATCATAATAGGCCTTGCTCACGCCTGCGACGCCCGACCAGGTTAGGACGGTAACCGGAAATCCGGTGGCCAACGCAATCAGAAACGTGCTCGCGCTATGGCTTGACGGGAAGACGAAGAATGCCAGCGGTAGCCAGGCCGTCGCGGGCAGCGGGCCAACGAACCGCAAGACCGGGTGGATCCAATAGCCGACGGCGCGCGACCAGCCCATGGCCACGCCTATGACGAAGCCGAGCACAGCTCCAAGAAAATAGCCCCCTGCCAGCAGGCGCAACGAGGCGAGCACACCTTCGGCGAGGCGGACGCGATCATCAACCATGACTTCCAACAGAGCTTGAGGTGGCGGAAAAAATGGCATCGGAAGGAGGCCAAGTTTCGCCGTAACGGTCTCCCAAGCGCCGAGAATCAATGCGAGCGCAAGCATCCACGGTGCAAGGCGCTGCATGCGCGGCAAGCAGGCGAACCAAAGGTAGGCAAGAGTGGCGAATGCGAGCATACCGCCGAGCGCACCAAATGCAGAGGCAAGGTCGCCTGTGTAGTCCCAATCGGTTCCCGGCTGGTCGGACCAGACGGCTGTGAGCACGGCAACTCCGAGCCATGCCGCCGCTGCCATTCCAAGGATCCATGGCCGCCGCATCGAACTCTGGCGCCGGGCGAGAGCCATCATTGACTGGCGGCTCACTTGATCCATGGTGGAATTGCTCGCCACGGTCATTGCCTGCTCAACTTAGGACGTCGACGTAGACCCGTTCTGCGAACTTCGTCGGATCCGTACTTCGCTTGAACACGTTGACCTCCTTGAGCTCATCCGCATACAACACGATCTGCCGCTTGAGCTCCGTCCCGATCGGATGATTGTGATGAGTGTGACTTGCGAGCATGGCACCGAGATCGTCTAGCGAGCCCTTGCCACCATAGGCCGAGTACACCGTGGCGGCGTCGGCGGGATGGCGAGCGACCATGTCGCCAGCCTCGAGCACGGATCGTGTCAGTGCACCTGCCGTGGCCGGTTCGCCACGGATCAGACTTCCGCGGATAGCCAGCACGCAGCAGACGCGATCGGCAAATTCCCCAGAGAGATTGGTCACGACCTCGTTGAGCTTGCCGCCCTTGAGCCAAAGATAGGTGCGCGGGTCGTTGTCGGTGAGTGCCTGGGCCTCGCCCTTCTCAACGGCAAGTGCGAGCAGATCGGCCGGATATTGGCGC
>CAWJCB010000024.1:0-492586 GCA_963841105.1 uncultured Alphaproteobacteria bacterium
GGCGCGGTGATGCCTAACCTGGTTAACAAAAGTGCTGCCCCCAGTTTGATGCCTGGGCATATCCAGGCCCCGGGTTCTTCGAGGGCCAATTCAATTCTTGGTTATAGCGGGGAGACCGATAACTGGATAACTTATTCCCAATGGCAAAACACTAATGGCAAACCCATCACCAATTTCATCTCCAATTTAACCGTACCAAGTGCACCTACCGGCAATACCGGCCAAATATTTGCTATCTGGGAGGGACTGGAACCGAACAGCACGCATACCCTTTAGTACAACCCCTGCTGATCTGGGGCAACTCCGGTGGCTCCATCGGCGGTGGGCGGTCATTGGACCATCGTGAGCTATGTTATATGGTTAAACAGCTCAAATCAACTGGTAGCTGCCATTTCACCCGTTATTCATAACGTAGCCCCAGGAACCGCGCTCCAATCGGAAATTTCCTGCACAGGACAACAACCCGATGGTTCGTATAATTGTGTCGCTCAATTTATTGGCCGTACAAGCCTTAGTATTACCGAAAATGTTTCCATGACGAAAAATGGCGGCGGTACCGTGCTTGCGCCTTTTATACCCGCTTTAAATTATGCGTGCGAAGTATTGGAAATACCAGGTGCGCCTTATATAACGAATATAAACGCATATCCAAATCAACAGGATGTCCGCAATACCTCTATCGGTATTACAACAGGTTTGGGCAGTAACGCCACAAATCCAACAGTAACATGGCAATCAAGCAGTGTAAACGGCTTACCAAACGGGGCAACTTTGGGCGAACATACCGATATGGTAGCGCGCCGAAGTCTGACCTGTATTTTCAGCCGGAACACCCGGTGATCACCTATCCCAGCCCTGATGTTTTTTATGTTGGCACTTTCTATTCTATAAGCCCTACAAATACCGGTAGCGCGGTAACAGGTGGATACACATGCCCCGGCCTGCCGGGCGGATTGAGCATCAATGCCACAACAGGTGTAATCTCCGGTACGCCAACTTATCCCGAAGAAGCCCTCAATTATACTGTAACGGCTGTGGGCACGGGCGGAAATGGTACTTTCCCGGTAAATATTACTACTGCACTAAGGGGTATTAATTTCGGTATTACCAAGTGATGTGGTTTCGCTCATTGAGGTGTAATCCGCAGAGCACTATGCCTCGTACATTCTCAAGATAGCATGGCCTTATCGCCCGGTTCGCCCTAACTGCAATCGATGTGGAATTCGAGGGCGGCGCTGGCGTCGGCAGTGGCAGCCATACTCGCCGCTGTGTCTTTCGTCCGCAAGGAGTTGACGAATGGAGGCGAGGATTTCCTCCATGGACGGTCGCTGCGATTTGGTCGGCGGGACGGGGGGCGTCGCAGAATGTGTCTCGGACATTGAAGCTGCGGAGGGGAAACGGTCATCAATTCCCTTAAAGTGATATGGGCGCGCCGCTAAGAAATTTCTGATTTCTTCCGCGCACTCGACCGCAGATCGAACGGCTGATTTCGAGCTTGCCAATTTGACGACAAAAAAGCCCATATCGCGAAGTTTTTGTACAAGCGACGACGAGCGCCACGATTCACTTCCCGCGACAAGAATGGGAAAAATCTCTCCGCCAAATGTTCGGCAAACATTCTCTGTTTGTTGTCGAAGCCGACGAATTTCCGATGATGATGGAGCCCTGCCGAATTTTATTTCCACGAAAGCGCGAACCGGAGACGCGATGTATATATCCAATGTTGTACGGGTGCCCGGTACACGGAATTGGGGTTTTACGAACGTTTTGAGGCGGTTAATCTCAAAGATGAGCGCCGCCTCGAACTCACTAATTTGGCGTGATGTGGTTTCGCTCATTGAGGTGTAATCCGCAGAGCACTATGCCTCGTACATTCTCAAGATAGCATGGCCTTATCGCCCGGTTCGCCCTAACTGCAATCGATGTGGAATTCGAGGGCGGCGCTGGCGTCGGCAGTGGCAGCCATACTCGCCGCTGTGTCTTTCGTCCGCAAGGAGTTGACGAATGGAGGCGAGGATTTCCTCCATGGACGGTCGCTGCGATTTGGTCGGCGGGACGGGGGGCGTCGCAGAATGTGTCTCGGACATTGAAGCTGCGGAGGGGAAACGGTCATCAATTCCCTTAAAGTGATATGGGCGCGCCGCTAAGAAATTTCTGATTTCTTCCGCGCACTCGACCGCAGATCGAACGGCTGATTTCGAGCTTGCCAATTTGACGACAAAAAAGCCCATATCGCGAAGTTTTTGTACAAGCGACGACGAGCGCCACAATTCACTTCCCGCGACAAGAATGGGAAAAATCTCTCCGCCAAATGTTCGGCAAACATTCTCTGTTTGTTGTCGAAGCCGACGAATTTCCGATGATGATGGAGCCCTGCCGAATTTTATTTCCACGAAAGCGCGAACCGGAGACGCGATGTATATATCCAATGTTGTACGGGTGCCCGGTACACGGAATTGGGGTTTTACGAACGTTTTGAGGCGGTTAATCTCAAAGATGAGCGCCGCCTCGAACTCACTAATTTGGCGTGATGTGGTTTCGCTCATTGAGGTGTAATCCGCAGAGCACTATGCCTCGTACATTCTCAAGATAGCATGGCCTTATCGCCCGGTTCGCCCTAACTGCAATCGATGTGGAATTCGAGGGCGGCGCTGGCGTCGGCAGTGGCAGCCATACTCGCCGCTGTGTCTTTCCTACTTCACTTGGACACGCTTCGGCGTTGGGATAACGGATGGCCATAGGTGTCCGTCGCCGCGTCGCGAGGCCGCAAAATCTGCGGGGGGTGTCGAGAGAGGTGGTCCCGGTTGTCTGAACAGGACGATAAGTGGAGTTTCTGCCTGACAGCGGGCACGCTGTGCCCCGCGAATCAGGAGAGACCATGAACAGACGACCGCGCCGGAACCACACACCGGCTTTCAAGGCAAAGGTGGCGCTTGCGGCCATCAAAGGCGATCGAACACTGGCTCAGCTGTCGGAGCAGTTCGACGTGCATGCCAATCAGATTACATCATGGAAGGCGCAGCTGGAGGGCGGGGCTGCCGAAGTTTTCGGTCCCGGCGCCGGCAACGGAGCCACGCAGCCGGCCGTGAACGTGAAGTCGCTGCATGCCAAGATCGGAGAGCTGACGCTGGAGAACGATTTTTTGGAAGGAGCGCTCGGCAAAGCAGGTTTGCTGAGCGCAAAGCGATGATCGAGCCCGCGCACGACCTGGCCATCACCAAGCAGGCGAGAGCTGAACATCAGCCGTGGCAGCGTCTATTATTTGCCGCGGCCGGTGCCGGAAGCCAACCTTGCGATCATGCGGCGTCTCGACCGGTTGCATCTGGAGTTCCCCTTTGCCGGCTCGCGGATGCTGCGAGGCCTGCTGGCTGCCGAGGGGTGCAAGATCGGCCGTCGTCATGTGAAGACGCTGATGAAGCGGATGGGGATAGAGGCGCTCTATCGCCGTCCGCGTACGACGAAACCGGAGCCCAGCCACAAGATTATCCGTATTTGCTGCGCGGGATGGAGATTGTCCGGCCGAACCAGGTGTGGGCGATGGACATCACGTACATCCCGATGGCACGCGGCTTCGTCTATCTGGCCGTTGTGCTCGACTGGTTCAGCCGTCGCGTGCTGGCGTGGGGCGTATCGATCACCATGGAGGCGGCGTTCTGCGTCGAGACGCTGGAGGATGCTTTGGCGCGTCACGGCAAGCCGGACATCTTCAATACCGACCAGGGTTCGCAGTTCACTGGCTCGGCCTTCACCGACGTGCTCGCCACCAACGGCATTGCGATCAGCATGGACGGTAAAGGGGCTTGGCGGGACAACGTGTTCGTCGAGCGCCTGTGGCGCAGCGTCAAATACGAGGAGGTGTATCTGCGGGCTTACGACAGCGTATCCGAAGCCCGGACTTCGATCGGCCGCTACTTGGACTTTTATAATGGCCGGCGTCCACATTCGAGCCTTGACGGCACCACGCCCGATCAAGCCTACTTCACCCCGCCGCCACTCCGCTTGGCGGCCTAACCCCGGCAGAGGCTCCACTTATCGACGCGGAAAATCTGTTCAGACAACCGGGACCACCTCTGTGTGTGGTTCCGGCGCGGTCGTCTGTTCATGGTCTCTCCTGATTCGCGGGGCACAGCGTGCCCGCTGTCAGGCAGAAACTCCACTTATCGTCCTGTTCAGATTTCCGAGACCAGCTCTGAGCGAGGCAATGGGGGTGGATGGCGCCTAAGTGGCCCGTGGCTGCATAGGTGTCCTGGAGAGACATCTCCCCCCAAGATAGGGCCATCAAGGGGCCCTCGTCTAAGTCGAGTGCCGAGGGCGAGAGGACAGGTGACAGCCAAGCTGCTGCCGAAACCGGCGGGGCAAAATTCGGACGATCTCCGAGCCGCAAGACTAAAGTCTTACGGCAGCATATTGTGTTCTCGTCGAAAGACTTCCTCGAAAATCTTGTCAACCTCCGGATTGACCGTTTCAGTGCCGCAATGATTGCACACACCGACCGATATCATATGCGGCAGTAAACGTGGCCTTTGTCACTCCATTGACGAAATCTTCTCTCCTTTTTGGACTTCATTAGTTTCCCTTTTTTGCAGAAGTCGCAACAATCAAATCTTCGACCATTGCTCGGGCCCCCCTTGGTCGTCGCCCTTAGCAAGTCAGCCTGCACAATTTCCTTTGGGACGATGTGTGAGGGACTTCACACGCGGCGACAGTGCAGCCATACGCCAATTTCATGCCGCAGCCGTGTTTCCCGGAAATTTCCGCAGGAACAAAAAGATCGGCCGCTCAAGTTCAGTGGAAATCCCGATGATCAGTATTGATGAACGAGGGAACTGTGTTAGGAATGTGATCGTAACAACAACGGCCTGCCCTGCGCGATGGGCCTTAAACCCCTTGGGGCTTTGGGGAGGAGAGTGGTAAGGGCGTTCATTGCGTTGTAGCTTTGGACGATGAAGAAATTTCTTTCAATGCCTGCAACCGCGGCCAATTTAGCTGCCGCCTTAGCCACGGTTGTATCTGCTGTAATTGCCACTCAACACTTTGGCGCGGGAATACTCATTTTTATTATTATCTGCTATCTAGTTTGGTTCGTAGCTAGGGTCGCAAATTATTGGTTCAGCCGCAAAAAATATGAACCATTGGCACACGCGACCTGTGGAATGTGATTAATGATTCGAGACCTACAAAGCGGGCTCTTGAAAAAAGATGCCCACCGACAGCATCCTCTCTGCCACTACAAAAACAGGATTTCAGTACGTCTCGTCAATTTCGTCTCAGCAGCGTACATCGTTAGCAGTGTAGCCGGAAGGGGTAGCTTTGCCTTCAGTATGAGTACGACGTCTGTTGTTGGCAGTGCGCCCCGAAGGCGCAAATCAATAGTGGAGAAAGACTCCACCCGAAGGTTTACTCAGGCAGTGCTGAAGCGCTCTCGATGGGATTTACCGCCACAAGATTACGATGTTCGGGCGCGTAGGCGGCGGCCGAGTTGGCGGCGCAACGACGGCAACTTGCCGTTTCTTCAGTTCATCGAGTTGGACTCGTGCAAGCGTGCCGTAGAAGCTGTCGCCGAAGCGCCTGATGAACTCTTCAAGCGCCGCGACGCTTGCCGTGTCCCTCACGGCCGCCCATGCACGCTCCGCCTCATTCGTAGGTGACGCTGTGATTGTCGCCGAGAAACCAAGGCCGCTTCTGGACCCATTCCACGAGCCCGACTGGCCGGGGTTCGGGCCTCAGCTTTTTTCATGTCCTGAGCAATCTTGCACAGACTCCACCGTTCAATTGGAGTTCGTCATGGCACCGCCGCGCAATCTGTTGGGAACGCCTTGGGGCCAATCGGGCTTGATAAATAAGCCCGCATCGAATCCTTGACGCGATGCCGGGCTAGGCCCTGGCTGGCGCTGTAGCCGACACTCCGGCGCCTCCAGGGCCGTTCGTTACCCGCCTCACTTGCAGACAGAATTATTTCAGGTCCGAAATAATTCTTCTTGGGCTGACCTGCTGGTTTGACGTTTCGATCCCACCATTTGATAAATTGTTCACCTGTCATTTCCAAGGAGTGAGCCATGCAGAATGGCCGAAGAACAATGACGAATACGCCTCGCCCCAAATCGGTGAGGCCGTTTGCTAACCGCTCGAAGCAGTGGACATCGAATGTCGCCCGCCCCGAGCCGAGGGAGTCTGGAAACGCGCAAAGAAGCTATGAGCGGTATCTCGCGCTAGCCCAAGCCCAAGCCCAGTCCGGCGATATAGTCGGGGCAGAAAACTACTACCAGCACGCCGAGCATTATTTCAGATCGATGTCCTCGGCCCGAGAAACAACATAAGAGACCTGCAAATGGCCGCCGATGAGGTGTCAGTCCCTTAGCCCTCGAGCAGCTTGATGAGGTTACGCTGAGCGCGCAAGCACGCTGCTGACCGGCGTCCGCAATCTGATGCAGCGAGGCGCCCGACCGCTGTATTTCACGGATGACGGGAGCACTTTCGCAGCATGGTGGTCCGCATTGGTCACTTGCTCACACAGCCTGGGTCCATTCCTGCTGTACCGCATCGCACTGGTCGGCTGTTTTTCCTCGGTTCGTGGCTTGTCTTTTTGCCGTTAAGGTCCTTGGGCACGTGCCTCGCCCTTCCGCTGTGATCGAGGTGCGCAGCTTAACGCGCACCTCGCCCGGGCCCGGCGTGGCCTCTCTTCCGCCCTCGCTAAAGCTCACCCTGGTGGAATGCAGCTAAGCGGCAGCCTTAGGGCCGCGCCCCCGGGGGTCCCCCTGGAGAGGATTGATTGGAGTGTGTGGGGGGCGGATGGCGGGGTCACCTATGAGCCCCGCCCCAAGCGTTGACTTAAAGCGCCTTAGTCGATGCCGATGTATCGCGTGAACGCTGACATTCGTTCAATCGCGGATATGAAACCAGTTTTCCTCGCGCATTTCGCGAAGAAACTTTCCGACCGAGTTTAACGCATCGTGTTTGCGGCCCACTCAATATGCTCGGCTAAATATGCTCGGCTAACCGAAGCATCTTGAGCATCGCCGGTGAGTTCGTGCCAAGCAGCGAGGATTAAGGGTGGAGGCGGCTGCCATCCCGCACCGACCCGCGCGCGGTCGGGCAGCATCTCCCAGAGCCGATTCCAAAGCTAAAGGTCAGCCCTGGTGGAATGCAGCTAAGCGGTAGCCGTAGGGCCATCCCCTCGGGGGTGCCCCCTGGAGAGGATTGATTGGAGTGTTGGGGGTCGGATGGCGGGTCACCTATGAAGCCCCACCCCAAGCGTCGACTTAAAGCGCCCCCATTCTCTTCGCTCGGCAGCTTGATCCCGGACAACTCGGACACTCCCGATTGAGCCGAACTGGTCGGTATTTTCCCCCTTTCGCAGAAAATCAGAGGAAAAAGGGAGCGTTTTTTGCTCAGGCAATCGCAAAAACGGAGGGGGGTCCGTCGAAGTTTTCGCCAAAAAAAGCGGACTGGTCTAAGTTTTCGGGAAAAGATATCTTCGCAGAGACACCTATGCCGAGATCGGGTAAGCCGCCCTAAAGCCGTGTCGATGATATCCCTTCATAGAGCGCCACAGCTCCTGCGGCTTCTGGAAGTCTCGCCGAGGACTTTTACCGTGCGGTCCTAACGCCTCTCCGGCGCGAGAGTGTGGGCGCTTGCGAATCCAGCGTCCGTGTTCTGCGCAAGGTTTGCTCATTCGCACTGCCTCAATGCACTGCCGCTGGCCCTCCATGGCAGCGATGACTTTGCCGACATCGACACTCCGACGTTCAAAAATCCGCTGCGATTTGTTCACCGGAAGCTCGATGATCGCCCACTCTCGGTGGAGTTCGACGATGCGTCCGCCATTGATGGCCCATACGAGGCCGGCACTGCCGGGATACATGAGAGGCCGATTAAGACGGCACCCGAATAAGGACTTCGCATCCCAACCCAACTGAGCGGCGCGCTCTGCTCCGTTTACACGCGCGGCCAAGAAATTACTGCAGTCGCTCAAAAACTGCCGCCAGCGATGCGGTGGGATATCCCTGAGGGCTCGATTGTGGTCGAGGTGCGCCACGCCCTGAATCCAGGTCGGAGGAACAAGGGGAACTCGCAAGTGGTCTGGCGATTGTTCTGGATCGTTTTCGCCAAGAGAAGGAACAGGTGACTTTTCCAACAGCCAGAGCCACTCACCCTCATCCCCGAAACCGTTCCGAACGGATTTTATTCCGAGAGACCTTTTGGCTCTTTTGAAGATCTTTGAATGGGTGATGCGCTTATCTTCGCCGAGCAGTCCAGCCGCTCGGGCCATCACCTCGAGTTCGGGTACACCTAAAGCACCGCCCGCGAGCACGTCTTGTAGAAACTCGACGACGAGGCCGGTGGCTTGGGAGCGATGGGTCATGAATTACCTCCTTGCCCCGTCCTGCGCGAGAGCAACGACCTGAGCAAGATCACTGCTGTCCCATCCCACCGGCGTGACGTTCCTTCGGCGACGCCAAGACGGCTGAGATAGACGGGACAGATGAGAGAGTCCTGGGCGCCGGTAGCAGCCACAACGGGAAAAAGCGCGTGTCATGCGTGTCAGTCCCCGGGAGAATGGGCCCGCTGACACGGATGACACGCGCTTTTTCGGAATGCAGGCCCTACTGCTCATATTCGGCCCTTTCACGCCGGGTGATGCCTGAGTAGGCGCGATATTGCTTGCCATCAGAACCCCTGGGCTGAGTCACTCTGATTGACGGAACCGCGGCGCGAAGATCGCGGCCAAAGAGCTGTTTGGTCGGTCTCCCGTGCCCATTGTTTTCCGCCCAAATTTTGAAGGCTCCATAAAGTTCATCGACGGCCGCTTGCTTGTCTGATCCTGTCTCGCACTGCTCGCGGACAAACGCGGCAACGGGGGAAGCGAGGTCGCGCATCACGACGATGGCTTCTTCCGCAGCCGTAATCCGACTAAAACGGTTTCCGTTGGTTACGGTCAGCCGCTGTAATCCATCGAGTGCCCAGTTCAAGATGCCAGGAAGCTCGGCGTGCAACTTTCGCTCGAGCCCGTGGTCCTCTTTGCCGAGCCAAGAGCGCGACAGCAGCAGAAGCACGATACGTCCGACAATCGCGGTTGATGCGTCACCAAGCTTTGGAAGTTCATTGGAGATGACGTGCAGGCGCGATGGCAGCTTGCCGGTCCACTGGTCGCGGTATTTTCTGTTGACCGTGAGTACGTCCTCGCCGCTGATCGAGAGCAGCCGCTCCACGACGACGTTGCCGTTCCTGCCGACGAAACGAGCATCGCTGATAATAGCCAGTGGTTTGCCGATCAACGGTGCCAGACCGAAGTCTCCGCCAAGGCTGTTTAGCGTCGGGCCGCAAACGTTTTGCCTGCCGATGAGCGCACTCAACATCCTAGCGATTACGCCCTTGCCGCCGCGGGTTGGACCGATCATCAGCAGGATTTTGTGTAGATCGAGTCGGCCGGAGATGACGTAACCGAACCATTCTCCGGTCACATTTATCGCTTCCGGCTCCTGAGGCCACAGATTCCGCGAGAAAGGCTAACCATTCTGTTGGTTCCGGCGCGCAAACGTCATAGTCGAATGGAACGCTTGTCTGGTTGAAGAACTGGGGTGTATGTGGAAGCAACTGACGCCGCTCGATGTCGAGCAAGCCATTGGCAACGGCCACGATGGTGCCATCAGTGCGATTGTGGAGCCAACCAGGCTGATCAAACTCATCGGACAAAATGACTATGGCGCCGAGTGCCTCGAGCAAGATCCCCGATCTTGTGGCGGGTCGGTGCCCAGCGCTTCGGCTCCCCAGCATCGTTGAAATAGACCGAATGCTCGGTGAACGTATACAACATGCTGCGCACCGTGCGACTATTTATCTCGCACCAGTGCGAGGTGCGCCAGGCCCACCAACCATCACGCCAGTGCCGCAAAATCGGGACGCCATCGCGAAGACAATGATTTGCGACGAATTCGCGAGCCACCTGCATTGGTGATGATGGTGGCGGCAAGTCCGATGGGGAGGTTGACTGGTGGTCCTGATGCTTCTTTGGGCCGCTACCATACCTGTGCGCCTTATCATGCCGGGCACGAACCGCGTCGGCACCATCGGTGCGGAGGGTGTCGTTGATGTCGTGTTTCATGGCGCGATACCTTCAACAAAAACCTCGAGACCCCTCCCGTGAAGCTTGCTCGCGAGTTCGCGGGCCTTGTCCTGACCGACCTTGTCCGGATGCGCGAAGATGGTGACCGTCTCGACGTAGGAGGGCACCGTGTCGCCGAGTGCGGGCATGCGGCTGGCCGAAGCCGCGGCCCATACGCCTAGCCCGGTCGCAACGTGTACCGATAGCGCGTCCTCAATTCCCTCCGTGATGGCCAATCCCAGCAAATCGTTCACCGGCGCCAGAACAATCGGGCCGCCAACTAAACCACCGATCATGATTTTCGCGTCCGACCCGCGCTCACGGTCTGAGCCGTCCGGTTTCAGGCGTGTGAGGTGAACGGCACTGACGTCACGAGGTGCTGCAAGAATGGTCGGCTCAGGTTCCTCCGGCATGCCGAAGGCCGCGATCAATGCCGGTGGGTAAGGGTCGCGTGCCGGCAAAAATGCGATTGTCTGTGGTATCGGACCGTAATATCCACGAGCGCACAAATAGCGCTCCGCGACGGTGCCGATGATGGGCCTACGTTGCGACCACAGCCACTCGGCTTTTTCGTGCTGCCGTCGTTTGTAATCGTCCTTGGTGCCCTCCACCCTATGCTGAGCCCTTTTCGACGGGCTGGCACTGCTAGCAAGTGCTTTGTTTTTGTGGATGCGTTTCGCGGAATAGGGCCACTCACTGTTTGTCAATGGGTCATCGTTTTCATCTCTTGCTTGTAGAAGATCCATGCGGTGCAGCTCCGCCAGTACGTCTCGCACATCACAACCGCTGAAACAGTTCACGAGCAGGCGGCTATGGCCGTCTCTTATCGACAGGGATGGTCTGCGATCGCCTCTGCCGGAGCCGTGCGTCGGCACAGGGCACCGGCAAATAAATCCACCGTCAGCGGTGCGCGCGCCGCTGAGCACGCGAGCAATGCGCTCCGCGCTCACGATCCGCTGGACCTCGAAGTGCTGCGCCTCGTTGTTCGAACCTCCGTGGCGCGGCCGAGCGCGTGCCTAGTCGGGCGGTCACGTTCCGCGATACGGTCCTTTTGCCACTGAATAATTTCGTCTTCGAGCCAGCCCACGGCTTTCTCGCCGAGTGGGATGGGTTTTGGAAACGTGCCCGCGGCTATGCCCGCATATATCGAGCTGCGCGGCTTGCCGGTGACGTTCTCCACTTCTCGACGGCGAAGAATTCTTCGGACCATGCTCGCACCCATTGAACGGCCCTGGCCAGCACCAGAATGGGGCTTGCTATACGTTTCTCTCGCCTATGTGTCCCCGGAATTTCCCGCTAAATCGTCAGGGCTTAAATTCCGAGAGTCCCCGTGCAATTCATGCAGCAATTCTGAAAGCAAAATCTTGAGTTTGGCGCGCACCGGCTCACTGGTTACCTTATCGTCTACCGCCCAAGTCAGCAGGAGCAGCCTATCCTCATGCGCAAGTAGCTCAAAATCGTCATGAGTGAAGCTTATGAATTGCTTCCCCTTCCGGAGGCGATCGACAAACCAGTTTTCAAGGGGCTCGTGAGAGTGCCCACGGTGATCGGTTGTGGGAAAACCCAGGTCCTTCCACGCAGCAGCCACTTCTCGGAACGGCCCTGGCCAGCACCAGAATGGGGCTTGCTATACGTTTCTCTCGCCTATGTGTCCCCGGAATTTCCCGCTAAATCGTCAGGGCTTAAATTCCGAGAGTCCCCGTGCAATTCATGCAGCAATTCTGAAAGCAAAATCTTGAGTTTGGCGCGCACCGGCTCACTGGTTACCTTATCGTCTACCGCCCAAGTCAGCAGGGGCAGCCTATCCCCATGCGCAAGTAGCTCAAAATCGTCATGAGTGAAGCTTATGAATTGCTTCCCCTTCCGGAGGCGATCGACAAACCAGTCTTCAAGGGGCTCGTGAGAGTGCCCACGGTGATCGGTTGTGGGAAAACCTAGGTCCTTCCACGCAGCAGCAAGAACTCGGGCAAAGCGAGAACGATCTTCGGTTGAAAGGATATGATGTTTGCTGAAGTCTTGCGCATGTGGACCGTGCCGCAATTTGCACCACAATCCTTCAAACAGCTCCATTATGAATGAGGAAGAGAGCGGATCGTGATTGCGCCTATTTTGCTTTATTAGTCTGTGGCTGCGCAGATATGCTTGTATTTGTGGCTGCAAGGCTTCAAGACTTTGTTGTATTCGCTTGGTTGCTTCCGAAGACGACCACGTCGACATTGATATCCAGTGTGGATCGAGCCTTTGGTTTCGCTGGATCAGATGATCGATCAGTTTGAGATCTTCAAGAAAACGATGCGTGCTATGCCGGTATTTCGGCTCGCGCTCAAGTGTACCCTTAGCACTAACGAGCGCCATTTCCCCCGCGACATACACCGAGACCCTTTTGTCTTGGATGATTCCTCGCTCACTCTGGAAAACTCCACTCACCTGGAATTCTTCTACCACTTGATCGATCGCGTAAGTTCCTAGTGGCGCATCCAGAGCTGGCAATCCACTTTCTTCCGGCAGATGCTTGTGGCGCGTCTCCTTAGGTACTGTGGGCGCTCGCCGTTTAGCGATTACGCGCGGAGCAAGATTGCGTCTTGATGCGGATTTCATTGGCGTCCGAGCACGAGGACATTCGAAACCGTGGTCGCACTCGCGGCCGCCGGCCGGCTGCAATATTTTGCCCAGTCACTCATGAGTCGCCGGCGCTTCTCGAACAGGTCACCGCGTCGATAGGCTGCTTCCACCTTGTTGCCGACGACATGCGCCAGCGCCATTTCGACGACGTGATTTGGATAGCTCGTTGTCTCTGCGGCCCAATCCCGAAATGTACTGCGGCACCCGTGTGGGACGTAGCCCGGCTTCATTCCCCGCATCAGCTCGAGCATCGCCATGTTGCTGAGCGGCACCCCCTTGCGAGCGCCCGGAAAGATGAAGGCGTCCTCGCGCGGCAGCAGGGATAGGATTTCAAGCGCGCGCGGGGAAAGCGGGATCCGATGCTCACGCCGGGCCTTCATTCGCTCGGTGGGTATGGTCCAGGATTTTGAGCTGTGATCGATCTCTGACCAGCGAGCGCTGATTGCCTCGCTTGTCCGCACAGCGGTTAGGATCGTCCATTCTAGCGCCCGCGCTGAGATGCCGTCGCGATCGCGCAGCTCCGTCATAAACGCTGGCATGTCAGGGTAGGGAATTGCGGCATGGTGCTTGACGGTCCTGACGGCACCGCGCGCCGGCAAGAGCTTGTCGAGGTGGCCACGCCAACGTGCGGGGTTCTCACCGATCCTAAAGTCGCGGACAGTTGCCCAATCCAGCACGCTTTCAATCCGACCGCGGAGGCGCGACGCGGTTTCGGACTTTTGCGTCCAAATCGGCTCGATGATCTTGACGACGAGCGCCGTATCGATCGATGAAACAGGCAGGTCACCGATTGCCGGATAGGCGTAGCTCGCCAGCGTTGATTTCCATTGCCCACGGTGCTTTTCGTTCCGCCAGCCTGCTTCGTGCGCTGCGATGTACTTTTCAGCGCATTGCTTGAATGTCGTTCCGCGCGCGGTTGCCACGCGGGCGCGGGTGATGGACTTTTTGCGGGCCGCTATCGGGTTGACGCCATCGAGCAGCAGCTTCCGTGCTTCATTCGCTTTGCGCCGCGCATCGGCGAGAGAAATAGTGGAAAGCGGGCCGAGCCCCATCTGGCGCTCGCGACCCTCGCGCTCGAAGCGAAAGAGCCAAGCCTTCGTGCCCCACTTGGAAACCTGCAACACAAGCCCGCCGCCGTCGCCGTAGCGACCAGGCTTTTTCTTCTTGGCCACCTCGATCGCAGTGAGTTGGTTCGAATCCCGATGCATCCGCCGTCCCTCTACCCCCGACCCTACCCAGGGGCGCGAGGCGGATTATGCTGGACGGCTTGAGAACCTACTAGACTGAAGGTGTTAGTTATCCAGAGGAAAAAGCGATACCAGTGGACGAGACTGGACTTGCCGGGACATCGCAAATACGGACACCCCTTCCGCCAGATTGAACGGCGCGAAGCGGAACGTCGCTGTCATGCCGCCCTCAACGCCTTCTGGACGGCCTTGGGGTTGCGGTCGATGACGAGGAGATAGGCGCGGGTCGGCCCCTCGGGCACGCGGCGGCCCTGTTCCCAATGGCGCAGCGTATTGATGCTGAACCCGAACCGCCCGGCGAACTCCTCCTGGGTCATATCGAGCTTTGCCCGGATCGCCTTAACGTCGATATCCTTCGGGATGCGGACGCTGTAGCGGCTCGCGTCTGCTGCTCCCTCAGCGTAGGCCAGCGCCTCCTTCAGCCCGCGCCGGATGCTGTCAGCCACCTTGCTCGTCCTTGCCTTGTATCATCGTGTTCTCCTGGCGTAACGCTCGACCAGCAAAGCAGTAAGGCGACGAAAATCATTGCGGTCGGCTTGGCTGATCTCCGCTCGCTCGTTCTTGGCATAGGCGGTCAGAGCAAAAATCGGCATGGCGTCGCTGTGGTAGTAGTAGACCACATGCGCGCCGCCACGCTTGCCGCGTCCCCCTCCATGGCCCAGCGCAGCTTGCGTACTCCGCCCGTGCCGGGGATCAGATCGCCGGCCAATGGGTTGCGGGCGAGGTGATCGACCAGCAAGCCGCGTCGCAATGGTCTGATTGCGGACCAAAATCGTGAGGAGATCGAATGGCGGCCATGTGCCAATTCCAGACCTGAGCAGGTGCAGCAAACGACGTGCTGCCGATGAACCCACGCCGAGCCTAGTCGAGCTTCACAACAGTTTTTCAATTGTTATCGGTAAACTCCTCACTCTCTTGCCAGTCGCGTGATACACAGCATTCGCAATGGCGGGCGCCACTGACACCGCGGTGAGCTCACCCAAGCCCTTTGCCCCTAGCGGGCTTGCTTCCTCGTCAAAATCTCCCACGAATAAGACGTCGAGCTCAGGTATGTCGGCGTTCGTCGGCACGAGATAGCCGGAGTAATTTCGATTTAGAAAGCGGCCGGTCACCGGATCGGTTTCAGATTCCTCAAGCAACGCTTGTCCGACACCCCAGATGATGCCTCCTATCGCTTGGCTGCGCGCTGTTTTCGGGTTGATGATCCGTCCCGCATCGTAGGCTCCTAGGAAGCGGTTCAGACGCACGAGCCCAAGCTCGACGTCGATGCGTACTTCGGCAAATACGGCGGAGAAACTGAAGACGGCCTTCGGTCCGTTCGCCTCTTCAATCGGATTGTAATCCGCTTCGCCGGTGAGCGAGGAAAGTTGATTGCGCGCCAGGAGCTCGGAATAGCTGATATTCAGGTTCCTGTTTTCCAGCCGCAGGCTGCCATCAGCAATCACCACGTTTTGTGCATCAGCGCCAGGGAACGGTGCATCAGGCCCAGTCAGCGCGAGCGCGAGTGCCTTGTCGCGGGCAGTTTTCGCCGCCAGCAGGACGGACGCGCCCGCATTGGCCATGGTCGCAGAGCCGATGGCGGGGTGTGATGTGGGCAATCTCGTGTCGCCCAATCGCACGATCACCTTATCAGGCGCAAGACCGAGAGCGTCGGCGGCGACCTGCTGCATCACCGTGTAGGTACCGGTGCCGATGTCGTGCATCCCGGCCTCGACGGTCGCCGAACCGTCGACGTTGAGCATGACACGCGCCTTTGCGGGCCAGCGCCAGTGGGTGTAGATCGCCGCTGCCATCCCCTGTCCGATCAAGTACCGGCCATCTCGCATGGAGCCCGGCTCAGGCGTCCGTCTTTCCCAGCCAAAGCGCACTGCGCCCTCCGTCAGGCATTTGTGCATCGCGCGCGTCGAGAACGGCCGTCCGCTGAGCGGGTCGGTCTCGGTATCGTTGATTAGCCGTAGCGCCACCGGATCACTGCCGGTCGCGCAAGCGAGTTCGTCCATCGCGCTCTCAAGCGCAAAGTGTCCAAGCGCCTCATGCGGAGAGCGCATCGCAGTGGGCGTGTTACAATTCACATGCACCACCTTGTGATTGGTCGAGATGCCTCCGGTTACACCCCATAGATGTCGTGTGGAGAGCGCTGCGTATTCGATATAGTTGTCGAATACCGCTGTCGGCGAAATGCTGTCGTGGCGAATGCCCAAGAGCTTGCCATTGTTGTTTGCGCCTAGTGCGATGGTCTGGATGGTCGCCGGTTGATGCCCGGCCATCGAATACATCTGCGCGCGGGTGAGCTGCAGGCGTACCGGGCGGTTCAGAACCCTCGCGGCGAGCGCCGCCAACAGCGTATGCGGCCAGACGTAGCCCTTGCCGCCGAACCCGCCACCGAGAAACCGGGATACAACGTTGATCTTTTCCAGTGGAATGCCAAGCACGATTGACACGAGCTCCTTGGTGCCGAAGATGTGCTGGGTCGTTTCAAAAAGCGTGAGCGTGCCGTCGCTATCCCAGACCGCTGTCGTCGCATGCGGCTCCATCTGGTTGTGATGCCGGTCGGACGTGGTGTAGGTCTGCTCGATCGTGATGGGTGCGCCCGCGATTGCATTCTCCGCATCGCCGACCGATGACGCCACCGGCCATAAGAATTGCGGAGGATCAACGGAGTCCTCCTTCGCTGTTCGCAGATCGAACAGCGCAGGCGGATGCCCCTGGTATTCGACCTTGATGAGGGTGCCGGCATAAGTTGCTCGGTCGAGACTGTCGGCGATGATCAACGCAATCGGCTGGCCGGCGTAGTGGATGCGGTCGTCCTGGACCGGAAGGTAACCCTGTCCGTGTGGATGCAGATGGCTCCAGGGCTTGGGAGTCGGATTCATGCGCGGCATATTGCAATGCGTGAGGACCGTCAGCACACCGGGCGCCCTCTCCGCGTTCGTAGTGTCGATTGACAACGTGCGGCCATTCGCAATCGTGCTGTGGACGATCGCAGCATGCACAGCACTGGCAAGCGCAATGTCCGCTGTATAGCGTGCGGCGCCGGTCACCTTGAGGCGCCCGTCCACGCGCGAGATCGGTTGTCCGACGACATTCATGTGCGTGCTCCCGCGGTCTGCAATGCGCGCAGGGCAATGCGCTGCGCCAACTCGACCTTGAAGCTATTGTGAGCGAGCGGGCGAGCATCGGTGAATGACGTGGCGATCGCCGACTTCAGGCCGGCGGTATCGTCGAGGCAAATCCCGCGCAACGCCGTCTCGGCCGCGGTGAGCCGCCACGGCTTGTGCGCAACGCCGCCCATCGCCAGCCGGACGGAACGAATGTGGCTGCCGTCGGTCGCTACCGCCGCCGCTGCAGATAGCAGCGCAAATTCATAGGATTCGCGATCGCGGACCTTGAGGTAATGAGACCCGCGCGCCTCCACGCACCCGGGCAGTTCGATGGCCACGATCAGATCGCCCCGATCGAGGGCATTGTCACGCTCGGGCGTGGTGCCCGGTAGGCGATGAAAATCGGTGAACGCGAGCCGTCGTTCGCCTGTTGACCCCTGGACGATAACGATCGCGTCCATGGCTGCGAGCGCCACTGCAAGATCGGACGGGTTCGTCGCCACGCAGAATTCTGACCATCCAAAAATCGCGTGATTGCGATTTAGCCCGTGAAGCGCCGCGCAGCCGGATTCCGGTCGCCGCTTGTTGCAGCGGCCATCATCCTCGTCGCGGAAATACGCGCAGCGAGTGCGCTGCATGATGTTGCCACCGATCGAAGCCATGTTGCGCAACTGTCCGGATGCTCCCGACAGCAGCGCCTCGGCAATCATAGGAAATCGCCTTCGCACCCCCAGGTTGGCCGCCACGTCGCTCATGCGCGTGAGCGCGCCGATGCGCAGGCCATCTCCGGGCAGCGGCTCGATGCGGTCGATGTCGGACAAGCCGTTGATATCCAGGAGATGCTCTGGAAGCGCTGCACGATCTTTCATCAAACCGATCAGGTCGGTCCCGCCGGCGATGAAAGCCACGTGAGGGTCGCGAGCGTGGACTGTCACCGCTTGGGCTACATCGTTCACTCTCGAAACGGCAAACGGATGCATGTGTCAGCCCGTCGGAGCTACGTCAGCGACCGCCGCGACAATGTTTGGATAGCAAGCGCAGCGGCACAGATTGCCGCTCATCCGCTCACGAATTTCCGCGTGGGACAGGTCCGCGACTGTGAACGGCTTCCGCACGTCGGGTGTGGCGGCGCTCGGCCAGCCAGCTTTTGCCTCTTCGATCACGGCAACACCTGACATGATTTGTCCGGAGGTGCAGAAGCCACATTGGAATCCGTCATGTTCGATGAATGCGGCCTGTAGCGGGTGGAGCTTTCCGTCCCGCTCCAGTCCTTCGATGGTGGTGACGTGTTTGCCTTCCTGCATCGCTGCCAGCGTCATGCAGGAAAGGATGCGGCGGCCATCGACGTGAACGGTGCAAGCTCCGCACTCGCCGCGGTCGCAACTCTTCTTGGTGCCGGTGAGCGCCAGCTCTTCGCGCAACGCATCAAGCAGCGTCATGCGCGGTTCAATCCTGATCGTGCGAGCCTGGCCGTTGACAGTCAGGTTTACCGAGAGGAGTTCGCTGCGCGCGCCGGCCGCAGCCGCGCCGCTCGTCCTGCTCGCGCTGCCGGCAAAACCGGGTTTCATGGCGTCGCTCATTTCGACCTCGTTTGTCACCTTCGCAATGCCGATCACGCGGGGGCGTCAGAAGCCGATCGCGTTTTCGACCGGGGTGAATGAGTCCAATGGCCAAATGACAGGAGATCCGATCTTTTTCATCAACGTGCGTCGTTGGGAGATGAGTGCATCGTTCTTCTAACCTGAAGACTTTGAGCTGGAACAGATCATGCTCGCGAGGACACGACACAACTTATTCAAGGCGCGGACAGAGGCGCCGTACGCGACGGCGTGGCGCGCGTCCGTGGTCAGCATTTTCACTTTGCGAGTTTCGCTCCAGCGAGCCTTCCGATTGTGCCGGACATCGGCACCTGAGCGATTGCGGTGCAGGCCAAGGCTGCGATCCACAGAACTGGACCCAGGATCCCGGGCCACACTGGCACGTAACCCGGAACTAATACGAACAGGATGAAGGGAATATCGCCGATGCCGATGACTACTGCGTTGCACCAAAAGCCCAGGGGGCTGTTGCGCCAATTGAGCGTCGCAAGGACGATGCCCGCGGTTGCAAACGAGACAAGATAAAAAGCTAGTTGCTCCAGCCGGCCATGCTCTATCGTAAGCGGGGTAGATTGTGCGAGCTGATAAACGCCGTATGCGGCATTGTAATGCACCAGTCCCCAGAGCACATACAATACTGCGCCAATCCTGGCCAATCCTGTGTTCCAAGACATACGATCCTCCTAGGTGCTTGGGTCTGGAGTGCATGGGATGACCTCTTACCTCTCTAAGTGACAGCTGCACTCTTCGATTGCTTCGATTTTGCCACGTCGGCCGATGACGCTCCTTCGAGCGATAGTCCGTAACCGACTTCCCGCACGATGCGCTCCTTCAGTGGTTGAATGAAGTGAATGCGCGTATTCCGGCGCGTCACTTCCGGAGCCTGCAAGTACAAATCGGCCAGTTCCCGAGCGCGTGCCACTGCCTTGCCGTTCGGTACTACCTCTGCAACGACTCCCCATTCGTATGCGCTGCGCGCCGGCAGCGGCTGTGGGTTGAGCAGGAATGCCTCGGCTCGACCTGCTCCAGCCCGATAACTCCATGTTGTAAAGATCCCGTCACCCGGCGTAACTCCCACGGCAAAGTGGCCGACGTCCTGGAATGTCGCACCTTCAGCCGCCACGATGACATTAGCGAGGAGCGCGTAGTCCGAGTGGATATGGGCGCGTCCCTCGACGGCCGCGATCACCGGAACGCGGATGTTCGCAATGTTCTCCAAAGTCTGGACGCCTTCGTCGTGAATTCTGCTCCAGACGCCCGGATCGGCGACATCTCCGAACGATGGCCAGTCTACGTCACCAATGAAATTCCCACCCGCGCCTGTCATGATGACAATCTTGTTCGCTCGGTCTTGTCCGATTCTGTGAAAGGCATCGACAAACTCCGTGTGTCCTTGCGCGTTCATGATGTACGGGCCGCCGTCGCTATGGAACTCGGCAACCAGCACACCTTTGGCGTCACGCGACAGTTTCAAATGGCGATACGCGGCAAAGTAGTCAGCTTGAAGTGTTTGCATGGAGTTCTCCTCAGTTGGCTGTCTCATCTGGTCAACATCTCTTGAAGCACCAGATCGTTAATTGACGGCCGGTATATCCCAGTGGTGCGCCGCGCACCTCGCTCGGTGCCGAACTAGCCGGTTCAGCGCAGCGCCGTCGGGCCGACCGTAATGGTGACTCGGAGAACCTGACCTTAAACTCGAAAGCCTCCCCCGATCGGAGCGGTCGCGAACCGCCGGCTGCGACCGGAGTGTCGGCAAACCCGACATGGACGATGCCAGGCGTTCCCTCCAGTGATTTTGCCAGGGGGCAGCCGGTCCATCTTCGGCCAAGGCATCGAGACCCTCGCCGCGGTCCGGCTGACCGGAAGTGAACACGGGTCCTCGGTTGGTGTGGACGACGTAGAGAACGGCTCCGAGCGTCACCGATGCGGTCTTGCCGTTGGAAAGCTTCAGAAGGTTCGCCAATGAGACGTTCTGATCGCGAACCGTAAATAC
This sequence comes from uncultured Alphaproteobacteria bacterium, assembly GCA_963841105.1. Lineage (GTDB taxonomy): Bacteria > Pseudomonadota > Alphaproteobacteria > Rhizobiales > Xanthobacteraceae > VAZQ01. The sequence goes on from CAWJCB010000024.1 coordinate 20,664, forward strand.
GTGTTCGGCGGCCTGCGGAGCCACGCTCGAGAACACCAGCAGCGAGGCGCTTGCCAGAATGCTCAAAGGTTTTGGCCACATCGTAGACACCCTTCCATCTGCGTCTTGCGAAACCTCGTCTGCTCATTTCGAGAATGACCTAGAGCGGAAGATGGGGAGCGGGGTAGCAGTCTCGATCTCATAAGATTCATTCCTGACCGGAATGAGCTCAGTACTTAACTGCGTGCTGCTTGATGCCGTTTACCAAGCAAGCCCATCACGCTATTGATGATGTTCCGGCCCGGCATGGCCACACAGACGGTCGCTGCGCCTTACCCGCGCGGAGTTCAGTTCATCGCCGTGGAGAGAGAGCATGGATCGGCTGGCGGCGATGGAAACGTTCCTGGCCGTGGTCGACAGCGGCTCGTTTTCTGCGGCTGCGCGCAGACTCAACGTGGGCCAGCCGGCCGTCTCCAAGTTGATAGCCCAATTGGAGGAGCGGCTCGGCGTCAAGCTGCTGGTGCGTACGACCCGAGGGCTGACAGCGACAGAAGCAGGTCTCAACTACTATGAACGGGCGCGGCGAACGATCGAAGAAGCCGACGAGGCGGAAGTGGCTGCGCGTGGTGCGGACCGCAGCCTCACCGGCAAGCTGCGCGTCAGCGCGATGGTCACGTTCGCGCGCATTCACCTGATCCCACGTATACTCCAGTTTCTGGCGCGGCATCCGGAGCTCGAGATGGATGTCGTGCTCGAAGAACCGCAACGTCAACCTGATACAGGAAGGCATCGATGTTGGACTCTGCATGGGGCACCTCGCTGACTCCAGCCTGACAGCGCAGCGTATCGTGAATGGGCGGCGCGGGGTGTTCGGAACGACAGCCTATTTCGCGCGCGCTGGTGAACCCAAAGAACCCGGCGACCTCGCCGCGCACGAAGCGGTGATCTATGATCAGAAAGAAGAAAGTGGCCGGGGCGGTGCGGTCTGGCATTTCAGCCGCAACGGCGAGGAAGTTGTAGTCACGCTCAAGGGACGGTTGCGGGTCAGTGCCGCCGAGGGCGTACGCGCGGCCGTCCTCTCCGGCGCGGGAATTGCCGTCGGCACGGAATGGATGTTCACGCCTGAGGTCGCAGATGGGACGGTTAAGGAGGTGCTGCGGGACTGGGAGTTACCCGCTTCCGCGATCTGGGCGATATTCCCGGCCGGCCGGGCGGCTAGCTCGAAAACACGAGCTTTTGTGAGCTTTGTCCGAGAAGTGATAAGTCCACAGAGCACAGCTGTCGCTGGTTCGAAGCCATTTGCCGCAGGCAACAGTGCTCCCGCACTTCATCCGAAGCATCGATCCCTGCGGCTCGACGTCTAACCCGATGCAAACCTCGGGCGAACGTGGGTGAACCACAGCGGCCGGGCTTATTCCCGATGGGAATGAGTCATATCGCTTCCAAGCCTCTGCCGCGGCCCCCCGGAACCGCGCGCATCCGTTTCAATGCGCGCGAGCCCAACGCGGAGCTCGCGCGGCCCGGCATGTCGGTCGAGACCGCGGTCGCTGTGGCCGGCGGGACAAATGTGTCTGCGAGCGCCATTGCCGCCCGGATCGGCTGCGTCTTCGATCCTGCAAAGGACATGACGGCGGAGCGCCCGATCACGCAGCTGCCGGCGCACCCGGGCCTCGGTCGCGCTCGTCCCCAGGGGCCGTCGGGCATAACGTTGCCGGACCAGCAGACACGTTGATCAATCACCAAAGAATGACTGAGAGCACGAGGCAGGCGGCGCGTCCGACAGAGCAGGAGCATTCCGCATGGGCTCCGTTCCGTCACACGGCTTTTACAGTGGTCTGGGTCGCGCTCGTCATCGCAAACGTCGGCACCTGGATGTACAACGCAGCATCCGGTTGGCTGATGAGCAGACTCGATCCCGATCCGCTGACCGTCTCATTGGTTCAGGTTGCAACCACGCTGCCCATATTCCTGCTGGCGATCCCGGCGGGAGCGCTCGCGGATATCGCCGACAGGAGAATATTCCTCCTGATAATGGAAGTAGCGGTCACGGCGGTCTCCCCGCTGTTCGCCGGATTCGTCTCGCTCGACCTCGTCACGCCTCGCATTTTGTTGCTGTTTGCCTTCTTGATAGGTGTCGGAGGGGCCTTGAGCGCTCCCGGCTGGCAGGCGATCGTGCCATCGCTCGTTCCCAAGGAGGACCTCGCACCTGCCGTTTCGGCGAATAGCGTCGGTTTTAACATCAGCCGTGCGATCGGTCCGGCACTTGGAGGAGCAATCATCGCCGCTTTCGGCATAGCCGCGCCGTTCTGGCTCAACGCCACCAGCAATCTGGGAGTGGTGGGTGCGCTGTGGTGGTGGCGTCCCCCGCAAACGCGCGGTCAGCGTCTGCCCGCCGAAGGCATCAGCAATGCGATCGTGGCCGGGGTTCGCTACGCCAGGCATAACCGGCGCCTGCGGGCTACGATGATACGTGCCGTTGGTTTTTTCCTCGTCGGAAGCGCCTATTGGGCACTGCTTCCGCTCGTTGCGCGTCAACAAATTGTGGGCGGACCAGAGCTTTACGGAATTCTGCTGGGGGCGATCGGGACCGGGGCCGTGATTGGCGCGTTCGGCTTGGAATGCTCTCGAGGACAATCCCGAAGACGCAGCAACAATGACGATGCGATCGAATGTCATGATTGCCATCAAGGACAAGGTGCGCAGCTGGAACACGACGCAGGCACAGGCCGCGCGCAGGCTCGGCATCACTCAGCCTCGCCTTAATGACTTGCTGCATGGGAAGATCAACAAGTTTTTCCTCGACGCCCTGATGACCTTGGCAACGCGCGCGGGTCTCAAGGTCAAGATCGACGTTCGGTCGGCCGCCTAGCCACCGACGGTTTGCCACGCGCTTGGGGGTCTTAGCTGGTCGGCGCAGAGGGAAGTGCGCCACTTCGCCAGCTGACGTCCGTCTTTTCTCCCGCGGGCGAGCGAGTTAGCATCGTGATAACCCCGCCGACGTGATGGCGTGCAAGCCATGCGCTTTCTCAGGAGGACAACATGAGCCAACCGACCCGCCGCAACATCCTCGCCGGCTCGGCCGCCGCGCTGGCCGCAACCGCGTTCACGCCGCTCATTGCAACACCCGGTCACGCTGCTGCGCCGCCTGCCGGCAAGCAGGCGCCCAATTTTTATCGCTTCAAGCTTGGTGAATTCGAGATCACTGTTGTGAGCGATGGCGCGCGCGCTATTCCGCTCCCGCCCCAGTTCGTGCGCAACGTGAGCAATGAAGTGGTGCTCGCGGCCGCCGAAGCCGCCCACATGCCGAAGGGCAGCGTCATCGCGCCGTTTAATCCGATGGTGGTAAACACCGGCGCGTCGCTCGTGCTGATCGATACCGGTTACGGCCCCGGACTAGGTCCGACCGTCGGGCTGCTGCCAGCCACCCTGGCCGCCGCCGGCATTGACCCGAAGACAATCGACATCGTCCTCATCTCGCACCTTCACGGCGACCATATCCTCGGGCTGAAGAATGCCGATGGCTCGCTCGCCTTTCCCAACGCCGAAATCAAGGTGCCGGCCGTGGACTGGGCGTACTGGATGAGCGACGACAATATGAGCCGTGCGCCGGAAGGGTTCCAAAAGGCGTCGTTTGGCTTCAACCGCAAGATATTCTCCAATCTCGCGGACAGGGTGACGCGCTTCGATTGGGGCAAGGAGGTCGCTCCCGGCATCACGTCGGTCGAGACTGCCGGTCACACGCCGGGTCACTCTTCTTTCGTCATCGCGTCAGGGTCCGGGAGGCTGTTTTTCCAGGGCGACGTGACCAACGTACCAGACCTGTTCCTGCGCAATCCGGATTGGCAGGTCATGTTCGACAGCGAACCCGAGAAGGCCGTGCTCACGCGCAGGCGCGTCTACGACATGGCATCGACCGACAACATGCTCGTATCCGGCTATCATTTCCCGTTCCCGGGATTGGGCTATATCGAGAAGGCCGGCAGCGGCTATCGACTTACGCCGGCAGCCTGGAACCCGGTGATTTGAACGCGACAGGAGGCGGCTATGGCGGTCACATTCAACGTGAACGGCGCTTCGGTTACGGCTGACGCGCCGGCGGCAACACCACTGCTGTGGGTCATCCGCGAGCAGATGAAGCTCACCGGAACCAAGTTCGGCTGTGGTACGGGTCTCTGTGGCGCGTGCATGGTCCACATTGACGGCGAGCGTGCATTCTCCTGTCAGGTCCAACTGTCAGAGGTTTCTGGTCGTCGGGTGACGACTATCGAAGGCCTGTCAGCCAGCTCGTCGCATCCGCTGCAGAAGGCGTGGCTCGCGGAAAATGTGCCGCAATGCGGCTATTGTCAGTCCGGGCAGATCATGAGCGCCGCAGCCTTGCTGGCGAAGAACCCAAAGCCCTCGCGCGATGAGATCGTGGAGCACATGAGCGCAAACATCTGCCGTTGTGGGACCTACCCGCGCATTGTGCGGGCGATCCAACGCGCATCGCGGGAGGCCTGATCATGACCGCTCTGCAGCAAGGCCATCGAGACGCACAGCGATCCATCAACCGGCGTGGCTTCATGGTCGGCGCCGCCGGCTTGACGTTCGGATTCTCGCTTGGGTTGGTCGAGACCGGCGCGCTTGTCCGGAGCGGCGCGGCTCAGGCGGCGGCCGGCAATGCCGGCACCGTCATGAATCCCTGGGTTACGATCGCGAGCGACGGCACTATTGCCATCATCTCGCCGGCAACCGAAATGGGCCAGGGGTCGACCACTTCGCTGCCCTTGATCGTCGCCGAAGAGCTCGATGCGGATTGGAGCAAGGTCCGGATCGTGCCGGCTCCGCCAAATGAATCAGTCTATGGCAATCCCGGCTTCTACGGATCGATGTATACGGCCGGCAGCGCGACGGTCACTGGATATTACAAGGTGCTGCGGCAATTCGGGGCGCAGGTACGGCACGTGCTGCTCGATAATGTCGCACGCCACTGGAGCGTGCCGGTGGAAGAATTGACGACCGAGCCGAGCGTGGTCGTCCATCTCAAGTCGGGACGGCGAATAGGCTACGGCGAAATTGCGGCCTTTGCCTCGGTGCCGAAAAAGGCGCCTGAGATCAAGCCTGAGCAACTCAAGCAGCCCGGCCAATTCAGGCTCATCGGTAAGGATGTGATGCGTTCCGAGTTGCCCGGCAAGGTCAATGGCTCGGCACGCTACAGCATCGATGTGCAGGTCCCGGACATGCTTTACGGGGCAATCCTGCGTGCTCCGGTCGAAGGGAGCAGCCCGGAAAAAGTCGACGACACGAAGGCGCTGGCGATCCCCGGCGTTGTCAGGATCGTCAGGTTCCCGTTCGGGGTCGGCGTCGCGGCGCAGACGCCCTGGGCTGCCTTTGCCGCCAAGAATGCCCTCGCCGTCACCTGGTCGCAAACCGGCAAGGCGCACGGCTTTGACAGCGACAAGGCATTCGCGACCTACACCGCAGTCGCCCGCGGCAGCGTAGCCAACCCGGTCGAGATTGGAGAGAAGCTCGGCGACGCGCCGGGGGCGTTCGCCCAGGCCGCCACCGTGATGGAAGCAGAGTATCGCTGCGACTATGCCTATCACGCGCAGATGGAGCCGTTGAACGCGCTGGCCTCGGTGTCGCCAGCCGGCGATGCCGCCGAGATCTGGTGCGGCACGCAAAGCCAGCCGATGGCGGTGGACGCTACGGCCAAGGCACTCGGCATTCCCACCGACAAGGTCGTGCTCCATGACATGTTGATGGGCGGCGGCTTTGGACGCCGGGGCAATCGCGACCAGGAATTCGTGGTCGATGCCGTGTTGCTGTCCAAGGAAATGAAGCGGCCGGTCAAGGTCATGTGGACGCGCGAGGACGACGTTCACAACGGCCGCTTCCGGCCGCTGTCAGTGCACGTTCTGCGCGCCGGTTTCGGTGCCAATGGAAGCCCGGTCGCCTGGCATCACCGCTACGCCACCGACAATACCGGCAAGTTCCAGGACCCGCTGAAGTACAACGGCCCTTGGAAGCAGCGCGACGTGATCTCGCTCGCCGGTGCCGACATCCCGAGCTACGCAATCCCCAATCGGCTGGCAGAGCATTTTCCCATCGATACCGGCATCAGAGTCGTGGCGCTGCGTGGGATCGGCTTTGTCGCCAATAAATTTGCGACGGAGATATTCATCGACGAGATCGCGCATAATCGAGGCATCGACCCGCTGGCATGGCGGCTCGAGCTGCTTAAGAATGCGCCGCGCGCTCGCAAAACCGTCGAAACCGTCGCCGCGATGGCGCAATGGGAGCGCAAGCGTGCCGACCGCGGCCTGGGCCTGGCCTACATCGACTATTCCGGAACGTTCATTGCCGGTGTGGCCGAGGTTTTGGTTGAGCGAACAACCGGACAGATCCGCGTGTCCAATTTCTGGGTAGCTATCGATCAGGGTGTCGCGGTGCAGCCCGACAACGTCATTGCGCAGACGGAGAGCAGCGTGGTCTACGGCCTCGGGCTCGCGCTCACCGAACGAATCTCCATCAGGAATGGCGAGGTGCAGGAATCCAACTTCTATGACTACACCGTCATGCGCAACCGCGACGTTCCGGAGATCCATGTCGAGGTGATCGCCACCGACAATCACCCGACAGGCGTCGGACAGATGGCAACGCCGTTGGTTGGACCTGCGATCAGCAATGCTGTCGCCGCACTCACCGGCGCACGCGTGCGGCACTCTCCATTGCTGCCGGAACGGGTGCTCGCGGCGATGAAGGCCTAGCTGGTGGTCCGTCTCGTCCGTCCGGCGGATGTGGCCCGCGACTGAAACAAGTCTGTAGCCCGGATTGAGCGGCAAGCGAAATCCGGGGTTCCCGGATGTCGCGCGCTGCGCGCACCCGGGCTGCGGTTCCGCGGGCGGGCAGGCAAATATCCGCGCAATTGTCGGACCGCGGCCAGAACTCTGGTCACAAATAGCGTCCAGATACCGCTGCTCCAAGCCATGACTATCGGGGGAGATTGATCATGGAATTGTACGAAGTCCAGCTGTGTCGCTATGGGCGATGGGATCAGCAACGCTGGCGGGTCGTCGCTGCCAGGGATGAGGACGAAGCCGCGTACAAGGCGACGGGAGAACGCCTGAGCAAGGAAGGCGAGCGCAGGAAAATGCGCGTCCGGGTCATGCGGCTCGGCAATGGAAGTCCACCGCCGACGCTCTTCTACGCGCAGTGACGTGTCATCGCCCGCTTCAGGCGGGCGATCCAGTAACGACCGCTCGTTGTGGGAATGCACCTAAGGCCAGCGAGATTCAACCGAGCAGCCGAGGCTACTGGATGCCCCGCGCATGCGCGGGGCATGACGGCAGGGAGGTTGGTTCAAAATCACCGAAAGCCGGTCTTAGAAAATGAGCCCCGTCCCAAACACCTCGATGGCATAGAAATAGAGCTCCGCATCCAGGCAACGCTGGATGTTGGCGGCGTTGCGGAAGCCGTGCTGCTCGCCGGAAAACAGGAAGTAGCCGACGGCGTTGCCCTTTTGCCGCAGCGCCTCGACCATGACCTCAGCCTGGTTCGGCGGCACGACAGCGTCGTCCTCGCCCTGGAAGAAGATCACCGGCTTTGACAGTCTCTCCGCGTGATAAAGGGGTGAGCGCTCGCGATAGCGCGCCGCCTCTTGCGGGTATGGTCCGATCAGCCAATCGAGATAACGCGACTCGAACTTGTGCGTGTCGCGCGCGAGCGCGGCCGCATCGCTGACACCGTAATAGCTCGCTCCGCCTTGAAAAAAATCGCAGAACGTGAGCGCTGCGAGCGTCGTGTAGCCCCCGGCGCTTCCGCCGCTGATCACACAGCGCTTGCCATCCACAAGCCCTCGCTCGGCGAGAAAACGCGCGCCTGCGACACAATCGTCGACGTCCACAATTCCCCAGCTGAGGTGCAGGCGATCGCGATAGGCGCGGCCGAAGCCGCTGCTGCCACCGTAATTCACGTCAAGCACCGCAATGCCGCGGCTCGTCCAATACTGTATGCCGAGGTTGAGCGTGCTCGATGCCGCGGCGGTCGGGCCGCCGTGGCACTTGACCAGGAGCGGCGGCCTCTCCTCGGCAGTGGGCGCGTAATTCGGATTATGGGGCGGGTAGAAGAGGCCGAAAGCGGTGCGACCACCAGTGGTCGGGAACTCGATCGCCTCTACCCGTGTAAGGAAGTCTGCGATGGGCGACTGCCCACGGTCGAGAATGTCTGTCGATTTCTTGAGCACGCGGCGCTCGGCAGTTGCGAGATCCAGCGCGACAATGCTGGCGGGGTGATCGGGTGCGCCGGCACGAAACACGACACGATCGCCGTCGGCGCGCACCGATCCGAGCTCGGTGAAGGGCGTCTCGATGGGTTCAAGGTTCGCCGTGCTCAGGTGCAACACTGCCAGCCGGCCCAGCCCGGAGCTGGAATAGCTACAGATGAGCCGGTCGGAGCCGGCGAGAGCGTAAGTGGATGTCCCAAACACCCAGTGGGGCACTCCGAACTCCGCTGCCAGAGGTGCAAGCGGTTGCACCGTGCCCGTTTCAACACCGAGGGCGTACAGGTTCCACCAGCCCGAGCGGTCGGACACGAACAATATGTTCCTGCCGTCGGGTGACCACTCCGGTTGGAAGATCAATTCATCCGGTCCGCCCGCAATCGGGCGGGTATCGGCAAGCTCGCCCGTCTCGTCCAGGTCGCCGATGTAGAGCGTCGTGCCGTTCCAAGGCATGTTGGGATGATCCCAGGCCAGCCAGATCAGACGGCTTGCGTCGGGCGAAAGCCGGGCCGAGCAAAAGAAGTCGTGGCCGTGCACGAGGACGCGTCCAGGCTCGCCGCCGGGATCGGCAAGATCGATCGCGATGAGGGTGTTGACCGGCTCACCTGGGTTCGTGTGGTCCTCGCGCACGCCGATCCAGCGGTTGCGATGCTGGTCGATCTCGCCATCGGCGTAGCGCCAGGCTTGCGGTCTCGGCGGCGCTGGAGTGAGCGCCTCAGGCTGCGCCGTGCGGTGAACCTGCCGGTAAAGGCGGCCGTCGGCGAAATTGGAGAAATAGACCGCGCCATCTTTCACGGTCCACGCGCCGCCTCCGTATTCGTGCACGCGCGTGCGTACATTGAAATTCTTCGGGGTAATGTCTGACGGCTGCTCGTCCTCTCCCATGCCGACGACGACAGACCGGCCTTGCTCCTGGGGCCGCCCTTCGAGCCAGTAGACTTGCCCGGCATCGAGACGCACCTCCGAGAGCGCGGTGGATTGCGCGACGATCAGGTCGGAGGTGATCGGCGATCGCCAGGAGCCGCACGGCGCCGTTTTCGCCGCTGTTTTCAGTGACGCATTGGACACGCCGCCGGCTAGAAGGCGAAAGCGTTCAGCACCAGGCCACACGCGAAAATTGCGCCCAGGATCAATCCAATTAACCGTGTTATCCGTCGCTCGCTCATTGTGCCGCCCCTGTTTACTTTTTCTTGCACTCCAGGGGATTAGTCGGATGAGCACCCCGGAGGTTCAACTTTCGAGGCGGGCGGGCGGAGGGATGATTAATGGGTGTTGCCGAGAAACCACGAATCCAGATGCAGCGCATGCACCGCGGGCCAGGTTCGGCGACTAAAGAGTAGAGCAGCGGCTCTTTTGAATTCGTTCGTGGGGAGCATGACTTCGATTATTCCTCCTGAATTGTTCTGGTTGGCCGGTACGGTCATCATGCTCATGGCCGGCCTCCTGGCCGCTACGGCCGAATAAAGCCAAGCCCCGCGACGCTGCATTGAGCACCCGCTCGGGGCGCATATTCGCCGCGGCCGATCACTCCAGCGTCGAGCCTGCCTCACCCAGCAGTCCCCGAGCGCGCGACCGCTCCAGGATATCGACCACTCTTGCAAACGGACTTGGTTGCATCGGAGAGCCTGGATCGTGAGTTTTGCGATCCATCACCACCCGCTCATGGGCAGTGACCAATTCGGCTCTGCTGATTCCGGTCGCAATGATTTCCGCAATAATCACGTCACTGATCGGACCAAAGACTTCGATTACCTCGTCCCGCGACAGCTCAGCCATGATGGAATCTCCTGCCAGCGCACCCCGCTGGCATAGTGCACCAAACCTTTCCTCTCCACCATCAATGACGTAGCCCTCGTAGCCCGGGTTGAGCGGGACGCGAAACCCGGGGATGGACCCCGGATTGCGCCGCCAGCGCGTTTACGCGCGTCTGCGACGCAATCCGGGCTACGAAACGCAAGGTGTTGCAGGGACACACCCGAAACTTTGTCGGCCCGATTCTGCGATTTCGCCCTGTTGTCGCCTCGATCCGGCGTCAGCCAACTGCTGGAGCGGGGGCGTTGCATGCGAACCGTGCGTAATCGTCGCGAGATCAACCGGGCGCACACGCCGGGTCAGCCCTCTGGCGCGTTTGCCATGTCCCGCCGCCTCGCGGTGCGGGGTGTGCTCTCTTCGTTCCTGGTTCCGCTCGCAGTGTCGCTCGGGGGATGTGCCGCGCTCACTTCTGCCGGAGCGCGCTACGACGCCGCCCAGATTTATGGCAAGCCGACGCTCCTCGTTGCGACCACGCGCAAGCCCATCGACGGCGTGCGTACACCGCCTTGGTTCGGCGCCGAGCGATCTTCCACTCTGACGCTCGCGCGCGCCACGATGGTGCCGCCTGACGACAGCCGCTTTTCGCTTTCCGCCATTGGCCTCGGCGATTGGCGGCTCGAACTCGGTGACGCGGGTACAGAAAATGAGCGAGTTGCTGCCGCCCGCTCCCGAACCGCGTGACGTGCTCCTCTACGTTCACGGCTTCAATCAGACGTTCGAAACGGCTGCGCTCGACGCGGCGCGCCTCGCCGACGGCATCAGCTTTCGCGGCGAGACCATGCTCTTCTCATGGCCTTCCAAGGCGAAGCTGTTCGACTATGGCTACGACCGCGAGAGCGCGATGTGGTCGCGCGACGCCCTGGAGCGGGTAATCTCGCAGCTCATGGCGAATCCGGAAGTGGGCCGCATCCATGTGGTCGCCCACAGCGTCGGCACCATGCTGAGCATGGAATCGCTGCGGCAAATCTATGCGCGTCACGGCATTGCGGTGACCGACAAGATCGGTGCGGTGATCTTCGCCGCGCCCGACATCGACATGGACGTATTCAAATCGTCCGTGGAGCGAATTCCTCCTCTCGCCCCCAAGATCACCGTCATCACGGCGGCGAACGATCGGGCGCTGGCCGTGGCGAGCTGGATAGCCGGCGGGATGACGCGGGTGGGGACTGCGGAAAAGGCGGAGCTCGAACGGCTGGGGTTGCGCGTTATCGATGCCTCCGCCCAAGGCTGGGGCCTCATCAATCACGATCTCTTTTTATCGAACGCACAGATTCGCCTCGTGATCCGCCGCGCCCTGGACAGCGTGCCGGGCAACCACTCCTGACAAGCCATGACCCGCCAGGGTAGGCAGGGCTATCGCATATGGCCGCTTCGCAAGCTCGATAATACCTCCCCTGAAAGGGAGCGAGGGCAGGGGTGCGTGCAGAGACGCGACGCCGTTTTGCGGATAGAGGATAGGTCGCGGCGGAAGTTTCGTGGCTCGTTGGCAGGCGCCTCCTCATGCGCGTTCCCCGATATCTCATCGCGGTGCTCGCCATGCTCGTGGCGAGCGCCGGCGTGGCGTTCGCGCAACCAGCGGATCAAGCGCGCACGCCAGACGAGATGCCCCCCGGGCAGGCTGCGACGCCGAGCGGCGAAAATGCAGAGACGGCGCCATCATCCGCCGCCGGCAGGGACGCAAGTCCGCGCGCGGATCTGCGCGAGTCAGTGTGCCTGATGATCGAAGCTGCCGCTCGCGCCCACGATCTGCCAGTGGAATTCTTCGCCCGCGTGATCTGGCAGGAAAGCAGGTTTCAGGTCAACGCCGTCGGCCCGCGCACCCGCAATGGAAACAGCGCGCAAGGTATTGCGCAGTTCATGCCAAGGACCGCCGCGGAGCGGGGCCTCCTTGATCCATTCGATCCTGTGCAGGCGCTGCCGAAGTCGGCGCAGTTCCTGCGCGAGCTCAAGGACCAGTTCGGCAATCTCGGGCTTGCGGCCGCCGCGTATAACGCCGGGCCGGCGCGGGTGCGCGGCTGGCTCTCCGGCAGCCGCACCCTGCCTGCTGAGACGCGCAATTACGTCGCGGCGATCACCGGCATCTCGGCTGAGGAATGGGCGAAGGGCGGAGAACGAGAGCCAGTGCGCAAGGCCGTGCCCGACTGCGGACAAATGATGGCGCTGCTCAAGGGCGCGCCCAATCCCTTCGTGGAGAAACTCACAGAGCGCGTGAAGCTCACGGCTGAAAGCCTCTGGGGCGTTCAGCTCAGCGCCGGCTTTTCGCGCGATCAGGTGATGGAGGCTTATGGCCGCCTTGCGACCCGCTATGCCGGCGTCCTGTCCGGCCGGGACGCGAGCATTCTGAGCTCTGTGTTCCGCAGTCGCGGTACGCGCCCCTTCTACCAAATCCGGGTCGGCACCGATACGCGCGAGAGCGCCAACACGATTTGCGCTGGCATTCGGCGCGCCGGCGGCGCGTGCATGGTGTTGCGCAATCGGCGAGGATGATATGGCTTTCGTGCAAACGGTCGAGGACACACGAATGACCACACGTCGAGACTTTCTCAAAGGTACGGCTGCGGCGAGCGGCATCGTCTTCTGTGGATGCGGGATAGTGGGTTCCGCCCGCGCCCAGCAGTCCGACGGGCAGAGGCTGCCGGTGATGATCAACGGCAAGCGCATCAAGACCATCGACGTGCATTCGCACTGCCATTTCCACGAGGCCGTCAATCTTATGGGCGAAGAGGCAAAGGCGGTTTTGCCGCCCACCAAAGGGGCGCAAGAGCATTTCATCATTGTTGAAGGGCGCCTCAAAGGTATGGACGCCCAGGCCATCGACATGGAAGTCCTGTCCATCAATCCGTTCTGGTATCGCAAGGATCGCGATACTGCCGCAGCAATCGTCAAGGTACAGAACGAGAAGCTCGCCGAGCTGTGCGCTTCGCGCCCCGATCGTTTTGCCGCTTTCGCCTCGCTTGCCCTGCAGTTTCCGGATTTGGCGGTGCAGCAACTTGATCACGCGGTGAGGCAGCAAGGTTTGCGCGGCGCTGCCGTCGGCGCGAGCGTCCTGGGCGAGGATTTCTCAGAACCTCGTTTTCACCCGGTGTGGGCTAAGGCGGAAGAGCTTGGAGCCGTGATCTTCATTCACCCGCAGAGCACGCCGGACCTGGCGAAGCGGTTCAAGGGCAACGGCTGGCTGTCGAACACCATCGGCAATCCGCTCGATACCACGATCGCGCTCCAGCATCTTATCTTTGAAGGTACGCTCGATCGCTTTCCCGGTCTCAAGGTCCTTGCTGCGCATGGCGGCGGTTATCTCGGTTCCTACGCGGCGCGCTCCGATCATGCCTGCTTCGTGTCGCCGCAGAATTGCAACCCCGAGATCAAGTTGAAAAAGAAGCCGAGCGAATATCTGAACCAGCTGCATTTCGACGCGCTCGTGTTCACCCCCGAAGCGCTCCGCCACCTGGTGGCGCAGGTGGGCGTCAGCCAGATCATGCTCGGCAGCGACCACCCGATTCCCTGGGAAGAGCATCCGGTCGATCATGTCTTTGCCACGCAGACCCTCAGCGATGATGAGAAGGTCGCGATCCTCGGCGGCAATGCCGCGCGGTTGTTTGGATGGTCCTCACCCTGAGGAGTGCCCGGCGCCGACAAGTTTACGCAGTCTGCGCAAGCTTGACTGCGAGCGCGCGTCTCGAAGGGTGAGGGGTGGCGGGGGCCCCCTCTTCCTTCGAGACGGGCGCCACACAACAATTGTGCGATCGACATGTGCTTGGGCGCGGCGCCCTCCTCTGGACGAGGGCGGAATAAACGCCAGAGCCAGCGAGCTAGACCCAATCGAAATCCAGAGATCGCCTAGCCGTCATCAATTTCATTCATGCACGTGAGAACACAAATAGTTTGTCATTGGCGCGCGTTTGCCGTGATCATGCTGCAATTCTTGAGGGAGGATTGTCATGAAATGGATCACGCGTGCCAACGTGAAAGTCGATCGGGTGGCATGCCCCTGGCTCATCCGCACCTTCATTGACCGCGACGCCGAGTTTCTGTTCGTTCCGGTAGAGGAGGTCGAAACCACAGTTCGCAAGACCGGTGCGATCCCCTACGATACCCGCGGCGCGGAGCTTGGCCATCACGGCGAGGAATGCTCGTTCGACGCGATCGTCAACAAATACGCGATCAAGGACGCAGCGATCGGGCGCGTAGCGCAAATCGTGCGCGGCGCCGACACGGGCAGGCCCGACCTGACGCCGCAATCACCCGGTCTCGACGCGATCGCGGAGGGTTTTCGGCGGCTTGCCGCTGCTCAAGGCTATGACGATCACGAAACCATTCGCCGCCAGCGCCACCTCTACGATGCGCTTTATCTCTTTTGCGGCGGCGATGCCAAGACGCTGCGGCGGGACTGAGCAGCGCGGCAGGCCCGTCTAATGCTTCGAGACGGCGCTTCGCGCCTCCTCACCATGAGGGATCTCATCCCGAGGAACGACCCCGGCCTTGAGCCGGGGGAGTGTCTCGAAGGATTGATCTTCGCAGCAGCGCCGCCTTGTCGTCTTCCACCTGCGCGACCAGCCACGAGCGGAATTGGCTGACTTTAGGGGCGTTCGCCGCCGATTTGCGGCAGACGATCCAATAGGCAAAGGCTGCCGGCAGCATTTCCCGCAATGGACGAACCAGGCGTCCGGAGATGAGGTCGAGCGACGCAAGCGCGCTTCGCGCGAGCGCGATGCCTTGGCCCGCAAGAGCAGCGTCGATTGCCAGCGCCGTTTGATCGAACACCGGCCCCCGTTCGTTCGCCGGAGGTGCAATGCGAAACGCCGCCAGCCAGTCGTGCCAATGCTTGCGGCTTCTGTCGTGAACGAGGACGTGCTTTGCAAGGTCAGCTGGCATTCGAATGGCTGGGCCGGTTTGCACGAGTGACGGACTGCATGCGGGGAATAGCTCTTCCGCGCACAGGCGCGTCACGTGCAGCTCCGGCCAATCGCCGGTTCCATGCCGCACCGCAAGGTCGATGTCCTCACGGCTGAAGTCCACATGCTGCAACGAGGCGCTGATGCGCAGATCGAGATTAGGGTGAGTGACGGAGAAGCTGCCCAAGCGTGGCACGAGCCACTTGCTCGCAAAATTCGGCGACACTGTCACCGTGAGAACGGAGGGGCGTTCCAAACGAATCAGATCTTCGGCTGTCCGCAGTCGCTCGAGCGAATCCCGCACCAATGGCAAATATCTTCCGCCGGCTTCGGTAAGCTTGAGCCCACGCGGCTCACGCTCGAAGAGCTTCACACCGAGACGCGCCTCGAGCGCGTTAACCTGATGGCTGACGGCCCCCTGCGTCTGGTTGAGCTCGATTGCGGCGGCGGTGAAGCTCAGCATCCGAGCGGAGGTCTCGAAGGCACGCAACTGGGTCAGCGGCGGAGGTGTCCACACCCTTTGAGGCATTAAATTCCTTCATGCACCTCTGAATGAAAATGCTCTTGTCGTCGATCCTCAGCATTAGCCATGCCCGGAATCTCGATGCAAGATGCGAGAGGGTGATGAGCGGCAAGGCTTGTGGCTCGTGGTTGCAGAGCGCAGGCATAGGGGCCGGCGTCGGGCGCCCAAAACTGAACGAGGCACCGATTGGCTGAGGTCTCGATTGCGCAACGCGACGGCTGGATGCCTCGCCACAACGTGTCGCTGCGGCAGGCCTTTGACGTTTGGGTTCGCGTTGCGCTCTTAAGCTTCGGCGGTCCCGCCGGTCAGATTGCAGTCATGCACCGCATCCTGGTCGAGGAGAAACGGTGGATCTCCGAAAGCCGTTTTCTGCACGCGCTCAACTACTGCATGCTGCTGCCGGGCCCGGAGGCGCAGCAGCTCGCGACCTATATCGGCTGGCTGATGCACCGCACTCTCGGCGGGATCATGGCCGGAGGGTTGTTCGTCCTCCCCGGCATCGTCGCCATCATGACGCTGAGCTATGTGTATGCCGCCTACGGCAACGTGCCCGTGATTGTCGCATTGTTTTTTGGCCTCAAGGCGGCGGTGCTCGCGATCGTGCTGGAGGCGGTGTTTCGAATCGGCAAGCGCTCGCTCAAGAACACGGCGATGCGTTTGCTGGCCGCTGCCGCCTTCATCGGAATTTTCTTCTTCAACATTCCGTTTCCCATCATCATTTTTGGCGCCGCGTTGGTCGGGCTCCTGGGCACCAGGAGTGGCGCGCCGGCATTTCAGGTTCAAACCAGCCACGGCGACGGCAAGAAAGCCGACGCGGTGGTCGATAGTCTGCTCGGCGACGAGCTGCCGGAACATGCGCGTCCAACCGTTGCGCGCGCTTTGCGGGTCGCGAGCATATGGCTCGCGCTTTGGGTTATTCCGGTTCTAACGCTGCTCGTCACGTTGGGTTTCGACAACGTCTTCAGCAAGATTGCGGTCTTTTTCAGCAAGATGGCGATGGTGACATTCGGTGGCGCCTACGCGGTGCTTGCCTACGTCGCGCAGCAGGCGGTCGAAAATTACGGCTGGCTCAAGCCAGGCGAGATGCTCGACGGCCTGGGCATGGCGGAGACGACGCCCGGCCCATTGATCATGGTGTTGCAGTTCGTGGGCTTCATGGCGGCGCACCGCGAGCCCGGCGCACTCTCTCCGATGATGGCAGGGACGTTAGGCGGATTGCTGGCGACCTGGGTTACCTTCACCCCATGCTTTCTCTGGATATTTCTGGGCGCGCCTTTCATTGAGATGCTGCGCGGCAACAGGGCGCTCAACGGCGCCCTTTCGGCAATTACCGCCGCCGTCGTCGGCGTGATCCTCAACCTCGCGATCTGGTTTGCGCTCCATACGATGTTTCGCGAAACGGCTCCCGTGCGAAGCTACGGCCTTGCTTTCGAGCGGCCGGTGCTCGCGAGCGCTGATCCCTGGGCGCTCGCGCTTTGCCTCGCCGCCATCGTCGCAATCTTCCGCTTCAAGGCCGGGATGATTCCGACGCTGCTGGCGTGCTCTGCCGCAGGAATCATTCTGCATCTCGCAGGAGCCTTGTCGGGATAGGGCGATGCATGCATCGCCCCAGACACGGATTCGGAATGGCGGAACAGTGGAGGGCGATTATTTGTTCAGGGGAATCCAGGGCAAGAGCCCGATCAAAGGAGGATATGATCATGCGTTGTGTTCAAGCGCTGGCGATTTGCGCAATGACGACCATCGGCGCCGCGGCCGGCGCCCAGGAAAGCGGCCAGGGAGGAGGCGGGCCGGCAGTTGACTGGAAGAAGGTCGATGAAGCGATGGGGAGATCCGCCGCGGTTTCCGGCGATGTTCACCGATACGGCTTTCCGCGATCCGATCTGCAAGTGACGCTCGACGGTGTGACCATTCGGCCGGCGCTGGCGCTCGGAGGCTGGGCGGCTTTCAAGCCGGCGCATGGCGGCGCAATGGTGATGGGTGATCTCGTGCTGCTCGATACCGAGATCAATCCCGTCATGGCCAGGCTGATCGAGAACGGCCTCGAAATCACCGCCGTCCACAACCATGTGCTGCGCGCCAGCCCGGCAACCTTCTACATGCATGTTGGCGGTCACGGCGATCCCGTGAAGATGGCGCAGGCGATTCACAGCGCACTGGGACAGAGCAAGACGCCGCTGGCAACGCCCGCGGCGCCCGCGACCCCTGCGCCGGCCATCGATCTCGACACCACCCAACTCGACGCCATCATCGGCGGCAAGGGGCAGGCCAATGGCGGCGTCTATCAGTTCGCGGTGCCTCGCCGCGATCCCGTGAGCGAGAGCGGAGTGCAGCTTACTCCTCCAGGTCCGATGGGCATCGCCAGCGCCATCAATTTCCAGCCGACCGGTGGGGGCAGGGCTGCCATCACCGGCGACTTCGTGCTGGCGGCGGATGAGGTCAATCCTGTGATCAAGGCATTGCGCAGCAACGGCATCGAGGTGACTGCCGTGCACAGCCATATGCTCAATGAGCAGCCGCGGCTGTTCTTCATGCATTTCTGGGCGAACGACGACGCGCTGAAGCTCGCACACGGGCTGCGGACCGCACTGGACAAGACAGCGAGTGCAAAGAGCTGATTGCATGCGGTTTTCGACGATTTTCGCAACTTCCAATCGTCATGGCCGTGCTTGTCACGGCCATCCACGTCTTTCTTGATGGCCTAAACAAGTCGTGGATGGCCGGAACAAGTCCGGCCATGACGGAGAGCCGCATTGCACGATGGAAGTCTCGCTCGATCTCCTGCTCTTCCTCCTCGCCACCTTCGCGGCGGCGCTGGTGGCCGGTCTTGCAGGCTTTGCCTTTGGCCTGGTCGCCGCGGCCGCGTGGCTTCACATCCTGACGCCCCTTCAGACCGCGACCTTGATCATCGCGTTCGGGCTTATTGTGCAGGGCATTGCGGTTTGGAAGCTGCGGGGCTCGCTGCGATGGAATCGCCTCTGGCCTTTCCTGCTCGGCGGGGCCGTGGGGGTGCCGATCGGGGTCGCGGTTCTCAGCATGGCAAACCCCGATTACATGCGCGCAGCCATCGGCACGCTGTTGGTGCTCTACAGCATCCATGGACTGATCCGGCCACAGACCAAGCTGATTGCGGCCGGCAGTGCGTCGGCCGATACCGGCATAGGGCTCCTGAACGGGATTGTCGGCGGCGCCACCGGGCTTGCTGGCATCGTCGTGACCATCTGGTGCGGGCTGCGCGGCTGGCCGAAGGACGTCCAGCGTACCGTCTTTCAGCCGATCGGCGTGGCGATCTTCGCAATGAGTGCCTTGTGGCTTGGTTTGGGCGGCGCCCTTAATGCCGATGTTTTTCGTTTATTCATCACCGGACTGCCCATCCTGCTTGCCGGAACCTGGCTCGGATTGAAGCTCTATGGCCGCCTGGACGAAGCGGGCTTCCGCAAGGTCGTGCTGATTGTGTTGTTGCTGTCCGGAGTGGCACTCTTCTTCTCGTTGCGGCAAACAGACCTTTTCCACGGGGCGCACGATGATCGCTGATTCCAGCTGAGGCTGCCGGAGTGACAGCATCGCACGCCGTCCTGCAGGCGCAGACGACTGAGAAGGTCCCGCTGCTGCAGGTGAGCGGATTGAGCAAACGCTATGGCGATCAATACGCGCTTGCCGATGTTTCATTTCCGGTGCACGGGCAAGAGGTGCTCGGGCTGATCGGGCCAAATGGTGCGGGCAAGACGACGCTGCTCGAAGCGATCGCCGGCGTTCTCCCCGCTGACGCCGGCCTGGTCCTGTGGCAAGGCACGCTTCTCTCGCAGGCGCGTCGTCGCGATTTGATCTTTTATCTCCCCGACGGCCTGCGGCCCTGGGACGACCAGTTTGTGATCCGCATCGTCGACTTCTTCGCAACGGTGTACCGGCGATCGCGAGGTGACGTCCTGGAAGTCATTCGTTCGGTCGGGCTTCTGCCCGTGCTCAATAAGCGCATCAATGCGCTTTCGAAAGGGTATAACCGCCGGCTCATGCTGGCGCTCGCGCTCCTGACGCCGCAGCCGTTCTTACTGATGGATGAGCCGTTCGACGGTTTCGACCTCAGGCAGACGCGCGAGATCATGGGTGTGCTGCGTAAAATAGTGGAGCAGGGCCGCACGCTCGTTCTTGCCATCCATCAACTGATCGACGCCGAGCGCATGTGCGACCGTTTCGTGCTGCTCGCGGATGGCCGAACCCGGGGCATGGGAACGCTTGATGAGCTTCGAGCGCAGAGCGGGAAAACCTCCGCCGGACTGGAGGACGTATTCCTTGCGCTCACATGAAGGCGCGGCCGCAGCGACCCGGCAGCGCTTTCCAGCGCGCTCCAAAAATTAGCCTTCGACTCTTTGCTATTGGTAGAAACCGGCCGAAGCACCAAAATAGCGGCAGGCTCTTCTGACGTCGCGCCGGCTGCGACGAACAGCCGATCGATCTCAGGCACGAAGAGCGAGGTTCTCGCGCCTGTTGGAACAAAAATAGCTTGCGGTCGGAACGGTCGGCTCGTCAAATCATCACGTGATCGAATAGGCGCGTCGCCGTCCCGAGCCAAAATCCGGCAGAGAAGAGATGGTAAGTCAAACGTCTCCTGGGCCGTGACGCGAGCTTCATGGAAAAGAAGCGCTCCCGCCGCCGTCAGCGCCAACAATAAGTATCTCATGCTTCTGATGTCCTGGGCTTGACCCCGCAATTATCCCGTCAGCGTAACTGTCGAGACCACATGAAAGTGGGCAGAGCAGTTCAACAACCCTGGAGGGTGACCCTCTGCGTTTAAGACAGTATTATCATGATCTATCCTCACGACGGTCGGCTCGCCGGGGTGTTAATACTGCCGTAAACTCCGCATGCGTGATGCGCTGTCAGGTCATTTTGCTGTTTTCTGCCGGCGAACAGAGCTATTGGCTGGAGAAGGTGCGTGCGTCTTCTGGTCATTGAAGACGAGCCGCGGATAGCGGAGATCCTCAAATCCGGTTTACAGCGCGCCGGATTCACAATTGACGTCGTCTCGTTGTGTGCTGACGCGCGCGAGGCGCTCGCAATGACCGTCTATGACGCCGCCATCCTCGATCTCGGTCTGCCCGACGGCGACCGGTATGGACCTTCTTGCACAACTGCGATCAGCGCATCACCCGGTTCCTATTCTGGTCCTCACCGCACGTGATGCGATAGAGGAGCGGGTATCGGGATTGGATGCAGGCGCAGACGACTATCTCGTCAAGCCTTTTGCTACAGTTGAGGTTGTCGCCCGTACCAAAGCCCTCCTGCGCAGGCCCGGAGGAGCACTCGGCCTGACGCTCCAGGCAGGCAATATTGTATTGGACACTATTGGACGTGACGTGAAGGTGGGCGACGTTTCCTTGCAATTGCCCCGTCGCGAATGTGCGGTTTTGGAGCACCTGTTGCGCCGCCAGGGCCGCGTTGTGCCGAAAACGGTGTTGGAAGAGAAACTCTATGGGATCGATGACGAGCTGGAACTCGAATGCGGTGCCTGTCCACGTTCATCATTTGCGGCGCAAGCTGCAGGATGCGCGAGCGACGGCACAAATTCATACCGTCCGGGGCATTGGATATTTGCTGACCGAAATTAAGAAATGAGATCCATGCAGTTTAAGTCGCTGCAGGTGCGGCTCGCAGTACGGCTTGCCGCGTTATATGTGGTGGCAACGGCGGCAGCAGCCGGAGTGCTCATTTACCAGGCCTACGATACCGCTGCCTCTTTGAGTGAACGGGAGCTAAGCCTGCGAGCAGACGATTTGGCTCGTTATATTTTCCGCGACAGCTCGGGAAAACCCCGTCTCAACCTACCCGCAAAACTTGCATCCGCTTATGCAACTTCAACGGACGACGTTTTTGCCGTCCGGGATTTGTCCGGTCGTCTCCTCGCCGCATCTTCCCCGGAGTTTGGCGAGCAGGTATCGAAATGGCCACTGGCCAGGGACGACCCGAGCTACTTCCATCTGACGAATCTTGGAGCGACGGACTATTACGGCCTGAGCGTGGAGCTCGGGTCCGCGGGAGGGCCCGTTTCCATTTCGGTTGCTCGGACTGCCGGTGCGAATGATCTCATCAGCTCGCTGCTGCGAGAGTTCGTCGTAGACGTCGCCTGGGTAAGCCCTCTGCTTATGGCCGCAACGCTCACCATTGGTATCTTGGTCGTTGGGGCCGGGCTGCGGCCGGTTCGGGAAATCTCGCGCATGGCGGCGGGGATTGGTCCGAGCTCCACTTCTATTCGATTGCCTGCTGCAAACCTGCCCACGGAGATCAAGCCCCTTGTCGAAGCGGTCAACCATGCACTTGACCGGCTTGAGCGCGGGTTCGTGGTGCAACGTCAGTTCACGGCAAATGCTGCACACCAGTTGCGCACCCCCCTCGCAATCATCACCGGCACTCTCGACGCTATGCAGGGCAACGGCGATCTCAGCACCCTGAAGATGGACGTGGCACGCATGAATTGGCTTGTCGAGCAGCTCCTGCGAGTGGCTCGTCTGGACGCTATAGCGATCGAGATGGAGATCGTGAATCTCAATGAGATAGCAAGATCGGTCGTCGTGACGGTGGCGCCATGGGCCATTCCCCAGGGACGCACCTGCTGCAATACAATGCCGCTTGTGGCGCGGTCGCAGTTTTGATCGCCTTGCCGATCTACTTCTTGCAACCCTTCACGCAGATATCGTACTCGGTCTTGCAGGTCTTTGCGGAGTAATTTTTTGCACAAGCCTGTTGTTGCTCTCGGCACTTCTTGCAATCGTTCGATTGCGCGTTGACCGCAGTCGCGATGCTCGATAATCCGAGCAGCGCCGCCAATACGATAGCGATAGCCCGCATGACGATCTCCTCTCGTTGCGACCCGACGCGGCCGAGTCCATTATCACTGATCGAACTTACATAACCGTCGCGGTGCGATCAATATAAGACAAGCAAATAACCTTCGGGCATTAATTGCCTTCATGTCTCCAGGAATAAAAATAGCTTGTGGCCGGAAAGGTCCTCCCGACAAAATCAGGACACGTTCTATGCCTCATATCTGAGTGCGTGGCCCTCTCTTTGAAGGACTTCTTTCTTACGCTCACCTGATGGCGCTCCGCGTCTCGGCGCTCCGGTATCGCCATTGCTTCTCAAGGAGCTACGGGAAGTCGTGAGCGGCCGCGCGCTGTGGACCATGCTGCTGATCCTTTGTCCGCTGGTCGGCTACAGCTTTTTCCAGGCGGTCGCGCTTTACGGCGAGGCAAGTCTGGCGGCGCGGGATGCGCCTGTTCTCGCCAGCGGGCTTTCCCCTTTGGACGGCGTGCTGGTGCCGAGCTTCGGCGCGCTCTACGTCTGCGTGACGCTGCTCTTCCCGTTTGTGGCGATACGAACGCTCGGACGCGAAAAGGAATCGGGGGGTCTCCTCCTTCTCGTCCAGTTGCCTTACCGGATTACGACGTTGATCGCGGCCAAGATGGCAGCAATAAGCGTCGCGTGGCTTATCGCCACCGTACCTCTCATGTCAGCGGTTGTGCTCTGGGCCATGCTCGGCGGGCATCTTTATGCGCCGGAGACCCTCAATCTTGTTGTCGGACATTTTCTCTACGCGCTTCTGGTCGGCTCCATCGCGTTGTTTGCATCCTCCGTCTGCGACAGCGCGGCGACTGCTGCGATTGTCGCTCTTGCATTTACCATCGGGTCCTGGGTGCTGGATTTCGGCCTGGCCGGTCAACCCGGCATGCTCGAATGGCTCTCGCGATTGTCGCTCACCCATACGATCCGCACTTTCGAGGAAGGACTTCTCTCGTCCGGCCTGCTATTGGGCCTTGCCGCGGGAATATGCGGCTTTGCCGCGCTCGCGGCGGTGTGGCTGCATCCGGGTCAGCCCCTGAAAGTCAAGCTCGTCCGCTCTTTCGTCTGCGTCGCGATTGTCGCGGCGGCGCTTCTGTCGGCCACACAGATCAGAAGCTCAATCGATCTCACCGAAGACCGCCGCAATTCGTTTCCCGCAGCCGATCAACGCGCGCTTGCCGACCTGCACGAACCGCTGCGCATCACGGTTCACCTGGCGGTCGAAGATCCTCGGTACGTAGACCTGCGCCGAAACATCCTGCTTAAGTTGCAGCGAGCGCTGCCACGCGTATCCGTTCGCATCGCTGCCGCGGGACAAAGCGTCCTAGGCAGCGCAAGCGATGAGAGTTATGGCGAGATCGAATATTCGTATGGCGGCCGGTCCGCCAAGAGCCGATCAACCAGTCACCGGGAAGTTCTCCCGCTCCTTTACAGCCTGGCGGAAAAGGCTCCTCCGACGCCGCTGATCGGCGAAGAGTATCCGGGATACCCGTTAGCGGTGCGCGCAGAGCTCACCTTGCCCTGGTTTCTCTGTGCGCTCCCGCTTTTGATCGGCGTGGCGTGGTGGCGGAGCCGCCGACCTCCACGCGTCAGCCGGCATTCCCTCGCATATGGAGGTTCATCATGAACGCAGTGAAGCGCGCTACCACGATGGCCGCCGGTATTGGTCTTGCGGCATTCCTCGCGAGCGCCGATGCGCTGCAACCAATGACCATCGATTTTTCTGATGAAACCATCGGCGCCGAGCCCAAATCCTTTGTGAACGTCGTCGGCGTGTGGCGGATCGAGACCGACGGCAACAACAAGGTTCTGGTCGTTGATGGACGACAATGGAAGGAGGGACAGACGGCAGCAGGCATCGCCGACAAGGCACGTGCGCTCTATGGCGAGCGCTATGCCGAATTTCTCGACCGCGTTCAGGCGTACGCCTATTTCCCATACACGGTCGCCAAGGACGTCAGTGATTTTCGCAACGGGGAAATCTCGGTGCGGTTCGAAGGCATTTCCGGCCGCATCGATCAGGGCGCCGGCATCCTGTTCAACCTCAAACCGAACGGCGACTATCTCACGGTCCGTGCCAATCCTCTCGAAAACAATCTCGTGCTCTGGAAGTTCGAGAAAGGCAAGCGCTCGTCGGTGAAATGGA
Source organism: uncultured Alphaproteobacteria bacterium (assembly GCA_963841105.1). Taxonomy (GTDB): domain Bacteria; phylum Pseudomonadota; class Alphaproteobacteria; order Rhizobiales; family Xanthobacteraceae; genus VAZQ01. The sequence goes on from CAWJCB010000024.1 coordinate 45,110, forward strand.
TTCGCAACACCCCGACGCCGACCCGCCAGTGGCACGATCTCAAAGTACGCATCGCCGGAACGAAGGTCGAAGGCTATCTCGATGGCAAGCTCTACCTCGAGCATGTCTTGCCGGAGCCGGTGAGCGGCCGCATCGGGCTGTGGTCGAAAGCCGACAGCCACATGTATTTCGACAACTACACCGTCACGCCCGCTGATTGATTCTCATGACGACTCTGGAAACGCGTTTCCGCGTCTTTGATCGCATGCGGGTGAGGGGACGATCCGACATTTTCTATCTTTATGCCGCGCGTGCCGCGCGGGGATTTGGCGACGGTTTCGCCGCCATCATTCTGCCTGCCTATCTCACTTTGCTTGGTTTCAGCCCTTTCCAGATCGGAGTTATTGCCACCGCGGCGCTGCTCGGATCGGCAGCCCTGACATTGGCCATTGGAATCCTGGCGCCGCGTTACGACCTGCGCACGCTTCTTCTCGCATGCGCGGGGCTGATGATAGCGACGGGAGCGGCGATGCCGGGCTCCGAGCATTTTGCTTTCATCGCGCTGGTCGCCTTCATCGGCACCATCAATCCGACAACCGGCGACATCGGCGTGCATGTGCCGCTCGAACAGGCATCGCTGGCGCATGGCGTGCCGGACCAGCATCGCACGCGCACGTTCGCGCGCTACAGTCTGATTGGCGCGCTCTCCATTGCGGCGGGCGCGCTCACCGCCGGTGCGCCCGACTGGCTGGTATCCTTCGGAATGGACAGGATCGGCGCTTTCAAGATCATGTTCTATCTCTATGCGGGGCTCGGTGTGCTTGCCGGCTTTTTCTATTCCTGCCTGCCGCATGCCAAAGCGCAGGCGGGCTGCGCCCAGGCGCCGTCCGCGCCGCCGAAACCCTTGGGACCTTCCCGCCGGACCGTGTACAAGCTCGCCGCCCTGTTCAGCCTGGATGCGTTCGCGGGCGGATTTGCCGTGCAGTCACTCATGGCGCTGTGGCTGTTCGAGCGCTTCGACCTCTCGCTTGCTGCGGCGAGCGCGTTTTTCTTCTGGTCGAACGTGCTTGCCGCGTTCTCCTACCCCGTGGCCGCGCGCCTCGGCACGCGCTTCGGGCTGATCAATACGATGGTGTTCACGCACATCCCGTCGAGCATCTGTCTGATCGTCGCGGCCTTTTCTTCGAGCCTGGCCGTCGTGCTGGCGCTCCTGCTCGTGCGCTCGGCATTGTCGCAGATGGACGTCCCGACCCGCACATCATTCGTGATGGCGGTGGTCACGCCCGAGGAGCGCACCGCAGCGGCGAGCGTGACCGCCGTTCCCCGCAGCCTGGCCTCCTCGGTGAGCCCGGCGATTGCGGGAGCTCTTTTGTCGACGTCGTTTATCGGCCTGCCTCTCGTCCTCTGCGGCGCACTCAAGATCGTGTACGATATCGCGCTCCTGTTCGCGTTCCGCCACGTGAAGCCGCCGGAGGAAAGGGAGCTGGGATGAGGCGGTGAGGCGAACGCGTTGCGATCTGATCGAGGCGCAGTAGGGACGCGACTGGCCCTATGCCTGCGGCGCGGAAACGTTGAATGCGCGTATTGGCCGGTGAAAGCCTTTGAGCGTCAGTTCGCCGGCAGGTTCCGTGCCGACCGCCGCGTCGACCGACGCTTGTACCTTGCTGTCGATCAGAATTTGCCCGTTCCCGGCTTCGGCGCAGAGACGTGCGGCGAGATTGGTCACCGTGCCAATCGCCGCGTAGTCGTATCGCCCTTGAAAGCCTATTCGGCCGAGCGTGGCATAACCGCGGGCAATGCCCATTCCAAAACCAAGCTCATGGCCAGCCTTGCGCCATTTGACGGAAAGCTCGGCGACGCGTTCGCGCACCTTCACCGCCATGCTCACCGCCCTGAGACTCGGTTCCGGGATTGGTATCGGATCGTTGAACATGATCATGATGCCGTCGCCTGCGAAGCGTTCCACCGTGCCCTCGAATTCGTGAATGAGCTCACCAAGGCATCCGTGATAATCGCGCAGCACCCCCATGACCTCCTCAGGCTCGGCGGTCTCGGTAAAGGCGGTGAAGCCGCGGAGATCGCAAAACACCACCGTGACATCACGGCGGTGGCTCTCCAGTGCATTCTCGTTCCCGGATGAGAGGATCAATTCTGCGACCTTGGGCGACAGGAAGCGCTTCAGGCCGCTCATGCGTTCGATCTCGCCCAGTTGATCGGCCACCCGCTGCTCGAGAGTTTTATTCCAGACGGCGAGGTCGGCCGCCTGCGCGGCGAGGTCGGCGGCCTGCGCCACGACCTGATCGTGCAATCGCTTGCGCTCCAGGCTTGCACCGACGCGGGCGCGCAGGAGGGTGGGATCGAACGGCTTGGCGAGGTAGTCATCGGCGCCGGCCTCGATGCAGCGGACGATCGAGTCGAGCTCGCTCAGCGCCGAGATCATGATGACCGGAATCTCCACGGTGCCGCGGATCGCGCTTGAGTCGCGCGAGGACGTCATAGCCGCTGATGCCGGGCATCATCAGATCGAGCAGGACGAGATCGAGGGCCTCTTCCTCGACCATGGCGAGCGCGCGGGCGCCGTCCTCGGCCTGCAGCACGGTATGACCCTGGCGCTGCAGGCGACGGGACAACAGGTCTCGGTTGGATTCGTTATCGTCCACCACGAGAATCCGGCTGGGTCTTTCTGCCGCAAGGTCTGCTTCATTCGCCGCTACCGGGCGCACCGCCTCGATCAGGCTCTCGACCATGCTCGCCGGTGCAGCAGCCCCGTCGGCACTGCGAGAGCAAGCAGCTTCCTCCGACGGCGGCGCATTGCCACCGGAAAACGTCACCAGGCCGTCGATCCGGTCGAGGAAGAGGGTTGCCTCTTTCAGAAGCTTGTCGAGATCGGCGACGAACGTTTCCGCGCCTCCATCCGCCGCGTCCTCGCGCAGCATTTCGCCGTAGCCCTTGATCGCATTGATCGGCGTGCGCAGGTCATGGCGCAGGCGTCCGACGGAACTCTGCGAGGTCCGCACTGCCATCGCTGCGATGAATGGTCGCTGGATCAAGTTGGCTCAGTATAAGGCCATGCAGAGTTCCGGCTGGCATCGAGGATGCGCTGGAGATCGTCGGTTCGCTGCGTGCAGTCCCCTTGCCCCGCATCGTCCATCAGGATCTCGGCGTAGCCCATGATCGCCGTCGCCGGCGCGCTCAATTCCTGACGCACGTAGGCAACGAGCGCCCGCTCCGTTCGCCGGTCGGTGCTGTGGTCAGCTTGATCAGTCGTGGCACGACCTCCCAATTCAATGCACCCGCGCCGGCGCTGTCCTGTCAGGCCGCCTTAGGCCGAGCAAGGCCGCGATCTTGCCGAGCAGACGCGACAATTCCACCGGCTTGGTGTCGTAGTCTTCGCAGCCCACTTCCATCGCCTTCTCGCGGTCGCCGGCCATCGCGTGCGCGGTGAGCGCGATCACCGGGATCGCCCGCGTGGCATCGTTGGCCTTGACCCGACGCGTTGCCTCCCAGCCGTCGATCACCGGCAGGCTCATGTCCATCAGGATGAGGTCCGGCCGCTCCGAGACCGCCATATCGGCGCCCTGTTGGCCGTCCACCGCGATGACAACCTCGTAGCCGTTGCGTGTTAGCCGGCGCGAGAGCATGTCGCGGTTCATCTCATTGTCCTCGACCAGCAGGATCTTTTGCATGCGTTCTCCGATGTCTTGTTCTCAGGCGGCGACAGGTTGCGTTTCACTGCAAGGTTGCCGCACCAGGCGCCCGCGCACGGCGGCGGCGAGCTCGGTCAGATAGGCCGGGTTCTTGGCGATGATCGCGTCGGTCTGTCCGCTCAGGATGCGGACATCCTCCGCGGTCAGCTCCTTTGCCGTCACCACGATGACGGGGACATTCACTAACGCGGGCCGTTGGCGCAGCTCGCGCAGAAATTCGAAGCCGTCCATCTCCGGCATCATCAGATCGAGCAGGATCAGGCTCGGGGCCACATGACTGGCGAGCCAGCCGAGACCGCTCCGGCCATTGACCGCCGCGTGGGCCGCATATCCCATGCTCGCCAGTGACCGGCAGAGCAGCCTCGCGGGTCGGCCCGTCATCTTCGACGACCAGTATCGAGGCGCTGCTCGGACTGGCGCAATGGTCTCGCAGGATCGCTGCCAGGCGCTGCCGGTCCACCGGCTTGGTCACGAAATCGGCGGCGCCCAATGGGATCGCCATGCCGCGCTCGTTGAGAACGGTCACCATGATCACCGGTATGTCGCGCAGCTCGGCGTCGGCCTTGAGCTCCTTGAGCGCTCCCCAGCCGTCCATCTGCGGCATCAACACGTCGAGCGTGATCGCCTGCGGCCTGTGCGCGCGCGCGAGCGCCAGCGCCTCGACGCCGTTGCCGGCCGATATGACGCGATAGCCCTCCTTCTCCAGCGTCTTGGCAAGCAGGCTGCGCACCGTCGCATCGTCGTCCACCACCAGCACGGTCGCGCGCCCGTCGGCCGCCGCTCGCCGCCGGCGCCGGCGCCTGCGCGGCGGCCGGGGCAGCCTCCTGATCCGGAAGCCTGATGGTGAAAGTCGAGCCCGTGCCGGGCGTGCTCTCGACCGTCACTTCGCCGCCCAGCATGGTGCAGAAGTGCTTGGTGATGGCGAGCCCGAGACCGGTGCCGCCGAAGCGCTTGGTGGTCGAGGCATCCGCCTGGCTGAACGCCTGGAACAGCCGGCCGAGCTGTTCCTTCGTCATGCCGACGCCGGTGTCCGACACGCGGAAGCAGACCCGGGAATTGCCCTCGCGCGCCACCGTCAGGGTCAGCGTGCCCTTGCTGGTGAACTTGTTGGCGTTGCTCAACAGGTTGAGCAGGCACTGCTTGACCTTGGTTTGGTCGGAGCGGAAGCTGCCGATATCGGCCGGGCAGATCACCTCGATGACGTTCTCGCTCTTGTCGGCGAGCGGCTTGACGATCGACAGCACCTCCTTGACCAGGGCCTGAATGTCCACCGCCTCGATGAACACATCCATCTTGCCGGCCTCGATCTTCGACAGGTCGAGGATGTTGTTGATCAGCCCCAGCAGATGCCGGCCGGCGCTCTCGATCTTCTGCAGGTCGTCGATCGGCTCCTTGTCGTCCTTGTCGGCGGCGTCCTCCTGCAGGATCTCGCTGTAGCCGATGATGGCGTTGAGCGGCGTGCGCAGCTCGTGCGACATGTTGGCGAGGAAGCTCGATTTGGTCCGGTTGGCTTCGTCGGCGGCATCGCGTGCCGCGGCGAGCTCGGCTTCGTGCTGCTTCAATTCGGTGATGTCGGCATAGATCGCGACCATGCCGCCGTTGGCGGTTTTTCGTTCGCTGACCTGGATCCAACGGCCGTCGCTGCGGCGCTGGATGTGCGTTTCGCTGGCAGCGTGGTGGCGCGCCAGTCGTTCCTCGATCCAGGCGTCGCGACAGCCCTCGGCATCCTTGATCAGGCCGCGCTCGGTCGCGGTGCGTAAAATTGCTTCGAAGCTCGTGCCCGGCACCATCACTTCGGCATGGGATGCAAAAGAATTCTTGTAACGGCTGTTGCAGACGATGAGCTTGTCGTCGGCGTCGTAAAGCGAGAAACCCTCGGAGATGGTCTCGATCGCCTCGGTGAGGCGGGCACGTGCTTCGCGGATTTCCTTGAGATTCGTTTCCTCCATCTCGATGGCGGTTGCGCGAAATACACCCAACGCTTCGGCCATGCGGCCGATCTCATCGGTGCCGCCCTGCGGAAGCGGCGATTTGAGATCGCCTTTGGCCAAGGTCAGCATTCGCTCACTGAGCGCGGTGAGGCGAGCGACAATGTTGCGGCCAACATAGAGCCATCCGATCAGCAACGAGCTGATCAGGCTGAGCGCGACGACCACAGCCAGTCCAAGGCGGCCAAGATTCTGGACCGATTGGGTCTGCTCGGTTGCCGTCGCAATGCCCCGCTTCGACGCGGCGACAAGGGCCTCCACAGCGCCGCTCAATTGGCTCGACATGACGGAGTTCAGGGCCGTCCGGCGGCGGCCTTCCTCGGTGGCCTCCAGTTCGACCTCTCGCGCGGCGATGATGCTCGAATTGCCGATCGCGCTGGTCCGCAGGCGGCTGAGGGGAACGATCAGCGCCAGCGAGAACGTCCGGATCGAGGCCGGACACAAGACCATCGATGCGCCGAACCGAACGATCGGCTTGAGTGCGAATGGCTTCGAGATCGTCCGGCGTGGCAGCGCCGGCGGCGCGGACCAGCGCCTCGAACGCGTTCGCAGCTTCCTGCTGAATTCTGTTCGAGCGGTGCGAGGTCGCGGAACGCCGCGTTGAGGCGATCGATGGCCGCGAGCCGATCCTCGGGAGTGCTGCGTGCCGCATCGAGCGCGCCCTGCAGGGTCAGGATGTGACCCTTCAATTCGTCGAATTTCGAAGTCCAGATGGAGCGAAACCGGTTGTAGGCGTCGAAAGTGTCGCGAACCAACGCCGACTTGCGATCTGCGGCGGCGATCCGGGTCTGCACCGCCGACTTCAGGGTTTCGAGATTGGCGGTAACGCGATCAAATACACCAAAGATTTCGCTAAGCTTCTCGCCGGTCAGTCCCTGGCCCGGCAATTCGGATAGCAGGCGTCCGGCTTCTTTCAGTTCCTGGTCGAGCACTGAGGAAACAGCCTTGAATTCCTCGGAGCTCGTGACCGCAAGCAGCGTGGGTCCTGCGGCGACGATACGCTCGGTACGCTGCGCCAATTCCAAGGTCGCGATCGCCGGAGGCACCGACTTCTCCGTGACCTGATGGAGCGCCTCGCCAATGGCGTAGAAGGCGTAATTACCGACCACCGCGGCAACCACGGCGAAACCGCTGATCGCGATGAAGGACAAGAGCAGCCGTTCACGCAGGCCATACCCGATCCTTGCCGGCTTCGATGAAGCAAGCATCACTTGGCTCTCGGCCGCTCGGCTGCCAAGCGGGCTGCGGTCAAATGAACCGTCCTTATCGCATTTCCGGAGGCTCTGGCCATTATCTTCCGACAAGTACATTGGCGCGGAAAATTTCACCGGCTGAAAATGACCATCGCGACGAAAATCCCAAAATGTATCTATCCCCGTTCCGCTCGCTCGAACTCTCAGGCCTGCTGTTGCCGTCCCATCAAATCAGCCTAGGTCATTCATTTTCTAGCGTCTGTATAAAACTGCTCACTTGGAGCCTACGGAACCAGCCTTTAGCTCGTGATCTTCTAGTGTTGTGAGCAGTTTTGTACAGACGGCGCGACTTTTGATAGACACAATCCTGCAACGTGTCGGATCAACGACGCGCAATTGGGAGGACAATCATGAAAACGCGCTTCACAGTGGTATTATCGCGACGCTCGCTGGCATCGCCATCGGCGCCGTTGCGGTTCAGGGCTTGCACGCCCAGGCCAAACCGCCTGTTTATACCGTGAGCGAAATCCAGATAACGAACCTCGATGCCTACCTCAAAGAATTTGCTCCGGTCGCTCAGGCGAGCATCAAGGCTGCGGGCGGTAAATTTCTTGCTGCCGGACCAGGGACGTCTCTAGAAGGAGCGGCACCAGCGACCCGCGTTACCATTCAGATTTGGGACAGCCTCGAAAAAGCACAAGCTTGGCGCAATGGGGCCGACTACAAAAAGGCCCGTGAGATTGGCGACAAGTACGCGAAATTCCGCGCCTTTGCCGTTGACAGTATGCCGCAATAGGGTCGGCCCATTCTGCAATTAGCAGGGCCGCCATCAGTTGGCGGCCTCGTCATCCTCGCTTGCTTCGGCTTCGTCGTTTGAGTGTTTGCACGGGTGCCGTCGGTAGGCACAAATCGGTCCTAACAATTGATTTGCTTCGTGTCGTGGGGCCGCCGACCCCGCATTCATTGCATTCGCGGGCTGAACTGATTGGTCTGTCGCGCAAAATGCTCGGCCACGGTCCGGAGGGACAGAATCATGCGGATGAGATCACTTCTGGGCGTAATCGGCGCGCTGCTTGCCATGGCGACATCAACCAGTGTCCTGGCCGCCAGCCCCGATTGGCCGAAATCGCTCACCCTGGCAACGGCCTCGCCGGGCGGCGTCTATTACGTTTATGGCGAAGAGCTTGCGCGCATCCTGACCGAGAAGCTCGGCGTCACGGTCAACCCCCTCCCGACCCAAGGTCCGGTGCACAACGTAAAGCTCGTCGAAGACGGCGGGGCGCAACTCGGCATGATCACGATGGGGGTCGGCCTTCAAGGCTGGAACGGCACCGGCGATTGGAACAATGGAAAGCGCCTCCGGACTATGCGGGCGCTGTTTCCAATGTACGATACGCCGTTTCAAGCCGTGGTCCTGCGGCGATCCGGCATTACGACTGTCGCACAGCTCGACAAAAAGCGCCTCGGCGTCGGACCGCGCGCTGGCACCGGCGGCACGTATATTCCGCCGATATTGAAGATTCTCGGTATTTCGGCTGAAAGCACCTATGGATCATTCGACGATATGGTCACCGAGCTTGTTGCCGGTCGCCACGACGCTTTCGTGACGCTCACCGGCGCACCGATGCCGGCGATCCGAGAGGCGGAGGCGAAGGAGCCGATCACTTTCATCAGTCTGTCTCCCGAGCAGATCGACGCCATCCGCAAGGCGATGCCGGAGTTCAGTCCCTCCAAGATAACAGCGGGAACTTACCGCGCTCTGGATAAGGACTACGTCACCTTCGGAGTGTACAATTTTGCAATCGGGCGAGCCGATCTCCCCGACGATCTGGTCTACCAACTGGTCAAAGCCGTCTTTGAGAACCAGCCTCGGCTTCTGAAGGCTCATTCGACGGCAAGCGAGACCCTCCCGCAGAACGTCGATAAGAATACCTTTCTGCCGTTCCATCCTGGCGCAGTCCGTTACTATCGCGAGATCGGCATCAGCGTTCCGGATTCGCTCGTTCCCACGAATTGATTGATCTATTGCGCGAGAGCTCGTCCACCCCATAGCGGCGGTGCGCGGCTGAGCGCCGCAACTCCGGCACGCTTGCGGGGATAAGCCCGGCGATGACGACGAGAGCTGAATCCCGATGTAACATCCTGCGGTCGCATTCCCCGGAATCTGAGCGCGGGGGCGGTGGCCAAGTCGCGAACAGGAGCATTCATGCGCTACGCTCGACAGTTTGCAGCCGCCGCTCTGAAACGTCGCGGCAGATTTCTCCCGACGGCGTTCGTTACTGCCACGGCGCTCGCCGCAGTGACCGTTGCCCTGCTCGCGGCTGGCGGAATTCTCGGCGTCTCTCACGCGTACGCGCAAGGCAATGCGCAGCAGAATTCCTGGGTGGAAGAGCTGGTCTCCGCCGTCGTGCGGATCAAGTGTCACATCAATCCTGAAGGGCAGACGGTTCAAGCCCTCGGACGCGAGCGCGAAGGTTCGGGCATCCTCATCGACAATGACGGACTCGTCCTCACGATCGGATATCTGATGGTCGAGGCTTACGCCGCCGAGATCATCGACAACAGTGGGAACGCCGTCCCGGCGAACGTCGTCGGTTACGATCACGAGAGCGGCTTTGGACTGTTGCGTGCGATGGAGCCGCTCAAGCCTAAACCCATGGCGTTCGGCACGTCCGCTGCGATCAAGGTGCGCGACCCTGTGCTCATCGCGAGCTTCGGCGGCAGCGCCATGGTTGGGGCTGCCTACGTCGTGGCCAAGCGGGAATTTGCCGGCAATTGGGAATACCTCCTCAATGAGGCGCTGTTCACTGCGCCGCCGCATCCGGCCTGGAGCGGCGCGGCGCTGATCAGCAGCGAACGCAAGCTCGTCGGCGTGGGCTCGCTCATCGTCGGGGATGCCGGCGGCGGCAGCGAGAAGACGCCCGGCAACATGTTCGTGCCAATCGATCGTCTGCCACCCATCCTTGGTGATCTCATCGCCGATGGACGAGTGGCTGGGCCGGGCCATCCCTGGCTGGGCGTGAACGCCGACGACATGGGCGGCCGACTGGTCGTGGGACGTGTGACGCCCGGAGGTCCGGCGGCAAGGGCCGGGATCCAGCGAGGGGACGTGATCGTCGGCGTCAACGGCGAGCAGCCGACCGGCCTGGCCGACTTCTACCGCAAGGTTTGGGCACAAGGTCCTGCGGGCGCCATGATCCCGCTGGATGTGCTCCACGCGGACAAGCCCCGACGTATGGACGTCAAGTCAATCAACCGTCTCGATCATCTCAAGCTCAAGTTGACGTTTTGAAACGCTGATGCCGCTCACAGCCGGCATTGATCCGAATCCTGCTCACGTCACGAGGAACCATGCTGCGGTGCCGCCGGCGGCCCGATCAAGCATCCGAGACTCGATCAGCCATTTCCCGGGATTGCCGGCGGCGAAGGCAATGCGCTCGACCTGCTCCCCCACCACCAGCGTGTCCAGCCAATAGGGCTTCCAGCCGTCATCGAGCCTGTCGAGCAGCCGGAAATGATGGCCATGAACGTGGACCACATGCGGCTGGCCGCTGTCGTTATGCAGCGCCAGGCTGACCGGCCGACCGCGGCTGACGGCGAACAGCGGTGTTGTGCCCAAGGACGTGGTATTCGCACCGGGGGCGTTTCCGCCGTTGCCGCGCGACGGCTTGGCGTCTGCGGATACTCTAAAGTCCGCTCGGAGCGCCTTTCCAAGATCGATCGCAGCCGGCAGCCGGTTGCCGGGCAGGGGCAGCGGCTGTCCTTCCCGTGGGGCACGGGCACTCTTGACTGCAGTGTCGCAGACCAGGCGTGCGAGCGCATAGTTGTCGCCACTGAGAAGCTGTGCGTTTGCGCCGGGACTCGCCGTCATATCGAGGAACAAGTCGATCCGGCCACCTGGGGCCAAGCCAACGCGGCTGTCGCGTGGGAGGAACGGCTCTACCGGCTGGCCGTCGATGGCCATGACCCAGGGGGCATGCCCTTCTACCTTGAGCGTCATGCCGCGCGCTGAGGTGGCGTTGACCAGTCGCAGCCGCAGCCGCTCGCCGGATTGGACGGGAATGTCGGGTCGTGCTGCCCCGTTGACGAGGACGTGCTCGCGCGGATGCGGTTGCGCCGGGTCCGGCATTCCGAGCACGAGCGCGACGTCGCGATCGACATCCACAGGCTGGCGCTCCTCGACGATGAGCGCCCCGTAGAGTCCGCGGTCAACCTGCTCGGGCGAGTGCGCGTGGTACCAGAAGGTGCCCGCATCAGGCGGTGCGAAGCGGTAATCGAAACGTGTGCCCGGCATGAGCGGCGGCTGCGTCAGGTCAGGCACGCCATCCATGCCATTCGGCAGCCGCACGCCATGCCAGTGCACGCTGGTTGGCTCATCAAGTTCGTTGAACAGGCGCAGGCCCAGCTCATCGCCCTGCTTTGCGCGCAGCACCGGACCCGGAATGGTGCCGTCATAGCCGACAAGCGAGGTTGCCGGCTTTTCTTCGCTGCCCGTGAATTTTGCCTGCGGCCGTGCTCGCAGCACACGGAAAGGCGCGCTCGACTTCGACTGCGCGTGCACGGGTGAGATCCATGAGGGGACGGCAACGCGCACGCCGAGCAGACCGGCGGCGGTAAAACCCGCGTCTCCTATGAATTCGCGTCGCGACCGCATGCCCGATCGGCCCTCCACCTTCTCGTGCAAGACCACGGAAATAGCCGCACGACAAGCCTTTCCCTCGGTTCGCTGGGTCGGCGCAGCGCGATTTTGTCGCGCAGGGCGATTTTTGCGTGATATAAGCCGCGCTGCCTGGCCGCGCCGCGGGGCTGGCTCCCGCCGACTTGACGCCGAATTGCGCCTTCGCTGGACCGCTATGGATAAAACCCGCTATCGGAGGAGGCGAGAGCGCCTTTCGCGGGCGTGGCGGAATTGGTAGACGCGCGGGATTTAGGTTCCCGTGATGAAAGTCGTGGGGGTTCAAATCCCTCCGCCCGCACCACCCGAGATAAGGCGCAACAGCCGACGTGCTCTAAATGATCCTGTTGTAACCCCCGAGCCCCCACTAGCGGTCAGACGTAGATTATCGCCATGGAAGTCACTGAAACCGTTTCCGACGGCCTCAAGCGCGAATTTCAGATCCAGGTCCCGGCAGCCGACCTGGAGGCGCGCGTTTCTCAGCGGCTCGTTGAGCTCAAGGACCAGGTGCAGTTGCGCGGTTTCCGTCCTGGCAAGGTGCCAGTGACGCACCTCAAGAAGATTTACGGCAAGCGCGTGATGGCCGAAACCATTGACGCGGTGATCCGGGAGCTCAACGGAAAGATCGTCAGCGAACGCGGCCTCAAGCTTGCGACCGAACCGAAAGTCACAATCCCCAACGAAGAGACCGAAGTCGAGAAGCTCATCAAGGGACAGGTCGATCTCGCCTACACGCTGGCGATCGAGCTTCTGCCCAAGATCGAGCTTGCCGATTTCAAGGGAATTGCGCTTGAGCGTCCGGCCGCGCACGTCACGGAGCAAGAGGTTGAGGAAGCGCTCGGCAAGCTCGCTGAGCAGAACAAACCGTATGTCGCGAAGCCCGAGGATGCAAAGGTCGAGATGGGAGACAGAGTTGTCATCGATTTCACCGGCCGGGTCGATGGCAAGCCCTTTGAAGGCGGGACCGGCGGCGATGTAGGAGTGAATATCGGGTCGAGGACATTTCTCCCCGGCTTCGAGGATCAACTCCTCGGTATGAGCGCGGGCGAAAAGCGCCCCCTGAAGATCACATTCCCCGCCGCCTACGCCAACGCCGAGCTTGCCGGCAAGGAGGCCGAGTTCGACGTAACGGCCAAATCGATAGAAGCGCCGTCAGCGGTCAGCATCAATGACGACTTCGCCAAGACGCTTGGGCTTGATTCGCTGGACAAGCTCAAGGAAGCCGTCAATGGCCGCCTGCAGCAGGAGCACACGGCTGCGACGCGTCAAAAGGTCAAGCGCCAGCTTCTTGATAAGCTCGACGAGATGCACAAATTTGCACTGCCACCCACGCTGGCGGAGGACGAATTCAAGAACGTCTGGAACGCGGTGGAAGGCGACCTCAAGGCGCAGGGACGTACATTTGCCGACGAAGGCACTACCGAGGAGCAAGCCCGCGAGGAGTATCGCACCATTGCCGACCGGCGTGTGCGGCTCGGGCTTGTCCTTGCCGAGATCGGCGAGAAAAACGGCATCACCGTTACGGAGGAGGAGATCACCCGCGCCATCGTCGATCGCGCACGCCAGCTTCCCGGACACGAGCAGCAAGTCTGGGATTACTACCGCAAGACTCCGCAGGCGGTGGCCTCGGTGCGTGCGCCGATCTTCGAGGACAAGGTGATCGACTTCCTGCTCGAGCTTGCCAAGATCACGGAAAAGCAGGTGTCCCGCGAAGAGCTCTTCCGCGACGACCAAGAGGATAAGCCTGCCGGGGCGCCCGAATCGCCGCACCTGTAGCTGCCGGTAGGAGCTATGCATCCGTTCGCTTGAGAGCGGGGGCGGGATGTATATTTAAAGGCGCGGGGGGCAAGTCCCCTGCGCGGTGTTGCGTGGCGACTTTCCGCCATCACCTGTTTGCGAGGAAGGTAATCGACGATGCGAGACCCCCATGCGACATACATGAATACCCTCGTGCCGATGGTGGTCGAGCAAACCAATCGGGGCGAGCGTGCCTACGATATTTTTTCCCGGCTGCTGAAGGAGCGCATCATCTTCATCAGCGGAATGGTCGAGGACTCGATGGCGACCCTGGTGGTCGCTCAGCTGCTTTTCCTGGAGGCAGACAATCCGAAGAAAGAGATCGCGATGTACATCAATTCGCCGGGCGGGGCGGTCACCTCCGGTCTCGCGATCTACGACACGATGCAATTCGTGCGGCCCGCGGTGTCTACCCTGTGCATTGGGCAGGCCGCCTCGATGGGGTCGCTCTTGCTGGCGGCCGGAAAGAAGGACATGCGCTTTGCGCTGCCGAATTCGCGCATCATGCTGCACCAGCCGTCGGGCGGCTTCCAAGGTCAGGTCACCGATATCATGTTGCATGCGCAGGAAATCCTGAACATCAAGAAAAGGCTCAACGAAATATACGTGAAACACACCGGCCAGCCGCTCAAGAAGATCGAGGACGCGCTGGAGCGCGATTACTTTCTCACCGGGCAGATGGCTGTGGAATGGGGCATCGTGGATAAGGTGATCGATAAACGGCCTGAGGATGTTTCCAAGGCGGCGTAAGGTAAGCCGGAATCCCCATCATTCCCCGGTGTCGCGCCCCGCGCCTGCGCGGGGCACCAGTAAAGCCGATGCGTTTTTGCGGGAAAGCAGGGAAGCTGCGCCTGTTCGGCGGATACTCGATCGTTCTCCGGAGCTTGTCATCGGGCCGGCCATAGGCCGAACCCGGTGGTGGACGATGACAACTGAGAGGGTCGGTCAGGCCCCCTGGGTCAGGCGTTCGCTGACCGGTCAAGGGAACTCTGCCCCAAAGTTGCCATGACCTTGAATTTTCATGATTAACAATATCTTGATTATGTGCCCGTTACCCTGTTTCGCTAGGACGGATCGTGGCAACAGGCCACGGATACCGCGGAGATGTGTGGCATTGCAGCTACGGACTCTTAAAAACCCCCCTGTTATGCTGTGCTGCGGCACTATGGGGTTGTCCGAGCGGCAGATGGCCGGCGGAGACGTACAATGAGCAAGGTCGGCAGCGGCGATTCGAAAAACACGCTCTACTGCTCTTTTTGCGGCAAAAGCCAGCATGAGGTCCGCAAGCTCATCGCCGGTCCGACCGTATTCATCTGCGATGAGTGCGTCGAGCTGTGCATGGACATCATCCGCGAGGAGAACAAATCCTCGCTGGTCAAGTCACGAGACGGGATTCCCACGCCGAAGGAGATCAGGAAAGTCCTCGACGATTACGTGATCGGCCAGGAGCATGCCAAGAAGGTCCTCTCGGTCGCGGTGCATAACCATTACAAGCGGCTCAATCATCAGACCAAGCACAACGATGTCGAGCTCGCGAAATCGAATATCCTCCTGATCGGTCCCACGGGATCGGGCAAGACGCTGCTGGCTCAGACGCTCGCGCGCATCCTGGATGTGCCCTTCACGATGGCGGACGCGACCACGCTGACGGAGGCCGGCTACGTCGGCGAGGATGTCGAGAACATCATCCTCAAGCTGCTGCAATCCGCGGACTACAACGTCGAGCGCGCCCAGCGCGGCATTGTCTACATCGACGAGATCGACAAGATCAGCCGCAAATCCGACAATCCCTCCATCACCCGCGACGTCTCGGGCGAGGGCGTGCAGCAGGCGCTTCTCAAGATCATGGAGGGCACCATCGCGTCGGTGCCTCCGCAAGGCGGACGCAAGCACCCGCAGCAGGAGTTTCTTCAGGTCAACACCACAAATATTCTCTTTGTCTGCGGCGGTGCGTTCGCTGGCCTGGAAAAGATCATATCGGCGCGGGGCCGCTCTACATCCATCGGCTTCGGGGCCAAGGTGATGGCCCCCGAGGACCGCAAGTCAGGCCAGAATCTTCCGAGACGTCGAGCCGGAAGAATCTGTTGAAGTACGGCCTTATTCCGGAGTTCGTGGGGCGGCTTCCCGTCGTCGCGACCCTGGAGGACCTCGATGAGGCCTCCTTGAAGCTGATTCTCACCCAGCCGAAAAACGCGCTGGTGAAGCAATATCAACGCCTGTTCGAGATGGAATCCATCGACCTTACGCTCGCGGAAGAGGCGCTGGGCGCCATCGCCCGCAAGGCAATCG
This sequence comes from uncultured Alphaproteobacteria bacterium, assembly GCA_963841105.1. Taxonomy (GTDB): domain Bacteria; phylum Pseudomonadota; class Alphaproteobacteria; order Rhizobiales; family Xanthobacteraceae; genus VAZQ01. The sequence continues at coordinate 60,738 of CAWJCB010000024.1, forward strand.
ACCGCAAGACCGGCGCCCGCGGGCTGCGCTCCATCATGGAGGGTATTCTCCTCGACACCATGTTCGACCTGCCGAGCCTGGAAGGCGTCGAGGAGGTGGTGATCTCGCGGGAAGTGGTCGAGGGCACCGCGCGCCCATTGTACATCTACACGGATAGGGCAGCGACCGCTGACGCGAGCGCCTGATCGTTGCAACCTGTGCGGGTAAGTCGTAATCCGATTCGTCTTCGTACTGCGCCTGCCGCCGGCATCGGCACGCTATTTGCTTGAATTTTCTGGCTTACTTGACACCTATCCGTCGCATTGCCACCTAATGTTCGACCAAAACGAGGGATCACTTCGAGCTTCTCCGGGGAGGGCTTATCGATAACCCTCCGACCACCCTGTTTCCCTTCCCGGCCCACCTCTGCACTCTCCCGCGACGCCATCTCCTCGGGTCAAGGGTGAGGGGCACAACACAAAGGATCTGGGGCCCATGACAAGCGCCAAGCCAAAGCCACCCCTCATTCCCGGCGAGACCCGCGCCTATCCGGTCCTGCCGCTGCGCGACATCGTCGTCTTCCCCCATATGATCGTTCCCCTCTTCGTTGGGCGCGAGAAATCGATCAAGGCGCTGGAAGAGGTGATGCGTTCCGACACGTTCATCCTGCTGGCGACGCAGAAGAACGCCTCCGACGACGATCCAGCAACGAGCGCGATCTACGACGTTGGAACTCTTGCCAGCGTTCTGCAGCTTCTCAAGCTGCCTGACGGCACGGTCAAGGTGCTGGTTGAGGGAGCAGCGCGCGCGAAGGTGGAGAGCTACACGGATCGCGCCGAGTACTACGAAGCGGCGGCGCTGGTCCTCGGGGACACATCCGGGGAGCAGGTGGAGGCGGAGGCGCTGGCGCGTTCCGTCATCAATGAGTTCGAGAATTATGTAAAGCTCAACAAAAAGGTATCGCCGGAAGTGGTCGGTGTGGTCCAGCAGATAGAGGACTATGCCAAGCTCGCGGACACCGTCGCTTCGCATCTCGCCGTCAAGATTCCGGATAAGCAGTTGGTCCTGGAGACGCCCTCCGTCACCGAACGGCTTGAAAAAGTCCTCGGCATGATGGAGAGCGAGATTCTCCGTGCTGCAGGTGGAAAAGCGCATTCGCACGCGCGTCAAGCGCCAGATGGAGAAGACTCAGCGCGAGTATTACCTCAACGAGCAAATGAAGGCGATCCAGAAGGAGCTCGGCGACGAGGAGGGCAAGGATGAGCTCGCCGAGATCGAGGACAAGATCAAGCGCACCAAGCTCTCCAAGGAGGCGCGTGAGAAAGCACAGCACGAGCTCAAGAAGCTGCGGCAGATGTCGCCCATGTCGGCAGAAGCGACCGTGGTGCGCAACTACCTGGATTGGCTGCTTTCCATCCCATGGAACAAGAAGAGCAAGGTCAAGAAGGATCTCAAGCTGGCGCAGGAAATCCTCGACAACGACCACTACGGCCTGGAAAAGGTCAAGGAGAGGATCGTCGAGTATCTCGCTGTTCAGCAGCGCGCCAACAAGCTAACCGGACCCATACTTTGCCTCGTCGGGCCGCCCGGCGTGGGCAAGACGTCGCTCGGCAAGTCGATCGCACGGGCGACCGGGCGCGACTTCGTGCGGGTGTCGCTCGGAGGCGTGCGCGACGAGGCCGAGATCCGCGGCCACCGCCGCACCTACATCGGCTCCATGCCCGGCAAGATTGTCCAGTCCATGCGCAAGGCGAAGTCATCGAACCCGCTGTTCCTTCTCGACGAGGTCAACAAGATGGGCGCCGATTTCCGCGGCGACCCCTCTTCGGCGCTGCTGGAAGTGCTCGATCCGGAGCAAAACCACACCTTCAACGACCACTATCTCGAGGTCGATTACGATCTTTCCAGCGTCATGTTCATCACGACGGCGAACACGCTGAATATCCCGCCGCCCCTGATGGACCGCATGGAGATCATCCGCATCGCCGGCTACACCGAGGACGAGAAGGTGGAGATCGCGCGCAAGCATCTCATTCCGCATGCGATCACCAAGCACGGCCTCAACGCCACCGAATGGGCGATCGACAACGAAGCGCTGCTCCTCCTCATCCGCCGCTATACGCGGGAGGCGGGCGTGCGCAACCTCGAGCGCGAGCTCTCCACGCTTATCCGCAAGGCGGTGAAAGAGCTCATCCTGTCGAAAAAGAAGTCCGTCACGGTGGAGGCTAAGACCGTGTCGGATTATCTCGGCGTGCCGAAATTCCGCTATGGCGAAGTGGAGGAGGAGGATCAGGTCGGCGTTGTGACAGGATTGGCGTGGACGGATGTGGGTGGCGAGCTCCTCACCATCGAGGCCGCCATGATGCCCGGCAAGGGCAAGATGACCGTCACCGGCAACTTGCGCGACGTGATGAAGGAGTCGATATCGGCTGCGGCCTCCTATGTCCGCATGCGTGCGGTTGCCTTCGGTATCGAGCCGCCCTCGTTCGACAAGAAGGACATCCACGTGCACGTGCCCGAGGGAGCAACGCCCAAGGATGGACCGTCAGCGGGCGTCGCCATGGTCGCGGCCATCGTCTCGGTCATGACCGGCATCCCGGTGCGGCGCGATGTGGCGATGACCGGGGAGATCACGCTGCGCGGACGCGTCCTGCCCATCGGCGGATTGAAGGAAAAGCTGTTGGCAGCTTCCCGCGGCGGCATGAAGACGGTGCTCATCCCGGAGGAAAATGCCAAGGATATTCCGGAGATCAGCGAAAGCATCAAGAAGAACCTCGACATCTTCCCGGTATCGCGGATGGACGAGGTGCTGGAACGTGCCCTGGTGCGCAAGCCGGAGGCGATCGACTGGGACGAGGAGAAGGCGAAACCTACAGCCACCTCGGTGAGCACCGAGCCTCCGGTCAACGAGGATTCCTCCACCTTGACGGCGCACTAGGCTTAAAGCTCGATACTCTTCTCTCAACCCGGCGGCGCTGCAAGGCGTCGCCGGTTTGTCTGCATGAGCGAGCATGTCGCGCGTCGCGTGCAATCGCAGTGGCGTGGCCTCTTGACAATCGCGAACAAAACAGGAACAACTCTCCCTGCCGGTCAGAGAACCGGAAGGGAAGCCCTGGGGCTGCGGAAACCGCGCCGGGCATATCTGGGAGAGCTACGATGAAAGTGAATTTCAGCACCCCTGCCAGCACCGCCGTCGTTGCCCTGATGGCTCTCATGGTCCTGCTGGCATGGTCGCCACCCGTGATGGCGCAGCACAAGACGGTCAAGGAATGCCGGGAAGAATGGAGGGCCGCCAAGGCTGCCGTCGCAGCGGACGGAAAAACGCAAAGGGTTTTCGTCGCAGAGTGCCGGGGTGTTGCCTTGGTGGAACGCAAGCCGGCGGTTGTGCCCGCCACGGACAAGGGCCAATACACGAACGAAGTGGATGCAAAGAACGGTTGTCGCGGCGACGCGGTGGTATGGGTCAATCTGCGTTCCGGCGTGTACCACGAAAGCGCGAGCAAGAGTTACGGCGCGACGAAGAGTGGCGTTTATATGTGTGAAAGAGACTCTGTCGCGGGCGGTTTCCGCGCTTCCAAGGCGCCGAAAGAGCCGAGCAAGGAATCTACCAACCCGGCGCGCGATCCCGCAAAACCCGCATCGAGCTGATCGCAGTCAGATCGCAGCCTTGCGCCGCTTGCCTCGATATCGGCTGCGGCGATAAGGAAGGGACGAGGGCGGTTAGCTCAGCTGGCAGAGCGCCTGCTTTACACGCAGGATGTCGGCGGTTCGAGTCCGTCACCGCCCACCAGCCTTCGCGCCTTCGGCGCTTCGGCTGGCAAGCCAGAGGCAGCTTGCACCGTTAAGACACACAGACCAGGCCGGCGGCCGTTCGCGGCCGCCGGTACCCGCAAGGAACATGCCGGCGACGATTGAGCTCTGTGCTACATCACCGCTTCTTTGAGTTCCTTCGCCGCTCGGAACGCCACTTTCTTGCTGGCCTTGATATGGATGGTTTCGCCCGTTGCGGGGTTGCGCCCTTCGCGGGCCGCGCGTTTGCGCACCACCAGGATTCCAAGTCCCCCGATGCGAATTCGATCGCCCTTCTTGAGGTGCTTGGTCACCAAGCCGACGAGGTCGCCAAGCACTGCCTCGGTCTGCTTCTTGGACATCTCGTGGGATTCCGAGAGATTCGCGGCGAGATGCTTCAGGGTTACGGTTGCCGGTGTACCCGCTTTCTTCGCTGCCATGGCTGGCCCTCCTCGTTGCAAGTGGCCTTGCTGCCACTTCCTCACGCCGTCCGCATAGATGATTCGGCTGCGGTCTGACCACGACTTATTGCCGAAAAATGCGGGTTTTATCAATGCTGCTCTTCGGAAATCCGCAATTTATCGAGCTAACTGGCGAGCCGCCCGCGAGACCCCCCCTGTATCGCCCCACAAAACCGCGCTTTCGTGAAGGCGAGGGGCTCTCAGCTTGACTTGCGTTGGGCGCGTATTTAACTGCGCAACGCGCCCGCGGGGGCGTAGCTCAGTTGGTTAGAGCGTCGGCCTGTCACGCCGAAGGTCGCGGGTTCGAGCCCCGTCGCTCCCGCCATTATCGGTTGATCTATCTGAAATTTTGGATTTGCGCATAGGTCCACTTCGGCCCCGCTCCAACTTTCCAGCCCGTCACATTCCAACTTTTTGCTCGCGTTGCGCTCTCGTCGCGCGATCTGTGCTCAGCTTCGTGGGGGTCTTGCAGCCCCGCGCCCACTCCTCGCTTGAGACGCTTCAAGATGCACGATTTTTGGGACTGGCTAAAAGCTCACGTCGAGAGTTCGCCATATGGGCTCTGCGAGTAATGCGGCCATCGCGGCAGAACTGAACGCGCGCAAAGTGCCGACCGCGCGCGGCAAGGAATGGAGTGATTTGACCCATCAAAGATGTTGGCAAGACGAGCGGCAATTGTCCCGCGCTGGCGCTCTCATTGAGATGCCTGCGCTTGCGGATATAGCCACGTCTCAATCAAAGCCCCGGACCTTGAGGATGCCGGGGCTTTTGTGGACAACTCTCCGCTCATTTCATGCGAGGGTGTAGGAGAGCGCCACTTGTCTTTCATCCAACGCCCGTTGAACAGTGGGAGTTTGTGCAAAATTGCTCACTCGACATGAAAAAAGCTGGCCCGGAACCCCAGCATGCCTCGCGGCGAGGGCGTGGGAGGAGATCGTCGATCAAACTCGCCCACTACGAGTTTGAAACTGAAAGACCTGGTATCTCGGATTCGCAATCCTCGAAATGCAACGGCTCGCGGATATGGAGCCGGACGAGTTCGATTTTGCGACTCGGCGAGCCCTGGGGAAGGGCGCCGGTGCGAAAATCTCGACAAGAATCTCGCTCATCAGGCCCGCACGCTTGCACCCCTCTTTGCACCCCTCTTTCCGGCGCGGAAAAGGCCAGGTCATGCTCCGTGCATCCAGTCGGGATGAGTCAGCATGTTCCAACCCATCAATCCAAGGATCATGAGCACAATCACTGCGGTCATGATCCACATCATACGCATTTCGGATTTTTCGGTATTTGGTTCTGTCATGGCGATTTCCTGTTTTGCTCCACCGGCACTCTCGCCCCTTGCAGGTAATTTAACCGGTTCTGCTTACAGCAGCCTTACGGCGAAGCGCCGGATTTAGGGCACTTCTCTGACGTATCGGCAACGGTGCGTTGCGACCGAAGTTGGCTTCGGCTCCGCCGTCGCCAATGGAGACATTCATGACGCCGAAGAAACAACCACGCGATCAGATTTCGGCTCGGCTTGATACGAGCGTTCTGGAAGTTGTCCAGCACGTCGCGGAGACCGAACGCTGGCCGATTTCAAATACCTCCGTTTGGGGCGGCCTCGGCTTGGCCCGCGCCCCTGCAACTGCGGAAGTGGCGAATTTCCGGACGGTGGACAGCGGGGAAACGTAGCGCCGAGACGTGGTTAGAGAATGCGTTCCTTGGTATCTACGGCCGATGGCATGGGCAACCCGCACGCGATTGGGGCAGCGCCAAACGGCAGGCGCAATGGTGTCTCCAGTGGAGCCATGGGAGAAAGCGGCAGACTGCGCGCGAGCTATCGCCGCCACTAACGAGCCGAATAAGCGCGAAATCCTAGCCACCATCCGCAATCTATGGATGGGCTTGGCCGAGCAAAGTTCATTTCTAAGCGACGCCGAGCTAGCCAAGCAGATTGAGGTAATTGGGCGGATTCACGCCGATCTGTCGGAGCGTAGCGCCCCTGTCCACTAAGCCACGTTGCCGGGCACTCCTTCCTGCTTCGGCTTGCCCCGCGCCGCTTCCTTCGAGGCGGCGGCGAGTTCGTTCTAAATAAGCAAGCTCGCAGCAGCGATCACGATCCCTGTAACGAACGCCGCCATGCTACGAGTTTGGTCATGGGTACGCTCCCCAGTACTCACGCGCCGCGGCCGTAGGGCACTCCTGCAGCTTGGCGCAAACGCGATGGGAGGCTGTCCAAATTTGGGCAGCGGCCCGCACCCGGCGAGGGGGGCTATTTGCTTGCAACCCCCGGCTTTCTCAGCCGGTCGCGCCCCTTCAGATGCTCAACAAAAACACCACCGCAACAATGCCGATCCCGGCCATCAGCAATACGCGGGTAACAGCGTCGTAGTCGAAGAAAAATGGAAGCATCATGCCGCTCCCTGTTCGAACGCCACGTTTCTTTCGACAGTAGATCGGCGTCGCGCCTTGGAATTCTGTGATGCCGATCACAGAATGTTGCTTTGCTCGGATAGACCTCGCAACCGCGTCCCAGTTCCAACTAGCAGTATTTTTAGATGCGTTTTTGCATTCATAAAGTCGGAAAAGCGATTGATTCAACAGCGTAATATGTCGGCCTGTTACGCCGAAGGTCGCGGGTTCGAGCCCCGTCGCTCCCGCCGGTCGGCACGCTCACCCGTGCGTCATCGCTAATTCAAATCTCTCATCTTAGCCGCCTGAATCCCCGCCATCGTCAATCGCCGCGGACGGCGATCCAATCGAGGTTCGGCTCGTCCTCCAGCCGTTCAAGGCGATCGAGCATTTTGCCCATTTCCTCTGCCCGGCAGTGGCGCGTGATCATCAGAAATTTATCGCGCAACTCGCGCTGATCGAGAGGGTGCTCCGGCGTGCCCTTGAAACTCGTCACGGAATGCGAGAGCACGCGTCCATCCGCCAACGTGACGCTGATAGCGGCGGCAAGTGGTGTGGGGCAGTCCTCGGCCACGCTGATCTTCACGCGCTGCGCAAGTGCCATGATTTGCGGGTCGCGCAATGCGCTGTCGTCGAACGAGCGAGGATCGTGGGGATCACGGACATGGGCCAGCGCTATGCAGAACGGGATACTGTATTGCGCCATCAGGATGTCGGCTGGCGCCGGAATATTGTTGATGCCGGCCATCTTCTCGTTGCCGGCGACGTGGATCGAGCTCACTTCGTCTGCCGCATAGGGATATCGGGCGCGCAGATCGAGAATTGCCTGCACCGAAGTGTGCGCCGTGATGTGGCACGGGAAGCGCTTGAGCGTAATTGACCGTGTCGCGTATGTTTCGCCGAGTGCGCGCGTGAGCTCATCACGCCATGTGCGGATTCCGCGTCGCCAAGAAAATCCGAGTTACGTTATCCAGATCTCAAAATTGGTCGAGAGCGCCCGTCGTGGCTCCGAATTAGGTCGAACGGGGTTCGATGCTGTATCCCGAGCATTTGTCGCGCCTCCGCGGGGGTGGCGACGTTGTCTCCAAGGATCTCGACGATCTTGGCGGCTTTCTCCACCAGGGCCGCGTTGCTCGGAGCGAGCTTGCCCTTTTCGAGATAGATGTTGTCTTCCATGCCGACGCGAGGGTGGCCGCCGAGCAGCACCGCCTGCGCGGCCATGGGAAACTGGTGCAACGATATGCCGAACGCAAACCAGGGTGACTGTTCCGGCAGCAGGGTGCGCATGTAGCTCATGGCTTCCGGCGTGGCGGGTTGTCCCCAAGCAATGCCGAGACAGAGTTGGAACATGCCTGGCGGATTGATATGGCCGTCCTCGATCATGCGCTTCGCCAGCCGAAGGTGCCCGGTCTCGAATACCTCCAGCTCCGGCAGCACTCCGGCTCCGCGAATCGCGATGGCCATGGCTTCGAGGTGAGACGGAGTATTGACGAAGACGTGCGGCCCCATGTTAAGGCTGCCCATGTCGAGGCTGCAGATTTCCGGTTTGAGCTCTAACACATGCTGAACCCGCTCGGCCGGAAGTCTGAGCGTGGTGCCGGCGCCCGGCTTCTCCGGATCCTTTTCGCCGGGCACGAAGCGCGCGCCAGGCCCGGTCGTGAGATTAAGAAGGACGTCGCTCCCGCTTCCTCGGATGCGATCCACCACTTCCCGATAAAGCGCGACTTCCATGCTGGGACGCGTGGTCTGCGGATCACGCACGTGAATGTGCACGATGGCGGCCCCTGCCTTGGCCGCATCGATGGCCGATTGGGCGATCTGGCGCGGCGTCACCGGCACGGCAGGGTTTCGGCTGGGTGTGTCAGCGGAGCCGGTGACCGCGCATGAGATCATGACCTTCCGCCGCATGGTGCCTCCTCTGGGGCGATGCCGGTTCGTCAGAAATCACGGTTTTACCTTACTTTAAGTCTGCGGGACGACTTCCGAATCTCACCCCGGAAACTTGCCTCTTCTGGTTCGCCGCGCTAAGGCAAGGCCCTCCGGCTTGCCCACGGCCTTCATTGTGACAACACTCGATCCAAGAGCGCCTGGGGCACGGTGCGGGCCAGCATCCGTGCGCCAATACGTCGGAATCTGCTCATGAACGAGCTATTGCAGAGTTATCTTCCGCTGGTGATCTTCATCGCCGTCGCGGGAGTCATCAGCCTCGTTCTTCTGCTCGTGCCCTTTCTCATCGCCTACCAACAGCCGGATCCCGAGAAGCTCTCCGCCTATGAGTGTGGGTTCAATGCTTTTGATGACGCCCGCATGAAATTCGACGTGCGGTTCTATCTCGTGGCCATTCTTTTCATCATTTTTGATCTCGAGGTCAGCTTCTTATTCCCTTGGGCAATCGCGTTCGGCGACCTCGGCCTTTACGGATACTGCTCCATGATGATCTTCCTTGGCGTTCTGACCGTCGGCTTCATATATGAATGGCGGAAAGGAGCGTTGGAATGGGATTAGAGCGCACCGCCGCTGCTCCGCTTGGCAAGGGTATTCTTGCCCCCACGCCCGGCCGGCCAGCCGGCCAAGATGACGGCTTCTTCACCGGACTGAACAGTGAGCTTGCCGACAAAGGGTTCCTCGTCACGACGGCGGACGACCTCATCATCTGGGCGCGCACCGGCTCGCTCATGTGGATGACGTTCGGACTGGCATGTTGCGCCATTGAAATGATGCATATGTCCATGCCGCGCTACGACGCGGAGCGCTTTGGCTTTGCGCCACGCGCCTCTCCGCGGCAGTCCGACGTCATGATCGTCGCAGGGACCCTCACCAACAAGATGGCTCCCGCGCTGCGCAAGGTCTACGACCAGATGCCCGAGCCACGGTATGTGATCTCGATGGGATCGTGCGCCAACGGCGGCGGCTATTACCACTACTCGTACTCGGTCGTGCGCGGCTGCGACCGCATCGTCCCGGTCGACATCTATGTTCCGGGGTGCCCACCCACCGCCGAAGCGCTGCTCTATGGCGTCCTCCTCCTGCAGAAGAAGATCCGTCGCGTCGGCACCATTGAGCGGTGATTATTCAGGTGAGCGAAATTCTCCAAAAGCTGGGCGAGACAATCGCCTCCGCGCTGCCGAGCTCGGTGCTGGAGCATCGGGTCGCGAATGGCGAGCTCACTATCCTGGCGGCCGCAGGCGATATCGTCAAAGTCGCGACTTTTCTGCGCGACGACGAGCGCTGCCAATTCTGGAGCATCATCGACATCACCGCGATCGATTGGCCCGGGCGCGAGCGGCGCTTCGACGTGGTCTATCATTTCCTGTCGCCGAAGCAGAATCAACGCATCCGCGTCAAGGTTGAAGTGGACGAGAGCACCCCGGTCGCTTCGATCATTGATGTATTCCCTGGAGCGAACTGGTTCGAGCGCGAGGCCTACGATCTCTATGGCGTCTTGTTCTCTGGTCATCCCGATATGCGCCGGCTGCTGACGGATTACGGCTTCGAGGGGCACCCTCTGCGCAAGGACTTTCCGCTCACCGGATTTGTCGAGGTTCGCTACGACGACGAGCAGAAGCGGGTCGTCTACGGACCTGTGCAGTTGACACAGGAATTTCGCAACTTTGATTTTCTGTCGCCGTGGGAAGGCGCCAGCTACGTTTTGCCTGGAAAGCGCCAGGCCGGCGAAGGTCCGGAACCTGCTGCATGAAGCCAACGCTTAAGCGCGGATTGAAGCTCCGCTTTTCCTATCAGGTCCCGGCCAGCAAGACGGTGCCGTATCTCTATCCGGAAATCGCTGGCTTCCAGGCGATGCCCGCAGTTTTCGCCACCGGTTTCATGGTCGGTTTGATGGAATGGACCTGCATGCAACTGCTCGCCCCGCATCTTGATGCGGGGGAGGGGAGCTTGGGTGTGCACATCGATGTGAGCCACACGGCAGCAACGCCGCCCGGCCTTACCGTCGCCGTGGATGCGGAGTGCGTTGCCGTGGAGGGGCCGCGCATCAGCTTTATCGTGAAGGCCGGCGACGGAATTGATCCAATCGGGGAGGGGCGTCATCAGCGTTTTGTTGTGGCATGGGACAAGTTCAACGCGCGGCTTGCCGAAAAAGCCAGAAGAGCCGCAAGCCTGCGGGCGGTAAGTAGCGAGTGACCATGGCGGAAACCGAGCTGCGCAGTTTCACCATGAACTTTGGGCCGCAGCATCCGGCTGCGCATGGCGTGCTGCGCCTGGTGCTCGACCTCGATGGCGAAGTGGTGGAGCGAGTAGACCCGCATATCGGCCTTTTGCATCGCGGCACAGAAAAATTGATCGAGGCCAAGACTTATCTGCAGGCGATTCCGTATTTCGATCGGCTCGACTACGTCGCTCCGATGAACCAGGAGCATGCATTCTGCCTGGCGGCGGAAAAGTTGCTGCAACTTGCTATTCCCAGGCGCGCTCAGCTGATCAGGGTGCTTTATGCCGAAATCGGCCGGATTCTCTCGCATCTTCTGAATGTAACGACGCAGGCGATGGACGTCGGCGCGCTCACGCCGCCGCTATGGGGCTTTGAGGAGCGCGAGAAGCTTATGGTGTTCTACGAGCGCGCCTCCGGTAGCCGGCTGCATGCGAACTACTTTCGTGTCGGCGGGGTGCACGAGGATCTTCCGGGCAAGCTCATTGACGACATCTGGGCGTTTTGCGATCCGTTCCTCAAGGTCTGCGACGACATCGAAGTTTTGTTGACCGAGAACCGCATATTCAAGCAACGCAACGTCGATATCGGGGTTGTCCGGCTCTCCGATGCATGGGCCTGGGGATTTTCAGGAGTGATGGTGCGTGGTTCAGGCGCCGCTTGGGATCTCCGCAAGGCGCAGCCCTATGAGTGTTATTCCGAGCTCGACTTTGACATCCCGGTTGGGAAGAACGGCGACAATTACGATCGCTATTGCATTCGCATGGAAGAGATGCGCCAGTCGATCGGCATCATGAGGCAATGCCTCGAAAAGCTGCGCGCGCCAGAGGGGCAGGGGCCGGTCGCGGTGTTGGACAACAAGATCGCGCCGCCGAAGCGTGCCGAGATGAAGCGCTCCATGGAGGCGCTGATCCATCATTTCAAGCTCTACACCGAAGGTTTCCATGTGCCTGCCGGGGAGGTTTATGCCGCGGTCGAAGCGCCGAAGGGCGAGTTCGGCGTCTATCTCGTCTCTGACGGCGGCAACAAGCCGTACAAATGCAAGATTCGCGCGCCCGGGTTCGCGCATCTCCAGGCCATGGATTTCCTCTGCCGTGGTTACATGCTTGCCGATGTGCCGGCGATCCTCGGCTCGATCGATATCGTGTTCGGAGAGGTCAACCGATGAGCCTTGGCAGCTCGCGTAGGCTGGGCAAAGGCCCGCTCCTCGAATCTGACGCGTGGGCAGAAACGTGCTCGCGCCGTGCCCACGCTGAACTGCTACGGCAGACGATTTTGCCCACGCTGCATCTGCAATTCACATAGGAATCCGTGATGGCTGTTCGTCGCCTTGCGGAACCAGAGATTCAGCCCAAGAGCTTCGCGTTCACGGCAGAGAACCTCGATTGGGCGAAACGCGAGATCGCCAAATTCCCTTCCGGCCGCCAGAATTCCGCGATCATCTCACTGTTGTGGCGCGCCCAAGAACAAACGGGGGGCTGGCTGCCGCAGAAGGCGATTGAGCATGTCGCCGGCCTTCTCGACATGCCTAAGATCCGGGCGCTTGAAGTCGCAACCTTCTACACGATGTTCAACCTCGCCCCGGTCGGCAAGTTTCATGTCCAGCTGTGCGGCACAACGCCCTGCGTTCTGCGTGGCGCTGACGAGCTGATCAAATTTTGTCATGAGCGTATCGGAGAGCAGCAGCACGTCACTGCCGACGGCAAACTATCCTGGATCGAGGTCGAGTGCCTGGGGGCCTGTGTGAACGCGCCTGTCGCGCAGATCAACTACGACTATTACGAGGATCTCACGTCCGCGAGCTTAAGCCGGATCCTGGATGATCTTTCGTCCGGCAAGGACGTTAAAGCCGGCCCGCAGGTCGAGCGCCAATTATCTGCGCCCATCGGTGGTCCCACAACCCTGACGGACCCCGGCCTGTATGAAGAAAGAAGTGGAGGCTCTTCCCAAAGCATTTCGCTGAGCGACAAAGACGCGAAGAAGCCCGGTGCTCCCGCAAATCTGCGCGATGCCGCCGTGCCCAAGCCACCGATCAAAGATTCATCTCCCAGCAGGCAAACGTAATGCTCAGCGACCGCGATCGCATCTTCAGGAATCTCTATGGTCAGCATGACTGGGGTCTCGCGGGCGCGCGCGCCCGGGGAGCTTGGGATGGCACCAAGGGGATCCTGGAAAAAGGAGCTGATTGGATCATCAACGAGGTGAAGGCTTCCGGGCTGCGCGGGCGCGGCGGCGCCGGTTTTCCGACCGGACTGAAATGGTCGTTCATGCCCAAGCAGGTCAACCGCCGCCCACACTACCTCGTCGTCAACGCCGACGAGTCGGAGCCCGGCACCTGCAAGGACCGCGAGATCATGCGCCACGATCCTCATCTGCTGATCGAGGGCTGTTCTTCTCGCGGGTTTCGCCATGCGGGCGAACGTCGGCTATATCTACGTTCGCGGCGAATTCGTGCGCGAACGCGAGCGGCTGCAGGCGGCCGTGGACCAAGCCTATGCGGCAAGGTTGATCGGCCCGGACAACGTCAACGGATTTCCCTTCGATCTTCATGTCTACCACGGAGCCGGAGCCTATATCTGCGGTGAAGAGACCGCGTTGCTGGAAAGCCTGGAAGGCAAGAAGGGCCAGCCGCGCCTGAAGCCGCCATTCCCGGCAAATGTCGGGCTCTACGGCTGTCCGACCACGGTCAACAATGTCGAGTCTATTGCGGTCGTGCCGGATATCGTTCGGCGGGGCGGCGCCTGGTTCGCCAGCATCGGTCGCCCGAACAACACCGGCACCAAGCTCTTCTGCATCTCAGGGCACGTGCAAAAACCCTGCAACGTTGAGGAGGAAATGGGGATTCCGCTGCGCGAGCTCTTGGAGCGCCATGCCGGCGGTGTGCGCGGCGGATGGGACAACCTGCTCGCGGTGATCCCGGGCGGCTCGTCCATGCCGCTCATCCCGGCCCATGGCTGCGACAGCCTTCGCATGGACTTCGACGGATGTCGCGAGCAAAAATCCGCCCTCGGTACCGCGGCCGTGATTGTCATGGACAAGTCCACCGACATCATAGCCGCAATGGCCCGCATTTCCTACTTCTACAAGCACGAGAGCTGCGGGCAGTGTACGCCATGTCGCGAAGGGATGGGTTGGATGTGGCGTGTGCTGACCCGCATGGCGCAGGGCCGCGCTCACAAGCGCGAAATCGACATGTTGTTGGAAGTCACCACGCAAATCGAAGGCCACACCATATGCGCGTTCGGAGATGGCGCAGCGTGGCCGGTCCAGGGGCTCATTCGCCATTTCCGTCACGAGATCGAGCAGCGAATCGACGCCTATTGTGCCAACCCGGCTGCGGAGCCGGTCCGAGTGGCAGCGGAGTAGGAGGGCGCATGGCGGAGCAGCCGGAGAACTTAGTTTTGCGCATTCTGAAAGACATACAGTTGAATTCGTCATCGCCCCTGAATGCAAAAGACAGGCAAGGCGCGGTCGAGCAATGACCAAGCTCGTTATCGACGGCAAGGAGATTGAAGTGCCGCCGGAGTACACGCTGCTGCAGGCCTGCGAGGCGGCGGGGGCGGAAATCCCGCGTTTCTGCTTCCATGAGCGGCTCTCTATCGCCGGGAACTGCCGCATGTGCCTGGTAGAGCTCAAGGGCTCTCCAAAACCGATTGCCTCCTGCGCCTGGGGGGTGCGCGACTGCCGGCCGGGGCCCAAGGGCGAGCTTCCGGAGATCAACACCAGGACACCCATGGTGCGCAAGGCGCGCGAGGGCGTCATGGAGTTTCTCCTCATCAATCATCCGCTCGACTGCCCGATCTGCGACCAGGGCGGCGAATGCGACTTGCAAGATCAAGCGATGGCGTACGGCGTCGATGCGAGCCGCTATCGGGAGAACAAACGCGCCGTCGAAAACAAATACGTCGGAGCTCTCGTCAAGACGATCATGAACCGGTGCATTCATTGCACGCGTTGCGTGCGGTTCATGACGGAGGTTGCCGGAGTCCCGGAACTGGGCGCCATTGGACGTGGCGAGGATATGGAGATTACGACATATCTCGAGCAGGCGATGACCTCTGAGCTGCAAGGCAACGTCGTCGATCTCTGTCCAGTCGGCGCGCTCACTTCCAAGCCGTACGCCTTCGCCGCACGGCCATGGGAATTGAACAAAACGGAATCCATCGATGTCATGGATGCGGTCGGCTCAGCCATTCGCATCGATACGCGAGGGCGGGAGGTCATGCGTATCCTCCCCCGCGTGAATGACGAGGTGAATGAGGAATGGATTTCCGACAAAACACGACACGTCGTGGATGGATTGCGCACCCAGCGCCTCGATCAACCTTATCTGCGTAGGAATGGGTGTCTGCAACCGGCGTCCTGGCGAGATGCGTTCGACGCTATCGCCGGAAGGATCGGCTCCGTTCAACCCGACCGTATCGGCGCGATAGTTGGCGACCTCGCGGCCGTCGAGGAAATGTTTGCTCTCAGGGACCTGCTGAGTCGTTTGGACGTGCCGAACTTCGATTGCCGCCAGGACGGGGCCGTGCTCGACCCGAACTGGGGCCGGGCGACCTATCTGTTCAACTCTACAATTGCGGGCATTGAATCGGCTGATGCGCTGCTCCTCGTCGGCTCAAACCCGCGTCGCGAGGCGGCGGTGCTTAATGCGCGAATCCGCAAGCGCTGGCGAATGGGTAATTTCCCGATCGCGGTCATCGGTGAGAGCGCGAACCTGACGTACCCCTACAACTACCTTGGAGTTGGCCCACAGACGCTCGCCGAGGTCGCAGGAGGCCGGCATGAATTCTCCAGCGTGATGCGCAAAGCCAAGCATCCGCTGGTCGTCGTCGGAATGGGGGCTTTGGCCCGCCCGGACGGTGCGGGAGTTGCCGCGCTCGCGGCTCAGGCCGCAACTCAATCTGGCGATAGCGACGGGGACGCCTCTTGGAACGGCTACTGCGTTCTTCATACCGCGGCCTCGCGCGTGGGAGCGCTCGATCTCGGGTTCGTTCCGCGGCCCGGTGGTCTTGGCGCGGGAGAGATGGCAGTGCCCGGCGCTCTTGACGTGATCTTTCTTCTCGGGGCTGACGAAATCGATATCCCACCAGGCGCCTTCGTTGTCTATCTCGGGACGCACGGAGATCAGGGCGCTCGCCGCGCAGATGTTATCTTGCCCGGCGCCGCCTATTCAGAAAAAGCCGGGGTTTACGTCAACACCGAGGGCCGGGTGCAAATCGCTGCCCGGGCCGCCTTCCCGCCGGGTGAGGCGCGCGAAAACTGGGCGGTTCTGCGCGCGCTCTCGGATGTGCTTGGCCACAGGCTCCCCTACAATTCTCTGTCCGCTTTGCGCCAGGCGCTGTTCAAGGCACATCCACATCTTCAACGCACGGATCAGATCACGCCGGGCACGCGCGGGGACATCGCGGCTCTTGCGGCGCGCGAAGCGAGTGTGACGAATACGCCATTCGCTTCGGCAGTGGACGACTTCTACTTCACCAACGCGATTGCGCGCTCTTCTCCTATCATGGCGCAGTGTTCGGTGATCGCCCAGGGCGAGGGCGCGCTACGCGCGGCGGAGTAGCGCCATGACCGCCGACATCGAAAATCTTATTCTTGTCAACGTCTGACTGAAGGAATCTCGAAAGGTATGTCCGAGCTTTGGACCGGTTATCTGTGGCCTCTCATCGTCGTCGTCGCGCAGAGCGTGCTTCTGCTCGTGCTCCTGCTGATCGCGACCGCTTACGTGCTTTACGCCGACCGAAAGATTTGGGCGGCGGTGCAGATGCGGCGTGGCCCCAATGTTGTAGGCCCGTGGGGTCTTTTGCAGTCCTTCGCGGATCTGCTTAAATTCGTCGTCAAGGAACCGATCATTCCGTCCGGGGCGAACAAGGGAATATTCCTGCTGGCGCCTCTGGTCACTTCGGTTCTTGCGCTCTCGGCCTGGGCCGTGATCCCGGTCAACGCCGAATGGCAGATCGCCGATATCAATGTCGGCGTGCTGTATGTTTTCGCCATTTCCTCTCTCATGGTCTATGGCGTGATCATGGCGGGGTGGGCATCGAATTCAAAATATCCGTTTCTCGCGGCGTTGCGGTCGGCGGCTCAGATGGTGTCATACGAAGTATCCATCGGTTTCGTTCTTCATCACAGTGCTGCTGTGCGCGGGCTCGCTCAATCTTTCGGCCATTGTAGAAGCACAGGCACAGGGCGAATGGGGAATGCTCAGCTGGTATTGGCTCAAGCTCTTTCCAATGTTTGTCGTGTTCTTCGTATCAGCCCTTGCCGAAACGAACCGGGCGCCTTTCGATCTGGTGGAAGCTGAATCCGAGCTGGTCGCCGGGTATGCCGTTGAATACTCCGCCACTCCATTCCTCTTGTTCTTTCTCGGCGAGTACATCGCCATCGCCACCATGTGCGCCATGGCCACCATTCTGTTCCTGGGCGGATGGCTGCCGCCCTTCCCGGTGGCGCCCTTCACCTGGATTCCCGGAGTGATCTGGTTCGTTCTCAAATGTCTGTTCATTTTTTTCCTGTTCGCGATGGTGAAGGCCATTGTTCCCCGTTACCGCTATGACCAATTGATGCGGTTGGGATGGAAGGTGTTCCTGCCGTTGTCGCTTGCCATGGTCGCCATCGTCGCGGGCATCCTGCAGCTGTGGCATCACGTGGGAGCAAGCTGACGGTGGCGCGCCATGATCGACCTGTCGTTTGCCGGCCTCCTCGGCGCCTTCCTCGGCACCGGCGTTGCGGCAGTGGTGTATGGTCCGCTGATAGCGTACCTGCAACATGTCTTGGAAGGTGGCGCTACTTCCGGACCAGCCGGCAACGGTGCGGGTCAAGCCGAGCAGCAAACGGCATTGGCGGAAGCTTCTTTGCTGCGGCGGTGCGTCCTGGCTGCGGATATCTTGCTGTGTGCCGGGCTTGGCTATTGGGCAGGGACGATGATCGCGGATCGATTGCAGGGGTGATCAGAGCGCGCACGGCGGCGCGCCGAAGGATAACACCATGAGGCTCGATCAGGCGGCGCGTTCGCTATTTCTTCGCGAGTTTGTCGAGGCGTTCCTGCTTGGGATGCGATACTTCTTCAAACCGAAGGCGACGCTCAATTATCCTTTCGAGAAAGGGCCGATCTCACCTCGCTTCCGCGGCGAGCACGCGCTGCGACGTTACCCGAACGGAGAAGAACGCTGCATCGCCTGCAAGCTGTGCGAAGCCGTATGCCCGGCGCTCGCCATCACCATTGAAGCGGGGCCGCGCCGGAATGATGGCACCCGGCGCGCCACCCGCTATGACATCGACATGGTGAAATGCATTTACTGCGGTCTTTGTCAGGAGGCGTGCCCCGTCAACGCGATCGTCGAAGGACCAAATTTCGAGTTTTCGACCGAGACGCGAGAGGAGCTTTTATTTGACAAAGAGAGACTGCTCGCGAATGGCGATCGATGGGAACGTGAGATCGCCAAGAACATTTCGCTCAACGCCCCGTACCGGTAAGTGATGATGATCCTGCCCGCGATTTTCTTTTATCTTTTTGCGTGCACATGCGTTGCCGCCGCATTCATGGTAATCGCGTCGAGAAATCCGGTGCACTCGGTGTTGTTTCTGATACTTGCTTTTGTCAACGCGGCCGGTTTGTTCGTGCTGCTCGGCGCGGAATTCCTGGCGATGATTCTGATAATCGTATATGTCGGCGCGGTTCTGGTGCTGTTTCTTTTTGTCGTGATGATGCTCGATGTTAACTTCGCCGAGCTGCGCCAGGGCTTTTTGCAGTATCTTCCTGTCGGTGCCTTCATCGGCATCATCCTCCTCATCGAGCTGCTCTTGGTGGTATTCGGCTGGACGGTCGCACCGGATCTGCACCAGGTAATCGCCGTCCCGATTCCTCCGGCGGCCAAAGTGCCCAATGCCGAAGCCCTGGGGCATGTTCTCTACACGAGCTATGTGTATTTTTTTCAAGCAGCGGGGGTAGTGCTGTTGGTCGCCATGATCGGCTCAATCGTGTTGACGCTGCAACATAAACCAAACGTGCGGCGGCAGAACGTTGCGGGTCAGATCGCGAGACACAAGAACACTGCCATCGAGATCGTCAAAGTACGACCTGGGCAGGGACTGTAAAGACATCCAACGCGGCACAAGACATGATTGGGCTCGGCCACTATCTCACGCTTGCCGCCATTCTTTTCACGATCGGTATCTTCGGCATATTTCTCAACCGCAAGAACGTGATCATCATTCTAATGTCGGTCGAGCTGATCCTGCTTGCGGTCAACATCAATCTGGTCGCATTCTCCAGCTTTCTTGGCGATCTTGTCGGGCAGGTCTATGCGCTGCTGGTGCTCACAGTGGCGGCGGCGGAAGCTGCCATCGGTTTGTCGATCCTCGTGGCCTATTACCGAAACCGTGGCTCGATTGCCGTAGAAAACATTAATTTGATGAAGGGCTGAGCGTCTTACAATGTATCAGGCGATCGTGTTTCTGCCGCTCCTCGGCGCAATCGTGGCAGCCTTGATTGCTCTGGCCGGCGCCCACGCGCGCCATCCCGGCCCCGATCCCGCGGCAGAAGATCATGCGCAGGGCCCGGTGGGCGAGAGACTTGCCCGTTCGGCGCCGATGCCGGATGAGGCGGACGCAGCTCTTGTTCCCTCTGCATCCGATCCGGAGGTCCGTCAACCACCGGCTGCCGGTTCGCGGTTCGCTGAGATTGTGACCACCGTATTCCTGTTCGCCTCGATGGTGCTCTCATGGTTAGCCTTTGTGGATGTCGGATTTGCTCATCACGATGCCCGTATCTCGCTCTTGCCCTGGATTGTCTCGGGTGACCTCAAGATTGATTGGGCGCTGCGGATAGACACGCTGACCGCAGTCATGCTGGTCGTCGTCAGCACAATCTCCGCCTTCGTGCATCTCTATTCGATGGGCTATATGGAGGAGGATCCGCACCGACCGCGCTTCTTTTCATATCTGTCGCTGTTCACCTTCGCCATGCTGATGCTGGTGACGGCCGACAACCTGGTTCAGCTGTTTTTTGGCTGGGAAGGGGTCGGATTGATGAGCTATCTGCTCATCGGCTTCTGGTATCACAAGCCGGAAGCGAATGCGGCGGCGATCAAGGCTTTCATCGTCAATCGTGTGGGCGATTTCGGGTTTTCGCTCGGCATTTTTGCCGTGTTCATGATGACGGGAGCCATCGATCTCGACACGGTGTTCGCACAGGCCCCGGCGCTGAGCGGCAAGACCATCCACTTTTTGAGCTGGAATTGGGAGGCACTCACCGTGATTTGCCTCCTGCTGTTCATGGGCGCCATGGGAAAATCGGCGCAGTTCCTGCTGCACACGTGGCTGCCCGACGCCATGGAGGGCCCGACCCCCGTCTCCGCGCTCATTCACGCTGCCACCATGGTCACGGCCGGGGTGTTCATGGTTGCCAGGCTCTCTCCTCTGTTTGATCTTGCTCCGCATGCACAAACCTTTGTCACCTTCATCGGGGCAACCACCGCATTTTTCGCGGCAACAGTCGCCCTGGTGCAGAATGATATCAAACGGATCATTGCGTATTCGACTTGCTCGCAGCTCGGCTACATGTTCGTTGCCATGGGCACGGGCGCCTACTCGATAGGAATGTTTCACCTTTTCACTCACGCCTTCTTCAAGGCGCTTCTATTCCTCGGCTCGGGCTCGGTGATTCTGGCAATGCATCACGAGCAGGACATCCGCCATATGGGCGGTCTCAAAGACAGGATCCCGTTCACCTATTGGACTATGTTGATCGGCACCCTGGCGCTTACCGGCTTTCCTCTTACTGCCGGATATTTTTCCAAGGATGCCATCATCGAGGCCGCCTACGTGAGCCGTGATCCGATGGCGCTTTATGCTTTTTGGGCGACCGTCGTGGCGGCCGCGTTTACTGCGTTCTATTCCTGGCGGCTGATGTTCATGACGTTTCACGGCCGTCCCTACGATCGTCACCACTTCGAGCAGGCGCACGAGAGTCCGTTAGTAATGATCATTCCACTCGGCTTTCTGGCAGTTGGGTCGATCCTGTCCGGCTTTCCCTTTCACGACCTGTTCGTCGGGCACGGCGTGAAGGAATTTTTCGGAGACTCTCTCCGGTTTGCGCAGGGAAATGACATCCTCGAGGACATGCATCACGTGCCTTACGCGGCGGCGATCCTGCCCACTGTCATGATGGCGATTGGATTTGTCATTGCGTGGGAGTTTTATATCCGGCGTCCAGAGCTGCCGGTTGAGCTCGCCCGCCAGCACGAGTTGCTGTACCGATTCCTGCTCAACAAGTGGTATTTCGATGAGCTCTACGATCTCTTGATCGTCCGTCCGACCATATGGCTCGGCCGAATTTTGTGGAAGCAGGGCGACGGCTGGCTGATCGACGGTTTCGGACCGGACGGAGTCTCAGCGCGCGTGCTTGATGTCACGCGGGGAGCGGTGCGCCTGCAGACCGGTTATCTTTATCACTACGCCTTCGCCATGCTGATAGGCGTGGCTGCCTTCATCACCTGGTTCATGCTCGGCGGTCGGACGGGCTGAGCATGAGCTGGCCAATCCTCTCCGTGATGACGTTCCTGCCGCTCGTTGGCGCGCTTTTTATTGTCGGGATGAGGGGTGACGGCGATGCCGAAAGACGCAATGCGCGCTGGATCGCCCTTTGGACGACTCTGATCACCTTTGCCATTTCGTTGATCGCACTCCACCGTTTCGACCCAACCTCCCCGGAATTTCAGTTCGTCGAAAAGCAGCCCTGGCTTGGCGGTGCCGTTAGCTATCACATGGGGGTTGACGGAATTTCCTTGCCTTTTGTCATTCTCACCGCGGCGCTGATGCCGATTTGCATCATCGCGAGCTGGCAACCCATCCAGCAGCGCGTGCAGGAATATATGGCTGCTTTTCTGGTGCTCGAGACGCTTATGCTGGGCACGTTTACCGCTCTCGACCTCATTGTGTTCTATCTGTTTTTCGAGGGTGGCCTGATTCCGATGTTCATGATCATTGGCATCTGGGGCGGACCGCGCCGGGTCTACGCAAGCTTCAAGTTCTTCCTTTATACGCTGCTCGGCTCCGTGCTCATGCTGCTTGCCATCATGGCGATGTACTGGGATGCGGGAACCACGGATATTGCCGTGCTGCTCCGGCACAGTTTTGCACGCAGTCTGCAGACTTGGGCCTGGCTTGCCTTCTTTGCTTCTTTTGCTGTGAAGCTGCCGATGTGGCCTGTGCACACCTGGCTGCCCGATGCTCACGTCGAGGCGCCGACTGCCGGATCGGTGATCCTGGCAGCCATCCTCCTGAAAATGGGCGGTTATGGGTTCCTGCGGTTCTCACTGCCTATGTTTCCGGCGGCATCGCACGATCTTGCTCCCTTGGTGTTTGCGTTATCGGTGATTGCGGTGATCTATACTTCCCTGGTCGCCTTGGTGCAGGAGGATATGAAAAAGCTCATCGCCTATTCCTCTGTCGCGCATATGGGATTCGTAACCATGGGTATCTTCGCGGCGACGGTCCAAGGCGTTGCCGGCGGAATTTTTCAGATGATCTCGCATGGCATCGTCTCCGCGGCCCTCTTCCTGTGCGTGGGAGTCGTCTATGATCGCATGCACACGCGCGAGATCGCAGCCTATGGCGGGCTGATCGATCGCATGCCGCTTTATGCTGCGGCTTTCATGGTGTTCACCCTGGCAAACCTTGCGCTGCCGGGGACGTCGGGCTTTGTCGGCGAATTCCTAACGCTGATCGGAACGTTCAAGGTGAACACCTGGGTCGCGGCGCTCGCCACAATAGGCACCATACTGTCGGCCGCCTATGCGCTCTGGCTCTACCGCAAGATCATCTTCGGTCGGCTTACAAAACCGAGCCTGGCTGCAATCATGGACCTGAATTACCGCGAGGTCATCACGCTCGCGCCGCTGGTCCTGTTGACGCTTCTGTTCGGCCTCTATCCGAAGCCGGTGCTCGACATGTCGGCGGCATCGGTCACGCAGCTCCTCGATAATTACAATCAAGCTCTCGGCGCCGCCAAGACCGTCACTCTGCTGGGAAGGTAGCCGGCATGATGCAATCAGCGCGAATGCCCGATCTGCTGCCCATCCTGCCGGAGGTTGTGCTGGCGATCGGCGCGATGTTGCTGCTGCTGGCAGGAACATTCGGGGGTCGCAATGCGTGGAGCACGATCGCTGTCGCCGCTATCGTATTGCTGGTGGCAACAGGGGTTATCGTCGTCTGGCTCCCGGGAGATAAGCTCGTGACCTTCGGTGGCAGCTTTGTGGTGGACAGCTTTGCCCGGTTTCTCAAGCTTCTTGCGCTGATCGGGTCGGCCGCGTCCATTTTGATGTCGCGGGAATTTCTTTCCCACGAGAAGCAGCAGCGATCCGAATACCCGGTGCTGATTCTGCTTTCAACCGCCGGAATGATGATGCTCATTTCGGCGAATGATTTGATCGCCCTCTATCTGGGGCTCGAACTGATGAGTCTCGCTCTCTATGTCCTCGCAGCGATTGATCGTGATTCCATGCGGTTGACGGAGGCTGGACTG
This sequence comes from uncultured Alphaproteobacteria bacterium, assembly GCA_963841105.1. Taxonomy (GTDB): domain Bacteria; phylum Pseudomonadota; class Alphaproteobacteria; order Rhizobiales; family Xanthobacteraceae; genus VAZQ01. Next base: position 84,055 of record CAWJCB010000024.1, read on the forward strand.
AAATATTTTGTTCTCGGCGCCCTGTCGTCCGGCATGCTGCTGTACGGAGCCTCTCTCATCTACGGCTTTACCGGAACGGTTTCCTTTGCCGGCATCGCCAAGGCCGCGCGGGAACCGGGACTCGGACTGATCTTTGGCCTCGTCTTCCTGTTCGCCGGATTCTGCTTCAAGATATCGGCAGTTCCGTTTCACATGTGGACGCCCGACGTCTACGAGGGCGCGCCCACCCCGATCACCACCTTCTTCGCTGCCGCTCCAAAAGTTGCAGCAATCGCGGTGTTTGTGCGAACCGCCATTGTCGCTTTTCCTGCGATACTCACTCAGTGGCAGCAGATCGTGGTCTTCATCGCCATAGCCTCGATGGCGCTCGGTTCCTTTGCAGCCATCGGACAGCGAAACATCAAACGGCTGATGGCTTATTCGTCCATTGGCCATATGGGGTTTGCGTTGATTGGACTTGCTGCAGGCACGCCGGAGGGCGTGCAGGGTGTTCTCGTCTACATCGCCATCTACGTCGCTATGACGCTTGGAACCTTCGCGTGTATCCTAGCCATGCGTCGCGACGGCAAAATGGTCGAAGACATCAGCGATCTCGCGGGCCTTGCGCGTACCAAACCGATGATGGCCTTTTTTTTCGCCATGCTGCTGTTCTCGCTGGCCGGCATTCCTCCGCTCGCCGGCTTTTTCGCCAAGTTTTACGTGTTTCTGGCAGCAATACAGGCTGGCCTCTTTCTGCTCGCCGTGGTGGGAGTCGTGACCAGCGTCGTCGGCGCCTATTACTATCTTGCCATCGTCAAAGTCATCTATTTCGACGAGCCCGCCACTAGGTTTGAGCCGATGCCGCGGGAGCTTGGCGCGGTGCTTGCCGTGAGCGGGCTTTTCAATCTGTTGTTTTTCGTCTACCCGGGACCGCTGGTCGAGGCGGCCAACGCGGCCGCGCGGTCGCTGTTCTGAAATTGCGTCATGATCATGCTCGATGCCATGGCGGCCGCTGCAGGCGTTCGGTTGATCGCGCACGAGGTGCTCGGCTCGACTAATACAGAGGCGCTGGAACTTGCCCGGCAAGGCGAGCGCGGGCCTCTCTGGGTCCTTGCCGAGCGGCAGACCGCGGGACGCGGTCGCCGCGGTCGCGCTTGGCTGTCGAGGCCGGGCAATTTTTTTGCCAGCCTGCTGCTCACCTCACCTGCACCGCCTCGCTGCTGGCCACAACTGTCGATGGTTGCCGCGCTTGCAATCTACGACGCGATAAGCGAGCTCGCCTCGGCGCTCATTCCTGGGATTACGATCAAATGGCCGAATGATCTTCTGCTCGGGCAAGCGAAGTTCGCCGGCATTTTAATTGAAGGGGAGGGCGTCACTGATGGCGCGGTCGCAATTGGCATTGGCGTGAACTGTGTGTCTCACCCTGTAAGCACCGATCTGCGGGCAACTGATCTGGCCGCCGCCGGCGTTTCGATTACGCCCGGAATGCTGATCGGATCACTTTCGGCAAAGATGATTGGACGGCTGGAGCAATGGAATCGAGGTGAAGGCTTTCCTGGAGTACGTGCCGACTGGATCGCCCGTGCTGCCGGTCTTGGCGAAATCGTATGCATACGCCTTGCGGACCGCGAGTTGTCCGGACGTTTTGAGACGCTTGACGAAGACGGTGGTCTGGTGCTGCGGGCAGCGAATGGCCGTACCCAGCTCGTTTCTGCCGCGGACATGATCCTGGGCGCCCCGGTTGTCGCCAAGGTGAGCTAGTCCAACGGACACGCGCGTGCCTACTCACCCTGATGAGCTTGTCTTCACCCCGCTGGGCGGAGCCGGCGAGATTGGCATGAATCTCGCGCTTTATGGCTTCGGACCAGAACAGCATCGGCATTGGCTTGCGGTAGACCTCGGGGTTGCCTTTGCCGGTGAGGACCTGCCGGGGATCGATCTTATTCTTCCGGATATCCGCTATCTGATCGAAGAGCGTCGCAACCTTCTGGGTCTCGTGCTCACCCATGCTCACGAAGATCATTTTGGCGCTCTCATCGATCTGTGGCCACAGCTTGCGGTCCCTGTGCATGCAACGCCGTTTACTGCCGCTCTCCTCGCTGCCAAGCGACAAGGCGAAGCCGGCGCGCCAAATATCCCGGTCAATATCGTTTCACTGGGCGGCCGGTTCCGCGTCGGCCCGTTTGATATCGAGCTTGTTTCGATGGCTCATTCGATTCCTGAATCCAACGGGCTTATCATCCGAACGCCGCTGGGCAGCGTGCTGCATACCGGCGATTGGAAGATTGACCTCAGTCCGGTGATTGGTCCGCCCACCGATGAAGCAAAGCTGCGCGCTCTCGGGGATGAGGGATGTCTGGCGCTGATTGGCGACTCTACCAATGCCGTACGCGAGGGACGCTCGCCCTCGGAATCCGACGTCGCAAAATGTCTCGGAGACCTCATTCGAACCGCGCCCCGACGCGTTGCCGTGACAACCTTTGCATCCAACGTCGCACGCTTGCGCACCGTGGCGGAGGCTGCGGCGACGTGTGAACGCGAGGTTGTCGTCGTCGGTCGCGCGATGGATCGCGTTGTGCAGGTCGCGCGCGAGACCGGCTATCTCGACGGCATCAAGGAGTTTCGATCCGCCGACATTTACGGACATCTGCCTCCCGACAAGGTGGTTGCGCTCTGCACCGGCAGCCAAGGCGAGCCGCGCGCGGCGCTGTCGCGTATTGCGCAGGATGATCATCCCGATGTGGCATTCTCGCGCGGCGATCGGGTGATCTTTTCATCGCGCGCAATTCCCGGCAACGAGAAAGCGGTGATGCGGGTGATCAACGGGCTCGTCACTCAGGGTGTGGAGGTCATCACCGATCGCACCGATCTGGTTCATGCCTCCGGGCACCCACGCATGGACGAGCTCAGGGACATGATCCGTTGGGTACGCCCCAGGATTCTGCTGCCGGTGCACGGCGAGCCGCTCCACATGGCCGAGCATGCCGAGCTCGCCCGCCGTGCCGGCGTCCCCAAGGTAATGGCGTGCCGGGATGGCGAACTTATTCGTTTAGCGCCGAACGGACCTGAGAAGATCGACGAGGTGCCCGCAGGCCGCCTATATAAGGACGGCTCGCTGCTGGTCAGTGCGGAGGAGCGTACTGTTGCTGATCGTCGCCGTCTCGGTTTTGCCGGCGTCATTTCAATTGCATTGGCGCTCAGCGACAAAGGCGAGCTTCTTGGCGGCGAGCCCATGATTACCCTCACCGGCATCCCTTCGGCGACTGCGCAGGGCGACAATACCGCCAATGTCGTGCTTGCGGCCGCGCTTGAGGCTTTCGAGAGCCTGCCGCGTGCGCGCCGACGCGACCCGGAAGCAGTGGGGGAGGCGATTCGCCGTGCAATTCGCGGTGTGATGAGTGCTGCGTGGAACAAGAAACCGATTTGCCACGTGCATGTGCTGGAAGTCTGATTCCTCCTGCTCTTATCGCGCAAGCAGATGCCGCCTACGTAAAATTAGCGCTTGTGACAACAGAGATGCTGGTCCTACAGGGCGGCGTGAGCCGGAGAAGGAACGAAACCAATGATTGGGCGCCTCAATCACGTGGCCATCGCGGTGCGCGATGTTCTGAAAGCCGCGGAATTATACAAGCAAGCGCTCGGCGGGGAGATTTCCGACCCGGTGCCTCAACCCGATCACGGGGTTACGACACTCTTCATCACGCTCCCGAACACAAAGATCGAGCTCATCGCGCCACTCGGAGAATCTTCGCCTATTCTCAAATTCCTTGACCGCAATCCTGACGGAGGTATTCACCACGTCTGTTACGAGGTCGACGACATCCACGCCGCGTGTGCCAAGCTCATGCGCGAAGGGGTGCGTGTGCTTGGAGACGGCAGCCCGAAGATCGGCGCGCACGGCAAGGCTGTCTTGTTTCTGCATCCCAAAGATACTTGCGGCACGCTTATCGAGCTCGAGCAGGCATAGAAATTCGGCTTGCTGCGTGAGCAGCAAGCCGAAATGCGCGTGCAGAGCTGAAGCGGTCCGGAGCTCTGTTCAGTAGCCAAAACGGCGTGGGCCCCAATAACGCGGACGCCAGCGCGGTGCGAAATAGCGCGGCGCCACTACGACGTCCTCATAGGCATATCCGGCCGCATAAGCCGCGTAGGGAGCCGCGTACGCATAGCCGCCGTACGCGGCGCCGCCGCCGCAGCCGCAGCAAGAGCAGGACTGATAGTAATAGGGCTGCACCACGACTGGTGCCGGTGCATAGCAGCCGTATCCGCCGCAGGCAGCCGCCGGAGTTGCAGAACCAACTCCAAAGCAGATTCCAAGACTCAGTGCAGCCGCAACGCCGCTGAGTTTCAACGAACTTAGATTCATGTCCCAGCCTCCTTGATGTGTGCTTAAGTCATACCATCAATGAAGGTTTTGCGATACACGTGTGCGAATTCGATTTTCTCTTTACCTTAACTCTCTGATTTGAATCCTTTCAGGTAACAAAACAATGTCGGTTGCGACCGCAATTGCAATCTATTTCGTCCTCTGGTGGATCGTGCTGTTCGCCGTGCTGCCATGGGGCGTGCGCAGTCAGGAGGAGAGTGGCCAAGTCTCCAAGGGCACCGACCCCGGAGCCCCGGCGATACCTCGTCTCACGCGCAAGCTCATGTGGACGACTGCTGTTGCCGCTGTGGTTTTCATGCTCGGTTACTTCATCTATGCGGACCACCTGATTGCCATCGACAAGCTGGCGAGTTGGCTTGGCCAGCCGGGCTAAATTCAACTGCGGCGAAGCGGCTGGCGCAGGGCGGAACGGCTTGATAAAGCATCCCTTTGCAGCGCGGCTGCGTTTTTGCGCATGCCGATTGTGAGACAAGACTAAGCATGCGGCTGTCCCGGTATTTTGCGCCCATTTTGCGGGAGACGCCCAAGGAGGCGGAGATTGTCTCGCACCGGCTTTTGTTGCGAGCAGGCATGATCAGGCAGGAAGCGGCTGGCATTTATGCCTTCCTGCCTATGGGGCTTCGGGTCTTGCGCAAGGTCTGCGATATTGTCCGCGAGGAACAAGACCGCTCGGGTGCCATCGAGATGCTGATGCCGTTGATGCAGTCCGCTGAGCTTTGGCGCGAAAGCGGCCGCTACGATGTCTATGGAAAGGAGATGCTGCGGGTCACGGACCGGCATGAGCGCGATATGCTATTTGGTCCCACCAATGAGGAGATGATCACCGAGATTTTCCGCGCCTATGCACGCTCTTACAAGGATCTCCCCCTGAACTTATATCATATACAATGGAAATTCCGCGACGAAGTACGGCCACGCTTCGGGCTGATGCGTGGACGCGAATTCCTGATGAAGGATGCCTATTCATTCGATTTGGATTTTGCCGGCGCCAAACACTCCTACGATAAAATGTTTGTCGCCTATTTACGCACATTCGCACGGCTTGGATTGAAATCCATTCCCATGGTTGCAGAAAGCGGTCCCATCGGCGGCAATCTTTCACATGAGTTCATTATTCTCGCGCCGACAGGGGAAAGCGAGGTTTTTTGCCATCGCGACTATTTGGATTTCGCAACTCCGGCGGAGGATGTCGATTTCGATGACGCCGTGGAGCTTGGCCGGATCGTTGACCGGTGGACCTCGCTCTATGCGGTCACTTCCGAGAAGCATGACCCCGCAGCCTTCGCCAAGTTGCCGAAGGACAAACAGCTGTCCGCGCGCGGCATAGAGGTTGGGCACATCTTTTATTTCGGCACCAAATACTCGGAGCCCATGAAGGCCATCGTCGCTGGGCCGGAGGGAGGTGAGCACGCCGTCCATATGGGGTCCTATGGAATCGGCCCTAGCCAACTCGTCGCGGCCATTGTCGAGGCGTCTCACGATGACGGTGGCATCATCTGGCCCGAGCCGGTAGCCCCCTTCAGGGTTGCTATTCTAAATCTCAAGCAAGGGAGCACCGACACGGATGCTGCATGCGAGCAACTCTATCGCGGGCTGGCTGGACAGGGTGTCGAGGTGCTTTATGACGATCTCGACCAGCGGCCGGGGGCAAAATTCGCGACCGCCGATCTGATCGGTATCCCGTGGCAAATACTCGTTGGACCGAAGGGGCTGGCGGAGGGAAAGGTCGAGCTAAAGAAGCGAGCCGACGGCTCGCGCGAGTTACTCAGCCCAAGCGGAGCCATCGAGCGGCTGACATCATGACTTTGTGCTATCCCGGAGCGGGGCAGGTCGGTTGTCACTACGCCCCGTCGTGCTCTGAAGGCCAGCACCAATGATTGCCCTGATCGTGTACGGTCGGCTATGGCTCGAAAGGGCCAAAATCCTGCGCTAGCAGGCAATTCGAGAGCTACTCCACCATGCCCGCGAGGAACAGGACGATGAGCGATTCGAGCGGCACGCACCCTTTCGCTCCGTTCGAGTGGCTGCTGTCGCTGCGCTATTTGCGAGCGCGCCGTCAGGAGGGATTTATCTCGGTAAATGCCGGTTTCTCGTTTCTCGGCATCATGCTCGGCGTTGCCACCCTTATCATCGTCATGGCCGTGATGAACGGCTTTCGCAAGGAGCTTCTTGACAAGATCCTGGGGCTCAATGGCCATCTCTTGATTCAGCCTCTCGAATCTCCACTGACCGACTGGCAGGAGGTTTCCGAGCGGGTTGCCAAGGTGGAGGGCGTCAGGCTTGCCGCGCCGATTGTCGAAGGGCAGGCACTGGCCTCCTCGCCGTTCAGCGCGGCAGGAGTGTTATTGCGCGGGGTTCGAGTCGCCGATCTGGTGAAATTACCGTCGATCGCCAACAATATCCGCCAGGGCACACTGGAGGGCTTCGACGAGGGGCAGGGGGTTGCAATTGGCCGCCGGCTTGCCGACCAATTGTCTTTGCGTGCGGGCGACAGCGTCACTCTTGTCGCCCCGCGCGGGGCGGTGACGCCTATGGGAACCACGCCGCGGATTAAAACCTACAAGATTGCCGCAGTGTTCGAGATCGGCATGTCGGAATACGACGCCGCCTTCGTGTTCATGCCGCTGCCGGAAGCGCAAGCGTATTTCAATCGCGCCGGCGATGTGACCGCCATCGAAGTGTATACGGATAACCCGGATCGGGTCGACCGCTCGCGCAAGCTGGTGGCTGATGCCGCGCAGCGGCCAATTTTCATGGTCGACTGGCGTCAGCGCAATGCGACATTCTTCAATGCGCTCCAGGTCGAGCGTAACGTCATGTTTTTGATCCTGACCATCATTGTGATTGTTGCTGCATTCAATATAACGTCCGGGCTGATCATGCTGGTCAAGGATAAGGGACGCGATATCGGCATACTGCGCACAATGGGAGTGAGTCAGGGCGCCATCATGCGCGTGTTCATGATGACCGGTGCCTCGGTCGGCGTGGTCGGCACTTTCGTAGGCTTCTTATTGGCGCTGATGGTGTGCCTCAACATTGAATCGATCCGTGGGTTCGTGTCCTGGCTGACCAACACCGAGCTGTTCTCTCCAGAGCTGTATTTTCTCTCGAAGCTGCCTGCCGATCTGGACGCTCGGGAAACCACGGCGGTGGTGGTTATGGCGCTCGCGCTTTCGCTTCTTGCAACGCTTTATCCGGCATGGCGCGCCGCTCGTCTCGATCCGGTCGAGGCATTGCGGTATGAATGATGCCACGATCTACATGGAGAGGAAACGCGAAAGCGTCGCTGCGCGAGCCGCCTCGCAAGCTCCGATTCTTTTTCTTCAGGGCATTGACCGCCATTATCGCCAGGGGAACGTCACTCTTCATATTCTCAAAGGCGCCGAGCTCCCAATCTGGCCCGGCCAATCCGTCGCTCTGGTCGCCCCTTCCGGCGCCGGCAAATCGACGCTCCTGCATGTTGCCGGGCTGCTCGAGCAACCCGATGCCGGCGAAGTCTATGTGGATCAGATTGCCACTTCCGGGCTGTCCGATTCGGAACGCACGCGAATTCGGCGAACTGAAATAGGCTTCGTCTATCAGTTCCACCACTTGTTGATGGAGTTCTCTGCGCTTGAGAACGTCATCATGCCGCAAATGGTGCGCGGCTTGTCGAGGCGCGAGGCGATCAAGCGCGCAACCGACCTGCTTGCCTATCTCGGTCTCAAGGATCGCCTTGCCCATCGACCAGCGGAGCTTTCGGGTGGAGAGCAGCAACGTGTGGCCATCGCGCGCGCTGTCGCCAATGCGCCGCGTATTCTGCTCGCTGACGAACCCACCGGAAATCTGGATCCTAAGACTTCCGACCATGTCTTCTCGGCCCTTACGCAGCTTGTAGAGGCATCCGGTCTCGCCGTGCTGGTCGCCACCCACAACATGGACATTGCCGGGCGCATGCACCGGCGCGTGACCATTCGGGACGGGCTGGTGGTGGAGTTGGAGTGACTGCTGTTTCTAGTGCAGCGTTTCCTGGTTCGAAATATCAATATCACCACCTCGTCCTGAGGAGCCCGCGTAGCGGGCGTCTCGAAGGACGGCCGCAAGCGAGCGAGGTCGCGAAGTCTCATCCTTCGAGACGGCGCTACGCGCCTCCTCAGGATGAGGTCTGTGGTTTCCAATTGATTGGTTCTGAATCCCACGTGTCCAAGTGCTCTTGGACACCGAAACGTGCTCTTGGACCCCTACACAGACTTCTACTATCCTCTTGACTTAGAACATAACATGAACTATGTTCCCCCCTTGTTCCAAGTGAACCGGGGGAGAAGCTATGTTTCGCGCCGTCGTCGAAGAAGCCGCTGTCCTTGCTTGTCTTTCATTATTTATCGGGATGCTCGCGATCTGGGCGCAGGTTATTGCGACGCTCTAATGCATGTCCTTTCGAACGCTCGGGCTTCGTAAGCTGGGGATAAATGCGTCGCAAGCAGGTCGCGCGACGCTTGACATGGACAGCCGCCTGCCTCGGCCCGCACATTCGTCACTCGCCAGCGAATCGCGAGGCTTGAATGCCGGGCTTTGTCCATCTGCATGTCCATTCCTCCTATTCCCTGCTGGAAGGCGCGCTGACCATTGCGCGGTTGGGCGAGCTCGCCAAGGCGGATCGGCAGCCTGCGCTGGCGTTGACGGACACGGATAATCTGTTCGGAGCACTTGAGTTCTCGGACAAGCTCGCCGGTCACGGAATTCAACCTATAATTGGATGTGCGCTCGCCATCGACTTTGGGGATCAGGACCTCGCGCCCCGCAATGGCCCATCTCCTGCGCGGCCGCGGATGGTGTTTCTCGCAGCGCGCGAGGACGGTTACCGCAGCCTTATGCGCCTTAATTCACGCGCTTTTCTTGATACGGCGCCGAACGAGCAGCCGCATCTGAAGCTTCCCTGGCTCGAAGGCGAAGCCGCGGGGCTGATCGCGTTAAGCGGCGGGCCCGGTGGACCTCTCGATATGGCCTTCGTCGCGGGACAGGCAAACCTGGCGAACGATCGTTGCGCCGCCCTGACGCATCTGTTTGGCGATCGGCTCTATATCGAGCTGCAACGTCACGGCACCGCGAGCGAGCGGACGATCGAGCCCGGCCTCCTGGAGCTTGCTTACGCGCAGAGCATCCCCCTTGTGGCAACCAACGAGCCGTTCTTCGCGCACACGGAGGATTATGAGGCGCACGATGCGCTCATCTGCATCGCCGAGGGGCGCCTGCTCATGGATACCGAACGGCGTGCGCTCACGCCTGAGCATCGATTCAAGTCTCGCGCGGAGATGATCGCGTTGTTCGCCGATCTTCCAGAAGCCAGCGCCTCGACCGTCGAAATTGCGCGACGATGCGCGTTCCGGCCGCGCGTTCAAAAACCGATGCTGCCCCGCTTTTCCGTCGGCACGACTGCCGACGCTATCGACGAGGCAGCGGAATTGCGCACGCGCGCGCAAGCCGGCCTCGAACAGCGAATCAAGATGCATGGCGTCGCGCCGGGCCGCACCATCGAGGAATATCGAGATCGGCTGACGTTTGAGCTCGATGTGATCGAGGCCATGAAATATCCCGGCTATTTCCTTATTGTCTCGGATTTCATTCAATGGGCAAAGGCCCAGGAGATTCCCGTGGGGCCGGGCCGTGGCTCTGGCGCCGGCTCCCTCGTTTCGTACGCTCTCCTGATCACGGACCTTGATCCAATTCGCTTTGGCCTCCTGTTCGAGCGCTTCCTCAATCCGGAACGCGTGTCCATGCCCGATTTTGACATCGACTTCTGTCAGGATCGGCGCGACGAGGTGATCGGTTATGTCCAGGAGCGCTATGGGCGGGAACGGGTCGCACAGATCATCACGTTCGGCACGCTGCAGGCGCGCGGCGTACTCCGCGACGTCGGGCGCGTGTTGCAGATGCCCTATGGCCAGGTTGACAAGCTATGCAAGCTTGTGCCGCAGAATCCGCTCAATCCGGTCACGCTCAAGCGCGCCATCGACGATGAGCCTCGCCTTGCGGCGGCTCGCGACAGCGATCCGGTGGTGAAGAGAGCCTTTGATATCGCGCACAGGTTGGAAGGGCTGCATCGGCACGCTTCCACTCACGCCGCCGGCATCGTCATAGGAGAGCGGCCGCTGACAGAGATGGTGCCGCTCTATCGTGATCCGAAATCGCTGATGCCGGTCACCCAGTTCAACATGAAATGGGTGGAGCAGGCAGGGTTGGTCAAATTCGATTTCCTGGGCCTCAAGACGCTCACCGTGCTGCGAACGGCAGTAGCGCTCCTTTGCGAACGAGGCGTCGAGGTGGACCTTGCAAGGATCCCCCTCGATGATGAGAGGACGTTCGCCATGCTCGCGCGCGCCGAAGCAGTGGGCATCTTCCAATTGGAAAGCCAGGGCATGCGGCGGGCGTTGCTGGACATGCGGCCGGATCGCTTCGAGGACATCATCGCGCTGGTTGCGCTCTACCGGCCGGGCCCCATGGCGAATATTCCGACCTATTGCGCGCGCAAGCATCGGCAGGAGGAGCCGGACTATATTCATCCCAAGCTGGAGCCAGTCCTGCGCGAGACCTTCGGCGTCATTGTCTATCAGGAACAAGTGATGCAGGCGGCCCAACTGCTCGCCGGCTATTCGTTAGGCGAAGCGGACCTGCTGCGGCGAGCGATGGGCAAGAAGATACGCAGCGAGATGGCCAAGCAGCGCAACCGGTTCGTGGACGGCTGTGTCGAACGCGGCATCGCGCGGCCGCAAGCGCAGGCGATATTCGAGTTGCTCGAGCGCTTTGCCGACTATGGTTTCAACAAAAGCCACGCCGCCGCTTACGCGCTTGTCGCCTATCAAACGGCGTACATCAAGGCGAACTATCCGGTCGAGTTTCTCGCCGCCTCCATGACCCTCGATATGGGCAACACCGACAAGCTTTCCGAGTTTCGCGATGAGGCCAAGCGCCTTGGAATCATAATTGAGCCGCCGTCGGTCAATCGGTCCGGGGTTGCCTTTGACGTCGAGGGTGCCACGATCAGGTACGCGCTTGCAGCCCTCAAGGGGGTCGGCCATCAGGCCGTTGACGCCATCGTGGACGCGCGCGGCGATCGACAGTTTCGCGATCTTGCTGATTTTACCGCCCGGATCAATCCACGGGCGGTCAACAAGCGGGTTCTCGAGAGCCTCGCCGCGGCTGGCGCATTCGATTTGCTGGAAGAAGATCGCGCACGGGTTTTTGCCGGCGCCGATGCCATACTGGCCGCCGCGCAGCGCCAGCATGATGCGCTCAGTCGTGGGGCGATCGAGTTCTCATTCGGCGACCGCCAGGCTGCCGATGCGATTTGCTTGCCCTTGATCGAGGCTTGGCTTCCAGCAGAGCGGCTGCAGAAGGAGTTTGATGCCATCGGCTTTTTTCTCACCGGTCATCCGCTCGAGGACTATTCCGCCGCGCTCAAGCAAATGCGGGTGCAGTCCTGGGCCGAATTCTCACGGGCGGCGCACGCTGGAGCGAGCGCGGGCCGCGTTGCTGCTACCGTCGTCACCCGCACCGAGAGACGCACACGCAGCGGCAGCAAGATGGGCATCGTTGGCCTGTCGGATCCCAGCGGACATTACGAGGCTGTAGTTTTTTCAGAGGGATTGGCACAATTTCGGGATGTGCTTGAGCCGGGCGCGGCCGTGCTGCTGACGTTGTCGGCTGAAGTGCAGGGTGACGAGGTCCGCGCCCGCATCCAGATGGCCGAGCCGCTGGAGCAGGCCGCCGCCAAGCTCTCGAAGGGACTACGCATTTTTCTGCGCGGCGCGGCACCCGTGGAGAACGTGGCAAAACGGCTTGAAGCGCCCGGGACAGAACGATCGACGCCGACCAGAGCTGATGGCGAAGTTGCCCTCGTGCTGCTGCTCAACGAAGGCACGGAAGTCGAAGTGAAGCTGCCCGGTCGATTCAGGGTTTCTCCGCAGATCGCCGGAGCCATCAAGGCGGTGCCGGGCGTGGTCGCGGTCGAAGCGGTCTAGGGCTTAGAAAGGCGGCGCGATTCAACCTATGAGAGAATTTTGGTAGTGCACAACTTAGATCCAGGGTTTTGGCAGAACGAACCCAAATTCTCGTTTTCGGAGCGCGGGAGGGATACGCCTATGCTTGTGGGCCGATGGGCAGCATGAACCGGCCAATTGCCCGAGATCAATTGTCCGAGTTTGCATCTACAAATGCCGGCCTATATAACGCACGCGCACCATCTCACACGCGGACCTTGGCATCGATGCCGTCCGGTGGCTCCTCAAACCTATCGGTTAGGGGGCTCACGGGTCCGCGGCGGCACAACCGGAGAACACAAAGTGTCAGTTCCTGAATTCTCTATGCGCCAGCTCCTTGAGGCTGGCGTCCATTTCGGTCATCAGGCTCATCGTTGGAATCCGAAGATGTCCGGGTACATCTTCGGAGCGCGCAACAACATCCACATCATCGATCTTGCTCAGTCCGTTCCCATGATGCACCGCGCGCTGCAGGCGGTGAGCGACACGGTTGCCAATGGCGGGCGCATTCTGTTCGTGGGCACCAAGCGTCAGGCGCAGGATGCAATCGCCGCCGCGGCGAAGAAGTCGGCTCAATACTACGTCAATTCGCGCTGGCTGGGCGGTACGCTCACAAACTGGAAAACCATCTCGCAATCAATTGTGCGGCTTCGCAAGCTCGACGAGATGCTCGCTTCGGGTGAGTCCCAAGGCTACACCAAAAAGGAGCGCCTGACCTTGCAGCGCGAGCGCGACAAGCTCGATCGGGCGCTCGGCGGCATAAAGGACATGGGCGGTTTGCCCGATCTTCTGTTCGTGATCGATACCAATAAGGAGGACATTGCCATCAAGGAGGCGCGCAGGCTCGGTCTGCCTGTTGCCGCGGTGGTTGATACAAATTGTGATCCGGACGGCATCACCTATGTGGTTCCCGGGAATGATGACGCCAGCCGGGCAATCACGCTCTATTGCGATCTAGTCGCGAAGGCTGCCATCGACGGGATTTCACGCGCGCAAGGCGAGATCGGCGTTGATGCCGGCGCAGCGGCCGACCCGGCTCAAGAAGAGTTGCCGGCGAAGGCGGAAGAGCCGGGCTACGAGGTCCTGTCTGGCCCGCGCGGGGTGGCTGACGATCTTAAGAAGCTTCATCATATGTCGCCGCCGATTGAGAAAAAGCTCAATGATCTCGGTATTTTTCATTATTGGCAGCTGGCGGGTCTCGGTCCTGACGCCGCGCGCAAGATCGGCGAGGAAGTCGGACTGCCCGGGCGCATGGATGGTTGGATCGCGCAAGCCAAGGAACTTACCGCAGAGTAATAGCTCCGCATGCTCGGGCGATGTGCAGCCGGCTCAATCGCGAGCATGCTCCGGGCAAGTCGGCTTCCCGTTCGCTGCGCCGGACGAGCGACGCCCTGAGCCAAAAAGGATCACGTCGATGGCGAACATCAGCGCACAAATGGTGAAGGAGCTCCGCGAGCGAACGGGCGCAGGAATGATGGATTGCAAAAGCGCGCTCAATGATGCCAGCGGCGACATGGAGCAAGCCGTTGATCTCTTGCGCAAGAAAGGCCTTGCAAAAGCTGCCAAGAAGTCTGGCCGCGTTGCCGCCGAGGGCTTGATCGGAGTGGCGGTCGAGGCTCTCAAGGGGGTAGTGGTTGAAGTCAACTCCGAGACCGATTTTGTCGCCCGCAATGAGTTGTTCCAAGGATTGGTGAAGATGATCGCCAACGTCGCGCTCACCGTGGGTGCCGACGTCGAGAAGATCAAGGCGGCAAAAGTCGGCAGCATCACGGTGGATGAAGCTATGGCCGACACCATCGCCAAGATCGGGGAAAACATGTCGCTGCGCCGGGCAGCCTCTCTGTCCGTTGCAAACGGTCTCATCGCGCGATACCTGCACAACTCCGTTGATGAGGGGCTAGGAAAGATCGGAGTGATCGTCGGTCTCGATTCCACCGGCAAAATCGATGCGCTCGCGCGTTTTGGCCGCATGGTTGCAATGCATGTGGCCGCTTCGAATCCGCAGGCAATCGATGCCGCCGGACTGGACCCCGAAACGGTTCGCCGTGAAAAAGATGTGCTCTCGGACAAGTACAGGGCGCAAGGCAAGCCCGCGCATGTCGTCGAAAAGATCGTCGAATCCGAACTCAAGACTTTCTACAAGGAGGTCTGCCTCCTCGATCAGGCGTTCATCCACGATCCGGAGAAAAGCGTCGCGCAGGCCTTGAAGCAGGCCGAGGCTGAAATTGGCGCGCCAACGAAGATTACAGGATTTGTGCGCTTTGCTCTTGGCGAAGGGATCGATCGGCCGGAGACGAATTTTGCCGCCGAAGTAGCGGCAACGGCTGGACGGGGCTGATTGCAGCAGAAGTGTCGTTGAACGCGATTGACGAGACGAAGACCCGAACCGGGCACCATGGCCGAACCGAATTACCGCCGTGTAATCGTGAAAGTAAGCGGCGAAGCCCTCATGGGCCCTGACAAATTCGGCATTCATCAAGCGACGCTCCAGCAAATCGTAGCGGATCTCGTCGCAGCGCACGATCTCGGCGTGGACATCGGTATTGTGATCGGAGGCGGCAACATTGTCCGTGGGGTCAGAATCGCGCAACAAGGGATTCCGCGGGTGACGGCCGACATGATGGGAATCCTGGCGACAATCATGAACGCGCTCGCGGTTGAGAGCGCGCTTGAAAAGGCCGGAGTCGCTGCCCGAACCATGTCGGCGCTGACCATGCCTGATGTGTGCGAGAGCTACGAGCGTCAACGGGCGTTGCGCCACCTGCATCAGCGACGAATCATCGTGCTGGCAGGAGGAACCGGCAATCCATTCTTCACGACGGATACCACGGCCGTGCTGCGTGGGGCAGAGGTCGGGGCCGACGTCGTGCTGAAAGCGACCGATGTCGACGGCGTCTATAGTGCAGACCCGAAGCAAAACGCTGACGCACGCCGCTATGAGCGGTTGACGCACCAGGAGGCGCTCGACCGCAACCTGAAAGTGATGGATACCACCGCCTTCGCGCTTGCTCGAGAAAACCATATGCCTATCATCGTGTTCTCGATCCGTGAGGAGGGGGCGATTACCGGGGTCCTGCGGGGAAAGGGACGTTTCACCATCGTCAGCGAGTGATTCGGGCGATATCCTGTCGCAGGAGGGGACGCGGCGCTCGTTGCTCGACCAATCCATTTCAGGGGTCGCTATGGCCAGCCCAACGCACGATCTCAACGAGCTCAAGCGCCGCATGCAAGGCGCGATCCAGCTGTTGAAACAGGAACTGGGAGGACTGCGCACCGGGCGTGCCTCGGCTAGCTTGGTCGAGCCGATTCACGTCGAGGCCTATGGCAGTCAGATGCCCCTGAACCAGGTCGCCACCGTCAGCGTCCCTGAGCCGCGATTGATTTCCGTGCAGGTCTGGGACAAGTCGATGGTGCACGCGGTGGAGAAGGCAATTGCCGTATCGAATCTCGGCTTAACCCCTTCGACGGAGGGACAGGTCTTGCGCTTGCGAATACCCGAGCTCAACCAGGAGCGTCGTCGCGAGCTCGCGAAGGTCGCGCACAAATATGCCGAGGCCGCCAAAGTCGCGGTGCGTCACGTCCGTCGCGACGGTCTCGACGTCCTTAAGAAGCTCGAGAAGGATCACAAGATCAGCGAGGACGAGGGCAAACGCTCTGCCGAGCAGGTGCAAAAAGCGACGGACGAGGCCATCGCCGAAGTCGACAGAATGCTGGCGACGAAAGAAAAGGAAATCCTCACAGTGTGAGGTCAAGCCTGATGTCGAAAAGCGAGCCGTTGCGAGCCCTCAAAATCGGCGAGATTGCCGTGCCGCGGCACGTTGCCATCATCATGGACGGGAATGGACGCTGGGCATCGGCGCGCGGGCTTCCACGCGGGGAGGGGCACCGCCGCGGGGTCGAAGCGTTGCGGCGCACGGTGCGTGCCGCGGGTGATCTCGGTATTGCCTATCTGACCATCTTCTCCTTCAGTGCCGAAAACTGGTCACGGCCCCCCGCGGAGATCCGTGAGCTCATGGGTCTATTGCGCCGGTTCATTCGCCACGATCTTGCCGAGCTGCACCGCAGCGGGGTGCGTGTTCGGATCATCGGCGAACGCGACAATCTGGATACTGACATTCGCCGCCTTCTCGACGAAGCCGAGCATCTCACTAAAGATAATGATAAGCTCGTGCTAGTTGTCGCCTTCAATTACGGCGCGCGTCAGGAGATTGCCCGGGCGGCCCAGCGTGTGGCTGCCGCCGTTTCGGTCGGTGATCTGGCGATCGGCGCGGTAACTGCCGATACCCTTGGCGGCTATCTCGATGCTCCCGAATTGCCTGATCCGGACTTGATCATTCGCACCAGCGGGGAGCAACGCCTTTCAAACTTTCTACTTTGGCAGGCGGCGTACAGCGAATTGGTATTTGTTCCGACCTATTGGCCGGATTTTGATCGTGTGACGCTAGAAGGGGCGATTACCGAGTACCGTCGGCGTGAGCGCCGTTTCGGCGGCTTGGTGGCGCGCACCGGGTCGTGATCGGTGACGGGCGTACATCCGGTAGAACCGGTCGCGTCCTTGCTGCCGGTTCCAGGGAGCTTGTCCTGCGCGTTGGCTCTGCCCTGGTGCTGGTCCCATTGGCGGTTGCGACGGCATATTTTGGGGGCTGGTCCTTTGCCGTGCTGTGGACCGCCGCGGCCGTTGTGGCGTTTTGGGAATGGACGTCCATGGTGATGACGAATTCACCGACGATTTCACCTGGACGCGCTGTCACCGCGACAGGTATGGCATTTCTCATCCTTGCAGTGGTGCTCGCCGGCATCGGGTGCGCCCCTGCCGCTCTGGCGACGCTCGCAATGGGCGCTGTTGCTGTTGCTGTGCTATCCCCGGCGGCGCGGCGCATCTGGGTGGGAGCCGGCGTTGCGTATTGTGGGGCGATTGGCGCTTTCCCGGTTGTTCTTCGCTCTGACCTGGAACATGGGTTCCTGGCGATCGCATTCTTGTTCGCAGTCGTGTGGGCAACCGACACGGCGGCGTATTTTCTTGGGCGCGCGATCGGGGGTGCAAAGTTAATGCCGCAACTGAGCCCGAAGAAAACGTGGGCAGGGGCGGTCTCCGGCACAGCAGCTGCTATGGTTGCAGGCGTTATTGTGGCCCGGGCGGCGGGTCTCACCACAATCCTTGCCCTCGCCGCGCTTGCCGGCATTCTATCGATCTTCGCCCAAGGCGGAGACCTCTTCGAGTCATACCTCAAGCGGAAATTTGGCGCGAAGGATTCCGGCCATCTCATTCCGGGACATGGGGGGTTGATGGATCGCCTGGACGGCTTTGTCGCTGCGGGAACGATTGCCGCGGTTATCGGATTGGCGCGGGGTGGCTTGGCGTCCCCGGCTCGCGGTTTGTTGGTATGGTAAGCGATGAACCTGCATCAGGGCCGTCATGAATTTCTGCAATCTGCGCCCTCGGCCTCTGGACGTTCTGTCACGCTGCTGGGCGCGACTGGCTCGATAGGAGCCAGCACGCTCGACCTCATAAAGCGTGATCGCGATCGCTTCCGGGTGGAGGCGGTCACGGCGAACAAGAATGTGCCGGTCCTTGCGGCCTTGGCGCGCGAGACCAACGCTCGGTTCGCGGCCGTAGGCGATCCAGCAGCGTTCCACGATCTCAAAAACGCCCTTTCAGGGACGGGCATTGAGGCCGGTGCTGGTGAAAGCGCAGTGATCGAGGCTGCGCAACGGCCGGCCGAATGGGTCATGGGGGCGATTACTGGCGCAGCCGGTCTCAAACCGACGCTCGCGGCGGCGGAGCGGGGCGCAATCGTCGCGCTTGCAAGCAAAGAAACCTTGGTCTGCGCAGGAGCCTTGTTCATGCGGCGCGCCGCCGCGTCGGGCGCGACGGTCCTGCCGGTTGATTCCGAGCACAACGCGCTCTTTCAAGCCATGAGCGGAAGCCGGCGAGAGGACGTTCGGCGGGTGATATTGACGGCTTCCGGAGGGCCGTTCCGAACCGTCGACGCCGACGTCATTAAAACTGCAACCGTCGAACAGGCGCTCAAGCATCCCAACTGGTCCATGGGACAAAAAGTAACTATCGATTCCGCTACCATGATGAATAAGGGGCTCGAGCTTATTGAGGCACATCACCTTTTTGAGCTTCGCGCCGATCAGATTGACGTTTTGGTCCACCCGCAATCCCTTGTGCACAGCCTGGTCGAATTTTGCGACGGTTCGCTCATTGCGCAGATCGGCAGTCCCGATATGCGGATACCCATCGCCTATTGCCTCGCTTGGCCTACGCGTCTTTCCGAGGCGGGTCCGCGGCTTGACCTCGCACGCGCGGGAAACTTGACGTTCGAAGAGCCTGATCTTATGCGCTTTCCTGCATTGGCGCTGGCGCGCGCCGCTCTGTTGGCGGGGGGAGCGGCTCCCACCATCCTTAACGCCGCCAATGAGGTTGCCGTATATGAGTTTCTTGCCCGGCGCCTCACTTTTGCCGGTATATCTGCCCTCGTTGAGGCGACCTTAGCAGCGGCATTGGGTCGTAATCGGACAAGGGAACCCGAGAACGTAGAGGAGGCACTGTTCATTGACCATAATACCAGATTGCTGGCGCGCAGTATCTTGCCAGAAATTGCCGCAAAGTCATCTTAGAGTGTTCGGTCTGGGTGATGCTGGGGCCGGCCGGGGGATGTCCTTTACATGAGCTTTGATTTTTTCGCCGGGATCAACATGCTGGGAACGGGCGTTCTCGGCATTCTTCTTCCCTTTCTGTTTGTTTTAACCCCGGTCGTGTTTTTCCACGAGCTCGGCCACTTTCTGGTGGCTCGCAGGTGCGGCGTCAGGATCCTGGTATTTTCGATAGGCTTCGGGCCGGAGCTTTTTGGTCTCAACGACCGTCACGGCACCCGATGGAAAATTTCTGCTATTCCACTTGGCGGGTACGTAAAATTCTTTGGTGACGATAACGCGGCAAGTGTTCCCGACCAGGGGGCACTGGCTGCCATGAGCGAGGAAGAGCGCCGGAACAGCTTCATTTATCAGCCCGTGGCGCGCCGAGCCGCGATCGTGGTCGCGGGGCCACTGGCAAATTTCGTGCTCGCGATCGCAATTTTCGCCAGCCTCTTCCTGATCTTTGGCAAGCCCAGCACATCGCCTCGGGTCGACGCTGTGCAGCCCGGGAGTGCGGCCGAGGCGGCAGGGTTCAAGCCGGGTGACGTCGTTTTGAGCATCGACGGCCGCAAAATCGAGAGCTTCACTGACATGCAGCAGATCGTCAGCACCAGCGCTGGCGAGACACTTAACTTCGAAGTGAACCGCGGAGGGGTGCAGGTGACCTTAAAGGCCACGCCTGCCTTGAAGGAGATCAAGGACAGGTTTGGCAATGTTCACCGGCAGGGAATTCTGGGCATCACCCGATCTCCCTCGCCGGAGGATGCGAATTTTCAGCCAGTCGGGCCGTTGCAAGCAGTCGAGCTTGGGGCTCAAAGAACATGGTTCGTGGCGGAACGCACGCTCTCTTATATCGGTGGGGTGATCTCGGGCCGTGAAGCCGCTGACCAACTTGGTGGTCCCATTCGAATAGCTCAGGTGTCAGGTCAGGTCGCCACAGAGGGACTGGCATCCCTGTTTAGCCTGGCTGCGGTGCTCTCGGTTTCTATCGGGCTTCTCAATCTGTTTCCGGTGCCCTTGCTCGATGGCGGACACCTCTTGTTTTACGGAATAGAAGCAGCCAGGGGAAAGCCGCTCTCGGAACGCGCGCAGGAAGTCGGCTTTCGCATCGGGCTCGCGGTCGTCGTGATGCTGATGATCTTCGCGACATACAACGATATTCTGCACCTCGCCGCCCAATGGACCGCGTCGTAACGGCATAGCGCATTGGGAGACGTGGGCTAAGCGGGGTGCGGGGAGACCAGAACTGACAGGAACCGCGAGGACAGCCGGTCCCGACGATGACGTGTGATGACGACCTTTCTCGTGGGCGCCGGACAAGGACGCTCAAAAGGGGACGACAAAGGCCTGTAGGGGATGAAATTGGGTTTGTGGGTTGTTCGAGGTCTTGGCGTTCGCCGGCCTCGTTCTGGGGGCGATCTTGTTGAGCGCGGCGGCTGTGTCCTTCACGGCCACGCCGGCCTATGCTCAATTCGTCACCGTCAACTCGATCGTCATCCAGGGTAACCGCCGGGTCGAATCCGATACGATCCGTTCCTATTTTCGTCCGGGACCAAGCGGCCGGCTTGATGCTTTCCAGATCGATGAAGGCGTCAAGGCGCTTTATGCCACGGGTCTATTTCAGGATATCCGGCCGACTATTCAGGGCGGAAGACTGGTTATTACCGTTATCGAAAACCCCATCATCAATCGGATTGCCTTCGAAGGAAACAAGAAGGTCAAGGACGAGCAACTCAAGAGCGAGATTCAGTCCAAGGAGCGCGGCACGCTGTCGCGTCCCGTCGTACAGGCCGACGTGGCGCGCTTGGTGGACGTGTACCGGCGCAGCGGCCGCTTCGACGTCCGCATCGAGCCTAAGATCATCGAGCTCCCGAACAATCGCGTTGATCTCGTCTTCGAGGTCACCGAGGGCGGCAAGACGGGAGTCAAGACGATCGAATTCATAGGCAACAGGGCATATTCATCGTACCGGCTCAA
The DNA here is from genome assembly GCA_963841105.1 of uncultured Alphaproteobacteria bacterium. Lineage (GTDB taxonomy): Bacteria > Pseudomonadota > Alphaproteobacteria > Rhizobiales > Xanthobacteraceae > VAZQ01. The sequence goes on from CAWJCB010000024.1 coordinate 105,058, forward strand.
GGACGTGATCAAGACCTCCGAGACCGGCTTGCTCTCGTTCTTGCAGACTGGCGATATCTATGATCCGGACCGCATCGAAGCCGATCGCGAGCTGTTGCGGCGTTTCTATCTCAAGCACGGGTTCATCGACGTGCGCATCGTTTCCGCCGTTGGTGAATATGATCCTGCACGGCGCGGTTTTCTCGTTTTTTTCACGATCGAGGAAGGCGAGCAGTATCGCTTCGGCAACGTCGATGTGCAGAGCACCATCCGGGGGCTCGATCCGAGAGCGTTGTGGCCGAAGGTGCGAGCCTACCCCGGCGATGTCTACAATGCCGAAGCCATCGAGAAGACGGTGGAGGAGATGACCATCGAAGCGGCGAAGCAGGGCTTCGCCTTCGCGACAGTGCGGCCTCGCGCAATGCGAGATAATCAATCGAGATTGGTCAATCTCGTCTTTCTGGTCGATGAGGGACAGCGCGCTTACATCGAGCGCATCAACGTCCGCGGCAATACGCGCACCCGCGATTATGTGATCAGGCGCGAATTCGACATAGCCGAAGGCGACGCTTACAACCGCGCTCTCGTCAATCGCGCCGAGCGGCGTCTGAAGAACTTAAACTTCTTCAAGTCCGTCAAGATCGTGCCCGAGCCCGGCTCGGCACCCGATCGCGTGATCCTGAACGTAGATGTCGAAGAGCAGTCCACCGGCGAATTTCAGGTTTCGGGCGGCTATTCCACTTCCGATGGCTTCCTCGCCGAAGTCAGCGTCTCCGAACGCAATTTGCTCGGGCGCGGCTTGTACGGCAAGGCTTCGGTGCAGTACGGCCAGTATGCACGTGGATTTTCTGTGGGGTTTGTGGACCCCTACTTTTTGGGTTACCGGGTGGCGCTCGGCCTGGATGTCTTTGGAAAACAGCAGCTTCCGACAAATTACATATCCTACTCCACGACCACCGTCGGCTTTGGGGCAAGACTTGGCTTTGCACTGCGTGAAGACCTGTCCCTGCAGGTACGCTATTCGCTTTATCGACAATCTGTTTCGCTGCCGGACTATCTGAACGATTGTCTTCTGTCGGCAGCCGCCCCGATCAATGGGGGGCCGGGCGTCGGACCGTTCGACCCCTGCTTTCTCAATGGCGAGGCGTCGCTTGCGGTTCGCCGCGAGCTTGCAAATGGCCCGGTTCTCACGTCTTCGCTGGGTTACTCGCTCTCGTATAACAATCTGGACAACAACAGGAGCCCGACGAAAGGCATCCTCGCGGAGCTGCGACAGGATTTTGCCGGTGTTGGTGGCGACGTGAAGTTCGTCCGCACTGCCGGTGATGTTTACGGTTATCGCGAGATCATCAGCGATCTTATCGGCACGTTGCACCTGCAAGGCGGACAGGTGACCGGCTGGGGGTGCAATAACAACAACTCGGGATCGTTATTGAACTCCCCCCCGGAATGTCTGCGCATGCTTGACCATTTCCAGATGGGTCCCAATCTCGTCCGCGGTTTTGCTCCTGCCGGCATTGGGCCAAGGGATCTGTCGCGTATTGGGCTGACGGGCACGGGGGACGCACTCGGCGGAAGCTTGTATTGGGGCGCAAGCTTCGAGGTACAGACGCCTCTCTATTTTCTGCCCAAGGATTCCGGAGTCAAAGTGGCTGCGTACGCCGACGCCGGCTCATTGTGGAACTATGTCGGTCCGACCAGTTGGGCGGCAACCGGGGAGACGATTTCCGGATCGATCTGCGCCGCTCCGCCTTGTCCCCTGGATAACGCCATGCACATACGCTCCGCTGTCGGGGTGGGGTTGATATGGGATTCGCCGTTTGGACCTCTGCGGTTCGACTACGCCATTCCTCTGACGCAAGAGCCCTATGACCGTACCCAGCGGTTTCGCTTTGGCGGCGGCACGAAATTCTGATATCTCCAATCAATTCGACGAACACTCTCTAGCAACGAGAGCACGCCCGTGGCTTTGCGCGCGAGCAAGCGGTTGACGTTCGTTTCATGATGGGAAAATGACCATTCCGGCGGCGCTCGAAACGGCGGACATCTCGCTTATCCTCAAGGCGCTGCCGCACCGTTATCCTTTTTTGATGGTGGACCGCATTGTGAATATACGCGGCGATGAGTCCGCCGTTGGCATCAAGAATGTCACCTTTAACGAGCCGCAGTTCATTGGGCACTTTCCCGGCAATCCGGTATTCCCGGGCGTGCTCCTGATAGAGGGAATGGCGCAGACGGCGGGCACGATCTGTGTGCTCTCGAAAATGGGCGGCGACCAGCCACGCCAAGTGTATTTTCTGACCATCGACAAAGCAAAATTCCGAAAGCCGGTCATCCCCGGCGATACGGTCGAGTATCACATGCAAAAGATCGCGCGCAAAAAAAATATGTGGTGGTTCCGCGGTGAGGCAAAAGTGGCGAGTGTGACCGTCGCAGAGGCCGAGCTTGGCGCCATGGTTGCGTGAGGCATTGAATGACCTCAGTCGATCAGACGGCCCGGATTGAGCCGGGCGCGGTGATCGGGCATGACGTGTCAATTGGACCCTATTGCGTAATAGGCGGGAATGTTGTGATCGGTGATGGCTGCAGGCTCACCGGCCATGTCCATATCACCGGGCATACCACCATCGGGCCGCGTGCCGCAATTTACCCGTTTGCGTCATTGGGAACGCCGCCGCAATCCATCAAATATCGTGGCGGACCGACGCGGCTCATTGTGGGCGCGGATTGCGATATTCGCGAAAGCGTCACGATGAACACGGGAACCGAGGATGATCGCGGGGTGACCGAAGTTGGAGACAGATGTCTGCTGATGGTCGGCGCTCATGTTGGTCATGACTGCAAGGTCGGCAATGACGTGACGTTCGCAAACAACGTGGTGCTTGGTGGGCACGTTACTGTTGGCGATTTCGCTTTCCTCGGCGGGCAGTCTGCTGTTCGCCAGTTCGTCCGCATTGGGCAGGGCGCTATGGTGGTGGGAATGAGCGGGGTGCGGGCTGACGTCATCCCATTCGGCATGGTCCAGGGACCTCTTGCTGATCTTATCGGCCTGAACGTGGTCGGCATGCGTCGCCGCGGTTGGAGCAAAGCCGATATTCTTCGGTTGCGGAGAGTTCTACGAGGTCCTATTTTTCGAAACCGGCACATTTCGCCAGCGTTTGGAGCAGGTGTCGGCCGAAAACGCCGGCGATCCGTTACTCGCCGAGGTGATCGCTTTCATTCGCGCCGGATCGCGGCCGTTGACCATGGCCATCCGCCGGAGTGACATCCGGGATCCGGTGTGAACGTGGTAACTGTGACGGAGCTGGCGAGCAGTGGTCCGCTTGCCATCGTGTGCGGCAGCGGCAGCCTGCCCTTTGCCGTCGCTGATGCAGTAAGCAGGCGGGGCCGCGCCGTTGTGTTGTTTGCCATTCAAGGCTGGGCGGATGCGGAACGCGTTTCCGCATTTCGGCATCACTGGGTCTCTTTCGGCCAGTTCGGCTCATTCTGCCGGCTGGCGCGGGCAGAAGGGTGCCGCGATGTGGTTTTCATCGGCTCACTCGTGCGGCCGTCGATTTGGCAGATCAGGCCCGACTTCAAGACCCTTCAACTGCTGCCACGGATATTTCGACTTTTCCGCGGCGGAGATGATCACATGCTCTCAAGCATTGCCTCCGTTTTCGAGGAGCATGGGTTTCGGCTCATTGGCGCACATGAGATCGCGCCTGAGATACTCATGCCGGAAGGTCCGCTCGGCCGCGCATTACCGAACAACCAGGATCACGCCGATATCAAAAAAGGTCTTGCTTTGCTCGATGCAACTGGACCATTCGACGTCGGTCAAGCCGCCGTCGTGGCCGGCGGGCGCGTTCTCGCGATAGAAGCAGCCGAGGGCACGGACTTCATGTTGGCGCGCATTGCACAGCTGCGTCAAAGCAGGCTAATCCCCGCAGCGTCGGGCACGGGAGTTTTGGTGAAGGCGCCCAAGCGCGGCCAGGATCGCAGGATTGATCTTCCCTCGATTGGTCCACAGACGATCCAAGGCGCCAAGGGCGCCGGTCTGGCCGGGATTGCCGTGGTTGCCGGAAGCACGATCGTTGCTGAGCTTGGCCGCATTGCATCCGCGGCAGACCGCGAGAATTTGTTCGTCGTCGGCGTGCGCGCAGACTGAGCCATGACGGCTCACGGTCACTCTGATTGGTCTTCCGACGCTCTCGATCTGTTCCTTGTCGCAGCCGAGGAATCAGGCGACCAGCTCGGTGCTGCGCTCATGCGCGCGTTGCGCGAGCGCACGGGGGGTAGAGTGAGCTTCGCCGGGGTGGGCGGAAGCGCGATGAGCAACGAAGGTCTTTCCAGCCTCTATCCCATCGACGATCTCGCCATCATCGGCTTTACCGCCATTCCCCGCCGTATTCCGAGAATTTTGCGTCTGATTCGCCTCACCGCCAACGAGATCGTCGCGAGAAAACCGCATGCTCTCATCATCATCGACAGTCCGGCCTTCAGCTGTCGAGTAGCGCGGCGCGTTCACTTCGCTGATCCGGATATCCCAATCATAGAATATGTGTCGCCCTCGGTTTGGGCGTGGCGCCCAGGCCGGGCGAAGGAGTTGCGCGGCTATATCGACCATATCCTGGCGGTCTTGCCGTTCGAGCCCGAGGTCCATCGGCGACTGGGGGGGCCACCCTGCACCTATGTTGGCCATCCGGTGGCGGAAAGGTTAGTTGAAATTCGACCGAGCGCTGAGGAAGCGCGCCGGCGGATGCAGTCCCCGCCTGTCCTACTCATGCTGCCAGGAAGCAGGTTGGGAGAAATCCGACGACTGCTGCCGGTGTTCATTGACGCGGTCTCAAGGGTCAGCAAGCAGGTAAATGCCCTGGAGGTGATCATTCCCACGGTTCCCCGCCTGATCGACCAGATACGAGCGGCTACTGAGCATTGGGCGGTCCGCCCGCGACTTGTCGTGGAGCGCGCAGAAAAGGACCAGGCATTTCGCATCGCCACGGCAGCCCTCGCCAAATCGGGCACGGTCACCCTTGAGCTTGCCCTCGCCGGTGTTCCGATGGTGGCGGCCTATAAGGTCTCCAGGATTGAAGCTGCCACGCTTGGCCGCCGCATCATGCGGCGGCTCTCCTCGATCATCCTCGCTAATATCGTACTCGGAGAAAACGTGGTTCCCGAGTTCCTGCAAGAATCCTGCACGGCGGCTAAGCTGGCCGGTGCGCTGGCGCCGCTGCTTGAGGATAGCACCGCCCGCCAAAGCCAGACGGAGGCGTTCTCGCGCCTTGATGCCATCATGAAGATTGGATCGATTACGCCCGCCGCGTGCGCCGCTGACGTCGTGCTCGAAGTCATAGAGCGTTGCAACAATGGCGCGGCCAATGGAAAGTAGGGTGGGTTGAAACCCGCCCCTACGAAGCCAGCGGTGGTTGCAGCCACTCCGCCTATGATTTTCTGCGCGATATCGGGGTGTAATCGCGCTGCGTCGCGCCGGTATAGAGCTGGCGTGGGCGGCCGATCTTCTGATGGGGGTCCTCAATCATTTCCTTCCATTGTGAAATCCAGCCCACCGTCCGCGCGACCGCGAACAGCACGGTGAACATGGTGGTTGGAAACCCCATCGCCTTGAGGGTGATCCCCGAGTAAAAATCGATGTTGGGATAAAGCTTCTTCTCGATGAAATAATCCTCGCTCAGGGCAACACGCTCGAGCTCAAGCGCGACGTCAAGCAGCGGATCATCCTTGCTTCCGACTTCGCTCAGCACCTCATGACAGGTCTGCTGCATGATCTTCGCGCGGGGGTCGTAGTGCTTGTAGACCCGGTGACCGAAACCCATCAATCGAAAGCTGTCCTTCGGGTCTTTGGCCCGACGGACGAACTCCGGAATGCGCTCGGGCTTGCCGATCTCGCGCAGCATGTTCAATGCGGCTTCATTGGCTCCCCCGTGCGCCGGGCCCCAAAGGCAAGCGCAGCCCGCCGCTATGCAGGCAAAAGGATTGGCGCCGGACGAACCGGCGAGGCGCACGGTCGATGTCAACGCATTCTGCTCGTGGTCGGCGTGCAAAATGAAGATGCGATCCATGGCGCGCGCCAGAACAGCATTAGGTTTGTAGTCCTCGCACGGAACAGCGAAGCACATGCGCAGAAAGTTGGTCGCATAGTCGAGCTCGTTCTTGGGATAGATGAAAGGTTGACCGATGGAATATTTGTACGCCATTGCAGCCATGGTCGGCATCTTCGCTATCATGCGAATCGATGCAATCATCCGCTGGATAGGGTCCGAAATGTCCGTCGAGTCGTGATAGAACGCCGATAGCGCGCCAACACAGCCGGTCATTACCGCCATGGGGTGCGCATCGCGCCGAAATCCCTGATAAAATCGGCTCATTTGCTCGTGCACCATGGTATGCCGGGTGACACGATCGTCGAAATCGGCCTTCTGCGCAGCGGTCGGAAGCTCGCCATACAGCAGGAGATAGCATGTCTCCAAAAAATCGCCGTGCTCGGCAAGCTGCTCGATCGGATAACCGCGGTACAGCAGAATGCCTTCGTCGCCGTCGATATAGGTGATCTTCGATTCGCAGCTTCCGGTCAACGTATAGCCGGGGTCGTATGTAAACATCCCGGTTTCGGCGTAGAACTTGCCAATGTCGACTACGGCGGGTCCGATGGTGCCCTCAAAAATGGGAAACGACGCTTCCTTGTCGCCGAGAGTAAATTTGCCGGTCTTGATGTTGGCGCCGGTCTTGGCATCCATGATTGAGCCCTCAGTGGTCGTTGGCCAACCGGACTCCTGCTGCCGCTGTGACGCTTATCGGAAGGCCGCCAGCAGAGGTCGCCGAGTGGGTAGCCTATCCTTTGCTGCGCTGCAAGATGCGGCCGGATCGCACTAGGTCTGCTCATCCGCCTGCGCAATCTGGTCCTTGATACGAGCGAGGCTTTCATCCTTTCCAAGCACCGCCAGCACCTCGAATATGGGAGGCGATGTCGTGCGTCCCGTGAGGGCGGCCCGCAACGGCTGCGCAATGCTGCCGAGCTTCATCCCGGTGCGCTGCACGAACGACCGGATGACCTCCTCGGTCGCCTTTTCCGTCCATTCGTCGAGCACATTGAGGTTGGTCGCAAGCTCGCCCAGCAGCACGCGCGCCTCCTCCGTCAGCACGGCTTGCGCGCGCTCATCGATCCGTAACGGGCGTTGCGCGATGATAAAGCGCGCTCCATCGACGAACTCCACCAGCGTTTTGGCTCTCTCCTTCAGCGCTCCCATCATCGAAAGCAGCTGTTCGCGCACGGCAGGTGTCAGCTTTTTCGCCAGCTCGGATCCGTCCGCCAAATATGGAAGCACACGTTCCAACTCGCCTAGAATTTCGAGGTCGGACGTGTGCCGCAGGTAATGGCCGTTGAGGCTCTCAAGCTTTGCAAAGTCGAACCGCGCAGGGGAGCGGCCGATATGTGGCAAATCGAAAGAAGCGATCATCTCCTCGGTGGAGAATATCTCCTGGTCGCCATGGCTCCAGCCAAGCCGCACCAGGTAATTGCGCATGGCAGCGGGCAGGTAGCCCATTGCCCGATAGGCGTCAACTCCAAGGGCGCCGTGCCGCTTCGACAGCTTCGACCCGTCCGGCCCGTGAATGAGCGGAATGTGCGCCATCACCGGCGCCTGCCATCCCAAAGCCTGGTAGATTTGCCTCTGCCGGGCAGCGTTGGTGAGGTGATCATCGCCGCGGATGATGTGCGTGACGCCCATATCGTGATCGTCGACCACCACAGCCAGCATGTAAGTCGGAGTGCCGTCGGAACGCAAAATCACCAGATCGTCCAGGCTTTCGTTTTGCCAGACCACACGCCCTTGCACCTGATCCTCGACCACGGTGTCGCCCAGCAATGGCGCTTTGAGACGAATGACCGGGTCTACCTCCGCGGGCGCCTCCTCCGGGCTTCGATCACGCCAGCGCCCATCATAGAGCCGCGCGCGACCCTCGCGACGTGCCTGCTCGCGCATCTCCGCCAACTCCTGAGGCGAGGCGTAGCAGCGATAGGCTCTGCCGCTCGCGAGCAACTCCTCGGCGACCTCGCGATGGCGCTGCGCGCGCGCAAACTGATAAACCGTATCGCCGTCCCAATCGAGACCTAGCCAGGAGAGCCCTTCGATGATGGCGTCGATGGCCGATTGCGTCGAGCGTTCGCGGTCCGTGTCCTCGATCCGCAGCAACATCTTGCCCTGGCGGCCACGGGCAAAAAGCCAGTTGAACAGCGCGGTGCGCGCTCCGCCGATGTGAAGAAAGCCCGTGGGCGAGGGAGCAAAACGCGTGATGATGGTCATATTGTGGATTTGCCAGGAGCCAAGCGGGCGTCCGTTTAGCATAGAAACCGGATCGGGAACGAGGGTTTCACTGGTGCGGTGGATTCGAGGTTGATCCGTAGGGCCTCGCCATCTTGGCGCATTGCCAGGGATTTGGCACATATCGGCCGGTTGCGAGCAAACGGGTTATAACGCATGGCCGAAGCTGCAGGGGTGCTCGGGCACCCAGGAGGCGACTTCATTCGCGACATCGTTCGCGCTGATCTGGCCGCCAAGCATCACGCCACGATAGTCACGCGCTTTCCGCCGGAGCCGAACGGGTATCTGCATATCGGCCACGCCAAGTCGATCTGCCTCAACTTTGGCATTGCCGAGGAATTCGGTGGTCGCTGCCACCTTCGCTTCGACGACACCAATCCGGTCAAGGAGGAGCAGGAATATATCGATGCCATCGAATACGACGTGCGCTGGCTCGGCTTCAATTGGGGGCGCCACCTCTACCATGCCTCTGATTATTTTGAGCAACTCTACGAGTGGGCAGAGCACCTGATCCGCGCCGGCAAGGCTTATGTGGACGATCAGTCGCCGGAGGAAATCCGGCTTGCCCGCGGCACTCTGACGGAGCCGGGCAGGAACAGCCCATGGCGAGGTCGCAGCGTGGAGGAGAGTCTGGAGCTCTTCAGACGCATGCGAGCTGGCGAATTCCCTAATGGAGCGCGGGTGCTGCGCGCCAAGATCGATATGGGGGCGGGCAACATCAATCTGCGCGATCCCGTGCTCTATCGCATTCTGCATGCACCTCATCCGCGCACGGGCACGGCCTGGTGCATCTATCCGAGCTATGACTTCGCGCATGGGCAATGCGACGCCTTGGAGAGGGTGACGCATTCAATCTGTACGCTTGAGTTCGAGGACCATCGGCCGCTGTATGACTGGTTGATCGATAACCTTCCGGTTCCCTCCCGCCCTCGCCAATATGAGTTCGCACGGCTGAATCTCACCTATACTATTCTATCCAAGCGCGTCCTGACGGAGCTTGTTCGCGGGGGACATGTAGAGGGATGGGACGACCCCCGCATGCCCACGCTTGCGGGTTTGCGCCGACGGGGCGTCCCACCAGAGGCGTTGCGCGAATTCGTCAAGCGGATTGGCGTGGCCAAGGCAAACAGCGTGGTCGATCTTGGCATGTTCGAGTTCTCACTCCGCGAAATTCTCAACAAGACAGCACCACGACGGATGGCAGTGCTGCGTCCCCTCAAAGTTGTGATCGAGAATTACGCCGAGAACGAACGGGAGGAGGTCGAAGCGCTCAATCATCCAGATGATCCATCCGCGGGTAAGCGCCGCGTTCGATTTGGTCGAGACCTTTACATCGAGCGTGACGATTTCATGGAGCTCCCTTCAAAGAAGTTCTTCCGTTTGTCACCCGGACGAGAGGTTCGACTGCGCTATGCCTATTTCATCATGTGCCGTGATGTGGTGAAGAACTCTGACGGAGAAGTCGTGGAGCTGCGCTGCACCTACGATCCGGCAACGCGCGGAGGCAATGCGCCCGACGGGCGCAAGGTGCGGGCGACGCTGCACTGGGTTTGTGCGGCAAGTGCCGTCGCTGCCCAAGTGCGGCTCTACAATCAGCTCTTTGCCACGCCCCAGCCGAGCGCGTCGGATTTCGTGACCGATCTCAATCCGAATTCTCTTGAGCTGATTATGGATGCTCGCCTCGAGCCGGCTTTGGCGGAAGCGGAGTGCGGGGCACCCGTGCAGTTCGAGCGCCAGGGTTATTTTTGTCGTGATCCGAGCGGCGCTCCGGACAAGGTCGTCTTCAACCGCACGGTCGGACTTCGCGATACGTGGGCCAAGGTACAGGGAGGGAACAGCGCGTAGCTGCTACTTGCGCCAGTGGCTACCGAATGCCCGAATGACGCCTGTGCAACGCCCGCGCCTCCTGTAGCATGGCCGGGTCTTTCACCGGACATGTACTCGGCGAGAGGAAGCCTAGGGCGACGTAATGGCAGAGCCGGAAGGCTTCCGCGGCGGGCCGCAGCCTGGACGCCCCTATAGTGGCCGGGCGCAGACATGGCGGCCTCGGGTGCCGCCCTCGGCGACGACGGCGGCTCGACCGTCCTGGCCGGAAGCAATCACACGCCGTGCCGACCGGGCCGCGCAACGGCTTAGCGCATGGCTTGCTGTCGAGGTCGGTCCAGGACGTCTGGTTCCCTGGCTCGCGATAGCGTTCGGGTGTGGGATCGTTGGCTATTTCAGCATCGACCAGGAGCCGGCGCTTTGGGCCGCGGTGATCCTCTTCGCATCTGCAATCGGCATGTCGGTGTCGCTACGCCATCGGCCGCTCGGGTTTCCCATTGCCCTTGAACTCGCCGCCGTTGCCGCGGGTTTCGCCACGGCCACGCTCAAGCGCGCCGTCATCGCGCACGCGGTCCTCTCGCGGCCGGTTTGGAATGTGGAAATTGCAGGCTTCGTGGAAATGCGGGAGGCGCGCGAGCGCTCAGATCGCATCACAGTGCTCATTGAGCGCATGGCCGGTTCACGGCTGGAGGAAAAACTCGATCGCATCCGGGTGTCGCTGCGCAAGGGCACCGCACCCGCCGTAGGAAGCTTCGTGGAGTTCAAAGCGCGCCTTTCGCCTCCGCTGGAGCCGTTGCGACCCGGCGGCTATGACTTCGCTCGCGATATGTATTTCCAGCGCATCGGGGCTTCCGGGTTCGTGCTCGGGCGCATTCGCATCGCGCCGTCGCCTCGTCCGCCGTCGCTTTCACTGCGCTACGCCATGCTCATGGACGGCATGCGCGAGAAAATCGACCAGCGCATCCGCGCTGTCTTGCCCGGAGATCGCGGAGCGATTGCGTCAGCCTTGATCACAGGCAAGCGGGACACGCTTTCACCGCGGGTGAACGAGGCTATGTACGTTTCTGGCCTCGCGCATGTTTTGTCCATCTCTGGGTACCACATGGCAGTGGTTGCCGGCATCCTATTTTTCGTGATCCGTGCCCTGATGTCGCTGCTCCCCGCATTTGCCAATCGACACCCCGTCAAGAAATGGGCGGCTCTCACGGCATTGGCGGTCGCTGCGTTCTATCTACTGCTGTCCGGAGCCGAGGTCGCCACGCAACGCTCCTTCATCATGATCGCCATTGTTCTGATTGGGATCATGGTCAACCGCCAGACGCTCACATTCCGCACCATCACGGTTGCGGCCATTGGCGTGCTCCTGCTTGCGCCGGAAGCAATCGTCCATCCGAGTTTTCAGATGTCATTTGCAGCGACGCTGGCCCTGATTGCGGGGTATCAGCAGGGCCTGCCGTGGATGGGCCGAGGCGGCGAAACGCCGCTTGCCGCCCGGATTGCGCTTTGGGGCGGACGCGAAATCGCGGGCCTCACGCTCGTGTCACTGCTCGCCGGCACCGCGACAATTCCTTACATCGCGTACCATTTTCACCGCGTCTCGCCCTTTGGCGTGATCGGCAACCTTGCCGCCATGCCGGTGATATCGGCGTGGGTGATGCCGTGGGGCATCGCGGGAGTGTTCGCCATGCCGCTCGGCCTGGACAGCGTCTGTTGGCAGATGATGGGATGGGGGATTGACTGGATGACCGCGGTTGCCCTGTGGGTCACGACATTTCCGGGAGCGGTGGGGCGCATCGCGGCGTTCAGTTCTGCTCCGCTGCTCCTTTGCACGCTCGGCATTGTCGTCGTCTGTTTGCTCAAGAGCCCGCTGCGTTTCGTCGGGGCGATACTTATTGGTAGTTCGCTGATCATGGCGATCCGTGCGCCGCAGCCCGACGTGCTGATCGCCCCCGATGCAAGCGCCATCGCCGTGCGAACCGGCGACAGGCGCCTCACCATGGTGAGTAGCGGCGCAGACACATTTGCAATGCGCGAATGGCTCGCAGCTGATGGCGACCCGCGCACGCCAAAGGACGGCACTCTGGGTAACGACATCAACTGCGACGAGGCGGGCTGCATCGGAACGCTGCACGACGGCTCGTTGATCGCGTTCGTAAAGAGAATCGATGCATTCGAAGAGGACTGCCGCCGTGCCGTGGTCGTGATCAGTGCGCGCGAGGCACCGACTGATTGCGCTGCGCTCACCATCGACCGCCGCGCATGGCAGGTCTCCGGGGCTTTGGCCCTGTGGCGCGTCGGCGACCGTTTCGAAATTTCGGCTGCGCGTTCGGCAGCATACGCTCGGCCGTGGGCACACAATCCGCAACGCAACCTTGCCCGGGCAACTGATACGACCGAGCCGAACCGATCTGGCGAGATGCGTGATGCGACGCCCCGCATCGACGACTTGGAGGCCGGAGATTAGGCGACCAGGTCAATACCGCCGGAAGAGTGCCACCATTTTCCCTTGGATGCGGACGCGGTTAGGAGGGAGAATCCGCACTTCATAAGTGCCATTGGCGGGCTCAAGCGCGATCGACGCACCCCGCCTGCGGAAGCGCTTCAGCGTGGCCTCCTCGTCGTCGATCAGCGCAACGACGATGTCGCCTGTTTCCGCCCCGTTAACCTTTTTTATCACCGCGATATCGCCATCGAGGATTCCCGCATCGATCATGCTGTCGCCGCGCACCTCCAACGCGAAGTGTTCGCCGCTGGAGAGGACATCAGGCGGCATGTTGATCACGTGGCTCTTGGTCTGGATCGCCTCTATCGGTGTGCCCGCTGCAATCCGCCCCATCACGGGCACCGCGACAGGCCGGCCGCCTTCTTCCTCGGATGAGGTGCGCACACGTCCAAGGTTTCCTTCGATGACGCTGGGAGTGAACCCCCGCGAGCGCCCCGCGCCTACACCATGGGCAACCGACTCGGGGAGCTTGATTACCTCAATTGCCCGAGCACGATTGGGAAGGCGCCTGATGAAGCCGCGTTCCTCGAGTGCCGTGATCAGGCGATGAATTCCCGATTTAGAGCGAAGATCCAGCGCGTCCTTCATCTCGTCGAAGGAAGGTGGCACGCCGGCCTCTTTCAGGCGCTCGTGAATGAAGCGTAGCAGCTCGAATTGTTTCCGCGTTAGCATTGCCAATCTTCCCCTAGAACAACTCGTCGAAACAAATCATGAACATAGTTTTATCTGTTCCATATGTGTTCCGCAACCCTTTAATTTACGTGAACGACCTCAATTAGACCCCCAGGCGGAGAATTTGACATGCGGCGCCCGCTTGAAGAGCCGGAGCGTGGGGGGCCCGAATCAAAAGACAGTCGGCTTCGGCCAGAGGAGAAAGCATGGAACTATCCTGCATGGGAAAAGGCGTGGCGATCGGTGGTCCGCCCGGGTCGCAGGTGAGCCGCGCGCGGAGGTAATCGGCACGCTCGTCGTTCTGCGGCAAATCGCAGCCGAGCAGAGCTATTTCGGGAAAAGGCTCGACGTCAGAACGTCCTCCCAGGCGCCGAATGAGCGGCAGCAGGAAGAGTACCGCGCAAACGTAAGCCGAAACCGGATTGCCGGGTAGTCCGAGCACATGCATGGTGCCGAGCCGGCCGTGCAGCATTGGCCGGCCGGGCCGCATCGCCACCTTCCAGAATGATAGCGCAAGTTGCTCCGCCGAAAGCGCGTTGCGGACTAAGTCATAGTCACCGACCGATGCGCCTCCGGATGTCGCAAGGATGTCGGCGCCCTGATCCCGCGCCCGCCGCACCGCTTCCACGATCTTATCCAGACGGTCGGGAACCACGCCAAGGTCTGTCACCTCGCCACCTTCCCGGCGCGCCATTGCCGTGGTGGCGTAGCCGTTGGAGTAGACAATCTCGCCGGGGCCTGGTGAAGAACCTGGCATCACCAACTCGTCGCCCGTGGCCAGAACTGCGAGTTTGGGTCGCCGGTGCACTGACACGCTGGCATGGTTCATGGCCGCAGCCAACGCAAGGTCGCGGTCGCTGAGGCGATGCCCTTTGCGAAGAAGCACCGCGCCGCGCTGGAAATCCATCCCTTCCAGACGGACGTGCTTGCCCTTGGGAGCTGCAACGGTAACGACGACGGTGTTGCCCTCGCGCACCGTATTCTCCTGGATCACGATAGTGTCACTGCCCTCGGGCAGGAGCCCGCCCGTGAAGATGCGGGCGGCTTCGCCCCTGCCCACCGTGCCCTGGAAAGGATGGCCCGCCGCCACTTCTCCCACAAGTTTCAGACGGGCGGGAATCAGCACAATGTCAACGGCGCGCACGGCATAGCCGTCCATCGCCGAGACGTCGGCTGGCGGTTGGGTTCGCAAGGCCGCAAGGTCGGCGACGAGCACGCGGCCGTGCGCCTGCGCGATCGGAACGCATTCAGCGGGGAGGGAATGGGTGTCGGCGAGAACGCGGGAAAGCGCCTCCGCAACAGGCATTAGCCCCACGGCTCACTCCTTGGCGCGGTAGTGTCCGGATTTGCCGCCGTGCTTCTCCAACAAGTGGATACCCTCGATGCGCACGCCGCGTTCAACTGCCTTGACCATGTCGTAGATGGTCAGGCACGCCACTGCCACGGCCGTCAGCGCTTCCATCTCCACGCCGGTCTTTCCGTTCACCTTGACGGTCGCGCGGACATACACTCCGGGTAGCTCAGGGTCTGGCGACAGCTCGACGACAACGTTGGAGACCGCAAGAGGGTGGCAAAGCGGAATGAGCTCATGGGTACGTTTTGACGCCATTATTCCTGCAATGCGGGCAACCCCAAGCACATCGCCTTTCTTGGCCTCGCCTTTGCGGACGAGATCGAGGGTTTTTGCGGCCATGACGACCCGACCTTCAGCCACCGCCACACGTTGGCTGAGCGGCTTGGCCGAGACGTTCAACCATCTTCGCCTCACCGCTGCGGCCGACGTGCGTGAGCTTGACCGCTTGCGCCACCGCCTACTCCGCAGCGCTCAGACGAGCTTGCGATCCGCGCAGGAGAGTGCGAGTGGCTGCTTCGACATCGGACTCGCGCATCAAGCTTTCACCGACGAGAAATGTGGAGATGCCGCACGCGTGGAGCCATTCGAGATCAGCGTGAGTGGAAATTCCACTTTCGCTCACCCCGATGCGGTCCGTGGGGATGAGGGCCGCGAGCTTCTTGCTTGTCTCGATCGAGGTCACGAACGTTTTAAGGTCGCGATTGTTGATCCCGACAAGGCGTGAGCGCCGTCGCAGCGCGCGTTCGAGCTCGCGTTCATCATGGACTTCGATCAGGG
Source organism: uncultured Alphaproteobacteria bacterium (assembly GCA_963841105.1). GTDB lineage: Bacteria > Pseudomonadota > Alphaproteobacteria > Rhizobiales > Xanthobacteraceae > VAZQ01. The sequence continues at coordinate 120,488 of CAWJCB010000024.1, forward strand.
CGTCCATGCCAAGCGCTTGCGCGGCTTGTTCAAGGTCCGCCGCAATTGCGTCATCCACCGCGGCGAGAATGATCAGGATGGCGTCAGCACCCCAGACGCGCGCCTCAAACACCTGATAAACGTCAAACATGAAATCCTTGCGCAGTACTGGCAGCCCGGTCGCAGCTCGTGCTAGCGCCAGATGGTCCGGCTGTCCCAGGAACGAAGGCGCGTCGGTGAGCACCGATAACGCAGCGGCTCCACCTGCTTGATAAGCCTGGGCAACGGCCGCGGGATCAAAATCCTGGCGGATCACTCCCTTCGAGGGGCTTGCCTTCTTAACTTCGGCGATGAGCGAGAACATGCCACATTTGTGCTGGCGCTCGATTGCGCCGATAAATCCTCGTGGAGCAGCGACTGATCTGGCTTGTGCCTCTAAATACGCCTGCGAACGCATGCGCTTGGCCGCGGCGATCTCTTCGCGCTTATACGCCTCGATCTTGCGCAAGATGTCGCTCATGTAATTTTCATGCGTTCGAGACCGCGACCAGGCGCTCAAGCCGTTCGTGGGCTTCTCCGGAGTCGATCGAGCGCTGGGCAAGCGCCACCGCCTGTTTCAGATCTTTTGCGCGCCCCGCCACTATCAAGGCGGCGGCTGCATTGAGAACCGCGATATCGCGGAACGGACATTTTTCGCCTTTGAGCACCGCCCTCAGATGGCGCGCATTCTCGTCCGCCGTCCCGCCGCGCAATGCCTCCGGTTTGACTCTCGCGAGCCCCACTTCCTCGGGCGTAATCTCAAAGCTGCGCACTTTGCCGGTCTCGAGCGCGGCGACATGAGTGAGGCCCGATGTCGTGATCTCGTCGAGCCCGTCGGAGCCGTGCACCACCCAGGCGGCTTCGCAACCGAGATTCCTCAAAACCTGCGCCAGCGGCTCAAGCCAATGACGCGAGAACACGCCGACCATCTGCCGTTTGACGCTTGCCGGATTCGACAGGGGGCCGAGAAGGTTGAAAATGGTACGCGTTCCAAGCTCAACGCGCGTGGGACCGACATTTTTCATCGCGGGGTGATGTGCGGGTGCAAACATGAAGCCTATATCCGCTTGCTCAATACAGCCCGCAATTCGCTCCGGAGACAAGTCGATGTTGACCCCGAGTGCGCTCAGCACGTCAGCCGCCCCTGATCGCGACGAAAGCGCGCGATTGCCGTGCTTGGCAACAGGAACCCCGGCGCCTGCCACGATCAGAGCGGCGCAGGTCGAAATGTTGAACGAACCTGAAGCATCCCCCCCCGTTCCGACGACGTCGATGGCGTCGGCCGGAGCGAGAACGCGCAGCATTTTCTCGCGCATCGCCGTGACCGCCCCGGTGATCTCGTCAACCGTCTCACCGCGCACGCGCAAGGCCATCAACAGGCCGCCCATCTGAGAAGGCGTTGCTTCTCCCGACATCATGGTGTTGAAGCCGCGCGCCGCCTCTTCGCGCGTCAGCGCAGCGCCACTCGCAGCCTTGGCGATCAGCCCTTTGAATTCGTCGCTCACGTTGCTTTCACCGTATCGCGCCGGGCTGGGCGATTATCAATTGAGTCCCGGCGGTGGGAGGCGTTCCAGGCCGCTGCGATGTCCAGAAAATTCCGCAAGATAGTGTGGCCGTGCTCCGATGCGATGCTCTCAGGATGAAATTGCACTCCATGCACCGGAAGGGTGCGATGGGCAAGGCCCATGATCAAGCCGCCATCGGTCTCGGCTGTGACCAGCAGATCGTCAGGCAGAGTGCGACGCTCGACCACCAGCGAATGGTAACGCGTAGCCAGGAACGAGCCATTGAGCCCGCGGAAGACGCTCTCGGCGTGGTGCGCAATCTCCGAAAGTTTGCCGTGCATTGGCGTTGGCGCCCGCACGACCACACCTCCGAATGCCTGTCCTATGGCTTGATGGCCAAGGCAAACCCCGAGAATCGGAATGGAGGATGCTGCCTCCGCGACAAGCCTTAGACAGATGCCTGCCTCGTTTGGGGTGCAGGGACCCGGGGAAAGAACGATCCCGTCGGGCTCCATCTCCATGGTTTGCTCGACGGTAATCCTGTCATTCCGATGTACAACGACCTCCGCGCCGAGCTCACCTAGATAGTGAAACAGGTTGAAGGTGAAGCTGTCGTAATTGTCGATTAGAACGAGCATATCGAAAATGCAGTGCACTCAGTGTGTTATGTTGCCCTCACGGGGTGCAACGGCGACGCACTCCGACGCGGTACGGGTGTGCCCATCAAGGCACGCGCACCGTATTAGCAGAACCTGGAAGCGGACAATCAGCAATCGCAAATCCACCGTCGCCACTGTTAGGCCTAATCCTGACGTTCAAGCAATACAACTCAGCCTCTATGGATCGGATCGACCCATAGTACCTCGTCCGGCTTCTCTACCGGCTCGATGTCGAGATTGACGACGACGGCCTCGTTATCGCTGCGCACCAGCACGCATTCGAGCGGCTCTGACCGGCTGGCATTGATCTCCTGGTGGGGCACGAAGGGCGGCACATAGATGAAGTCACCCGGGCCAGCTTCGGCCGTGAATTCAAGCCTTTCACCCCAGCGCATGCGCGCTCTTCCGCGCACCACATAGATGACGCTTTCGAGCTCGCCGTGATGATGCGCCCCAGTCTTGGCGTTCGGCCGAATGTTCACTGTCCCAGCCCAGAGCTTTTGTGCACCGACACGCGCGAAATTGATGGCCGCCTTGCGATCCATCCCAGCCGTCTGCGCAGTATTGGAGTCGAGCGAACCGGCAGGGATGACGCGCACGCCATCATGCTTCCACTTGCCAAGTTCCGCCGGATCAGCCGGGTTCATCATGTCGCACCTCGGAAATAAAGCGGCGCCTTCTCGAATTGAGCATTCAGATTGGCGGCGCGGTTTGCCCCGCGAAGCGTTTCGCTTCCTCAGCGGCGCGGAAGAGCGCCTTTGCCTTGTCCACGCATTCCTGCTGCTCAGACTTGGGATTGGAATCCGCAACGATGCCAGCGCCCGCCTGAACATACATCATTCCGTCCTTGATAAGAGCAGTTCGCAGCGTAATACAGCTGTCGAGCTCTCCCGTTGCAGAGAAATAGCCCACCGATCCGGCATAAAGCCCGCGCTTTTCCTTTTCCAATTCCTCGATGATCTGCATCGCCCGCACTTTCGGCGCCCCGGAGACGGTGCCTGCCGGAAACCCAGCGATTAGTGCATCGAGAGAATCCCTGTTTGCATCGAGCTTGCCCTCAACGTTCGAGACGATGTGCATGACTTGGCTGAAACGCTCGATCAGGAACTGATCAGTGACCGTGACTGTCGCTGTGCGGGATACCCGGCCAACGTCGTTGCGACCGAGATCCAGCAACATGAGATGCTCCGCGCGCTCTTTCGGGTCAGTCAACAGAGCGGCCTCAAGAGCCTTGTCCTCTTGCGGAGTGAGCCCGCGCGGACGCGTCCCCGCCAACGGCCGAACCGTTACGGTCCCATCGCGCACGCGGACCAGGATTTCCGGACTTGAACCCGCAACCGCAAAGCTGCCGAAATCCAGAAAATACAGAAAGGGTGCGGGGTTGATACGCCGCAGCGCCCGGTAGAGCGCAAAGGGCGGCAGCTCGAAGGGGGTCTGAAAACGTTGCGATAGCACAACCTGGAAAATATCCCCTGCCGCGATGTAATCCTTGGCAATACCGACCATCCGCTCGAACTCGGTCGACGGCGTGTTGGAGGTCGGCCAAACACTGAGCGGTCCCCCCTTCATGCGGGATGGAGAATGCGCAAGCGGCGCATCGAGCGCTTCCACCAGAGCGGCGAGTTGCTGGCCTGCATGCTCAAAGGCAGCCTCGGGCGAAACGCCGGCGATCGGACGCACCGGAGTGACGATCGTCATGGTATCAGTAAGGGCGTCGAAGACGACCACGATCGTCGGGCGCAAAAGCATGGCATCGGGGATGCCGATGGGATCGGGATTGCGGCTGGGAAGATGCTCCATCAGGCGCACCATATCGTAGCCCAGATACCCAAAAATGCCGGCAGCCATCGGAGGCAGAGATTTGGGGAGCTCGATGCGACTCTCGCCAATGACCGCGCGAAGCGATGCGAGCGGCGGCTCGGTGCACGGTCTGAATTCGTTGAGGGCTTGCCCGGTGCGACGGACCTGCGCTCGTCCCGCGACTGTGCGCCAGACGAGATCAGGATCAAGCCCGATGATCGAATAGCGCCCGCGAACCTCGCCGCCCTCCACCGATTCCAGCAGAAAGCTCATGGGTCGCTGCCCGGCTATTTTCAGGAATGCAGAAACCGGTGTTTCCAGATCGGATACAAGGGTGGTCCAGACAACCTGCGGCTCGCCACGGGCGTAGCGCCTCGCAAACGCCGTGGCTGGAGGCTCGATCTGCATAAGGCGAGAGGTCAGTCGATGTCGGGGGCGCCGGCTCCGCCGCTGATCACCTGGCTAAGAGCGCTCCTGTTGATGGTGACGCCTGCCTCGGTCTGCAGATGGCCAATGTACTCGCCGAGCACGTCATCCGAGAGGCCCCGATTGAGCGTTTCAGCCGTGCGCTTGGAATCGTCGGACTGGGCATCAAGCGGCGGGACCGATATGTCGGTCACGCGAAATACGATTTGCTCGCTGGGCTGCGCCGCATCGGCTTTTCCGATTTCATTTTTGCCTGTGCGGAAGATTGCCTCCAGCGAGGTCGCCGAAAGTGGTCCCGAGGGTTGACCGCGCTTGATTCCGGTCAAGGTCTCAACCTTGAGATGGTCCGCAGCAGCGGCATCCGCGAGCGTCGCTCCACCTTTCAGCTTTTCCACAATTTCGGACGCCTTCTCGTTGAGCCTTTTCGCCAGCTCCTGCTCGCGCCAGCGCAGCTCTACCTGGTCTTTAACTTCGTCAAGGGCGCGCTCCCGCGAGGGAGTTATTCCAGCCACGTCGTACCAGATGTATCCCTCCTGAAATTGCAGCGGATCACGCTCGATGCCCACCTCCGTGGTAAACGCGGCCTCCAGCAAACGCTGCTGATCTTGGAGCTGGACCGGTGTCCCATTTGGATCACGGCCGGATCGGTCGATTGCCGGGATGGTTCTGGCAGGGAGTTTGAGGCTCTCCGCGGCCTCCGCCAGCGTCTTACCCTCCGAGCGCGTATCCTCGATCTTGTCGTAGAGCTTCAACACCTCGGATTTCGCGCGCGCGGTCGCAAGCTCCTGCTTGAGCTCGCCTGCGACGTCTTGGAACGACCGGACTTGCTCCGGCTCAATCTTGAGCACACGAAGGAGCACAGACCCGAAACGTCCCTGCACGGGGGCGCTCACCTCCCCCTCCTTGAGGGCGAATGCAGCATCGGCGACGGGACGATCGATCATGGCGGCCTTGCTGACAGTGCCAAGATCGATGTCCTTCTCGGTTTTGCCGAGCCCTTTGGCGATATCCTCAAAGCTCGTGCCCTGAGCTATTCGTTGTGCTGCTTGCTCGGCCGCTTCAACACTTGGAAAACTGATCTGCTCGATATGCCTGCGTTCCGGCGTGACATAGCGCGCCCGGCGTTCTTCGTATGCCCGTTGCAGATCGGCATCGGAAATCTCGATCCAATGCGCCAAGTCGGCGGGCAGCAGCGATACAACCACTAGCTTGCGGTATTCGGGAGCGCGAAACAGGTTTTTGCGATCTTCAAAATATTTGGCAAGCACCTCGGGAGAGGGGGAGGGGATGTCGCCCGCCAACGCCCTATCAAGGAGGGCGTATTCGATCGAGCGCTGCTCGTTCTGGTACTGATGCGCGGCTTCGATCAGCGCCTTGGGAGCGTTCATGCCGGACGAAACCGTGGCGGCGAGCTCGCGCCGAAGCAGGCGGCGACGTTGCTCGGCGAGGTAACGCGCCTCCGTATAGCCGGCGCTCCGAATTATCTGCTCGAAACGGAAGCGATCGAACTGGCCGTTGGGACCAGCGAATGCCGGATCGGACGTGATCAGCTTGGCTACCTCTGCGTCGGAAAGATTAAGCCCAAGCTTGCGCGCAGTCTCATCGAGCACGACTTCCGAGACGATTTGTCCGATCACCACCCGATCCAGCCCCATGGCGCGGGCCTGATCCATGCCGATCGGCCGACCGAGTTGCCGCGAAAGCTGCTGCAGCCTCTCGTTGTAAAGGGTTCGGAACTGCTCGACCGTGATCTCGGTGCGACCAATCTTCGCTACCGTGGAGCGGCCAAAGCCGCGAAAAATATCGCCGATTCCCCATATTGCGAAACTGATGACCAAAAAGCCAACAACAGCGGCCATGACCGCTTTGCCGAGCCAATTTGAGGAGGCTTTTCGTAGACCTCGAAGCATCGATTATCCAGGATGGAGAATATCATCGATACAAGGACGCTTAGCCATCATAGGGAGACACCCCCCCAGTCGCAACTCGGCGCCCCTTCCAGTGGCTGTTCTGGGTCATCGCGCGGCCATTCTGGGGCGGGGGCGGGGCCGAAAGCCGAGGCCCCGGGAAACAGGATTCGGGGAGCCCGCCGCTTGGCGGCACCCTCCAGCGATGGAATTGTTTGAGCGATAGACGAACCAACCGGAGCAGGGCGGGAGCTTGTTATGGGCTTGCATTCTACCGCATGATCCTGGCTCAAGAGTTTGGCGATCAATGGAATCCTGGCCCAGCCAAGTGTGGGGGGCAAGTTGGAGCCAAGTGGGAACAGATCATGTCCGGCGAGCGTCGCCGCCCGCTTCTTGCGGGAAACTGGAAAATGAACGGTTTGCGGGCCTCAATTTCCGCCTTCGCCGAGATTGCCCGCGGTGCAGACGGGATCACAGGAGCAGACCTCCTGGTGTGCCCGCCAGCAACGTTGATCACAGCGTGCGCGGAAGCGGCGGCCGGCACGCGCCTTAAGGTCGGTGCACAGGATTGTCATGCGCAGCCTGCGGGAGCTTTCACGGGAAATCTGTCAGCCGAAATGCTTAAGGACGCGGGCGCAACTGCGGTCATCATCGGACATTCCGAACGGCGCACATTTCATAAGGAGACCGACGCGCAGGTGCGTGCCAAAGCGAATGCCGTACGCCGCGCCGGGCTTCTCGCCATCGTTTGTGTCGGCGAGACCCGCGGCCAGCGAGAAAGCGGATTGGCACTCGCTACAGTTGAAGCACAGCTCCGAGGCTCGCTTCCGGATGAATTCAGTGAGAACGATCTGGTCGTAGCGTACGAGCCGGTTTGGGCAATCGGCACCGGGCTTACGCCGACCACGACAGATGTTGCCGAGATGCACCGGTACATCCGGCAGTCGCTGGGGGCACGGTTCGGCCAGGACATGACGTACGCGCGTATTCTTTACGGTGGATCGGTCAAGGGCACGAATGCCCAGGAATTGATGAATGTCGCCGATGTGGACGGCGCCCTGGTAGGCGGCGCCAGTCTCAATCCCCGGGAGTTTCTAATGATAGCCAGCGTATTCCACTGAAGGGCTCTCGCAACTTAGTCAGGTCGGCTGCTCGACGCGGCGGCTGCCAAGGGCGTGCCGCATTGCAAGCGCAACGCCGATAGCCATGCACGACGCGGGTACCGCGAGGGCGGCCGGAGCATCCATCACCTCCACGACGGCGCCGCCGATCGCTCCCGCCGCCATGGCCAGCCACGTCAGGGCCGGCCTTAGCCATTCCCAGCTGCGGCTGACCGTGGCCTCTGCTAGGCCCTCTCCAAGGCGCACGAGCGTGCCCGTCACGAACGTAAGGCCCACGCCCATCTTGTTCATCCTTCGGGCAGTTGCGTTTTGAAGGCCCATCGCAAGCGGAAGCGGCGCAAGCGCTACGGCGGGATGAACTTGCGCAAGCAATAACCACAGTGCCGCGGCGAGAAGGAGAGTCTCGAGAACAAAGGTGCACACGAGATGCCATCGCGTCATGAGGGTGCCGACGAGGGCGCCTGTAAACGCGCCGGCGACAAAGAGGATGACGAGCAGCACCGGCAGACCGGCGGAGCTCCACTCAAGTTTTCCAAGCGCAATGGCCAGCTGAGTGGTGTTTCCGCTCATGAAAGAAGGGTAGAGACCGCCCAAACGCACAAATCCGACGGCGTCCACCCAGCCTGCCAACCCAGTGAGCGCGAGGCCAATGAAGAGCCCCGCTTGCGCATCGATACTCTCAGCTTTCACGGCACGTTGGACGCACGCTTATATTTGCATTTGGCGAGGAGGGCGCTGAGCCTCCACGCAAGGAGCATTCAATCCTCGATCTTCTGCGTCGCGGCATCAGCGGCCCCGGCTATGGTTGCTCGGTCGAGCGCGATGCGCTGGATGCCTCGGCCGGAGAGCTGAGGTTTTCTTGCGGAGAGGGTGCGCGTATTGACGCCCATCCAGGCGATCTCAGACGAGAGCCGGCCGTACTCGATCTTGGGACAACGGTTCATCACCACCTTGATCCCGTTTCTCTCCGCGAGACGGGCGGCAGCATCGTTGCGGATGCCCAGTTGCATCCAGATCACCCGGGGGCGTGGAACAAGAGCAAGCGCCTCCTGAACGATCGGCAAGGCGTATGACGGCGTCCGAAAGATGTCGACCATATCGACTGGCTCGGGGATATCGGCAAGCCTGGCGTAGGCCTTTTGTCCCAGCAGATCGCGGCCTGCGAGGCCCGGATTGACAGGGATCATCCGGTAATCGCGTTCCAGCAGATATTTGAATGCGAAATAGCTCGGCCGGCTGGAATCGGCTGAAACGCCGACCATGGCAATGCTCTTAACGGTATTGAGAATGCCGCGGATGTAGCCATCGGGGTAATGATCGTGGTCCATGAGGGCCTGAAAATCGCGACCGGTCGCGAGATCATCGCGTAGACAAATACATCAGTGGTCGTGCCACACCGGCAGTCGTTTATCCAGAAAGGCTGCAATGCCTTCCTCAGCGTCGCGCGTCATCATGTTGGTTACCATGACTTCGCTCGCATACGCATAGGCATCCGCAATGCTCATTTCGATCTGCCGATAAAACGCTTCCTTGCCGAGCTTGATCCCCGCGGCAGACTTTGCCGCGACTTTGCGCGCGAGCGCCAATGCCTCTTCGCGCGCAGAGCCCGGGGCGACCAGCCGGTTAATAAGCCCCATCCGGAAGGCCTCGTCAGCTCCGATGGTATCCCCCGTGAGCAGCATTTCCATGGCGTGCTTGCGGGCAATATTGCGTGAAAGCGCGACCATGGGCGTTGAGCAGAAAAGGCCAATATGGACCCCGGGCGTACAGAACCTGGCGGCGGCCGATGCCACCGCAAGGTCACAGGTGGCCACGAGCTGACATCCCGCGGCCGTCGCCGTTCCTTCCACCGCCGCGATGACGGGTTGCGGGAGGGCGATAATTGCAAGCATCATGGCACTGCAACGTTCCATGATGCGCTTCGTGAACGCCACCCCACCGTCGGCGTCGGCACGACGAGCAGTCAGCTCCTTGAGATCATGGCCCGCCGAGAACACGGGTCCATTCGCGGCGATCACCACGGCGCGCACGCGTTCCTGGCCGCCGATGTGAGCGATCTGGTCGCGCAACTCCTCCAGCATGTCCTCAGACAGGCTGTTGCGCGCCTGAGGCCGATTGAGCGTGAGGAGCGCGATGTCGTCCACGATCTCGCGCCGCACAGGAGCTCCGCCTTCGACGGGGTGAACGGGGGTGCGAACAGCGGGTGCGCGATTCATTGCGTGGTCTCGCTCAGACAAATGCCTTCGTAGTACTTAACCTGCTTGAGGGTCGCTGCAAGTCCTGTTTGCGCGGCCCGGCAAATCGGGATCGTTCGGGACGAAGCTGAGAGCTCCAGGTTAAGCGAGGGGGATGAGATGCCGCTGTTGATGACGGTTGACGAGCTAGAGCGTTTTCTCAAGGCCGAGTTTTCCCAGTTTTTCCACCCCGACCGCGGCCTTTCCATTGAGGCTTTGTGGGACGGCGGCTGCCGGGTCCGGCAGTCCTTTCACCCTGCGTCCCTTCGTCCTGGGGGCACGATCTCCGGCCCTACGATGATGGCGCTTGCGGATTTTGCGATGTACGTCGCAGTCCTCGCCGCGATCGGACCCGTGCCGCTGGCGGTGACGATCAACCTCAATATCAATTTCCTGCGTAAGCCATCAGCGCGAGATCTTTTGGCCGAGGCGCGGCTGCTCAAGGTCGGCAAACGATTGGCGATCGGGGAAGTCGCCATATGCTGCGAGGGAGACGAGGAATTGGTCGCTCATGTGACGGCGACCTATTCGATTCCGCCAAGGGCTGGAGGTAAAATAGAACCATAGCTATAAGATATTGAGAACAAGCTGCATTGACTGCCCAATATTGACCGGGTTACGCGCTTGGTGTATCGGGCGACGAGCCACCGGCGCTGCTGCATCCCACAGGGGCAGTTGTGACCCCGCCTTACCCAAAGGTCCCTGCGATGAAGACTTACTCAGCCAAACCAGCCGACGTCGAGAAGAAATGGATAATGATCGATGCCACCGGCCTCGTTGTCGGCCGCCTTGCATCAATCGTCGCCATGCGGCTGCGCGGCAAGCACAAGCCCACCTACACGCCGCATGTGGATGACGGTGACAACGTTATCATCGTCAATGCGGAAAAGATCGTGCTCACCGGCAAGAAGCGGGAAAACAAGGTTTATCGCCATCATACCGGCTACATAGGCGGCATCAAGGAGCGTACCGCGCGTTCGATCCTCGATGGCAAGTTTCCGCAACGCATCGTGGAGAAAGCGATCGAGCGGATGTTGCCGCGCGGACCGCTTGCGCGCGTCCAACTCGGAAATCTGCGGGTCTATGCGGGTCCCGATCATCCGCACGGGGCACAGAATCCAGAACCGCTCAACATTGCAGCACTCAACCGCAAGAACGCCAGGAGCATGTGACCGTGGCCGAAACCATGCAATCGCTCGATCAACTCTCCGCCCTGAAGCCGGCGCCTGCTCCCGAGATTCCCGAGATATGTTCAGAAGCTCGACAATCAGGGGCGCGCTTATTCCACCGGCAAGCGCAAGAATGCGGTAGCCCGCGTTTGGATGAAGCCGGGCACCGGCAAGATCGTCATCAATACGCGCGACTTCGAAGTGTATTTCGCGCGCCCTGTTTTGCGCATGCTGATCCATCAACCGCTCGTCGCAACCAACCGCAACGGGCAGTATGACGTCACCTGCACGGTTTCCGGCGGTGGCCTCTCGGGCCAGGCAGGCGCGGTGCGGCACGGGCTTTCCAAGGCGCTGATGAATTTCGAGCCGGATTTGCGCGGTGCGCTCAAGCGCGGCGGGTTTCTGACGCGTGATCCCCGCGTCGTCGAGCGCAAGAAATATGGCAAGGCAAAAGCACGGCGCTCGTTCCAGTTCTCGAAACGCTGACACGCCGTGCGCGTGCGGTGACCTCAGCTAATCGGCGCATGCCTGCTGACAACGTCCGCGGCGCTCCAGCCGCGCTCTATTTCCACATCGGCGAGGTGCCTGCCTTTCAGATGCGCCAGCTTTGCTGAAATACGCAAAGAACCGAAAATTGTTTTCATGACTGACGATTATTTGTGAGCGGTTTCGTCGCAAAAGCAAATCATCGCCGCAACCAGCCACAAACGCTCCAGCCAGAGTTCATGCCACGCTGGCGCCAGCCGGTGATATGAACCTCCTTAGAGAACCTGGTCTGAGGGGCGAACACCGTGCTTGCACCCGAGGCTGCGCCGATCATGCTTGATGCCATGACCGTTGTTATCAGCGGAACCTGCATCACCGCGTTGCTAGGCCTTTTGCTGCTCTCTGCTTGGGCGCAGGAGCGCGTCCGGGCACTCGCTTGGTGGGGCACGGCTTACCTTCTTGGAGGATTTTCGGTTGGGGTGTGGAGCATCGAGAATATGATCTCGCCGCCGGTTCCATTCGGGATGGCCAATGGGTTTCTTTTCCTCGCCTGCGGGATGATCTGGAGCGCAGCGCGCATGTTCCATGGCCGTCCCGTTTGGTGGGGCGCGATGATTGCCGGAGCATTGGTGTGGTTTGCAGCGTGCACGACAGCGCAATTTGTGCAATCGACGCCGACGCGGATCGTGCTCAGTTCTCTCATCGTATCAGCTTACGCCTTTCTCACAGCGGCAGAGCTGTGGCGCGAGCGGCGCAAGTCGGTCCTGCGGCGCTGGCCAGCCATATTCGTGCCGATGCTGCACGGTGCCGTCTTTCTGACCCCGATACCGCTCGCCAGTCTGATGCCGGATGATCGTGGAATAGCCAGTCTAGCCGGCGGCTGGATCGCGGTCTTCGCGCTGGAGACGATGCTCTATGTCGTTGGCGCCGCGTTTATCGTTCTTGTGCTTGCCAAGGAACGAATGCTGCGTATGCAGCAGGATGCAGCCTTGACTGACGAGCTTACTGGAGCACGCAATCGGCGCGGCTTCTTCGCAGCGGCACAGCAACTCGCAACCCAGAACGCCAGACTTCGTGAGCCGGTCAGCGCGCTGATATTCGATCTTGACCATTTCAAATCGGTCAACGATCAGTTCGGCCATGCCACAGGCGACGAGACGCTCAAGCTGTTTGCAGCGATCGCGCGCAGCAGCATGCGAGCTTCCGACATATTTGCCCGTTTAGGCGGCGAAGAGTTCGTTGCCATGCTGCCTTGTTCTCTTGTCGATGCTGCAGCCGCTGGCGAGCGTGTACGGGCAGCCTTTGAAGCAGCGGCTAGCGTAGTCGCCGGCTGTCCCGTAGCTGCCACCGTGAGTGTGGGGGCAGCAAGCAACGATCAAAGCCTGGACATTCCTGCCTTGCTCAAAGCCGCCGATCGAGCGCTCTACCGAGCCAAAGCGAATGGGCGCAATCGCGTTGAAAGTTCGGGACCCATAATTCACGAATTCGGTCGCGTCATGATCCGCAGCAACGCCACCAGCATGACATTCACCAGCGCGATTGCGGTCAGAAGCGCCAGGGTCCAGTCCGCTCCGCCCTTCTGGAACGCCAAGCCCCCGATGAAGGGCGATACGGCCATTGCAATGAGCAGTGGCATTGCAAGGCGTCCCATCAGCACGGGATAGCGATCTGGACCGAACAGCGCGAGGGGCACCGTGCCACGTGCAATCGAGCCAATCCCATTGCCCGCCCCGTAAAGCGCAATGGCGAGCGCCGTATTCGGCAAACCGCTCAGCAGCATGAAAGCTGCGACAGCGACCAACACGGCCGAGGCAACCATCGTCCAAACAGGATGATAGCGGCTTCCCGCGAACATTTCGATTGCACGCGCGCCGACTTGCGAGGGGCCAACGATCATGCCCAGCCCTACGGCAATCGATGAGTTCAAACCCGCGTGCCATCAGGATGGGAATGAGATGCGTGCCTATGATGGACAGAATCGCCGCGCTGATTGTCAGAACCGCCGCGAGTATCGCAAAGCGCAGATGCTCTGTGGGCTGCAAACGAACTGCCCTTCCGACATCCGTCGCTGCGTCGGAGCCCATACCCTTCACGCGGCGTAATGCGATGAGGTGAACGGGAAGCGCGACTGCGATCTGGATGACTGCGTAGGCAATGCAGGCGCCGCGCCAGCCGAACCGTGCGGCGAACGCCGCGCTCAGGGGCCAACACACCGTGCTTGCGAACCCGCCGAACAGGGTGACCGCGGTTATGGCGCTACGCGATTGGGCCCCGTAGATGCTGCCGAGGGTCGAGAACGCCGCATCGTAGAGGCTGGCCGACATGCCCAGTCCGATCGCCGCCCAGCCCAATGCGTACCAGCCAAGCGATGGTGCAACCCCAACGATGACAAGCCCCGCTGACAGCAACAAGGCGCCAGCTGCAAGGACGTGACGCCCGCCGTAGCGAGCGATGAGCTTGCCCACGCGTGGCGCGGCAAGTCCGGCGACAAGTAGTCCTATGGACACCCCGCCCACGACGAGGTCGTACGCCCACCCTGTGTCCTTGACGATTGATGGCGCAAGCACACCGAGCAGATAGAAACTCGAGCCCCATGCCAATATTTGGGTGATGCCGAGAGCCGCAATGACGATGCGCCGATCCGAAAGCGCCATCACCGGCGCCCGTGCTCCCTGTCGCTCCATAGCCGGCGAGCAACCAGCACCGCCGCCATCATGCCGAAGAGTTGCCCAAAAATGAACGCCAAGACACCCGAAGGGGCAATGCCTGCCAACGTATCAGGAAGCGCCCGCGCTATTGTCGCTGCCGGGTTTGCGAAGGACGTCGAAGCTGTGAACCGGGCGACGCAGCCGAGGATCGTGACGAGCAGTCCGAACGTGGCAATGCCTTCGGCAAGCCATTGTCCAGAGCTTGTGCGTACCGTCGTTGAAAATTGCCACACCGGCAGATCGAACCTCCCGGCGCTGTGCGCGCGAAATCTGTCACTCCCCAACTTGTTCAAGATCGCTTCGGCCATGATGGAGCGCGCCGAATTGCCAGTGCAAAGAAACAGCACCTTGTAGAGATCCCTCGGACATGGGAGAACGTTACGAAGCGCAGCAGTCTGCGGCGGCGGCTGATGGCCCGCAGCAAGCATCAGCCCTCTCAAGAGCAAGGCGGGCCACGCGCTCACCTGTGCCATCGCCGTAATCAGTGCTCTCGCCCGTCGTGAGAAAGGCTTCCCACGCAATGCCAGCCGGATCATCAATCCACGACTTCTCAGATCGCGCGTAGCAGCAGGCAGTCTGTCCCTGCTCGATGATTTCGCCACCGGCCTTGCGTAACCGTCCGTACACCTCATGCAGCTCCTCGTTATCTTCGACTTGAATACCAAGATGGTCGAGACCGGGTTGCCGCGCACGCTTCGAGATCGCAAAGTTCACTCGCGGATCATCGAGCATCCACTTGGCGTAGTCTGGCTTGGTGACGGATGGCGGTGCGGCGAACAGAGTTGAGTAGAAGCCAATCGATTTTTGAAGGTCCTCGACGGCAACGTGAACATGCATGCGTTTCATTGCTGCCACCTTCAAGCTAAGAGCTTGGCGCGCGTGCCGCGCGCAGGCTTGCATATCCCCGGCGAAGAGCACTCTTCTCGCGCGCCGCGGCAGCAGTTCTCGGTGAGAAAGTTGAGCAATTCATTCATGGTTTCGAAGCGCGCAGCATAGATCATCAAGCGTCCTTGTCTGCGCACCGTGACCAGCTCCGCATCACGCAGGCGGTCGAAATGGAAGCTGAGCGTGTTTGGCGGCAGACCCAGCGCCGCCGCTACCTCGCCAGCCGGCATGCCTTCTGGTCCTGCCTGCACCAAAAGACGGTAGGTGTCCAAGCGGCTCTCTTGCGCGAGTGCGGCTAGAGCCGCCAGGGCATCAGGCTTCTTCATATTTCAAGAGTTATGGAATTGTGCAGCCACAGTCAAGAGCATTTCGATAAAGCTCGAAATGTTGACAGACCAGGTTGGAGAGAGGTGATCGAGCCGGGCGGCACCGAAAGATGGCATGTCCCATCAGGACAACTGCGCGCTAGGGGGGCCAGGGCGAGTAGGGGGAAGCCCGCTCACCGATCAAGCCAGGGGCTCCTGGTGTGACGGTCAGGCGCACGCTAAACCGGACAGATTTGCGGGTCGTTACCGACTGTGAAGGGGAGCGCGAAGGCGCCTGCGGACGCAACTCTGTGTTAAGCAAGCTCCGTTATTCTTGCCAGATGCGGAATATCTTCGGCTCGATCAGGGTCCGTGATACGTTGCTGGCGCTTGAGAGCGCCGCGACAGGAGCCGGCTACGCAATGGCCTGTCCCTTCGGATCCTCTGGCGAGTTCGAAGCGGCGATAATCCAGAGGAAGATCGAGTTTGGAGTTTACGGCTACAAGCGCCGCTGGCGCTATGTTTCGCAACCGCGGCGGCGAGCGCCCTCATTGCCGCTCTGTTCTGTGCGGCCTGACGCGTAAACCGTGCTGCCCGCGTGCGGGAGCGCAACCGCGCACTCCCGCGCCAGAGAAAAAGTCGCGATCCTCACCACTACGCGCTGTAGTACATCTCAAATTCAACGGGATGAGGGGTGTGCTCGAAGCGTATCACCTCACCCATTTTCAACTCGATATAGCTATCGATGAAGTCGTCATCGAACACGCCGCCAGCCTTCATGTAGGCTCGGTCGGCGTCGAGCTCCTCAAGCGCCTGGCGCAGGGAGCCACAAACGGTCGGGATCTGCTTGAGCTCCTGCCGCGGCAGATCGTACAGGTCCTTGTCCATGGCCGCGCCGGGATCGAGCTTGTTCTTGACGCCGTCCAGACCCGCCATGGTCATGGCCGCGAAGCCGAGATACGGATTGCAGAGAGGGTCAGGGAACCGGACTTCGACCCGCTTGGCCTTCGGATTGGTCGTCCAGGGAATGCGACAGGACGCCGATCGATTGCGCGCCGAGTAAGCGAGCAAGACCGGCGCCTCGAAACCGGGAACCAGTCGTTTATAGGAGTTGGTGGTCGGGTTGGTGAACGCGTTGATCGATTTGGCGTGCTTGATGATTCCCGCGATGTAAGAAAGACAGGTCTCCGACAGATCTGAATATTTGTTGCCGGCAAACACCGGCTTGCCGTCTTTCCAGATCGACTGGTGGCAGTGCATGCCTGAACCATTGTCGCCGTAGACCGGTTTGGGCATGAACGTCGCCGTCTTCCCGTAGATCTGCGCAACCTGCGTGATGCAATATTTGTAGATTTGCATCTGGTCGGCCATCACGGTAAGCGGGGCGAATTTCAGGCCGAGCTCATGCTGCGCGGATGCAACCTCGTGGTGATGCTTCTCCACCTTTACTCCCATGCGCGCCATGGCGCCGAGCATCTCCGATCGCATGTCCTGCACCGTGTCCTGCGGCGGGACTGGGAAATATCCCTTCTTGAAGCCGATGTGATGGCCAAGATTACCGCCCTCATAGTCGGTATCGGAGTTGGTCGGGAACTCAACCGAGTTGAGACGAAATCCGGTGTTGTAGGGTTGGACCGAGTATTTCACGTCATCGAAGATGAAGAATTCAGCTTCGGGACCAAAGAAGATGGTGTCGCCCACCCCCATGGCTTTCACCATTCCCTCGGCTCTCTTCGCGATGCCGCGCGGATCGCGACTGTATGGCTCACCGGTTGTCGGCTCCAGGATGTCGCAAACCAGCGAAAGCGTCGTTTCGGCAAAGAAGGGATCGATGCAGGCTGACGCGGGATCCGGCATCAGGTTCATGTCCGATTCATGGATTGCCTTCCAACCGGCGATCGACGAGCCGTCGAACATCTGGCCTTCCGCGAATGTTTCCTCCTCGATCATCGAAATATCAAAAGTGACGTGCTGCCACTTGCCGCGCGGATCGGTAAAGCGGAAATCCGCATATTTCACATCGTTGTCCTTGATCATTTTCATGACTTCTTTGGCCGTCGTCATGGAACCATTACCCTCTTTTTCTCGTGAGTGGTGGCAGTCGAAGATTTTGCCGAGGAAGAGTTGAAGCTGCCGATTCAGACCGCATCCAAACCGGTTTCCCCAGTCCGGATCCGGATGGCTTCCTCGATGCTGGAGACGAAGATTTTCCCGTCCCCGATGCGGCCGGTTTGCGCAGCGCGACGGATGGCCTCGACCGCTTTCTCGACCATGTCGTCGCTAAGCACAATCTCGATCTTCACCTTGGGAAGAAAATCCACCACGTATTCGGCTCCGCGGTAAAGCTCGGTGTGGCCTTTCTGCCTTCCAAACCCCTTCGCTTCGGTCACCGTGATGCCTTGGAGACCAACCTCTTGCAACGCCTCTTTCACTTCATCGAGCTTGAATGGTTTTATGACCGCTTCGATCTTCTTCATCGCGTTCCCTTCCCCTCTGACCAGCCCGAGTGCGCGCTTGGAGCTTGCAGAGCTTCCATTTAGGCAGGCTCCGTGCCAAGCCATGCCAACGCCCGGAAAAAAGCCGAGCCGGGGAGCTTAATAGCCGCCTGTTGGGGTAGCGGGAAGATAACTGAGCTCGATTTGAGCAATTTGCCTGTTTTGTGGTCAACCCCGTGCTGCCTTCTGAAATCCCCCGAATGCAAAACATCCTGGAGCTCCTGACGACAGCCGAGATGGGCGAAGCGGACCGCCTGACGATCGCCGGCGGAACGGCCTCGATGGAGTTGATGGAGAATGCCGGACGAGCTGTTGCGGACGATGTCGCCAATCGCCACCCGCCGGGCACTGCCGTCGTCATAGCAGCAGGTCCTGGCAACAACGGCGGGGATGGCCTCGTCGCTGCCAGGATCTTGCGCGAGCGTGCTTACCCGGTGCGCGTTCTTGTCCTCGCCGGGGTCGACCAATTTAAGGGCGACGCTCTCAACGCCCTGAAACAGTGGAACGCCTCAAGCGAGCTCGCGACCCCGACCGGGCTCAGGGCAGCCAACGTAATCGTAGACGCGCTATTTGGGGCCGGCCTGGCTCGCCCGATCGAGGGGCACGCCCGAGCCCTGATTGAGGCAATCAACGGCGGCGCGTGCGTCCATGCCGTCGATCTGCCCAGCGGAATCAATGGCACAACCGGCGCGGTTATGGGCGCTGCGGTTTGCGCGTCGAGCACGGTAACATTCTTCCGGCGCAAGGTCGGCCACATGCTACTGCCTGGCCGCCTGCACTGCGGCAACATCGATCTCGCGGACATTGGAATACCCGCAAACGTTCTCGAAACGATCAGACCCCGAACATGGGCCAACTCGCCACCGCTCTGGCTTGATCTTTTTCCGGTGCCGAACCCTGCTGGACACAAATACAGTCGGGGGCATGCCGTTGTGGTCTCCGGGGGGACATCCTCCACCGGGGCTGCGCGGCTTGCCGCCCGCGCAGCTCTGCGGGCGGGAGCGGGGCTGGTGACCATCGCCAGTCCACGGGACGCACTTGCCATCAATGCCGGCGCGAACCTCGCGGTGATGGTACGACCCGTGGATGGAGCCGAGGAGCTTGGGGAGTTCCTGCGCGATGCCCGACGTAACGCGGTCGTGCTTGGACCAGGCGGCGGGGTAGGGGGCTCGATGCGGAAAATGGTTCTCGCCAGCCTTGGGAGGGAATGCGCCGTTGTACTGGATGCCGATGCACTCACCAGCTTTTCCAATGACCCCTCGGAACTGGGAAGTGCCATAAAGACGCGCGGCGCGGCAACGCTGCTCACCCCCCACGAAGGAGAATTCTCCCGGCTTTTCAATTGCAAAGCGGAGCTCTTTGAAGGAAAATCGAAACTCGATCGCGCGCGTCGCGCGGCTGAGCTTACGGGCGCTGTCTTCCTCCTTAAGGGAGCTGATACGGTTGTGGCCTCCCCCGATGGTCGGGCTGCGATCACGGGGAATGCGCCGGCTTGGCTTGCAACCGCCGGTTCGGGTGACGTCCTGGCCGGTCTGGCCGGAGGTCTTCTGGCGCAGGGAATGCCGGGTTTCGAAGCGGCCGCCGCCGCCGCATGGTTGCACGGAGAAGCCGGCGTTGTGGCGGGGCCTGGATTGATTGCCGAAGACCTCCCGGACATGATGCCGCAAATCTATCCGCGGTTGTTCGACCTTGTGGAGGCTCGCCGCTCAGCGCATTCAATGCGATAATGGGTCGGGACACTAGGCGCAGATCGTGGCGACCGCGGGTGCCCCGGCGGCAGCAGCGAGCGAAGAGGTCGGGATGCGGCGCTTTATTCTCCATTCAGGCATTCGCGTCATTCTGTTGTTGCTGCTGCTGGGCGCTGACTTGGCCGCCGCGGACGATGACGCGGGAACATGTGGGCGCGCCCTGGGGGCCGATGCAATTACCGCCTGCAGCCGCCTGATTGCCGCCGGCCGGGAAAAGGGCAGCGCTCTTGCAGGGCTGTATCAGCATCGTTGCGATGCATGGAATAAGGACCATGAGCCCGACCGGGCTTTGGCCGACTGCAGCGAAGCCATTCGTCTCGAGCCAAGCCTTGTTGCCGCACGCACGGGTCGCGGCGACAGCTTAAGACTCAAGCGTGACTACGACGGCGCGATTACCGAATACAACGAGAGTCTCCGCCTCGATCCGAAGAACGCTGCCGCGCGTTGGGGCCGCTGCTCTGCTTTGGCAAATAAGAACGACCTGGATCGCGCGCTGGGCGACTGTAACGCAGCTATTGCCGTGGACGCGAGGTCTGCGGCGCCCTATGCAACACGCTGCTTCATATGGACCAGCAAGCGCGACTTCGACAGGGCTCTTGTGGACTGCGAGCAGGCGGTCCGGCTCGAGCCGGGCTATGCACTTGCATTTAACGCGCGCGGCTTCTTGTTTCGCAGCAAGCGCGACTATGACCGCGCCATTCTCGATTTCAACGAGGCCATTCGGCTCGATCCGAAGCTCTACAGCCCCTACCACAACCGCGGTCTCATCTGGGCGGAGAAGCGCGACTATGACCGTGCTATCGCGGACTACACCGAGGCAATTAAGCTTGATCCGAAACCCGCGCACGCCTACGCCAACCGATGCTGGGCACTTTATAACAAGAAAGAGTTCGACCGGGCTCTGAGGGATTGCGATCAGGCGGTCGC
This sequence comes from uncultured Alphaproteobacteria bacterium, assembly GCA_963841105.1. Classification (GTDB taxonomy): domain Bacteria; phylum Pseudomonadota; class Alphaproteobacteria; order Rhizobiales; family Xanthobacteraceae; genus VAZQ01. The sequence continues at coordinate 140,881 of CAWJCB010000024.1, forward strand.
CGTCGATGCAAAACTCGCCTACGTCTTCAACCGCCGCGGATTGATCTGGGTCGAGCAACGCGACTTTGACCGCGCCATAGCCGATTATAGCCAGGCGATCCGCATCGATCCTCGCTATGCGGGGGCCTTCTACAATCGCGGCGCCGCCTGGCTCCACAAACGCGAGCTGGACCGCGCCATAGCCGATTATGGCGAAGCCATCCAACTCAGCCCGCAATATAGCGATGCCTACATGCAACGAGGGCACGCGCAGAGGCAAAAGCGCGATTACGACAAAGCTATCGCCGACTACGACCAGGCCGTTCGGCTCAATGGCAAAAATATCTTTGCATTTGCCTCTCGCGGGATCACATGGCTGGACAAGCGCGAGCACGACCGCGCGATCGCCGATTTTGACGAAGCCATTCGGCTCGATCCAGATTACGCCGCTGCATTGACCAACAGGGGGCTCGCCTTCGAGCGGAAAGGCGATCCGCAGCGGGCACGGAAAGATTTCGAGGCTGCACTGGCCGCGCCGCAGAAATATCGGGACGGCAAATGGGCGCAAGACACCGCGCGCGAACGCATGGCGGCGTTGAGGCTGGCGCCAGAACCATCGGTCGAGGTCCAGAATGCTACGGAGCAACCGGCGCCCACTCGCATCCCACCCCGGACAACAGTTGAACGCGGGCCGCGCATTGCGCTCCTGGTCGGCAACGCCAGCTATCCCGATGCAGACCCGCCTCTCACGCAGCCCAGGAAGGATGCCCGAGCACTGGCAGACGAGCTCAAGCGCATTGGATTTGATATCGAAGTAGCGGAAAATCTAACCAAGCTCGCCCTGCAGCGTGCGATCGATAATTTCAAGAAGAAGATCAAACCAGGCTCCATCGCGCTGTTTTTCTTCAGCGGTTATGGGATCCAAGCGGACCGGCAGACGTATCTTCTTCCGATTGATGCGCAAATCTGGAGCGAGATGGACATCCGGCGCGACGGAACAAACCTGGAGAAGGTCCTGGAGGAAATGAACGGGCAAGGGGCGGCGGTGAAGATCGCGATTGTCGATGCTTCGCGAAGGAATCCTTTCGAACGTCGCTTCCGCTCCATTGCCGCCGGGCTTGCTCCGGTTACAGTGGCGAAAGATAGCTTGGTGATTTATTCCCTCGGACTGGGTCAAAGCTCGAACGAGACCGCGAGCCAGCAAAGCCTGTTTATGACCGAATTGCTCAAAGAGCTGCGCTCGCCTGGAATTTCAGCGGAGGAGGTCTTTGCGCGAACGCGAATTGGCGTGTCGCGAGCCTCGGACGCGGATCAAGTCCCCTGGGTGGCTTCTTCGCTTGTCGAAAGCTTTTATTTTGTCGCATCGGGCAACCCCGTCGCAGAGCGTCGAGAGCCCCGCTGACGATTTCGGAGGAATAAATCGAGCCGCGGTAAGGGTTTCCCCCGCATGCTTCCTTACCTGAAACACAAGCGAGCCCCATTCCTGCCGTGATCGAACTGCGATATGGGGGCAGGGGGGAGCGGTCCGCGTCGGGGTGGCGCGCGAGCGATCCATAGCCTTCCTGTCTTTGCGTATGTCCAGCTCCGGCCGGGCTGGATTGCGGCGAGGTTGGTTGCGGCGTGGGGAGCGCATGGGGCGGGGATTTTCGGGCCTAGGCTCAAACTTGAGGAACGTCGCATGGTCGGGCATCATTGTGCTCGGCGGATTGGTGCTGGCTCACTGCTCCGGTGGTTCCAAATACAGCGAGCGTGTCGTCGCGGAGGGCGAGCCCGTGCCCAAGGGCGGAGGCAGCTACACAGTTGGCAAGCCGTACAACCTTAACGGCCGCACTTATGTGCCAAACGAGAACCCGTCGTATCGCGCCGAAGGCGTCGCCTCATGGTATGGACCTGACTTCCACGGCCGCTTGACGGCCAATGGCGAGGTCTATGACATGCATGCAATCTCGGCCGCTCATACCACCATGCCGCTTCCAAGTTACGCACGCGTGACCAATTTGGACAATAAACGCTCCATTGTTGTGCGGGTTAACGATCGCGGTCCCTACGTCCGCGATCGCATCATCGATCTGTCCATCGGAACGGCCAAGGCGTTGGACTTTTACGGCAAGGGGCTCGCGCGGGTACGGGTCGAATATGTGGGGCGCGCACCCGTCGAGGGCAGCGATGACAAGCTGTTGCTCGCGACGCTACGCGAGGGCTCACCCGCACCCGCGCCGTCGAAGGTGATGGTGGCGTCAGCGAAACCATTCCTGCCCAAGGAGGACAGCCGAAAGGATGCGCCGCTCGCATCTCAGCGCGGCTTCTCACTTGCCAGCTCAAGCCGCCCCCCGGAGCAAACATCCAAAATCGCGGCCGAAGCCGCCTCGTCCAGCCGAGCACCGGCGCGGTCTAGATCGGCGTCTGCCGACCCGCGTATGGAACGCCTTTCGCCGGGCGCCGCCGCACCTGTTGCGCCGATCAATGAGGCCCCCACACTGGGTGTTGGTCTTATGAGCGGGCGCGGCCTTTACTGAAATCATCGCGAGGGGAGATGCGCAGCGCCATGACTGTGCCCGTAATTGCCAGCTGGTTGCTCCCGCCGTCCCGCAGACTGGTCTTGGCGGCAACTCTGGGGCTGGGGCTTGTCACGGCGGGAGCTGCCCCTAACCCGGTTTCGGGACCGAAGTCGCCTGATAGCTATCAAACCAGCGCCCCGCATGCGATCCTCATCGAAGCCGAAAGCGGCAGCGTGCTCTTCGAAAAGGGAGCTGACGAACTCATTCCACCGGCCAGCCTCTCCAAGCTGATGACGGCCGAGGTGGTTTTCAATCAGATTGTGCAGGGCCGGCTCAAGCCAACCGACGAATTCATAGTCAGCGTCAATGCGTGGCGCCGCGGGGGCGCGCCATCGCACACGTCGAGCATGTTCATCCCGATCCACAACAGGGTATCGGTCGACAACCTACTCCACGGCGTCATCATTCAATCCGCCAATGATGCCTGCATCGTCCTGGCCGAGGGGATTTCCGGAAATGAGTCGTCTTTCGCAGAGGTGATGACGAAGCGGGCGCGGGAGATCGGACTGACCAAGTCTACTTTCGGAAACTCGAATGGTTTTCCGGATCCCAGGCAACTCATGACCTCGCGCGAGCTGGCCAAGCTGGCGCGACATATCATCCAGACCTATCCTCAGTACTACAAGTATTACAGCGAGCGGGAATTTACCTGGAACAAGATTCGCCAATACAATCGCAATCCACTCTTGGCACTCAACATCGGGGCCGACGGACTAAAGACAGGCTTCACCAAGGAGGCGGGTTATGGGCTCGTCGGTTCTGCCGTTCAGAATGGTCTGCGTCTCATTGTTGTCGTGAACGGGCTGAAATCGGAAAAGGAGCGCGCCGACGAAGGCAAAAAACTGCTCGAGTGGGGCTTTCATAATTTTCAGTCCTCTCTGCTTTTTACGGAAGGAAAGGAAATCGCTCAGGCGAGACTTTATGGTGGTGCAAAAGGACACGTTCCGCTGATCGCCGAGAGAGAAGTGCGTCTCATGGTGCCGCGGGGAACGCGCGAGAAGATCATCGCCCGGGTTGTCTATACCGGACCGGTCCCGGCGCCGGTGCGGGAAGGCCAGAAGATTGGAACCCTGAAAGTGTGGCGGGGGGACTTCCTCGTGCTCGAGACGCCCCTGCAGGCTGCCGAGGAGGTAGGGACAGGTTCAATGTCGCGACGTGCATTCGATGCAGCATCTGAATTGGTGCTCGGTCTATTCCGAGCAGGCTTGCAACGTCTATGATAGCGACGCCGCCAACCCGGTGATGATCTTGCAGCCTCGATAAGCGAGACCTCGATTGAATGACATGCGTGTGAGTGACGTGCGTGGGCGATTCATCACCTTCGAAGGCGGTGAAGGTACCGGCAAATCGACGCATTCCGCTTTATTATCTGACAAGCTGAAAGCGGTTGGCATCAAAGTTATCCTCACGCGCGAACCCGGCGGTTCGCCGGGCGCGGAGGCAATTCGGCACGTGCTCATGTCGGGCGCCGCAAAGCCTCTCGGACCAGAAGCTGAGGCGTTGCTGTTCGCCGCAGCGCGCGATGATCATGTGCGGCATACGATAGAGCCCGCGTTGGTCCGTGGGGCTTGGGTAATCTCTGACCGTTTCCTCGATTCGACAAGAGTGTATCAGGGAACGATGGGTCGCGTGGACCCGAAATTCATTCGCGCTCTCGAGCGGGTGACGGTCGGAAACCTCAAACCCGATCTGACTTTCGTTCTCGACGTTCCGGCCGATATTGGCCTAGCGCGCGCCGGCAAGCGGCGTGGCGAAAAACCCGCGGATCGTTTCGAAGAGGAGTCGCTTACGACGCACCAGGAGCTTCGTGAAGCCTATCGTCTGCTCGTCATGGCGGAACCCGCCCGTTGCATCTTGATCGATGCGACCGAGCCAAAAGCGGCAGTCGCCGACCAAATCTGGACAACCGTCAGCGAACGCCTTTCACCAGCGACTGCTCCGCTTCTGCTCACCGGAGCAGGGTCGTGAGCGAGGCTGCCGAAACGGCCGATCGGGAGCCATTGCAGCCGCGCGCAACGAGCGTGCTGTTCGGTCATGCGGCGGCCGAGGCCGTGCTGTTGAATTCCTATCGCAGCGGGCGCCTGGCGCACGCGTGGCTGCTTGCCGGGACGGGAGGAATTGGCAAGGCGACGCTTGCTTACCGTATGGCGAGGTTCATGCTTGCACATCCCAACCGGAGCCAAGTGCCGCCTACGGCGACATCGCTTCACGTGCCGATGGAACACCCGGTTGCCCGGCGCGTGGCGGCGCAGGCTCACGGGGATCTGCTGGTCCTGGAGCGAACGATCAACGAGAAGACCGAAAAACTCCGCCAGGAGATTCAAGTTGACGACGTGCGCAGGGCAGTCAGGTTCTTCGGCTCGACCGCGGGGGAGGGCGGATGGCGCGTGGCCATCGTCAACGCAGTGGACGAGCTTAATGCGGAGGGCGCCAATGCCCTGCTGAAGGTTCTGGAAGAGCCGCCGGAGAAAGCGCTTCTTCTGCTTGTCAGCCATGCAGGGAGCCGAGTTCTTCCAACCATGCGCTCCCGCTGCCGTATTCTTGGCTTGCAGCCGCTTGCGACCGCTGATGTGGCGCGTGCCGCGGCAGCCGCCATTGGGCGAGATGCCAATGATGCGAGAGTCGCCGCGGCAGCAGATGCCGCGGAAGGAAGCGTACGACGGGCTTTGGCACTACTGGATCATGACGCTCTTGAACTGCGCAACCGCATCATTTCCCTGCTCGATCGCCTGCCGGCGCTCGATCCCCAGGCACTCCACGCGATCGGAGATCGCCTTGCCGGCACCGAACCGGCAATCCTTGAGGCGTTTGTCGACAGTGTGAATGCTTGGCTCGCAGCCCGTCTTCATTCTTCCCGGCAGGAGCTCGCCGTCCTCGATCGAATTGCCACCATATGGGAGAAATTCAACGCTAGCGCGCGCGACGTTGACGAATTCAATCTTGAGCGCAAACCCTTGGTTTTCAACATCTTTGGATGGCTTGCCGAACCGTCGCGCGGTTGCTAGCTATGGTCGCAACTAACGGCTTGCTCTTGACCCGCTTTCCGTCCTGTGAATCGCATGGAGGAGTGGTGACCTGCAGGTGGCGAGCGCTGCTCAGCGGTCGATCACGCAATAATGGCGTCCCATACCCCAGCTGAGAGTCTGGGCCTGGGATGCATGAAGGCCTCCGGCGAACTGACCAATGGCGGACAAACCGCGCTATTACATCACCACGGCCATTGCCTATCCCAACGGCCCGCCGCATATCGGGCACGCCTATGAGGCGATTGCGACTGATGCCATAGCCCGGTTCATGCGGCTTGAGGGTTATGAAGTGCTCTTCCTGACCGGTACGGATGAGCACGGCATGAAGATGCTGCAAACCGCCACCAAAGAGAAGCTCTCGCCCCGCGAGCTGGTGGAGCGGAACGTGCCGCGGTTCAAGGCGATGGTCGAGCGACTTGACTGCTCGAACGACGAATTCATCCGGACGACGGAGGAACGCCATCATCGCGCCTCGGTCGGCATTTGGCAACGCATGCAGGCGGCCGGCGACATCTATCTCGGCAAGTATTCAGGTTGGTACTCGGTGCGGGACGAGGCGTACTACGATGAAGACGAAACACGCTGGAATGAGCAGAATGAGCGTGTCGGCGGCCAAGGCACTCCAGTCGAGTGGGTCGAGGAGGAGAGCTACTTTTTCCGTCTCTCGGCGTATCAGGACCGGCTTCTGGATCTTTATGCGCGTCATCCCGATTTCGTGTTGCCGAAGGAACGCTTCAACGAGGTCATAAGCTTTGTCAAAGGCGGTTTGCAGGATCTCTCAATCTCGCGCACTACCTTCGACTGGGGCGTCAAAGTGCCCGCCAATCCGAAGCACGTGATGTATGTGTGGGTTGATGCGCTCACCAACTACATCACTGCGGTCGGCTATCCTGATGTCGATAGCGAGAAATTCCGTCGCTTCTGGCCCGCTGATCTGCACGTGATCGGAAAAGACATTCTACGCTTTCATGCTGTTTATTGGCCGGCTTTCCTTTTGTCGGCGGGCGTGGACGCGCCGCGCCGTATCTTCTCGCACGGGTTTTTGTTCAATCGTGGGGAGAAGATGTCGAAGTCGGTCGGCAATGTGATCGATCCATTCGCTCTTGCCGATGCTTACGGAGTTGATCAGCTCCGCTATTTCTTCCTGCGTGAGGTACCGTTTGGACAGGACGGCAACTACAGTCATGAAGCAATTGTCAATCGCGTGAACGCGGATCTGGCCAATGATCTTGGCAATCTCGCGCAGCGCTCGCTTTCGATGGTTGGGCGGCAGTTCGGGGGCATATTGCCGGCCCCGAAGGCATTCACCACAGCGGACGACGCAATCCTAAAGCTGGCCGACGGCATGATAGGGGCTGCGCGTGGAGCGATGAGGACGCAGCAGCTGCATCAGGTTCTCAGCACGGTCTGGGCGGTTGTCGCCGAAGCGAACCGGTATTTCGCCGGCGAGGCCCCATGGGCTCTCGCCAAGACCAATCGTCTCCGGCAGGGGACGGTTCTCTATGTGACAGCCGAGGTGATCCGGCAAATAGCCATTCTCATCGCTCCGTTCATGCCGCGGTCGGCCGCCAAGCTGCTCGATCTTCTCTCCGTCCCGGCTGGAGAGCGGCAGTTCAGGGAGCTTGGCGGCGCCCGGAGGATTTCCGCCGGCGCCTGCATGCCAGCACCCATCGCGGTCTTTCCGCGTTATGTTGATAGTGAGGGTAGTGCCCAGACCTGATGATTCAAACAGGAATCATTCTCGCTCTGGCTCACTGCACAATTCCGATCGAAAGGACGGCCATGTCCGACAAACCAGCATCAAATGAAGAGCGGCCTTGCCTGCACTGTCTGATTGCAGACACGATCGACGATTTTTATGCCGAATACGGATCGCAAAGCGGCGAGAAAGATACAATCGATATGGATGAGATCATTTCAGCTCTGGGCAAGACTGTAGCGGAACTGACCACCGGTTCCGATCCTGCCCTGCGCCAACAGATTGTCGAAGACCTGATGAGCGAAATCTCGAGATTTGAAGCCGAATATGCGAGCGCCCCAGGCTCCGATATGCGGCACTGATGACCCTCTTTGCTGGGTCCCCCGCGAAACGGAAGACCCGCGGACTGCACCGGGGCGCCCGTGTAATCAGGCGCCCAGGTCGAAGGGCGTTCTGAGGTGACTTATCTCTACTTACCTCTCTACTTATCGGACCCGTTGAGGCCCTCCCAAACGCGAGGGCCTGGGTAGTCCGACGCGAAAGCATAGCTGGTCGCGAACTCAGCCAAGGCTGCGGTTGCCGTCGAAGGCAGCCCTGCCGCCGCTAATGTTGCGTTGTAGGGGTCGAGGTAAGCCAGCCGGCCGCTGAAACGGACATCGACGGTTTCTGACATGCGCGCCAGCGACGCCAGGACTGCATTATAGGCGTCTTCCTGCACGGGTGCACCGCTGAACTGAGGATCGCCGGCAAAGGCCCCAGAGGACAACAGCGTAAGAGCGCCAGCGAAGGCGCCGCAAAAAATCCACTTCCCAATGACACTTGCCATCGTGAGCTCCTCTCCCCGAAAATCAGGCAAACACTCCCTCCGCGGCCGGCTGCTTCGACCAGGCCACCGCGGCTCGTTATTTTGTCGCCCTGAGCAGGTGTTTGGTTCAAACGATGCGCCGAGACAGCGACAATCGACTTGGTTCCCACAGGATTTTTTGCTGCATGACCTATATGCCGCCTCCATGCGATCGGCTATTGCCGCAAGTCCTCATCGTTCAGCCGGATCACTCATCGACAGCCATGCTCATCGACAGCCACTGCCACCTCGATTTTTCTGAGTTTTCCCATGATCTGGATGCGGTCGTGCGCCGTGCGGAGGAAGCCGGTATTGCCGGGATGGTCACCATCTCGACCCGGGTAAAGAGGCATCCGGAGGTGCGGGCGATCGCTGAGCGGTTTTCGCAAGTCTATTGCTCGGTGGGAACGCATCCGCACTATGCGCATGAGGAGCTCGATGTCTCGACTGAAGAGCTGATCGCTTTGACGCGGCATCCAAAGGTAGTAGCGATCGGCGAGGCCGGGCTTGATTATCATTATGAAAGAAGCCCGCGCGGCGCGCAGATACAGGGTCTGCGCAATCATATCTCGGCGGCCCGCGCGACCCAACTTCCGCTCATCATCCATTCCCGCGATGCCGATAACGACATGATCGCTGTCCTCAGCGAGGAAACAGCCAAGGGCGCATTTCCTGCCGTTTTGCATTGCTACACTGGAGGGCCCGATTTGGCTCAGCAGGCGGTGGCGCTCGGCCTGTTTATCTCCTTCACAGGTATCCTGACATTTAAGAAGTCCGACGACTTGCGCGCAATCGCCAGAACCTTGCCGGCCGATCGCATATTGATCGAAACGGACGCGCCGTACCTTGCGCCTGGGCGCCACCGCGGCAAGCGTAACGAACCCGCCTATGTGGCGGAAACGGCGCTGGTCCTGGCCGCGACACGCACGGTTTCGCCCGAAGAAATAGCCCGCCAGACCAGTGAGAACTTCTTTCGGCTCTTTGGTAAGGTTCCACGTCCCGCGGCCGCCGCAAGACAATGCTGAGGTTTACGGTCCTAGGATGTGGATCGTCCGGGGGAGTGCCGCGTCCCGCGCTCGGTTGGGGCGATTGCGATCCGAGCAATCCCAAAAACCGGCGGCGACGAACGTCGCTTCTGGTGGAGCGCCTAGGGGCGTCTGGTGTCACGCGAGCGCTGGTCGACACCTCCCCGGACCTGCGCGAGCAGCTGCTCGCCGCTCAAGTGGACTGGCTCGACGGGGTTTTGTACACGCACGAGCATGCCGACCACACGCATGGCATTGACGATCTTCGCGCCCTCGTGATCAGCAAACGCCGGCGCATCGATGTCTACATGGATGAGCAAACCGCCAAGGCATTGCACGCGCGCTTTGGCTATTGCTTTCGTTCGCCACCGGGGAGCGAATACCCGGCAATTGCGACCGAGCACCGCCTGGAGCCGTACCGGCCGATAACTATCCGGGGGGAAGGGGGCCCGATCATAGCCGTGCCGCTTCTGCAGGAGCATGGCAGCATCTCGTCGATCGGGTTCCGTTTCGGCGACCTTGCCTATTCATGCGACCTCAGCGGCCTTCCCAGCGCGACCGTCGCGGCTCTGGATGGGGTGAAGGTATGGCTGCTCGATGCCCTGCGATATCGGCCGCATCCGAGCCACTTCAGCGTGGACGATGCCTTGCACTGGATTGAGCGCGTGAGACCCTCGCGCGCCATTCTGACCAACCTGCATTCCGACCTCGACTTCGATCAATTGCGAGCCAAGCTACCGCCGCACGTGGAGCCTGCCTACGACGGATTGACCATCGAAAGAGTTGAAGCGCCGCAGTAGGAGCAGACTTCAACCACTTGTGAATCCCGGAAAATCACGTCCTCAAAGTATTTGCCGCAGAGTCCGAAAAAATATTCCATAATATCCCTTATGCAAATCCTGGAACTCGGGCCGCATTAATGGCGTTTCAGCCTCGGCGAGCATTCAACCCCCGTTAGCCCCTTTCCTCCTGATCTCCTTCCCACGACGAGGTGCCCCCTTGAGCAACAAAGTAAGAAAGCTGGAGCCGCATCAGACAGCCGCGGCTCTCGACACCCCCACGGACCTCTCAGAGGCGGCGGTGCGAGAAGTATCCCGGGCGTTGAATGCACTGGTTGCCGATACATTCGCGCTCTACGTGAAAACCAAGAACTTCCATTGGCATATGACGGGATCGCATTTCCGCGATTACCACCTTCTATTCGACGATCAGGCCGAGCAACTTGAAGCCAGCATCGATATTCTGGCGGAGCGAGTCCGCAAGATTGGCGGCACCACAATCCGTTCGATTGGACACATCGCACAGCTCCAGAGGATCGAGGACAATGACGCGGATTTCGTCGCCCCACACGACATGCTCTTGGAGCTGATGGCGAACAATAAGAATCAGATCAAGAACATGCGCGATGCACACAAGCTCGCCGACGACCATGAGGATGTCGCGACCACGAGCCTGCTCGAAACTTTCATAGATGAGGCGGAGAAGCGCTGCTGGTTCCTGTTCGAAGCGAGCCGGCAAGCGGCTGATTGACACACACCGGGCAAACAAGGAGAGATAGGGGCTCCCTTTGCCGCCTACTCTCTTCCACCCGATGTCCGACCTCTCGCGCCTGCTGGAAATCATGGCGGCCCTGCGCACGCCGGGCACTGGATGCCCGTGGGATCTCCAGCAGGACTTCGCGAGCATCGCCCCTTACACTATTGAGGAAGCCTATGAGGTCGCTGATGCGGTCGCGCGTGGGGACCTCGCTGATCTGCGTGAGGAGCTGGGCGATCTTTTGCTACAGGTGGTCTTCCACGCTCGCATGGCGCAGGAGCAAGGCGCCTTCGACTTCGCCGACGTCGTGAAAGGCCTGAATGACAAACTGGTGCGGCGGCATCCGCACGTGTTCGGGGATGCACAGGGTCTCACGCCGAGTGCTGTTGAGGGGTTATGGGAGGCGATCAAGGCGCAGGAACGTGAAACAAAGCATGCGCGGTCGGGCAGTGAAGAACGTCGAGGTGCCCTTCGTGGGATTCCGGTCGCCCTTCCCGCTCTCAGTCGTGCATTCAAATTGCAGGCCAGGGCTGCCAAAGTTGGATTCGATTGGAACGACCCACTGGCAGTGCTTGCCAAGATCCGGGAGGAAGCCGACGAGATTGAAGCCGAGATCACGAGTGGTGATCACAATAGAGCTGCTGCCGAGGTCGGCGATCTCCTGTTCGCCGCGGTTAATCTCGCCCGCCATCTTCGCATTGACCCGGATGTGGCGCTGCGCGCGACAAATGAAAAATTCGAAAGGCGCTTCTCAGCAATTGAGCGTGCCCTGTTCGCCCATGGCAAGACCCCCCAGCAATCCACCCTCGCAGAAATGGATGAGCTCTGGAACGAGGCCAAGAAAGCAGAACGGGCAGAGAGGACCTCGATATCGGAGTAACCGGATTGTTGCAGCGCTACTAAAGTCTATTCCGATGAAATTGACGAAGCTCGCATCAGAGGATGTCGCAAGCCATTGGCGAACTTCGGAATCGGGGACAACTAGCCGGATGGCGGCGGGCTACGAGCAAAGCGCGCCTTTACCCTATCCGCATCGCCAGGATGGAGGCGTACAGCCACCATGATCGACCCATCATCGCGCGCGTGCTTGGCCATCACCTCGGTGTGGCGATGAAGCCAACTCAGGCCGGCTCCGTCAGAAGCAGAAAGCAGCAAGTCGAGAGTCATCCGTCGTGCTGCCAGCCGTGCCTCGATCTCGAACGCCAAACGTTCGAGCCCCTCGCCGCTCAAGGCTGAAACCAGGACGGGCCGCTCGTCAGTGGGATGTCGAGCGGCAAGATTGCGAATGCGTTGGTTTGCTTGAGCATCAAGGCGGTCGATCTTGTTCCACGCCTCGATCAGCCGATCGGCCCGGTTCTGGCGGGAAATGCCGAGTTGATCCAACACTTCTTCGACATCCAGCGCCTGAGCCGCAGCATCATCGTGCGAGACGTCGCGCACATGCAGGATCAGGTCCGCTTCGATGACTTCTTCCAGCGTTGCGCGAAAGGCTGCGACGAGCATGGTGGGTAGGTCCGCAATGAAGCCGACGGTATCGGACAGGATGATGCGCAATCCGTTCGGGAGGTCCACCGCGCGTAGGGTCGGATCCAATGTGGCGAAGAGCATGTCCGCAGAGAGCACGCTGGCTTGCGTCAGGCGATTGAACAGCGTCGACTTTCCAGCGTTGGTGTAGCCAACCAGCGCAACAATCGGATAAGGCACTCGTTTGCGGCTGTCGCGGTGCAGCTTGCGCGTGCGTTTGACCCTTTCGAGCTCAGCCTCGATGCGCGCGATCCTTTCCTCGATCAACCGTCTGTCGGATTCGATCTGGGTTTCGCCGGGTCCTCCGAGGAAGCCGAACCCCCCACGCTGTCGCTCGAGGTGTGTCCAAGAACGGACAAGTCTGCTTTTCTGGTAGGTAAGATGCGCGAGCTCGACCTGCAACGCGCCCTCCCGGGTGCGCGCGCGGCGGCCGAAGATTTCCAGAATAAGTCCGGTGCGATCGAGAACCTTCGCACTCCACGCCCGTTCCAGGTTGCGCTGCTGAACCGGGGAAACCGCGCAGTCCATCACCACAATGCGTGCGTCCTCACTCTTGACCAGCCCGGCGATCTCCTCGACTTTTCCCTTCCCGATGAAGGTCGCGGGACGGATGGTGCCGAGCGGGGCTATTCCGGACGCCACGACGTTCAGATCGATGGCGCGCGCAAGACCAACTGCTTCTTCAAGTCGCGCAGCCGGCGCCCTGCTCCGATCGCCCCTCGCCTGCGTTTCTCTTCCGCGCACATGCGGCTCGATAACGAGCGCGCGACCAGTCTCGGAGGAGTGTGCCGGACTGAGCCGATTTTTACGTTTATCGAGCTGCCGGGGCTCCAACTAAGTCTTTTCCCCGGCGGCGTGCTCCTCGGTCCCCTCAAACAGCTGAATTGGATGTCCTGGCATGATGGTTGAGATGGCATGTTTGTAGACGAGTTGGGAATGACCATCGCGTCGCAGCAGGACGCAGAAGTTATCGAACCAGGTCACCACTCCCTGAAGCTTTACCCCGTTCACAAGGAAAATCGTCAGGGGCGTTTTGTTCTTGCGGACGTGATTGAGGAACGTGTCTTGCAGGTTCTGTGAGCGTTCAGCCGCCATTGTCTTTTTCCATTGTTCCCCGAGATTGCCTTGCCTCAGGGCTTTCTTGCCCAGCCGCTGCGTTAAAACCAACCCCTGTGCTCTTAATAGCGCCCGGACCTTGCCATTACATTGTAGCTCCGCCGCGGGCGCAAGCATAAGTTGCTGGTGCCCAGGAGAAACGGGCCAGTTCAGGTTCGCTCGGCATGCTCGTGAAATCGCGCCCGCAGGTTCGTAGCCAGCGAACCGGGCATCCCGTTGCCGATTGGCCGGTCGTCGATGCGAACCACGGGAAGGACGAGTTGACTGGCTGAGGTCAGAAAGGCCTCCCTCGCGCTGTAAGCCTCTTCGGTGGTGAATGCGCGTTCCTCCAATATCAGCCCCTGAGCGGAAATGACCTCGATGAGCACGCTTCGGGTAATGCCGCGCAGAATTCCCTGGTCGGCCGGGCGGGTAACGACCTTCCCCTCTCGGCTGATTATCCAGGCGTTGCTCGACGACCCTTCGGTGACGTAGCCATCCCGATCGACGAACCACGCCTCCCGCGCCCCTCGTTCACGCGCCATCTGTTTTGCGAGCACATTGGGCAGGAGCGAGACCGACTTGATGTCGACCCGTTGCCACCGGTTGTCCGGCACGGTGATGACCGCGACTCCTTGCGCCGCTATCCGCTCATTCGCCGCGAAATCCAAGTTGCGAGCAGAAACGACTACGCTGGGTCTCCTCTGCGGCGACGGGAATGCATGATCACGCGGCGCCACGCCGCGCGTGACCTGCAGATAGAGAATGCCGTCATGCACTTTGTTGCGACGAACACATTCGCGCATCACAATTCCCAGCGCAGCACCCGACATGGGCATCGGGATCTGAAGCTCCGCCAACGAGCGCGCAAGGCGCGCCATGTGTCGCCGCTCATCGATGATCCGGCCGCCCCTGATTTCGCAGACCTCATAGACGCCGTCGGAGAATTGATACCCGCGATCCTCAACGTGGACCATGGCCTCATGGTCGCGCCTGTAGCGGCCGTTCACATAAGCGATGCGCAACTCTTGCTCCGGTCTGCTTCCATAGCTCGGCGCTGAATATCAGCTTCCTACTCGAACGCCAATCCTCGCCGACAGCGGTGCCCCGAGGTCACCGCAGCGGCCTTCGTCCATTTTGTGACCGGTATCACGGAAGTCGCAGCGTCGAATCGGTAGGCTTCGAGAAAGATCAGGCGAACAGCAGAGGAAGCCATGACCGACATTTCTCTACCAGCGACCTATGACAATGCAGATTTCCAGCTTACCCGGCCGCAAGCTAGCGGGACCGGCGGCTTTCGAATCAGTCGCGTGATCGATAGGACGGCTGGCGTCCTGTCGAGGAACTTCTTTCCTTTCTTCCTTGTGACTGCTGTGGCGCAGTTGCCCACCCAAGTTGCCTCCCACATCTGGAGCTCTCCAGCTTCCGGCCACCCCCTCCCCTCCGAGCATTTGATCGCGGCGAGCGCGGGCCTCTGGGTGTTGAGCATCCTGCTCGGGATTATCAGCCAGGGCACAATTCTTTATGGGACGTTCGCAGACCTGCGCGAAACTACTGTGAACGTCGGCGGCGCTTTGCAAGTCGCTTTACGGCGGTTTTCCACGTTTTTGGGACTTTCCTTGATCATGACAATTCTTCAAGGGATTGCCGTTCTTGGCCTGATTTTTCCATGTTTCATGTTGCTGGCGATGTGGTTTGTTGCAACGCCGGCTTGCGTCATCGAAGATCGCGGTCCGTTCAGCAGCATGGGACGCAGCTGTCAGCTTACCAAGGGCCATCGCTGGAGAATTTTTGGATTGTTTCTCGTGCTGTTCGCCGCGCTACTCGTCGGCAGCGGAGCGCTTGCCGCCAGCCTCAACGTCATCGGTGGACCAGCTTTGAAGCTTATCGGCAATGTGGTGTGGAACGCGGTGTGGAGCGTTGTTTTCACCATTGCCGTTGCAGTCAGCTACCACGATCTGCGCGCGATCCACAAAGAGCTCGACGGACCCGAGCCAGCATGCTGAGCTGCACTGGGTGCGCGCCCTAATCTATGCCGAGGGCCTTGAGCTTGCGGTGCAGCGCCGATCGCTCCATGCCCACGAATTCGGCAGTCCTGGAAATGTTGCCGCCGAACCGGCTGATCTGTGCGACCAAATATTCCCGCTCGAACACCTCGCGAGCTTCGCGCAATGGCAAGCCCATGAGGTGTTCACCGCCATCTCCGCCCGGCATGGAAGGTACCATTGATCCGACATCCTGCGGCAGCATATCCGCATTGATCACCGCTTCCGGATCGCCCCCCGCAAGAATCATCAACCGTTCCACATTGTTACGCAGCTGGCGCACGTTTCCGGGCCAATCGTGTGATTGCAGCACGGCCATGGCATCCTCGCCGATCAATCGACGTGGCAGTCCGGTTGAGAGCGATATCTGCTCCATGAAATATTCGATCAGGTGCGGGATGTCGTCTCGCCGCTCCGCCAATGGCGGGACGCGGATCGGAACCACCGAGAGACGGTGATAGAGATCTTCGCGGAATTTTCCCGCCGCAATCTCGGCCTCGATGTTGCGTCCGGTCGAAGAGATGATGCGTACATCGACCTGAACCTTGTTGGTGCCGCCAACACGCTGGAAGGTTTGCTCGACGAGCACCCGAAGTATCTTGTTCTGGGTCTCGCGCGGCATGTCGGCTATTTCATCGATAAACAACGTGCCGCCATGCGATTCCTCGAGAGCGCCGACCTTGCGCCCTTGGCCGTTGGTCGGCTGCTCGACTCCGAAGAGCTCGACTTCCATGCGTTCCGGCATCATCGCCGCTGCATTTATCACGATGAATGGACCATTGACGCGGGCCGAGTGTGAATGGATTGCCCTTGCCGCCAGCTCCTTGCCGGCGCCGGCGGGCCCCACGATCAAAACGCGGCTGTTGGTCGGCGCAATCTTTTCAACGGTTTGGCGCAACTGATTCATGGAGGAGGACTTGCCCACCAGTGTCGAGGGCGCCAGCTGCTTAAGCGCCTTGACCTCTCTTTTGAGACGCGAGGTTTCGAGCGCGCGCTGTGCCACCAGCACCAGGCGGTCCGCCTTGAACGGCTTTTCGATGAAATCGTATGCGCCCTGCTTGATCGCGGCGACCGCAGTCTCAATATTGCCGTGCCCGGAAATCATCACGATGGCCAATTCCGGGTGCTGTGCTTTCATTGCATCGAGCAATTGCAGCCCGTCAAGCCGACTCCCCTGCAGCCAGATGTCGAGAAAGACCAGGCTTGGCCGGCGGCTCGCCACCTGAGCGAGCGCGTCGTCGCTGTCCCGCGCCGATCGAGTGATAAAGCCTTCGTCCTGCAAGATGCCGGATACCAGCTCACGGATGTCTGCTTCGTCATCTACAATCAGAATGTCATCGGCCATGATTCACGCATTTGTTGCCAGTTGAGGGGAAGCTACTTGACGCGCGGGGTGGGCCTCGCTGGAGCTCACTGTTTCTGCGGCAAAACGCAACCGCATCCACGCTCCTCGCTGCCCAGGGATCTTCTCGGCGGCATCGCTGAGCTCGATGCGCCCGCCATGATCCTCGAGAATGCGCCCAACGATCGCCAGGCCGAGACCGGTGCCCTTTTCGCGGGTGGTGACGTAAGGCTCGAGAAGCCTCCGCCGGTTCTCCTTCGGCAGACCGATGCCGTTGTCGATTACGTCAATGATGATTTCATCACCTTCACGCGTGGCGGAGACCCGGATGTGGCCTCGGCCAAGCTCCGCGGTCGGTACGGCCGCAACCGCCTCGGTGGCGTTTTTGATGATGTTGGTCAGCGCCTGGGAGATGAGCCGGCGATCGAAACGCGCCGGCATGGGGTCCTGCGCGATCTCGACATCGATGTCGATGTCAGCATTTCCGACGCGCTGCAGGAACACGACCTGGCGCACGGCATCAGCGACATCTTCCTTTTCCATCACCGGCTTGGGCATGCGCGCAAAGCGCGAGAACTCGTCCACCATGCGCTTGATATCGTCGACCTGACGCACAATGGTGTCGGTGCACTGCTGGAAGATGCCGCCATCTTCCTTGATCACAGATGAATACTTGCGCCGCAACCGCTCGGCAGAGAGCTGGATCGGCGTGAGCGGATTCTTGATCTCGTGGGCGATGCGGCGCGCGACGTCGGCCCAGGCAGAGGTGCGCTGGGCGGCGACGAGCTCGGTGATGTCGTCCAGAGTTAAAACATAGCCACGCTCGGCCGAGCCGGACTGCTCGCTGGTGACCCGCACCGAGAGGATTCGCTCCCGACCGCTGCGATTGATCGTTACCTGTCCTTGCACGAGACGCTGCATGCCGTCGCGTGCCTGTGTGAACAAATCCGCGAGCTCTGGGACCATCTCCACGAGCGGCTTGCCGAGAGCCTCCGCTTCGGACCGCCCGATAAGCCGCTCTGCAGATCGGTTGAGAATGCTGATGCGGCTTTCCGCGTTGACGCCGATCACGCCGGCGGTCGCTCCCGCCAATACAGCTTCGGTGAAACGACGACGACTATCGATGAGATCGCGAGCGCGCACGATGTCATCGCGCTGCGTGCGCAGCTCTTGGGTCATCTTATTGAAGGTTTGGCCCAACTGCGCCAGATCCCCTTCTGAGCGCTTGGTGGGCACCTGGACATAAAGGTTGCCGGTGGCAACAATCTGGGCGGCGCCGATCAGCCTTCGAATGGGCGCGACCAGATAATTGGCAAAGTTAAGTCCAATCCAAACCGCCGAGAGCAGGACGATCAGCGCAATCACCGTGAACATCAAGCCAAAGGCGATCTGAATGCCGATCCGGCGCGCCGCAAGGTCGGCGTAGTGGGCAACTCCATCGCGCGTCGCGCGCAGTTGGGCGAGCACCCGCGGATCGAGCACCCGGGCGATGTACATATAGGTATCGGCGTAGTCGTGCAGCTTGATGATCGCGGCAACGTAATTGTCGTCAAGGACCATTTCCACGCGCGGCTCGGTATCATCGATGCCGGCGAGCACATCGGGCGTCGGCTTAACCAGTGCTTGGGTAATACGGGCATCAATCTGGTCGATTATCTTGAGGTCCTTATCGAACAAGAACACTGCCGGCAGACCACGAATGGCGGCTTGCACGGAGAGGAACTCATGAAATTGCTGGCGCGACTCGTCGAATAACGGCTTGGCGCGCGCAAGCTCGACGGCAAGCGCAATGCTGTCCGCGCGGATCAGCTGATCGAGCTCGCGCACATAGGCATCCGCGACAATGGTTGCGTTCTCGATCAGCGAATAGGTCTGCTGCGAAAACAACCGATCGAGCCCCCGATCAAGCGTCAAGCTCGCAACGACGGAGACCAGAATGGCCGGCAAGGCAGCGATCACCGAGAAGAGGGCGACAATGCGCACGTGCAGGCGCGCTGCTGCCCGGCCGCGCCGTCTTGCTTGAACCACGCCCCATACTTCCCGGGCGATGAACAAAGTGAGCAGCAGCACCGTGACTGCGTTGCAGGCAAGCAGCGTGACAACGACTTCGTGCGTGGGCGCGATCGGGGTAAGCCCCGCAAGCACCACGAATGTCACCAATGCAGAGAGGAGAGCGATGGCTACCGCGGCCAACCCGAGTGATCGCGCGAGCCACCCAGGAGCGGGAGCTGCCGCAGCGCCTACCAGCTCGGCAGTGGCGGCTTGGCCGACATTGCTCATAAGACTCGTCTCGCCCAGACGGGACTGGAAATCGCTCACCCGTGTGGACGCCCCCCGCTCGCAAACCCGTATTGATGCTTTTGTATCACAATGTTGCTGAATTGCGACAAATCAAGGGCGCATGTCTTATGCTGTGGCGGATTGGCACCACTCGCCGTCTTCAGCCTGTGCCGCGATAGACTTGTATATCCAAGTCACGGATCTTCTTGCGCAATGTATTTCGGTTGACTCCGAGCAGGTCTGCAGCCCGGATTTGATTACCGCGGGTTGCTGTCAGGGTCGCCGACAATAGTGGATGCTCGATTTCGCGCAGCACGCGGTGGTATAATCCGGGGGGTGGCAACTCGGCCCCGAAGCTCGCGAAATAACTTGTCAAGTGCCGCTCGATCGCGGCAGCAAGCCCGTCGGTGGATTTGATCTCTTCGTCAAGTCGCACGATACCGGGATGGGCAAGCTCAGCATCAATGACGGAAGCGGTAATCGTTTCTTGCGGATACAAAGCGGCGAGCCGGCGTGCGAGATTTTCCAACTCGCGCACGTTCCCCGGCCAGCGATGCCGCTTGAGCCGCTCGACGGCGGCCTGATCCAGCTGCTTGGAAGGCAAACCCTCGCGCTCGACCACCTGCAAAAAGTGCCGGATCAAGTCCGGCACATCTTCGCTGCGCTCGCGTAGCGGCGGCAACCGAAGCGGCACCACGTTTAGACGGAAAAACAAATCCTCACGGAAGAGTCCTTGCTGAATCAGAATGCGAAGATCTTTGTTCGTGGCGGCGACAATCCGTACATTCGCCTTGATTGGAGTGCGGCCACCCACAGTCGTATATTCGCCTTGCTGCAGCACGCGCAATAGCCGCGTCTGTGCCTCCATCGGCATGTCACCGATCTCATCGAGAAACAACGTGCCCCCTTCGGCTTGCTCGAAACGGCCTGAGCTGCGTGCATTCGCCCCGGTGAACGCGCCCTTCTCGTGGCCAAACAGCTCTGATTCTATCAGGTCGCGCGGAATGGCCGCCATATTGATTGCCACAAAGGGTCCATTCCGGCGTTTGCCATAGTCGTGCAGGGCGCGCGCAACCAGCTCCTTGCCGGTTCCGGATTCGCCGGTGATCATCACAGTGAGATCGGTCTGCATGAGACGAGCCAGAACGCGATAGATTTCCTGCATTGCAGGAGAGCGGCCCACCAAGGGGATGGATTCCAGATGCTCTGGTTTGTCGGCAGGACGGCTGCGTTCCTTCGGATCAGAGAGGGCGCGTCCGACGATGCCGATCAGCTCCTTGAGATCGAACGGTTTGGGAAGATACTCGTACGCCCCTTTCTCAGAAGCGCGCACGGCCGTAATGAAGGTATTCTGCGCGCTCATAACGATGACGGGGAGATCGGGACGCATTTTCTTTATGCGCGGCAGGAGATCAAAAGCATTCTCGTCCGGCATAACGACGTCGGTAATCACGAGGTTGCCTTCGCCTTGACTGATCCAGCGCCACAAGGTGGCTGCGTTGCTGGTTGATCGCACTTGGTATCCCGCGCGCGAGAGCGCTTGGTTCAGCACGGTGCGGATGGCGGCATCGTCATCCGCTACCAGAATGTCCCCAGCAGGCATTGCCGCTCCTCTCTATACGGAATTCTCCGGAGGTACCGAGTCGCCGCCATATATCGGCATCAGCACGCGAAATACTGTTCGCCGTGGCTGCGATTTGCATTCAATGATGCCGCCGTGATCACCAACAATCTTCGCGGCGAGTGCGAGACCAAGCCCTGATCCCGAACGCTTCGTAGTGACGAACGGTTCAAAGAGATGCGGCAGCAGGTCGTCGGGCACACCTGGACCGTTGTCCTTGACGCAGAACTCCAGCGGAAGAGAAACGCGGGTCTTGCTGCCCGATTGGGCAAGACGTATGCCAGGGCGGAATGCAGTCGACAGGCGAATCTCGCCGTCGCTTGCATCCTCTCCGATCGCTTCCGCGGCATTCTTCACCAGATTGAGGAATATCTGGATGAGCTGGTCGCGGTTTGCCAGGATAGGTGGGAGCGAAGGATCATAGTCCTCTACGAATTTGATGTGCCGTGCGAAGCCTGAATGCGTGAGCCGCTTCACATGCTCCAGCACGACGTGAATATTGACGGGCTCGCGCTCGACGGGCCGTTCGTCCGTGAATACCTCCATCCGATCGACGAGCTTCACAATGCGATCCGCTTCTTCGCAAATGAGTCGTGTGAGACTGCGATCGTCATCGTCAACTGATTGCTCGAGCAATTGCGCTGCGCCGCGAATTCCGGAGAGCGGATTTTTTATTTCGTGAGCGAGCATCGCCGCCAGTGCAATGACCGAGCGGGCTGCACCACGATGCGTGAGCTGGCGGTCCATCTTCTCGGCGATCGTGCGCTCCTGCAGCATAACGACCACATGGTCTGCGCGCTCCGGCAATGGCGCGACGTGCAGATCAACCAGCCTCTCGCCCCGATTGCGCGGAGTGCCGAGATCGACCTTGTATTCGTTCACCGCGGCGCTGGTTGTGCGTACCTGCTCGATCAGCGCGAGCAGAGGGCTGCCGAACGGCACCAGCTCGCGAACTGTGTGGCGGCGCAAAAGCGGCAGCGAAGCGTCGAAAAAGGACTCCGCAGCCGCATTGGCATTGGCGATCCATCCGTCTGCGGAAATCATGAAGACCGGGTGCGGCAATGCATTGAGCACGGCATCGGCGGTTCCGGAGGGAAGCGTCGCCATCGGCACGGGCTTATTCATGCCGCCTTCCTCTCACCCTCGGTAAAGGCAGCGAACGCCTCGGAGAGCCAGCGGCGAACGGTGGCCGGCTCCGATGCGGTCAGGACGCGGTGACGATGAGCGCGGAGCAGCGACGCAGGCGCCCGCGCGCTGTCTGCCGCTGCGTCGAGTGCCCAGCCGAGATGTTTGCGCGCATGTCTGCTTCCAGTTTCGCGGCCGTAGTGCGCGAGCATCTCACCGTAAAGCTCATCGATGATGGACAGTTGAGTCCCGAGGGGAGGCGCGCATTCCGAACGGCCACGAAGCAGGGTCCGGCCGATTTGGCCCGGCAGCCAGGGCCGGCCGCGCGCCGCCCGGCCAATCATGAGCCCGTCGGCGCCGGAGGCAGCAAGCGCGGCATGCGCGTCGGCTGGCGTGCTGATGTCGCCGTTGACAACCACCGGAATTGTCACGCTGCTTTTGACCGCGCCGACCGCCTGCCAGTCGGCATGGCCCTCATAGAATTGGCAGCGCGTTCGCGCATGCACGGTGACGAGTTGCACGCCGGCATGTTGTGCCCGGTGAGCGAGAGAAGCGGCGTTTCGGGTGCGATCATCCCACCCCAATCTCATCTTGAGCGTCACCGGCACGCTGACGGCCTTCACCGTCGATTCAATCAGCGAAAGCGCTTGGTCGAGATCGCGCATCAGCGCGGAACCAGACTGTCCGCCAGTCACCTGGCGCGCCGGGCAGCCCATGTTGATGTCGACGATGGAGGCGCCGGAAGCTTCGGCGACGCGCGCCGCCTCGGCCATCCAGTAAGGTTCACACCCGGCGAGCTGAACAACATGGACTGCAAGCCCCTGCCCTTCCATGCGCAACCGCGCTTGCGGCCGGCCGGCAGCCAGCGCGGCGCTCGCGGTCATTTCAGACACGACCAACCCCGCGCCGAAGCGAGCGGCAAGACGCCGGAACGGCGCATCGGTGATGCCCGACATTGGGGCAAGCAGCACCGGATTCGACAGCACCAGCTTGCCGATCCTAAGCGGGTTGAGGCCAGGAAATCCCGTAATTACGGTCATCCAGCAGACATCTGCACAGTAAATAGGCGATAATCCACAGTGCATAGAGTTTAACCAGATGCACAACGCGTGCAAGTGCTGCACTGCAAAAAAATGTCATTTGGCAGGGGAAAATCGGTTTGCGGCGACAGCGCGCCGGCCTATGCACGAAAGCAAAGTACGCATCCGAGAGGCAACACTGTGAAGGTGGGAGCCGTTGTCGTCGCTGCCGGCCGTGGACTCCGCGCCGGCGGACATTTGCCCAAGCAATATCGGGACATTGCCGGAGAGCCGATCATCCGCTCCCCTCTCCTGGCGTTCGCAGGGCATGGCGAGGTCGCCATGGTGCAGGCGGTGATCCACCCGGAGGACAAGGATCTATATCGGAACGCCGCCCAAGGGCTGCGCCTTCTCCCGCCAGTGCACGGCGCCCAGACGCGGCAAGGCTCGGCCAGGGCCGGCCTGGAAGCCCTGGCGCCTCATGCTCCTGACATCGTCCTGGTGCACGATGCCGCGCGCCCGTTCGTTTCACCTGCCCTGATTACGCGTGCCATTGAAGCGGCGCGTGCCAGCGGTGCCGCGATCCCGGTATTGGCGGTCAGCGATACGGTAAAGATCATCGATGCGACGGGAGCCGTCGTGAGCACAGTTGACCGGGCGACCGTACGCACGGTGCAAACACCGCAGGCCTTTTCGTTCGATCCACTGCTTGAGGCTCACCGCTTTGCACAGAGAGCCGGCCGCGAGGATTTTACCGATGATGCCTCCCTTATGGAATGGACGGGCCGCAAGGTCACCACCTTCGAAGGCGACATGAACAACGTCAAGCTCACCACGGAAGATGATTTCAACCGCGCCGAGCTTCTCAGGCATGCGGCGCTCACGGATGTGCGCACCGGATTTGGCTTCGATGTTCACCCCTTCACTGAAGGCGACCACGTTACGTTGGGCGGCGTGCGCATAGCCCATGACCGCGCCCTGGCCGGCCATTCCGATGCCGATGTCGTGCTGCACGCACTCGTCGACGCGATCTTGGGCGCGCTCGCCGAGGGCGATATCGGCGTTCATTTTCCCCCCAGCGATCCACAATGGCGCGGCGCATCCTCCGACCGATTCCTTGCCTTCGCCGTCGAACGCATTTTCGCCCGCAGTGGACGACTGGCGCATGTGGACGTCACGATCGTCTGCGAGACACCCCGCATTGGCCCGCATCGGAATGCCATCCGAGGCAGAATTGCAGAGATCGCGGGCATCCCGATCGGCAGAGTTGGGCTCAAAGCGACAACCAGCGAGAAAATGGGATTTACGGGCCGTGGCGAAGGGATGGCGGCATTTGCCACCGCGACGGTGCGCCTGCCGTGGAGCGGCTGAATGGATGCCGAATTGCTGGAACAGGCGCAATCACTCCTGACTCTTTGCCGATCGAGGAAGCTGCGCATTGCAACCGCTGAATCGTGCACCGGTGGTCTCCTCGCGGCCACTTTGACCGATCTCGCGGGCTCTTCCGATGTGTACGAGCGAGGATTCGTCACCTACAGCAACGAAGCAAAGCAGGCGATGCTGAACGTCTCGCCGCAAATGCTTGCCCGATATGGCGCGGTGAGCCGCGAAACGGCGCAGGCCATGGCCACGGGCGCACTTGCGGCGGCCCCCGTCGATGTCACGGTCTCGATAACAGGAATTGCCGGTCCGGGCGGTGCGGTCGAGGGCAAGCCCGTTGGGCTCGTTCATTTCGCCACTGCGTCGCGTTCTGGCCGGCTGCAACACGTCGAGCTCAGATACGGCGACATCGGGCGGACGCAAGTCCGCCGGGCGTCAGTGGAGCAGGCTCTCACCATGCTTCGCGAGGCCGCGCAGCAGGAGTGAGCGCGCCCTGCGCCTTAACCCCTCAGACGGAAGCAGGGTTGCTCGCCGACCTGTGAGCAAAAACGCGGTCGGCACGCCGCTCGAAGGCCGCCGCAAAACGGCGAAATGCGGCGTCGAACATGCTTCCCATCAGCAGTCCGAGAGCGCGGCTCCTGAATTCGTAAGCTATGAAGAATTCGATGAGACAGGTCTGCGTGCCTGTCGCGCGAAAAGTCCAGGTGTTCTCCAACTTGCGAAACGGGCCTTCAAGATACTCCACAAGAATGTGCAAATTCGGCCGATCAAGCGTCACTCGACTGACAAAGGTCTCGTGAATGAACTTGTAGGCGACCGTCATGTCGGCCACTAAAACTTCTATGCCTTCAGGCTCGGCAATGCGTTTACGCACCTTGAGCGAACGGCACAGCGGCACGAATTGCGGATAACGCTCGATATCGGCGACAAGGTCGAACATGTCGGCAGCTGAATGACTCACGTGCCGGCTGGTCGAGAACTGCGGCATCAGCGCACGCGGCCTGAAGCATAGAGGTTCGGTTCGTGACCGCGCATCAGAGGAACCCGAGCCTCACCAACCGCCGCGCCTTGCGTCTCGCGCCGCACGCAGCCGGGCAAAATCATCGCCTGCATGATGCGAAGAGCGCGTCAGCGGCGAAGAAGACACCATCAAAAACCCTTTAGCGCAGGCAACCGTCGCGTAGGCCTGAAACTCGTCCGGGGTCACAAAGCGTTCGACGGGGTGATGCTTTCTGCTCGGCTGCAGGTATTGGCCGATGGTGAGAAAATCGACGTCGGCGGCGCGCAGGTCGTCCATGACCTGAAGGACCTCGTTCCGTTCCTCTCCCAGGCCGAGCATGATGCCTGACTTGGTGAACAGCGTCGGGTCCAGTTCCTTCGCCTGCTGTAGCAGGCGAACGGATGCGTAATAACGCGCACCCGGTCGCACGGTTAGATATTTTGAGGGGACGGTTTCAAGATTATGGTTGAAGACGTCCGGCTTTGCCGCAACAACGGTCTCTGCGGCGCCCGCTTTGCGGAGAAAATCGGGGGTGAGCACTTCGATTGTCGTCGGCGGGCAGCCCGCTCGGAGTGCGCGGATGACGGCGGCAAAATGCGCAGCCCCGCCGTCGTCAAGATCATCGCGATCAACCGATGTCACCACCACGTGCTTAAGGCCCAGCCTGGCCGTCGCCAAGGCAACGCGCGCAGGCTCGCCGGCATCGAGCGGACCGGGCATCCCTGTCTTGACATTGCAGAAGGCGCAAGCGCGCGTGCAGGTATCGCCCATGATCATAAAGGTTGCGTGCTTCTTCTCCCAACATTCTCCGATGTTGGGGCAACCTGCCTCCTCGCACACGGTGCGCAAGCCATTGGCACGAACAATCGCCCGGGTCTGCGCGTACCCGTCTGAGACCGGCGCGCGCACCCTGATCCAGGGTGGTTTCCTGACAATGGGCGTGTCAGGTCGATGCACCTTCTCCGGATGGCGCGGTTGGCGGGCAGTATCGAGCACGACGACCATGTTGTGTATTTCTTGGGTGCGTCTTTCTTGGGTTTATCTACGCACCATCGGGTGACGTGGCAAGGAGTCCTCTCCCCTGCCAGGTCGCGCACATGCCGCGCGGGTTGCGCGTGCCTGCCGGATCAGCGCGCGCCTTCCATGGTGAAGCCGACCTTCAGCGTCACCTGGAAATGCTTGGCTTTGCCGTCCTCGATTTGCCCGCTGGTGCGCACAACCTCGAACCAGCGCAAATTCCGTATCGTGGCGTTCGCGCGTTCGATCGCCATGTTGATCGCATCCTCGATGCTCTTTTGCGAGCTGCCGACGAGCTCGATCACGCGATAGATATGATGGTCCATGCATTCTCTCCTGTCGCTGCACTGGTTGGCCCGACACTCGCCATGATCCGCGGTGCATTCAGAACGACAGCGGGCGTAGGCGCGAGCAACGCGGCGATGCGCTCGGCTGCGCGTCAAATGTTGAGCACGCGCCCGTAGGCGTCGAGCACCGCTTCCTTCATCATCTCCGACAAAGTCGGATGGGGGAACACGGTATGCATCAACTCCTCTTCCGTCGTCTCCAGATTCATCGCGACCACGTAGCCCTGGATCAACTCGGTCACCTCCGCCCCGACCATGTGGGCGCCGAGCAGCGCACCGGTCTTTTTGTCGAAAATGACCTTCACGAGGCCCTGGTCCTCCCCCAGCGCAATCGCCTTGCCGTTTCCTACGAAGGGAAACCGGCCGACGCGGATGTCGAGTTTCATCTCTTTCGCGGCCTGCTCGGTGAGACCCACCGAGGCGATCTGCGGCGTGCAATAGGTGCAGCCGGGGATGAGCCGCTTGTCCATCGGATGCGGGTGCAGTCCCTTGATCGCCTCGACGCAAATGACTCCCTCGTGCTCGGCCTTGTGCGCAAGGAGCGGAGGCCCGGAGACATCGCCGATGGCATAAATGCCGGGCACGCTGGTGCGATTGAATGGGTCGACGATAATGGCGCCGCGCTCCGTCTTTACCCCCACCTTCTCAAGGCCGAGATTCTCGATATTGCCCGCGACCCCGACGGCGGAAATCACCCGCTCGATATCAAGCTTCTGCGTGCCGCCCTTGCCATCCTCGACCGTAGCGGTAACGCCATCGGCCTTCTTATCGAGCTTCGTTACCTTGGCCGAGGTGAATATCTTGATTCCTTGTTTCTCGAATTGCTTGCGCGCAAACGCCGCGATCTCCGCGTCCTCGGCCGGCAGAATCTGCGGCAGCACCTCGACGACGGTCACCTCGGCGCCGAAGGTGCGGTAGAACGAAGCGAATTCAATTCCGATGGCGCCGGAACCGATGACCAGCAGCGATTTTGGCAACCGATCGGGAATCATCGCCTCAAAATATGTCCACACCAGCTTCTTGTCGGGTTCGATGCCGGGAAGCACGCGCGGTCGCGCGCCGGTTGCGATGATGATGTGCTCGGCCTGGTAGGCGCCGGGACCGAGCGCGCCTTTGGGGGCCTCGCTTTTCACAGCCTTGACCGCGAGCTTGCCCGGAGCTTCGACTGAAGCCTCGCCCCAGATGACGGCGACTTTGTTCTTTTTCATGAGAAAGCCCACGCCGTCGTTGAGGCGCTTCGAAACCGCACGCGAACGTTTGACGACGGCAGACGGGTCGTAGCCGACCTTCTCGGCTGTGAGGCCGTAAGCCTTGGCATTCTGCATGTAGTGGAAAATCTCGGCCGACCGCAGCAGGGCCTTGGTTGGAATGCAGCCCCAATTGAGGCAGATGCCGCCAAGATATTCGCGTTCCACGATCGCAGTCTTCATTCCAAGCTGAGCCGCCCGGATGGCCGTGACGTAGCCGCCAGGACCAGAACCGATGATGATGATGTCGAAACGCGACTCTGCCATTGCACTCACGCGGTAAACGTAAGGGTTTGAACCACGATTTCATTCAGGTGGCATGACCACGGCGCCCTGATCCGGCGCAAGCTCATCGCTCCGGTTCATTGCTTCGCGGTTTTGACGCAGTCCTGATTCATTTTGCTGAACATCTCGTCTGCCCGTTCGAATAGCTTGTCGAAACCACTAACCGGCGTTTTTTTCGCATCAGAGACGACCTTTTCCAGCTCCCAAGAAAGGTGAGTGTAAGGTTCTCGGGCGCTCTCATCCGCCAGATTCGCCAGATAGGTTCCCAATGCAGCAAATTTGCTCACTGCATTGGCCGCGTCGATTTGCGGGCCCGCCCCGCCGCTGGAGCCTGCTTTGACGCGCTCGGCGTTTTCCGCCACCTGCTTCGTCTGAAGCTTGACCTGGAAATACGCGTCGATGATCTCCTTGCACGTGCGCAAATATTCCGAGCTGCGCAGGTTATTCTGGATGATGCCGACCATCTTGTCGTTGAGATAACCGTTGTAGATCGAGGTCACCAACGACAGCACGGCAATGAACATCGGAAAGTAAGTGACGACGGCGGTTCGGAATATGGCCTCGCGCTCACTCATCCGTCCGTCAAACCATCATCAGCACCGGGTTTTCGATAAGGGCCTTGAATGCGCCCAAGAGTTGCGCACCGAGCGCGCCATCGACGGCGCGATGATCAGTGGACAGCGTTGCCGACATCATCCATTCCGCGTCGACTCGGCCGTTTCGCGCTACCGCGCGCTCCTCTCCTGTCCCCACAGCAAGGATGGTCGCATGCGGTGGGTTGATGACCGCTGCGAATTCCTTCACCCCGTACATGCCCAGATTTGAGACCGCGCTCGTACCCCCCTGATACTCCTCCGGCTTGAGCTTTCTGATCCGCGCCCGCGCAGCAAAGTCTTTCATCTCGTTGGAAATGACCGCGAGCGACTTCGTTTCAGCCTGCCGCACCACGGGCGTGATAAGGCCTCCGGGTATCGACACCGCAACGCCGATATCGGAATGCCGATGCTTGAGCATGGCGGCTTCGGTCCAAGTGACATTGGCGTCGGGCACGCGCTGAAGCGCCAGCGCGAGCGCCTTGATCACGAAATCATTAACTGAAATTTTGTAGGCGGGCTTCCCGTCCTTGTCCCTTGGCGCGGCGGCATTGATCGCCTCCCGGGCGGCCAGAAGTTTTCCTATGCCGCAATCGACGGTGAGGTAAAAATGCGGAATCGTTTGCTTCGCCTCGACAAGACGCCGCGCAATCACCTTGCGCATGTTGTCGTGCGCAATGAGCTCGTAGCTGCCGGGTTCGAACAGAGCGCGGACCTTGTCGTCTGCGGTAGGTTGCATGCCCGCTGGTACTTGCGAGAGGGCCGGTGCCGGGGCAGACCGGCCGACGCTGCCCGATCTTGCCGCCGCTACGTCGCGCGCAATGATGCGTCCGTGCGGACCGGAGCCCGCGATGCGAGCGAGGTCGAGCCCTGCTTCCTTCGCCAGGCGGCGCGCCAACGGGGAAGAGAATACCCGGTTGCCACCACCATCGATTGCGCGGTTCCCGGTCCGATCCCCCTCGCCTCGGTTATCTCCTCGAACACCCTGCAGGGGGCCGGCCGGGCGTCCCGACGGTTCAGGTGGCTTCTTTTCTTCTGCGCGCGGCGAGGCAGGCGCCTGGGACTGGGACGCCGCCGCCATACGGGGACTCATGGTAGGTTGCGCTACGGGAAAAGCGGCTTTCTCCACGTTGACCGCCTTGAGGTCCTCTCCCTCTTCCGCAAGCACGGCGATGAGCTGATTGACCGGCACATCCTGCGTGCCTTCCGGAACCACGATCTTGGCGAGGGTACCCTCGTCTATCGCCTCATACTCCATCGTCGCTTTATCGGTCTCGATCTCGGCAATCACGTCACCAGGCTTGACCTTGTCACCCTCCTTCTTGAGCCACCTGGCGAGATTGCCCTTTTCCATGGTGGGCGACAGCGCGGGCATAAGAATATTGACCGACATGGAGGCGCTCAGCTGATTGCGCCGGTGGTGCCGGGATCGGTCGGTGCATCCATCTCTGCATCGAACATCGAGCGAATTCGTTCGAGCGCATCGCTCTCCGTCAGCCTGGTCTCATTTGCAAAGACGCGCGCTGCGTGACGAGCCACATCGGCGATGAGCATGCCCCAAGCCTGCGGATCATCGAATGCGCGGCGAAGCGACACATGCAGCCCCCCTTCAACGATAGCCGCGCGCAGCACTTCGACGCCCCCTTGCTCCAATGCAGTGGGCGGAACGTGCAGAGCATCAAATGTTGGCATTCCCTTCCTCGCCGTTCGCGGGTCGGCCGATGTACTTGCACGCCCGTTGCTCAGTGCTTGCAAGCGCCTTCCTCAACGATAACAAACCGCCTTGGCTGCCTCGACCACCTCCGCGACAGAGGGCAAGGCCATCTTTTCGAGATTGGCGGCATACGGCATTGGCACGTCTTTTCCCGTAACGCGATTCACCGGAGCGTCCAGCCAATCAAATGCCTGCTCCGTAATGCTGGCCGAAATCTCCGCGCCCACGCCGGACTGACGCCATCCTTCCTCGACGGTGACGATGCGGCCGGTCTTTTTCACGGATTTCACAACCGTCGCAATGTCCATCGGTTTGAGCGTACGCAGATCGATCACCTCCGCGCTGATGTGCTCGTTGGCAAGCTCGTCGGCGGCCTTGAGGGCGTAGTTCATACCCATTGACCAGGAGACGATGGTCACATCCGTGCCTGGCCTGACAATTTTAGCTTTGCCGATCGGGATCACGTAGTCGTCCAGCTTGGGTACCGGGAAGCTCTGCCCGTAGAGAATCTCATTTTCAAGAAAGATCACCGGGTTTGGATCGCGGATCGCGGATTTGAGCAGGCCTTTGGCGTCGGCCGCACTATAGGGTGCGATCACCTTGAGCCCCGGAATATGCGAATACCACGACGAATAGTCCTGGCTGTGCTGAGCCGCGACGCGCGCTGCGGCACCATTCGGGCCGCGAAAGACGATGGACGCGCCCATCTGCCCTCCCGACATGTAGCGCGTCTTTGCTGCCGAATTGATGATCTGGTCCATGGCCTGCATTGCAAAGTTGAAGGTCATGAACTCAACGATCGGCTTTAGACCCGCTAATGCCGCACCGATCCCAAGCCCGGCAAAGCCGTGCTCGGTGATCGGAGTATCGATCACTCGCATGGCACCGAATTCCTGCAGCAAGCCTTGTGTCACCTTGTAGGCGCCCTGATACTCGGCGACCTCCTCCCCCATTACAAAGACGTCCTTGTCGCGGCGCATCTCCTCGGCCATGGCGTCCCGCAGCGCTTCGCGCACCGTCATTGGCACCATTTCAGTTCCCGCGGGCACCTCCATATCTGGAGCGGCGCTCGGTTGCGGCGGGGCGGGCGCCGACGGCAGCGGTTCGGGCATGCGAGCAACTTGCGGCGCTGCCTGCGCGGGTGCCGCCGGAGGTGCGGATTGCGCAGTCTTTTGCTGCCTCGCTGCGCCGCCGCCGTCCTTGAGCGCCGCGGCGTCCTCGCCTTCCGACAGGATCATTGCGATTGGAGTGTTCACCGCAACGTCGCTGGTTCCTTCCGGCACCAGAATTTTGCCGAGGGTGCCCTCGTCAACGGCCTCGACTTCCATCGTGGCTTTGTCGGTTTCTATCTCGGCAATGACGTCGCCCGATTTGACCTCGTCACCTTCCTTTTTGAGCCATTTGGCGAGATTACCCTTCTCCATCGTGGGCGAGAGCGCTGGCATAAGGACTTGAATGGGCATCGGAGATCTTTGTCTGTAAGCTCGGCGCTGCGGTACCGGATGCGATCTTCTTCACTTGTAAACGTCGGTGTAGAGCTCGGAAGCATCCGGCTCCGCGTCATGAGTGGCGAATTCGGCCGCTTCGTTGACAATCGCGCGTGCCTCGGCATCAAATTTCTTCAAGACGTCTTCTTTGGCAAAACCGCTTTTCAGAATCCGGCTGCGCACCTGCTCGATCGGGTCATGCTCGGTGCGCATTTTGTTGACCTCCTCCTTGCTGCGATACTTGGCTGGATCCGACATGGAATGTCCGCGGTAGCGATAGGTGAGCATTTCGAGGATGATGGGACCGTTGCCGTCGCGGCAACGCTGGACTGCTCTATCGCCGGCGGCCTTGACCGCACGAACATCCATGCCATCGATCCGCTCGCCCGGAATATCGAATGACGCACCGCGGTGCGAGAGATCAGTCGTTGCCGAGGCACGGGCGACCGAAGTCCCCATTCCATACTGATTGTTTTCGATGATGTAGATAACCGGGAGGCTCCAGAGCTTGGCCATGTTGAAGCTTTCGTAAACCTGTCCTTGGTTGGTCGCCCCGTCACCGAGGTAGGTGAGCGATACGTTGTCATTGCCGCGATAGCGGTTTGCAAAGGCCAGGCCGGTCCCCAGCGGTACCTGGGCAGCCACGATGCCATGGCCGCCGTAAAAGCATTTCTCCACCGAGAACATGTGCATTGAGCCGCCTTTGCCCTTGGAATAACCGTGCTGTCGTCCCGTCAATTCCGCCATAACCCCCTTGGGGTCCATCCCGCACGCCAGCATGTGGCCGTGATCGCGGTAACCGGTGATGACCTTGTCTCCCGGCTTGATCGTCATTTGCATTCCGATGACGACCGCCTCCTGGCCTATATACAGGTGGCAGAATCCGCCGATCAGGCCCATTCCGTAGAGTTGACCGGCCTTTTCCTCAAAGCGGCGGATCAGCAGCATCTGGCGATAGGCTGCCAGTTCCTGTTCTCGGCTGAATTCCGGGACGGCGTCTGGGGGCTTCGCCGCTCTCCGGGCGACTGCGGGCTGCGCCGCTGGTTGGTTATTGGCAACGGCCATTTTCTCCTCGGGACTTGGCTGGTCATTCTGCGGCAGAGTTCCAATAGCGGAAATTGCCGCGCGGCGGAAGCGCGGGGATGACCCGCGACCGTCAATGACCTAGCGAGCCCGATCGGCTCGCGAGTGTCTTGATTCCGAAGTTTGTCAGGGTTGCTTGAGCTGCAATATGAGCTCGCGAGGATCGGCGTAATTGAGAAGGGCGCGTGCCCGCTCATCGAGCACGTCTTGATCAATCCCTTCCGGCTGCAACAGTGACACGCGCCGCTCCCAATCGGCGCGCTCGGATCGCAAGCTGGCGAGCTCCTTGCTCAGATCCGCGATCTGTTGATCGAGGTCCTGCTTCGCGCGCAGACCGTGATTTCCGGTATAGGAATTGACCCCGAAATAACCGATCAGCAGCGCGGCGATGGTGTACAGCGCAAGCGCGTTGAGGAAAGCCCGCAATCGTCGGCGAATGACCATTGCTGCAAGATGCGGTCGCAGCCTTAACGCAACTTTAACGCCGGCGCAGCGATCAGCCGATTGACGCGGTGCGGATGATTGCGGAACGACCAGCGTATTTCGCTTGAGGGCCCAGTTCCTCCTCAATGCGCAACAGCTGATTGTATTTCGCCGTCCGATCGGAACGCGCCAGCGACCCGGTCTTGATCTGTCCGCAGTTGGTGGCGACTGCCAGGTCGGCGATGGTGGCATCCTCGGTTTCGCCGGAGCGGTGCGACATGACCGCGGTGTACGCCGCCTTTTGCGCCATCTCGACCGCGCCAAGCGTCTCGGTCAGCGTGCCGATCTGATTGACCTTGATCAGGATCGAATTGGCAATCCCATTCTTGATTCCCTCGGCCAGCCGGGCAGTGTTGGTCACGAAAACATCGTCTCCGACAAGCTGGCACTTTTTGCCCAACGCACGCGTCAACAATTTCCATCCGTCCATGTCATCCTCGGCCATGCCGTCTTCGATAGAGACGATCGGATAGGTGGAAGCGAGCTCAACAAGGTATGCCGCCTGCTCCTCCTTGGAGCGCGTGCGTCCCTCCCCTTCATAGCGGTAGATGCCCTGATCGAAAAACTCGGTCGCCGCGCAGTCGAGGGCAAGCACGACATCACTACCGGCGTGGTAGCCGGCTTTTACTATCGCCGAGGTGACAAAGTCGAGCGCGGCAGCGGCGGAGGGCAGATTGGGCGCAAAGCCGCCCTCATCTCCCACGTTGGTATTGTGGCCGGCCTGCTTGAGAGAGCTCCGAAGCGTATGGAAGATTTCAGACCCCATGCGCAGCCCCTCGGCGAACGTGGCGGCCCCTACGGGCATGATCATGAACTCCTGGAAATCAATGGGGTTGTCGGCATGCGCTCCGCCGTTGAGGATGTTCATCATTGGCACTGGCAGGAGCCGCGCTGTAGCTCCTCCGACATACCGATAAAGCGGTGTGCTCCTCGCCGCCGCCGCGGCCTTGGCCGCCGCGAGCGAGACCCCCAGAATTGCATTGGCGCCGAGTCGTTGCTTGCTCGCCGTGCCGTCCAAGGCAATCAATGTCTCGTCAATCTTGACCTGCGCCTCTGCGTCCATTCCGCCGATGGCATCAAAGATTTCGCCGTTGACAGCATCGACGGCTTTGCGGACGCCCTTGCCCGAATAGCGGGCGCCGCCATCGCGCAGCTCGACTGCCTCATGCTTGCCTGTCGAGGCGCCCGAGGGCACAGCGGCGCGCCCCAGCGAGCCGTCTTCCAACACGACATCGACTTCGATTGTAGGATTGCCGCGGCTGTCAAGAATCTCGCGGCCGGTGATGTCGACGATCGCAGTCATTGGAACCCCGGGTCAGTCGATCTGGTTCGGCGCGCCTTGTAGGCGATCCCCAGCCGTTCGCAAGCGTGCCGGTTACCTGCGCCCTGGCTAATCCGACCCATACAAACTCTTTGCCCGCGAGCGCCTATGGGTTTATGCGAACCACCTCATCGTTTGTTGTCGGAGCTGAGCTAATGCCTCGCATTGCGCGACCGTTGCAGCAGCTTGGGCGAAAAAGCCGCCTTCCCGCCTGTCCAGCCGACGCTCGGCTTGAGCGGGTCACCAATCCACACGCCGACTGCGCCTATGTCGCGCGGTTCACGGCGCCGGAATTTACGACCCTTTGTCCGATAACGGGCCAGCCCGACTTTGCGCACCTGGTGATCGACTATGTTCCGGCGAGGTGGTTGGTCGAATCGAAATCCATGAAGCTGTATCTTGAAAGCTTCCGAAACGTTGGTGGTTTTCACGAGGACTGCACCGTTGCGATCGGCAAGCGCCTGGCGGCGTTGTTGGCGCCGAGATTTCTCCGCATCGGCGGCTATTGGTATCCGAGAGGAGGAATGCCCATCGATGTTTTTTGGCAAACGGGCAAACTGCCGGCAGGTGTTTGGCTGCCCGACCAGAACGTGGCGCCCTACCGCGGACGTGGGTAGCGCGCGTCCCGTGTTATGCGCCTTTCGCCAGGCGGTCGAACGCCATGAGCCGGCGCAGCAAACCTTCCATGTCTCCGAGGGGGACCATATTGGGCCCATCCGACGGCGCTCCGTCGGGATTCTGATGCGTCTCAATGAAGACACCGGCGACACCGACCGCCACCGCCGCGCGCGCCAGTACGCTCACAAACTCCCGTTCACCGCCGGAGGACGTGCCCATTCCGCCCGGCTGCTGGACGGAATGGGTTGCGTCAAAGATGACTGGCGCGCCTGTGGTGCGGGCGAGAATTGGTAGTGCGCGCATATCCGACACCAGCATATTGTATCCGAAGGAAGCGCCGCGCTCAGTGACCAGGACGTTGGGATTGCCGGCCGCACTGATCTTGGCGACCACATTCGCCATATCCCATGGCGCCAGAAACTGCCCCTTTTTCACATTAATGACGCGACGGGTTCTTGCTGCCGCCGCAAGCAGATCGGTCTGCCTGCAAAGAAATGCGGGGATCTGCAGCACATCCACGACGGTGGAAACGGGCTCGCATTGTGCTGCCTCGTGCACATCGGTGAGGAGTGCAACTCCGAGCCGCTCGCGAATCTCGGCGAAGATGGGCAATGCGTCCGCAAGCCCGACGCCGCGCGCACTTTTTGCGCTGGTACGGTTCGCCTTGTCAAACGAGGTCTTGTAAACAAGACCAATCCCCAACCTGCCGGTAATCTCCTTGAGAGCGCCAGCCGTTTCCAAGGCATGGTTGCGGCTCTCGAGCGCACAAGGACCTGCGATCAATGCGAGCGGAAGATCATTGCCGAAGCGTGCCGTGCCGACCGGCACGATGCGATTAGGAGCGCTCTCTACGAGAGCATTCATCGGTCCGGCCAAGCCGAAGCGCACTTTCCCCAGTTGCTCACTTCACAGCCGAAAAGCTGGTCGGCTGGAGAAACATGTTCTTGATAGAGGCCACAATCGGCCCATCCCGCTCGCTTTCGGCGCGCTTGGCAATCCATTCGGGATCGGTCGCAAACGCATTCCATATCCTCTCCCGTTCCGCCATTGACTCCCACGCCAGAAGGTAGTGCAGGTCCTGGTTGCCGCCATCCCCGACCAGCACCGTCCAGAATCCCGCCTGCCGGATGCCGTGCCGCTTCCAGAGATCGAGAGTCGTGGTCTCGAACCTTTTCAAAAGCACCGGAAGTCTCCCGACCACGCACTGATAAATCCGCAGCTCGTAAATCATGTTCGCCTCAGCTGGAGTGGACGCAGCCCATGACGTTAATGCCGTGGCAGGGAAAGGCAATGGACCCAACGCGGGCAAGCCGAATTCGCGATTGTTGGGCCTCGTAAGGAATTCGATCCCAACCTACAGACTGGTCGTCCGCCTCCCCGGACAAGGACGGAGCGAGAGGTTTACACCAGCCGGCTCTGGTGGACCGCTGCGCCTACGAAGGAGGCAAACAGCGGATGCGGATCGAAGGGGCGCGATTTGAGCTCGGGATGAAACTGCACGCCGACGAACCAGGGATGATCCTGATGCTCGATCATCTCCGGCAGGAGCCCGTCAGGCGACATGCCGGAAAAGCGCATGCCATGCTGCTCCAGGCGATCCTTGTAGCCGGTATTGACCTCGTAGCGATGGCGGTGACGCTCGGAAATTTCCCTGGCACCATATATTTCGCTCACCCGGCTGCCCCGCTCGAGAAGGGCGGGATATGCGCCAAGCCGCATCGTGCCGCCAAGATCATTATCCCGGCCGCGAATCTGGCGCTCATTTCCCTTCATCCACTCCGTCATCAGCCCCACCACCGGGTTGGGGGTGGCGCCGAACTCCGTCAACCCCGCGTCCTCAATCCCACATAAGTTCCTGGCAGCTTCAATGACGGCCATCTGCATGCCGAAGCAAATTCCGAAATACGGCACCTGGCGCTCGCGGGCAAACTGGGCAGCCTTGATCTTGCCTTCGCTGCCACGCTGTCCAAACCCTCCGGGGACGAGAATACCGTTCACATGTTGAAGGAAAGGGGCCGGGTCTTCACGCTCGAACACTTCCAACTCGATCCAATCGAGATTTACTCTGACCTTATTTGCAATTCCACCATGGGAGAGCGCCTCGATCAGCGACTTATACGCATCCTTGAGCCCGGTATATTTGCCGACGATTGCGATGGTGACGTCGCCCTCCGGATTTCGAATGCGCTCGTTGATCCAATGCCAGCGGGCGAGGTCGGGATCCTCCTTGGCCTCTATGCCGAACGCGGCAAGCACTTCACGATCGAGCCCGGCTGCATGGTAGGCCTCGGGAACGGCATAGATGTTATCCACCTCAAGCGCCTCGATGACGGCGCTCTCACGCACATTGCAGAACAAGCCGAGCTTGCGCCGCTCTTCCTTCGGAATAGGGCGGTCGCTGCGGCAGAGCAGAATGTCCGGCTGGATGCCGATCGAGCGCAACTCCTTGACGGAATGCTGGGTTGGCTTTGTCTTGAGCTCCCCGGCGCCCGTGATGAAGGGCAGGAGCGTGAGGTGGATGTAGATCGCGTGATGGCGAGGTAGATCATTGCCAAGCTGCCGAATGGCCTCGAAGAACGGCAGCCCCTCGATGTCGCCGACCGTGCCCCCGATCTCGCAAAGGACGAAATCGCAATCCTCGTTTCCGTCGCGGATGAAATCCTTGATGGCGTTGGTCACGTGCGGGACCACCTGGATGGTGGCGCCCAGATAGTCGCCGCGTCGCTCCTTGGCGAGGATCTCCTGATAGATGCGACCGGTCGTGATGTTGTCGCGGCGGCTCGCGGGCCTGCCCGTAAAGCGTTCGTAATGGCCGAGATCTAGATCAGTTTCCGCGCCATCGTCAGTGACAAACACTTCCCCATGCTGATACGGCGACATGGTCCCTGGGTCGACGTTGAGATAGGGATCAAGCTTGCGCAGGCGCACTCTGTAGCCGCGCGCTTGCAGCAACGCCCCCAGCGCCGCTGCTGCCAGACCCTTGCCGAGAGAGGAGACCACGCCGCCGGTGATAAAAATGTACCGCGCCATGGGACCTGACCTTTAGCGCCTCCGCGCCGATTCGCCGAGAGGATTTCCAGTCGCCGGTATGCGCCGTTTGCATGCCTTGATTTTCAATATGACTTCCAATTCTCTACAGCGATCCGTTAATGTGAGTTCGCGCCAAGGCATTCGTAAATTGCATAACTAAAAAGAAAGGCCCGATCGCCCGGCCCTGATGCGGCATTGTCATTGTGAGCGGGGGACTTGCGGGCCCGGTGCCGGAGCTGGCCGCTGCTCATTCTGACGCAGTGTGTCAAGAACCCCTCCTCCCCCCTGGCCCAAAGGCGTCGCGGGCGCGGGTGCGCCGGGCGTCTGCTGCGCCGGCGCTCCTTGAATGATCGAGTGGGGTTTTCTCTCCCAACCGGCGAGGATGGACAGCAGCAAGCTGGTGGCGAAGAAAGTGCCTGCCAATATCGCGGTCGTTCGGGTAAGCACATTGGCGGTTCCCCGGCTCGAGAGGAACCCGCCCGTCGAGCCGATCCCGAGGCCTCCGCCTTCCGACTTCTGCAGCAACACAACGCCGATCATGGCGGCGACCACCATGAGATGGATGACGACAAGGACAGTCTGCATGAATCCTGCTCGAACGGGTCTCGCGTGAGGGCGCCCCAAAGCTCCCAACGTTCATATAGGGAGCAATCGGCTCCTCTACACGATCCGCGGCCTCATTTCCATTGCGGGCGAGAGCAGTCAGGGAAGAGACTAAGAGCGATTTTTGTCGGATTTGGCATCTTCGCCGTAATCCGCCGGTCTTGCTGGAGGATTACGCGCGCCTTGACGAGCGCACGTGCTTCGATGCACCAACGGCTCCGATCAGGACAGACGTAGTCCCGGACGCAAGGATTGCCCAATGACCGACCGCACCCCAGGCTTCGCTACGCTCGCCATCCATGCAGGCGCGAAACCAGACCCCACGACAGGAGCGCGCGCAACTCCGATTTACCAGACGACGTCCTTCGTGTTCGAGGACGTCGACCATGCCGCCTCATTATTCGGCCTGCAAACTTTCGGCAACATTTATACGCGCATCGGCAATCCCACGAACGCCGTTCTGGAGGAGCGTGTGGCGGCCCTTGAAGGCGGCACCGCGGGGCTCGCCGTCGCGTCAGGACATGCGGCGCAGGTGGTCGTCATGCATTGCCTGATGAAGCCCGGGGACGAATTCGTTGCCGCCAAGAAGCTCTATGGCGGGTCGATCAATCAGTTCAACCACGCGTACAAGAATTTCGGCTGGAACGTCGTGTGGGCGGACCCCGACGATATCGGTACGTTCGAACGAGCCGTGAGCACCAAGACCCGGGCAATTTTCATCGAGTCAATAGCTAATCCCGGTGGAGTCATTACCGACATCGAGGCGGTGGCGAAGGTTGCCAAGGCCGCAGGCGTGCCCCTCATCGTCGATAACACGCTGGCAACACCGTATTTGTGCAAACCCATTGAGTATGGCGCCGACATCGTGGTGCATTCGCTGACCAAGTTTCTTGGCGGTCATGGCAATTCCATCGGTGGACTGATCGTGGACGGCGGCACGTTCAACTGGTCGCGGGAAAAGCGCTACCCGATGCTGTGCGAACCGCGGCCCGAATATCACGGGATCGTATTGCACGAAACATTTGGGAACTTTGCCTTCGCGATCGCCTGCCGTGTGCTCGCATTGCGCGATCTCGGCCCGGCTTTATCGCCATTCAACGCCTTCCTCATTCTAACCGGAATTGAAACTCTTCCACTGCGGATGCAGCGCCACTGCGACAATACCGTGGCCGTCGCGCAATGGCTGGCCGCTCACGACAAAGTGGCATGGGTCAGCTATCCCGGGCTAGCTCAAGACCGCTATGCAAAGCTGGCCAAGAGATATGTGCCCAGGGGCGCGGGCTCGGTGTTCACGTTTGGCCTCAAGGGCGGCTATGATGCAGGCGTAAGGCTGGTGTCGAACGTGAAGCTGTTCTCACATCTGGCCAATATCGGCGATACCCGGTCTCTGATCATCCACCCGGCCTCGACCACCCATCGGCAGCTCACCGATGCCCAGAAGATCGAGGCAGGCGCCGGGCCGGACGTCGTTCGACTATCGATCGGCCTGGAGGACAAGGAGGACATCATCGCGGATCTGGAGCAGGGCCTGGCAGCCTAATTTAGTACCCACTTTCACTGCCGCATGACTCGCATGTATCGGCAGGCGCCGACCTGCTCCCTCGGCCTTTGGGAGAGGGAGCGCGCCGCGGATGCGGCAGCGACCCAGAGTCTCGCGACTGTATGTATCAGTGAATTGTGATTCCAGGAGCCCTCCCCTGCCTGCCGCTCCTGATGCTCATCCGGGTTGCGGCTGCTTACGATTTGCGCAACGTCCGGGCGACATAGCCGCGCACGCGAGCGAGAGTCTCAGGCGACAACCACATCTCATAGACCTCGGTCTTGCTTGCGTCGTTTTGCAGCCTCTCCAAAACCGGCCCGCGGATTTGCTTTTTTGTCAAGGCGAAGGCTGCCGGCGGTAAGCCAGCAAGACCCTTTGCGCATTCGATCGCACGTTCGAGAAGAGCGTTGGGATCGACAACCTCATCGACAAGCCCACGCTCCCCCGCCTCGGGCGGCGCATAGGTCGCTCCACTGAATATTGCCTCCGCGAAATAACGCGGCGTCAGCGCAGAGCGCATGATTTCAAGAGCGCTGGCAGGGAATGGAACCCCCACGAGCAGCTCGGTCACGCCGATCCGCCCGGCGTCGGCCGACATCAGTCGTTTGTCGGCGGCACAAGCAAGAACACAGCCCCCTGCAATCGCATGGCCGTTGATTGCCGCGATCATCGGCTTTGGACACGCGAAGGCGGTCGTCAGCATGGTGCTCAGCGCCGGCACGAACTTGCGCACATAGGGGGCGCCGCCGTCGAGCAACCGCAGAAGATCGACGCCAGCGGAGAACATCCGGCCAGTGCCCGTAATCACCACGGCACCCGTGGCGCTGCGGTTGAGCTCATCGAGCCTCGCGGTGAGCAGTTCGCAAAATTCGAGGGTCATCGCATTGGCCTTGCCGTTGGCCATGCGCAGGATCGCGACGCCGTCCGTTTCGCTGATCTCGATCATCGCTTCTCGGCTGTGTGGCTCATTCCACGATCTTCGGCGCCTCGACCAGTTCGCCCGTGAGTCGATACGCCTCTCAGTTCGCAATGAAGCCGGGCGCGTATACATCGGCCGGCGAAACACTCTTCTTGAGCGCAAACGTCGCTCCGACGATGTCGATCGTCTTCTGCATGCGTGCGGGGTCTATTGCACCGAGATCTGCATCCGGCTGAGCCGCGAGCTCCTTGACCTTTATTGTTTCGCCGATAGCGATGTCGACATCGATTTCACGATGATGCTTGTGCATGATTTCGCCCGCCTGCCTTGGATCAGCCATTGCGCTTTTCAGACCGTCGAGGGTCGCCCTGACGAAGCGCCGCACGAGACCGGGATTTGCCTCGATCATCGCATCAGAAGCGACAAGTCCATTGCTGTAGTAGTCCAGCCCTGCATCGGAGTACGGCAAACCAAGCACTTCCCTCGGCGCTGCCATGGCCGCGAGAAGCGGCTCTCCGACCGTGAATTGCCCTATTCCATCGACCCGTTTGGCGGTCAGCATTCCCGGCAGCGCATCGCTGTTCGCGGCGATCCATCTTACTTTGCCGGCATCGACACCCGCCGCTCTGGCATAAGTCGCAAAAAGCTTAGGTACTGAGCTGAATGCCGTATCAGCCAAAGTCTTGCCCTCGAAGTCCTTTGGCTTCGCGATCCCGAACTCCTTGAGCACGTAAACCGCGTGCGGCGGCTTTGGATAGATCATGGCGACCAGCTTGACCGGGATATCATCGTTCGCGCGGCCGAGCACGACTGCGAATGCGTCCGCGAATCCGATCTGTGCGGTGGCGTTAGCAACCTGCTTGATGGTGTTGGCCGACCCTTGCGAGCGCACGATCTCGATCTCTATGCTTTCGCGCGCGTAGTATCCCTTCTCCAGGGCCACGAAATAATATGCGTGACGACCATACAACCCATAATCGGTAACGAAGATGATCTTGTCGGCGGAATGGGCATTGCCGGCCATCATGATTGGCAACGCCGCGCAAATCGCGAAGAGCGCAAGCCGGCGCGCATCTGCACAGGAACATACGCGCTTCATCTCTGCCTCTCGAATTTGCGCGAATGACGGGTGCGAGCAACAATGCTTCAATGCAGCTCGGATTTGCAAAATTAGACGATTGGCCTCGATCTGGAAAGGCGCTCAACCACGTCTAATGCACCAGACGGCGTTCCGGGGTTGCCGTCACGCCGCGTTCACGCGCCGAAATCCGTTCCATACTGCGGTTGCTGCGCCTGAGAGCAAGACACGGACGTAACGCAGTTGCTGGTGCTCGCCATTGAGCGAGATACGCGGGAGCGCAGTCAAATGCTGCCGATGCTCCGGGAAAAGCACGCCGGGCCGCGTTGTCACCGCAGTCTTGAAGCCGAGAATCCGAGGCAATGCGGAACTCGCGAAGTCCGGCGGAGCTGCGATCTCCCACAGGATAGGAAAGGTGGTCCGGTGCACGGCCCAGCGCCGCCGCGATCACCAGCCGGCTCATATCCATCTCCGAACGCGCCGATTTCTCCGGCACCTTGGCCAGCATCACGTGATTGACGGTATGTGCGCCGATAGTGACGAGCGGATCAGCGGCTAGCGTCGCCAGCTCGTCCCAGTTCATGCACAATTCATCGCAGAATGCCGAGACCTCGACCTGGTAGCGGCCCGCGAGATCGCGCACAACGTGCCGCAATTGGTCCTCAGTCTTGAAGCTGCGCACCCATCCGTAGAGCTGGGCGAAGAGATGCCGCTTGTCGGCGATGGTCTCGCATTCGAACGCCTGCTCCTTGCCATCGACCAGCAGTTGGATGCGTTTGTTGCGGGCAACGACGGCTTCGAGCGCCAGCCACCAGAGCTCTCCCAGCCGATCGGGAAAGCTGGTGGGGATGTAAACTGCGAACGGCACCTGGTGCTTCTTGAAGATTGGATAGGCCCACTGCAGAGTGTCGCGATATCCGTCGTCCACCGTGAAGCAGACAAAGCGCCGCGCCACATCTCCACGCGCAAGGCGGTGGTGCATCTCGTCGAGGCTGATGAGATCGAGCCGTGAGCGGCGCAGCCAGCGCACGACATCTTCCAGGAAACCAGGTCTGATCTCGAGGAGTCTGTTAGGCTGGAAGCGGTCGAGCCGAGGCGGGCGGACGTGATGCAGGGTAAGGATGACCCCCAAGCCCGCAACAAATGGCCGCATGAGATGGTGCGCGGCGCTGAAATAAAGCGCCTCGAAGCCGCCGCGGACGAGCGTTTTCTGTAGGGATTTCAGTGCACTATTCCTTCAGTGGCGCCGGGGATCATAGTCCCAACTCTTTATTGATAATTCTTTGCCAATTTCATTGATTGGCTCCCGGTCAGCGGAGAAGCGAATACCGCTGCGCTTTCGGGAGCGAGGAGTTCCCGCAATGGACATTGCGCTCAACTATGGAGCTGCTGCACGGCGA
The DNA here is from genome assembly GCA_963841105.1 of uncultured Alphaproteobacteria bacterium. Taxonomy (GTDB): domain Bacteria; phylum Pseudomonadota; class Alphaproteobacteria; order Rhizobiales; family Xanthobacteraceae; genus VAZQ01. The sequence goes on from CAWJCB010000024.1 coordinate 184,744, forward strand.
AGTGAGGCAGTAGGCCTCCGTCGTGACGTCCAGATTGCGCGGGTCGAAGTATTCGATAGCCTGGAGGGGGCAGAGCCGTTCTGGCGCAGGCTGGAGCAAGCCCCATGTGCAGCAACCCCCTATCAGCGGTTCGACCTGCTAGCAGCCTGGCAGCGCCACGTCGGTGAACGCGGCGGCATTCGACCATTCATCGTCATCGGGTTCGACCGTGTCGGGCAACCGCTCTTTCTCTGGCCATTTGGCCACGCGCGTAAAGGTCCACTGAAGCTGGTAAGTTTCCTGGGTTCGAAGCACTCGAACTTCAACTTTGGACTCTGGCACCACGATATTCTGGCCGCAATCAGCGAAGAGGACATTCGCGGCATATTGAATGGCTTGCGGCGGGACGCTGATCTCATCATGCTGTGCAATCAGCCGCTGACCTGGAATGGCGCGCCCAATCCATTCATGCTGCTGCCGCATCAGACTTCCGTCGACATGAGCGCCATCCTGGATTTGCGGCGCACAGCCCAGCAGCCAAGTCCCCAGCAGCCAAGTCTCGAGGCTCTCAGCACGTCGCTGCGGTCTCGCCTGCGCAACAAGGAACGCAAGCTTCAGAAACTTGCGGGCTATCGCTACATCCAGGCGACCACCGCTGAGGATATCGATCGCCTTCTCGACAATTTTTTCATCTTGAAGGCGAACCATATGATCGCGCAAGGACTGGGCAACGTTTTTGCCGAGCCAGGGGTCGCCGAATTTCTGCGCCAAGCCTGTCACTGCCGGCTTCCTGATCAGCGGCCTCTGATCGAGATTCATGCGCTCGAAAGCGCGACCGAGGTCCTCGCGCTGGTCGGAGCCATTGTCGATGGCTATCGTTGCTCGACGATGTTCAACACCTATACTCTTGGCGAGAACACCCGGCACAGCCCGGGACTCATACTCCTCGTGCACATGATCGATGCATGCGGCGCGCGAAGCATAGACACGTTCGACATCGGCGTCGGTCGGGCACACTACAAATCATTTTTCTGCCGCGAACCGGAGCCGTTGTGCGACTCGTTTCTTGGTCTCACTCCCGGCGGGAGACTGGCGGGAGCGGCGTTCGCTGCAATGTTTTCCGCGAAACGTACGATAAAAGAGAACGCGGCACTGTGGGCCACAGTGCAGGCTTGGCGGCGCGTGCGCGCCCGCAGCTGAGCAATCGTCGTATAGGTGGGCTAAGGCGCGTCCGCGCTCGATCCGCGTGGGCAAAATCGGCGCTGACAAGTTTACGCAGTCTGCGCAAGCTTGACTTCGTTGCGCCGAGCCCACCATTCTCGAGCACAGCAGGCGATTTTGCCCACCCTACAAAGTTTCGCTTGTTTCAGTCGGCCAGATCGCAGGCGTCACGCGGCGGCTTTGGCGGAAGCGGCGCCGCGGTCGAGATCGGGGGACGCCTCCACCAGCACGCTGACATCTGTGAATCCTGCCGAGAACAGGCGTTCGCGCAGATGAGCGGTCGCCGGGGCTTCGAGCTCAGCCGCGACCAGCGCCGCGCGCGAGGCCAAGGTCGCCAGACGCTCGATGACGATGTCCTCTGCCATCCCCGCATCGATGATGACATGATCATAGCTGCGCGCCAACGCCTCGATTGCGATCGCGAGGCGCTGCGAGGCCATCAGGGATGCAGCATCGATAGGCGCACGACCGGCAAGGACCAGATGCGCGCGGGAATGCCGATCGCGCGTGATGATCTGCCCAAAGCTGGCTGATCCTTGCACAAGCTCGGACAGGCCTGAGGACGCCGGATCGCTGGCAATCACGGAGAGATTCGGCGCCGCCACGGAGAGCTCGACCAGCACCACCCGCGCTTGAGAGGCGAGATTTCGGGCAAGCGCAATGGCGGTCATGGTTGTGCCGATATTGCGCACAGTGCCAATGACCGTAATCCGGCGAGAGTCGTCGCCGCCCTGGCTCAGCTGGTGCGCGAGCCGTTCAATGCCTTCTCTGCGTCCGCCCGCGGTCATGCGAGTTGCGCTGACAGCCGTCGCAAGAAGATCAGCAGCCCGGCTTGCATCCACAGCCGCAGCTGACATCGGCGCGGATGCCGGGCTTGCGACAGGCATTGTGGGGGCGCCCAGCGGGGCGGCGCGCAACAACTCGCCGCTGATGATGAATACCGATGAGAGCGCAAACGCAGCAAGCGCTGCGACCAGGATGATCGGAAGTTTTTTCGGCCATGCGGGTGTGGTCGAGACGACCGCAGTCGAGATGATGCGCGCGTCCGGTGCAGCGGCGCCGATGCTGTCGCGCGCCGATGCCTCACGGAACTTGGCGAGGTAAGATTCCAGGAGGTCACGCTGCGACTTGGCATCGCGCTCGAGCGCGCGCAGCTGAACGTCCTGCTCATTCGTCGAGGCTGCCTGTCGCTTGAGCTGGTCAAGCGCGGAGGCGAGCTCATCGACCTTGCTGCTGGCGACCTTGGCGTCGTTTTCCAGAGCACGCGCCAGCCGATCCGCTTCACCACGCATCTGACGCTCGAGATCAGTGATCTGGGCGCGCAGTTCCTTGATCCGCGGATGCTGGTCAAGCAGCGTGGAGGACTGCTCGGCCAGCTGCGCGCGTAAAGTGACACGCTGCTCTGACAAGCGGCGTATCAGCTCGGAATTGACGATATCGGAAAACTCGATGGGAGTGCCGGCCTTCAGGGCATCTCGAATGAGCCTGGCCTTGGACTCGGCCTCAGCCTTCTGCGCGCGCGCGGAGGCGAGCTGCCCGTTGAAGTCACCGAGTTGCTGATTTGATAGCGTCGTATTGTTGTTGCCGATGAAAAGATTTGTCTTGGCGCGATATTGCTCGACCTTCGCTTCCGCCTGGGCAAGAATCTTCCGCAGGCGCTCGATCTCGCCGGCGAGCCAGGCGCCTGCCGCACGGGTCTGGTCCTGCTTGGCGGCCTGCTGGAACCGAAGATAGATCTCGGCAACAGCGTTGGCGGCCCGCGCGGCGAGCTCGGGATCCTGCAATTCGAACTCGATGGCGATGACGCGGGATTTTTCCACCTGAAACGCGGAGAGGCGATCGTAATAACTTTTGTACACCCGCTCCTCGGGTGTCATCTCCAGCGGATCCTTGATGATGCCTAAAAAGCTGAGCATGCCCCGCAGCAGGCTGGGGCCGGCCAGGACAGGGTCAAATTCCGGACGCTCGGCCAGTTTCAGCTTCTTGATGACTTCCCGGGCCAGATCGCGCGAGAGAATGAGCTGAACCTGGCTCGTCACGGCTTCCTGATCGACCGTGGTATTACGGTCGGCGGTTTTTTCCGCATCCGGGCGAAAAAAGATGTTCTCGCGCATCTCGATCAGGACGCGCGCTTCCGACTTGAACCTGGGGGTCACCAAACTCACGCCCGCAAAGGCAATCGCCGCCGCGAGCAGCGTCAGGCCCGTCACCAGAGATTTCTTTCGCCAGAGGGCGCGACCCAAGCCCCCGAGATCGATGTCTCCTGCTGAGACCTCGCCAGGCTGCCGATCCCACTCCAGGCCCGCTTGCATGACCACCCCACACCAACCCACACACGCGCCGCTTACCAGCATCCGACACGATTATGGTTGATGTCGCGTTAAGGCGGCCGGCCTTTCATCTCGGCAGCGTGTAGGGCGCTATAGTGCAGCGTATTGTGCCGTCCGCGCAGGGCTTGGCGCTTCGCCATCCGCCCTACGGCATCTGCTCAGCCGTGCTGAGCGGCCTTCGTTAACCTGGAGTGAACCCGGATGGAGTTGATGTAGCTTCCGGCATGGCGTCCGTTGGCACACCGGGAGCTCCCCTGCACATTCTCCATGTGTTGCGGGCGCCGGTCGGAGGACTGTTCCGCCACGTCCTCGACTTGGCGCGCGCACAGGCTGCCCTTGGGCACCGCGTCGGGATCGTGGCCGATGCCGCGACCGGGGGCACACAAGCGCAGGCGAGACTTGCGTCAATGGCGCCGAATCTAGCGCTAGGGCTCATGCGCATCCCGATGAGCCGACAACTGGGATTGCGCGATATCAGTGCCGTCGCACATGTCGCGAAGCGCGCTGCTGAGGTCGAGGCCGATGTCGTCCATGGCCACGGCGCCAAGGGCGGCGCCTATGCCCGCCTTGTCACCGGCCGCAACGTAATCCGGGTGTACACGCCCCATGGAGGCAGCCTGCACTATGCCTGGAGCACGCCGGCGGGTTTCTTCTATCTCGGCTCCGAGCAGTTGTTGATGCGCCGCACCGACCTCCTTTTGTTCGAGAGCGGCTATGCGCGCGATGTATTTGAGGCCAAGCTTGGCAAGGCATGTGCGCTCGTGCGCGTCGTGCACAATGGAGTAAGCAAGGGGGAATTCGCTCCGGTCGCAACCGATGCGCAGCCGAGTGACGTTGTTTTTGTCGGCGAGCTGCGCGCCCTCAAAGGCGTCGATGTGCTGATCGAGGCGATTGCGGGGCTGGCGCTGGCCGGCAAGACAATCACGGCGAACATCGTCGGCGCCGGCCCTGATCGCGGCTCGTTCGAGGCTTTGGTGGCGGCGCGCGGGTTGCGGCAATCGGTTCGCTTCCTTGGGGCAATGCCGGCGCGCTCAGCTTTTACGTCAGGGCGGATCGTGGTGGTTCCTTCGCGGGCGGAATCGCTGCCTTATATTGTGCTGGAAGCGGCGGCGGCAGGCATTCCGGTGATTGCAACGCGCGTGGGCGGGATTGGCGAGATTTTTGCGGCGCAGGCCGACAGGCTCGTGCCGCCGGGCGATCCGGACGCGCTTGGCAAAGCCATCGACGGTGCTTTGTCGGACTATCCAGCGGCTGTTGAAGCCGCCAGAGATTTGCAGGCCCGGATTCGCGCTTGTTTCAGCGTCGATGCAATGACCGAATCGGTGCTTGCAGCCTATGCCGGCGCAATGGCGCGGCGACATGATTAACGAATTGGCGTCGCACGCTGCCGTCCTAAGCCTTTGTTGAAAGTTTTGCTCTATCAGTCCGGTGCACGCGCTGTCATGGCCGTGCCTGTGACGGCAAGAGCCTGGCCGCCGGGGCAGAGCGTCCGGCGCAAATTCGATCAGTCAGTGCATGATGCTCGATTCCACAGCACGCAAGAACTCAAGGCCCGGCGGCCGCCGGCGAACCGCGCCTGCGAGAACCCGCAATCCAGGAGCAAAAAGATCGCTCTTCTATGGCGCTCGATGACATCGCTGCGCTGCCCCTGCCGGCCTGGTCGCCAATCGTGGTTGCCGGCGTCGTCCGCATGGTGGAGTTTACGCTGATTGCCGCCGTCGGCTTCGGCGTTTACATGGCCTACGTCGTCCCGATCGAAGGGTTTGCATGGCGCTACATGGGAGGCATCCTCGCAATTACCTTTCTGGCCATGCTCGCATTCCAGACCGCCGATATCTATCAGGTGCAGGCGTTCCGCGGCTACGAGAAGCAATATTTCCGGCTCGCCTCGGCGTGGTCCGTCGTCTTCCTGCTGGTGATGAGCGCGAGCTTCTTCGCGAAGATCGGTGATCATTTCTCGCGCGTGTGGCTCGGCAGCTTTTACGTCATCGGACTCGTGACGCTCCTGGCATTTCGCCGCAGCGTGTTCCTGCTGGTCCGTCACTGGACGCGACAGGGCCGGCTCGACCGGCGCACTGTCGTCGTCGGCGCCGACGCACGCGGCGATGCCCTCATCCGCGCGCTCGCCGGTCAGCGCGACAGCGACGTCCACATCGTCGGTGTGTTTGACGATCGTGGTGACGAGCGCACGCTACCCGACCTGGGTCGTTACAGAAAGCTCGGCAGCGTGGATGATCTCGTGCAGTTCGCGCGCAAAACGCGGATTGATCTCGTTCTGTTTGCGCTGCCGATCTCGGCTGAGAGCCGCATACTCGAAATGTTGAAGAAGCTGTGGGTGCTGCCGGTCGATATCCGCCTCGCCGCGCATTCCAACAAGCTGCGCTTTCGCCCGCGGGCTTATTCCTATCTCGGCAGCGTCCCGGTGCTCGATATGCTGGACAAACCCATCACCGATTGGGACGTGGTGATGAAATGGTTGTTTGACAAGATCGTCGGCGGCGTCCTCCTTCTTCTCACCTCTCCTCTCATGCTGCTAACCGCCATTGCGATCAAGCTCAACAGCCGCGGACCCGTCTTCTTCAAGCAGAATCGTTATGGTTTCAACAACGAGCTGATCGAGGTCTACAAGTTCCGCTCGATGTACGTGGACCAGTGCGATCCCACGGCCCGCAAGCTGGTGCAACGCGGCGACCCGCGCGTCACCAGGGTCGGCGCCTTCATCCGCAAGACATCGATTGACGAGCTGCCGCAGCTCATCAACGTCGTTTGCAAAGGCAACCTCTCGCTTGTCGGCCCTCGCCCGCATGCCGTTCATGCCAAGGCCGACAACCGGCTATATGACGAGGCGGTGGATGGCTATTTCGCGCGCCATCGTGTGAAGCCGGGGATTACCGGGTGGGCGCAAATCAGCGGTTGGCGCGGAGAAACCGACACGCACGAAAAAATCCAGCGCCGTGTCGAGCACGACCTCTACTACATCGAGAACTGGTCCGTGCTGTTCGACCTTTTCATTCTCGCCAAGACGCCGCTGGCGCTTGCAAAGACCGAAAACGCCTTTTGATGCCGGTCGCGGCCGCGATCCATAGCCGTGTCGGCCCCCATGTTCCCGCGGGGCCATCGCATATGACCGCTCGGCAAGCTCCGATAATACCTCCCCTGAAAGGGGAGGTCGGCGAGCAAAGCGAGCCGGGTGGGGTCGGCTGCAACAATCTCGGGCGTCAAAGCAACTCCACCCGACCGCCGGTCGCTTCGCTCCGGCGCATAGCCGACGCGATGCGTCGGCGTTCTTTGCGGCTAAGAACGGCGGCCGAAGGCCGCCTCTGCTCCCGTGAAAGGGGAGGTACACCGAGTCCGCTGCCGCCATATCCGCGCGTTGCCGTCGAATCGCTGCGTGGGGCGCTGCTGTGGCTGACCGGGCTTGCCGGCGCGTTCGTATCCATCGAGCCGAGCCCCTACGAGCTCGTCGCGATCGCCACCCTCCTGGTGTTCCTGCCGAGCGGAATCTCGCTCAGGCGCGAGCTCGCCCCGCTCTTGCTGCTGCTCGTTCTGATGAATGTCGGATTTGCGATCGCCGTCGTACCGGTGAGCGGCGAGATGAAGCCGGTGACTTGGGTGCTGATATCCGTCTTCCTTGCCGTTACCGCCGTCTTTTATGCGGCGATGCTCGCCAGCAACACGCGCGAACGGCTCGATTTCCTTCTGCGCGGCTATGCCGTGGCGGCGCTGATCGCATCGATCATCGGCATCGCCGGTTACTTCCGCCTGTTTGGAGACGCGTCGGAGCTTTTTCTCCTTTACGGGCGGGCGCGCGGCACGTTCAACGATCCCAACGTTCTTGGCGCATTCCTGGTGCTACCTGCCCTGCTGGCGTGGCAACGCGTGCTGGGCGGGCGCCGTGTCGTCCGCAGCAGTCTCGCTTTGCTCATCATGCTGATCGCACTGTTCCTCACGTTTTCCCGCGGCGCATGGGGCCAGCTTGCTTTCGCCGGCATAGTGCTGATGGCCGTGACCTTCGTCACGAGTCGCTCCGCCAACGAGCGCCTGCGCATCGTCCTTGTGGCGGCCGGCGGCGTCCTCGGGCTTGCCTTGCTTGTGACGGTGCTTCTCTCGATTGGGCAGGTCTCGGAATTGTTCAGCGAACGGGCGAGCCTCGAGCAAAGCTACGACCTCGGACACTACGGACGCTTTGGCCGTTACATGCTCGGAGCGGATGTTGCGCTCGATCACCCGCTCGGAATTGGGCCGCTGCAGTTCTATCTCTTCTTCATCGAGGACCCGCACAACACATTCCTGAACGCATTCATGTCCGGAGGCTGGCTTGCAGGGTTCGGCTATTTCAGCCTCTGCGCCTTGACCTTGGTAGCGGGCGCGCGCTTTCTCTTTGTGCGCACGCCCTGGCAGCCGGTCTATCAGGCGATCTATGCCGCGTATCTCGGCGTGATCGGCGAGAGCGTCATTATCGATATCGATCACTGGCGACACTATTTTCTCATTCTGGGCGTGCTGTGGGGGCTGATGGCGGCTTCCCGCCGCTTCGTTGCAGGCGTGGCCGGCGGGTCAGCGCCCACGGTCGAAGGCGACCTTGCGCGGCGCGCCGCGCGAGCGTAGACCTTCCCCGCACTCGGCGGAGCGTAGCGCAGCCCGGTTAGCGCACCAGTCTGGGGGACTGGGGGTCCCGAGTTCAAATCTCGGCGCTCCGACCAATAAAATCAAATACTTAGTTGGCGTTTCATCAGAGATCGCTTCTCAGAAATGCGCATTGGGAAGCACATGGGAAGCAAACAAATTCATCGATCATCAAAGGTCACCCAAATGAGCGACTTCATCTATGACGATCAGGGAAAATGCGTCGCGTGGATCGTTAAGGGCGAGGTTTTCACGGGTGCTGACAAGCGGAAGATTGCCACAATCGATCACAACGGAAATATCCACTCGTTGCAGGGCGAGTTCGTGGGGCACCTTCAAGATGCTGGAGTAGTTCGCGAAAACAAGGGAGACAAAATCCCCGAGGCATTCACAAAATTGTTGTGAAGAGCCACGCAGCGCGGGGGCAAGCCGACCCCCCCCCGCCCCTATCAGGTTTGGGTAGCAAAGCAATTACGGTGGCAATTTGGACCCGATCCTCTAACCCGACGAATGTGTTCAATTTTGACCAGACTCACTCCCTGGCCATTTGCTATGGGGGCGCGTCGTCACGAATCGCCTCGGGGGGCTGGCCGAATGTATTCCGCTGCCAAATGCCGAGCCCATGCCGAAGAGAAACTCGCGCAGGCAGAACACGACGACCGGAATCGTAACCGCCTCATTACCGCCGCCGAAGGTTGGCTTCTCCTCGCTAGTCACCCCACAACGCAGTTGTGCACAGGGTTAGGCGTCGTGCCGTGTCTCGCTGCGACGAATTGGGGCAGCCTTGCGGGCTGCCCCGTTTGGGGCCTTGTCAAGGTGTCCGTGGGAATTTCCCCACTGAACTACGGAGCAATTGGATATCTCGTGTGCGCGGAAACACCCGGTTCTGAAGTTGCTTGGCGGCGGTGCACCCGCGCAACACGTTCTTTGTTCTGGATCACCGCACGCAATCCGCCGGGATACTTTCTGCATGCAGGCTTGCGCCCCGAGGAGAGCGATCGGGCGTAGGAAACGCCTGCTAAGTTGCGCGGACGCTTAGTCGCTGTGGACCAGCCGGTGGAAGAACGACGCTGGTCACGTACCGGCACTTTGGACACTCATACGCGATTAATCCCGGCGCATTGACCAAGGGCGCGATGCTGACAATGTCGTCCATCTGCGCTGCCGCGCATCTGGGGCAAGGCGGATGATCTTCCAGGCCCGTTTGAGGTGATCCTGACATGGCCAGCCGGCCCGAGCGACACTGTTTCGTTGTACGTCGCCCATTTGAAATGAACGCCCGAACGAGGCGCTGGTTCAATGCACGCGTTGTGGCGCGCCGGTCTTCGTGAATGAAATGGAATTGGGATAGCATGACTACTTACGTCATAATTTGCGCATCGAGCGGCGCGAGACGAAGCATGGAGTGAGCCTTCGGAACCGAAGCGCGGGTTTCGAGTTGTCTACGCAAGGGAGGAGATCGGAGAACCAAAATGCCTCTCCTCCTTTGGATCGTGTTTCCCTGCGCCATATTTTCCGCTTGTTTCTATCCGGCAGCCGAGGTCGAGGGGAAGAAACAAGAGCTATAGAGGAGCAATCCGAGGCTGAATGCCGAGGCAGAGCCTCTCTCGGAGTTTCAGAGAGCCCGGCGGCAACGCTCCCGGGCTCTCGCTCTTTCACAGATCAAGTCGTGCGCCCAAGCGCGCCCAAGCCAACGCTCAGATATTCCGCAAGCCGCACGGTCTTGCCCATGAGGTACACCACCTGGTCGTCGGCGCTGGTGTATTTTGAGCAGGTTTGCAGCGCGGCGTCATAAGAATGATTGAAATCACCGCGGCCAAGCAACATCAGAGCGATCAACTCCTTGCGCGCCTCATCGCTCAAGTCATAAAGATAATCGGTCAGTTGCCGGCGCTCCGGGTCATTGATGATCTCATCGGAGGTTTGCGTCTTGCCGCCGGCAATCCTTGCCTTCCTTGCCTCCGATAATTGCCCGAGCAAGGCGATCACCTGCTTGACCTGTTCCGGCGCAATGGCATTTAGCATGAGTGCCTTCGCCTCACCGCAACGAAACCCAGACATCTGAAAGCCGTCTTACCTTAGCAGGGCCTCTACAATTGTGCGAGCATCCTGCCTGCCGCGCCTTGAACGAACCAAATCCGTTTCTGTTGGTTAGGCAGTGAAACCAATATCAGGAGGATTTTTGATGAACGAGGATCGAGTGGCCGGCACGGCAAAGAACCTCGCCGGTCAGGCACAAGAGGGATTCGGACGCGCGACGGGCGATGTCGCGAGCGGCGTCGAAGGCAGAATCAAGCAGGTTGCCGGTGCGGCTCAGGACTTTTACGGTCAGGCGCGCGATGCCGCAGGCGAAGCGGCGAGAGAGGCCGGAAGGGTCGTGCAAGACCGCGCCGCGCCTTTGGAGGAGGCTATCCGCAAGACCATCGAGGACCGCCCGTATACGGCGGTTGCTGTCGCCCTGGTTCTTGGATGGTGTCTTGGTCGGATGAGTCGTCCAGGCTGGTAGGGTTCGGGCCTGCCGGTTATTCCATCGGCCCGGGGGTATTTGCGGCATCAAGAAGTCGCCGGCACTCGGCGAGATCGTCAATTATCGCCTGCAACTTGCTCGCAAAGTGCTGAGGCGGGGAGGCAACGTTCGGCCCGAGCATTGGCGCAGGTACGGGATTGCGCCCGGCCTGCTGATTGCTCTCCTCCCTTTTTGGTCGTGGCTGCGGTTGGCGCGTGTGCGGCAGCTCGGTTGCAGCTGCCGCATCGGGTTGAGCAGGCTCCTCCTCGATTGCCTCCTCCGCGATATTGCGCGTGGGCTGCGGCGCTCCAGGTTGCCAGACATTCTGGACAAAGCGCTGACCTTGCTCGCGCAGAATGCGCTGAACGCCACGTATCGTATATCCCTCCCCATAGAGGAGATGACGGATGCCGCGGAGGAGATCGATGTCCGGTGGCCGATAGAAGCGGCGACCGCCGCCGCGCTTCATCGGCCTGATCTCGTGGAAGCGGCTTTCCCAGAAGCGCAGCACGTGCTGCGGAACCTCGATTTCCGCCGCGACTTCGCTGATCGTACGGAATGCGTCCGGCGCCTTCTCCACGCACTATCCTCCTTGCGAAGCGCGCCGTTACTTCATCTCAAGAGGTTCGCCGTTGATCGGCTCGGCGTTGATGCGCTGCTTGAGGATTGCAGACGGCTTGAACACCATCACTCGCCGTGGGGAGATCGGCACTTCCGTGCCGGTCTTTGGATTGCGTCCAATCCTTTGGCCTTTGTTGCGCACCACGAACGAGCCGAAAGAGGACAATTTCACCGTTTCGCCGCGTTCCAGGCAGTCAGTGATCTCCTGGAGGACGAGCTCAACAAGGGTTGCCGAACTCCGTGCGGGACAATCCCACTTTCTGATAGACCGCTTCGCACAAGTCAGCGCGCGTCACCGTTTTTCCTGGCATCGCCCAGCCCGCCTCCGGCGATCTAGATATCTCTCTGAATTATCAAACGATATTAGGTTGGAGCGGCATGGTCAACGGGTCCAAGGCAGGCCCGGCGAACCAAACGTGCGAGCGGCAACGCGGTCGGCGGTTGCCTCACCATCGCACGAGAACCGCGCCCCAGGTAAACCCGCCGCCCATTGCTTCCATCATGACCAGATCGCCGCGTTTGATGCGGCCCTCCGCGACAGCGGCGGCCAGCGCAAGCGGGATTGATGCTGCCGATGTGTTGCCATGCTGCGCGACCGTGCTGATCACCTTGTGCTGCGGAATGCCAAGCTTCCTCGCCGAATCATCGATAATGCGCTGGTTCGCCTGGTGCGGCACGAACCAATCGATATCCGCCGCGGTATACCCGGTTGCCCTGAAAGTCTCTTCGATGACGTCGCTGATCATCGCGACTGCGTGCTTGAATACGGCGCGACCTTCCATACGGAGATGGCCGACGGTTTGCGTCGAGGACGGTCCGCCGTCAACATAGAGCTTGGATTTGTGTCTTCCGTCCGAACGCAACCGAGCGCCGAGAATGCCGCGATCGTCCCGGTTTCCATTTCCGTTCTGGGCTTCGAGAACCACGGCGCCGGCGCCGTCGCCGAAAAGGACGCAGGTCGCACGGTCATTCCAATCGATGATCCGGGAAAACGTTTCTGAGCCGATCACCAGCGCCCGCTGAAAAGCACCGGTCCTGAGCAGGCCGTCAACAGTGGTGAGACCGAACACGAAACCTGAGCAAACCGCCTGCAGGTCAAAGGCGGCGCCCTGGGTGATGCCAAGACCGGCTTGGACGGCGACGGCGCTCGCCGGAAAGGTGTTGTCCGGGGTGGAGGTCGCCAGCACGATCAAATCTATGGCCGAGGCCTCGATCTTCGCCGCGGCGAGCGCAGCGCGCGCAGCGTTCAGCGCCATGCCCGCGGTCGTCTCCCCGTCGGCGGCGATATGCCGCTCGCGAATGCCTGTGCGCTGTCTGATCCACTCATCGGACGTATCGACGAGCTCGGACAGCTCTGAATTGCCGACAACCCGGTCCGGCAGATAGCTGCCGCACCCGAGGACGACCGAACGCGTGATGGTCACGATGCCAAGCTCCGGGCCGCGCCGAGCGGCGCAGCCGCCGGTGCGGGCGGCGTCTTACCGAGAGTCTGTCCTACCTTGGTCAGGAGCTCGTGGCGCACCATCCCGTAGCCGATCTCGATTGCGCAGGCGAAGCCTTCCGCGTCGGTGGCACCGTGGCTCTTGATGACAATGCCATTGAGTCCGAGGAAAACACCCCCGTTGGACCTGCGCGGATCCATCTTGTTGCTCAGCGCGCGAAACGCGCTCCGCGCGAGGAGGTAGCCGATCTTGTTCAAGAGTGTGCGTTCGATCTCTTGCTTGAGCATGCGGTTGAGCTGCCGTGCCGTGCCTTCCGCCGCCTTGAGGGCGATGTTGCCGGTGAACCCTTCCGTCACCACCACATCAACCGTCCCCTTTCCGATATCGTCGCCTTCGACAAAACCGAAATACTCCAGGTGCGGCCATTGACCCTCGCGCAACAGGGAGGCTGCTCCGCGCACTTGTTCGAGCCCTTTCACCTCTTCCACCCCGATATTGAGGAGGCCAACCGTCGGCCGTTCAATCTCCAGCAGAACCCGCGCCATGGCGCTGCCCATGGCGGCGAGATTGACCAGATGCCGTGCATCGGCCCCGATCGAGGCGCCAAGGTCAAGTACCACCGATCTTCCCTTGAGCGTAGGCCATATCGCCGCAATCGCGGGACGCTCGATGCCGGCCATAGTCTTGAGCTCGAATTTTGCCATCGCCATCAGCGCGCCGGTGTTTCCGGCCGATACCGCGGCGTTCGCTTCGCCTTTCTTGACAGCGTCGATGGCAAGCCACATCGACGATTTCCAGCGCCCCTTGCGCAGTGCCTGGCTTGGCTTGTCGTTCATCTTGATGGCCACATCGGTATGCACCACGCGGCAGCAGGCTTTCAGGCGCGGGCGGGAACTCGAGGAGCGGCTCAAGAACAAGGCGATCGCCAAACAATAGAAACTCGATGTCCGGATGGTGCGCGAGCGACAGCTCAGCTCCCGGAACAACGACCGCAGCCCCATGGTCTCCCCCCATGGCGTCGAGCGCGATGCGGACTTTATGGGGCATGGCCCGGACAATACCGCGTCAGCATGAGGACACAACAGGGGGTGGCCCTAGCTCTTCCTGCTGCGCGGACTCTTTTTAAGGGCGCTTAGGGCGGCGAATGGGCGTGCGGAAATCCTCGCCGGGCATAGGTGCTTCGAATACACTGCCCAGCTTACGCGGGTACGGGTCGATACCGAGAATAAGGAATTCGGTGGCCAGCGCACCCAGATCGATTGTTCCATCGATCAACGCTTCCGGCGCATCCGCAATCATAACCGCAAGTCCCCTCCTTTCATGTTCGCCGAGCGTCTGTACCGGGGAAGGCAGAAAGACGAGGTCAACGGCTTCCTCAACCTCATTGTCGATCGGCTCCAGGGTCACGCCGCATGTCTGCTCCACGGTTGCCGATACCCGGCCAATGACGCGCAGCCCGCTTCGACCGTGCCGAGTGACATCAAAGCTGGCCGCAAGCCTCGGCAGCCCCTCGACTTCGACAAGCTCTGCAACAGCCGCGCGCACCTTCGCATCGGCGGCGAGATCGATATGCAATCCCGCTTCTGGTATTTCGGCCTGCACGACAGTCACACGCCAGGAATGGTCAGTACCGCGCTGCATCGACGTCCGAATTTCCTTCTCGCTCGTTCACCGTCACCTGCCCCGGATCGGGAAAGGAGATTTCGCCGCGGGCAAATCCATTCTGGGCGGCAAGATGGTGGATGGCTTGGCGGGTGTAGCTTGCCAGCCGTGGGGCCCCATGCACTTCTGCAACCCCGGAGAACACGTTACGGCGAAGTGTTGCCACCAGTTCTCTATTGTCCGCTGCTACGAAGGCAAGGCCGTAGGCTGCCTGCCGGCCATAGAAGGCCTCCCCGATGCGCCGCATCTTACGCGGCACGGCCAAGTCGCCGACGCCCATTTCACGCATGTTATCATCCATATCGAGGCAGAATCGGTCGAACAGCGCCTGTCCCAGGGGCCGGCTGGCCGCTTCGTCCTGGAGCCGGCGCAGCACCATGATGGCGTGCAGAATGACCATCTCCAGCCTGCCGTTCACGGTATCCTGGACGCCATAGGTTTGATAGAACGCAGGCTTGCGCGCCTGCGCCACGATGGCGCCATAGAGGGAGGCGATGTTGTCCTCCTGGGAGATGGGGGCAAACCAGCGGAATATCATTGAGTTAGGTTACGGCTTGAGCCGGTTAGGCCGGTTGTGTCTGAACACTGGCCGCAGCCGGAGAGTGATATGGGGATTGCTGTCCAGACAGATAGATGGAGTGGACCACCTCGCGCCCGCGCCCGAGTGGCGGCGGTCGTCGTTGCGCTTGGGCTTTTGCTATGCGGTTGCTTCTCCGAAACCTATCGCAAAGGCTACATCGTGCCCGACGGGGCGCTTGAGCAAATTCCGATCGGCTCGAACTCAGGAGCAGGTTCTCCTCGTGATGGGCACACCATCGACTGTCGCCACCGTCAGCGGCGAAGCATACTATTACATCTCGCAGCGGGCGGAACGCGCTATCGGGTTCATGCCACAGCAGGTAACCGATCAACGCGTCGTCGCAGTCTATTTTGACAAGAACCGGCGCGTGGAGCGACTTGCCGACTACGGGATGAAGGACGGCAGAGTGTTCGACTTCGTCAGCCGAACCACCCCGACGGGAGGTAAGGACGTCGGCTTGATCAACGGAATGTTCACGCTCAACCCGTTCAAACAGTAGAGTGAACCGCCGATCGGCAGCCTTCATCCCTCCCCGAAGGGGAGGGTGGCCGCTGAAAGCGGCCGGGTGGGGTCCTCTCGGCGAGATCGTTGCAGGGAGCCCCCACCCGGTCTCGCTTCGCTCGACCACCCTCCCCCTTCGGGGTCCCTTCGGGGGAGGGATAAACCGTCCAAATCATTGTCCAGCGGCAATTCTAGTGCGCATGGGCGAGCACCGCCAACAGCAGCAGGGCCACGATGTTGGTGATCTTGATCATCGGATTGACCGCCGGCCCGGCAGTGTCCTTGTAGGGGTCCCCTACAGTGTCGCCAGTCACCGCCGCCTTGTGAGGCTCCGAGCCTTTGCCTCCGTAGTGGCCATCCTCGATGTATTTTTTTGCGTTGTCCCAGGCGCCGCCGCCCGACGTCATCGAAATGGCGACGAACAAACCCGTCACGATGACGCCGAGGAGCATGGCGCCGACCGCGGAGAAGCCTGCGGACTTGCCGGCTGCGCCGCCGCCTGCAATCCAATAAATCAAGAAATAGACCACGATCGGCGACAGCACGGGAAGCAACGAGGGAACGATCATCTCCTTGATGGCGGCGACGGTCAGAAGATCGACGGCTTTGCCGTAGTCCGGCTTCTCCGTTCCTGCCATGATGCCCGGCTTTTCGCGGAATTGCCGGCGCACTTCCTCCACGATTGATGAGGCTGCGCGACCGACGGCAGTCATGCCCATCGCGCCGAACAGGTAGGGAAGAAGCCCACCGAACAAGAGGCCGACAACGACGTACGGATTGTTCAGCGAGAAATCGAGCCTGATGCCTTGGAAATACGGATAGCGCGCCGCATCCGAGATGAAAAACTGCAGATCCTGATTGTAGGCGGCGAAGAGGACGAGAGCGCCCAGGCCGGCCGATCCGATGGCATAGCCTTTCGTGACTGCCTTGGTCGTATTGCCGACGGCGTCGAGCGCGTCCGTGGACTTGCGCACCTCTTTCGGCAATCCCGACATTTCAGCGATGCCACCTGCATTGTCGGTGACAGGGCCGAAGGCATCGAGTGCGACGATCATGCCGGCGAGCGCAAGCATGGTTGTCACGGCGATCGCAATTCCGAACAGACCGGCGAGCTTGGAGGTGATCAAAATGCCCGCGATGATCACGAGGGTCGGCAGCGCGGTGGATTCCAGCGAAACCGCCAGCCCCTGGATGATGTTGGTGCCGTGGCCGGTCAACGATGCCTTGGCGATCGACTGCACCGGCCGGAAATCGGTGCCCGTGTAGTATTCGGTGATCCAGACAATCAGTCCCGTCACGGCAAGTCCAACAATGCCGCAAACGAACAGCGATGTGCCGCTGTAGGATTGGCCGGGAACCATTCCGAAGCCAACGAGGAGATAGGTCACCAGAGCGACGCCGGCGAGCGAGAGTGCTCCGGTGACGGTGATGCCCTTGTACAGCGCACCCATGATTGACTGACTGCGGCCGAGCTTGACAAAGAACGTCCCTATGATCGACGTGATGATGCAGATGCCGCCGATGGCAAGCGGATAGATCATCATCCTGAGCAGGACATCGGCGCCGGCGCCGCGAAAGAAGATCGCCGCGAGCACCATGGTGGCGACGGTCGTCACCACGTAGGTCTCGAACAGATCGGCTGCCATGCCGGCGCAGTCGCCAACATTGTCACCGACGTTATCGGCAATGGTGGCCGGGTTGCGTGGATCGTCCTCGGGAATGCCGGCCTCGACCTTGCCGACGAGGTCGCCACCCACATCGGCGCCCTTGGTGAATATTCCTCCGCCGAGCCGGGCAAAGATGGAGATGAGAGACGCGCCAAAGCCGAGCGCCACGAGCGCGTCGATCACGGTGCGGTCATCTGGCGCCATATGTCGGCCGCCAATCAGGAACAAGAAATAAAGCGTGACGCCGAGCAGCGCGAGACCGGCAACGAGGAGCCCGGTAATTGCGCCGGACTTGAACGCGAGCTCCAAGCCGTCCGCAAGCGAGCCGATGGCCGCTTGTGCCGTGCGGACATTTGCACGCACCGACACGTTCATGCCGATGAATCCCGCAGCTCCCGACAGGACGGCGCCAATGAGGAAGCCGATCGCGACCAGCCAACCAAGAAAATAGGCGATGATCAGGAATATCACGACACCGACGATCCCGATGGTCGTGTACTGGCGCTTGAGATAGGCCTGGGCGCCTTCGCGCACCGCCGCGGCAATCTCTTGCATGCGCGCGCTGCCCGCATCGGCCGCGAGCACCGAACGGGTCGCCCATACGGCATAGACAATGGCAAGAGCGCCGCACAGGATGATCAGCCAGAGAGCTGCCATGGTGAATCCCCCGGTGTGTTGGAGCGCGATGGGCAAGCTTTGCGAGGCCCGCTTGAGCCAGCCCGGCCTTGTACCCACGCTTGGCTAAGGTCGCGCGGACATTGCCAAAAACGGACCGAGCGCGCAACGCTCGGAATAGGTCTTTTTGCCTCTTCCGTCCGACGCAGTAAACCAGCGTCCTCAACAAAACAGCGCGCCCGGATGCCGGATCGTCACGGCGCGCGCCTCGGCCGGATGACGCGCGCCGATCTGCCCCAGGGTCGCCTTCGTCTCCTCAATGAGAAGGTCAATCACGTGGCCAGGACCTTCCGCGCCGAGCGCCCCCAAGCCCCAGAGGAAGGCCTTGCCGGCCAACACGGCGTCTGCCCCGAGCGCGAGCGCCCTGACGACGTCGAGGCCTGACCGAATGCCGCTGTCCAAGAGCACCGCCATGCGACCGGCCACGGCACGCGCAATGGCGGGGAGCGCGTCGATTGATGCTGGCAGTCCCTCCACCTGGCGTCCGCCGTGGTTCGAGACGACGATGCCATCAATCCCCAGCGATACACATTTTTCCGCGTCTTCCGGATGCAGGATTCCCTTCAGCACCAGCCGGCGTTTCCAGCGTTCCCGATACCTGGCGATCTCGTCCCAGGTAAATGCGCCGCCCATCTCGCGCCCGACAAAGCTCGCCACCTCGTCTGGGTCCGCGCCCGCGGAAGTGTACGGTGTGAGATTGCCGAACCGCGGTTGGCCGTGTTCCCACAGCGCCCGCAGGTAGCCGGGCGAGGTCAGGATTCCCCAGATCATGCGCAGATCTGGCCGGAACGGCGAGGTGATGCCGGCCGCGACTTCACGCGGACGCGTGGTCCGTACCGGCACGTCCATAGTGAGAACCAGCACACCCACGCCGGCCTCGGCGGCGCGCCGCACGAGATCGAAGCCGATCGCGTGCTCGTTGCGCGAGCAGCGATAGAGCTGAAACCAGAGCACGTCGGGGGCAATCTCGGCGGCCCGCTCCAAAGTAATTCCACCCACGAGGCCCAGCGTGTAGGGCACCATCGCACGCTGCGCGGCAGCGGCAAGGTAGCCGTCCGCGCCAGGCCACACGATGGAGGGTCCTCCCATGGGGGCCACACCGATCGGAGCGGAATAGCGTCTCCCGAGCATTTCAATGCCTACAGGCGGCAACACAGTGGTCACGCCGTAGCGCGGCACCAGCTCGACCGCGTCGAGGGCGCGCCAGTTGCCGGCGATCCCGCCATCCGCACCGGCCCCGCCGTCGAGATATTCGAAAGCGAAACGCGGCACGTGGCGAGCGGCGTGGCGGCGCAGATAGGCGATGGTGGGAAATCGACGATGCAGCTTCACGAAGCCTGGGCTATGCGCCGGCGCGTAGTCGATGCGCGACGGCAGAGCGGCGTCAGTCATGGCATCCATGGTTGCCCCTCCCCTAGCAATCGAAGTGGCTGAACGAAGGACGGGCAAGGACAAGCGGCCGGCCGTCACGATCGAGCACACGCGGCTTCTCGTCGCCGGCCAACACCACGCCGATGTCAGTGACCGCGATACCGTTTGCCAGAGCCTCTTCGCGCAATGGCTCGACCTTGTCCGGAGGAACGCTGGCCAGGATCTCGTAATCGTCACCACCCGTAAGGATCGGCGCGATGAGCCCGGGGTCGCAGACGAGAGCGGCGCGCGCTGCCGCTGATAACGGTACGCGTGCGCTCTCGATCTGTGCGCTTACCCCCGAGACGCGGCAGAGCTTTGCGAGATCGCCAGCGAGACCATCGGAGACATCCATCGCGGCGGAGCCGTGACGCCCAAGCGCCTCTGCAATCGCCGTGCGCGGCTGCGGCACGAGATAGCGCCGATGGAGCTCGCTGTGTTGATCAGGCGTCAGTCCCCACCGTGCAGCCACGGCCGGATCGCGGCGCGAAAGCAGCCCAAGCGCCGCATCGCCAATGGTGCCGGTCACCACCAGGCGCTCACCGGGCTTGGCTCCGGCGCGGCGCAGCATCTTGCCGTGCGGCACCGCGCCAAACATCGCGACTGAAATGGTGATGGGACCGGAAGTGCGATCGGTATCCCCCCCGAACAGCGGGCAGTTGAAGGCATCGGCATCCGCGCCGAGACCGCGGGCGAAAAACTCAAGCCAGAGGTCGCCGATCTCGGCAGGCACGGCGAGCGTGAGCAGGAAGCCCAGAGGCCTTGCCGCTTTTGCAGCAAGATCGGAGAGATTTACGCGAAGCGCTTTCATCCCGACCGTATCAGCGGGATCGTCGGGGAAAAAATGCACGCCGGCGATAATGCCATCTGTCTTGAGCACGATGTCGCAGCCCGGCGGTGGATCGATGACGGCGGCATCGTCGAGCAGCGAAAAGGCGCCGGGATGTTTCGCCAGCGGCCTGAAATGACGCGCAATCAGCCGGTCCTCTGCGGATTCCGCATCACCTGCAATACGCGTCATGGCAGCTCCCGGCTTGCGATGATATAATGTTCCCGCCACTCGCGAACACAGCAGGCGATCTTGCCCACCCTACTGAGTCCGCCTGTCGCGATGATGACACGTGATTGCGCAGCGCAGAGGGTTCATCAGTCGGCATGAGGGAACCGTTCGACCTCTACTCTCCGGACATCGATGCCGACCCGTTTCCGTACTACGAAATGCTGCGCGAGCAATATCCCTGCTATTGGAGCGACAGCGCAAAGCTCTGGGTCATTTCGCGTTATGACGACATCGTTGCAGCAGCCCGGGACTGGGAGACGTTCTCGTCGTCACAAGGAAATATGATCGATGAGCTTCCAGGTCGCGCCGGCGCGACGCTGGGCACGACCGATCCACCTCGCCACGATCGCCTTCGCGCATTGAGCCAGGCCGCGTTTGCCAGAAAGAACCTCGATCACCTCATCGCGCCCACTGTCCAGATCGCTGACAGCGCGCTCGATCAGATCTGCGCGCGCGGGACATTCGAGTTCATTGACGACTTTTCGAGCCGGATTACTGTCGGGCTCCTTTTTCGCACCATGGGTCTGCCGGAGCGGGATCATGCCGACATCAGGCGCAAGGTCATCCTTGCAGTCTCGACCGACAAGGCCGTGAAAGGACGCAATCCCGAGCATATCGCAGCGTTCAAGGAGCTGAGCGATTTCCTGACCGCGGAGGTCGCGGCGCGGCGAAAGGCGCCCACCGACGACCTCATTACCCATCTGGCCGAGGCCGAGATCGATGGCGACCGGCTTTCCGAGCGGGAGATCGTGCTGACCACGGCGACCTTTGTGATGGCTGGAGTAGAGTCCTTGTCGAGCTTCATGAGCATGCTCGCGCTCAATCTGCACGACCACCCGGATGCACGCCGCCGCGTTGCCGGAAATCCCGCTCTTATGGCTCCGGCAATCGAAGAATCGTTGCGGCTCAATACTTCGGCGCAGCGCTTCAAGCGCACCGTGATGCGCGAGGCCGTCCTGCACGGACAAAGGCTCAAGGTCGGCGACAAGGTGGCGCTCGCCTTTGGTTCGGGCAATCGTGATTGGCGCAAATTCATCGACCCGGACGTCTACAATATCGACCGCCGGCCTCAGGGACATCTCGGTTTCGGCTCAGGGAAGCATTTCTGTCTCGGAGCCCAGATGGCGCGCATGGTCACCGCGGCCGCTATCAACCAATTCCTCGCCCGCATCCCTGATTATCGCCTCACCACGCCGAAGCTCACTTGGAATTCGTCCTCGAATTTCCGCAGCCCTGTCGCTTTGCCGTGTGCAATAGGCTGAATCGGATGCAGGGGCGGGTTTCAAACCCGCCCCTACCGCAACATGAATTCCTGAGCGCGAAACTGCCTGGCGATTTGCTCGAGCACCGCATTGACCATTCCGGTCTCCTCGCGATCAACAAAGGCATTCGCCACGTCGACGTACTCGGAGACCACAACCCGCGCCGGAACATCGTTGCGATGGCCCAGCTCGTAGGCGCCTGCCCGCAACACCGCACGCAGGATGGCATCGATGCGCTTGAGCGGCCAGCCGCGCGCAAGCGTATCGTCGATCAACGGATCGAGGCTGCGCTGCTGGCGTAATACTCCCGAAACAATGTCGCGGAAGAATGCCGCCTCCGCCGGCAGATACTGCGCACCTTCAATCTCGCGCCCGATCCAGTGGTTCTCGAACTCGGCCAGGCTGTCATTAAGGCCGGTGCCCGCGATCTCCATCTGGTAGAGGGCCTGCACGGCTGCAAGCCGCGCCGCTCCGCGGCGGTTGGCCTTGCGCCCGTCCTTCCCAGCATCGTCGCGAGCCATGACGCTAACCCGCATGCAGGCGGCGCTTGAGCCGGATGAGAGACAGCGCGGCGCGGGCGGCACCACCACCCTTGTCCCCTTGTTCCTCGCGCGCTCGCGCCCAAGCCTGGCTGTCGCTGTCGACCGTGAGGACGCCGTTGCCGACAGGCACGCGGGTCGCTACCGAGCAATCGAGCAGAGCACGCGCGGATTGCTCCGACACGATCTCGAAATGCAGCGTTTCGCCACGAATGACGCAGCCGAGCGCGACGACACCGTCATAGGGTCTGCCCGCTGCCGCGGCTGCATCCAGTGCCATCGCAACCGCAGGCGCCAACTCCAGCGCACCCGGAACGCTCACGATATCGAACTGCGCGCCCGACGCTTGCAAGGCGGAGGTCGCGCCCGCAAGCAACGCATCGGCGATATCTTCATAGAAACGCGACTCTACTATCAATATGCGCGCGTCGATGCGCTCGTCTTTGCTCTTTCCGGCGGAGCTGCGCGGCTCGGCCATGTCACCCTCCGCCATCCGATGTGAATGTAGCCCGAATGGAGCGAAAGCGACAAACCCGCATTTCGCTTCACTCAATGCGGGCTACTATGACGGGCGCTCCAGCAAACGCGCCGCGTAGCGCGCCAGAAGGTCGACTTCGAGGTTGACCTCATCGCCCACAGCACGCGAATGCAGTGTTGTCACTGCGAGCGTGTGCGGAATGATCATCACGGAAAACGTGTCATCGGCGACTGCGTTGACTGTCAGCGAGACTCCATCGACCGCAACCGACCCCTTGCGTGCGATGAATCGGGCAAGCTCGGCGGGCGTCCGAAATGTTATCAGCGCCATGTCGGTCAGGCGATCGGTTGCGATAACGACACCCAGTCCATCGACATGGCCACTGACGATGTGTCCACCGAGCTCATCGCCGACTTTCAGCGCGCGTTCGAGATTAACGCGAGTTCCAGGCTGCCAGCGTCCGACCGTCGTGACGCGCAGCGTCTCGGCACCCGCATCGGCGGCGAACCAGCCGCGGTCGCCGTCCTTGCCACGCGCCACGACGGTGAGGCACACACCGCCGCAGGCGATCGAGGCACCGACGACAACGCCGGCAGGATCGTAGCCGCATGCGATGGTAAGGCGGACAAGATCTCCCGCGCGCGGTTCGACCGCCATGACTTCGCCAACGTCGGTGACGATTCCGGTGAACATTCTCGCGTTCTCAGGAGCCTTTCCGCTCAAACAACTCCAGGCTGTCTCTGCCGAGCGTTTGCGTGGCAAGGTGCTGGAGATGGTTGGAGTGCGTTAATGCCGAGAGCGGCAGTGCATCGAGCGCATCAAGGCCATCGGCCCCGATAGGCGCGGGCGAGCGGAATAGGGCAGCGGCGTCAACGAGATCGGCTTGGACCAGAGCCGCGGCAAGAATCGGCCCCGCTTCGACCAAAAGGCGAGTGATCCCGAGCTCCGCCAAGGTCTTAAGCGCTGCCAGAAAATCTACTCTGCCGTTGCTCTCTTTCGCGCGCATGACCTTGACGCCCTTCTCCTCAAGGACCTGCTGGCGTCCAGTTGGCGCCCGCTCGCCAGTGATCACCCAGAGCGGCGTCTGCCGTGCGCCGGCCACCAATCTCGATGCAGGTGGCAAACGCAAGTGGCTATCCAGCACCACCCGCACCGGCGAATGCATTCCGGGCAGGCGACAGGTGAGCAGCGGGTCATCGGCAACCACCGTGCCGATGCCGGTGAGCACGGCGTCGTTCATCGCGCGCATGAGATGAACGCGACTGCGCGCGCGTCCGTCGGTGATCGTCGCGGGTCGTCGGCCGGCCAGCCCGACCTTCTCGTCCGCGGAGACCGCAAGCTTGAGCGTCACGTGCGGACGCCCATCCTGCACCCGCCGGATATGACCGGCATGATCACGCCGCGCCTCCTCCGCGCCGATGCCGATCTCAACCACGATGCCTCTCTGCGCCAACTGCCAGTGGCCTGCCCCCGCAACGCGTGGATTGGGATCGACCATCGCCGAGACAACACGCACGATCCCAGCCGCAATAATCGCGTCCACGCAGGGGGGCGTTCTGCCGTGGTGCGAGCACGGTTCAAGCGTCACATAGAGCGTGGCGGAACGCGCCGCCGCGGCGGCGCGCGCGATTGCCTCGGTCTCGGCATGCGGACGTCCACCCGGCTGCGTCCAGCCTCTTCCGGCAATCAGCCCGTCCCTGACCAGCACGGCGCCGACTGCCGGATTAGGCCACGTTCGGCCCAGTCCACGCCGTCCCAGTGTCAGTGCGAGCGCCATGAAACGCGCGTCGTCATCGTTGGATTGCGACGCCGTGGTCACTATCGCTTTTCATCCCCGAGCTCGATCCATCGCATGAGACGCTCGATCCGCTCGGAAGGTTTCGAGCGCAAATCCGCATCGTACATGCGGCGAAGCTCCTCACCGATTGCATGCAACGTTTCGGTGCCCAGCTTGATGACGTTGTCGCGCTTTGCGTTGTTGTCAGGCACAGGCATCGTCAAAAACTACGCGAACTAATGATTGGAACAGAGCTGAAATTTCTCAACGTTACCGCCTGCAACAGGTTCCGAAATGGACAAGTAGAAGCTTATTGACGATCCCATCGCTCTTTGAATCCTCCGGCAAGCCGCACCAGTGACGTCTCGACAAAACGCTTTGCTGCGCAGTGTGGCTTTTTAGCACTAGAGGACCAGACCGTTCGATGGTTAATGATGGGTGGTTAGGTATGGAATTCACTCAACTCGGGGGCTCCTATGAAGAAGATCTTCGTTGCGCTGGTTGCGACTCTCGTTGCGGTTGGAATGGCCGGCTGTGTCGGCGTTGGCAAGGGCAAGGCTCCTCCTCCGATCGTGACCAAGGGCTAAACTGAAGCGCTGCTACCCTCTGTGGTTAGGGCTGTGGGCACTGGCGCACCCTCCGGGGTCGGCCTCGTGTCCACAGCCTGATCCCAGCGGTTGACTCTCGATGGTCATCGTCCGCGCAAGCGGACGATCCAGTAAACCGCGGGCCGTGTCATCAGGGCTTCGCGGTCATCGTTTACTGGATGCCCGCTTTCGCGGGCATGACGTCATTTGATTGTGTCACAGCCGCGTCATCTGCATACCGTGTCGCTGCGCTCAGAAGAATGCGAGCGTGCGGATCTCGATGCTCTCGCGTGGCCGCGCATTTGCCGGCGACGCCGGATCGTCGAAGGCCGTGTGCGCCGTCCAGCGCGCGCGCCCATCCTTGAGCGAATCGTAAACCTTGAACACCAGCGCCTCTTCGCGACGCATGCGTGGGAACCAATACCAGCGGTGCGCGGGATTGTATTTGATCGCGTAGGTCTGACCGACGCGGTCGGGATATCGTCGTTCCGATATGATCAGGTCATCGACGGAGAGCGTGCGGGCGTCACAGATTCCCAGCGGGAAGCTCTCGACCGGCAGCCTGATGGGACGCCAGACCTGCACGATGGCAAAGCGCCGGCGCAATAGATCGTCCGCCTCCTGCGGCAGCAGATCGCGCACGCGCTGCGGACCGGACCACTCGGTATAATCGTTGTGCACGCGGCGAACGACCTCGCGAATCTTGCGTGACTCGCGCAGTTCATCATCTGCCGTGCGCAGCGTGTGATCGAACACCACCACGCGCGCCGCGCCGCTCTCGGCCTTTACCAGCGCTTCCATCTCCGGGTAGTAGACCCGCCGCACTTCGTCCGCATCGTAGAAATTGCGCACCTTCGTGTCATGGCGGACGAAGCGAAATCCATCTTTCTCGAGAGTAAATCGGTCGGCGTGCGACCGTCCATTGTGAATGCTGACGCGGCGAGGGTCCTGCTTGCCGCCAAACCGCACGTCTTGCGCGCCGGGTTCAGCCGTTTGGGTAAAAACCTGCTCGCCGGTGTCCGCGACGTAATTGAGGGTCGCCTCGATGGTATCCGGCATCGTCTCCTGTTCGAGCGCTTGCATGCTACGCAACTCCTTGGATTTCAGATCGTCGGATCAGATTGTCGGGTTCCAGGGCATGGGAATTTCGCGATACCCCGAGCCGCTTTTTTCGACGTGAGCAAGCGATGGAAACGGATAATGAAATCCCTGGACCAGCATGTTTTCCGTGACCAGCATGTCATAGATCTTGCGCCGCGTCGCTTCCGCCTTCGGCCCGTCCTGGTCGTAAAAGGCGTGCCAACCGGGGTTGCGCGCGAACAGGAACGGCACGTGCGTCACATCACCCTGCACGAACACCTTGCTCGCGCCCGAGGCGACCACGTGAGAGGTGTGCCCCCACGAATGACCGGGCGTTGCGATGGCGGTGATCCCTGGAATGACTTCCTTTTCCCACTCGTAGGTCCGCAACCGTTTGAGAACATCGCCGCTGAAGACGCGACGATTGTTCTTGAACAAGCCTTCCATGCGCCCTTTTGGCGCCCGGCTCATCTCGCCGTCATCCATCCAGAACTTGTGCTCCTCCGCCGGGACCAGGATCTCCGCATTGGGAAATGCCAGTGAGTTATCGGCTCGCAGGAGCCCGTTCACATGATCCCCGTGGTAGTGCGAGATGATCACCGTATCCACCAGGTTGGCGTCGATGCCGGCGGCTGCAAGATTGGTAAGGAACTGGCCAAATGCCCTCTTGCTCTGGCCGTAGCTCGCCTCGCCAGTTCCTGTATCGATCACCGCCAATTTCGCGCCGGTGTTCACCACAATCGGGTTGTACGGATTGAAGAACACTTCTGTGTCCATATGGACGGCTGCGAGCCCGGCTTGCACATCCTGCTTCTTCATGTTGGTCACAAAATCGTCGGGCAAGGGAAATCTGTTGACCCCGTCGGTGACGACGGTGATCTGGAAGCTGCCCACCATGTAACGGTAATAGCCGGCCGCTTGCGCGTCGGCCGTTGGCGAAGCCGCGCGCACGGTTGTCGTCCAGGGCGGGGACACTATTGCAACTCCGGCGCCGGCTGCGCCTGCAACAACGCTGCGTCGTGTGCAATCGGCCATGGCATTCTCCTCCCACGAATTATGTCAGCCGTACTTCCGGCATCCATTCCGCCCTCGTCCAGAAGAGAGCGCTTGCCCTTATCATATATCAAAAACCGGGCTTTCGCGTAGCGCCCGGTCATCTGTAGCCCACATGAGCGGCCGCGCGAAGCGCGGCCCATGCAGGCTCCGCGACATGCGTCGGGCACAACCCGGATATCGCTGACGCTCATCCGGGCTACCGGCTCAGCATGAGGGACAAGCCCTACCCGCCGTGCACCTCGCCTTCTTCGCTGATGCGCTCGACCGAGACCACGCGCTCGCCCTCGGCGGTATCAAACACGATCACGCCCTGCGTCGAGCGGCCCGCGATGCGGATACCTTCGACCCGCGTGCGGATGAGTTGTCCCGCATTCGTGACCAGCATCAGCTGGTCCTCGTCTTCGACGGAAAACGACGCGATGAGGCTGCCGCTCTTGCGCCTGATTGCGCCGTCGCGCTCGCGGACATCCATCGCCACGATTCCCTTTCCTCCCCGCCCGGTCACCCGATATTCATACGAAGAAGAGCGTTTGCCATAGCCGCGTTCAGAAACCGTGAGGACGAACTGCTCAGCCGCGGACATCTCCACATATCGCTGCTCGCCGAGCTCGATCGCACCATTGGCTTCCTCGGCCTCACTCGCTGCCTCCTCGGCCTCGGCCATAATTCCTCGCCGTACCGCGCTCGCGCGCTTGAGATACGCGACGCGTTCCTCGGCGCTTGCAGGTACGTGGCGGAGGATGGCAAGCGAGATCACCTTGTCGCCCTCCGCAAGCGCGATGCCGCGTACCCCCATTGAGGTGCGGCCCTGGAACACGCGCACGTCCGTCACCGCAAACCGGATGCATTGGCCGCCCGCCGAAGTCAGCAGCACATCATCGGTCTCGGTGCAGATTGCAACGTCCACAATTGCTTCGCCGTCGTCGAGCTTCATCGCAATGATGCCGGAGCGCCGCACCTCGACGAAGTCGGAAAGCTTGTTGCGCCGAACGGTCCCCCGCGTGGTCGCAAACATCACATCGAGCTCGGCCCAGGTGCTCTCGTCCTCGGGGAGCGGCATCACGGTGGTGACGAGCTCGCCCTGGTCGAGCGGCAAGATGTTGATCAGCGCCTTTCCCCGCGCCTGCGGCGCTGCCTGCGGCAATCGCCAGACCTTTTCCTTGTAGACGCGCCCGTGCGAGGAGAAGAACAGGACCGGCGTATGGGTCAACGCGACGAACAGCCGCGAGACGAAATCCTCTTCGCGGGTCTGCATGCCGGCGCGGCCCTTGCCGCCGCGGCGCTGGGCGCGATAGGTTGACAGCGGCACGCGCTTGACATAGCCGAGGTGGGAGACGGTCACGACCATGTCTTCGCGATGGATGGATATCCTCTTCCTCGAACTCTCCCACCTGGTCCTGGATCACCGTCCGCCGAGGCGTGGCGAACTTGCCGCGCACGGCGGCGAGCTCCTCCTTGACGATGCTTTGAATGCGCGCGCGTGAGCGCAGGATATCCAGATAGTCGGCGATCTCGGCGGCAAGCTTGTCCAGCTCGGCTTTGATCTCATCGCGGCCGAGCGCCGTGAGGCGCTGGAGACGCAAATCCAGAATGGCTCTGGCCTGCTCGGCGGACAGCTTGTAGGTGCGGGACGGCGTCACCTTGTGGCGCGGATCATCGATGAGCGCGATCATCGCTTCGACGTCGGCCGCCGGCCAATCCCGCGCCATGAGGGCTTCGCGCGCCTCCCCGGCATCCTGCGAGGCGCGGATGAGCCGGATCACCTCATCGATATTGCTCACCGCGATTGCCAGCCCGACCAGGACATGCGCGCGGTCGCGCGCCTTGCTCAAGAGATGCTTGGTGCGCCGGGAGATCACCTCCTCGCGGAAGGCAATGAACGAGGCGAGCAGGTCCTTGAGATTCATGACCAGCGGGCGCCCGCCGTCAAGCGCCACGACATTGGCGCCGAAAGTCGATTGCAGGGGCGTGTAGCGGTAGAGCTGGTTGAGAACCACGTCGGCCATTGCATCGCGCCGAAGCTCAATCACCACGCGATATCCGGTGCGGTCGGACTCGTCGCGCAACGCCGATATGCCTTCGATCTTCTTGTCGCGCCAAAGCTCGCCGATGCGCTCGACCATCGCAGCCTTGTTCACCTGGTAGGGAATCTCGCTGACGATGATCGCCTCACGGTCGCCACGCAGCGTCTCGATGTCGACCTTGCCTCTGGTCACGATCGAGCCGCGGCCGAGATGATAGGCGGAGCGGATGCCCTGGCGACCAAGAATGATGCCGCCCGTTGGGAAGTCGGGACCGGGTATGATCCCGATCAGCTCATCGATTCCCATGGCCGGATTGTCGATCAGCGCGATGCAGGCGTCGATCACCTCGCCGAGATTGTGGGGCGGGATATTGGTGGCCATGCCGACGGCGATGCCGCCGGCGCCGTTGACCAGAAGGTTCGGAAAGCGCGCCGGCAGGACAACCGGCTCTTTTTCATTGCCGTCGTAATTGGGTTGGAAATCGACCGTATTCTTGTCGATGTCCTCAAGCAGCTCCATGGCCGAGCGGGCCAGGCGGCATTCGGTGTAGCGCATCGCCGCGGGTGGGTCGCCGTCGACGGAGCCGAAGTTTCCCTGCCCGTCAATGAGCGGCAGGCGCATGGAAAAGTCCTGCGCCATGCGCACCAGGGCGTCGTAGATCGCCTGGTCGCCGTGCGGGTGATATTTGCCCATCACGTCGCCCACCACGCGCGCCGATTTCACGTATTTCTTGTCGGGCGTGTGCCCGCTCTCATGCATGGAATAGAGAATGCGCCGGTGCACCGGCTTGAGTCCGTCGCGGACATCCGGCAACGCGCGCGCCACGATGACGCTCATGGCGTAATCGAGGTAGCTGCGCTTCATCTCTTCCGCGATGGAGACGGGACGAATATCGGACGGGCCGGGTTGATCCGGCTCAAGGTCTTCGCTGTCGGGCAAGGAAGAATCTCTACTATTGTGGGCGCAAGGAGCTTACCTGATTGCGTCGCGCCGCGCCACCCCGGAGGAGCATTTTCAAATGGCTATTCAATCGCTTACGGTCAAGATTGCTACAGTCGCGCGGGGGTTCTTTGGCCAAGATGATCGTAGCCCGGATTGAGCGGCAGCGAAATCCGGGTCGGCGCGCCCCGCCGCCACCAGGGTTTTCGCGGAGCCTGTCATCAAGCCGCGCTTTGCGAGTACATGTGCCCCGGTATAAAAATGCCATCAAATTGTAATTGCTTATCTTCTTGGGTTCGTTTTGCCAAAACCGCAATCTGTGATTCCCGGCTTTCGCGCAGATCAAGCCGGGCTACAACTGGGGACCTGTGGCCGACAGCATCAAAACGGAATCTCATCGTCCAGATCGCCGCCGCGCTTGCCGGGACCGGCACCCGCAGCCGCCAGCGCGGGCTGCCTGTCGCGCGCGGAGGGTCCGGAAGAGCCGAAATCGCTGGCGCCGGCGCTGTCGTCCGAGCCAAGCTCGGCGCCGCCGCCGCTTCCAGCGCGATCCAGGAAGGTAAGCTGTGCGTTGAAGCCCTGCAGCACCACCTCGGTCGTATATTTATCCTGGCCGGATTGATCCTGCCATTTGCGAGTTTGCAAAGCGCCTTCGAGATAGACCTTCGAGCCTTTCTTCAGGTACTGCTCGGCCAGCCGGCAAAGCTGCTCGTTGAAAATCACCACGCGGTGCCATTCGGTTTTTTCCCGTCGCTCGCCGGTTGTCTTGTCGCGCCAGGTATCCGAGGTCGCAACGTTGAGGTGCGCGATCGGCCGCCCGTCCTGGGTACGCCTGATCTCGGGGTCCCGCCCCAAATTGCCGATGAGAATGACCTTGTTTACCGACCCTGCCATGACGCTCTCCTGCTGCGAAACACCGTAGTCTCATGATGCCACCCCGCAAGCGCCTTCGATGCTCGTCCACAGAAAGCCAGCCGAGGGGTCAGACCTATGTTCATTATTTGTTCTAATCCCCATGTCGCGAGGAGCAAGAGCCAAAACGTAATTTTCCAAGATGGCGTAAATTTGCTTTAACAACTCATGATTGTAATTACTAAATATGCAATCATATCAGTTTTTCTGCAAAATGACACCCGAGCCCGGGTCGAGCAGGCAGCAAACCCGGACCCCTTTTCGCTGCGCGCTCAATGCCGCCCGTACGTTGTCCACAGACGGTCCCGGATTGTCAGACATGCGCTTGCGCGCGACTGGCAAAATCCTAACGTTCTCACTACGTTCGCTGCATCCGCACGCGAAAACCAGCGATCGGACAAGCCGCACGCAACGGACGAAATGAACGACTTCCGCGACCATCACCGCGCCCGCCGCCCCGATGCGCGCGTCATCGCTATCCGCGGCGCGCGCGAGCACAATCTGAAAAACATCGATGTTGAAATTCCGCGCGATCAGCTGGTGGTCTTCACCGGGCTGTCCGGGTCGGGCAAGTCGTCGCTCGCGTTCGATACCATCTACGCGGAGGGCCAGCGCCGCTACGTCGAATCGCTGTCCGCCTATGCGCGCCAGTTCCTGGAGATGATGCAGAAACCGGATCTGGACCAGATTGACGGTCTGTCGCCCGCTATCTCCATCGAGCAAAAGACCACCTCGCGCAACCCGCGCTCGACCGTCGGCACCGTCACTGAAATCTACGATTACATGCGGCTTCTGTGGGCGCGCATCGGGGTGCCTTATTCGCCCGCGACAGGACTTCCGATCGAGAGCCAGACGGTGTCGCAGATGGTGGATCGGGTGCTGGCTTTGCCGGAGGGCACGCGGCTTTATCTCCTTGCTCCCGTGGTGCGCGGGCGCAAGGGCGAATACCGCAAGGAGCTCGCCGACTACATGAAGCGCGGTTTTGCGCGCGTGAAGATCGACGGCACCTTCTACGAGATTGCGCAGGCGCCCACGCTCGACAAGAAGCTCAAGCACGATATCGATGTGGTGGTCGATCGGGTGGTGGTGCGCCCCGATCTCGGCACGCGGCTGGCGGATTCATTGGAAACCGCGCTCAAGCTCGCCGAAGGCCTCGCGGTGGCCGAGCTTGCCGATGACCCCACCCCGGATCGCGTTCCGCGATCCGACCCTCCCCTTTCAGGGGAGGGAAAAACCGAGCCGGCGGCCAAGAAAGTCGCGAAGATTCACGATCGCAGCGGGCCGGAGCGTCTGATCTTCTCAGAGAAGTTCGCCTGTCCGGTCTCAGGATTTACCATTCCGGAGATCGAGCCGCGGCTGTTCTCCTTCAACAATCCGTTCGGCGCCTGCGCCGCCTGCGGCGGTCTCGGCGTCGAGCAGCATATCGATCCCGATCTCGTCATTCCCGACAAGGACAAGACCTTGCGCGCGGGCGCGATCGCGCCGTGGGCCAGGTCCTCCAGTCCCTATTATCTGCAGACCCTGCAGGCTCTCGGCAAGCACTACAGGTTCACTCTCGATACGAAATGGAAAGAGCTGCCCAGGCGCGTGCAGGACGCAATCCTGCACGGCTCCGGCGAGGACGCCATTCGCTTCGTCTACGACGACGGCATGCGATCGTATGAGACCAGGAAGCCGTTCGAGGGCGTGGTGACGAACCTCGAGCGGCGCTGGCGCGAGACCGAGAGCGACTGGGCGCGCGAGGAGATGGCGAAATATTTCACCGACATCCCCTGTGCCGCCTGTGCCGGTTATCGTCTCAAGCCCGAGGCATTGTGCGTGAAAGTCGGCGCCCTGCACATCGGCGAAGTTGCGGAAATGTCGGTCATACGCGCCGGCGACTGGTTCACGCAATTGCCCAAGGCGCTGAGCGCGAAGCAGAACGAGATCGCCACGCGCGTCCTCAAGGAGATTCGCGAACGGCTGAACTTCCTGGTCGACGTCGGGCTGGACTATCTCACGCTGGCGCGTGCGAGCGGCACGTTGTCAGGCGGCGAGAGCCAGCGCATCCGGCTCGCTTCCCAGATCGGCTCCGGCCTTACCGGCGTCCTCTATGTGCTGGACGAGCCTTCAATTGGCCTGCATCAGCGCGACAACGCCCGCCTGCTCGACACGCTCAAACGCCTGCGTGATCTCGGCAACACCGTCATTGTCGTCGAGCATGACGAGGACGCCATCCGCACTGCCGACCACGTCCTCGATATCGGCCCTGGCGCCGGCATCCACGGCGGCCGCATCGTGGCGCAGGGCAGCGTCGACGATCTGATTGCCGAGCCTGCATCGTTCACAGGCAAATATCTCTCCGGCGAGTTGACCGTTCCAATTCCCGAACGCCAGGACAAGGACCCCGCGCGCCTGCTCAAGGTGATCAATGCCCGCGGCAACAACTTGAAGAACATCAACGCCGAGATTCCACTTGGGCTGTTCACGTGCGTCACCGGCGTGTCCGGCGGCGGGAAATCGACGCTGCTGGTGGATACGCTCTACAAGGCGACCGCGCGCAAGCTCAACGGCGCCAGCGAAGCCCCTGCCCCGTACGATCGCATCGAGGGCCTCGAGCATCTCGACAAGGTCATCGACATCGACCAGTCGCCGATCGGGCGCACGCCGCGATCCAACCCGGCAACCTACACCGGGGCCTTCACGCCTATCCGCGAATGGTTCGCCGGTCTTCCCGAGGCGAAAGCGCGCGGCTACGAGCCGGGCCGTTTCTCATTCAACGTCAAGGGCGGGCGCTGCGAGGCTTGCCAGGGCGATGGCGTTATCAAGATCGAGATGCACTTTCTGCCCGACGTCTATGTCACCTGCGACGTCTGCAAGGGCAGGCGCTACAACCGCGAGACGCTCGAGGTGACGTTCAAAGGGAAATCGATCGCCGACGTCCTCGACATGACCGTCGACGAGGCGGCGCAGTTCTTCAAGGCGGTGCCGCGCGTGCGCAATGTGCTCGAGCTCCTGCAGCGGGTGGGGCTGGGCTACATCCACGTCGGACAGCAGGCGACGACGCTGTCCGGCGGCGAGGCGCAGCGCGTGAAGCTTGCCAAGGAGCTCTCCAAGCGCGCGACCGGACGCACTCTTTATATTTTGGACGAGCCTACGACCGGGCTGCATTTCCACGACGTCGCCAAGTTGCTCGACGTCCTGCACGAGCTTGTCGAGCAGGGAAACAGCGTTGTGGTGATCGAGCACAATCTGGAAGTGATCAAGACCGCCGACTGGATCATTGACCTGGGTCCCGAGGGAGGCGACGGCGGTGGCGAGATCGTCGCCGCCGGAACACCTGAGAGCATTGCGAGAACCAGACGCAGCTACACCGGGCAGTTCCTGGCGCCGGTGCTGGCGCGCAAGGAAGCGAAAACCGCGCGCACGGAAGCGGCGGAGTGATTCTGGTTGCGGTCGCGAGTGCACGTACTCTAGCGCGGAGACCGCCCCCGGAACATTTTTCGACTTTGGTCGATTATCGCATTGCGTGTGGGTGCGGGTGATCGGACCCGCGGCGCGTGCCATCCGCCGCGGGAGGTCGGTGCCCCAAAGGAGAATTCGATATGGCAAGGAAATATGCGCGCAGCGCGTCGAAAGATGTTGAACGCGAGATGCACAAGTTCAAGCGGGGGACGTTGAAGAGCGGCAAGGGCGGCAAAGGCGGAACAGTCAAGAGCCGCAAGCAGGCGATTGCGATCGGACTTTCAGAAGCGCGCCGCGAAGGCAAGCGTGTGCCGGGCCGTCCTGCCGGCCGCGCATCGAGCACGGCGCGTTCGCGGGCCGCAAAGAAGGGTGCGCGGACAAGACAGCGCGGGCGAGAACCTGAGTTGGCGAATGCGCACACCGTAAACTTCACGTAATCGCAGATGGTGCTGAGCGTATCGTCGCGTGAAGGCGACTTTCTGCTGACGCTCGCTGAGTGCATCGAACCATGTGGGCAGGCACTAGAGCGGGCCTGTCCAAAATCATTTTGGAAGGATACTGGATTCACTCTGCTCCACCATCTAGGATTGTCGCTTGTGATATCGGCGGTCGTCCTCGCTCAAGCATCGATTCATGAACGCGGGCTTGATCCACGCGTCATCCATTCGCGAGACGACGTGTCATTCGTCGAATCGGAATGGATTGCCGGGTCAAGCCCGGGCAATGACGTCAGGCTCGAGCTTCGGCGCGCCTCGAATGATCGCTGACGTGCGGCGCGTGTCATTGCTAGAGCCCATAAACTTTGGGAGGGAAGAATGCATGCAAGACGTCTCCTGCAATTCCTGACTGTCGGCTTTGCTCTCGTTCTGTTTTCTCAATCGAGCCAGATCATCGCGCAAGGCGAGCCGCCCGCCGCCTTGACCGGCCAGGTGACCTCCGACGCCGAGGGCGCCATGGAGGGCGTGGTGGTGAGCGCAAAGAAGGCAGGCTCGACCGTCACGGTCAGCGTCATCAGCGACGCAAAAGGGAATTATCGCTTCCCCGCCAACCGGCTGGGCGCGGGAAAATATTCAGTCAAGATCCGGGCGATCGGTTACGACCTTACGGCGCCGGCAAGCGCCGATGTCGCCGATGAGCAGACCACAACCGTGGACCTTAAGCTCCGCAAGACGAAGAACCTCGTCTCGCAGATGAGCAATGCGGAATGGATGATGAGCCTGCCGGGCAGCGAGGCGGACAAAGCCTTTCTTCTCAACTGCGTCGGCTGCCACACGCTTGAGCGCATCGTGCGCTCGACGCATGACGCCGACGAATGGACCCAGGTCATTGTCCGCATGAATGGCTATGGGCCGGTAAGCCAGCCGATCAAGCCGCAGCGCATGCTCGATCCCGAGCGTTCGGGCACGCCGGACCAGTTCCGCAAGCAGGGCGAATATCTTGCCAGGATCAATCTGAGCGAGGTGTCGCAGTGGGAGTATCCGCTGAAACCGCTGCCGCGACCAACCGGACGGGCAACCCGCGTCATCATCACCGAATACGACATGCCGCGCCCGACAACCGAGCCGCATGATGTGCTCGTCGATGCGCAGGGCGCCGTCTGGTATACCGATTTCGGCGAGCTCTTCATCTCCAGGTTCGACCCGAAGACGCTCAAGCTCACCGAATATCCGATCAAGGAGTTCAAGCCGGGCGCGCCGGTCGGCAACTTGTCGCTTGAGCTCGACAAGAACGGCACGCTCTGGTTCGACACCATGTTCCAGGGTTCGCTTGGCACGCTTGATCCGAAGACCGGCGAGATCAAGTATTACCCGCTCGGCGCGGAATATAACGACAATCGCGTGCAGCTCAATTTCGTGGGCTTGCGCCACGACGTTGACGGAAAGGTGTGGACGAAGAGCGTCGGCACCCAGGATGTCTATCGGCTTGATCTCGCGACCCAGAAATGGGAGCGCTTCCAGCCGCTCAAAGAGCTCACAGGCGGACGGCACTCGATCTACCAGGTCATCTCCGACTCGAAGAACAATCTCTGGATGGCCGAGTTCACTGATGGCCATATCGGCAAGATCGATGCCAGGACCGGAAAAGTCACGTGGTACCCGCTGCCGACCGCGAATGGCCGCGCGCGCCGGATGAACATCGACGACCAGGATCGAATCCTCGTTGCCGAGTATCGCGGCAACAAGATCGCGATGTTCGACACCAGGACGGAGAAGTTCACGGAATGGCCGGTGCCGGCGCACACCTGGCCCTATCGCGCCGCCATGGACAAGAACGGCGAGATTTGGACCGGCGGCATGCACAGCGATCGGGCGGTGCGGGTAAATCCGAAGAACAGGAGAGACCGTCGAGTATCAGCTGCCGCGTGAAACGAACATGCGGACTGTGTTCGTGGACAACTCAACGACGCCGGTCACCTTCTGGACCGGCAGCAATCACGGTGCCGCTGTTGTGAAGGTCGAGCCGCTGGATTGACAGTTTTCCTATCCAGTAGGTTGGGTCGAGCTCTCACGAGACCCAACATTCACGAGCGCCGAACGTTGGGTCTCGCGGAAGGGCTCGACCCAACCTACAGACTTTATCAGTGCGGCATGCGCAGCACCGGCTTGATCGTCAAGCCGGTGTTGGAATCGGCTGCGGCCCGGTTGATCTTCGCGAGCGAATAGAACGTAATCATCCGCTCGACCGGCATCCGGCCCTGCATCAAATACTCGACGAGCGTCGGAATAAGCTCCTGAGGATGGCTATCGCCCTGTATGACACCGCGCACGGCTCGACCGAACTGAAGGAACGGCATCTCCAGCGAGACTTCCGTACCCGCGCGGGCGCTGCCGAGCAGCACGCATGTGCCGGCGGGCATGAGCGCTTCGACCGCTTCGCGCAGAACGGCCGGTTGGGCCGACGTCTCCAGCGAGAACCGCACGCCCTGCCCCGAGATCTTGCGGATCTCCGCCACGACATCGTTGCGCCGCGCATGATTGAGGGTGTGCGTGGCGCCGAGGTCGCGCGCCAGATCAAGGCGCCGGTCGTGAATATCGACGGCGATGATCGGATCGCAGCCGGCAATTTTCGCCGCCATGAGGCCGGATAGTCCCACCGCCCCAACGCCGAACACGGCAAACGCGTCACCCGGCTCCGGCTGCATGGAGTTGAGCACGGCCCCGGCGCCGGTCTGGCCGCTGCAAGCAAACGGCCCAAGCAGATCGAGCGGCGCATCTTTCCTGACTTTTACGGCAAACCGCTCGTTGGCAATGGCGTAGGCGCCAAACGACGATTGCTGAAAGAACGCGCTGTAGATGGGTTTGCCGTTCTGACGCATCAGCGTTGTTCCGTCCGGACGGGTGCCGCTCATCTTCAGATCGAAGTTCTTCTGGCAATGCGCCTCCATTTGGCGCTTGCAGTTGGCGCAGTTGCCACACCACGGGAATGAAATGACGACGTGGTCGCCGGTGGCAAATCTGGTTACGTCCTTGCCGGCCGCGACAACGATCCCTGCTCCCTCGTGGCCGAACACCGCGGGCAGCGGCGTGTTGTAGTAGCCGTCCCGCCCGTGCTGGTCGGTCTGGCACATGCCGCTCGCGATAATCTTGACCAGGAGCTCGTCCGGGCGGGGGTCGCAGAGATCGAGCTGCTCGATGCTGAAGGGGCCGAAACGTTCCCGCGCAACGGCGGCGGTGATCTGCATGTGAAACGCGCTATTTCGCGAACGGGTGCTCCAGCTCGCCGTCCTTGTATTGCGGTGGATATACGATCACCTGCTTGTGGCCGGTCATGAATTGCTCGAGGCCGCTGCCTTGAATATTCTGGAATTGCACCATGATCGGGCGTGCAGTCGCCCATTCGCCGAGCTCGTTGAACCTGATCTCGCCGACGATCGTATTGAACGCATTCTTATGGATGTGCTCGGCGAGCTTGTCATCATTGAGGTTCCCGGTCGCCTTGATCGCCTGCTCCAGGACCTGCATGGCGGCGTAAGCGAAGGGGGGCTGATAGAATCCCAGCGGATCGACGCCGGCGTCCTTGGCCTGCGCCTGAAATTTTCTCAGGAACTCGTCGATGCCCGGAAAATTCATTTTCGGGCTCGGCACGTAGAAGTGATAATTCACCACGCGGTTCAGCTTTTCCGAAAGCTGCGTGATCAATGAGGCATATTGCATGCCCACCATGGCGCCACCGAACAGCTGGGCTTTGAGGCCAACCTCCGTCGCGGCTCGCACCATGCCGACAGAGTCCGGCGGATAGGAAGCCAGCAGAACCACGTCGGGACCGGTTGCCTGGATGGCTCGCACGATCGGCGTGTAATCGACGGTCGCCGGCGGGTAGGCGCGATCGTAGACGACCTTCAGGCCGAGCGTCTTTGCGTTCTCCCGTGCGCCGATCAGGACGTTATTGGAGAATTCCGCATCGGCGCCGACAAGCGCCACGGTTCTTGGAGCCGGACTGAGCGACCTGGCGACCTCAAAAAATGCGTTGGAAAGGACGCCCTTTGGATCCGGCCCAAAAGGAGCGCTCTGGAAATATCTGGAATATTTGAACTCAGCGTTGGAGCCCAGCGCCAGGAGCACCATGACCATCTTCTTGCGCTCCATGATCATGGGCATCGCCGCAACGATCAGGTTGGTCGCCGCGCCCATGACAATATCCACTTTATCAACGTCAATCAGCTTGGCGTAGATGCCCGGCACAGTGGCGGCGTTTGTCTGGTCGTCGTAATAGACGAGCTTCACCGGACGACCAAGCAGCCCGCCTCTGGCATTGATTTCCTCGACCCAAATCTGCTTCGACAGCAGATGCGCCTTGCCTGAGGAGGCAAGACCGCCGGTCAGCGACACGCTGAACCCGATCTTGATCGGCTCTTGCGCATGCGCGGCTACGATCGATGCAAGCGCAAGGGTGCAACCACACCGATTCAACAACCATCTCATTGACGCGCTCCGTGCGATTTGCCCTCCTCGGCTGCAATTTTTGAATGCGTGCAACCGAGCTCGATTGCGAGGCTAGAATAAAGGTTGCTCAATATCCAGAGCACGGACAGTCTCGTGTCCGACCCTAATGGGTACTCTCCGCGGGGGCATGACGACACTGTAATGGGTGCAGTACGCCACACTATTGCACACTACTATGATGCGCTGGCAAACTTTGAGGTTGACGATTCTATGGCGCCCCCATTTTCTCCGCAGTGGCTCGGACGCGTCCTTGTCGTTGCTGTATTGCTCCTGATCGCGATCTGGACGTTGTGGAATTTCTTGCCCGCACTGGGATGGGCTGCGGTTCTGGCAATTGCAACCTGGCCAGTTCGCGAATGGCAGATCCGAAACTCGGCGAGCCCGACGGCGGCTGCCATCTCACTCACATTGATCATCGGCCTGCTTATCATCGTCCCGCTGGCCATTCTGCTCTTTGAAGCCGGCAAGGAAACCGTCCTCATTGTCCAATGGATACGGGAATTGAGGGAGACGGGCTTAGGCACGCCGGAATGGCTGCCCAATCTCCCATGGGTGGGCGCAGCCGCGGCAGCATGGTGGCAGGAGCACCTGGGAAGTCCAGAGGCGGTGCGAGAGTTTTTGGGTCGAAGCGAATCCGCCGGTCTCCTGCAGTCGGGTCGGCATCATCTGGGACGTGAATTGGTCCATCGGCTTGTGATCCTGGGATTCACGCTGTTGACGCTGTTTTTCCTCTACCGAAACGGTCCGCAGATCATCGCGCAGGCTCACACCGTTGGTAATCGTTTGTTGGGCTCGCCGGCGAAGCGCTATGCCGACGAAGCGTTCGCCGCGGTTCGCGGTACGGTGAATGGTCTTGTTCTTGTCGGGCTGGCTGAAGGCGCAGTGCTCGGAATTGCCTATGTCACCGCGGGCTTGAGCCATCCGCTCCTGCTCGGGTTCGCCACAGGGGTGCTCGCCACGGTTCCGTTCGGGGCGCCGCTGGTTTACCTGGTCGCATGCATGATCCTCGTCATGCAGTCGCGCCTGACTGCAGCAGTCCTGCTGTTTCTGTTCGCATCGGCCGTCGTTTTCCTGGCGGACCATTTTGTTCGTCCACTTTTGATTGGCCGCTCCACTCGTCTGCCATTCCTTTGGATTCTGCTCGGAATCTTTGGCGGCCTGGAGACGTTCGGGCTGCTTGGATTGTTTCTTGGACCTGCCATTATCGCCGTCGTGTTCGCCCTCTGGAGAGAGGGCGCCAAGCCGATGCCGGAGGATTTTGATGCGGCGGTCGGGTCGTAGGGTCGTAGCCCGGATGGAGCGCAAGCGACATCCGGGTTGGCCTTGACCCCCTCACCGCTGGTCTCAATCGACCGGGAACCGCTTTACTGACCCCGGATTTCGCTGACGCTCAATCCGGGCTACATCTGTCGGGCCATGACCAATCCCCCTCTCCTGTCGGATCCCCCTGCACCCAAGGTGAGCTTTGTTTCGCTCGGCTGTCCGAAGGCGCTGGTCGATAGCGAACGCATCATCACGCGCCTGCGCGCCGAGGGTTATGAGCTTGCAAGGGAGCACCGGGGCGCGGACATCGTGGTGGTCAACACGTGCGGGTTTCTCGAAACGGCGCAGGAAGAGTCACTGGCGGCCATCGGCAAGGCGCTCAACGAGAACGGCAAGGTCATCGTGACCGGCTGCATGGGGGCGGAGCCGGAAAAGATCATGCAAGCCCATCCGGGCGTGCTCGCCGTCACCGGTCCGCAACAATATGAGAGTGTGGTCGAGGCCGTGCATCGCGCGCTTCCTCCCCGCCATGATCCCTTTCTGCATCTTCTTCCCCCTGAAGGCATCAAGCTGACCCCGCGGCACTACGCCTATCTGAAGATTTCAGAGGGGTGCAATAACCGCTGCACATTCTGCATTATTCCAAGGCTGCGCGGCGACCTGGTGTCGCGGCCGGCCGGTGAAGTCCTGCGCGAAGCGGAGCGTCTGGCGGCTGCCGGCGTCAAGGAGCTCCTGGTGATCTCACAGGACACCTCGGCCTACGGCGCCGATCTCAAATATGCCGAAAGTGGCTGGAATGGACGCAACGTGCGAGCCAGGTTCTTTGACCTGGCCGCTGCTTTAGGCGAGCTGGGCATCTGGATTCGCCTGCATTACGTCTATCCCTATCCGCATGTCGACGCGGTGATCGAGCTGATGGAGCAAGGCAAGATTCTGCCTTACCTGGATATTCCATTTCAGCACGCCGCCGATACCGTGCTCCGGCGCATGAAGCGTCCGGCCGCGCAGGAAAAGACCTTGCAACGCCTCTCGCGCTGGCGCGCCATCTGTCCCGACCTGACCATTCGCTCGACCTTCATCGTCGGCTTTCCCGGGGAGACGGAAGCCGATTTCCAGTTCCTGCTCGATTGGCTCGATGAAGCGCAGATCGACCGCGTCGGCTGCTTCCGCTACGAGCCGGTGAAGGGTGCCGTTGCCAACGACCTGGCGGCGCATGTCCTTGCCGATGTGAAGGAAGAGCGCTGGCATCGTTTGATGCAGCGGCAACAGGCGATTTCGGCGCGGCGCCTCAAGCGCAGGATCGGCACGCGGCAGGCGGTCATCATCGATGAGATCTCCGGACGCGGCGGCGAACCGCAGCAGCCAGGTTCCGGCGCCTTCCTTGCCAAAGGCCGCAGTCGCGGTGATGCGCCCGAGATCGACGGCGCCGTGCTCGTAAGGAGCCGGCGCCCGTTGCGCGTCGGCGAGATCACCACCGTCAAGATCGAGCGCGCCGACGCCTATGACCTGCACGGGACGGCCGTAGGGTATTAAAGCCTATTCCGATGAAATTGACGCGGACGCTCTTCACCTCTCCCAGTTGAAGTCGGATATATCCGACTTCGGCCAACTCATAGTGCGGAACTCGGGTAAACCCGAGTTCCGGCGGGGAGAGGTAACAACGGAGTCAGCCGACCTCGCGTGCGCTTTCTTCCACCACCTTAACAATGGCGCTCGTTAAAATCGCCAGTTCCTCCTCGGTGATGGTGAACGCCGGAGTGAGATAGATTATCGACCCGAATGGGCGGATGAACACCCCCTCCTCGACGAAGCGCGCCCGCAAGCGATCGAGGTCGCGGATGCGATCAAGCTCGACGACGCCGATCGCGCCCTTCACCCGCACGTCGTTGACGCCGCGCATGCCACGACACGGGGCAAGACCATGATCGAGCGAAGATGTAATCCGCGCCACTTGCGCCAGCCGCGGTTCACGCTCGAACAAATCGAGCGACGCATTCGCGGCAGCGCAGGCCAGTGCATTGGCCATGAAGGTCGGACCATGCATCAGGGCATGATCTGGATCATCCGACCAGAACGCATCGAAGACCCTTTTCCGGGCAACGGTCGCAGCGAGAGGAAGAGTGCCGCCGGTAAGCGCTTTGGACAAGGTGATGATGTCGGGGACAACGGCCGCCGACTCACAGGCGAAGAGGCTTCCAGTACGGCCGAAGCCTGTAAAGATTTCGTCGAAGATGAGGAGGAGCCCGTACTGATCTGCCGCGTCGCGCAGCAGCCGCAGCACGCAGCCGCGGTGGAAGTGCATGCCTCCGGCGCCTTGCACCAACGGCTCTACCACGATGCCGGCAAGCTCGTCGCCGTGCTGTTCGAGGCAGCGCGCCAAGGCGGCGGCGCTCTTTTCATCAGCCGGCAGATCCACCACAAGATGCTGCGGCAAAAGCGGCGCGAACACCTTGTGCATGCCTGCGCCGGGATCGCCGATCGCCATCGCGCCGGTGGTGTCGCCGTGATAACCGCGCCTGAAAGACAAGAACTTCGTGCGCTTCGAGATACCCCGGTTGCGCCAGAACTGGATGGCCATCTTCATTGCCACTTCGACGGCAACGGAGCCGGAGTCGGAG
Organism: uncultured Alphaproteobacteria bacterium; assembly: GCA_963841105.1. Lineage (GTDB taxonomy): Bacteria > Pseudomonadota > Alphaproteobacteria > Rhizobiales > Xanthobacteraceae > VAZQ01. The sequence continues at coordinate 227,946 of CAWJCB010000024.1, forward strand.
AAGAAAACGCGTTCGAGGTCCCCGGGCAGCAGCGCGGCAAGCCGAGAGGCGAGCGTGAACGCCTGCTCGTGAGCAAGCCCGCCGAACATGACATGCGGCATCAGAGCCAACTGATGCTCGATGGCCGCACGAACATGCGGGTGGTTGTAGCCGTGGCAAGCAGTCCACCACGATGCGATGCCGTCGATGATGTCGCGTCCGTCGGCGAGGACGATACGGCTGCCACGGGTTGCGACGACTGGCAGCGGCGGGGTCGCCGTCTTCATCTGCGAATATGGCAACCAAACGTGGCGGAGGCCGGCCTCATACCAAGCGCGCTCGTGGACCACATCACCGATGAGATTGGCTGCCATATGAGAGCTTCCATTCGACATTCTTTGCCTCCATTCTGTTTTCGACGGAGGCGCGGGCAAGGTTCGCGCAGGCAAGGTTTGCGCCGGTATGGATTCGCTCGATAAATTCGCGAAAGGCAAGCTGGGCGAGATTGAGCGCGAATGTCTCGGGCGCGAGCTGGTCGAGACCATCCGGGTGACAGGAATCTGGACGCTGCGCAACGGCCGGCGTCTGTTGTCATTCAGCTGTAACGACTACCTCAACTTGACGCATCACCCGCAGGTCATCGAAGCCGCAACCCAGGCGCTGCTCACCTATGGAACGGGCGCCGGCGCTTCGCGCCTGGTGACGGGGAATCATCCGCTGTTCGCCGAGCTGGAAAATCGGCTGGCTAATCTGAAACAAACGCAAGCGGCCTGCGTGTTCGGATCGGGCTATCTCGCCAACCTCGGAATTATCCCGGCGCTCATTGGCGCGAATGACCTGATCCTGATCGACCAATTGGCGCATGCCTGCTTGTGGAGCGGCGCACGGCTTTCGCGCGCCACAGTGATCCCCTATCGCCACGCCGACGTCGGACACGTCGAGGTTTTGCTTGCTGAGCAACGCTCACGATACCAGCGGGTCATGATCGCAACGGACGGGGTTTTTTCCATGGACGGCGATCTGGCGCCTCTGCACGCTCTTGCGGCGCTTGCGCAGCATCACGACGCCTGGCTCCTGTCGGACGATGCCCACGGTCTCGGCGTGGTGGGCGCCAGCCGCGGCTCGACTTTCGCGCAAGGAAGAAAGGCGGACGTTCCGCTGCAGATGGGCACGTTATCCAAGGCACTGGGCGCGTATGGCGGCTACATCTGCGCATCGGCTCCAGTGATCGGCTTGCTGCGCAACCGGGCGCGGACCTTGATCTATTCCACCGGCTTGCCGCCGGCGATTGCCGCAGCGGCGATTGCGGCGCTGGATGTGATTGAGCACCAGCCCGATTACGCCGCGCTGCCGCTCGCGAAGGCGCGGGCCTTTGCACGAAGCGCCGGTCTGCCGGAGCCGCAGAGCCCAATCGTTCCGGTCGTGCTCGGCGAGCCGGAGACGGCGCTCGCCGCGTCGCGGTTGCTGGAAGATAGCGGGTTTCTCGTGACCGCGATCCGGCCGCCGACCGTGGCGGCAGCCACCTCCCGCCTGCGCATCACATTCACCGCACAGCATCCAGATAATGAGATTGAGCGACTCGCGGAAATCGTGCGCACGCGCATCCTCGCGCGTTCCAGGGCCATTGCGATTCCCGCGCAATGAGCGGTGTTTTCATCACCGGCACCGGGACCGATATCGGGAAGACCTTCGTCGCCGCAGCCCTGATCCGGCACATGCGCGCCGCCGGCAAGGCGGTGCATGCCATCAAACCGGTGGTCACCGGCTTCGATCAAGGCAGCTGGGAGGACAGCGACCCAGCCGTGCTGCTCGCGGCGCTGGCGCGTCCGACGCACTCTGCAGGAGGCAGAAGGCATCTCGCGGTGGCGCCTGAAAGCGCCGCTTTCACCGGACATGGCGGCCCGGCGCGAAGGTCGCGCCATCGCTTTTGCAGAGGTCGTAGAGTTTTGTCGCAACACCATACGAAGCCAACGCGGCACCGTCCTGATCGAGGGGATCGGCGGCATCATGGTCCCACTGGATGAGCACCGGACTGTGCTCGACTGGATCACCGTGATGCGGCTACCCGCTATTCTCGTGACGGGAACCTATGTCGGCACGATCAGTCATACTCTGACTTGCCTTGAAGTCATGGCTCGGCGCAATCTCGATATCGTGGTGCTTGTCGTAAGCGAAAGCCCCGGGAGCGCCGCATCGCTCGCAGAGACGGTGGACACGCTGCGGCGCTTCGCGGACGCAATCGAGGTGGTCGGCCTCCCGCGCCTCGCGCCCGGCGCCTTTGAGCACGCCGCCGTGGCGCGCATCGCAGCCCTGTTGTAGCTAGCTTGTAGCCGCGGATTGAGCGCAGCGAAATCCGGGACGCGGAAAACTGTCGCGTCGAACAACACAGGTCATGTTCGACGGGCAACGCTTGACCACCCCGGATTTCGCTGCGCTCAATCCGGGCTACAGATTCTCAGGGCAGCAGGATGGTTGAGCCCGTGGTTGCCCGGCCTTCGAGGTCGCGATGCGCCTTCTGCGCATCCTTGAGCTGATATTTTTGGTTCACTGGAATCTTGACGGCGCCGCTTGTCACCACCCGAAACAGCTCATCCGCCATTGCCAGCAGGGCTTCGCGTTTCGCAGCATAGTTGTTGAGCGTCGGGCGAGTGGCGAAGAGCGATCCCTTCGTTTGCAGAATATTGATGTTGAAGGCGTCGATCTGCCCCGAAGCGCTGCCGAAGCTCACGAACATGCCGAGGGGCTTGAGGCAATCGAGCGATGCCGGGAAGGTGGCTTTGCCAACGCCATCATAGACCACTTCGCAGAGCTTGCCGCCCGTAATCTCCTTGACCTTCGCAACAAAATCCTCGTTGCGATAGAGAATGACGTGGTGTGCGCCGTTCTTCTTCGCGAGGTCGGCCTTCTCATTTGATCCGACTGTCCCGATCACGTTGGCGCCGAGATGGTTTGCCCACTGGGACGCGATGAGACCGACGCCGCCGGCGGCTGCCTGAATGAGGACGTTGTCCCCTTTCTTCACTTTGTATGTCTGCCGCAGCAGGTATTGGACGGTCAATCCCTTGAGCATCATCGCCGCGGCTTGCTCATAGCTTATCCCGTCGGGAAGCTTCACGGCGCGATCGGCCGGGAGCAGGCGCTCCGCCGCATACGACCCCAGCGCCACGACATAGCCGACGCGATCACCGACCTTGATGTCCGTCACTCCGGGTCCCACTGCGATCACTTCCCCGGCCCCCTCGTTACCGGAGATGAAAGGCAACCCGACGGGAGAAGGATACATGCCCATGCGGAAATAGGTGTCGATGAAATTGACGCCGCAGGCGTGGTTCTTGACCTTGATTTGGCCGGGTCCCGGCGCCGCCACCGGCGGCACGTTTTCGTAGGTGAGGACTTCCGGCCCCCCTGTCTTGTGAACTCGCACTGCTGCGACCATGGATGCTGACTCCTTTTTACGTCGGTGCCCACCCTATAGCGGTTTCCGTTCTAATAGAACCTCAACTGCGCAACACACGCGGTGCGCTCCCCTCCCCCTTGTGGGGAGGGGTTGGGGTGGGGGTGGCGAGATCGACCATCGGCGTTGCTGATCGGACCACCCCTCTCCCCAGCCCTCCCCCACAAGGGGGAGGGAGCAGACCGAGTATGCCGCTCGCGCTGTTTCCACTTCAACGTGAACCGCCCTACCACTGACCCCGATCGCCAGGGAATCGCAATTATTGCGCTTCGTGCTCGCGCTCGGTCGCGCCGATGAGGAAGAAGTACAGTCCGATGATCAGTAATCCAGCAGTCACCCATGCTCCCGGGTCAAGCCGCCGCACGAGCGCGACAACTGCGAGCACGGACCAGGCGACCAGGGCGGCGATATTGAGGGGGCGAAACCGCCTTACCCGCACGGGATGAAGAAACTTCAAAGGTGCGAAGGTAAGCGCCGCAAGAGCGGCAATGAGGAGAGCAGCAAGCCAAGGCGGCGGCCTGATAAGGAAAAAATAGAAAGCAACCGCGTTCCACAGCGCCGGAAAACCTCGAAAGTAGTTGCCCGCCAATTTCATGCTCCGGTCGGCAAAATAGATGGCGCCGGTAATGACAATCAGGGCGCCGGCGGGAATGGCGAGCGGCCCCGGAAGGAACCCGCCCGCCGTGATCGCATAGGCAGGCACGAACACGTAAGTCACGAAATCGACAACGAGGTCGAGCACGTCGCCGGACCATCGCGGCAGCACCTCGCCCACCTGGACATGCCGCGCGATGGTCCCGTCCACGCCATCGATGATCAGCGCAACGCCGAGGCAGAGAAACACGGCGGTCCATTGCGCGGCCACCGCATAAAACAGCGCGGCAAATGCGAACGCAGCGCCAGTAGCGGTGAGGATATGCACCGAGAAGGCATAGGCGCTGTGCAGCGGTGGCAAGCAGAAGCACTCCGTTGTCGGCTCGGGTTATATTATATCTCTACCTGCAGAGGCGCGCCGCATGAAGGGTCTACATGCCGAATGCGTAGTTGTCGGTGCGGGTCCTGCGGGCCTGACTGCCGCGATCGCGCTCGCTAGCGCGGGAGTGGAAACGGCGCTCGTCGCAGGGAGCGCAACCCGTGTGGATTATCGGACGACCGCTTTGTTGCACGGGGCGGTAAACGCGCTGGCGGTGCTCGGCGTCTGGGATCGCTGCCGCGCGCATGCCGCGCCCTTGAAAGTCATCCGCATCATCGACGACACACGGCGGCTGTTGCGCGCGCCGGAAGCACGATTTACCGCCGCCGAAATCGGGTTTGATGCCTTCGGGGCGAACATAGAGAACCGCTTCCTCGTGGCTGGACTGACAGCGCGCGCGCGCGAAGTGCCGGCGCTCACCTGGTTTGAGCAGGATGCGCAAGCCGTGGAGATCGCAGAAGAGTTGGTCACCGTAACCTTGCAGTCAGGCGGCGTGATCAGCGGCCGGCTGGTCATTGGCGCTGATGGCCGACATTCGCTCTGTCGCAGATCTGCAGGCATTGCAAGTGATCGCCGAGCCTATGCGCAGACCGCGCTCACCTTGAACCTGGCGCACAGCCGTCCGCACTTCGACATCTCGACTGAATTCCACACCGCGACCGGTCCGCTCACGTTCGTGCCGCTGCCGGGACGACGTTCAAGCCTGATTTTTGTGGTCGATCCGAATGAAGCGCCCGGTCTTAGGAACCTGCCCGATGCGGCGCTGGCACTGGAAATCGAGCGGCGTTCACACTCTATGCTCGGAAAGATCGAGCTCGAGCCTGGCCGGGGCCTGTTCCCGCTCGCTGTGGAGAAGGCAAGGCGCTTCGGCGCATCGCGCATCGCGCTTGTCGGCGAGGCGGCGCACGTCCTGCCCCCGATCGGCGCACAAGGCCTCAACCTTGGCCTTCGCGATGCCGCGACAATCGCCGAGATCGTTATTGCGGCGCACCGAAGCGGCAGCGATGTCGGATCGAGGGAGTTGGTCGAGCGCTATCATAACATGCGCAGCGCCGACATCCTGGGCCGCACTCTCATGGTTGACGTTCTCAACCGCAGCCTGCTCTCGGATTTCATCCCGATGCAACTCGGCCGCGGGCTCGGTCTTTTCCTGTTGGACCGCATAGCTCCGCTGCGGCGCGCCGCGATACGCGAAGGCATGATGCCTCTGGCTTCGCAGCCACGCCTCATGCGGGGCGAGACACTCTAGGGCAGCGCCAAATGCACCGTTGCCCAAGGGCAGCGCCAAATGCACCGTTGCCCACAAAAGCAGCTTGGCCGCCGCCATTTCGGCCCATACGTTGGCCCGCGAGGCTATCGCGTGTGGCGGCGGCAGCCACGGTGTACCTCCCCTTTCAGGGGAGGTTGACCGCCGGAGCGAAGCGACAGGCGGTCGGGTGGGGTCGCTTGACGCCCGAGATTGTTGCAGCCGACCCCACCCGGCTCGCTTTGCTCGCCGACCTCCCCTTTCAGGGGAGGTATTATCGGAACTTGCTGAGCGACCATATGCGATGGGACACCCGATAGGGGCATGGCAATGAAGCTACCGCGCAACTTTTTCAAGCCGCTCGCGATTGGCGCTCCGTCGCCGTTGCGGGAATTGCCTGTAAGGCTCGAGCGGATGATCCATTTTGTCCCGCCGCATCTTCCCAAGCTGCGCGCCAAGGTGCCGGAGTTGATCGCGCAGGTCGATGTGGTGCTGGGCAACCTGGAAGATGCGATCCCCGCCGATGCGAAAGAGGCAGCGCGCGCCGGCTTCATCGAGATGGCGAATGCGCATGATTTCAAGCACACTGGCCTTTGGACGCGCATCAACGCACTCAACTCCCCGTGGATGCTGGACGATGTGATGGACATCGTGGGGGCAGTCGGACACAAGCTTGACGTGATGATGCTGCCCAAGGTCGAAGGACCCTGGGACATCCACTACCTCGACCAGCTCCTTGCGCAGCTGGAGTCACGCCACGCAATCAGAAGACCGATCCTCGTGCACGCCATTCTGGAGACAGCCGAGGGAGTCGATAACGTCATGGCGATTGCAACAGCATCGCCGCGCATGCACGGCATAAGCCTTGGCCCGGCGGATCTCGCCGCCTCACGCGCGATGAAAACAACGCGCGTCGGGGGCGGACACCCCGATTACAAGGTGCTTGCGGACGCAATCGACAAATCCACAACGCGCTCAGCCTTTCAGCAGGATCTATGGCACTACACTCTGGCGAAAATGGTCGATGCCTGCGCGGCGGCCGGGATCAAGCCCTGCTACGGGCCCTTTGGCGATTTTTCCGATCCCGACGCATGCGAATCCCAGTTTCGCAACGCCTTCCTGCTGGGGTGTGCGGGCGCATGGACCTTGCATCCCAGCCAAATCGAGATCGCCAAGCGCGTGTTCTCTCCCGACCCGGCTGAAATTGCATTCGCCAGGAAAATCTTGCATGCCATGCCGGACGGCAGCGGAGCAGCTATGATTGATGGCAGGATGCAGGACGATGCCACCTGGAAACAGGCCAAAGTGCTTGTCGATCTTGCCCAGCTGATCGCCGCCAAGGATCCGCAGCTCGCCGAGCGGTACGGATTCTCGGTCTGACATGAGCAAGACGCGCAGCGCCAAGTTCAAGATCGGGCAGGTCGTCCGTCATCGTCTATTTCCGTTCCGCGGGGTCGTTTTCGACATCGATCCGGAGTTCAACAACACGGAAGAATGGTATCAGGCCATTCCGGCGGAGGTCCGGCCGCACAAGGACCAGCCGTTCTATCACTTGTTCGCGGAGAACGCGGAAACCGAGTACATCGCCTATGTATCGGAGCAAAACCTTCTGCCCGACACATCCGATGAACCGGTACGCCACCCGCAGGTGGCGGAAATTTTCGAGCAGGACGAAAAGGGCAGCTATCGGCCGCGCAACTCGCTGCTCAACTGAGTTTCAAGTTGTAGCCCGCATTGAGCGAAGCGAAATGCGGGAGAGACCCGGATGTCGCTTTGCTCCATCCGGGCTACGCCTCTGAGCACCGCTTCCGCGCTATCTCGTCGGCGCAGCCTGCTGCTGGCCCTCGAGCTTCTTGCGCGCTTCATCGGCTCGGCGTTGCAATTCCTCCTGCAGCTTCTTCTGCTGCTCCTCGAATACCTTCGGATCCGTTGGAGGTCCGTCATAGGCCTTGCCGAAATCGCCGAGCGGCACCACGAGACTGATCGGTTGGCCGGCGCCGTTGATTCCCTGAATGACAAGCCCCTGCCCTTTCTTGAGCTTGCCGATCAATTCGCCGCTCGCTTCGTAATCGGCCATGCAGCCGTTGTTGAAGCAGATCACGTAAGGGCCGGTCATCGGCTGGCCATTGTTGACGATGACCCGGGTGCCGGGCTGGATGGACATGCCAAGCGGAAGCGTGACGCGCAGCACCTTTTTTGGCTCGTTTTCCGGCTCGATCAGAACGGCCGCGACCACCGGCATGCCGGATTCGACGCGTCCGTCCTTGCCGGTGAAGCAGACCTGTTTGGCATTCGCCTCCTGCCCCTTCAGGCAGAACTTGGTCCACGGCGAAAAAATGAGCTGAGGCTGCTCACCTTGCGCCTGCCCCTGCTGTTGAGCTGGTGGGGCAGGAGCTTCAGCGGGCTTCTGAGCCGGCGCGGCGGGTTTCGGAGCAGCCCTGGGTGCGGGCTGAGCCCTTGGCGCCGGCGGCGCCGGCGGGGTCTGCGCGAACGTGGCGCCAATATCCACAACGGCGATAAGCATGGTGGCAGCCGTGGAGACGGCAAACGCTCGTGCGGCCAGCCGGGCCGGCGCAAGAACCAACCGATGATCCATTTACAGATCCTCTTACACTACCGCGCTCGCGGCGCTGCGGCCGGCACGATCGCCCCATCCTATGGCTGTGTCGTCATCAAATGCGGCAGGAGCGTGACCGCGCCCGGACCGCGCCTATGGCATAATGGTGCCGGTTCAAGCGAAAACGCCGGCGACTGGAACCTGCCTGAAAGGGCTTCGGCTCATTATAAGCACCTCGTGCAGTCGATTTGAAGTTCCTATCATTTGTTGCCGAAGCCGGTGTAGGAACTCAAATCCGCAGCACGAGAACCATAGAGTTGCTAAGGCTTAATCCGATGAAATGGACGCAGCCGCTCTTCACCTCTCCCCAGAGGGGAGAGGTCGGAATGGGCTCGCTCTGCGCGAACATTCCGGGTGAGGGGCTCTGGATCCATGCCAGCGGCGAGTCCCCCTCACCGGGATCGCGCAAACGCGCATTAGTGTCCCTTTTCGGATTGATGCTGCTGCTGGCTATTGCGGCGGTCGAGCCTTCTTCCCAGGCACAGGCGGATGAGGCGCGGCACGCGATTGCAATGCATGGCGCTCCTGCCATGCCGGAGAATTTCGTTCAGTTTCCCTATGTCAATGCGAACGCGCCGAAGGGTGGGCGCCTGGTGCAAGGGGTGCTCGGCACCTTCGACAGCCTCAATCCATTGATCGTCCGAGGGATCGCCCTGCAATCTGTCCGCAACTACGTCGTCGAGAGCCTGATGGCACGCGGCTTCGACGAGCCGTTCACGCTGTATGGATTGATTGCTCAATCCGTGGAAACAGATGCCCGGCGCAGCTACGTAACTTTCCACCTCAATCCCGCCGCCCGGTTCTCCGACGGCAAACCGGTCACGGCGGAAGATATCGTTTTTTCCTGGAGCCTGCTGCGCGACAAGGGGCGACCCAATTATCGCACCTACTACGCGAAAGTGACGAGTGCTCAGATCGTCGGTGAGCACGCCGTGCGCTTCGATCTGTCCGCAAACGATGATCGCGAGCTGCCGCTCATCCTCGGTCTTATGCCTGTGCTCGCAAAGCACGCGGTTGTGCCTGAGAAATTCGAGGAAACCTCCTTCCAGGCGCCTCTGGGGAGCGGGCCCTATGTCGTCGCCGAGGTTGATCCCGGAAAAAGCGTCACTCTAAAGCGTAATCCCGATTACTGGGGGGGCGAGCTCCCGGTTAATCGCGGGCTCTGGAACTTCGACGAAATCCGCGTCGACTTTTATCGCGAAGCCAATTCGCATATGGAGGCGTTCAAGCGCGGCCTTTACGATTTTCGCAACGAGCAGGATCCCACGCGCTGGCAGACGGCCTACATGTTTCCCGCGGTGCGCGACGGGCTCGTCCTCAAGGAGGCGCTCCCTACCGGAGTGCCAAAGGCGAGCAGTTTCTTCGTGTTCAACACGCGCCGACCCGTTTTTCGTGACATTCGGGTCAGGGAAGCGATCTCGTATCTGTTCGATTTCGACTGGATCAACCACAGCTATTTTTTTGATCTCTATGAACGCAGTGCGAGCTATTTCGACGGCTCGGAACTGTTTTCGCGCGGCCACCCAGCGGACGCACGCGAGAAGGCGTTGCTTGCGCCCTTCGGCGATGCGGTCCGTCCGGACGTTCTCGCGGGCGCCTGGTCGCCTCCGGTCAGCGACGGCTCCGGGCGCGACCGTGCAAGTCTCAAGCGGGCGCTCGATTTGTTTGCCGCCGCGGGATATGCGCTGCGCGGCGCGGAGGCTCGCGGAGCGCACAACCGGCCAGCCCCTCGCCTTCGAGATCATGGTGACGACTCGCGACCAGGAACGCATCGCCTTGTTGTTCTCACAAAGCCTTAAACGAGCGGGCATCGCCGCGCGCGTGCGCGTTGTGGATGCGGTGCAATTCGAGGGCCGCCGCCTCAACTATGATTTCGACATGATCGAAAATCGCTGGGACCCTTCCTTGTCGCCGGGAAATGAGCAGGCGTTCTACTGGGGCTCGGAAGCTGCCGATCACCCCGGGACCCGCAACTATATGGGGGTGAGGAGCGCCGCGATCGATGCAATGATCCAGGCATTGCTGAAGGCGGAAACGCGGGAGGATTTCGTTGCCGCTGTGCGTGCCCTCGACCGCGTGCTGATCTCCGGCATGTATGCGATCCCGCTCTATCATCTGCCCGCGCAATGGATCGCCCGGTGGACAAGCATCGCACGACCGGCGACCACGTCGCTTTACGGCTATCTTCCAGAAACCTGGTGGAGCACGCGCTGACTTACCAACTGTTAACAGCGATGATCTAGGGTGGCGCGTCGGGTGGGCTTCACCCTGCCTTGTAATCATGGCGCTCCTGTAATCATGGCGCTTCTGGGTCCGATGGTCGTCGTCGCCGAGGCCTCGGCGGCAGACTTGCTCGACGTGCTCGGCGCCGCGGGCGCGTTTCCCATCATTGAAACGCCATGGGCGGATGCGCCGATGGCGATCGGCGAAATCCAGCCGGTTGCCGTTGCAATCGCCGATCCGGACGGGAAACCTGCGGCACGGCATACCCGCGCGCTGACGGATTGCCTCGAGAGACGCGGCGGTCCCATAACCCCGGTGATCGCACTGGTCGAGGGGCGCCGTGCCCCCGCAATCCCAGGCGCTCTTCCCATTGCGCTCGATGACTCGACGGAGCGGCTCGTCGCCCGGCTGCGTTCGGCGCTCCGGGTGCGCACCATGCATGCGACGGTGTTGCGCCGCGTGCGCGCCGCCGACCCCCAGAAGCAAATCACCGTCCCGCCCAATCTGCTCGCCGAGGCAACCGTGCTTTGCCTCGGCCGCGGCGGGTCTTTTCCCGTGCTTTCAGTCGCGATCGGTGAACGGGTCGGCGTCATTGGCGCGTTCAGCGTCGATGCAGCCATGCGTTATCTCAATGCGCGCGATATCGACGGCATCGTGATTGGCGATGGGCTGGGGGCGCGCGCGGTGAATACCGTTCTTGCCGCGCTGGCCGAGCAGTCGCAGTTTCGCGATCTTCCGATCGGCGTGCTCAGCAACAATGGCTGCGACGAAGCAAGGCTGCCCAATCTGATCCGTGTCGATGCGAACGCGGTCGAGCTTGTCGACAGCGTTCTCGCGTTCGTCCGTCTGCAGGCATTCGACGGCTACCTCAAACGCATGCTCAAGTCGATCGAGAGCGAGGGGATGATCGATCCTGACACCGGGCTCCTGGACACGCGGGTGTTCTGGCAGGATTTGGACCGAACCGTCGTGGAAGCCGGCAAGAGCGGCCTAGCCCTTTCGATCGCACGCTTCTCGTTCGATGATTTTGGCGACCGCCGCGCCTATCTCGATGCGGCGCGGTTGTTCAGTCGCCTGGTACGCAACATCGACTTCGCCTGCCGCGACGAGGACGGATCCATTCTCGCCGCCTTCACCGAAACCGATTTGCGCAACGCCCATGTCGTCGCCCGCCGCATCGCCAGCGTCCTGCGGCAGACCATGGTCACTCCCGGCCACGATCGTTGCGGCATCAGGCCGACGGTCACGCTCGCGACTTTCAAGCCGACGGATAACATGAGCACGCTGGTTGCACGCGTGGGCACCTATCCCAAGGCTACCGCCGCGCGCTAAAGCGGGTCGATTGAGATCAGCGGAGCGAGACTCTTCACCTCTCCCCAGCGGGGAGAGGTGATCGGAAGCTCGCTAACCGGCAGCGATTTCAATCCGTCACAATGCGCTCTATTATTGCTGCACGGACAGGAGCCGGCCATGGCGCTTCCCATCGATATGGTTTCTGACGTCGTCTGCCCGTGGTGCTTCATCGGCAAGCGCCGGCTGGAACGGGCAACCGCGCTGCGGCCGGACATTCCAGTGGAAATTCGTTTTCGGCCGTATTTCCTCAATCCCTGGGTGCCGCGCGAAGGCATGAGCCGCGAGGCGTATCTCACCGCAAAATTTGGTTCGCCCGAGCGCTATCGGGCGATGGCGCAGCGGGTGGCCAGCGCGGCTGCCGCGGAAGGGCTCACCTATGCCCTCGACCAGATCGCGCGCCAGCCCAATACCCTCGACTGTCACCGGCTGATTCTCTGGGCCGGCGAAAGCGGCAGGGCCGGCGAGATGAAGCAGAGGCTGATGCAGCTTTACTTCGCGGAAGGCGCCGATCTTTCTGATCGTGATGTCCTCGTCGCGGCGGCGCGCAGCTGCGGCCTGGATGCCGATCAGGTCCGCAGAGAGCTTGCAGGCGAGAAGGACGTTGAGCGGATCGAGAGGGAAGCAAAGTCCGCCAGGCAGGCAGGGATCGACGGCGTGCCGTGCTTTATCCTCGGCGGCGCCGTCGCCGTGCAAGGCGCGCAGTCGCCGGAGCATCTGGCGCAGGCGATCGATCGTGCGGCGGAGGAATACGCCAAGCGGCCGGCGGCCGAGTAGCGATCAATTGGTCGCTCTCTGCCTCGCTCAACACGGTTGACTTGCGACACGAACCGCCCGGAAGATCATTGGCCCCTTCCATAGGAGACGACCAATGATCGGAACGAAAGAGATTCTTCGTATCGCCATCACGCTTGCCGGAACGGCCCTCTTTGCAGCGACGCTCGCGCCGGCAAATTCCTACGCGCAGAGCCAGAACATGGAGGTCATCCACCATCCCAACTACGACAAGACGGTGTTCATGCCCTTCGTGCCGGCCATCAAGATCAAAAGCGGAAAGATCCTGTGGCTCGCCGGCACGACGGCCCTACCCGTCTATCACGACCACCCGCACAAGCGCGATCAGATCCAGCAATACATGGTCAACGATCTCGAGACGCAGACGCGAGCAGCCATGGACGGAATCAAGCAAACGCTGGATGCCGCCGGCGCTTCCTTCAAGGACGTCGTCCATTATTTCGTCTTCCGCGCCCGGCCGCGCATTGGAGACATCGGCAAGGCAAGCGCCGTGATCAACGGTTACTTCGCTCCGTTCAATCACAAGCCAACCTCGACCAATGTCGCCGTGCTCGAGCTGGGCGAGCCCGAGCAACTGATCGAAATTCAGATGTTCGCGGTCGTGGATTAGGTGAGCGTGTCGCGCAGTCAACTTACATTCCAAAGCCGTCATGCCCCGCGCATGCGGGGCATCCAGTAATCCGAGATGCCGGAATGACACCGGGTGCTCACCGGCAAGCGAAAGATCTGCATCAGCAGTGGTTACTGGATCGCCCGCCTAAGAGCGGGCGATGACGGATGAACCGGTTTCGCCGCGTCATGCCGCCTTCGCGGGCTGCGTGAGTGCCACCAGGCTGCGCAGGATTCCCGCGGTCCCGCGCAAGCGCTGCTCGGCCTCTTCCCAATCGTCAAAGAATACCACCTTCATGTCGGGCCGCACGCGCGCCGCCCGGCCCTGATCGTGGATGAACGCGACGAGGCGCTCGGGGTTGGCAAAGGTGTTGTCGCGAAACGAGACGACAGCGCCTTTGGGACCCGCTTCGATCTTCTCTACATTGGCCTGCCGGCAGAGCATCTTGATGCCGACCACCTGCAGAAGGTGCTCGGCTTCGACAGGCAGCGGGCCGAAACGATCGACCAGCTCGGCAGCGAACGCCTCAATCGCGCGCTCGTCCTCGATCTCCGCAAGCCGCCGGTACAGCGCAAGCCGCACCGGGAGGTCGGCGACATAGTCCTCCGGTATCATCACGGTGGCGCCAATGGTGATCTGCGGCGACCATCTGTCGGAAGCAGGCGCAATGCTGCCGGCCTTGAGGGCCGCGACCGCCTCCTCGAGCATCTGCTGATAGAGCTCGAAGCCGATCTCCTTGATATGACCGGACTGCTCTTCCCCCAGAAGATTGCCGGCGCCACGAATATCGAGGTCATGGGAGGCGAGGGTAAATCCTGCGCCCAAGGTGTCGAGGGATTGCAGCACCTGCAGGCGCCGCTCCGCTTGCGGCGTGATCTTGCGCGTGTCCGGCAGGGTGAACAGGGAGTAGGCGCGCACCTTGGCGCGCCCAACGCGCCCACGCAGCTGATACAGCTGCGAAAGTCCGAAGCGGTCGGCGCGGTGGACAATGAGCGTGTTCGCGTTCGGAATATCGAGGCCGGACTCCACAATCGCCGTCGATAGAAGGGCGTCGTATTTGCCGTCATAGAAGGCGGACATGACGTCATCGAGCACGGTCGGCGGCATCTGCCCATGCGCGACGGCCACACGCATTTCCGGGACATGCCGTTCCAGAAACTCTTTCGCTCCGGCAAGGTCCTCGATGCGTGGACAGACATAAAAGGCCTGGCCGCCACGATAGCGTTCGCGCAAAAGCGCCTCGCGGATGACGACAGGATCAAACGGCGACACGAAGGTGCGCACTGCAAGCCGATCCACCGGGGGCGAAGCGATGATGGAAAGCTCGCGCACGCCCGAGAGCGCAAGCTGCAAGGTCCGGGGTATCGGCGTGGCGGTCAGCGTGAGCACATGAACCTCGGCCCGGATCTGCTTGAGCTTTTCCTTGTGCGCGACCCCGAAATGCTGCTCCTCGTTGACAACCAGAAGGCCGAGGTCGCGAAATTTGATGGATTTGCCCAGCAGCGCGTGGGTCCCAACCACGATATCGATATCGCCCTCGGCGATGCCTTTCTTCACGCGCGCAAGCTCCTTGCCCGAGACGAGGCGCGAGGCTTGCCCGATCTTGACCGGAAAACCGCGGAACCGTTGCGTGAACGTGCTCGTGTGCTGACGCGCCAGCAGCGTCGTTGGCACCACGACGGCGACCTGCTTGCCCTGCATGGCAGTGACAAACGCAGCGCGCAGCGCCACCTCCGTCTTGCCGAATCCGACATCACCGCAGATAAGCCTGTCCATCGGCCGCCCGGAAGCAAGCTCGGTGAGCACCACGTCGATTGCGCCCTGCTGGTCCTCGGTCTCTTCGTAGGGAAATCCGGCACAGAATTCGTCGTAAGGGCCGCGCTCGACGGTCAGCTGGGCGGCTTCGCGCAGCTGCCGTTCGGCGGCGATCTTGATCAGTTCGCCGGCAATCTCGCGAATGCGGTTCTTCATCCGCGCCTTGCGCGCCTGCCAGGCGCCGCCGCCGAGCCGGTCGAGATCGACCTCGGTCTCATCCGAGCCGTAGCGGGAGAGAAGCTCGATGTTCTCTACCGGCAGGAACAGCTTGTCGCCGCCGGCATAGTGCAGCTCGAGGCAATCATGCGGCGCGCCCGCGGCCTCGATGGCGCGCAACTGGACGAAGCGGGCGATGCCATGATCCACATGGACGACGAGATCGCCGGCCGCGAGGCTCGTCGCCTCGGCAATGAAATTCTCGGCGCGGCGCGAAGGCCGGCGCGGCCGAACGAGACGGTCGCCCAGGATATCCTGCTCGCTGATGACTGCGGCGCCAGAAGTCTCGAACCCGCTTTCCAGCCCAAGGACAGCAAGCGCGACCTGCGGCGTGGGCAGCCGCACGGCGTCTTGCCATGAGTTTACCGGCGAGAGATTGACGAGGCCGTGATCGCGCAGAACGTGCGACATGCGCTCGCGTGCGCCGTCGCTCCACAGTGCGATGGCCACGCGCTTGCCCGCGGACTGCAAAGCGCCGACGTGCTTTGTCACCGCCTCGAAAACGTTGGCGCCCGGCTGGGCGCGCTCGGCCGCAAAGTTGCGGCCTTGCCTGGCATCGATCTCAATGCCGGGCTCCTGCCCGTGCGGGAGGGAAAATGGCGTCAGGCGCGCGACCGGCGCCCGGTCAAGGCCTGCACGCCACTCGGACTGCTCCAGATATAGCCGGCTGGGCGGCAACGGCCGGTAGGGGGGACCAGACCCGCGTTGCGCGAGCGCCTGCTGGCGCGCGTCGTAGTAATCCTTGACCTGCGCCAGCCGTTCGTGCGCGGCGTCTTCCGCGAGCGGCTCCAATGCGATTGCCGAGCCCGGTACGTAATCGAACAGCGTCTGGAGCCGATCGTGGAAGAGGGGCAGCCAATGCTCCATTCCGGGGTGGCGCCGACCCTCGCTCACCGCGTGATAAAGGAGATCATCCGGTGTGGGCGCCCCGAAAGTTTCGACGTAACCCAGGCGAAACCGCTTGATCGCCTCGGCCGTGAGTTGGAGCTCCGAAACCGGAACGAGATCGAGGCCGTGCAACTGGCCGGTCGTGCGCTGGCTCTCCGGATCGAAGCTGCGAATGGTCTCCAAAGTGTCGCCGAAGAAGTCGAGGCGGACCGGCTCGCTGCTTCCCGGCGCGTAGAGATCGATGATGCCGCCGCGTACCGCGTAATCGCCAGCCTCGCGCACCGTCGGCGTTCGCACAAAGCCGTTGAGCTCGAGCCAGCCGGTAATTCCGTCCATGGCGAGCACGTTGCCGGGAGCGACCGACCGCGACTGTTGCAGCATGAATTCACGCCCGGGCACGCGCTGTAGCGCGGCGCTTACGGTCGTGAGGAGAACCGAGGAGCGGTCGGCCTTGCGGCGCGCCAGACGTGACAGCGCCATCATGCGCTGGGCGACGAAGGTCGCGTGCGGGGAGACCCGATCATAGGGCAGACAATCCCAGGCCGGGAATTCGAGCATCGCCAGTTCCGGGGCGAAGAATGCAAGAGCGCGGGCAAGCGCCGCCAATCGCCCGCCGTCGCGGCAGATGACGACGAGGCTCACGGCCGGAGCTTGAGCACGCGCTGCCAGCGCGCGGGCGAGATCGCCGATAACGAGCCCTTGCGCGCCCTCGGCGACGCCCATCAGGTTGAGCGGCCGGCCTGCAACGAGACGATCTGCCGGATTGCGCGGCGCCATCAGCGGACGCCTTCGCCGCGACGGTTGAAATCGCGCAGCCGGCGAAACAAGGTTGTATCGAAATCCGCGCACACCTCTGCCTCCCCGGTGACCCAGGCAAGGACCTCGCGATCCGGAACTTCCAGGAGGCGCTCGAATTCAGCGAGCTCCTCAGGCGTCAACTGCGCGATTGCAGTCTCGGCAAAGCGACCCATGATGAGGTCCACTTCCCGCATGCCGCGATGCCAGGCGCGGAACAAAATCCTGCGGCGGCGGGCGTCGAGGCCTTCGTTTGAAACCGATCGCGTCATGTTTTCGTGTTGAGCCTCGGGAGCCAATGCCAAAAGCCCGGACGAGCCGGGCACGGCTTGATATAACGACGCCGATAGAGAATGTCAGGGCGTCGCCGCGCCGCTGGCGTCTCGCGCGTTGCGCTGCGGCTGCTGCCGCGCGAGCATGAGCGCCAACGCTGCCGGAAACCCGAATGCGGCCCAGTCTGCTCAATCCACTGTTCGCGCCGATCGCAACCCTTGCCGGCGTCGGACCAAAGCTGGACAAGCTCTTCGGCCGGCTGCTCGGCCGAGACGACAGGGCTCGCGTCCTGGACCTGCTGCTCCATTTGCCTACCGGGGTGATCGACCGCCGCGCGCGGCCAAAATTGCGTGATGTCGTGCCCGACAGCGTCGTCACCGTCGCTGTCACCATCGACCGCCACCGGGCGCCCCCGCCGCATCGTTCGCGCGCTCCCTACCAGGTTTATACGAGCGACGAGACCGGCGATCTCATTCTGACGTTCTTCACTGCGCGCAGGGATTACCTGCAAAAGCTCCTGCCCGTTGGCGAGCACAGATACGTCTCGGGGAGGGTCGAGCTCTACGATGGGATGCGGCAGATGGTGCATCCCGATCGCATCGTCGCCGAGGGGGAATTGGCGAAACTCCCGCTGGTGGAGCCGGTATACCCTCTTACCGAAGGACTAAGTCTCACTGTGATCGGCAAAGCGGCGAACGCTGCGCTCGCTCGCGTGCCAGACATGCCGGAATGGCAGGACGCGAGTTGGGTGGCGCGCGAGCGGTTCCCCTCCTTCATCGAAGCACTGCATGCGTTGCATCGTCCTGCGCAACCGGACGATGTGCTGCCGGACAGATCAGCATGGTCGCGCCTTGCCTACGACGAGCTCTTGGCAGGCCAGCTTGCATTGGCGCTGGTGCGTGCGCAGATGCGCCGCCCCGCCGGCAGGGCAAGCATTGCCAGTGGACGGTTGCGGAAAAAATTGATCGAGGCCCTCCCTTATTCGCTGACGCGATCGCAGACGCAGGCGGTATCAGACATCGTCGCCGATTTGGCCAAACCCGAACGCATGTTGCGGCTGCTGCAAGGCGACGTCGGATCGGGCAAGACGGTCGTAGCGCTGCTTGCCGCGGCTGCCGTGATAGAGAGCGGGCGGCAGGCTGCGATGATGGCGCCGACGGAGCTCTTGGCGCGCCAGCACTTCAACACCATCGCGCCACTTGCAGCGGCGGCGGGAATCCATGTCGCCATTCTGACCGGCCGCGAACGCGGCGGTGAACGCAGCGTCATCCTCGAACAGCTTGCGCTTGGCGATATTCACATGCTCGTTGGAACGCATGCCCTGTTCCAGGACGATGTCGCTTTTCGCGATCTGGCGCTTGCCATTGTCGACGAGCAGCATCGGTTCGGGGTGCATCAACGTCTCGCGCTGGCGAGGAAAGGCGAGGCCGTTGATGTTCTGGTGATGACGGCAACGCCGATCCCACGCACGCTGGTCTTGACCTATTTTGGCGACATGGAGGCCTCGGAGCTGCGTGAAAAACCCGCCGGCCGGCAGCCCATCGATACCCGCACTGTTCCTCTCGAGCGCATCGGCGAGGTGATCGATGCCGTGGAACGGGCGCTGGCGGCAGGCCATCGCGTCTATTGGGTCTGCCCATTGGTCGAAGAATCTGAAAATATGGATCTTGTGGCGGCGCAGGATCGGTTCGTGGCCCTGGCGCAGCGATTCGGCCCGGTGGTCGGCCTCCTGCACGGCCGCATGAAGGGTGCCGAGAAAGACGCTGCAATGGCAGGCTTCGCGGGGGGAGAGACGCGGCTTCTTATTGCGACCACCGTCATTGAAGTCGGCGTCGATGTACCGGAGGCGACAGTGATGGTCATCGAGCACGCCGAGCGCTTCGGGCTCGCGCAGTTGCATCAGCTGCGCGGTCGCATAGGACGCGGCGCCCAGCGATCCACCTGTCTCCTCCTCTACAAACCGCCGCTGTCCTTGAGCGCCAAAGCGCGTCTTTCGATCATGCGCGAGAGCGACGACGGCTTTCGCATTGCGGAGGAGGATCTCAAGCTGCGCGGAGAGGGGGACGTCCTTGGCACGCGGCAATCGGGAATGCCCGGCTTCCGGATTGCGCGCATCGAGACCCACGCCAAGTTCGTCGGTCCGGCCCGCGATGACGCTGCTCTGGTGCTCGCACGCGATCCCGGCCTGACCAGCGCCCGCGGGCAGGCGCTGCGCAACCTGCTCTATATCTTTGAACGCGATGAAGCGATCAGGCTTCTGCGCGCCGGCTGATGCACTAGGCCAGCGCGCCAGTTACCGCCGTGCCGGACAAGGGATCGGCCCCGAAGCGGTTAGGGCCTACAGTTCCCCGCGTGCAGAACCAGACCAGAAGCCAGATCGCACCGATAAGCGGTATCAGGCCAAGAAAGAGCCACCACCCGGAGCGATCAAGATCGTGCAATCGTCGAACCGAAACTGCCAGAGTAGGCAACAGAAGCGCCAGCTCCGCAATGGTGTTGATCGGCGATATATTCGATCGCGGAAATAACGCAAAGTCGATCAGCCCCGTCGCAAACGCCACCAGGATGAAGAACAGGTACCAGTACCAGTACTCCGAGCGCGCCGATCGGCCCGAGAAATTCACATAATTGTGGAAGCCAGAACTCTATTGTTTGAATGAAACCCATCGGTGCCCTCCATCCATGCAAGCCAAACTTAACACGCCCCACCGAGGGAGCAAGCTGGTCGCAGAAACAAATCCTTATTTGACGGGAGCTGTACGCGGCGCGACAACAGCGCGCGTCGCGCGTGCAGTTTCGGCGAGAGCGGCGAGCTTTTGCGGGTCAGAACCGCCGGGCTGCACCATTCCGGCGGACATGATCAGCGTCATTGCCGCCTCAACCGTGAGATCGAGATCGATGATGTCGCGGCGCGGCACATAGAAAAAGAAGCCGGTGGTCGGATTGGGCGTGCACGGCATGAAGGCAGCAACGTGCTCGCCGTCAGGAAGGCGGGTCGCAATCTCGGTACTCGCCGAGCTGGACAGAAAGATCAGCGACCACATTCCAGGAGAAGGAAATTCAACAAGGCCGACGCGGCGGAAGCTTGATCCGCCTTTGGCGAACAAGGTCTCGAAGATTTGCTTGAGGCTCTTATAGAGCGGACGCACCACCGGCATGCGATGGAGAATAGTCTCGCTCGCCGCGACGAGCTTGCGGCCGACAAAGTTTGCCGTCAAGAAGCCAAGCAAGGTCAATGCAACAAGTGCGACCACAAGGCCAGTGCCGGGAATTTTTACCGGCAGGTAGGTCTCCGGCCGGTAGGCAACGGGGATGATTGGCCTTACCAGATCGTCCACCCAGTTTATGAACCACCAGGTGAGACCGATGGTGATGTAGACCGGGCCCACCAGCACAAGGCCGGTGAGAAAATAATTGCGCAGCCGCGCGACCATCCCCTGATGGGAACGCTTGTCGGGCTCGAGCTTCGCCTGGTTGCCGGCGATGCGATTCAAACTTCTTGAATTCTGCTCAAGCTCGCTCATGCGGCAACGAATGCCTCAACGCTGGAGGAAAACTGAAAAGTCATCATTCCACTGTGACCGATTTGGCAAGATTGCGCGGCTGGTCAACATCGGTGCCCATCACCACCGCCGTATGATACGCGATCAACTGCACTGGGATCGCGTACACCAGTGGCGTCACCGTCGCTGGCATAGCGGGAAGAATGATCGTAGGCAATGCATCCTCGCGCACTTCATGCGCCCCCTTGGCATCCGTGATCAGGATGATTTTTCCTCGGCGCGCCGCCACCTCCTGCAGGTTGGACAGTGTCTTTTCAAAGATGCGGTCATGGGGCGCAATGATGATGACGGGCATTTGCTCGTCGATGAGCGCGATTGGTCCGTGCTTGAGCTCGCCGGCCGCATAGCCCTCGGCATGGATATAGGAGATTTCCTTGAGCTTGAGCGCGCCCTCCAATGCGAGCGGAAAGCTCGTGCCGCGACCGAGATAGAGCACGTTGCGGCTTTTGGCGAGATCAACAGCCAGACGCTCGATTTGCGGCTCCAGCGCCAGAGCCTCGTTCATCAGGCGCGGCACCTCGATCAAGGCATGGACGAGCGTTCGCTCGTCCTGCTCCGACAACACGCCGCGGGCGCGGCCGGCTGCGACCGCGAGGCAGGCCAGAACCGCGAGCTGACAGGTGAACGCCTTGCTGGAAGCAACGCAGATTTCAGGACCTGCCAGCGTCGGCATCACGACATCGCTTTCGCGCGCGATGGTCGATGTTGGCACATTGACGATGGCAAGCACACGCTGCTGGTGCTCCTTGGCGTAGCGCAACGTCGCGAGCGTGTCGGCAGTCTCACCGGATTGCGAGACGAAAACCGCCAGACCGTCCGGCTGCAGCGGAGCATCCCGGTAGCGAAACTCGGAAGCAACATCGATGTCGACCGGCAGCCGGGCAAACCGCTCGAACCAGTATTTGGCCACCAGCCCGGCATAAAAGGACGTCCCGCAGGCAGAGATCGACACGCGTTGAAGCCGCCGCGGGTCGAAGGGGAGCTCGACCGGCAGCAGCACGCGCTCCGCCGCCATGTCGAGATAATGAGCGAGGGTGTGGCCCACCACTTCGGGCTGCTCATGGATCTCCTTCGCCATGAAGTGACGGTAGTTGCCCTTGTCAACCAGGAAGGCGGAAGCGGAGGACCGCAGCACGGCGCGCTCGACCTTGCTTCCCTTGGCATCGCTGACTTCGGCGCCGCTGCGCGTAAGCACGGCGCAATCGCCATCTTCGAGATAGGAAACGGCGTCGGTGAATGGCGCAAGTGCGATGGCGTCGGAGCCAAGAAACATCTCGCCCTCGCCATAGCCGATCGCCAATGGCGAGCCTTTGCGCGCGCCAATGAGAAGATCCTCCTCGCCCGTGAACAGGAAGGCGAGCGCGAAGGCGCCGCGCAGCCGCGGCAGTGCCGCCGCGACGGCTTCCCGAGGAGAATGCCCGTTCCTCATCTCCTGAGTGACGAGATGCGCGACCACCTCGGTGTCGGTTTCCGAGCCGAACTTTGCGCCGCTTTTCTCGAGCTCATCGCGGAGCTCGCGGAAATTTTCGATGATCCCATTGTGCACGACGGCGAGACGCTCGGTGGCGTGCGGATGCGCGTTCGTTTCCGTCGGACGCCCATGCGTTGCCCAACGGGTATGGCCGATGCCGATCGTCCCCGCGAGCGGCTCGCGGGCAAGCCGCGCTTCCAGATTGCGCAGCTTGCCCTCGGCGCGCCGGCGCGCCAGCTGGCCATGCTCCAGCGTGGCCACCCCCGCGGAATCATAGCCCCGGTACTCCAAGCGTTTGAGCGCGTCCACGAGCAGAGGCGCAACCGGCTCACGCCCGAGAATGCCGACAATTCCGCACATGCGAGCAGCCCTCCAAGAGGCGCTACGATGAGTGGTAGCAAATGCCGGCTTGTCCGGCCTTGAGGGTGGAACGAAAAGGCAAGATATCTGTCAAATTGTGACAAATGGACTAACGGGCAGTGATGCCCGGTTCGGTCTTTTACCACAGCCTGTTGGAAGGCGAGCTTAGTCCTTCTTCTTCACCAGCCGCTTCAATTCGTGCAAGCGCTGCGCCCATCCCTCCTTGATCACCTGCCGCCCCCGGGCGACGGCGAGCGCATCCGCCGGCACATCCTGCGTGATCACGGAGCCGGACCCGACATAGGCGCCGTCCCCCACCTTGACGGGCGCAACCAGCGCCGAGTTCGAGCCGATGAACGCGTTCTTGCCGATCTCCGTGCGGTGCTTGGCAACGCCGTCGTAATTGCAGGTGATGGTGCCGGCGCCGACATTTGCCCCCGCCCCTACCCGCGCGTCTCCGATATAGCTGAGGTGATTGGCTTTGGCGCCCGTCTCGATCACCGCCTCCTTGATCTCGACGAAATTGCCAATGTGCACGTCTGCCTCAAGCCATGCCCCTGGGCGAAGCCTCGCATAAGGGCCTACCGAGGCTCCCGTTCCCACCCGCGCGCGGTCGAGGTGCGAGAACGAGCGAATGACCGCGTTGTCCCCGACCGAAACGCCAGGCCCGAAAACCACGAAGGGCTCGACCACCACATCCCGCCCGAACGTGGTGTCGGTTGACAGGAAAACCGTCTCCGGGGCTACCAGAGTGACGCCTGCGTCCATTGCTGCCTTGCGCAAGCGCTGCTGCAGCACGGCTTGCGTCTCGGCAAGCTGCGACTTGGTGTTGACGCCTCGCACCTCATCCTCCTCGGCTTCGATCACGACAATGCTGCGCCCCATCGCGCGAACAATCGAAATAGCATCGGTCAGGTAGAATTCGCTTTTGCGATTGTCGTTTCCGATCCGGTCGAGGATCGCAAGCGCGCTCGCGCCCGCGAAGGCCATCAGTCCGGCATTGCACAGCCGGATCTTTCGCTCGTCCGCGCCCGCGTCGAGCTCCTCGCGAATGCCGGTGATTTCGCCGCCGCCTGTCATCAGAATCCGGCCGTAGCCGGTCGGATCCGTTGGCCGAAAGGCGAGCACGACTAGAGCGGCGCCTTGCGCCAGAGCGTGGCGCATGCGCGACAGAGTCTGCGGACGGATGAGCGGCGTGTCCCCAAAGACGACCAGGACGTCGTCCGGCTCGCGGGCGATGGCGCTCCTCGCCGCCAACACGGCATGCGCCGTTCCGCGCCGCTCGCCCTGCACGAAAATCTCGGCATCCGGCAGAATGCTCTTTGCCTCCGCAATCACGCCCTCCGCGCCTGGGCCAACGACGACCGCGGTGTTGGTCTGGCCTGCCTTGTGTACCGCATCAAGCGTATGAGCGAGCAGCGACCGGCCGGCGATGGCATGCAGCACCTTCGGCTGCGCCGAGTGCATGCGCGTCCCTTCGCCGGCCGCGAGCACAATGGCAAGGCAGGTGCGCTCACGCATTAGGGCGAGTTTTCGATTTCGCGACGAACAGTTGCGACATGGCGCGGGGTTGTTCCTGAGGCAATGTCGCGGCACGATCAACCATGGCGCCTCGATTGTTTCTTCCCACCGCGCGACAGACGAACTGGCTGCTGATTGTGGGCTTCCTCTCGCTCGGCGAGGCGTTCTACCTGCGCTATCTCGTCATAGAAAATTCGCAGGTGGCGCAGGCGTGCCAAACCGGGATCCAAGCCGGGCTTGATACCTGGACCTGCTGGTCGCGCAAGCTCGCTATCGTGCTGTTCAGGCACTCGGTTTTCGGATGGAGCGCGGTCGCCGCGGGCGTTCTCAATCTGGTGCATCCGTCGATCCTCCTTTTCTCGTTCGCGCTCGTCGCGACAGCATTCGGGCTTGTGTTGCACGATACAAGCCTCGCCGGCCTCGCCGCCGCGCTGATGATGCTCAGCCTGGCGCGCAGGGCGCCCGAAGCAGAATGAACGCCAGGATAAGCAAACCGAGGCAGAACCAACACGCCTGCCAATTGGCGAAGCCCTCGTTGAGCACGATGTACACTGCCGAGATTCCGATTGTCGCAGCAATGGTCAGCTCCGCGGCCGGAGCTTTCGGACGCGACGTCCATCTGGCGAGGAAAAGCAGCGGCACTGCTGCCCCGACAAGTGGCGCGAATGGAAAATCGCGGTACCGCGGGTCGAAGACCAGAGCGAGCGCAGCCGGCAGCGCGAGGAGAACGAGGATTGTCAGGAGGATACCGATCCCCAGCGCGACAGCCCCACAGCCCGGC
This sequence comes from uncultured Alphaproteobacteria bacterium, assembly GCA_963841105.1. GTDB lineage: Bacteria > Pseudomonadota > Alphaproteobacteria > Rhizobiales > Xanthobacteraceae > VAZQ01. The sequence goes on from CAWJCB010000024.1 coordinate 252,876, forward strand.
CCCGGCCTCAGGTTCATGACTTGCGCGAAAGCGGGCACTGCCGCACCCGATCCGAGGGCAGCTGCGCACAGGATCGGCAAGAAAAGCGCAGCAGATGCCCAGCCAAGGGAGCGCAGCCAACCCCCTGCCCCGAGGCTCTCCTGCGCGACATTCTCAATGCTCCAGCCGATCAGGCTGCCAGAGACTACCGCGATCACCGCGATCCGCAGCCAGAAGGTGGGACGGTTCGTGCCGCCGCCGCGCCGGAGAGAAACGAAAGCGGCGGCAAAGATTGCCGCCGCCAGTCCCGCACCGCTCGCCGCTTGCCACTCCCAATAGGGATGGTTGGAGACATTACCGCCCCAACTGAATTTGGCATTGCGGCGATATGCATCGAACAGCCCCCAATGGCCGCCGACGGTCCCTTCCAGCTGGCGTTTCCAGGGCTGGTCATAAGCCTCGATGAGGTTGATGCGATAATTCGAGCTTCTCGCAAGCATCAGCACTTCGTGCATGGCGCGTGCCTGGTTGATCGGCGAGGGCAATGCTGCTTCCCGCATGCGACCGGCGCTGGGCCAGCCGAATTCTCCGACGAAGATTTCCTTCTCCGGAAAAGCCGCCGCGACCCGGGCGCGGATTGCATCCACGTGCCGGGCGGCGCTTGTCGCGGCGATGGGAAAGTCCTCCCAGTAGGGCAGAATATGAATGGTGATGAAATCCACCTCGGCGGCAATCTCGCGATAGCGCAACCAGAATTCCCAGACATCCGCGTAAGTCACCGGCATGGACACCTGCGATTTGACTTCACGGATGCTGCGGGCAAGGTCGCGCGGCGACATTTCTCCCCGCAACAAGACCTCATTACCGACGATGATCGCGGCGATCGTGTCAGGGAATTGCTTGGCAAGCCTTACCGTGGCGTCGATCTGCTTGCGATTGAGCTCCGGGAAACTTGACAGCCACAGGCCTTGGAGCACGCGCATGCCATTGCGCTTGGCGATTTCGGCGATGCGATCGAGGCCATGATCGATGGAATAGGTTCGCACGCAGCCGGTGATGTCCTTGAGCTGCGCCAGGTCGGCTGCGATCTGCTCGGGATCGATCGGAATGTCCGGCCCGAATGGGCTCTGATCGCCGCGGAAGGGCGCGTAGGAGATGCAATGCACCTTCTCGCCACGCGAGAAGGGCGACGCCGGCATCTGGACCGCGGCGCCGAGCCATGCCCACCAGCCAATGATCGCCGCTGCTGCAAGCGCAAACAGCGTGGTCGCGGTGCTCATCGATCCTTGTCCAGCCTCGCTGCCCGCAAACCCGCGCGCGGGAATATAATGCCTGCGTGTCGCTTAGCGCGCCCGCAGCCGTGGCTGCAAGGCAACGGCCATCGATCACGCTACGGTGGCCGGCCTGCGCCGTGCTTGCGATTTGCTTGCAATTTGCTTGGCGGCCGGTCATCCGCCTGCTTTAATCGCCACGCACCCTCGCCTTTCCGCCGCAATCCCGACCCATCCGGCCGGTATCGCAGTCGGTATCGCACAATGAGACCCGGCCCAACGCCAGAACGACTGCCAAACGCAAGAGCCAACATGCCTCTTATCGGTACGCGTATCCTCGTCGCGGTTCTCGCCGCGGCGCTGGCTTTGTCTGTCGTCAATGCGACGTTTGCACAGACCCCCGAGCAGAAACCAGCGGAGAAGCCGCAGGCGAGTGACACCAAGGAAAACCAAAAGAAGCCCGATGACTTTGCCGAAGCCGAGAAGCTGCTTGCCGGCCCTGCCGGAAATCCGGAATGCCTGTGGCTCGGCCGGCGCGTCGTAAGCCTGCTGTGGCGAGATGACTTGGATACCGCCTTTCGTCATCTCGATCTCTACGACCGGTTCGGTTGTCCGGCCGGGCATATTCAGGCGACCTTTCGCTGCGTCGTGAAGCAGGGAAGCATTGATCCGAAAGCACCCGACACGCTGCACAGCCGCGTCCATGCCTGCTGGCTCAATCCGGCCATGGAGTTGCAGGGCACCGCGGCCGTTCCGAGCGGCACCACCAATCGGTAGCTACGAAGAGCTCGAAAGCTGTACAAATATTCAGAAAGACTGTTTTTAGCTCGGCGAGGAACCATTTTTTTGCAGCTCGATTGTGTTCCTTGAAAGCGCCATGACTGTTGGCTACTTGCACAAACATCCGCAACTGAGGTACGCTGCTCGCGATCTTGGTTGAACCCAGGGGACGGGTTCTGTCCCTGCTTTCCTGCCGGGCGTGGTTAGCCTTCCATGCGCACCGTCGCTGCTGTGGTGGCGTTCGTTGTCTGCGTGCATGCCGCTTTATGGGCATTGCTCCAACGGCACCAGGCGATCGCCAATATCGAAAACCCGCTGGCCAGCGTCTCCTACTCGCCCTACACCCGCTCACAGCACCCGGATCGTGGAGATCGCCCGACCGAGCAGCAGATCCGGGCCGATCTGAAAGTCCTCAGTTCCTATACGCAGGCGATCCGCACCTACAGCACGACAGCAGGCGGCGAGCTTGTGCCCGGCATCGCGGCGGAGTTCGGGCTGAAAGTCGCGCTCGGCATCTGGATCGACAAGAACGAGGCGCGCAACGAGCGGGAAATCCAGGCAGCGATAGAATTCGCGCGGCGCAATCGCAACGTCAACGCGATCGTCGTTGGTAACGAGACGATCTATCGGGCGGAGAAATCGGTCCCTGAGCTCATCGCGCTCATTCAGCGGGTGAAGCGGCAGTCACCAGTCCCCGTAACCACCGGCGAAATCTGGTCGGTGTGGATCGAGCATCCTGAGCTCGCTTCGGCCGTCGATTTCATCGCCGCGCATATCCTTCCGTACTGGGAAGGCGTTCCAACGGCCGAAGTGGTCGATCGGACGATTCAATTCTATGACAAGTTGCGCCGCACGCACCCCGGCAAGCGTATCGTGATTGCCGAATTCGGCTGGCCCAGTGCTGGCTATAACATGTTGCGCGCCAATCCCGGACGCATCGAGCAGGCAACGGTGCTGCGCGATTTCATCTCGCGCGCCGAGGCCTACGGCATCGACTACAACATCATCGAGGCCTTCGATCAGCCGTGGAAAACCAATGAAGGCAGCGTTGGCATGTATTGGGGCCTGTTCGACGCGCATCGCGAGCCCAAGTTCAGCTGGGTGGGCCTGGTGCAGGATCGCGACCACTGGAAGGTGGCGAGTCTGGCGCTCCTGCTCGGCCTCCTGCTTTCGTTGCCGATCCTTGCCAGAAGCCGCGCGACGGGCGCCGAGGCTTTCGTGCTGGCCGTCGCGGCCAACGTCGCCGGGGCGTGGTTTGCCGCGATCTTTGCATTCTGGGAGAGGCATTATTTCGTGCCCGGCTCCGCTTTCGCGCTGGGGCTCGGCATTGCGCTCCTCATCCCGCTGATCGCGATTGCGCTCAAGCGCATCGAGGAGATCGCAGCCGTGGCTTTCGGCCGCCGTCCCCGCCGCCTGGTCGAGACCGGGCTTGCGCCAGCCGCCGGCTTTGCGCCGAAGGTTTCGATTCACGTTCCCGCCCATCGTGAGCCGCCGGAAATGCTCAAGGCCACGCTCGATGCGCTCGCCCGGCTGGACTATCCCGATTTCGAATGCGTCATTGTGATCAATAATACGCCCGATCCAGCCTGCTGGCGGCCGATCGAGGATCACTGCCGCGCGCTTGGTGAACGGTTCAAATTCATCAACCAGGACAACGTCGTGGGATTCAAGGCGGGAGCGCTGCGGCTTGCGCTCGCGCATACCGCGTCCGATGCCGAGATCATCGCCGTCATCGACGCGGACTACGTCGTCTGTCCCGACTGGCTCAAGAACCTGGTGCCCGCGTTCATCGACCCGCGGGTGGGCATGGTGCAGGCGCCGCAGGATCACCGCGACGGCCGGCGCAGCCTCATGCATCACGCTATGAACGGCGAGTACGCCGGCTTTTTTGACATCGGCATGGTGCAGCGAAACGAGGCCAACGCGATCATCGTGCACGGCACGATGTGCCTGATCCGTCGCGAGGCGCTCATCACAGCCGGAAGCTGGTCGAGTGACACCATTGTCGAGGATTGCGATCTCGGTCTGCATCTGCTCGAGCACGGGTGGCAAATCCATTACACCAATCGACGGTATGGTCACGGTCTCCTGCCCGACACGTTCGACGCCTACAAGAAGCAGCGCTACCGCTGGGCCTATGGCGGCCTGCAGATCATCAAGAAGCACTGGCCATTCCTGCTCCCTGGCGCCGGCGACCTGACGGGCCAGCAGAAGCGCGAATTCAGTTTTGGTTGGCTGAACTGGCTCGGCGCGGAGGCGCTCGGGGTATTGGTGGCCATGCTCAACATCGCCTGGGTGCCGGTTGTCGCCTTTGCCGGCATTGCCATTCCCGATCAAATTCTGACCATTCCGATCCTTGCCGCCTTTCTTGTCACGCTTGTGCATTTCATCGCGCTCCATCGCCTGCGCGTCTCGATCTCGTTTGGACAGATGATCGGAGCAGTGATTGCCGCAATGGCGGTGCAATGGACGGTCGCACGCGCCGTCGGCTGTGGCATGTGGAAGGAGAGCCTCCCCTTCATGCGCACGGCCAAAGGTGGCGCTACGCGCAAAGGGCCGGACTTCCCGGCATTCTGGGAAGCTGTGATGGCAATGCTGCTCATTGCCGGCGCCGCCACCGTGGTGATCACCAATCACAAGCAGATCGATGAGATCAACATCTTCGCGCTGGTCCTGCTGGTGCAGAGCTTGCCATTCGTTGCAGCCGTCGCCATCGCCACGCTTGAAGGCTCCCGGTTCAACGAATTCGCGTACTGGCGCGGCGTGGAAGAGAAGATGGCGAGGGCGCTGTCGGCTCGGGCGGGCAACAATACCGCCGACAACCCGAGCGTGGGCAATGTCCTGACCCCGGATCGCTGACTTAAGCCGGCAGCGCCATCTCAACCAGCTTCGCCCAATATGACGTCCCGAACGGGATGGTTTCATCGTTGAAGTCGTATGCCGGATGATGAAGTCCGGCAGTAGCGCCGTTGCCGACGAAGATGAAGGCGCCCGGGCGCGCTTCCAGCATGAAGGAGAAATCTTCCGCGCCCATGACGGGAGCAACGTGATCATCGACCCGCTCGCGTCCAGCCACTTCCACTGCGACTGATGCTGCGAAGGCCGCTTGGCGCTCATGGTTTCGGGTCACAGGGTAATCGCGGCGATAGTTGAGCTTGGCGGTTGCTCCATATAGCTGGGCAGTGCCGGTGACGACCTCCTGCAAGCGACCCTCGAGTTGGTCGCGTACCTGTGGCGTGAAGCTGCGCGCCGTGCCGCGCAGGAGCGCGGTTTGCGGTATCACGTTGTCGGTCGAGCCGGCCTGAAACACGCAGATTGAGATCACGGCCGCTTCAAGCGGATCGATGTTGCGGGCAACGATGGATTGGATCTGGTTGATGATCTGCGCGCCGACCAGGACGGTATCGATGGATGCATGCGGCCGCGCGGCATGTCCGCCGCGTCCTTCGATCTCGATGCTGATGCGATCGGCTGCCGCCATCAGCGGCCCGGCGCGCAAGGCGAATTGGCCGACCGGCAGGCCGGGGTAATTGTGCATGCCGTAGACTTCCTCGATGCGGAAGCGCTCCATCAGGCCATCCTGCACCATGGCTGCGCCGCCGGCGCCGCCCTCCTCGGCCGGCTGGAAGATCACGACGGCGCTGCCGGCAAAGTTGCGGGTCTCCGCGAGATAGCGCGCCGCGCCGAGCAGCATTGCGGTGTGGCCGTCGTGGCCGCAGGCATGCATCTTGCCCGCGACGGTCAACTTGTAGGGGACGCCGCTGGCTTCCTCGATAGGCAACGCGTCCATGTCGGCGCGCAGCCCTATCACCCGGCCCCCCTCGCCTGCTCGGCTGCCGCGAATGACGCCGACCACGCCGGTGCGCCCGATTCCGGTCACCACCTCGTCGCAGCCGAAGCTCCTGAGCTTGTCAGCGACAGTGCTCGCCGTGCGATGCACGTCGTAGAGGAGCTCCGGATGGGCGTGGATGTCGTGCCGCCAGGCGGTGATCTCGCCATGGAAATCGGCAATGCGATTGACGATGGGCATGGGCGGCACTCCTGAAGGGCCGGCATCGAGGGCGGAAGATTAGCGCACATGTGCCGCCGTTTGACCACCGGCTTCGCGAACATGGCTTGGCGAACATGGCTTGGCGAACATGGCTTGGCGCGGCCTTGGCGCGGTTGTCGTGAGGCCCCGCAGCCGCGCAGCCCTCTATTGACCGGCGGCAGGCCGCCTCCTACACACGCGTGCACGCGAGAGATCGCCGCGCCATTCCTGGAACGTGCGATCCTTTTGCAAGAGCCCGTAGCTCAGCCGGTAGAGCACGTGACTTTTAATCATGGGGTCGCGGGTTCGAGTCCCGCCGGGCTCGCCACAGGCACAAAAACACGCGCCGCCGCTCGGGCCCAGAATCGCAAACTCGGTCGTAGCCGCATCCTCGGCGCGCTCCTTTTCCCCCGACTTGGGCCGCCTTAGAGTGCCGATAGGGTCGGGGTGAGGGAGTTCGAGAGGCTATCCAAACCCCTCACCCCGGTCCTCTTCCCCGCGAAGAGCGGGGAGAGGGAGCAGGCCGGCGCCTGCCGATACATGCGAGCCATGCTCCAAAGAAAGTGGGTACTGGCCCAAATGCCAGAATGTTCACTTGTTCCCCATCGCGCCACCCCACTGGAAAACATTATAATGGGAATTCCCTACAAAGTACTTGGTCTGATCCCAGGGATCATAGGGCCGTTCGTAACGAAGAGTCCGGTGCGGACTTGAAACATAGTAGCATCTACGGCCATACGACCCTCGTCGGCACACATAACCCACCTCTCGGATGGCGTTTTGTTGGTGAATAGCCGACTTGAGGCCAGAAGGCCCTGCCAGGGGCATGGCCTGCGGGCCTGATGAGCCAAAGAGCGTTACGCCTGTTAACAGCGTAGCTGCGGTTGCCGCGCGGAAGATTGTGACCGATTTTCGCATCGTACTCTCCCTCAGATCGTAGTGAGCACCGGGCAACGCGTTTAGATAAGCATGGTCACATTGTTAGCAAGCACTGGTTGATACCCGAATTCGTGATCATGGATATGCTTGAGAACTCCTGACAAGGATTTGCCGTTACGCGAGGACATCCGCCTTCTCGGCCGCATTCTTGGCGATACGGTACGCAGCCAGGAAGGCGAGCCTGTTTTCGCAATCGTTGAGCGCATTCGCCAGACCTCGATCCGTTTCCACCGCGACGAAGATGAATCCGCGCGAGGCGAGCTCACGGCAATATTGAACAGCCTCTCGCACGGCCACAGCATCCAGATCATCCGCGCTTTCAGCTACTTTTCACAGCTCGCGAACATCGCCGAAGACCAGCATCACATCCGGCGAACGAGAGCCCACGCGCTCGCCGCTTCGGCACCGCGCGAAGGCACCATGGCGTACGCGCTCGCCCGCGCGCGTGATGCGGCCATTTCCCGGTCTAAGCTGCAGAGCTTCTTTAAGAATGCCATTGTCTGCCCGGTGCTCACCGCCCATCCGACGGAGGTGAGGCGCAAGAGCACGATCGATCGTGAGATGGAGGTGGCGCACCTGCTGGCGGAGCGCGACCGCGTTCGGCTGACCCCCGAGGAGACGGCGGCAAATGAAGAGGCGTTGCGTTGCGCCGTGCTCACCCTATGGCAGACCAGCATGCTGCGCGGGAGCAGACTCAAGGTCGTAGACGAGGTAGCTAACGGGCTTTCCTATTACGACTACACCTTTCTGCGCGAGCTGCCCCGCTTCTATGCGGTCCTGGAAGACCAGCTCGCTTCGGCAGACCCCGCCTGGAACGGCTTCGAGGTGCCCTCATTCCTGAGCGTCGGAAGCTGGATCGGCGGCGACCGCGACGGCAATCCCTTCGTCACCGCCGAGGTGCTGTGCCAGGCGTTGGGCATGCAGAGCAGGCGCGCATTCCAATTCTATCTGGATGAAGTGCATCTTTTGGGCGGCGAACTATCGCTCGACGCGCGACAGGTCACTGTATCCGATCAGCTCAGGGAGCTGGCGGAGCGTTCGCCTGATCGCTCGCCGCACCGCCGCAACGAACCTTATCGTCTCGCTGTCTCTGGAATCTATGCACGCCTCGCGGCGACGGCGCAGGCGTTCGGGCAGGCGGAGGCGCCGCGCCATGCCGTAGGCGAGGCGCCGCCTTATGCCGAGGCTGCCGAATTCGTCGCCGACCTCGGCATTCTTTATCGTTCCCTCACAGCCAATGGCTCTGCGAAGCTGGCGCGTGGCCGGCTGCGGAGCCTGCGTCGCGCCGCCAACACTTTCGGCTTTTATCTCGCGAGCGTCGATCTGCGCCAGAATTCCGAAGTGCATGAGCGCACGGTGGGCGAGCTGTTCCAGATGACTTGCCCTCACTTGGACTATGCCGACCTCCCCGAAGCCGCCCGCATCTCCCTCCTGCGCGAGGAGCTCAAGACCGCGCGACTGCTTTCCTCACCATACCTTCGCTATTCCGCGGAGACGGCCTCGGAGCTGACCATCCTCCGCGAGGCAGCCGACGCACACCGGCGTTATGGCAAGGCCGCGGTGCCCAACTATGTGATCTCGAAGACGAACGCAGTGTCGGACCTTCTCGAGGTAGCACTGCTGCTCAAGGAGGCAGGGCTGCTGCGACCGCGCGAGTGCGAGCTCGACGTGAACATTGTCCCGCTGTTCGAGACGATCGCCGATCTGAGTAACTGCGGCAGCATAATGGACGAGCTCCTTGCCGTGCCGGAGTACGTTTGTCTCCTGGAAAGGCGTGGTCGCGCACAGGAGGTGATGCTCGGTTACTCCGACAGCAATAAGGATGGCGGCTTCCTGACCTCGGGCTGGGAGCTCTACAAGGCAGAAATCGCGCTCGTCAACACTTTCCGCCGTCATGGGATCACGCTGCGTCTGTTCCATGGCCGTGGCGGATCCGTCGGCCGTGGCGGCGGTCCGAGTTATCAGGCCATCCTCGCGCAGCCCGCGGGGGCGGTGCAAGGGCAGATCCGCATCACCGAACAGGGCGAGGTGATCGCAGCGAAATATTCGCACACAGAGGTGGGCGGGCGAAACCTTGAAATTCTTGCTGCCGCCTCCCTGGAGGCAACACTCCTGCAGTCAGACCGAGCGGCGCCGCGTGAGGAGCACTTCGCCGCCATGGAGGAGCTCTCCAATCATGCCTATCGCGCGTATCGGAACCTCGTATACGAGACGGCTGGGTTCGAACGCTACTTCTGGGAATCAACCGTCATCGGAGAGATCGCCAATCTGAATATCGGCAGCCGTCCCGCGTCACGCAAAAACTCGACACGCATCGAGGACCTGCGCGCCATCCCTTGGGTCTTCGGCTGGTCGCAATGCCGGCTCATGCTGCCGGGCTGGTATGGCTTCGGAACGGCGATCAAGGCCTGGCTTGCCGCGCGACCGCACGACGGCATGAGAATATTAGGGCAGATGTACCGCGAGTGGCCGTTTTTTCAAACGCTGCTCTCGAACATGGATATGGTGCTGGCGAAGAGCAACATCGCAATTGCCTCACGCTATGCGGAGCTCGTCGAGGATACCGAGCTGCGCGAATCCATCTTTCCGCGGCTGCGTGCTGAATGGCAGCATACGATTGAAATGCTGCTCGCCATCACCGGCCAGCGAGCATTGCTCGACCAGAATCCCTTGCTGGCGCGCTCGATCAAGAACCGCTTTCCCTACCTTGATCCGCTCAACCATGTCCAGATCGAGCTGCTGAAGCGTCACCGGGCCGGCGATGTGGATGAGCGCGTGGTCCACGCAATCCATCTGACTATCAACGGCATAGCCGCAGGACTGCGTAACAGCGGCTAAAAGCAATTCCGAGTCGATAGGGGTCGGCCGTACAGGGTGGGCAAAGGCGCCGAACACCGTACGGAGACCAACAATACCCTTTCGCGGCGCCGTGCCCACGCGCCGAGAGTAGCGGTGGCCCTGACCGCGTGCGCATCGCGCGCGCATCAAATGAATCGCATTGCGGCGCGAGTTCAGAATTGCGCGCCTTTGCGCACCCTACGGCTGTGTCAATTCGTGACAGTCATCTCATCAGAGCGGCTGACTTTGGTGCGACCAGAAGGGTGTAGCATGCGTCCACAAGCGCCGAGCTCGGGTATGATTTACCCGGCAGGGTGACGAATTCCTTGGGGAATTCATCCCGGCGCTTCCAGGACTCGACCTTGGAAAGCGCGACCTTCTTCGCATCGGCATCAGGCAGAGCGCGGAATTTGTCGGCGCACACGGGTGCCAGCGCCGCTATGACCGCCAGCTCTGAGTGTTCTTTCGCCATCTTTTGAGCGGTGCTGCCGAGCGACCATCCACCCCAGGAAAAACCGATGACCATTGTTGCGATGGCACCAATGGCTGCGCCTTGCATCATGCGCGTGAGCGATTCTCCTTGCAGCATTGCAGGTAATTGCACGGTGTTTCCTTTCGCCCGACTTGTTTCGGAGCGAGGCCACGGACACCCGGATGGGTTCCGCTTCAGCAAGTTTGAATGGAAGGGCGAACGCTTTGCGATGGCGTATCGATTGTTTATCAGCTTACGCCTTAGTTTGCTCGAAAGTCCAGCTAAATACGCACGGCCCTCGCGACCTGATCACGGGAGCGGGGTTTTTCAGGGATCTACAAAATAAGCGGCAAGAACACAGCGACTGCCAGCGGAAACAGAATTCGCGAGTAGACCGCGAAGGCTCCTAACACCCCAACAGGACTTTCCATGATCTTGTCGCGCGGCGCAACCCAGGGCTCGTATCCTCCAATTGGATGAAAGAAGAAGAAAGTCAGGGAGATGTCGCGACCTTTCATTATCGTCTTCACGTATGATCCGATCGCCAAGGCAAAATACGTCGCGGCAAAAAAGGAGCACACCCACTCGTTCGAACCAGATGTAGCGTCCTCCGGAATCGTCGCCCGCGTCCCCACGGCATACTTGAAATATTCGATACCGTCCGGCCAGACCATGATTTGCAAGAGAAAAGCGGTCGCGAAGCCGGCGCACATCACAATCAGCGAAGCAATCAATCCCTCCGCCCAGTCAGGAAGCTCGCGTCGCATCCCGTGAGCCCACAGGCTCGCCACGGCGAATGCCACCGCCAGGACAAGGAAGATGCGCGCGATCGACAATTGGGGCCACGCGATGAACGCCATGCCCGATGCAAACCCGATCGCGGCCGCATAGCCTAGCAACAGCAAGCGGACCGTGTTTGTTGCTCCAGCCTCGATAAGGGTGTCACGATAATATCGAACACGCCGTGAAATCAGGGCGCAAAGCACGAGGGGCACGGCGGCGATCGCCACTCGCATTGCCATGTTCTGTGCAAGGCTCGGCGGCGCCAGGCGATCCGTCAGCGCTGCCATGGCGGCGGACACGGCAAAGCTTGCCGCCAGGTTGCTGGTTACGCGTGCGATGTGGGGGCGAACACTTTTTTTGATTGCTTCATCGTCATGAGCGGATTTTGGAGCATTCCCGTCCTGATTCGACGCAAAAGCCTCCGTCGCTTCGGACGGCAGCGGTGGGCCGTGACGCAAAAGCCTATCAAGCGTACGCACTTCCGCTTGCGTCGGTTTTGTCCATGTGACGATCTTGGACACGAGCCACCCAAGGGCTCGCATGCCACCGTAGACCGCCGCCATAAAAAAGGCACCACCGCCGACAATGCCGAGCGCCACCAGCCATGGAAATGGCTCGTGCAAATCTGCGGATGGAATCCGTCATGATCGCCCAGCCAACGCCGATTAGGAGAGCGGCAACGCCCACGCCGATCCTGACCCACCCCTTCATACGAGCTCCTCTTCACTCTTTTGGAGGCAACCATGACCGACAGCATCATGTATCACGACGGGAATCGGCGACTGCAGGACCAGTTCAACAGTCGCCGGATTTCCGATCGGTTGGAGGAGAAGCTCACCCGCACGCAGTTCACGCCAAACGATAAAGCCTTCATCGAGAGCGTACCGTATTTCTTCCTTGCAACGGCGGATGCGCAGGGACGGCCAGATTGCTCTTACAAGGGCGGCGCGCCGGGTTTCGTGCGCATCACCGGACCATCCGAGCTCGCATTTCCCGACTACGACGGCAACGGCATGTTCAAGAGCCTGGGCAATATTCTCGTCAACTCCAGCACCGGACTGCTGTTCATCGCCATGCACGGCAAACCGCAGCGCCTGCGCGTCAACGGCGAGGCAAGCGTGAGCGATCGTGATCCGCTCCTGGTCCAGACCGTCGGCGCACAACTCATCGTCCGTGTTGCCGCGCGGGCAATTTTTCCGAACTGCCCGCGTTATATCCCAACCATGCAGTTGAACGAACCTTCGATCTACGCGCCGCGTGCCGGCTGCGAAGCGCCAGAGCCGGCGTGGAAGGATTTCGCGGATTTCAGGGACTGCGTGCACCCACGCCAACCGACCTTCAAGGGCTGATCGGCGCCGTTGAGGCGAGCTGGTTCACCGGCTTCACTTCACCGGCATCACATCAAATAATCCGTCCGCCTTCATCACTGCCTCGTATCGGCCGCGGGCATCCAACGTTTTATTCCAATCGGCCAGCTTCGGAAGCCAGCTGTCGGCCACCGTATATTTCATGGATTCGTCGGTCTGCTTGTGACGGATGATGATGACGGCCATAGCGCCCGCAGAAGCCTTGCCGGATACGACCTGTAGCGTACGTTGCCCTACACTGGCTACCGTGGCGATTGCCACGCCATCGGCCACGCAGGCACAGGGGGCCTTGTCGCTGTCGTAATAGATGACGCTCACCTCCCGTGCCTTCGCATTGAGCCGTTGAAGGGCGTCGAGACCAATCCGAATACCGACAGGAATGAAGGCGCCAAAGCCGCCGTGAACGCGAGCGCCAAGTGCGACCCATTCATCGGGTGTCTCGGCACGTGCGGCCGTTGCAAGTCCGCTCACGGCTGCAAGCAGCGCGAACGCCAGCAAATTCAAAGGCATCATTCTGGATGTCTCACATTTACATTCCGGGTTCGCCGCCCGCAGGCAAGTTTACGCAGGCTGCGTAAGCCTGCCTGCGTTGTCGCCCCGGAATGACAGCGAGTGAATGACGGCGTCGGAAGACAGAACAATCGCGCGCGAGCCTCGCAAGTCATGCGGTCTGTCATCAACGCTCCACCTGCCCGGTTCCCTCCAGGTATCCGTATTTGCGGGTGTCCGGCATGATCAGAGAGGCGGCGAGGCCAATGGCGACTATGCCGGCGACATACCAGGCAAACCATGGCTCCCGGCCCGCCGACTTGAGCCACAGCGCCACGTATTCGGCTGTGCCGCCGAACGCCGCGTTGGCGACCGCGTAGGTGAAGCCCACCCCAAGCGCGCGCACCTCCGCCGGGAATAACTCAGCCTTCACCACGCCGCTGATCGACGTATAGAAACTCCCGATCATGAGCGCGATCAAGACAAAGGTGAACGCCGCATAGGCGCTGGTGACGCTGCCAAGCACAAACAGCAGAGGTGCCGCGGCCAGCGTCCCCAAGGCGGTAAAAAGGATCATGTTGGTTTTGCGCCCGATCCTGTCGGAAAGCGCTCCAAACGCGGGCTGCATCAGCATGAAAACGATCAAGACTATCGTCATCACGAAGGTAACAATCCGGGCGTCCATCTGCGCCGTGTTGACCAGATATTTCTGCATGTATGTGGTGAAGGTGTAAAAGTAGAGCGAGCCGCCCATGGTGAAGGCAAGCACGAGGAGCACGGCACGCGGATGATTTCGCAGCAGTCCAGATAGCGACCCGGCTTCTTTACGGTGCATCGTCTCCGCGGACGCGGTCTCGGCGAGTGAACGGCGTAGATACATGGCGACAACGGCCGCCACTGCCCCAATCACGAACGGAATGCGCCACCCCCAGGCTTTCAACTCGTCGGTGCTCAGGACGGCCTGGAGCACCGCAAGCACGAGAAGGGCCAGCAACTGCCCGCCGATCAGCGTCACATACTGGAACGAAGAGTAGAAGCCCCGATTGCCTTTGGATGCGACCTCACTCATGTAAGTTGCAGCTGTGCCATATTCACCACCGACTGAGAGACCTTGGACCAGACGGGCAAGCAGCAGACAAAATGGCGCCAGCGCGCCGATGGTCGCGTGGGTCGGCATCACCGCAATCGTGAGCGATCCCGCGCACATCATCAGGACCGAGATGATCATTGAAGTGCGCCGCCCATGCCGGTCGGCGACCCAACCAAACAGCCAGCCTCCCAGAGGCCGCATGAAGAAGCCCACCGCAAAAATTCCGGCGGTTGCGAGAAGCTGGCTGGTCGGATCGCCGCTGGGAAAGAAAGCCGACGCAAAATAGATCGAAGTGAAGGCGTAAGCGTAGAAATCGTACCACTCGACGAGGTTGCCCGAGGATGCGCCAACGATGGCGATGATCCGCCGCCGCCGATCCTTTGCTGTGTCGGCTCCAGTAACAGGGATGGAAATGTCGATAGCGCTCATGGTCGTCCTCCCGCAGGCACGATGGGCTTTCAGCCGTTTTCTTCCAAAGGGCAGAACCCCGCAAGAATTATGCTTCAAGAATTATGCTTTGAGAAACTCGCAGACGCACGCGATCTGTTCGGCGCGCATGAGCGGCGGCGCATGGCCGCACCCCGCCATCTCGACGATCCTCGCCCGCGGGTTGCGGCGCACCATGTCCCTTGCAAGGTCGCCCGGCAGCAAATCCGAATCCTCGCCTCGGATCACGAGGATTGGGACTTCGATGGCCGCCCAGTACTTCCACAGATCGAGGCTGTACTGCCAGGGATTGCGAAAGGCGCGCACGATCTGCGGATCGCAGAGCATGACGTAGCGCTCGCGGCTCGCATGCCACGCCACACTATGGCGTGTGATGTGCGTCCAGCGCTCATCCGGCAAATCCCCAAAAGGGGCGAGAACTTCGCGAAAGTAAGCCTCTGCCTCCCCGAGGTCGCGGAAGCCGGGCGGCATGGCGCTGAGATAGGTCCCGATGCGCGCCAATCCCCGCCAGGGCAGAAAAGGCCCGATGTCGTTGACCACCAGGCGGCGGAAGGCGTTTCCGGGAAGGCCCGCCATGACCATGCCGATGAGCCCCCCAAGGGACGTTCCGACGAAGTCCACCTCCTCGATGTCCAGCCGCGCCATGAGCGCGTTCAAGTCGGCGCAGTATTGCGGAAGCGCATACTCGTTCGGATTGCGCAGCCTGCCGCTGCGGCCCCGGCCGACGAGATCCGGACAGACCACGCGTCGTCCCATCGCGGCAAGCGCCGCCGCCAGGTAATCGAAATCCCGTCCTTGCCGGCTGAGCCCGTGAACGCACAAGACGGGAACGCGCGCGTCTTGCGGACCCCACTCCACGTAAGCCATCTCGTGGAAGCCGGTGAGAGAAAGGCCAAGGATGCTCCCCGTCCGATCCGGTTGGGGATCGAGCTCAGGGTCTTCTTTTTGCGCGCCCATTTTTTGCGCGGTCATGGAGCCGGAAAACATCAAGCCGCCGATCCTCCACGGTGCAAGAGGCAGTGCATCATGAGGCAGGGGAGCCTTGAAACCCGGCCCTTCACAATCAGGGGCGCGATTGGGCGGTGCTGAAAACCTGGGCTTCGGCCCAGGTCTCGAACACATGCGGCGCGAGGTTGCGCTCGGCAAGTGCGGCGCCGAGCTTCAATCGCATGAATGCACTCGTGGTGTAGCGGGACGCGCTCGAATAGTACCGGTTCTGCATGTACGTGATCATAGAGAAATAGGCGTCGCTGACCATCGGATCGAGATAGAACCCGTCATAGTTGGCGACGAGCGCAACCTTGCGGCCAATCGCCTTGCAGCGCGCCTCCATCTCGCGGCGGATGAGGTTGACGTCGGCTACGGTTCGGACCTGGAACCCCTCGAAATTGATGAAGATCGTGTTGCGCGTTTGGTCGAATGAGATGCGCTCGGCGAGGCTCAAGCCGAGCAACAGCTGCTCCAGGCCCATCGGTTCCGGCTTGAAAATCAGCGGGTTCATGGGCCGCGGGTTGCTCACGATGGGCTTGAACGTCATATGCGCCAGGATATCCTTTTCCAGGTCGATCCCTGGAGCGATTTCAATGAGCTCCATGCCGTCGGACGTTCTCTGGAAGACGCACCGCTCGGTCACATAATATACGGGCTGGCTCATCCCAGCAGCGTAGGCGCCGCTAAAGGTGATCTGCTCGACTTTCTCGATGAACTTCGGCGCGCCGCCTTCGCTCGCAATGACAAGCTCGCGGTCCGCGACTTCAATCTTAAGGCCGCCGGCGGTGAACGTGCCGGCAAAGAGCAGCTTCTTGGCGTTCTGCGAGATGTTGATGAAGCCGCCGGCGCCGGCCAGCCTGCGCCCAAACCGGCTGACATTGACGTTTCCATCGCGGTCGGCCTGTGCCATGCCAAGGCACGCGAGATCGAGGCCGCCGCCGTCGTAAAAGTCAAATTGCTGGTTCTGCTGGATTACCGCTTCAGGGTTGAGCACGGCGCCGAAGTCAAGGCCGCCCTGCGGAATGCCGCCGACGATGCCTGGCTCGGCGGTGAGCGTTACGTATTTGAGGATGCGTTCCTCCGCGGCCACCGACGCGACCCCCTCGGGCATTCCGATGCCCAGGTTCACGACACCCCCGAGCGGCAGATCGAAAGCGCAACGGCGCGCGATGATTTTGCGCTCATCAAGCGCCATCGGCTCGATGCGGTCGAGCGGGACGCGCTGGCGGCCGGAGAAGGCATGGTTATAGGGCGTGCCGTAGGTCTGGAAGTGATTCCGGGCTTCGCCCAGCACGACGCAATCGACCAGTATCCCGGGCACCTGGACCTCGCGCGGATTGAGAGAATCGGCGGCCGCGATGCGCTCGACCTGCGCAATGACAAAGCCGCGAGAGTTCTTCGCGGCCATGGCAGCGGCGAGATTGTCCAGCGTGAGCGCCTCACGCTCCATGGTAATGTTGCCGTTGGGATCGCTGGTGGTGCCGCGGATGAACGCGATGTTGATCGGGAACGCCTTGTAACGCAGCCATTCCTCCCCATCGATCTCCATAAGCTCAACCAGATCCTCCGTCGTCGCGCTGTTGATCTTACCGCCCTGCACGCGCGGATCGACGAAGGTGCGCAACCCCACCTTTGTGATCGTCCCGGGGCGGCGGGCGGCAATCTCTCGGTATAGGTGCGAGATGCAGCCCAGGGGAAGATTGTAAGCCTCGATCTCGTTGTTCAAGGCGAGCGCGCATATTTTCGGCACCAGGCTCCAATGGCCGCCCACGACCCGCTTGAGCAGGCCCTTGTGGGCCAAGCAGTTGAGCCCGCGGTCCTTGCCGTCCCCGGGCGCCGCGGCAAACATCAGCGTGAGACCGGACGGGTGACGTTCCTTGAGGAAGCGGCGCTCGAGGGCAAGAATGAGCTCGTCCGGCGTGCCGATGCCGACGAAGCCCGAGACGCACACCGTATCGCCGTCGCGGATGATGGCCGCGGCTTCGTCGGCGGAAACGATCTTGTTCTTGAGCGCCATCCCCCTACTGTCTCTCCACCAGCCACCCGGCGATTCCCGAGCCGAGCAGGGCCTGCGACTTGCCGCCCACGAATACGCCTACGTGCCCTCCCGGCAGCGCCAGCTCGCAATAGTCCTTTGTGCCCACCTTCGTTCCCAACGCCCGCGATGTCGCCGGAGGAATGATGTGGTCGTCCTTGGCGTACACGTTGAGGACCGGCATCGTGATGTTGCGCAGGTTGACCTTCACCCCATTGATCGTGAATTCGTTTTTGATGAGCTTGTTGTCCTGATAGAGCTCCTTGAGCCACTGCTTGGCCGCTTCGCCAGGATGATGCGGGCGGTCCGCGATCCATTTCTCCATCCGCAGAAAGTTCAGGAACTTCTTCTCGTCGTCCATCACTTCCAGCATGTCGAGATTGTACTTCATCAGCGTGCGCATCGGCGTCATCATCGAGAACACCGAGCCCATGAACTCGCCGGGGAGATTGCCGTAGGCATCGATCAGACGGTCGATATCTTCCGGCGCGAGGCTGCGCGTCCAGATGTTGATGAAGCCGTGACCAAGCCGCTTCTCGAGCGTGTCGCCGTGAAAATCGATCGGGGTAATGGTGAGCACGAGCGTCTTGACCGCTGCAGGATGCAGCGCCGCATAGCACGTGGTGAACACGCCGCCTTCGCAGATGCCCAGGAGACTTATTTTATCGAGGTTGTGCCGCTCGCAGATGACCTGCACGCAGTCCGCCAGATATCCGTCGATGTAATCATCGAGCGTAAGCCATCGATCGGCGCGCGAGGGATTGCCCCAATCGACGACATAGAGGTCAACGCCAAGCTTCAGCAGGTTGCGAACGAGAGAGCGGTCCTCCTGCAGGTCAGCCATGGTGTAGCGGCCGATGAGCCCATACACGATCAGCACCGGAGTGAGGACCTTCTTCTCGGTGAGCGCCCGATAATGATGCAGCGTCACCTTATCCTGCCGCCACACCTCCTCCTTCGGCGTCGTCGCAATGCTCACGTCGCCATCGCGCAGCCTGGCGAATAGCTCGGCGCCCCGCGCGATCCTCTCACCAAGCATTGCCGCGTCGCTCATGACCTGCTCGGGCATGGGCGGCTTCGACGCTTCGGTGCTGCTCACTTTGGCGTTGCTCACTTTGGCGTTGCTCATGGCGGCGATTGTTTTGCAATTTGTTCGTTGGATGCGCGATGGCCAGCGCGCTTGAGGGCGCGCAGCTCGCGCCGGAGCTCGGTCACCGTGCGATGCACATCGTCGAGCTCCGCTCGCGTGGGATGGCCGAACACCTCGCTGTAGAAGGCCGCAACCTCCTGCTGCGCCAGGCGCAGATCGGTGCTCGCCTTGAGGATTTCCCGCTGGCTCTTGAGATAGCTCGCGGAACGCTGAGTTTCGAGCAGGGCGGTATTCGCCGTCTCGACCCAAAGCGCGAGGATGTCACGCCAGGAGCCGAGCGTCTCCTTGCGTTCCGCCTTTTCGTTGAGCGTTTTTGCGAAAGCGCCGGCCGCCGCCATCCAGGCTTGCAGCATGATCGTATTGTGGTCGATGCTGCGCTGGCGGAGCGCCGTCCAGGCCGTGAACAGATTGAGCAGCTTGCGCTCGTTGTCCCACACGTCAGCGAGGCGCGGCCCTTCGGCCATGCGCTGCAATGCCTCATCCATGCCGCCAAGGCTGGAAAACCAGGCGCGCGGATCGAACAGCTTGCCGAGCAGCTCGGTGACGGCAGGATCGACCTTCTCACCCTTCTCCATGCTGCGCGTGATTGTTTGTGAGATTCCGACCGCGGATGACCACAGCTTGTCGAAAGCCTCTTTGGCGCCCGCGACACCCTGCGGATCGAAGAAGGCTGCGGGGAGGTCCATAGCCTTGGTCGGGTCCGAAAACATGCCCGGCTGTGCCGCAGCGAAGCCTTGTGCGCTGCGAGCCCACATCTGTGTCAATGCCTGCATGTACTCGAATGGATTCACGTCAGAGCACTACCACTCAGAAAACCACGACTTGGCGAACCGCCCTGCCTTCGCGAAGCCGGTCAAAACCGGCGTTGATCTCCTCCAACTTGAGCCGACCGCTCATCAGGCGGTCCACGGGCAGCCTGCCGCGTCGATAGAGCTCGATATAGCGGGGCAGGTCACGCACTGGCACGCACGTGCCGATGTAGCTTCCTTTCACCGTTCGCTCCTCAGCGACGAGGTTGACCTGAGGAAGCGCAAACGACTGATCCGGCGGCGGCAGGCCCGCGGTCACGGTCGTGCCGCCCCTTCGCGTAATCCTGTAGGCAAGGTCCATTGCGCGCACCGATCCGGCCATCTCGAACGCGAACTCGACACCGCCCTGCGTGGCAGATCTCGATCTCTTCGATCGCGTTGGGACCAGCGGGATTGAACGTATCAGTGGCTCCGAGTTGCCGCGCCAGCCCGAGCTTGTCGTCCGACAGGTCTATAGCGACGATACGACTGGCGCCCACGGCGATGGCGCCGAGAAGCGAGCTCAGACCAACGCCGCCAAGCCCGACGACGGCCACGCTGGAGCCTGCCGGCACCTTCGCCGTGTTGATCACAGCGCCCACCCCGGTCAGGACGGCGCATCCGAACAACGCGGCCTCCTCGAGCGGCAACGCCTTGTCGATTTTGACCAGCGAGCGGCGCGACAGCGTCGCATATTGCGCGAATGCCGAGACGCCGAGATGGTGATGCACCTCGTTGCCGTCGCGATGAAGGCGGCGCTTGCCGGAGAGCAGCGTGCCCGCCCCGTTGGCGGCAGCTCCCGGCTCGCACAGCGCGGGGCGGCCCTCCGCACACGGCAGACAGTGTCCGCAGCTCGGCACGAACACCATCACGACGTGATCGCCGATGGCGAGGTCCTCGACCCCTGGTCCGACCTTTTCGACCACGCCCGCAGCTTCGTGGCCAAGGACCATCGGCGTGGGCCGCGGGCGGTTACCCTCTATCACCGAGAGGTCCGAATGGCACAACCCTGCCGCCGCGATCTTCACCAGCACCTCGCCGTGCTCCGGTGGATCGAGCTTCGAGCTCCGCGATGGCCAGCGGCTTCGACTTCGCATACGGCGCTTGGAGACCCATCTTGTTAAGGACAGCGGCTTTGATCTTCATGGGAATTGCGTCTCGCTCTCATCCTGCCGTGGCTCGCCCCGGTGCAAGTGGGCTATCGACGACCTGCGCCTCTTCAAGCGACTCCTCGGTCGTGGCGTAATTCCTGTCGAGCTCGCGGTGCAGCACCTCGCGGTCGCAGGCGTTTTCCCACATCGAAACCACAACCACCGCGACCGTGTTGCTGACGCTGCTGGTGAGCGCCCTTGCCTCCGACATGAAGCGATCGATGCCGACGATGATGGCAACGCCCGCCACGGGAACATCGGGCATGATCGTCAGAGTCGCTACGAGCGCGACGAACCCGCTTCCAGTGACGCCGGCCGCTCCCTTGGAGGTGAGCAACATCACAAACAGCATGCCGAGCACCTGCATCCAGGAGAGCTCGATATTCATCGCCTGGGTGATAAACACCGAAGCAAGCGTCAGATAAATCGCAGTTCCATCCAGGTTGAACGAGTACCCGGCCGGCAGCACCAGGCCGACGGTGCCTCTCTTGCAGCCCAGCCTTTCCAGCTTGTACAGGAGGCGAGGAAGCACCGGCTCGGTTGAGGACGTTCCCAGCACGATCAGCAGCTCTTCCTTTGTGTAGCGTAAGAGCTTCATGAGGCTGAATCCGTGCATGCGCGCCAGCAGATTGAGCACGACGAACACGAAGAAGCCGCAGGCGACATAGAAGGTGACGATCAGCATGCCGAGCGAGCCGATGGACTTGATGCCATAGCGGCCGACGGTGAATGCCATGCCGCCGAACGCGCCGAGCGGCGCCAGCTTCATGAGGAAGTTGAAGATCGCAAACAGCACGGCCGAGAGCGAATCGATGCCCCTTTTCACAGGCTCGCCGGCGGCTCCCACCCGGGTCAGCCCGAAGCCGACCAGAATGGCCAGCAGCAGCACCGGCAGCACCTCGCCTTCGGTGAAGGCTGCAAAAAACGTGTTTGGAATGATGTGAATGATGAACTCGACGAACCCGAGCGACTTGACCTGCTTCGTATACTGGGCCGCGATGGCAGGATCGATCGAAGCGGGATCGATGTTGAGACCTACGCCCGGCCTCAACACGTACACCGCGACCAATCCGGTGAGCAAAGCAATGATGGTGAGGATGTAAAACAGTCCCAATGCCTTGAGCAAAGTCTTGCCGATCTCCTTGTTATCGGCCATCGAATAGATGCCGCTGGCAATGGTGCAGAAAACGACCGGCGGGATCATCATCTTGACCAGCTTGACGAAGATATCGCCGAACGGCTTCATCGCCGCGCCGAATTCGGGCCAGAAATGCCCTATGAAAATTCCGAGAATGACCCCGATGAGAACCTGGACGTAAAGCTGCTGATAAAGCTTCTTGGGCTTTGCGTGATGGCCTGTTGCCAGGGTTTTCATCTGCTCCTCCCGAACCGGCGGATTATCGCCCCGCCTTGCTCTTGTTGCAGTGATGCGTCAATGCGGCGAGCTCACGCCACCTCTTCCGCTTCTTGTGCCGCTCCTTGCAGATGCGATGTCAAAGTCTCCTGGCCGCTCAGGACAGAGCGCTTGACCAGCACGTGGCCCTCGAACAGCCGCCGCGCCGTCCGCACGACGAACGCCGCGGGCTCGGCATAATCGGCATGGGTTTCAAGGCGCACATCCAGGTGCCCGGATGGATGCTCGATCCGCAGATCTGCGGGCAATTTGACGCTTCCGGCCAGCATCGCCGGCAAGGTCCCCGGCGTCACGGCCGCGGTCGCCACGGCGACCGAGCCGGTGATGGCGAACGCGCCGTGGCACAGGTGCGGCATGAAATATCTTCCGGCCAACGTGCCGCCATGCGCTGGCGGAGCAATGAGCACAGGCTTGGGGATGACGCGATCGGCAGCATCGTGAATGCCCATGCGGTGTCCCGCTTCGATGCGCGTTTTCTCCAGCCGAGCCATGAATGCCTTGTCGGCATTCAATTCACTCACGGTTTCATGTCCGGTCTTGCCGAAGTCGCAGGCGCGCGCAATCACCACCGGCATGGCGGCATCGACACAGGAGACCTGGATGCCGCTGACACTGTCCACAGGCGATCCGGTCGGCAGAAGCTTTCCCGTTTTCGACCCCGCCGCGCCCAGGAAGGCGAGATGCACCGGCGCGGCTGTTCCGGGCACACCGTCGATCGCGACATCGCCGTCATAGGTCACCGTCCCGTTCGGAGTGGCGATCCGGGCTTCGATCAGCCGTTTCGTATTGACGTTGTAGATGCGAACGGTGGTGGTGTCGGCTTGCGCCGGAATCAGACCCGCCTCGATCGCGAATGGACCAATTCCGGCGAGCATGTTGCCGCAGTTGGGCGAGGTGTCCACGACACGCTCTTCGACTTTCACTTGCGCAAAAAGATAATCGACGTCGGCGCCGGGCTGCTTTGACGGACTGACAATCGCAACCTTGCTGGTGAGAGGATTACCACCTCCGATGCCGTCGATCTCCAGCCAGTGTCCTGACCCCATCGCCGCCAGCAGCACCTGATCCCGCCGCTGCGGTTCAAGCGGAAGATCGGAGGCGAGAAAATACGGCCCCTTCGATGTTCCGCCGCGCATGAGGACGCATGGGATGCGCAGCAGATCATTCATCGCACTCTCCCTGAGATCGGACAATTACGCGATTTCCGGCATGCGGCCTTGCAGCTCGTCAACGAGAACACGGGTGTTCTCGGCGTAATCGACCGGCACCGTGATGAGGTGAACGCCGGTTTCCTTGAAAGCGGAATCAATCGTCGGAACGAGATCAGCGGTCCGCTTTACGCGATGACCTGCCGCCCCGTAGGACTGCGCATATCGCACAAAGTCCGGGTTGCCGAAGGTCAGCCCCCAGTCCGGAAAGTTGTCGATGGCCTGCTTCCAGCGGATCATCCCGTAGGCGCAGTCCTCCAGGATGAGCACGACGAGGTTCAATCCAAGTCGAACCGCGGTCTCCATCTCCTGTGAGTTCATCATGAAGCCGCCGTCCCCGCACACCGCAAGGACGCGGCGATTAGGGTAAAGCATTGCCGCCATCATCGCCGAAGGCAGCCCCGCCCCCATGGTGGCGAGCGCGTTATCGAGGAGAAGCGTGTTCGCGACATGCGTGCGGTAATTGCGCGCGAACCAGATCTTGTACATGCCGTTGTCCAGGCAAACGATGCCGTCTTCCGGCATCGCCTTTCGCACGTCGTGCACAATGCGCTGCGGCGTCACGGGGAAACGATCCTCGTCGGCGCGGTCCCGGATCCGGTCCAGGATCTCGCTGCGAAGCCCGACGAAGGCAGGGTCGGTCCGCAGCTTGCCCTCGATCCGGTCGGCCAGCAGCGCAAGGCTTGCGCCAACATCCCCGATCACCTCGGCATGCGGGAAGTACACCTGCTCCACATTGGCCGGTGTGTAACCCACATGGATAACCTTCGGGCCCTTCGGACCCATGAGGAAGGGCGGCTTTTCCACCGTATCGTGACCGATCGCAATGATGAGATCCGCATGGTCCACCGCGCGATGCACATGGTCGCCCGAGGAGAGCGCGGCCGTTCCGATATAGAGGTTGGACCCGCCGGTGACCGAACCCTTTCCCATCTGGGTATTGAAGAAGGGAATGCGCGTGCGCCGCACGAAGCTCGACAGCGGCTCAACCAATCGGGGGCGGCTCGACGCAGCGCCAAGCATGATCAGCGGACGTTGCGCTTCCAGGATCATCTCGGCCGCGCAATCGAGCGCGCGCGGCGGCGCAACGGGCAGCTCGATCGCATGGCGCGGCACAACGGGGACGTCGTCCGTCTCGTCTGCGGCGACGTTTTCCGGAAGCTCCAGGTGCACCGGCCCGGGCCGCTCTTCCATCGCGACCCGAAACGCATCTCGCACGATCGCCGGGATGGACGCAGCACTGACAATCTGACGCGCCATCTTCGTCAGCGGCCGCATCGAAGCGATGACGTCCACGATCTGGAAACGCGCCTGTTTCGCGGTCATGATCGCCTTCTGCCCGGTGATCATGATCATCGGCATGGCGCCGAGATGGGCGTAAGCCGCTCCGGTCGAGAGGTTGAGCGCGCCGGGGCCAAGTGTAGAGATACAGACGCCCGGCCTGCCGGTGAGCCGGCCGTGCGTCGCCGCCATGAAGGCCGCCGCCTGTTCGTGCCGGGTAAGGACCAACTTGATACGGGAGCGGCGCAGCGACTCCACGACATCAAGATTCTCCTCGCCGGGAATGCCGATAATCTGCTCGACCCCCTCGTTTTCCAGCGCCGCTACCAGCAAGTCAGAGCCCTTGGTCATTGCTCACCTGTCCAGCGTGTGATTCTTCCCGAACCCCAGTCAGCTTGAGTGCTGAACGAAGTATTTGCCGCATCAATATTGGGCATGATCAGGAGATTGGCTTCCGCGGTCAAGGGCGATCCGGAAAAACTCGACCACGGATGCGCTTGGAGCGCGCTGCACCGCCAGGCATTTCACTATCGAGCTCTTTGGTCGGATCGGAGCACCGCGCGTTGGGCTCCGCGTGCGAGCGTCAAGGAACCCAACGCCTTGAGCACCCAACGCGCGCAGGTTGCGATAAAGCTCATCCTTCGAGGAGACGACAATGTGTGATGGCCATCACAGAGCGAGAAGAGGCGCCGCTCTATTCTTGAACCCAGCAACATTGGTGTTCAACAGGGAGGGACCTCATGCTTACCCGCAATCGGCATTGGCTCGAATACGACCCCGTTGCACTCGCAGTGCTGGTGCTGGGGATCGGACTTTTTGAATTGCTCGTTTTGAGCTTCTGAGGAAACGCCTGACCGACTCGGTGCTCGCACCGGCACCTCATAATACCTACCTCGCGGTGGCGATCCGAGCAGAAGATTGCGGCGGCCCAAGTCATTCTGGCTACAGGACGGACGCAATCTGTGCTAATAAGACGGGGTGTGTACAGCGTAAGTGTGAGGCGTGCTGCGATGAGTACTGTTGCTTTGAAGTCCGACGAATATCAACTCCAGGCGGAGGAGTGTTGGCAACTTGCCTACTGCGCAGAGGATATCGCGACCAAGGCGGTATTCGAGCTCACGGCCCAGGCGTGGACGCGGCTCGCAGAGCAAGTGGAGAGGCTTGAAACCTACGAGCTGTCCTAAGCCTCACCGCGGCAAGAGGCTTGATGCGCGGCATTGCGCGCTCGCGCGGGATTCCTGCCGGATACTCAGATCTTCCCCACGCTGAGGCGCGAGGAATTCGCCGCGATTGAGGGAATCACTTCAAGGACCCCGTATGAGGGGTCCTTGAAGTAGATGGTCCTTGGCGCCTGAGCTCAAGCCGGCTCCGCGCGACAGCAGCAATTGCCGCACTCGCAAGTGCACTGACCGCGGGCCCCGCAAGTGCAGCGTTGACAGGTGCACCCGCATGCCTTTGCCGAATGAAGAAGCCGTCGAATTGCACCGATGATGCGCATTATCGCTCCTTGGCAAGAACTGGCGCGCCCCTTGCGCGCCACTGTGCTGAAACAGTAGCCGGCCCTTCGATGTGAAGATGTGATGCCAATCACATCTATGCGGGTTCGGGGTCTAAGGAGCTTGAGACAGGAGCCAGCACTCGTCACGGCTTCGACAATCCCTTTGATTTTCGGAATGTCGTGTGCTCGACTTGCCTCTCCATCACCGGGGCGGCTGGAGGCGGACCGCGTCTGCTGCATCAACACCGGCAATGACCTGGAGTGTGAAACGCAATGCCAGCGAACATCTCGCGTCGTGGGTTGCTCAAATCGTCCGTTGCGGGCGCGACGTCCACGGTCCTCGGTGCGCGGATTGGGCGCAGCCAGGAGGTCACTCTGCGCGCTGTCAGCGCCTGGACCAAGGGAACGGCGTTCTCCGTGCCTTTCGAACGCTATGTCGATCGGGTGAACGAAACCGGCAAGGGCGTCATTCAGCTCAACTATCTCGGTGGCGGCGCCAAGATCATGAACGTATTCGACATGGGCAAAGCCCTTCGCAGCGGCGTCTTCGACGTTCTCAACTCCACGTCGGGCTATTACGGCGATCTGATGCCCGAGGCCAACGCAATGAAGTTGAAGCGTGTTTCATATGCCGAGTTCCGCAAGAAAGGCGGCTACGCGGTTTTCGACAAACTACTGGCGGAGAAAGTCAACGCCCACTGGATCGCGCGCGGCAAGGGCGACGTTCCTTTCCACCTCTACCTTTCGGAGCATGCGCCAGTCGTCGACAAGCCGGATTTCTCGAAACTGAGGCTGCGCGTGTCGCCGAATTACCGCGCCTTCTTCTCAAGGCTTGGCGCGACGCTGGTCCAGACTCAGCCATCCGAGATTTATACGTCGATGGAGCGCAATGTCGTCGACGGCTATGGCTGGCCCATTCAGGGAATCGACGAGCTCGGTTTGTTGCCGGTCACCAAACGACGGCTCGACCCCGGCTTCTTCGTTGCGCCTAATGAAGTCCTCATCAATCTCAACGTCTGGAGCAAGCTGACCCCGGCGCAAAGAAAGGTTTTCGACGAGGCGGGAGAATGGGTGGAGACCTGGCTCGACCAGTTCGAGCTTGATGAGAACCAGAAGGCGCGCGACCTTCAGGCAAAGAACGGGATTCAGGTCGTCACTCTCGGCCGGAAAGAGGCCGAAGAATATCTGCGGATCGCATACGATTCCGGGTGGGAGGAAATCGTGAAGATCGCGCCGGAGCATGCCCCCCGCCTTCGAGAGCTGATGTCCTGAGGTCATTCACTTGGATTCGACGCCTGTCCTGTGCGATAGGCCGTGACGCCGCCGATGCCCGCGCGCTCATTCCCGATGCATTCTGCCTTCCCTCGCCTTCTGCGCTGGTTCGACGCGGCGACGTTTGCGCTGTGCACATGTTTCGCGGTGCTCTTCGGCCTGTTCACGTTCCTGGTCTGCGTCGATATCGTGCTGCGAAAGCTCGGTCGAGGCTCAATGCCGTGGCTGGTCGAGCTGGTTGAGTACCTGATGTACGGCGGAACGTTCCTGGTCGCCCCTTGGGTCCTTCGGCAAGGAGAGCATGTGCGGGTCGATCTGCTGATCGGGTCATTGCCGAAGCGCATCGCTATCCGCCTGGAGCAATTTGTCGATTTTCTGGGCCTTCTGGTTTGCTTCGTGATGGTCTGGTACGGCGGCGCGGCGGTGATCGACGCGTACCGGGCCGGATTCATTCAATTCAAGAATCTGATCGTGCCGGATTGGGTGCTTCTGCTTCCGATCTGGATCGGTTCGGCGTTGCTTGCCGTTGAATTCGCCCTGCGCATCGCGCGCGTGCGGGGCAACGTCGAGGAAACCAGGCTGCCAATCGAGATTTCGGGCGGCTAGAGCTTCGCGATGGAGTGGTACTATTCGCTTAGCTTGATGGTTGGCCTCGTCTGCGTGCTGATGCTGCTCGGGCTGCCGATCGCCTTTACCTTCTTCCTGGCCAATATCGTCGGAGCTTTCCTTTTTCTCGGCGGCGGCGTCGGCATTGTCGCGTTCATCACCGGCTCAATGTCTGCGATTGCGAATTTCAGTCTCGCCCCGATCCCGTTTTTTCTGCTGATGGGCGAGATTCTGTTGCGCACCGGTATCGCATACAGAGCGATTGACGCCATCGATCAGGCGGTCAAGCGCGTGCCGGGCCGGCTCTCGGTGGTCGCAGTCACCGGCGGAACGGTTTTCTCCGCGCTTTCGGGATCGACGATCGCAACTACCGCCATGCTTGGTCAGGCGCTGGTGCCGGATATGATGCGGCGCGGCTATCACCCGACCATGGCGGTAGGCCCGATCATAGCCATCGGCGGCGTCGATATGCTGATTCCGCCGTCGAATCTCGCCGTGATTTTCGCCACCATCGCCAGCAGCCTCAGCATCGTCAAGGTCTCGGTCGCAGAGCTCCTGATCTCCGGCACGCTTCCGGGGCTGATCATGAGCGTGTGCTTCATCGCTTACATCATCGTCCGCTGCTGGTTGAATCCGAAATTGGCCCCGCCGGGCGAGCCGAGCAGCATCGCACATGGCTCGCGCTGGAAGCCTCTGCTGCTGCACATCGCGCCGCTACTGTTCATTTTCACCGTGATAATGGGCAGCATGTATTTCGGGTTCGCGTCTCCGTCCGAGTCCGCCGCGGCCGGGTGCCTCGCGACCGTGATCCTTGCTCTGGCATTTCGCGCTCTGACATTTTCAATCCTGCTCGATGCTCTCCGCGCCACGGTCGTGGTGACCACAATGCTGTTCATGATCATCGCGGCGTCAACGATTTTCGCCCAGATCCTGGCGATCTCGGGAGCGACCGATGGCGCTCTCAATGCGTTGCAGGCGTTTCATTTTGGCCGCCTGGCCACAGTGTTCGCGATGGTGGGAATTCTCATCGTGCTCGGCTGCTTCATGGAGCAGATTGCGATGATGTTGCTCACTCTCCCATTCTTCATACCGTTGGCCAACTCGCTCAATCTCGACATGTTGTGGCTGAGCATAATACTTCTGATTGCGCTCCAGGTCGGCCTCATGCATCCACCGTTTGGACTCCTGCTGTTCGTCATGCGCGCGGTAGCGCCGCCTCAAATCACGCTGAAGGATATTTGGCTCTCGACTATTCCGTTCGTGATCATCGTTCTCGGGGTTCTGGTGTTGACCATTTATGTGCCGTGGATCGCGACCGGCTTGACGCGTTGGTAAAAAGGAGATTCAGAAGTGAGCAAAATCACAAGAGGCGATCCGAAGAACCTCGCGAATGTTCGCTCGAATGTCTACCACCACTACATTCGCGTTGATAATCCAAAGAGCCTGATCTTCCTTTCCGGCCAGCTTTCACGCGATGCCAATGGTCAGCTGGTCGGCCGCGGCGACATGGCGGAGCAGACGCGACAGGCGATTCGGAACATGGAGACAGTTTTGGCAGCGGCCGGCGGCACGCTTGATGACATCGTCTCGATCGTCGTTTACACCACCGACATGCGCGAATTCAAAGACATCGTCGCGGCGCGAACGGAGCTCTTCAAAACGAAGCTGCCGACCAGCACGATCGTCGAGGTCAATCACCTGGCCGACCCTGGCCTTCTCATCGAATTCCAGGCAATCGCAGCCCTCTAGCAAACGGTGAGCGTGGTGAAATCAGCAATTATCAATCTGGGATGCATCGTTTCCGGCGACTGGAGAGAGCCGCTCGTCGACGGCGATGCGATCCTGATTCAAGACGACAAATTGTCGAAGGTCGGGTCGGTCAAAGACGCCGATCTGCAGGATTGCGATCTCATCGTCGACGCAAATGGGGTGACAGCGTGTCCTGGTTTCATCGATTCGCACGTTCACATCGCATTTGCTGATTACACGCCGCGCCTGACCGCGGTCGGGTTCCTCCAGAATTATCTCTACGGGGGCACGACCACGGCCATTTCCGCGTGCGAGGTGCATACCCCCGGCACCGGTCACGATGTGGAGACAGTCAAGGCGCTGGCAATCGCCGCGAAGCGCTGCTGGGACAATCTGCGCCCCGGCGGGATGCGGGTCCACGGCGGCAACGTCATCCTGGAGCCGGGCTTGACCGACGTGGACCTGCAGGAGATTGCGGACAAGGGAATCTGGCTCGCCAAGGCGGGGTTCGGCAACGTCAAGACTCCCTTCGATTATGTTCCACTGATCCAGTCAGCAAAACGCGCCGGGATGATCACCAACGTGCATACCGGCGGGGCGTCGCTGTCGCTTGCGAATTCCATTCATGGCAAGCATCTCGTCGCGATGCAGCCGGATGTCGCATTTCACGTCAACGGCGGGCCGATCGCCATGCCTGACGAGGATTTCGA
Organism: uncultured Alphaproteobacteria bacterium; assembly: GCA_963841105.1. GTDB lineage: Bacteria > Pseudomonadota > Alphaproteobacteria > Rhizobiales > Xanthobacteraceae > VAZQ01. The sequence goes on from CAWJCB010000024.1 coordinate 283,213, forward strand.
GCTGGTGATCGAGGAGACGAAAGCAGCGCTCCAGATCGTCCAGGCCGGGAATATCCGAACGGCGCTGCTCACGCTCAAGCTGGTGATGGAGAAGAATTGCTATGACCGGTTCCTGATCGGGACCGACACTCCGACCGGCACCGGCGTGATGCCGCAAGGCATGATCAAGACGATCGCGGAGATGTCATGCCTGACCGGCCACAAGCCGGAAGTGATCATCGCCGCCGCGACCGGCAACGCCGCGAAGGTATATCGCCTCAATTCAGGGTTCCTGAAGCCGGGCCGAGACGCCGACATTTTGCTGCTCGACGCCGCGCTCGGCGGCTCGAAGAAGACGGCTCTCGAAGGCCTCAAGAACGGCGACGTCACCGCCGGGGTCGGCTGCTTCACGGCTGGCGTGCCGCGCTATATCGGACGCAGCCGCTGCACTCCCCCGCCGGGACGATATGCCAAGATCATCAAAAACAGGATCACCAACGACTTGCAGCCCCCGCCGATGCTGTAGATGTGACCTTCAGGGTGGAGAAAACGCCAGGATGCGCGACGGCTCGGATTATCTCAAATCTTTGAAGGCGCGAAGGTGCGCGATCTACATCGGCGGCGAGCGCGTCGACGACGCGACCTCGCATCCCGCCTTCGCCAACGCGGCGGCGACGGCCGCGAACCTCTACGACACCACGGCCGACCCGGCCAATGCCGGTCGCTTGACGCACCAGATCCCCGGAGACGCGACCCGCTACAACAATATCTGGCTGCTGCCGCGCAATCGGCAGGATATCGACGCGCGCAATCGCGTGCATGAAGTCTGGTCGGAAAGCACCTGGGGCCTGTTCGGGCGCTCCCCTGATCACGTCGCGGGTTGGGTGTCGGGAATGGCGTGCTGTCCCCAGATGCTCGACGTCCATGGCGACGGCTTTGCCGCCAACGTCACCAAGTACTTCGAATACGCACGCGAGAACGACTTGTTCACCACCTACGCTATCGTACCGCCCGCCGGAGTCAAAAGCGCGGATTCCGTCGTGACCATGAAGCAGACATCGTTGCCCACGTCCAACTGGGGCGCCTCGGCCGGCCTGCAGGTGGTCGACGAACGCGACAACGGCATCGTGGTGTCGGGATTCAAGGTGCTTGCGACGGCCGCCGTTCTGGCCGATGAAATTCTGTTTGGAAATTTCCAGTCCTTGGCGGAGGGCCAGGAACGCTTCGCCGCGACGTTTGCGCTCCCGGTGGATACGCCTGGATTGACCCTCTTATCGCGCCGTCCCTTCGCACAACTCGCAACCAGCGAGCTCGATGATCCCCTCGCCTATCGGTATGACGAAACCGACGCGGTGGTCCATTGCGACAACGTTCTGGTGCCGTGGGAGCGGGTCTTCACCTACAACCGGGTCGACATGGCGCGCGCGGCATTCGCCGACACGCCGGCGCATATTCTCGGCAATGTGCAGGCGCATATCCGCCTCTTGACCAAGCTTCGCTTCATTCTCGGGGTGATGAAGAAGGTGACCGACGCGAACGGCATCCTGTCGGTGCCGGCGGTGCGCGACACGCTCGCGGAGCTTGCGATGTACGTTGCCATGGTGGAGGGGCTGGTCGAGGCGGAGAACGCCAGGCTCGAAAGCTGGCCCGGCGGCTATGTCGCGCAGGATCGCCAGGCGATGTACGCGACCATGGCGTGGACCACGCGAACGTTCCCCCAGTTGATGGAGATTGTGCGCCGGCTCCTTGGCAGCCATCCGTTTCAGCAGCCGGCTGATATCTCGGTGTTCGACAACGAAGTCACAGCCGATCTTTATTCGCGCTTCACGCTGCAAGACAAGGAACACGCGATCGAGCGCTACAAGCTCATGCGTCTCGCCTGGGATCTGGTCGGCTCCGAATTCGCGAGCCGCCATACACAATACGAGATGTTCTACAACGGCGCGCCCCACGTGGCGCTCAACCGCGTCTGGCACTTCTTCCGTTGGGAGAAGATCGACACGCAGGTGGAGCGCGCGCTCAGGAGCATCGGCAGCTATGAAGATCTGGTCGGCAGAGGCCGCTCGCAACACGTGCTGCCCCTGCGCTCAGGGGGAACCGCCGTCACCGGCTGAGGCCGAACGCCATCATCGTCATGCGCGGGCTTGACGCGCGCATCCATCAAACGCCCTTCTGATCGCAACAGGACGGATCGCCGGGTCAAGCCCGGCGATGATCTCTCATCGGTAATACGGGCCGCCGCGGACTGGCCGCTGCGGCCGGGCCGGCTGTCCGAAAAAGAAGGATTGCAGGAACGAAACGGTCGGCGGCGCAACCGCCTTGCGTCGTGTGGACGTAGACGCGACCTCTTGCTCCTTCTCTTTCTCCTTCTTGCCCTCAGGTGCGGACTCGATGATCGCGCGCTCGCTCCTGATCGCAGCAATCGTCCGGCTGTCAAGATTGTAGACGTCGCGACGAACCTGAAGCTTGTCATGCTCGTCGACGAACGCGCTTTGATACGTCACATGCACCCAGATTTTTCCCGCCGGCAGCGCAATGTCCTGTTCGCCGCCACCGAACATGCGCGTGACCTTCTCGGTCGTCCAATGCTCTTCGGGCCGCGCAAGGTTGAGAAGCACATCGGCATATTTCGCCGGATCCTGCACACGCATGCAGCCATGACTTTGCGCCCGCACTTCGTGCGCGAACATGAACTTTTCGTTCGTGTCGTGCTGATACACGAGGAACCGGTTGGGGAAGTTGAAACGAACGCGCCCCAGCACATTGTTGCCGCCCGGCGGCTGGGAGACATGGATGCTGCCGTCCCGATTATAGCTGACGTTCAACCCCATGCGCGACAGCACGGTCGGATCCCGCTGCAAGGCCGGGATATATTCATTGTATAGAATCGATGGCGGCACGTTCCAGGTCGGATTGATGGTGATGGATTTCATTGTCTCGCTCAGCAGCGGCGTCTGTTTGCCGGGAGTGACCTCCCCGATAACGACCTTAGTGGTCCATACCTGCGCGCCGTTGTGCATCACCTTGAGCATGAAGTCGGGTTGGTTGACCATCGCATAGTCGGCGCCCAGATCGCGCGGGTACCAGCGCCAGCGTTCCATGTTCGCGATAACGAGCTCGATCTGCCTGTCCGAAGAAACAGGACCGTTGATCGCCTTGACGGTCCTCGCATCGAGAGTGCCGGTTGGCGGCAGGTCGGTTGACTGCTGGAACTTCTTCACCGCTGCGGCGATGTTGGCATCGTAGACAAGGTCGGATGCATCGCCTGCAACGCCGAGCCTGGCGCGCAGCAAAGGTACACGCGGGTCCTGCATCGGGCTTTTGGGATTGAGCTTCAAGATCGGGCCGTCGGCAATGTCGTGCTCTGGACGCGCCGACTTCGCGCGCATGTCAGAAAGTTTCGCCTTGAGCTTCTTATAGGCGTCATGCGGCGGGCTGAATTCGTCGAGGGCCTTTGCCGCATCCGCTGCGTTGACGATGGTGGTAAGAGCTGCCGCGGGCTCAGGCGGTGCTTGCGGCAGCTGGATATTGTTCGGGCTCACACGGGTGTACGGAAAGCGGCCCGCCTGAAGATGCCTCGCGAAGGTAAGCACGGTCTGCGTGAGCTTAAGGTCAGCCTCCGCGAGTGCTTCAGGACCAAGTCCGGCAAAATCCGGCGTGCGATAGTCGCGAAGGTCAAGACCGTCGGCTTCGGCGCTCTTAAGCCGGGCAATCACGGCCTTGGCGCGCGCATTCGCGATGCCTTTGTCGAGCCAGACGGGCGCAAGGTTTCGACTTCTGATAGAATGATTCGACCGCGGCACGCTCGTTCTTGCTCGCGAAGATCTTCTCCGTTTTGGAAGCGAAGAGATCGCGAATCTTTTCCGCCACCACCCGGTCCGCGGGATCAAGCGAGGCCAAGGGATCCGGCGCGGCGGTTTGCTCGGTTGCCGCCGCCGGACTTGCAGGCGTCGTGGAAGCCGCATCAGCCGGCGCGGGCTCTTTTGCCTGCGCGGCAGGAACAGAAGATGTTTCCGGCGAAGCCTGCGCGGCCGGTGATGCTTCCGTCGGGACTGCCGCCAGCTTGCCCCCTTCCTGGGCAAACAGCTGCAACGGGGCAGCAAGAACCACGGCAAGCGCCGTGCCCGCCAAGAGACGGTCGCAACGAGGGCCGCTCATACGTCATTCTCCCAAATGCTGGTGGACTTTTGACGGCAGGCTCCCCCCGTCAAACCAACCGCCCCCCGTATTTCACACCCGGCGCGACTTGCCTCGCAGAGCAACTGGCGGAACGAAGGTTCCCAGGCAAATGGGGCGTTTTTGGCGCAGCGTCGCGCCATTTACTCGTTCGGAGTGGGGCGATTCCAGCGGGCGTGCTTTGCGCCGGGCTCATGTCTCGAGAGAGCGTCGCTGCTTAGCCTGCCGGCTTTACGTCCTCCACGTGACGCAGATGGCCTACTTTAAGCCATACGCGGCATCCTTCGGCGGCAACGCGCGCGCTGAAGGTCACGCCGGCGGGGAGCCGCAGCCAGGATTGGCGTCCGAAACTCTCCCCTCCTTCCGTAAATCCACCTCCCAGCACGAAAACCTCGAGGCCGCCCTTGGGATCGAGCTCGATCGCGGCTCCGGGGGCCCACTGCTCCAGACGGACGTGCTCGCGGGAGCCTTTGAACAGCGGCATGAGCCTAACTCCCGACCTGTCCTGCGCATCGCTCAGCGCCATCTTGTTTGTATCGAGGCGCACATGCGTGCGGTCAGTGAGGTCGAACTGCCACAGTTTCACGAAAATTGTGCAGCCGAGATCAGAGCCGGGCGTGTGACGGGACTCCGGCGGGTTGCGGACGTAGCATCCTGCCGGATAATCGCCTTGCTCGTCCTGAAAAACGCCTTCGAGCACAAGAAACTCCTCGCCGCCGCCATGCATGTGAGCTGGAAATTTGCTGTGCGCGGCATAGCGCACAATTGTGGTCGCGCGCGCCACCTCATCGCCGACTCGGTCGAGCATGCGGCGCTCCACACCGGGCATAGGCGATGGCTGCCAATCGAGTGTGGCTGCGTGCACGACGGCGCGCCTGGTGAAGTCTGCATTGAGGTTCATGCGTTTGGCCGCCTTGGCTCCGCACCGCCAATATGCCCCGATTCCGAAGTTCGCCAATGCTTGCGATCGCCTCTGCGGCGAACTTTGAAATCAAAGGGACATAAGCAACGCCATGGTTCTAGCGCGGTTTTGAATTTGAAGTTCCTACACGAGCTTGCGGCAACAAGGTATAGGAACTTCAAATTCAACGCACCAGGCACGGCTCCGCAGATTGTCACTGTAAATCCATCGTAAATCCAGGGAACGTTTGTCGCCGAGTTGCGTTGCACTGAGCAGGCCAAGCCGGGCGTGTGCGCTTGCACGCCGTTTCTCCTCACCCCGCAACACATTCGCTTTCATCCCGCCTCCCGTCCCACCGCAGGCGCGGGGAGGAACCCGCTAGCTCTAGAAGACGTTGTAGAGGCGAGAAACTGCAACTGATATGTGTGGACTCTGCGGCATAATCGACTTCCAGACTGCTGCCGACGCAGCGGTTATCGCAAAGATGTTGGGTCCACTCGAACCGCGCGGGCCGGATGCCGCAGGCATATTTGTGCAAGACGGAGTTGGCTTCGGACATCGTCGGCTGAGCATCATTGATCTCTCGTCGGTGTCTCAGCAGCCAATGGTCGATCCCGAGCTTGGCCTTGGCATTGTTTTCAATGGCTGCATTTACAACTTCAAATCCCTGCGGACCGAGCTTGCCCACAAGGGGTATCGATTTTTCTCACAAGGCGACACCGAGGTTATCCTCAAGGCGTATGCGCAGTGGGGGCCACGGTGTGTTGAGCGGTTCTACGGGATGTTTGCGTTCGCCATCTGGGAACGCGACAGTGGTCGCGTCGTCCTCGCGCGTGACCGGCTCGGCATCAAGCCGCTCTATCTGACAGAGGGCCGCAACGGGATTCGCTTCGCCTCGACTCTTCCCGCCTTGCTCGCGAGCGGTGACGTGGATACTGGCATCCACCCAGCCGCCCTGCACCATTACATGAGCTGGCATGCTGTCGTGCCGGCGCCGCTGACGATCCTCAAGGGCGTGCGCAAGCTTGCGCCGGCCACCATCATGACGATTGAGCCCGACGGACGCCGTAAGGAGGAGACCTATTGGAATTTCCAGATCGGCACGCGTTCGCAGGACCGCAACGTCGGTGAAGCCGAATGGCGCGAGCAGGTGCTGGCTGCGCTGGACCGCGCGGTCGAGCGGCGGCAGGTGGCGGATGTTCCCGTGGGGGTCATGCTCTCCGGTGGCCTGGACAGCTCGCTGATCGTCGCCCTGCTCGCGCGCAATGGACAAGCTGATCTGAAAACCTTCTCCATCGGCTTTGACAGCGTGAAAGGCGTGCGTGGAGACGAATTCCGATACTCCGATCTGATCGCGGAGCGCTTCCAGACCGACCATCATCAGATTCGGGTGACCGCGGGTGAGGCGATCGAGGCATTGCCCGGTACAATCGCTGCCATGGCGGAGCCAATGATGAGTCACGACGCCGTCGGCTTTTATCTCCTTTCGCGCGAAGTCTCCAAGCACGTCAAGGTCGTGCAAAGCGGCCAAGGCGCCGACGAGGTATTCGGCGGCTATCATTGGTACCCGCCGCTGTTGAATTCGAATGACATCGGCGGCGACTACGCACGCATTTATTTCGATCGCGATCACGAGGAAATGCGCGAAGCCCTGACACCACAACTCATGAACGGCGACTACAGCCGCGAGCTCGTGGATGACTTCTTCGCTCATTGCGGCGGCAGCCGGCCCGTTGACAAGGCGTTAAAGCTCGATACGCAGATCATGCTCGCCGATGATCCCGTCAAGCGGGTCAACAACATGAGCATGGCCTGGAGCATTGAGGCGCGCGTCCCTTTCCTCGACCATGAGGTTGTAGAGCTTGCCGGCAGGATACCCGCGGAGCTCAAGGTAAGCGGCGGCGGTAAGCACATTCTCAAAGAAGCGGCGCGGAGCATTGTTCCCGCCGAAGTGATCGATCGCCCCAAGGGCTACTTCCCCGTTCCTGCCTTGAAATTTCTTCGTGGTCCATTTCTCGAATTTGTTCGCGATGTCCTTAACGAGCCGCGGGCTCGCCAACGCGGAGTTTTCAATCCTTCGTATGTTGACAAGCTGTTAGCGCGGCCGGAGCAGACACTGACGCCAAAAGGACACTCGAAGCTATGGCAGGTCACCCTGCTTGAAGCGTGGTTGCAGACCCATGGAATTTAAAGCCAAATTATGCGACGCGATCCGGCTCGGATCGGATCCTTCTTTTCGATTTGGGATCGAAGAGGAGCACTTTGTCTGCGATGCAGCCACACTCCAGGTCGTCATGCACACGCCGGACAGCCTGTTCGACTATCGGCATCCGCAGGCTGGCGGCTGCCTTCGACGAGAGATGCTTCAGGCGCAATTGGAGGTAGCCACACGTCCGCATCTGTCGTCGCTTCACGCGCGCGAGGAGCTCCTGGAGCTGCGGAACGCCGCGGCGCGATCGACCGCGGAGCACGGGTTGAAGATTCTCGCATCAGGCACGCATCCCACGGCGGACTGGAGAGAGTTGGCTCAGAGTCCGAAAGAGCGCTATCAGGGCCTGATGCGCGGATTGCAAATGGTGGGACGCCGAAACATGCTTTGCGGCATGCATGTGCATGTCGAGCTGCCTGACCCGGACTCGCGCGTCAACGTAATGACCCGAATGCTCCCCTACGTACCCCTCCTTCTCGCCTTGTCTACTTCCTCGCCGTTCTGGCAGTCGGAGTGCACCGGCCTGAAAGGCTATCGCCTTGCCGCCTACGACGAGCTGCCGCGAACAGGGCTGCCGGAATTGTTCTGGAGCTCGGAGGAATACGAATCCGTATGTCTCGGCCCTCGTCCGTTCTTCCGCTATCCCCGACGCAAGCCATATCTGGTGGGCGATCCGGCCATCCCATTCGTTTCCGACGTTGGAGCTGCGAGCGGCCGATTCTTGCACGCGCGTGGAGGACGCGCTCGCCATCGCCGCGCTCTTTCGGGCTCTGGCCAGGCACCTGTTCCGGCAGCCGGGTCTGAACGCAAATCTCAGCGCCGTCGATCGCGCAATAGCGGTAGAGAACAAATGGCGCGCTCAACGCGACGGGGTGGAGGCCTCCTTCGTCACCCGTGCGGGCGCCGTCTCGGCGACCGAGATGCTCAGCAACCTCATTGAATCACTCGCCGGGGACGCCGATGCTCTCTGCTGCTTCGAGGAGATGGAGCACTGCCGGACGATTGCTCGCAATGGAACGTCTGCCGACTCTCAGCTCAAGATATTCGGCGAGCATGAGCACGAGGAAATGCCCGCCCGCCTCAAGGCGGTCATGAGCTGGATCGCCGAGTGCACCGTCTCCGCGTGACGATCGGTATCCTTCTATTCTCCGTATCGATCCAGCCGGCTTCGCGCGCAGCGTTGTAGCCAGCATGAGCCAACGGGTCCGCGCGAAGCGCGGCCTGATGACAGGCTCCGCGACATGCGGGGTTACGCGGACCAGACCCGGATTTTGCTCTGCTCATCCGGGCTACAGGAACCTCAAGGTCCAACGCGAAAAGCGCGCATCCACACCTTGTTGTCGTGGAAGGCGGCGCCACCATAAGGCGCGATCGGGTCGGCGCCGGTGAGCGTGTTGATGCCGCGCCCATCCGGGTAGGCCGCATTCGGCCAGACGGATTCCGCAATCAGCACGCCGCGGCGAATGCCATCGAACAGCCGCGCGTGGAGCCGTACCTGTCCTTGCCGATTGCCGAGCACCACCTCGCTGCCATCGGCGATATCGAGCGCGGCCGCATCCGCCGGATGCATCATGACCTCCGGTCGGCCTTCCCGCGCGCGCGACGACGGCATCTCGGTGAACGTCGAATTGAGGAAATTGCGCGCCGGTGACGTCGCCAGCCGGAACGGATGGTTTTCGTCGGCCCCTTCGATGACGTCCCAGTGGTCCGGCAGCGCCGGCATCGCGTTCGACCGGGCCGGCGTGCACCGGGCTGCGGAACGGAACCTTGCGCCATTCCGGCTTGAAGCGAAATTTGCCGTCGGGCCAGGCAAAGCCCCGCAGATAATGGGCTGTCTCGAAATCGGGCTGACAATCGATCCAGCGCTTTTCTGCGAGCTCGGCCAGCGTGCCCCAACCGGAATTGCGCAAGGTCCAATCTATCAGCGCGCGGGCACTCATTGCGAATCCAGGGTGCTGCGCATTAAGCCGTGCGGCAAGCGCGCAGATCACTTCGTGATTGGAACGGCACTGCCCCGGCGGCTCAACCAATTGCGGCCCGAGCAGAATGTATTGGTGGCCGCCGCCTTGATAAACATCGTCGTGCTCGAGAAACATGGTCGCCGGCAGCACAACGTCGGCCACTGCCGCGGTCTCGGTAAGAAACTGCTCATGCACGCAAACAAAGAGATCGTCGCGTGCAAAGCCGCGCTTGACGCGCTCCTGCTCGGGCGCCACCGAAACCGGATTGGTGTTCTGGATCAACAAGGCGGTGACCGGCGGTCCGTTGCCAAGCGCCTCGTCCTCACCGCAGAGAATCGCACCTATGCGTGACTGATCGAGCATGCGCACCGCAGGATCGCGCAAGTCAGTGCCCTCGATCATCATTTTGTTGAAGCGATAAATGTCAGCGTTGTTGTGAAAGGCGCCGCCGCCTTCGTGCAGCCACGCGCCCGTTACGGCCGGGATCGCGCTTGCCGCATGCATGTTTGCGGCGCCGTTGCGCGAGCGGGAAAAGCCGTAGCCAAGGCGAAAAAACGCCCGCTTGCGCTCGCCCACCAGGCGGGCAAAAGCCTCGATCGTGTCTGCCGGGCAGCCAGTGATGGCCGATGCCCAGGCGGGATTGCGCGACCGCAAATGCGCTTCGAGCTCGCGCGGAGCATCGGTATAGCGATCGAGATAATTCCAGTCCGCTTTGCCGTCGCGAAACAGGCAATGCATCACAGCGCAGGCAAGCGCCCCGTCGGTGCCGGGCCGTATGAGAACAGGCAGGTCGGCCTGCTCCATCGTACCGTTCATATAGACATCGACCGCGACGATCTTCGCGCCGCGTTGCTTGCGGGCGCGCACCGCGTGGGTCATCACATTGACCTGGGTGTTCACCGCATTGGTGCCCCAGATCACGACGAGATCGGACTTTGCCATCTCGCGCGGATCGGGGCCGGCGATCCGACCGGTGCCGGCGGCGAAACCGCTATAGGCAGAACTGACGCAGATTGTGGAGTGAAAGCCGGAATATTTCTTGGCATGGCGAAGGCGATTGATGCCGTCCCGCATCACCAGCCCCATCGTGCCGGCGTAGTAATATGGCCAGACCGCCTGGGAGCCATCGCGCTCTTCCGCGCGCAAAAACTTCTCGGCCACGAGGTCGAGCGCGGCATCCCAGGAGATCGCGGAAAAATCTCCAGAGCCCTTCGACCCTTTGCGGATAAGCGGTGTCGTGAGGCGATCGGGATGATGCAACCGCTCGGCGTAGCGCGCGACCTTGGCGCAGATCACGCCCGCGGTGTAGGCGTTATCCTCGGCTCCCCGAATGCGGCCAATCGTGCGCGCATCGAGCAACTCCACTTCCAGGGCGCAGGTCGAGGGACAATCGTGCGGGCAGGCGGAGGCGCCGATGCGAACCGGCGAGGATAGAGCGCGGACGATTCTGTTCATCGCGCCTCCGCAGTTACCCTCCGGTGCCTCTTACGCGAACAGCGAGTAATCCACTGGCGCGCTCGGCACCACATAGCCGTAGCGCAGATTGCTGGGCTCCGGACCCGCCTTTTCGTACTCGGCTTTGAGCTGTGCAAAGCGGTCGTTGCGCAGCTCGAGCAGCGCGCGTTTCGGCGCGATGTCGTAGAGCCTTGCATTGTTGCCGCCGAAGATCGCCGTCTTCACCGGACCATCCGCCGCGCCCAGCGCTGCAAACCCATGCTTCTTTTGCATCGCCTCCGGAATTTCGAGCCGGCGCAAGCCCTCGATCTGCCATTGCGGCGCCCCGGTCCATAGCGCATCGGTACCCCAGCAGACGTGGTCGACGCCGAGCCCCTTGATGAGTGTGCCCATGAGCGCGGCGCACACGTTCGGCTCGGCGACAAGGGTCGTCGCGAAGAGTTGGCCAACGTCGCCGTAGACGTTGTTCACACCGTACTGTGCCGGGATGTCGGCGAGATCGCTGGTCCAGGCGATACGGCCGGTGCGCTCGAACTCCGCCAATGCATCCTTGGGGTTGCCGCCGACATGGCGGTAGGCCGAGTGATAGACGACGAAGTTAAGCTGCGGCCAATCCTTCGCCGCCTGGCCGACATCGGCAACATCGGCGAAGCCGCGCAGATGCGGGAATTGCTTCTCTACGCCAGGCGCAAACAGCCCCTTGTGCACGCACACATTCTTGATGCCCGCCGCCACCATCTTCTCGTAGCCCTTGTAGGCCACCTTTTCGTCGTCCATGCGCCAGGGGAAACGGCTGATTTCCTTGTGCGTGTTGTCGCCGATTGTGTAGCCCTTGCAGGATTCCGGCTTGAGCGCGAGCCCGGCATCGAGCTTGTCGAGCCAGCCCGGCTGGCCGGGCGTAAAGATCATGTGACAGAACACGCGGCGGGCGCCGGCCTCATCGTTGATCTTCTTGCGCGCCTCCGCCATCTGCTCGTTGGTGAGGAACCAGTCCTGCTCGATGTCGGAGGGAGCCGACGAGATCAGCGATATCTTGGTGTCGCTGTCGAGGAACATCTCCTTCTTGTAGTTGTTGAACTTGAGATCCTCGATGGTCTGCTCGCGCTCGCTCAGCTGTTTATTCCAGCCGGCCTTGCCGACCGCATTGCGCATGTTGACGAAGGTCATGATGCGCGTGTCGTCGCGCAGGAAATGCGTGTGCATGTCCATGATGAACTGATCCTTGAGCGCGGTGGCGCGCTCCTGCGCGAGCGCCGGCGTGGCAGCTTCCGCCTTGCTCACCTCGAACAGCGGCCCATAAACCTCGTTCATCGCAACGAAAGACGCGGCCATGCCGGCGGCGGTCTGAAAGAATCGCCGGCGGTCGAGACCCTGCCTGCCGCCCAGGTCATCCGCCATGGCAAGGAGGCGCGCCTCGACTTCGCGCTGCCGTTCGTTCTGCGGATCGGGATAGAACTCGTCGCTGGAGACGATCTGAGTCGGAATGGGCGTTTGGTGCGCGACGAGCTCGGATGGCATCAGCGCGGCCAGCTCTTCCGGGGTCAATTGGCTGCTCATTGGGTCTCCTCCCTTTTTGCTTGGTGTGCTTGGTGTGCTTGCCCTGCATCACCTGCTGCACGCAGGCTATCATACGGCTCAGGGCCAAAACAGGGAGCATGCCGGTGGCGCATCGCGGCATTTAATCTAAGCGAAACCCTTTGGCGCGCACGAACTCTCCGAATTTTTCGCGCAAGGGCTCGGCATATTGCCGCGCCTTGTCCTCCGACCAACCGTAAAAACTGGCATGACCCCAATGCTCCGGCGCGCGCTGGCGGGCATAGGGCCGTGTGGCTTCGCGGCGGCGGTCGTAGGCCTCGATGCCGCCAGCCATGTCTGGAGACCCGTACTGATCCTCGTGCAGGGTGAGGTCAAGTCCGAGCCGAGGCGTGATGTGGCCCGCCTCTGCCGGCCAACCAACGCACAGCCCCGCAACAGGGATCACGCGCTCGGGCAGATCGAGAAGGTCGCTCACCGCACCTGCCTGGTCGCGCACGGCGCTGATCGGGCAACACCCCAGACCCACTGCCTCGGCCGCGCGCAGGAAGGTGGCGAGCACGATCGCGCTGTCCGCGACCGCATTGAAGAAGAGATCGAGGTGATCGTTCGGAAACGGTTTGCCTCGCATCGCCGCTATTTGCGGCAACCGCCGTCCATTGGCGAGAAACATCAGGAAAGCCGGCGCCTGCGCGATCCAGGGCATGTCCGGAATGAGCGCTGCGACCGCGCTCTGCCTGGCCCGGTCGCGCACCACCAGGATATCGGCTTGCTGCAAGTCGCTCTTGGAGGGAGCCGACAACGCGCAAGCGCAGAGAAGGTTGAGCAACTCCGGCGCGACGGCGCGCGGCAGGAACCGGCGATGAACGCGATGGCGCGCAATGCGCACAAGCTCGTCGAGTCCCGAGAGCGCCGGATCGACGCGCAATGAGATGCCGAATCGCTCGGCTAACGCCGCTTCGAGGAGACGTGCGGGATCGACTTCACTCACCACCAAGCTCGCGCCTGGATTTCCCTGTGACCTCCGTGAGGAAGCTGTAATCGAATGTGCGATCGACTGCGTGGCTTGCGTCAATCTTTGTGATGCCGGCCTCGTGAATCATCTGCATGAGGGCTTTGGCTTCTTTCTGATAGAGCCTGTAATCCAATTTGCCGTGTGGAATCAATTCCTTCACCACCTCCAGCGAGGAGCCGGTCGCCTTTTGCGCAACTTCTGCAAATCGAGCGGGATCAGCATTAAGTGCGTTCGTAGCCTCGACAAGAGCCTTCACCACGGTCTTGACCGCTGCCCAATTCTTCGCCGCGTAATCTGCGTTGACGATGAGCGCAGCATTGATGTGTCGTGTTGGATTGTTGCCGATATCGAGGCTGCTGTAATAGCCAACCTTGGCCAATGCTGCCTCGGCATTGTTCGGCTCCCAGAACACGAAACCGTCGATATCCCCGTCCCGCATGGCAGCAAGGACAGGCGGGCCGCCGGGAGGCGCGAAACTGATCAGCTTGATCTTGGACAGATCGGCCCCGCCCAGCTTGGCCGAAGTCTTGAACATCAGATCGGCGTAGGTATTTGGCGCCGTGCCGATCCTCCTGCCCTCGAGCTCCTTCCACGCAGTCGCGGGAACCCCGGTGCGGAGTGTCAAATTCTGGGCGCCTGTAAACACGCCTGCGATCACCTTTTGGTCTTTGAACCCCTTTTCCTCCATCAGCCCGACGTTCACAAAACCCAGAAGGGCGACGTCGAGCTCGTTCGTGGTCAGAGCAAGCTGAATGCTTGGATAGCCGCGCATGGTTGCAACCTCCAGGTCCACGCCGTCTTTCTTTGCGTAGTCCTGAAGCAGCATCATGTTGGCCGTATGGATCTGCACCGGAAACCCGATGCGCACCTTTCCCGCGCCATGCGCAACCGGTGCAGCCAGAAAAAAACAGGCGACGGCGCAAACAATGGCCTTGCTTGATGTGTTCATCCTTAGCTTCTCCAGGAGGAGCGGCCGCCGGCGAGCGAAAGCATCTGCCCTAATCACGTGGTTTGCGGCGTCGCGCTGTGCGCTTCTTCGTTTCAGCCATGACGCCTTTCAGCCGCTTCATCGCGAACAGCCCACGCGGCTGCCCGACATAGTACATCACTTGAAAGATCAGCTCCTTGATTTGATCCTCGGTGATCCCGAGCCTGTGCGCGTGACGCAGATGAATATCCATCCCTTCGGTGCCAAGCGCGATCAAAGCAGCGAGCACGGCAATCTCGCGCTCGCGCAGGCTCAATCCGGGCCTTGACCAGACTTCGCCGAAGACGAAATCCGTGGTCAGCCTCCACAATTCCTCATCCAGGTTCTTAAGGTCCGGGTTAGTCCCCCAACCCATTCTCTCGTATACTCGCAGACCCCGCTTTCTGCGGCCTTTCGCATCCAGAGTCACGCTGCTTCCTGTCCGGCTTCGTTTACAAGCTATTGTGGAGAATAGGGACGCAGCTGTCGATAGAACATTGCAAAGATCGCTTCCCAGTCCCGATTGGCGCTATGCTTGTCAAAGACATCGCGGTCCGGCAACGCATACCCGTGGTCTGCTCCTGCATGAACCACGCATCTGTAACGCAAACCACGCGACGCAAGGGCGCCTTCAATGGCGTCGACCGTCGCAGCCGGAGTGTGGCGATCCTTCTCTCCAAATCCACAGTAAAGCTCACCCTGCGCAGCTCTTGCAGCGCCAAGATGCGGAGAGTCTTCGCTTTCGGTCACCAAATTGGTGCCGTGAAGGCTGACCGAGGCTTTGAACCGGCTTGGATAGTGAGCAGCCGCCCGGAAAACATGCCGGCCGCCCATGCAATATCCGATGCATCCGAGCGGACCGCCTCGGCAGACGGGTAGCCCGACATCAATGAATTCCAGGATAGACCCCGTATCCTCCACCACCATGGCATCGGCCAGATGTCTGAGCGGGGCGATCACGCGTTCGCGTTTCTCCTCATCCAGACGGTCGAGGGTGATCATCTGGTTTTTGTCATTGCGATATTCGTTTCGAATCTTTCCCTGGCGATAATAAAAGTTGGGTACGAGGCAGCAGTAACCGACCGTCGCCACGCGTCGTGCGATATCGAATAGCTCTTCGCGCAGTCCCCACACGTCCATGTAAATGATGACCGCGGGAAAAGGGCCCCCGTCCGACGGATACGCTACGAAGGCGTCCATGGCGCCGCTTGCGGTCGGGATGTCGAACAGATGGTCCTGCACCGGTCCTTCCTGTGTCAATGACCTTAAATTCGGTCGTTGTCAGCACGAGGGGGATTGGCCGGTCAAGAGCGATGGCAGAGGGCGGCGAGCGCCCGCCGCCGCAGACGCCGCGATCAGGAGTTTGCATAGCTTGACGGCACCGCGCAGAAAAGGTCCCGGCCGGGATAAGAGAAGCTCCACCAAATGCGGCTTTGGCATCGCTTCCAACCGCTGTGAACGCGCCGCCACCGCGGTCGATCCAAGCTTATGCGCAGGTGGGGCGCGCCTGTGTGAACCAGCTCACATTTGCAGCGCTGGATCTGGTCATGCGTCCGGCCGGCAGCCCCACGAGCTGTCGCCGTGAGCGCACCACAGCAGTCACGTTACGGGACGGGACCGCCCCGTGTACCAGGCCCAGGCGAACAGCACGGCGGCAACTACAGCGGCCGCAATGCCGTGCTTGACATGCACGCGCGCACCGCCTGCTTCGAAGCCGGGCATGAAGCCAGGCAGCGAACCTGCGGGAACGAGCCAGTACACGATCGCGATCACTGCGAATATCAATCCGAGAACGATCGCAACGTTACGCATATCGAATCCTCCCAGTTTGGCGCCGGGCAATGCCGCACCGGGCGCATACGTTTCGGACCTGTCAACAATCACTTTCAGATGGCGGTCGTCACTGACTACGTCGAGCGGTCTCCGGACCAACGATCGTAGCGTCCATGGGTTGGAACGAACAAGTCCTCGATCGGCATCACGGCCTTGACGATCGCCTGGTCGCAGAGATAGCGCACCAGCGCCTCCAGCGTCGGCCGGTTCGGCTCGATGCCGTACGGCCACGCATCGCCCCCGAATACCTCGTCGAGCTCATCGAGATCGGCTGTCATCCAAGGCAGCATGTATTGCAGCGTCCCTAAATCGCGCATGCGCATGCGCGCCCTCTCCTTCGAGAGACACATGGCATCAAAGAGGCTGGTGGCGATAAATGGGTTCTCCTCGTAGGTATCGCGTCGCAGCGCCAGCAGATGCATGATCGGAAATATCTTCGTCCGCTTGTAATAATCCTTTTCGACCTCGCGATAGTTCGGAAACAGGCGAACAATATCGGGATTGCGGCCGATCGCCTTCGGCAAGTCGGTCCCCACGATGGCATCGATGTCGCCGCTTTCGAGGAGGTCGCTGAGCGATTTGCCCGACCGGTTCTGCTCGATCGAAACCGGGCGCAACAACGGCAAGAGAGTGGGATGACCATGTGCGCCCGGCTTGTTGATAGCGCCTTCGACCCACCGGATGCTGGCGAGATCAACGCCGTAGTCCTCCTGCAGATGCCCGCGCATCCAGACCGCCGCGCTCATGGAATAGATCGGAACCCCGACGCGTCTGCCCTCGAGGTCCCTGGGCCCTTTGATCCCGGAGCGGCGATTGATGCTGACCATCCCGTGCCGGAAGACGCGGGAGGGGAATACGGGCAACGCGACCAGCGAGGGTTCACCCGCCGACCTGCGTGCGATGAATTCCGAGCTCGACATCTCGGCGATGTCGAATTCGAGATTGCCGCCCATGCGATCGAAGATTTCCCGTGCGCCGGCCGAGCCGTCCATTGGAATGAAATTGAGCTCGATACCATCCGGCCGCACATCGCCGCGGTAGAGATCGAGCATGCGATCATAAAGGCCGCACGCCATGGTCAGGCGCAATGACATTGCCGGTTACACACTCATGGTGACATAGGCGGCGCGGCCGATGGCGACGAGCCGTTTCTCATCATCGCAGACACGCACATCAACCACGCCGATCGTCCGTCCCAGCTTGACAACTGTGGCCACCGCCAGGAGCTCTGCCCCTCCCGCCAGGCGCAGATAATCGACCCGCATATCGACCGTGGCGACGGTATGCAGCACCTTCGCGGCGATGGCGGCGTGGCCTGTGATGTCAACCATGGCGGCAACGATCGCTCCGTGCAATTCCGGCCGCCCCGGCAAACGGCAGAATTCCGGCCTGATTGGCAAGCGGATGGTGACGCTGCTCTCCTGCTCGTTAACCTCGAGAAGCTCCGGAAGCAGCCATTGGTGAAACGGTGTTGCCGCGATGTTGTCGCGAACGAACTCGAATGTGCTTTGCGCCATGTAACCAACCGTATGTGATCAACCGTGCCAGCGAACGGGCTGTGGGGTGAGCAAGCCCTGTGCAACCATCTCCACCAATCGGCGCTTGAGCACCTTTCCGCTTGCCGTGAGCGGAAACTCGACAAGCTCGAGGAAAAATTCCGGCATGTCGTATTTCGATAAGCCTTGTTCGTCGAGGTGCCGGAGGAGCTCCAGGGGGGCGAGCGGTGCGCCGGTGCGGGGGATCACGGCGAGACAGACGCGCTCGCCCAGCCGTTCGTCGGCAACGCCGAAGGCCGCCGCCTTCGCCACGCCGGCGTGCCGCATGGTGTAATCCTCGATGCGCACGGGATAGATGTTGTGGCCACCGCGGATGATCAGGTCCTTCTTGCGACCGGCGATCTGGAGATTTCCGTCCGAGTCAAACCGCGCCAGATCGCCGGTCATGAACCAGCCGGCGCAGTTGAACGACAGCTCTGTTGCGGCCTGATCGTCGAAATAGCCGAGCATCATGGACGCTCCGCGGACGCCGAGCTCCCCGACCTCACCATTCGTAGCTTCTCGGTCGCAATCGTCCTCGCGCCAGAGCTTTATCTCCATTCCAGCAGCCGGACGCCCGCAACTCGAAGCAATGGTATGCGGGGGGTCATCAGGACGGGTATATTGGAACGAGTGGTTCTCGGTCATGCCGAACGCATTCTGCGTCCGCACGCCAACGTCCGTGAGCGCCAGGACGGTGGCCGGAGGCACGGGCGAACCGCCCAGCTGAAAGGTTGCCACCTGTCCTGGTTTCCGCATGCCGCGCCGCTGCAACTCGGACAGGAGATCAATGGCATGCGTCGGCACTCCGAGCAGATAAGTGGCACCGGTCTCGATGACGCGGTCGAGGGTGCGCGGCGCGTCGAGCGGCGTGTGGGCAACGAACTCACCGCCGCACACGATGGCGACTGCAAGACCCACGATACCGATATTATGACTGAGCGGACTGAACGAATAGACGATCGTATCTCGATCGAATCCCCAGTCCGCGGCAATCGCCCGGCCATTCGCGAGCACCGTGTTATCGGAATGCATGACACCTTTCGGCTGCCCCGTGGTTCCCGAGGTGAAGGCCAGATAAACGATGCGATCGGGATTGGTCGAGACAGGAAGCGCAGCAGCGGCCGTCGGCACCACGTTGCTGCCGAACCCCAGGGTCGCGCTCGCCTCGGCAATGTCCCCCCGCAACGGTTCGAGCCGATACACCTTTTTCAGACGCGGCAAGGCACCGAGCATGGAAAAGATGTCGTGCTTTCCCGCATCCGCGCCGTAGCCCGGCTGCGCAAAAAAAGCGGCTGAGCCCGCTCGTTCGAGCAACGCAACGATCTCCTTGCAGGTGTAATCGCGATGGAGCGAGGTGTTGCACACATATCCCATGCGCGAGCAGGCAAGAAACACGAGCGCAGTCTCGACGCGGCTGGGCAGCCAGATAGAGACGCGATCACCGGGGCGAACTCCGGCTGCGTGGAGGTCCTGCGCCACCGCATCGATCCATTGCAGCGCGCAGCGGAAGGTCAGGCGAGCGTTTGCATCACGCAGCGCAAATCCATCGGGATCAGCTTCGGCCGACGCGCGCAAAAGACTGTACAGCGTGTCCGCTCGCCAATAGCCGCGCGCGTAGAGCTCGCGCGCGCGTTCGATGTCCAGCAGGGTGAGCATAGTGTTCATTCGGCTGCCTGCGATTTCCGCCCGGCGTCAGGGCTATCGCAGCCGAGCGAAGCCGGATGCACGACCTCGATTGCAATATTCATGCGCGAGTTTGGGATATGTTAACAGCTAAGCGAGTGGCATAATGGCGTTCTCGCCGCAAGCAGAGGGAATTGCAATGGCTGCTCTTACCGCGGAGTTGGGACAGTTTGTTTCCGCACTCGCTGTCCATGCCGTGCCGGCGGAGGCCCAATCAGTGGTCAAGACCGGTTTCACCGACTGCTTCGGAGTGATGATCGCAGGCGCACGGGAGCATGTCGTCCCGCTGGTGGATCGGGAGTTGGCCGGAAAGGACGGCTCCGAGCTCGCTTCGCTCATTCCCTCAGGTGAGCGCCGCAACGTCGAGGATGCCGCGCTGGTCAACGCCGTGGCCGCTCACGTCCTCGACTATGACGACGTTACATTGGACGGCCACCCCAGCGCGGTGCTGGTCCCGGCGATCCTCGCCCAGGGCGAAGCGTTGGGATCGAGCGGGGCGGAGATGGTCACGGCCTACGCGGCCGGCTACGAGGTATGGGCCGAGTTGCTCGTGCGCGAACCCGCTCCCCTGCATCAGAAGGGATGGCACCCCACAACCGTTCGCGGCACGGTGGCCGCCGCCGCTGCGTGCGCCAGGCTTCGCGAACTTGGGCCGGAGGCGAGCGTCGACTGCGCTGGCGATCGCAGCCTCCATGGCCGGCGGCCTTGTGGCCAATTTCGGCTCTCTGACAAAATCCTTCCAGGTGGGCCGCGCGGCGCAATCCGGCGTCATCGCCGCGCGGTTGGCGCAAGCCGGACTGACGGCTTCCCCCGATGCGCTCGAGCATCGGTCGGGCTTTCTTGCGGCGTTCTCGCCGGGCGGGAACCCTGACCTGTCGCGCAGCCTGAACGGCAAGGAAAGAGAGTGGCACCTTTTGCGACAAGGGTTGAATGTCAAACGCTATCCGATCTGCTATGCCGCCCACCGCGCCGTTGACGCCACTCTTGACCTTGTCGTGCGGCACGACGTCAAGCCCGCTGACGTTGGCCACGTGCGCGTCTCGACGGGCGCCATGCAAATGCTGATGCTGCGCAATGAACGGCCGCAGACCGCTTTGGAAGCGAAGTTCAGCATGCAATTCGCGATGGCTTCATCGCTGGTGGCGAGAAGCGTGGGTCTTGCGCAGTTAAGCGATGACTTCGTGCGCAGCGCACCAGTGCAGGCGCTGATGCCGCGCGTGTCCACCACTACGACGACGGAAACGCTCGACGGGTCAGCCTTCGCGCCATCGGAGCAGGTCGAGATCACGACCATAGCGGGCGAAAAGCTGGCCAGCGAGCCTGTCGTTTTCGCCAAAGGCAGCCGGCAGCGGCCGCTCTCGCGCGAGGAGCTGCGGGGGAAATTCGTGGATTGTCTCGGCGAGAAATTTTCCGAGACAGCCAAGACCCGCGCATTCGAGAAACTGATGAACTCTCGAGCGGGTGAACGCAGCCGCCGACCTCCTGCCGCTGTAATTGCCGTAGGTTGGGTCGAGCCCTTTGCGAGACCCAACGCTTCGCTGCAACGATCGATTTGTTGGGTCTCGTGAAGAACTCGACCCAACCTACGGCTACGACACGCGCGGCCCCTCAATACGAGCGGGGCATTCCGAGCACGTGCTCGCCGATATAGGCGAGAACGAGATTGGTCGAGATCGGCGCGACCTGAAACAGGCGGGTCTCCCGCCATTTGCGCTCGATGTCGTACTCGCGGGCAAAACCGAAGCCGCCATGACACTGGAGCGCGGCCTCGGCCGCGTGCCACGCGGCTTCCGACCCCAAGAGCTTACCCATGTTCGCCTCGGGCCCGCACGGGCGCCCGGCATCAAACAGGGCAGCGGCTTTTCGCACCATGAGAGCGGCTGCCTCGATCTCGGCGTAGGCGCGTGCGATAGGAAACTGCACACCCTGATTGCGGCCGATGGGCTGATCAAACACGACCCGCTCGGTTGCGTATTTGGCAGATTTGGCCACGAACCAGCGCCCGTCACCAACCGCCTCCGAGGCGATCAGAATGCGTTCCGCGTTCATGCTGTCGAGAATGTAGCGGAAGCCCTGCCCCTCCTGACCGATCAGGTTCTCCGCCGGAACGCGCAACGCGTCGAAGAACACCTCTGTCGTATTGTGATTGATCATGGCCGGCAGCGGCTTGATGTCGAGCCCGCGTCCGAGCGACGACTTGATATCGACCAGAAACACCGAAAGCCCTTCGCTCTTCTTCGTCACGCGATCGAGCGGCGTGGTGCGCGCCAGAAGGAGCATCAGGTCCGATTGCAGCGCCCGCGACGTCCAGACTTTCTGGCCATTGACGACGTAGTGATCGCCCTCGCGTTCGGCGCGCGTTTTGAGCTTCGTGGTATCGGAGCCGGTTGTCGGCTCGGTCACCCCGAAGGCCTGGAGCCGCAGCTTTCCGGCGGCAATCTCCGGCAGATACCTTCGCTTCTGCTCGGCGCTGCCGTGCCGCAGCAGCGTGCCCATGATGTACATCTGGGCGTGGCAGGCGCCGGCATTGCAGCCGCAGGCGTGAATTTCCTCCAGCGTTGCGGCCGCTGCACCCAGCGGCAACCCCAGTCCGCCGTACTCCTCCGGAATCAGCGCCGCCAGCAGACCAGCTTTCGTGAGCGCCACGACAAACGCGTCTGGATAGGCCTGCTCCTCATCCAGCTCGCGCCAATAGCTGCCGGGAAAGTCCGAGCAGATGCGCCGCACCAGGTCGCGTATCTCGGGATAGGTCTCCCCCAGGCTGAGATGGATGGCTTCCTGCGGCATGGAATGCATCACGTTCATGGCCCTCTCCTTGCCTTGGCCGGCTCGTAAGCCGCGGCGCCCGCGGACACTCTCCCAGAGGCGGCCGGCACGGGCTGCTCCCCGAATATCTCCTCCGTGTCGGCACCCAATTCCGGCGGCGGCAAGCGAAAGGGGGGGCGCACTCCGTCAAATGAAACGGGCAGTCCGAGCAACGTGATGTCGCTCTTTGGACTTTGCTGGAGCATCGCGAGCGCCTGCGTCTGCGGGTGATCGAGCACCTCGGCTATGGTCTGCATCGGGGCATTCGGCACACCGGCTTCATCCAGGAGCCACGCCCACTCCGAGCTCGCGCGCTCGCCGATGATCTCCTCGATCCAGCGATAAAGGACCGCCTGGTTCTTCACCCGATCCGGATTGGTGCGAAAGCGAGGATCATCGATCCATTCCGGATGACCAAGCACCCGTGCCAATGATGCGAAGAGCTTGTCGTTGCCGGCGGCAATGACAATGAAGCCGTCCTTTGATGCATAGCCGCGATAGGGTACGATCATCGCCGCACCCGATCCTTGTCGCTTCGGCAATTCGCCGGAGGCCTGGAAGTTGGCGGCATGGTAGCACATCCAGCCCAGTGCAGTTTCATAGAGTGAAGTATCCACGGATGTTCCGTTGCCGGTGTCGCGCCGTTGCAGGAGAGCACAAACAATGCCGATCACCGACCACATGCCGGTGGCCATATCGACGATGGAAATGCCGACGCGCATGGGTGGCTGCTCCGGCTCCCCCGTCACGCTCATAAGGCCACCGAACGCCTGCATCAGGGGATCGTATCCCGGGCGATCCTTGAGCGGCCCTTGCGCGCCGAAGGCGCCGATCGTGCAATAGATAAGTGACGGCTTAAGCGCACGCAGCGCCTGCGCATCCAGCCCGAATTGCGCGGCGGAGCCCGGTCGCAGGTTCGCAACGACAACGTCGGCGCGCGCGACGATGAGGTTGCGTAGCCGCTCCCGCTCCCCCTCGTCCTTGAGGTTCACCACGACCGAACGCTTGTTGCGGTTGAAGCTCTGAAAGGTCGCGGACATGGTGCCCCAATAGGGCGGCGCCCACTTGCGGGCGTCGTCGCCGTCAATCTTCTCGACCTTGATGACCTCGGCGCCAAGATCGCCGAGAATTTCGCAGGCATAAGGCGCCGCCACGCTGTGTCCCAGCTCGATAACAGTGATGCCCCGCAGCGGCAGAGGATCAGGCATCCTTGACCTCGGGGAAAAGCGCCATCAGTGGCGCATGCGCCTTCTTCCAGACCATGATCGAACGCTCGTATTCGATCACCACCAGGCCGTCCTGATTGACGCCGCGCGTGCGCACCTTCACCACGCCTTGCGAAGGTCGCGACTTCGATTCGCGCACGCTGATGACCTCGGATTCGGAGTAGAGCGTATCGCCGGGAAACACCGGATTTGGCAGCTTGATGTAGTCCCAACCCAATGCAAAGCCATTCTCGCTCAGATCGGAGACGCCCAAGCCGGCAATGACCGAGAGCGTCAGCGCGCTGTTGACCAGCGGCTTCTTGAACTCCGTCCGGCTGGCATAATCCGTATTGAAATGGATCTGGTTGGTGTTGTTGGTGATCATGGTGAACTGGATGTTGTCGGTCTCCGTGATGGTGCGACCGAGTTGACTGCGATAAATATCACCCACCGCGAAATCCTCGAAGAAGCGGCCGCTCCATCCTTGCTTCACGATGCCCATCGCAGCTCTCCTACAGTCGCCGTCATTCCGGGGCGCCGCAAGTCGGCTCTCAGCCGACGGCGGCTCCCTCGCTGCGCTCAGGACCCGGAATGACAGGGATTGCTTCGTCAGCTACGCTTCCTGCATCACGGGACCATCACGATCTTGCCGAAGAAATCACGCGACTCCATGAGAGCCTCGGCCTCGCCGAGGCTGGCGAGCGGAAAAGTGCGCACGTGCGGTTTCTTGATCAGCCCTTCCGCCATCTCCACCATGCCGCGGGTCACATCCGCTTTGGTATAGCCGTTCGAGCCGCAGATTTTTATTTCGCGCTGCCAGATGTAGCGAATATCGGTGCGCGCGTCGAAGCCCGCCGTGGCTCCGCAGGTCAATAATTTGCCGTGGAGCCTGAGGGTGCGAATGGACGGATTCCAGGTGTCGCCGCCGGTGAAGTTCACGCAGATGTCCACGCCCTTCTTGCCGCTGATGCGCCAGGCTTCGCGGGAAAAATCGTGCGTGCTGTAGTTGATGGTGAAGTCGGCGCCGAGCTCCGCAAGCCGCCTGCACTTCTCGTCCGTGCCCGCGCAGGCGATGATCCGGCCGCCATGCGCTTTCACGACCTGCACCACCGCCGTGCCGACGCCGCCGCTTGCACCGAGCACGAGAACGAGATCGTTCGGCTGCATGTCGCCGTTGGTGAACAACATCCGGTAGGTCGTGCCGTAATTCGCCGGGATGGCTGCGGCCTCAACAAATGAAAGGCGCGGGTCGAGCGGAATCACGAAGTCATGCGGCATGCGGCACATACTCCGCCATCCCCCCCTGCACCTCCTCTCCCATCATGCCTTCATTGGTGAGAGGGTCCACGAGGCAGCGGTCGCCGACCTTCCATCCCTTCACGTCCGTACCGATGGCGGCCACCTCGCCGGCCACATCACCACCGGAGATCCACGGCATCGGGACTGGAAAACCCGGCATCCCGCGGCGCACGAAAATATCGAAATAGTTCAGCCCGCACGCCTTGACGCGGACCAGCAGGTCGCCCGGCCCAATCTTCGGATCGGGAAAATCGCGGTAGACGATGTTCTCGATGCCGCCCTGCTTTTCGATGACTGCTGCTTTCATGCTTGCCTCCGAGATCACACTTTGCCCAGCGCCTTGAGAATGACCTCGGGGGTCATTGGCTGTGTGGCAACGCGCGCGCCGAACGGTCGCAGCGCATCGTTCACCGCATTCATCACCACCGCGGGCGCCGCTCCCGTGCCGGATTCCCCAACCCCTTTCGCGCCGAGCTCGGATACTGAAGTGAGAGTGTGCACGTGGGCGACATCGATGTCCGGCATTTCGCCCGCCATCGGCGTGAGATAGTCGGCCATGGTTCCATTCACCAGCTGGCCGGCGTCGTCATAGATGCAATGCTCGTAGAGAGCGCCGCCTATCCCCTGCACGCAGCCGCCGCGGACCTGCTCGTCCGCCAATTGCGGGTTGATCACGCGGCCGCAATCCTCGACCACCCAGTGCTTCAACAGCCGGATGAAGCCGGTGTCAGGGTCGAGCTCGACATAGGCGCCGTGAATACCATTGGTGAAGATGTACAGATCTTCGAGCAGGCGATAGCGGCGGGTCACCGAGAGCACGGGCTGCACGCTGTTGGGCAGTTCGCCGACCTGGAAATGCCCGATCCGGCCGATCTCGGCCAGCGATATCCGCCGCCGCGCGCTGCCGGCATCGACCACATGTCCATCGACGAGATCGAGCACCGAGGGTGCAGCCTGCAAGAGTGTTCCTGCAAGCGAGAGAATCTCTGCCCGCAGCTCATGCGCGGCCTGGAATACTGCCTCGCCGCCGATCGCGGTCGCCCGGGACGCATAGGTGCCTCCGCCATAGGGAGTTGCATCGGTATCGCCGGAGATCACCCGCACCTGCTTCATGGGCACGCCAAGAACGCTGGCCGCGATCTGGGCCATCACGGTGTCGACGCCTTGCCCCTGCTCCGTCACTCCCACCGCGCAGATGATGCCGCCCCCCGGCTCGAGCTTGATGGTGCAGGCATCCTGGGAGGCGATCGGAGCGCCGCCGGCGCCGTAATATCCACGCGGGCCGGGCGCCGTTCCCTTGATGAAGGCCGCAATGCCGATCCCGCGATGGAGGCCCTGCTCCCTCAGCAACGCCTGCTCCTTTCGCAGCGCCGCGTAATCCATGCGCTCGACCAGAGTGTCGAGGCAGCGCTGGTGCGACATGTCCGCGACCTTGATCCCTGCCGCCGTGACCCTCGGATAGGAATCGTCGGGCATGATGTTGCGGCGGCGAATCTCGATCGGATCGAGCCCGGTCGCCTCTGCCGCCCAATCCACCAGCGCTTCCCCGACGGAGTTGCCGATGGGGTGTCCGACAGCGCGATACTGGGACGTTGGTACCTTGTTCAAATAGACCACGGTCGCCTTGCCGCGGTAGTGCTTGTGCTTGTAGGGACCGCAGGTGATGTTGAGGATCTGATTGGCCTCGAAGACACTGGTGCGCGGGAACTGCGAATAGGCGCCGGCGCCGGAAAGAACGTCGATCTCGAAGCGCTTGAATCTCTCCCGACCTGCTCACTCCCATGCGCGCAGAGATGCGATTCTCCCGTGCATGAATATCCGACACGAACGATTCAAGCCTGTCGGCGATGAACTTGACCGGCCGGCCAAGCGACATCGCCGCCGCTGTTGCCGCGATCTCATCGCCGAAGGTGTGAATCTTCAACCCGAACGAGCCGCCGACGTCGGGCGCGACCACGCGGACATTGTGCTCGGGAACGCCCAGCGTGCGCGCGAACACCGTCTGAATCATGTGCGGGACCTGGCTGCTCGTATAGATGGTCAGCCGCGGCGTATGTTTGTCATAGTCGGCGAGGATGGCGCGGGGCTCGAGGCTCACCGCCGTGTGGCGGCCGAAATCGAACGTCCCGTCGACAATGATGTCGGCGGCCTGCATGGCGGCGTCTACCCCGCCAGTGTCGATCACCTTGCGGAAGGCAACATTGTCGCCGAGATCCGCATGCAGCACGGGCGCCTCCGGGTCGAGCGCGGTTTCCTTGTGCGCAACCGCGGGCAACTCCTGCCACTCAACTTCCACAAGCTCGGCGGCGTCCTCCGCGAGGGCGCGCGACTGCGCCACCACCATCACGACCGGCTCACCGTGCCAACATGCCCGATCCACGGCCATCGGATATTGCGGGGCCGATTTCATGCCGGGAAAGCAGGTCAGCGTGCCCACCCAGGGCGCCGTGCACATCTTTGCAACATCGGCTCCGGTCATCACCTTGACCACGCCCGGCGGCTCGCAACGCTGCGCTTGTGTCGATGCGCAGGATTCGCGCGTGCGCATGCGGGCTGCGCACGAAGGCGGCATGCAGCATGCGCGGCAACGAGATGTCGTCGGTATACGTCCCCCGGCCGGCCACGGCACGGTTCGCGCCGAGCCGCGAAAGCGTGCGGCCGACGTAGCTGTTCGGCCGATCAAGCGTGGTCAGGCGCGCCTTGGCATCCATTTCGCGCTTTCAACGTGGCTTCGACTGCGTCGATGATGGCGTGATAGCCGGTGCAGCGGCAGTAGTTGCCGGAAAGGAACGCACGGATGTCGTCGCGCGAGAAAGGTTTCTCCTGCTTGAGGATCTCGGCCGCGGTCATCAGCATTCCGGGTGTGCAGTAGCCGCATTGCAGCGCGTTACGCTCGACAAATTTTTCCTGCAGGTCTGCGATCTCGCCGGTTTCCGTCAGCCCCTCGATGGTGACCACCTCGGACCCATCCGCCTGCGCCGCCAGCATCAGGCATCCCCGCACAACCACGCCGTCCACCCGCACCGAGCACGCGCCGCAAATGCCGTGCTCGCATCCGATATGCGACCCGGTCAATCCGAGCTCACCGCGCAGGAAATCGACGAGATGCTGTCGCACCGCAACGGCGCGCGTGACGCGCTCCCCGTTCACCGTCAAGGTGATCGCAAGCTCCTCCTCCAGGCTCATTGCTGCGCCGCCCGTTGCGTGGCGCAATCGAGCGCGCGCCTGGTGAGCACGCGCTGCAGGTGAAGCTTGGTCGCGGGGCTCCCGAACGTGTTGTCGATGGGGTCCAGATCCTCGGCCAGAGCGGCGCAGGCGGCCTCGCTGATGCTTGGCGACCAAATGCTGCCGTTGATTGCGGTCATTGCCCGCCCCGCAAGCGTCGGCTTGACCTCACTGCCGAAGTACACAAGACGCGCGTCGCTCATTATTTGCTGGTCGCAGCGGACGTAACAGGCAAGGCCGGCAAGAGCGAAATCGCCCTGCCGGCGGCTGAGCTCCATGAACACTGACACATATTGGCGCTTCTGCTCAGGAACGCGCACCTCGACGAGAAGCTCATCCGGCCTGCGCGCGGTCTCATAGAGACCAAGGAAGAAGTCATCTGCGGCAATCGCGCGCCGGCCGCGCGTGCTTTCCACGACCACTTGTGCGCCGAGGGCGAGAATGCAGGCCGGCATTTCGGCGGCGGGATCGGCAAGCGCGATGCTGCCGCCAAATGTCCCGCGATTGCGCACCGCGACGTGTGCCAGATGCGGCATGGCCTCGGCGATCAGCGGCAACCGTTGGGCAACAATCGGCGAATTCATGACCTCGGCATGCCGCGCCAGCGCCCCGATGCGCACGATGCCGTCCGAGAAGGAAATGCCTCTGAGCGCCTCGATGCGATTAATGTCGATCAGAAGCCTGGGTTGCGCCAGTCGCATGTTGAGGACCGGCATGAGGCTTTGCCCACCGGCGAGGATGCGCGCGTCGTCGCCATGCTCGGCCAGCAATTGCAGCGCATGTTCGAGGCTCTCCGCCCGCACATAACTGAATCTCGGAGCCTTCACGCGCCGCTTTCTCCTCTCATGCTTGAGCAAGGTATGGGATAATGCGGTCGCAAGCGCAATCGGGAGAAGCAACAGTGGCCAACAAGGATCTGCGGGACTGGGTCAGCGGCGTTAAAGCCGCAGGCGAGCTCAAGGTGATCGAGGGCGCCGATCCCAAGGAAGAGATCGGCGGCATTGTCGACATCTATCAGCGACGCATGGGAAACCCGGCCGTGATGTTCGACAAGGTTCCAGGCTTTGCCAAAGGCTCTCGCGTGCTCGCAAACATCCTCACCTCGGTCCCCCGCATCAATGTCGCGCTTGGATTGCCACCGCAGAGCTCGGAGATGGACCTCGTCCTGTGGTGGCGTTCTTACATGAAGGAGGCGCCGAGCTTTGCGCCGAGAGAGGTCAACGGCGGCCCGCTCCTGGACAACGTCCTGGAAGGCGGCGCGGTCAATCTCCATAAAATTCCCACGCCTGTCTGGCACGAGCATGACGGTGGCCCGTTCATCGGGACCGGCTGCATGGTGATCATGAAGGACCCGGATTCCGGCTGGATCAACAGCGGCTGCTATCGAATCCAGACCCAGGGACCTGACGTCGCCACCATCATGATGTCGCCCGGCAAGCACGGGCGCATCATCATGACGAAATATCATGAGCGCAAGCAGCCCTGCCCTGTCGCTGTGGTTGTGGGAATGCATCCCGCGTTGCTCATGCTCGCCGGGCTGGAGATACCCTACGGGAAGAGCGAGTACGAAGCGGCCGGGGGAATTCTCGGGGAGCCCCTGGAGGTGATCAACATGCCGAAGACGGGGCTGCCGGTTCCCGCCAATGCGGAGATCGCTTTCGAAGGCCTCATCCATCCCGGCGACCTGATCCAGGAAGGCCCGCTCGGCGAGTGGACTGGATACTACGCCGGCGGCAGCCGGCCCGAACCGGCCATTCGCATCTCAACCATGATGCATCGAGACGATCCCATCCTGCTCGGCGCCATCCCGGCCGTGCCGCCCAACGATAACACGTTCTATCTCGGCACTTATCGATGCGGAGCGGTGTGGAACCAGCTGGAAGCGGCGGGTGTCCCGGAGATCAAGGGCGTGTGGACGCACGAAGCCGGCGGCAGCCGGTTCTGGCTCACCGTGTCAATCAAGCAGCTCTATGGCGGCCACGCCAAGCAGGCCGGCCTGGTTGCGTCCCACTGCCACGCCGGCGCCTACTGCAACCGATGGACCATTGTGGTGGATGACGATATCGACCCTACCAACATCAATGACGTCATCTGGGCCATGTGCACGCGCTGCGATCCGCGCGAAGACGTGGAGATCATCCGCGGCGGCTGGAGCTCCGCGCTCGACCCAATGTGCTACGACGGCGACACGGATCGCCGTAACGCCCGCGTCGTGATCGACGCGTGCAAGCCGTTCGCGCGACGCGACACCTTTCCGATTGTCGCGCGCGCGAGCAAGGAGCTCGACGCCCGCATCCGCGCCAAGTGGTCGCAGCATCTGCCCAAGGATTCCTGAGGCGCTACTCGCAAGCTCATTGACGCGTCATGGCCGCGCTTGTCGCGGCCATCCACGTCTTTGGTTCACCCGAAGCAAGCCGTGGATGGCCGGAACAAGTCCGGCCATGACGAAGGTCTATGCATCGATTCGACAGAAACACGCTAAAGAGAACGTGCCCGCGCGAGCGCATCGAGCACGCGCTCGGGCGTAAAAGGCTGGTGCAGGACCTTTGCCCCAAACGGCTTGAGCGCATCATTGACTGCGACCCAGACCGCGCCCATGGCGCCGATCAAGCCGGCTTCGCCGATGCCCTTGGCGCCAAGCCGGGTCGAGGCCTCCGGCGTCTCGACATGCACCACGTGGATGTCAGGCATCTCGTCCGCCATGGGGACCAGGTAGTCGGCCATGGTGCCGTTCAACAAGTTGCCCTGTTCACTGTAAATGCATTCCTCAAACAGCACCGCGCCGATTCCCTGCACGATGCCGCCGCGAACCTGCTCCTGGACCAGCAGGGGATTGATCATGCGGCCGCAGTCGTCCACCGCCCAATGACCAAGCAGCTTGATGAAGCCGGTCTCGCAATCGACCTCGACATGGCTCGCCTGGACGCCGTTGGCCATGTAGTACAGCGCATCGTTGGCGACGTGACTGGCGCTGACCGAGAGTTGGACGTCAGTATCTGACGGCAGCAAATCCTGCCGGAAATATCCAATCCTGCCGACTTCGGCCAGGCTGATGACGGTGCGCCCATTGTCCGCCCGCACGACGTTGCCCCCGACGATATCGAGGGCATCGATCGGGTTCTGCGTGATCGCGCCGGCCACGGCCAGGATGTTACGCTTGAGCATGCGGCCTGCCTTGAGCGCCGCCTCGCCGCCGATAGCCGCCCCACGCGATGCCCACGCGCCGCCGCCGTAGGGCGAGATTGCGCTGTCTCCCGCGAGCATCCCA
Organism: uncultured Alphaproteobacteria bacterium; assembly: GCA_963841105.1. GTDB lineage: Bacteria > Pseudomonadota > Alphaproteobacteria > Rhizobiales > Xanthobacteraceae > VAZQ01. The sequence continues at coordinate 314,265 of CAWJCB010000024.1, forward strand.
ACATCCTCAACCGGCACCCCCAACGTGTCGGCGACGATCTGCGCGATAGCGGTAAGGGTCCCTTGCCCCTGGTCGGTAAGGCTGGTGACGCAGCGCACCGAACCCGAAGGTTCAAGCCGCAGCGTACAGCCGTCCTGCGTTGAAATCGGCGCACCGGAGGGACCGTAGTAGGGAGGCCCATACGCGGTCTGCTCAACAAAGGTGCCAATCCCGATGCCCCGGAAAATTCCTTTCTGTCGAAGGCGATGCTGCTCCTGCCGCAGTTCCTCATAGCCGATCAGGGTGACGAGCTTCTCCAGGCATTCGTGCAGCGACACGGCCTCAAGATGCTGCCCGCCGGGCGTGATGCAGGGGAGCGATGACTTCGGTCGATAATTGCGCCGCTTGAACTCGATTGTATCGATGCCGAGCGCATCGGCGGCGAAGTCGGTCAGCAGCTCCGTGACCACGCATGCCAGCGGCATGCCGACCCCCCGGTACATTCCGATCAGGTTCTTATTGACATAGACGCTGCGGGTTCGGGCCTTGTAGCTCTCGAAACTATACGGCGCGCCGGCGACGGTGATCGCCATCATTCCTTCCGCCACATTGAATCGCATCGGCATCCCATAGGCCCCGACCGCTGCGATGTCGTCCACCTCCATGGCGGTGATCTCACCGGTGCTCTTGAGCGCGATGCGCGCTCTGATGCGATGGTCACGCGCGTGCGCATCCGAAACGAAGGATTCGAGCCGGTCGACACAATACTTGACCGGGCGGCCAAGCTTCATGCTCGCAGCGACGACCGCAACCTCGTCGGTGTAGAGGTTCAGCTTCATGCCGAAACCGCCGCCGATGTCGGGCGCCGTCACGCGAACCTTGTGCTCGGGAATTTTCAGATGCCTGCTGAACACGTCCTGCATCTGAAATGGCGACTGGTGCGAATGGATCACCGTGAGCGAACCATCGGCCGGATTGAAATCCGCAATCAATCCGCGCGGTTCAAGCGTCATCGCCATCTGCCGCTCGAAGCGCAGCTCTTCCTCGATGACGAGATCGGCCGCGGCAAAAGCCTTCTCCGGCTCGCCCTTTCGCAGCGCGAAGTCGAAGGCGATGTTGTCGCCGAGCTCGGGGTGAACGACAGCCGCGCTTGGGGCGAGCGCCTGATCCTGGTCGGCGACTGCGGGAAGCTCCTCCCAGTCGATCTCGATCAGCTCGGCTGCGTCCTCCGCTTGCGCCCTGCTCTCGGCAAGGACTGCGGCCACCGGCTGGCCCTGCCAGACCGCCCGCTCCTGCGCCAGGAGCGCTTGCGGCGGCGATCGATGCCCTGGCCTGTGCAATGCAACCCCGATGAAAGGCGCGCACAGGGGATTAAGATCAGCGGCAGTGAAGACCGCCTCCACGCCCGGCGAGCCTCTCGCCGCTTCGACATGGATGCTGCGGATCCTCGCATGCGGATGCGGACTGCGCACGAAGTGCGCGTGCAGCATGCGAGGCAGCCGGATATCGTCCAGATAGCGGCCGCGGCCGCTCAGCAGCCGTTTGAGCTCGAGCCGGGGAACAGGAGAGCCGATACCCCCCGAGTGAGTTACAGGTCGCGCTACGGCCGGCATGGAAAATCCCGTTCGTCCCGCCGCAAGCGATGGTTCTCCGCAAGCACCGCGGCAATGGCGTCGACGATGGCGTGGTAACCGGTGCACCGGCACATGTTGCCGGAAATGAGCTCACGGATGTCCGAACGGGACATGTTTTCGCCGCGCCCGAGAAGCTCATGCGCGGTGAGCAACATTCCGGAGGAACAGAAGCCGCATTGCGCGGCATTTCGTTCGATAAACGCCCGCTGCAGAGGAGCGAGCTTGCCGCTTGCCGACATCCCTTCAATCGTGTCCACGCTCCTGCCGCAGGCCTGAGCCGCCAATGTCAGGCAAGACCGCACCGATCGGCCATCAAGGAGAACAGTGCACGCACCGCAAACGCCGTGCTCGCAGCCGAGATGTGTCCCTGTGAGCTCCAGCTCAGTGCGCAGGAAATCTGCAAGATGCTGGCGTGCCTTCACCTGCCGCTTCACCAGCTTGCCGTTCACGGTCGTCTCGATCTCGACGTTTTCGCACCCAAGGAGATCAGGATCGGTCATATGGTCATCCTGCGAGAAGGCCGAGAAGACAAAGAGTTGAGAACCCGGCGCGTAAGAACCTGAGCGAGCCGAACCTGCGTGCTCGCGCGCAAGCCCGGCATGTCGTCCGGCGACAAATCTCGCGCAACAGCCGAATCGATAGCGGCGCTCCCCTCGTCCGTCAGCGGCAGCATCAACTGAGTTGCCGCGGCCGATACTGATTTCGCAATGGTCGCGCGATTGATGCAGCCGAAATAGACGATCCGGGCGCTCCCGAAGCGGTGGTCACAATCAAGCTCGGCAACCGCGGCCAGCCCGACCAAAGCGAAGTCTCCCCGCCGGCGCGCCAGCTCGCCGAAGCCCGCGACGGCGTTCGCACCCGGAACGGGAAACTTCACTGCCAGGATCAGTTCGCCGGGAGCAAGATCGGTCTCGAACAGACCCTTGAAGAAGGCCTGCGCCTCGACCTCGCGCTCCCCGGCGCTGCCGCCGATAACGAGCCTGGCATTAAGCGCGACGCTGCAGGCGGGAAGCTCTGCTGCCGGGTCGGCATAGGCCAGACTGCCGGCGAGGGTCCCACGATTGCGGATCGCCACATGACCAATATGGGCTGCCGCCTGCGCCAGCAGCGGGAGGCGATCCCTGATGAGATCGGATTGTACAAGCTCGCAATGCCGGGTGAGAGCACCCAGACGAATTTCGTCGTCGTTGCAGGAGGAGACTGTAAGCTCGCGGAGCTCGCTGATGTCTACAAGGACCTTCGGCGCCGACAGTCGCATGTTGAGCGTGGCCAACAGGCTTTGGCCGCCGGCGATCGGCACGGCCTCGCCGCCGCCGGCTTCGAGAATGCGATAGGCATGCGCAAGCGAACGCGGTTTTATGTAGCGGAAATTCCTGGCCTTCATGTTATCGCCACGAGGCCCGCGTCCATCTCTCACATGCCCATATAAGCATCGCGCACGGCCGGCATCTCCATCAGCTTTCGCGATGGACCATGCAGACTAACCCGGCCGGAATCGAGCACATAACCATAATCCGAAATCTCGAAGGCGGTTGCCACGTCCTGCTCGACCAGAAGGACGGAGACGTCCTGCTCGCGAATTTTCAGCAGGCTCTCGGCCAGAGCTTCCACCATGCTCGGCGCCAGTCCAAGCGACAGCTCATCGATGATCAACAGCTTGGGTCGTGCCATGATGCCGCGTCCGATCGCACACATCTGCTGCTCGCCGCCGGATAGTGTGCTTGCATCCTGGGATGCTCGTTCCCGCAGGATGGGAAAAGTGACGAACACGAGCTCGAGGTCCTGCAAGGTCGCCGCGCGATCTCGCCGGTGATAAGCGCCAAGCAGCAGGTTATCGCGTACGCTCAACGTCTTGAACAGGCGCCTTCCTTCGGGGACGTGCGAAATTCCTGCCGCAACGATCTCGCCAGGGGAACGGCCGGCCATTTCCTTGCCGCCGATACGCCACGACCCGCGGCTTGCCTTCACCATGCCGGACAAGGTGAGCAGCAAAGTCGTTTTCCCGGCGCCGTTCGCACCGACAATCGACACGATCGCCCTGCGCGCCACGTCGAGATCGATCCCCCAAAGAACCTTTACGTCGCCGTAGCCGGACTCCAGTCCCCGCACGCAGAGCAGCTCATCCGCGATCGAAGCCGCTTCCTCCGCCTTCGTCTCTCGCACTGCGCGCCCCGCTCGGGAAGGGTCAAATTGACAGGCCCTGATGACTCTGGTGACATCCCAACGCAGAGAGACAATGCTGTCAAACAGGAGATCCGGATGGATCGTCACGATATGAAATTCGCCTTCGGATTGGTGGTTGCGGGATTGCTCCTGCTCGCCTTTGCCGTGCCGGCGCTCGCCGCCGATCCCATCCGCATCGGGGCTCCACTTTCGCTTACCGGAACTCTCGCGGACGAGGGGGCCAAGGAGCAGCAGGGCCTCGACATGTGCATCGACGCCGTGAACGCCAAAGGAGGCGTGAAGGTCGGGGCCGAGCAGCGCAAGCTCGAGGCGACCAAGTACGATTATCAGAGCGAGACAAGCCGCGCGGTGCAAATCGTCCAGCGGCTCCTCACTGTCGATAAGGTGGATTTCCTCTTTGCGCCGTACGGCTCTGGCGACACCAAGGCGACCGCGGTCCTCGCCGAGCGCTACAACATTCCGATGATCGCGACTTCGGCCGCATCCGACGCCGTTTACGATCAAAAGCAGAAGAATCTCTTCGGCATCCTATTCCCCAGCAAGGCGATGGCGGAGGTGGAGGCGAAGTTCTACAAGGCGCGCATGCCGGAAGCGAAGAAGATCGCAGTCTTTGCGCTCAACTCGCTGTTTCCAAAGGCGATGGCGTCGGAAGTGCGCACATTCGCGGCGAAGGACGGTTTCGAAGTCGTATACGACGGGCTCTATTCGCAAGGTACATTGGATTTCGCCAACGTTCTCACCCAGATCAAGGCCGGCAACCCCGACTGGCTGTACGTGACGGGCTACATCCAGGAGCTCATCCTGATCCGGCGTCAGATGGCGAATCTCGGCATGAGCGTGCCTATCGTGACCATGACGGCTGGTGCCTCTTATCCGGAGTACGAGCAGAATCTCGGACCGCTGGCAAATAATGTCACAGCCAATGCGTGGTGGCATCCAAGCGCGACATACAAGGACGGCTACATCTACGGCGGCGCGCAAGAGTACAGCAGCACGTTTCGGTCGAAGTACAAGAAAGATCCAACCTACCTTGAGGCCGCAGCAACGTCAGGTTGCGAAGTGGTGATGGAGTTGATCGAAAAAGCGGGTTCGACAAATCCCGAGGCGGTGCGAAAGGTGCTTTCCACGGAACGGTTCGACACGTTCTATGGACCCATCAAATTCGGACCGAACGGACAGAATGAAATCAACAGCCCGATGATTCTCCAGATTCAAGAGGGAAAATACATCGTTCTTGACCCTCAGGACGTCAAGACCGGCGAATTCAAGCTGGGAGTTCCACCGCGCTGACTAGAGCGGTTCCCCGTTCTATTAGAGTCACAAATGCGCAACGCACGCGGTGCGCTCCCCTCCCCAGCCCTCCCCCACAAGGGGGGAGGGAGCAGACCGAGCATGCCGCTCGTGCTGTTTCCACTTCAACGAGACCCGCTTAGTGACCAGTTTCTTAGGAGCGCACCGAGTTCTAATTCTTTCCTCCTTATCTCACGCGGCGCCGCAATGAGATGATTGCCCAATACATCGCGAACGGGCTGTTGATCGGCTCGGTATATGCATGCCTCGCGGTCGGGTTCTCACTCATCTACGGCGTGCTGAACATCATCAACGTGATGCACGGCTCGTTCGTCGTGCTCGGAGCCTACATCACCATCTACTGCTCGCAATACCTCGGCATCTCACCGCTGCTTGCCGCGATGATCGGCTGTGCGGTCTTGTTCCTGCTTGGCTATCTGGTGCAGCTTTCTTTGATCAACGAGGTCGTCGCGGCACCGATTTTCATTTCGTTCACGCTGACATTTGGTCTCGACCTCTTGCTCAACAACGCAATGATCCAGGCGTTCACCGCAACACCGCGTTCCCTCGTTCTTGAATACGGCAGCATCACCGTCGTTGGGGTGAGCCTGTCCATCGCCCGACTCGGAGCGATGATGCTGGCGCTCCTTCTCACCGGTTTGCTCTACTGGCTGCTGCGGCATTCGCAGATGGGCCGGGCGATCATTGCGGTACGGATGGATCGTCATGCGGCCGCGCTGCTCGGCATTCAGGTGGAACGGATCTACGCAATCACCTTTGGCATTGGCGCCCTGATGGCGGCGGCGGCAGGCGGCGCCATGGCCGTCATGTTCCCGATCACCCCGCTCTTGAGCAGCGTGTTTCTCGGCAAGTCATTCGTGATCTGCGTGTTGGGCGGCCTCGGCAGCGTCCCGGGCGCGCTGGTCGGCGGAATGGCGTTGGGGCTGCTGGAAAGCTTCGGGGCTGTCGTCTTCGGCTCGCAATGGAGCGTCACCGTGGGGTTCGCCTTGATGATCCTCGTGCTGGTGGTGCGTCCCTCCGGCCTTGCCGGAACGAAAGGTTTCGAATGATGCGCAGCCGCCCGCGCACGCTGGTGCGCATCTCCTTCGCAGCCCTGCTGGCTGCGGCCATCGTGGTATTTGGAATTCTTGGCAACAATTATCTCCTGCAGGCCGGCACCACGCTTGCGACGTCGGCGGTGCTCTGCCTCGCCTGGAACATCGTCGGCGGCCATATGGGATATCCTTCGTTTGCCACCGCCGCGTTTTTCGGGCTGGGCGCCTATACGGGCGCCATCCTGCAAAATCATGATGCGCTGCTCGCACTGGCCTGGCTTGGGGCTGCTGTGGCCGGGGCGATGTTCGCTGCCGCTCTCGGCAGCATCCTGCTCGGGCTGCGCGGCCACTATTTTGCAATCGGCACGATCGCCGTGGTCGAGGTGATGCGCGAGATCGCCAACAATTGGGAAGGAATGACCGGCGGCGCGGTAGGGATGAATCTCCCCATCCTGGCCGGCTCGCCGCGCGCAGCAGGACTGTTCTTCTATTTCGGCATGTGGATTCTGGCCATTATCGCGCTCGCGTCCACCGCACTGATCGCCAATTCCAAATTCGGCTTCGGCCTGCGCTGCATCCGGCAAAACGAGAGTGCAGCCAGGATGGTCGGGATCAACGTGTTCAGGTTCAAGGTCGCCGCATTCGTGATCTCGGGCTTGATGGTTGCAACCGCCGGCGCTGTATACGCTTCCATGGTCGCGTTCATCGAGCCGAAAGACGTGTTCAACGTTCTCCTCTCGATAGAGGTACCGGTCATGGTGATGCTGGGAGGCGCCGGTACGATCGTCGGTCCCGTTGTCGGCGCCGCCCTATATGTGGTGCTGAAAGAGCTCGTCTGGGTGAATTTCATCAACTTCCATTCCGCCATCCTCGGGATCTTCATCATTGCGGTCATCTACGTGGTTCCCAAGGGCGTGCTGAGGGAGCTTCATTCGCGAGTGTGGTCCAGATTAGCCGCAGGTTTTGCACGTCCCGGCAGCACGGGGTGACAGGTGACAGCTCCAGCTCTGCGCATCGAAGGGTTGACGCGGCGCTTCGGCGGCGTGATCGCCGTGGACAATGTCAGTCTCTCCATTGCCAAGGGAGAGATTGTGGGTCTCATCGGACCGAATGGCGCCGGAAAGACGACTCTGGTCAATCTCGTGACCGGATTCGTTCGGAAGTCAGCGGGCAAGGTGTTTTTTGATGGCGTGGACATCACGAAGCAGCCGCCCCATGCGATTGCGCGGGCTGGGCTCGCGCGCACCTTTCAAATCGTGCAGCCTTTTTCAGAGATGACGGTGCTGGAGAACGTCATGGCCGGCGCGCTCTTTGCGGGCCCGCGCGCCAACCTGCGTCAGGCCGCGGAGGAAGCGCGGCATTCCCTCGCTTTTGTGGGGCTGGACCACGTGGCCTACCGGGTGGCCTCCGAGCTGTCACTCGCGGATCGAAAGAAGCTGGAGCTCGCCAAGAGCCTGGCCATGGAGCCTCGCCTTTTGTTCCTTGACGAGGTGCATGCCGGCTTGAATTCCGGTGAGATTGCACACGCTCTCGATCTCATCCACAAAATTGCGGATATCGGAGTGACCATAATTATCATTGAGCACCTGCTGCGCGTCGTCCTTTCGGTTGTCCGGCGCCTCGTCGTTCTGCATCACGGCGCGATGCTCAGCGACGGCCCTCCTGTTGACGTCATAAAGGATGCCGCGGTCATCAAAGCGTATGTCGGCACCAAATTTGCTCAGCGCCATCAGGCGGACCTCGATCGTCAGCGCGAGAGGTACGAAGGCGAGATCCAGCGCGAAAGTCGATAAAGGAGACGGAGCACAGGGCTGAAGTGGTTTCCGACGATTTGTACCTCTCTTCGTCATGGCCGTGCTTGTCACGGCCATCCACGTCTTTCTGCCCGGAAGACAAGTCGTGGATGACCGGAACAAGTCCGGTCATGACGGAGAATCGTGCTTTTAGTGGGCAGCGAATGACAAACCGGCAGAAAGGATGACACGCATGGCGGCGAAAAAGCTGCTGATACGAGGCGGGCAGGTCTATGACCATGACGGCGACGTGCATCACCCGCGGACGGCCGATATCCTCATTGAAGGCGACAGCATCGCTGCCGTTGCCGCAGGTCTCGCCGTCGATGGCGCGCATGAGGTGATCGATGCCTCGGGGCGGCTGGTCCTGCCCGGCCTCATCAATGCGCACTACCACTCCCATGACACCTTGTGCCGGGGACTGTTCGAGGAGCTGCCGCTGGAAATGTGGCTGCTCTACACGCTTCCAATGGGGCAGAACCGAAGCCAAGAGGAGGTACGGGCGCGAACTCTGGTGGGCGCGCTGGAGTCTCTTCGCTGCGGCATCACGACCGTGCAGGACATGCTCGGGCTCAGCCCGCTCACCAACGCATATACCGACACAGTGCTATCCGCCTACCGGGAATCCGGGATTCGCCTCATCTTCTCGCCCATGGTTTCGGATGTGCCGCCGATTGCGATGGTCCGCCACAAGGACAGCCTCCCCGCTGACGTTCAGGAGATGCTAGGCACCAAGGCGCTGCCGATGAGCGAGCAACTCGATTACCTCGAGCACCAGTTCAAGCATCGATCGGCAGGCGGCACGCTGCATTGGGCGGTCGCTCCGTTCGCACCCCAGCGCTGCACGCCGAAGATGCTGGAGGCGCTTGCCGGAGTGGCGGACAATCACAACCTCCCGGTGTACACGCATGTCTATGAAACAAAGGGGCAGGCATTGATCGCCCGCGAGCTGTTTGCGGACCATGACGGCTCACTCATCGGCTATCTGGAAGATACGGGAATGCTGGGGCCGCGCCTCAACATCGTGCACAGCGTATGGATCACGCGCCGCGAAATGGATCGCATGGCGGCGGCAGGCGCGGGCATCGTGCTCAATCACCTGAGCAACCTCAAGCTCAAGAGCGGCATTGCGCCCGTCTGCGATCTGCGCGATTCAGGCGTCCGCCTGGGGCTGGGTTGCGACAATTGCAGCGGCAGCGATGTGCAAAGTGTCTTTCAGGCCATGAAAATGTTCTGTCTGCTCACGGCGGTCAGCGAGCCGGAGCCCGGTCCCGGGCTGGCGCACGAGGCGCTGCGCCATGCCACGCTGGGCAATGCACGCACCGCCGGCCTCGAAGGTCAGCTTGGCGCCTTGCGGCCAGGCTACAAAGCCGATCTCATTCTCATCGATCTCAACGATGTCGCATACCTTCCGTACAACAGCGCTGCCCGTCAGCTCGTCTATACGGAAGCGGGGCGCGGCGTGGAGAGCGTGATCGTTGATGGTCGCGTGGTCGTCAGGAATCGCAAGGTGCAGACCATCGACGAGGATGCGTTGCGCCGCGAGGTCGCCGGGCTCATGCGCCACTTCATCGCCGACTACGACGCGGTCGTGGAGTCGCGCAAGCGGGCGTTGCCGCACATGCTGGAAGCGCATCGGCGGGTATGGCAGGCTGACATCGGCATGAATCGGTTTGTCGCGCGCACGCAGTAGACGAAAGATTGCGTATTTCACCCCCCATTGCACCCCATCTGCTGCCTAAACAAATAACAATACACTTCAATACATGTTCGCAAACATCTGTTTTTGTTGTTAATTCTACAAAACTGGCCTGGGTCAATTCCCCTTTTCTGCTACTTTTCGTTGTGGCCTTAATGCTCCATAGCGTAATCCGGGTAGTCCACGTCGTGTTCTTTGTCTGTTCTAGCCGAGGACGCCGGTTTGCGCAAGACCTGAGTTCATGTCTAGCTCATGCCTTGTCGCCGCATCGGCGCGACCAATACTCCCACATGCGGGTCACCGAGTTGTCGGCATAGACGAGCTTCTTCGTCAGCTCGATCTCGCCTTCGCTGAGATAGGTGATGTCGTCGCCGATCTGCATGGTGTGCAGCACCGAGACTGGCATTGATCTTGAAATAGATCGCATTGAGGACAGCCTGCTTGAGAGTGGCGCCAACGACGACACAGCCGTGACCGCGCAAGAGCACGCAATTGCTGTTGCCCATGCCGCGAGCGAGATCCCTGCCCCTTTCCATGTCCGTGATCAGCAGATCAGTGTCGCCGAACGAGGCACGGCTGTCCCAGACCGGAACGTGAGTGCCCATCCCACAGGCCGGATGCACGCACGGCTTGAGCGGCTTCCTGGTCAAGCCGAACGGAATGACCTCATAGGCGTGATTGTGCACGATCGATATGACGTCGGGACGCGCCTGATAGATCGCTCCGTGGATCGGCCGCTCGAAATACATGGGCCGCCCACGCTGGTCGATCGGGTCGCACTCAAGATCGTATTCCATGATGTCGTCGAGCTTGACGAGCTCGGGGCTGCGCGAACAGGACAGAAAGAAGCGATCCGGCCGATCGGGACGGCGGACGCTCACGTGCCCAAGCGCGTCCGTCACGCCTTCGCGTGCGAGGATGTGGTTCGCCGTCACAAGGTCGCGCCGCAGCGCGTCGAGATCGGTCATTGTAAACTCTCCAGGTGGGATAAGGATATTCTGAAGGAAGTCAGCCGCCGCCCATGTAGCCGCCCACTTCGGAGCCGCGCGTCGCCCAGGATGCGAATTGCCGCTCCAGGCGTGCGGCCGCCATGTACATGATGATCCCCATAAGCGCGATCACGAGGAGCCCCGCAAACACCAGAGGAATGCGGAAGGTCGCGCTCGCCGAAAGCATGAGATAACCGATCCCGACATTGGATGCGATCGATTCGGAGACAACCGAACCGACGAAAGCCAACGCGATCGCAATTTTCAGCGAGGCGAAGAAGTACGGCATGGAGCGTGGGATGCCAACCTTGCGGACGATGTCGATCTTGCTCGCCCCAAGTGAACGCAGAACATCGCTGAGCTCCGGCTCAACTGTCGCAATCCCGGTCGCAACATTGACAACAATCGGAAAGAACGCCGTGAGGAACGCCGTGATCACTGCCGGGACTGTGCCGATACCGAACCAGAGCACCAGGATAGGTACCAGCGCCACCTTCGGAATGGCGTTAAAGCCGATCAGCAACGGGTTCACGGCATCGTAAACCAGCGCCGACGTGCCGACCGCGATGCCCAGAATGATCCCGACGATGACGGCCGCGCCAAAACCGATCAAGGTCGTCAACAGCGTGTGCAGCGCGTTCGGCCATATGCCGGGCCAGTTTTCCACCAGAGCCGCCAACGATTCGGTTGGCTTCGGCAAGATAAAGGTGGGAATTTCGAATGCCCAACAGGCCGCCTCCCACACAACAAACAACAGAAGAGTGGAAATGAATGGGGTGAGCTGCTTGCGAAGCTGTAATCCCGTCATGCTCTCGGCCCATATACCTCCCCCGCGTCTGCGCGGGGGAGGTCGGCGAGCAAAGCGAGCCGGGTGGGGGCGGATGGCCTCTGCACTTTGCGCATTTTCTCCCCACCCCCCCACCCGACCGCTTCGCGGTCAACCTCCCCCCTTGCAGGGTGGAGGTATGAAGTCACGTCAAATCCGCCGCTATCTGGCAGGAGGGTTCGGTGGCCGCACGACTCGCTCGCTCGCCGGCGGCAGATAAGCGTCCGTGTAGACGTCGGAAGCCGGTGGCGCCGCAATATTGAAGACGGGCGCCACCTGCTTCAACGTGCGATCCAGACGCTCCATGTCCACGGAGCTGAACCCGTTCTTCAGGACATTGGGGGTGATCAGCATATCGCGCAGTGAAATCACCATGCGCTCCTTCTCGACCTCGTCATTGAGCAGCTTGTCATAGGATTTCAGCGAAGCCATCGAGAAATCAAGATCTGCAACCATCACGTTGAGGCCGTGGACGATCGCGGAAATGAATTTTCGTACCGCTTCGGGATTCTTCTCCGCAAAGGCGCGCTTCGTTACGATTGAGCTGCCATAGAGATCGACGCCATGTTTTGCGTAGAAGAATACTGCCAGCTCGGACTTCTGGAACGCCAACCGCCCGCACGTTCATCACCGTGGTGACCGTGTTCGCGGTGACGGCATCCGCCTCGCGACGCGCCAGCATGATGTCGCGCAAGTCGCTGGTGACCGTGTTCCATTGAATCGAGTTGAGGTCGATGTTGTTGAGGTTGGCAAAGATCGGAAACAGGATGCGGCCAGCATCCGCCGCGGGAGCATAGATACGTTTGCCGGAGAGATCAGCGGGTTTGTTGATCCCTTTCGAGCGTAAGGCGACGACGCCGGAGGCGGAAACGTCTTGCGCCATGGCAACGGACAAGAGCCGATTGCCGGGATTGTTGGCATTGAAGCGGACCATCGCATAGGTGTCCGCGAGCCCCATGTCGTAGGCGCCAGCAGCAACTTTGGCGATTGTGTCGCCCGAGCCGTTGCCGCGGTCGAGTGTCACATTGAGACCCAGCCGGCGGTAGGTGCCGTCGGTGGCCGGCACCGTGAATTGCGCGTGCTCGCCCTCATATTTCCAGTCGAGCACGAACCGGATCGTCGGCGCGTCCTGCGCCTGGACGGCTCGCCTTTGCGCGCCGAGCAGCAATGCGGCGCCGGCACCGGCGAGAAGGTTACGGCGCGCGATCATGGCGGCTCTCCCTTTCGAGGCAGAACGGCATAGAAAAGCGTTTTCAAGTTGCTTGCAACTGGTATGTTCTCCGAGCGCAACGATCCGAAGCCGACAAAAAAGATTACGAACTGCGTATTGGCTGCGGTGTTGCCGGAGACGCTCATGGTGCTTTGGAGAATCGCGACGGCTTTTGCGGGGATGGTCTGGCCCATCCTGATCGCGCATGCGGCAACGGCGGAAGAGAGTTCTGAAGCTCACGGTGGGGCAACGGGGCAACTGGGCGACGTCGGTCGCCGAGGTCGGCCAGCGTGCCGGCATTTTCAAGAAGCACGGGCTCGCGCTCGATCTTCTCTACACGCAAGGCAGCGGAGAGACGCAACAAGCGGTGATCGCGGAGAGCGTCGATATCGGCGTCGCCGCCGGCACGATGGGCGCAATGGCCGCCTTCGCAAAAGGAGCGCCCGTGCGGATCATCAACGCGGAGACCACGGGTGCATCCGACCTTTACTGGTACGTCAGGGCCGATTCCCCCATCAAGACGATCAAGGACTTCGACGGCAGGACGCTGGCTTATTCCACCAATGGCTCCTCGACGCACATGGTGGTTTCCGCCTTCATCAAGCAATTCAATTTGACGGCGAGGGCCGTCGGCACCGGCGGTCCCGTTCCCACGCTTACCCAGGTCATGTCAGGCCAGATCGATGTCGGCTGGGCGGCCCCACCCGACGGCCTCGACCAACTTGATCGCGGCGACATTCGCTATGTTGCCAACGGCAACGATGCGCTGATCTTCAAGGATAAGACGGTGCGCGTGAATATCACCAACGCACGCACCCTGGCCACCCGCCGCGACGCGCTCGAGCGGTTTGTCAAAGCGTACCGCGAAACGGCGCACTGGCTTTATGCCGATGATTCCGCGCTGCAGGTCTACGCCGATTGGCTTGGGATCAGCATGGCCAAAGCCAGGCGAACGCGTGACGAGTTCTATCCCTGGGACGCGCTGAACCCGGATCGTATCATCGGACTGGAGGAAACCGCCGTTGACGCGGTGAACTTGAAATACCTGACCAGCCCGTTGAGCAAAAAACAGCTGGATGAACTGGTGGTCAACTTTCCCTCGCAGTAGCTTGCAGCAGGTAGATCGCGTCTGGAGGGCCGATGGCGAAAAACACCGGTGACGGATTGCCGATTCTGATTGTCGGCGGCGGGATTGGCGGGCTTGCGGCCGCGCATGCACTCGCCCTCAAGGGATTTCCTGTGCGGGTGATCGAGCAGGCGCCGGAGTTCCGGGAGATCGGCGCGGGCATCCAACTCGGGCCAAACATCTTTCGGGCACTCGACAAGCTCGGCTTGAAAGACGCGGTGCTTGCGGATGCGCATGTGCCATCCGCAATGGAGATGCGCTGCGGCCTCTCGGGCGAGCGCGTGACGTGCATTCCTCTCGCCGACCCGCGTTTCCTGGGTGAATTCAAATATCCTTATGCCGTCACCCATCGACATGACATCCATGCCGTCTTTCTCAAGGCATGTCAGAGCAATAATCTGGTCACGCTGGAGACAGAACGCACAGTTGAAGATTTCGAGCAGGACGATTCCGGCGTAACCGCAATCCTGACAGATGGCCAACGCGTTCGCGGTCGCGCCCTCATCGGCTGTGACGGAATGTGGTCGAAGGTGCGCGAAAAGGTCGTGGGCGACGGCAAGCCCCGCGTCTCCGGTCACATCGCCTATCGCGCCGTGCTCAGGCGCGACGAGGTGCCGGAGGATCTCTGGCGCCCCGACGTCATCCTGTGGGCCGGGCCGCGCACTCACTTCGTGCATTATCCGCTCCGCCGTGGCGAGCTCTACAACCTTGTCGCCGTATTCCATTCCGACCGTTATGTGGAAGGGTGGAACGAGAAAGCAGACGCGAATGAGCTGTGGGCGCACTTCAGGGGCCAGCGGCCGGAAGTGGTCCGCATGTTGGAGCGCATCGAGACCTGGCGGATGTGGGTGTTATGCGATCGCGAACCGGTGAAAGACTGGTCGAACGGCAGGGTGACCCTGCTGGGCGATGCGGCGCATCCGATGCTGCAATATCTCGCGCAGGGCGCCGGCATGGCCACCGAGGATGCGGTATGGCTTGCAGAGAAGGTCGCCGAGCAGCCCGATGATCTGCCAGCCGCCTTCGCCGCCTATGTGCAGCAGAGATACTTGCGCACGGCGCGCGTGCAGATCATGGCACGCGTCTATGGCGAGTTCTACCATGCGCGTGGACCGGCGGCTGAGCTGCGCAACGAGATGTTGCGTCCGCGCACGCCGGAGCAGTCCTACGAAGGCGTTTCCTGGCTGTACGGAGGCATGTGAGGGATACCAGCCCCGTTCTCGCTCATGCTCCGTGATGCACGGCCTATGCTGTGACTAGAATTGCCCGTCATGGCCGCGCTTGTCGCGGCCATCCACGTTTTCCGTTCCGGCATCCAGAAGAAAAGGCGTGGATGGCCGGAACAAGTCCGGCCATGACGAAGAGACGCTACTGCAATCCCGCAATCGCGCGCGCCTCTCCGGTCAGCTCCAGAATGTGCAAACCGGTATTGGCGCGATCGACGACATAGATATAACCGCGGTCGTCGGTTTCGACATTGTTGCTTTGGATCGCGGTCTTGCAGCGGTCCTGTCCATCCACCTTGATGCAGCGCTTCTCGGTAGCCTCGGTTATCGCCGGGATGAAGAAGCCAACTTCCTTCGGGCCATAAGGATCGCGAATATCAATGGCGCGCACGCCGGCATTGAACCAGGTCACAAATGCAAGCTTCTGATGGAACACCGGCGCCATGCTCTCGTTCGCGGAATGGGAGCCGAAACGCCCGCCGCGGCCGCAGAATTGCGCGCCTTCCCGAACGTTGAAGTTCGATACGACCATGGGTCGCGCCTCGACCGAAGCATCGACGAACCACACCATTTGCCGTGTTTCAGCGGACTGACATTCGTTGACCAGCGACTCGTCCACAATCATGACCATGTCGCGCACTGCGCCTGAAGCATCGCTGCTGAATTCATCGATCTTCATCTTGCCCAGCGGGATCGGTGAATGCGCGCCGTTGAGCGGCAGCATGTCGAGCTGGCCGATCACCGGATAGCGAAGGTTTTCCGGAGTTGGCTCACGTGGACCGTTGAGCAGCTTCTCGCGGTCGACAATCTGCAGCACCCCGCCCTTGTTCGTGCCATAGCCGAAATAGATGCGATTGCCGACCGGTCCGGTTGAGATCATGCCGTGGAGCTCCGTCGGAACCGCGCCCGTCGCACCCGGCTGCTGCCCGGCAAGGCCATACTCGCGGATCTTGACAGGCTTGGCCGGGTCGCTGAGGTCGAACACCTCGGTCATACGCCGTGTCCGCCAGGTCTCCACTCCGGACACGAGATAGGCGATGCCCGTATCGCACTCCCACCAGCTCTTATGGGTATCCTTGAGCTTCCAGCTCACGCGGGTGATGAGGCTCGGGCTCTCGGGCCGGGTGACATCCCACATTTCATGACCCTGCCCACCAAAAGGGCGCAGCAGATACGTTTTCGCCGCATCCCCCCTTGGAAGGCTCTTGCCGTCACACGCGCGGACCATCTGGGCGCCGCCCTGTTCGCCCAACCCTTCCTGGCCAGGAATGTGCGCGAGGTATTTCGGCTGCTTCGGATCGGTGACGTCCAGGATCGAGGTGCCGTTGAACTCGGCTTGGCTGGTCAGCGAATTGACAGGTTTCGGCACCGACTCCGTGCCGCCATGGTGGCCAATATAGGCGATATAGCGATCACCTTGTTTGTGGATGATCGGCTGATAGGCGCTGCGCCCTTGAAGGTCGTTGTAACCGACGAGCCGCATGTTCCTGGCTTCGGGCGGGTCGCCTTTTTTTGGCGCCTGCGCGGATGCGCCGGCGCCGATCAGTGTCATCCATCCGAGCGTCAAACCGACAGCCAGGACGTCGTGCATTTGCGTTGCAGGTCTCATTCCCGCTCCTCTGCAATAATACCAGCCGTCGTTATTCCATCGTCATGCGCGGGCTTGACCCGCGCATCCATCGAAAAGGCCTTCTATTGGGAAAGCGATGGATTGCCGGGCCAAGCCCGGCAATGACGGAAGTGAGCTCGCCTCCACTGCGCAGCGCTACGACTGAGATTGGCCGCCTGATTATCCCAGCGCCCTGGTCACCCGTTCCGGCGTGAAAGGCGTATGGCGCAACCTGGCTCCGGTGAGAGCGGCAACGGCGCTCGATATCGCGGGCGCCACGAGCGGCGTTGCCATCTGGCCCGCGCCGGTCGGGTGGTTGTCGGTCGCAATGACCTCGATATGCATCAAAGGGATCTCGTTCATGCGCGGCACACGGTAATCGTAGAAGTTGGACTGCTCAACCGCGCCATCCTTGATGGTGATGCGCTCGGTCAATGCCATTCCAAGCCCATAGACAATGCTGCTTTCCGTCTGGGCAGCGACGTTGTCGGGCTGGACTGGGATGCCGCAATCGATGGTGCACCAGAAGTTATGCACCTTGATCTGTCCGCTGCGGCGATCCAGCGATACCTCGGCGATGCCGGCGACCTGCGATCCAGAATAGTCGATAAACGCAAATCCAAGGCCGCGACCATCGCGTTTCCTGCCCCAATCCGCCATCTGCGCCACGCGCTCAACCACCTTCGCTGCACGCGGCGCGCCCTTCATCATACCGAGACGAAACTGCACGGGATCGACGCCGTGCTTGAGCGCGATCTCATCCATGAACGTTTCCGTCGCGAATTTGTTGGCCGTAAAGCCAATGCCGCGAAGCGGCGACGTGCGCACGCCGCTGTCCTCGTAGACTTGCTCGATCAGCTGATGCGGCACGTCGTAGCCTTTCAAATCTGTGCCGAGCATCAGGATGAAATCTTTCTTGGCGCGCTCAAAGCGAACGGGATCCATGAAGGGCGTCACCCGGTCGCCTGCCACGCGATGGTGCCACGCGAGCAGCGTGCCCGAAGCATCGAAGCCAGCCTTGACATAGTGCGCAGAGATGGGTCGATGGCGCCCGTTGCGTACATCGTCCTCACGCGTCCACATCACCTTGACCGGACGCTTGGCTTCTTTTGCCATCAGCACGGCGTCGATGATGAACTCTTCATCGCGGTGACCACGCCTGCCGAAGCCGCCGCCTAGCAGCGTGTCATGCAGCTTGACCTTGTCGCGCGGGATGCCGAGGACTTTCCCGACTGCCTCGACGGCCATGGTTTGACTCTGAGTGCCGCACCAGATCTCCGCGGAGTCCCCGGACGACGAGACCACCGCGGTCGCGTTCAGCGGCTCCATCTGCGCGTGATAAGCGTAATCACACCGATACTCGGCCTCCATGAAGGAAGCTGCCTTCGGCATTTCGGCGCGCACGTCACCGGCCTTGCTCCAGTCGGTCGCTTGCGTGTTGGGATTGCGGGCGGCCGCGGCGAAGAGCTCCATGCCCTTGTCGCTGTCAAAGCCCCAGGCTTGCCCGTGCCGTGTCCACGTGATTTCGAGGGCCTGGCGTCCGGCGAAGGCCGCCCACGCCGTTTCTGCAAGAACACCGACGCCGTAAGGCAGCCTGACCACGTCGAGAACGCCGCTCACTGCCTTCGCCTTTGCATCATTGATCTTGTCGGGCGCGGAACCCTCGACCGGCGCACGGATGACAGCGCCGTAGAGCATGTCGGGGACTTGCTGATCAATGGAATACCTTGCGCTGCCGTTGACCTTCGTTGGCAGCTCGACGCGCATGACATCCTTACCGATGAGTCGGAACTCGCTTGTTTTCTTCAGTTGCTCCGGCTTGATGTCGGGTGCCTTCTCCGGCACCTCGGCAAAGGCTGCGATCTCGCCATAGGCAAGCCGGCGGCCCGACGCGCGATGCACGACGACGCCGGGCTCCGTCGTCAGCTGCTCGAGCGGCACGCCGAGCTTCTTCGCGGCGTTCTCGATGAGGACGCGGCGCACCTGGGCGCCGAAGATACGCAGCGGCTTGAAATAGCTGGTCACTGCATTGGACCCGGCGGTGTACATCATCCCGGCAAAACCGGGATTGCCGTAGATCGCATCCACTGGGGGCGCGGGAACAACGCTGACCTTCGACCAATCGGCATCAAGCTCCTCCGCAATGACCAGCGGCAGAGAGGTCATCGACCCCTGCCCCATCTCAGTCGCGGGCGACATGATGGTGATTGTTCCATCGGTTGCGATGCTCACCCAGGGGCTGAGCGCCTTGCCTGTGCGCTCGCCGGCGAGCACCGCGGCGGATGCGTCCTTGGCCGCAAATGCCAGGGCGAATGTGAGGCCGGCTGCTCCGACCATCACCTCGCGGCGGGAAACAGCGGCGCTGTTGAAACTGGAAAAATGCCTCGTCATGGCTCAGCCCTCCTGCGCCGCGCGTTCGACCGCGCGCACAATGCGTTGATAGGTCCCGCAGCGGCAGATATTCGTGCTCATGTGGTCGATGATCTGGTCTCGGGTCGGCTTGGGATTCTGGTTCAGCAGATCGACCGCGCTCATGATTTGACCGGACTGGCAGTAGCCGCACTGCGGTACCTGCTCGGCAAGCCACGCCCTCTGCACGGGATGCGAGGATGTCTGTGAAAGTCCCTCAATTGTCGTGACCGACCTCCCGGCGACTTCGGATGCCTGCGTCTGGCACGAGAACGCCCGCTTCCCGTCGATATGAACCATGCAGGCACCGCAAAGACCGGTGCCGCAGCCGTACTTCGTCCCGGTAAGCTTCAGGCCTTCCCGGATCACCCACAATAAAGGCGTAGCAGGCGGCGCGTCAGTGGAGGCCGGCCTGCCGTTCACGGTGAAGTTGATTGTCATGGTTTCCTCCTGGGATGCCGTGAATCTTTGCGCCTGGATTCGAGACGCGCTCCGGCACGCGCAGGCGATGTTCGACTTGGCGAGAGGTGACTACGACCCTCGTGCAAACTATTTTGCTCCTGCGCAAGGGCGCCGTCGAGGGGCTCGTAAGCCGTCAGGCGGCTCACAGTTCATGATGACGAGGCTGCAGGCTCGCCTCGCGCCCACTTTTCATGAACGGCCGCGCGGAAACACCCAAATGCTCCTGCCGCGATGGCCGCACGCATGTCAGCCATGACGGCTTGATAATAGGCGAGATTGATGCTGGTCAGCAGGATGGCTCCCAGCATCTCGTTGGCCTTGAGGAGGTGATGGAGGTAGGCGCGGGAGTAGTCGCGTGCGGCAGGACAGCTGCTTTGCGCATCGATCGGGCGCGGATCGTCGGCATGACGGGCGTTCTTGAGGTTGAGTGGCCCGCAAGGCGTGAAAGCCACGCCATGACGGCCGTTGCGGGTCGGCAGAACACAATCGAACATATCGATACCGCGCGCGACTGCCTCGATGAGGTCTGCCGGCGTCCCCACTCCCATGAGATAGCGCGGCCGTTCGTCCGGCAGCGCCGGAGCGACCTCTCCGACCACCCGCAGCATCGTTTCCTGCGGCTCCCCTACGGCGAGGCCGCCAATGGCGTACCCGGAAAATCCCATATCCATAAGTGCGCGGGCGCTCTCGAGACGCAAGGCGATATCGTCGCCGCCTTGAACGATTGCGAACAGCGCCCGATCTTGCGATGCGCTTGCGAAAGCGCGCTTGCTCCGTTCGGCCCAGTTGAGGGAGAGTCGCATGGCCCGTTCGACATCCCCGCGCGGCGCCGGCAGCTTGACGCATTCGTCGAGCTGCATGGCAATGTCAGAGCCGAGAATGCTTTGTATCTCGATCGCGCGCTCAGGCGAAAGCTCGACCATGCTGCCGTCGAGATGCGAGCGAAAGGTCACGCCGTCGTTTCCGACCTTGCGCAGCGCGGACAATGACATGACTTGAAAGCCGCCTGAATCCGTAAGGATCGCGTGCGGCCAATTCATGAAGCGGTGCAGACCGCCGAGCCTGCCGATTGTTTCCGCGCCCGGGCGCAACGTGAGATGATAGGTGTTTGCCAGAACGATTTGCGTGCCGGTCGCCCGCACTGCCTCGGGGGCCAGGCCCTTGACGGTCGCCTGTGTTCCGACCGGCATGAATGCCGGCGTCGCCACGTCACCGTGGGCCGTCACCATCTCGCCGCAGCGCGCGGCGCCGTCCGTCGCCTTGACGCGAAAGAAGAAAGGCTGGGGCATGCGCTATCCCGTACGAGCTCTATTCCCGAAACAGCAGGCACGCATCGCCATACGAATAAAATCGATAGCCCGCCACGATCGCATGGGCATAGGCGCGTTTCATCAGATCGACGCCAGCGAAAGCAGCCGTCAACATGAACAAGGTTGAGCGCGGCAGGTGAAAATTTGTCATCAGCACATCTGCCGCCCGGAAGCGAAAGCCGGGCGTGATGAACAGGCGTGTCTCGCCGGAAAATGGATGGATATCGCCGTCATCTCCGGTTGCGCTTTCAAGAAGCCGCAGCGAAGTCGAACCGACAGCGACAATCCGGCCGCCGGAGCGGCGCGCAAGGTTGAGCGCGTCGGCCGTGGCCGCCGTCAAGCATGCTTCCTCGGCCTGCATCCGATGCTCGTTCGTTTCGGCGGCTTTGACCGGAAGAAACGTGCCCGCCCCGACGTGGAGCGTTATCCTGTGCATGGTTATCTGGCGCGCCAGCAATCGGTCAACCAGCGTCGCGGTGAAATGCAGGCCGGCCGTGGGAGCCGCCACCGAACCATCCGCCTGCGCAAACATCGTCTGGTAATCACGGTCATCATCGCCGTCAGGCGGCCGCCGTGCAGCGATGTAAGGCGGCAGCGGCATGGCGCCGCGTTCGTTGATCGCCTCGTCCAGAACGGGCCCGTGAAATGCAAAAGCAAGCGTGATCTCGCCGCCTTCGTCCTTCGCCTCAACAGTCGCATCCAGCTGGCCGAGAAAACAAACCCTGCCTTCAGAGCCAAACCGCACCACGTCTCCGGGCAGCAGCCGTTTTGCGGGTTTCACGAATGCGCGCCAGCGCGAGCCGTCGAGACGCCGGTGCAATGTTGCTTCGATCCCCGGCTCGGTCGCGCCACGCCCAAGTCGGCGGCCGTACAGGCGCGCAGGAATAACCTTCGTATCGTTGACGACGAGCGCATCGCCCGGCCGCAGGAGGTCGGGAAGATCGCTGACCCGGAAATCGCCAAGCTCAGGCTGCCGTCGAGGCGCAACGGTCAATAGCCGCGCGGCATCGCGCGGAACCATCGGCCGAAGAGCAATCCTTTCCGGGGGAAGCTCAAAATCGAATGCATCCGTACGCATGTCTTCTCACCGCTCGACAATTCGAGCTCGCGCCGCCGGCGTGTCAAAGAACCTTCGCACGCGCCTGATAATGTCTACGCGTCAAATTGAGAAGGCAAAGCATGGGTGCGGTCATGATAAAGTGCCCGAAAACCGGGCAGCCTATTCGAACCGGCATCGTCGCCGACCGAAGGGCGTTTGCAGCAACGCCAGTATTTTACTCCGCTACCTTTTGTCCGGTCTGCCGAACCAAGCATGAATGGTTCGCCAAGGAGGCCTGGGTGGTCGAATCGGAACCGGGCAAGAAAGCCGTCGCCTGAGATCGCCGGCGGCGCCTCGATCAGGCTGCCTCTTGCAGCTTGGCGGAGATGATGCGGTCAGGATTCGTAACGGGCTCTCCCCGCTTGATCTTGTCAATGTTCTCCATTCCTTCAGTGACCTTGCCCCACACCGTATATTGGCCATTAAGCCAGGGTGAATCGGCAAAGCACACAAAGAACTGGCTGTCCCCGGAATCCGGACTTTGTGCGCGCGCCATGGAAACCGTCCCACGCACGTGGTTCTCTTTGGAGAACTCAGCCTTGAGCTTGCGGCCGGAACCTCCGGTGCCGGTACCGTGAGGGCAGCCGGTCTGGGCCATGAAGCCTTCGATGACGCGGTGAAAGACGACGCCGTCGTAAAAGCCGTCGCGAACCAGCTCCTTGATCCGGGCGACGTGGTTGGGAGCAAGGTCGGGCCGCATGGCAATGGACACCTTGCCCTGGGTTGTGTCGAGAAGAAGAATGTTCTGCGCTTCAGGCATCAGGTTGTCCTTGCGGTGCTCGGATGTTGAAATACTGTAGTGTCCTGCATTTGACGCTTGATTCCCGTTGATGTCATGGCCCGCGCAGGCGGGCCATCCAGTAATCGATGGACTTTGATATGCGTGCAGCGTCCACCTCCATCCCAGGGGTTACTGGATGCTCCGCCTCCGTAGCACTGACGCCGCAGCATACGATCGAACCGTCAGAATCGGGACACTTGCTATTTTTCGATAGTCGCCTTCTTCACGAAATCCAGATTGGAAAAGTCCTTCTTGAGGTAAGTGTTCCCTTCACGCTGGATACGGCCTTGATCGGGGCCGCGCCCTGAAGGGGCGCCTTCGCCATAGCCGCTGAACAATCCGTCCACCACCGCCATTCCCGACGTGACCTGGCCGAATGGCGCGAACCCCTGGCGGTCGAGCCCCGCGTTGTCGGCGAAATTGATGAAGACCTGGCTGGTGCGGGAATCCGGCCCGGAAGTCGCGAAAGTGATGTATCCGCGTTTGTTGCTCTGCTTTACTGAATCGTCCTTGATGGTTGCCGTTCGCCACGGCGCAGAAACGTTCGGATCGCCATTGATGCCGAACTGCACCATGAACCCGCTGACCACCCGGAAAAAGCGGGTATCATCATAAAACCCGTTCTTCACAAGATTGTAGAAACGGTCGGCGCCGTTCGGAGCCCAGTCGCGATGCACCTCGACCACGAAAGCGCCCTTGCTGGTGTCGAAGCGGACCTTGTAGACGGGAGGCGCCTTTTCGTTCAGAGCGGCCGGATTGCCGAGAGTGCCGCTTTGCGCAAAGACGGGCGGCGCGAGAGCCCCACAGAGCAGCGCCAGCGCCAGGATAAATAATCCATACCGTTTCATGGCTTTCCTTTTTGGTGTTTGCGTATTGGGTGCTTGCATCGCGCCGTCCCCCATGGCGCGCGTTTCGGTGATGAGCAAATCCCTCGAAGTCAGGTACCTGATTTGAGGAATTTGGCCCGGAGGCGAGCGGCAACCGGGGCAGGCACGAATTGCGACACATCACCCCCCATGGATGCGATCTGGCGCACCAGTGTGGCGGTGATCGGGCGCACATGCGGCGCGGCCGGGAGAAAAATCGTTTGTATGCCGGGTGCCATCACACCGTTCATTCCTGCCATTTCCATCTCGTAATCGAAGTCGGTCGCGCTTCGCAAACCGCGAATCAAAAGGGTCGCCCCTGCCCTTTGCGCCGCCGCGACGACGAGATCGGCAAAGGTAATGCAGGCAAACTCGCATCCGCCGGCGCGGGCAAGCGGTTCGCAAGTCTCCTCCAGCATGGCCGCGCGTTCCTGCGCGGAGAACAGGGAAGTCTTTCCTGGATGTGTGCCGATCGCCAGCACGAGGCGATCGGCTACACGAGTGACTTGCCGTACCAGGTCGAGATGGCCATTGGTCGGGGGATCGAACGATCCAGCAAAAAGCGCGGTCCGCGGCATGATACCTTGCATGTTTTCTACTTGCTTGCAGCGGCGGGTTTCGCGTCCTCTTCGCCTGCGAGCTCGTCGAGCACCGCTTCAAAATCCTTGGCCTCGCGAAAGTTCCGGTAGACCGAGGCGAAGCGTACATAGGCGACATCGTCAAGGGTGCGAAGAGTTTCCATCACCATTTCGCCGATCGTCTCAGAGGAAACTTCACTCTCGCCCTGGCTCTCGA
Organism: uncultured Alphaproteobacteria bacterium; assembly: GCA_963841105.1. GTDB lineage: Bacteria > Pseudomonadota > Alphaproteobacteria > Rhizobiales > Xanthobacteraceae > VAZQ01. The sequence continues at coordinate 338,607 of CAWJCB010000024.1, forward strand.
GCTCGCGCACGATCCTGGAGACAGCTTGATCGATGCGCTCGGGTTCGACTGGACGCTTACGCAAGGCGATCTGCACAGACCGCAACAGCTTGTCGCGGTCGAACGGCACGCGGCGGCCGTTGCGCTTAATGACGACAAGCTCGCGCAGCTGCACCCGCTCGAAGGTCGTGAAACGAAAACTGCAGGCAAGGCACACGCGGCGGCGGCGTATGACCGAGCTATCTTCCGTGGGTCGGGAGTTCCTTGACCTGGGTGTCGAGGCTCGCGCAATTTGGACAGCGCATAACGGGCTTTTAGACGTCAGTAGATAGGGAAACGCCTGGCGAGGTGAGAGACCCTCTTGCGCACCCCTTCTTCGACCTCGGGATTGGACTCACTTCCCGTTTGCGACAGGCCATCGAGAACCTCGGCGATCATCTCGCCTATATCCTCGAACTCTGCGATTCCAAATCCACGGGTTGTCCCCGCAGGAGTGCCAAGGCGCACCCCGGAAGTGATGGTCGGCTTTTCCGGGTCAAAAGGTATGCCGTTCTTGTTGCAGGTGATATGGGCGCGGCCAAGCGCCGCCTCAGCCACCTTTCCGGTCAGCCGCTTGGGCCGCAAGTCTACCAGCATCAGATGCGTATCCGTGCCGCCGGACACGATCTCCAAACCCTTCGACCTCAGCGTGGCTGCCAGGGCCTTGGCATTTGCCACCACATTCTTTGCATACAGCTTGAATGCGGGGCGCAATGCCTCACCGAACGCAACCGCTTTCGCCGCGATCACGTGCATCAGCGGTCCACCCTGCAACCCAGGGAAGACCGCGGAGTTGATCTTCTTTGCAGTCTCCTCGTCATTGCTCAGAATAAAGCCGGAGCGAGGTCCGCGCAGCGTCTTGTGCGCCGTGGAAGTGACGACATGCGCGTGCGGGAAGGGACTTGGATGGACGCCTCCCGCGACCAGGCCGGCAAAATGGGCCATATCGACCATGAAGATCGCCCCGACCTCGTCGGCAATGGCGCGAAACGCGCGAAAGTCGATGACGCGTGGATACGCCGATCCGCCAGCGATGATGACCCTTGGCCGGTGCTGGCGCGCAAGCTTCGCCACTTCATCGAGGTCGATGCGATGGTCGTCTCGGCGGACGCCATACGGCACGGGCTTGAACCAGCGGCCTGACATGTTGGCCGAAGACCCGTGGGTCAGGTGCCCGCCAGCGGTTAGGCTAAGACCCATGAAAGTATCGCCGGGCGCCATCAGCGCCATGAATGCCGCGACGTTGGCCGAAGCGCCGGAATGCGGTTGGACATTTGCGAAATTACATCCGAACAGCTTCGTAACGCGTTGTATGGCAATGGTTTCAGCCACGTCAACGAACTCGCAGCCGCCGTAGTAGCGCCGCCCCGGCAGTCCTTCGGCATATTTGTTCGTGAGCACCGACCCCTGCGCCTGCAACACCGCGGCGCTGACGATGTTTTCCGAAGCGATCAACTCGATCTCGTGACGCTGCCGGCTCAGCTCGTGCCGGACAGCATCAGCAATTTCGGGGTCGCTTTCCTCCAAGGAGGCGGTGAAAAAAGTCGGCTCATCAGCGCGGATGGGTAACGGAATGCTCATCGCTCAAATCTACCGCGGTAGGCTGCGTTTGTGAGAAGTTGCAGGGCCGGCCGATAGCATACCCGGTCCCCATCGCCAAGCGCACGGCGCCTGGTCAATGCCCCACCCCTAGATGACCACAAAATAACAGAAAAGCCCCGGCGCAAGCCGGGGCAAGCACGTGTCGGCGGGTTTACGAAGTCCTAAAGACGGTAGAGGATTCTGGTCAGTCCAGAACCGCTCGAGCCGGTGCAGGGACTTATTGAGCGTGGTGAATTCATTCTGATTGATGCCGCCCACCGGCTCAACCGTGCGAACATGCTTTTGATAGAGAGCATCGACTATGTCGCGCACCTCGTGTCCCTTCTGGGTCAGCTTGATGCGCACCGAGCGGCGATCGATGCGCGAGCGCTGGTGATCGAGAAATCCCATCTCGACGAGCTTCTTGAGGTTGTAGGAGACATTCGAACCGAGGTAGTAGCCTCTGGTCCGCAACTCCCCCGCCGTGAGCTCTTTCTCGCCGATATTGTAGAGCAGCAGGGCCTGCACCGAATTGATATCGGCGCGGCCGCGGCGGTCGAACTCATCCTTGATGACGTCGAGCAGCCGGCGATGCAGCCGCTCGACGAGGGTCAATGCTTCGAGATAGAGCGGCCGGACCAGGTCGAACCGCGTCTCGCGGTCGACCGGCTCCGCCGTCTTGGCAACGGCTTTCATCATGACGCCTTCCTGTGACTTATCGTTGTTGTGACGGCGAGGCCCTGTTCCCCGCTCAATCGCCAACTCTAGGCCGCAGGGTCTAAAATCGATTTAAACAACAGGATAAAGATAAGGTTTATTTGCAACGATCCGCGACCAATGCATCAGATAAATTGCAGCATCGGAAGCAACATTTCATTGACGCTGATCGGCTGATGCAAGCCACGCAGATGCAGCGCTCGCGATACTCTCAATCTCCACGCAAATAACGAATGATGCCGGAAAAATCCACGCTGCCTTCACCGGTTTGCACGAACTGCTCGTAGACGGCGGCGGCGCCTGCGCCAAGGGGCGTTGTCGCCCGGGAGGCCCGCGCGGCGGCCTGCGCAAGCTTGAGGTCCTTGAGCATCATGGCCGCGGTGAAGCCTGCCTTGTAATCGCGGTTTGCCGGCGAGGACGGCACCGGTCCTGCAACCGGGCAATAGCTGGTCATCGACCAGCACTGTCCCGATGATTTGGAAGAGATGTCGAAAAGCTTCTGCGCGTCGAGACCGAGCTTCTCCGCCAGCAGGAACGCTTCGCATACGACAATCATGGAAGCGCCGAGAATCATGTTGTTGCAGATCTTCGCCGCCTGGCCGTTGCCTGCTGCACCCGCATGCACAATCGTTTTGCCCATCTTCTCCAATATCGGGCGCGCGCACGCGAATGCTTCAGCGGCGCCGCCAACCATGAAGGTCAGCGATGCTGATTGCGCGCCGGCGACCCCGCCGGAAACCGGAGCATCAAGCATGTCAAAGCCCTTGCTCGCCGCTGCTTCTGCGACCTGCCGCGCAGTCTCGACATCGATGGTGGAGCAATCGATCAGCAATGTTTTCTCCTGGACCGCAGCAAGCACGCCTTGAGCGCCGAGATATACCTCCCTTACCTGCTCACCAGCCGGCAGCATCGTGATCACGATATCAGCATTCACGCAGGCGTCGTGCACCGAGCTGGCCCGTGTGCCGCCGCCCACCGCCAGCCGTTCGGCGGCGTATTCGCTCAGGTCGAGCCCGGCTACGGAATGCCCGGCCTTCACCAGATTCTGCGCCATGGGCAATCCCATATTGCCCAATCCGATGAAACCTATCGCTGTCATTGCCGCTCTCTCGCTATCGCACCGAGCTCATTTCCGTCTGTTCGCGCGCCGCCATTAGCACGAGCCCCAGATACCCGCCGAGCATTATCAGGTCCGCCAGGACGACCAGGATCTTTCCGCCATATATCTGCGGAAACAAGACCTCCACCGCCGCCATCGAGATTACCGACGTGAGCCAAACCACAGCCCCCCAAGGGGCGGTCAACCACAGGCCTACCCCCGCCACGAGATCGATCACAGCAAAAAAAGCGGTGGCGGCCTGATAAGACGTTGAATAGGACTCGAAACCTGAAGGGAAAGGCGCGCTGATCCCGCAGATGATCGCCCAGTGATAGAGGCCTTTGGCCAGCGATATCACGGCCATCGCCCGCAGGAACAAGGCCAGCCACGCGCTCCATTGCCCGCGGTCTTCGTCCGCTTCATCGGCGTGCACGGGTTCGAGCGTCTGCGGGTCCTCGCGAACCATTAGAGCTCAAGCTCGCGCTCTGCAGGAGCGAAGCAACGCTCAATTTCCTCCACGCTGACCTCCTCAAGGGCATGCGGTTGCCAATGCGGCGCCTCATCCTTGTCGATGATCACCGCTCTGACCCCTTCATAGAAGTCGTGTCCGCGCATGACACGCGAGACTATTCGGAATTCCGTGCGCATGCATTCCACAAAGTCGAGCGTCGGGCCGCGGCGCATTTGCGCCAGCGCAATCTTAAGGCTGGTCGGGGACTTTGCGCGCAACAAGGCAGCCGCATTGAAGGCAAAGCTGCCATGCGGACCATTTTCCGTCGCCTCCGCATCGAGGGTGGCAAGGACATCCTCTACGCGCCGCGCACGAAAGAGCCGGTCAATCGCAGGCTGCTGCACCAGCGCCGACCCCTTGGCTGACGGCTCCGCGAAAGCATTGAGAACGGCATCGACCGATATGTCCGTGCAGAGGGCTTCAATGAGCTCGGGCATTCGTTTCGATGCAACCCGGTGAGTGGCAATGCCGGCGGCGACGGCATCTGCGGCATTAAGGCGCTCTCCCGTAAGCGCGCAGTAGGCGCCAAGCTCACCGGGCAGGCGTGGCAGGAACCAGGTTGCACCAATATCGGGAAAGAAGCCGATGCCAACCTCGGGCATGGCGAACGTGAACCGATCCCCCGCCACGCGATGCGAGCCATGCACCGAAATGCCGACACCGCCGCCCATGACGATACCGTCGATCAGCGCCACATACGGCTTGCGATAGAATTTGATTTGGGTGTTAAGCGCATACTCCGCACGAAAGAAATCGAGCGCTTCATCCTGCCGCCCGGCGCGTCCCAAGTCGTAGAGCGCGCGCAGATCACCGCCGGCGGAGAAAGCGCGACCGCCATCCGCGGTTACAATGACTCTGGTAACCGCGGAATCCGTCTCCCACCGGGCGAGCCTGTGCGCGAGCTCGGATACCATCGCATGCGACACCGCGTTGAGCGCATGCGGCCGATTGAGAATGACGTGCCCCGCCGCGCCTCTGCGCTCGAACAGGATGTCCGGTTGCATCTGCAAGTCGTAATCATGGCCCCGCCGGCCAGGCTATCCGCCTTTCCATGATGTCATTCCAGGAATACGGACAGTCGAACGGGAATACATCCTCCTCCAGCAATGTCTGCGCGGCGGCTTCAATTCGAGCGGTCTCGTATGCCTCGGTGATTGCTTCGTCCACCAGCGACTTGAGCCCGGGATTTTTCCGTAACACCCGATGGACATGCCTGCGCTGCACTGAAATGCTCAGCGCCCAGCTACGCGAACGCCGTTTCGGTTGGTGCTCCCATTTGAGAAGATGCAGCAGGATGAACTCTGCAGCGCACTTTCGAGCTTGTCGTATTGCTCATTGCCCACGTCGTCGAGCTCCTCGGCAATGTTCAGCGCGTCCGCCTCGGAAATCCTGCCGGCACGTAACAGCTCCGCCTGCTCGATAGCCCAACTATAAAGATCGCGATCGTAACGCGCCCGCTCCGTGCCCGCGCGACCTCTCGTCGGCTCGGAAGGTTCCTCAATCATCCGTACCTCCTGTTCCGCGATGCGATACTCCTCAGTTCCCCAATATATTCCGGCTGATGATCAAACGCATCACCTCGTTCGTGCCTTCCAGAATCTGATGGACACGAAGATCGCGCAGCACCCGCTCGATGGGATGGTCACGTAGATAACCATAACCGCCGTGGAGCTGCAGACAGCCGTTGACCACCTCGAAACCGACATCGGTCGCCAGGCGCTTGGCCATCGCCGAGAGTTGCGTGGCGGCGGGCTCGGCGCGGTCCAGAGCGACCGCCGCGCGATGCAGCATGAGCCGCGCCGCTTCCATTTCGGTGGCGTAATCGGCGACGCGGAACGCCAGCGCCTGAAACTCGGCGAGCCGCGCGCCGAACTGCTTTCTCTCCCTCATATACGACACGGTACGGTCAAGGCAGAGCTGCGCACCGCCGAGCGAGCATGCGGCTATATTAAGCCGTCCCCCATCGAGGCCGCTCATGGCGATCTTGAACCCCTGGCCCTCGGCGCCGACGCGGTTGACGACGGGGACGCGGCACCCGTCGAGCATCACCATGGCGGTGGGCTGGGAATGCCACCCCAACTTTTTCTCCTGGGCGCCGAAGGAAAGCCCGGGAGTGCCGCTTTCAACCAGAAAACACGAGATGCCTCCCGGGCCGGCTTCCCCTGTCCTGGCCATGACCAGATAGACATCGGAGGCGCCGCCGCCGGAAATGAAGGCCTTAGTCCCGTCAAGGATGTAATCACCATCTTGACGCACGGCGCGCGTCTTCAGGGCAGCCGCATCCGAGCCGGACTCCGGTTCGGTGAGGCAGTAGCTGCCGAACTTTGCCATCTCGCAGAGGCTGGGAAGAAAACGTTGACGCAGATCGGTGCTGCCATACCGGTCGATCATCCAGCAAACCATATTGTGGATTGATATGTACGCCGCGGTCGACGGGCAGCCTTTTGCAAGCTCCTCAAAGATCAGCGCCGCATCGAGCCGCGAAAGGCCCGAGCCGCCCATATCGCCAGCCACATAGATTCCGGCAAAGCCGAGGGCTGCGGCGCGGCGCAAAGCATCGACGGGAAACAGCTCCTCCTCGTCCCACTTCCGGGCATGGGGCAACATCTGCTCGCGCGCGAACGCCCGTGCGGTTTCCTGGATGGCGCGTTGCTCTTCGGAAAGGTCGAAGTCCATATTTCAGGGATCTCGGCTTGACAGGATCGACGGGATATACCCGAGTTACAGATGAAGGCGCCATTGGCCGGGGCAGTGTTGGGTTTCGCGCCAAAGCCCCGCATCGTGCAAGCCCTCGCATCTGGAAGGTGTTCGCATGGCTATCAAGTTCGGGCGTCCCATCGATGCGCGGCTCGCTCCGGTCGAAAGCAGACCGACAACCCGTCTGGAGCTTACGAGCAGGCCGCGCCGCAATCGCAAGAGCGAGTGGACGCGCCGCCTGGTGCGCGAGACCGGGCTCACCACGGACGACCTCATCTGGCCGTTGTTTCTTGTGGACGGCTCCAATATTCGTGTCCCCGTACCTTCGATGCCCGGGGTGGAGCGGCTTTCCGTCGATCAAGCCGTGCGCGACGCGGAGCGAGGGGCGAAGCTTGCCATTCCCTGCATTGCGCTATTTCCGTACACGGATTCCAGCCTGCGCGACGAAACTGGCAGCGAGGCGCTCAACCCCGACAATCTCGTTTGCCGCGCGATCCGCGCGATCAAGAAAGAGGTGCCGGAAATCGGCGTCCTGTGCGACGTTGCCCTCGATCCCTACACCAGCCACGGGCATGACGGGCTGCTGCGAGACGGCTGCATCAGCAACGACGAAACAGTCGAGGTCCTGGTCAGGCAGGCGCTCGTGGAAGCAGAGGCGGGCTGCGACATCATCGCCCCTTCGGACATGATGGATGGGCGAGTGGGCGCAATCCGCGCGGCGCTGGATAAAGCCGACTTCGTGGACGTGTCGATCATGGCCTATGCGGCGAAATACGCCTCCGCTTTTTACGGGCCTTTCCGGGACGCCGTCGGCTCCTCAGCTACCCTTGTCGGCGATAAGCGTACCTATCAGATGGATCCTTCGAATACGGACGAGGCCTTGCGCGAGGTGGAGCTCGATATCCTGGAAGGGGCGGACATGATCATGGTCAAGCCCGGCATGCCCTACCTCGACATCGTGCGCCGGGTGAAGGACACCTTTGGCCTGCCCACATTGGCATACCAGGTCTCGGGCGAGTATTCGATGCTCATGGCCGCGGCGCAGAATGGCTGGCTCGACGGCGACAAAGCCATGATGGAAAGCCTGATCGCGTTCAAGCGGGCGGGAGCGTGCGGAGTTCTCAGCTATTTTGCACCGCGCGTCGCGGAGAAACTTCGCAGGAATTGAGCCATCAGCTCAATTTCGCTGGCCCGACCACCACCAGCCCTGCGGACTGGGCGTTGCGCGCGAGTGGGCGGCAACTGGAAGGCGGGCGGCTGCGGTTGCCCGGGCGGTGCGCGGTCGCGGCTTTGCCGCCTCAGCCTGCGGCTCTGTTTGCGGCTCGGATCTGCGGCTCCGCCGCTTTGTGTCAGCCGGCTCCGAGCTGGTGCTGGCCAATGTCGGCGCCGCGCTTCCACTCGGATCCACGACCGCTTCCGGGCGACGCGCGACCGCTTTGGCGATGTTTTCCTCGATGAGTTGGCGCATGCGGGCGTCACGCGCCGCGTTCGATTTCCCGCCCAGCACCACGGCGACGATATGCTTGTCGTCGCGGCGCGTCGATGTCACCAGGTTGTATCCGGAAGCTTCCGTGTAACCGGTTTTGATTCCATCAACGCCCTTGACGTTTCCCAGGAGACCATTGTGATTGCGTATCTCTTGGTTGCGATAACGAAAGCTCGGCAACGAGAAATAACGATACAGGATTGGAAATCGGGCTTGCACCGCACGACCGAGAATGGCCTGATCGCGAGCGGTGGTATTCTGCTCGTCGGCGGGCAGGCCCGAGGCGTTGATGTATGTGGTGTTCGCCATGCCGAGCGCTCTCGCCTTCTCGGTCATGAGATTTGCAAAATCCGGTTCGGTGCCGCCAACGGCTTCGCCGACCACGACGGCAGCATCGTTGGCTGATCTGGTGACCATCCCCTTGATGGCATCCTCGACGGTGATCGTCTGATTGGCTTTGAGGCCCAGCTTTGTCGGCGTCTGCGCCGCCGCGTGCGTCGAAATTTGCAGCGGGGTGTCGAGCTTGAACTTCCCCGCTTCGATCTGCTCGAACAGCATGTAGAGCGTCATGATCTTGGTCAGCGACGCCGGATGCCGCGGCTCGTCCGGGCTCTCCTCGTGAAGCACCTGATCTGAATTTGCATCGACGACAATGGCGGCGTAGGGCGGGTTGTAATTGCGCCCGTGAACGACGCGATGCTTGGCTTGCTCCTTAGTGTGTTGCTTGGAGTGGCGCGCGCTGCGCGCCTCCGCGCTATCCCAGCTCGTGGCCACCACTGACAGGGACGCCAGCAGGCCTATAACTGCCAGTCGATGCGACGGCACGAGAAAACCCAGCCCCATGGTAAACGCTCCGGTCGGCGTTCGCGAATTCCAGCCGGTTCGCGAAGGCGGTCATCATAGAATACTTTGGTCTCCCGGCTGTGATCCTGGCGCCACAGTTGAAAAAAATCGGCGACTTATAAGCCGGCAGCCATGCCCCGTTAACTATTGTCATGCCCGCGGGTTGTGCGCGCAGGAGAGCAGCACTGCTGGCACCGGCGGTTAACGATGCTCGCTTCGGCCGTGGCACTCTCGATGTTTTGTCGTCCAAGGGGTACTCTTGGTTCATCTTGCGCTTTCCATCACCGAGGATCCAGATGCAGGCAACCTTGGATCATCACGTCATCGCGGAGAGTGACGCGATCATCGAAACCGGCGGCTACGCCTATTTTCCAAAATCTGCCGTGCGTATGGAGTGGCTCGAAAAGTCGCCCAAGACCAGCTCCGACCTGGCCTGCCCGCACGGCGTGCAGTTCTATGATGTCGTCATTGACGGGGTGCGCCACGAGCGCGCCGCGTGGTCCTACGAAGAGCCGCTGGCGCGCATGAAGGACGTGGCCCATCGATTCGGGTTTTGGAAGGAGGTCAAGGTGGCCTGAGGGCAACCACCCATCACGCGCGCATTGTTTCGATGGAGCGGCGCAACGCCGCGATCAGGGTTTTGCTTCGGCCGAGCTTTGTTTCCTCCAAATCAAGAATGTGACCGAAGCCTCGCCGCTTCAAGGCGAGCACATCGATGCGCCGTGCCTGGGTCTCCTTCCCTGCCGCGTCGCAGACGATGTCGATGAGACGATCGAGAGCGTGGAGCCGCCCAAGAAGATAGTCGTTTTCGCGATAGGCACGCGACAAGAACGCCGCGAAATGCCCGAACGCTGTGCCTTTCAGGCTGTCAGCTCCATCGAACCTCACGAGCGCGTGCGCATCATCCGGACTGATGCGGTCGATCAGTATTTCACGAAACTCATTGACGCCGAGCGGACCCACTATCGGAAAGGTCAACACGTCCCAGAAAGGAAATCCGAGATAATTGATCAGCACCTCTCGGCGCGCTGCCGCGTGCCATTCGCGAGCATCCAGCCCTGCCAACAGACTGTCGAGATCGCGGGTCGCACCCTTAAGATCGATATCGACTCCCAGTCGATGGATCAGCTCGTCGAGCTTGTCGCCGTGCCGATCAACAAATGCATTGGCATAGGATGCAATGTTCTCAACCTGGCCGACGGACGGCTCACATGGAAAAATCTCACTTGCAAGCGACCGGACATCAGCACTGTAATATTCGGCGTTGCCGCGAAGTCGTATCGCATCGAGTCGATGGTACAAATCACGCTTGAGTCGATCGACATTTTGCGGGCTAAAGCCACTGAAGCGGTCTTGTCCGATCAGTTGATAGAGCCGGTTCTGTCCCTCGATCAGGAACTGCAGGCGCCGCTCGCGATACTTGACATCGAAGGTGAGGAGATAATCGACCCAGGGAGGAAAGGAGCCCGCGCTCTGCGCCTCGAAGTCCAGACCGGCGCCGTAAGTGCTGTCGTAGACAATTTTCCTGCGCACCGCCCAGGCATCGATGATCTCCGATACCATTCGGGATAGGGGCGATTGCCTTGGCATGCCCCGCAGCAGAACGATCACCTGCGCTCCGAAGGCCCGCACGGATGCGAGCTTAAGGCGCACATAGGCTTGATACGTGAAACCGGCGTCCACCGCCACGTGTGCATTCACCTGCTCGCGCCAGGAACGCAAATCCTCGCTCGAAACCGGTCGATCGACCGCCGAGGCGACAACCTTGGTCACCAGATCGCTTACGTGCGGGCGCGCGCTGTCTATGATCGCTCGCAGGCGTCGAACCTGATCGTTGAATTGAGCCACCCGCTCCAGTTCCTCGGTCACCGGCTGCGTGCTCGGGATATCAGAGAGCGCAGCGCGGAGCGTGGAGAAGAAGCCAGGGGTACTCTGCACCCGATTGGAGACGGCGGATTGAGGATGCGGGTCGATATAGAGAAGGCGCCGGTCAATTTCGCGATAAGCAGGCCGGCCGTGGATCGCCGAGATCGCTTCCTGAAATGGACGATTGTTGAGCACGGAGCCGTCGATAAACGGCACTGTCGCGGGATCGATGCCGGCGCGAACGTGGTCGGGAAACTCATTTGCGAGGAACTCGGCGCGGCGCGGCCAGCTGCCATGCCTTTCCGCCACCACCTCGTCCATTTCCAGCACTCGCGCTGGCGGGAAAGCGCCCGGAAATGATGAAGTGGCACGCGCGGCAAAAGCCAGCCCCGCCGCGTTATCAAGATCGAAATCGCTTTCGACCTTGCCGTTCGCGTGCCGGCGATAGCCGAAGTGCAGAATGTGCCGATGCTCCAATTCGTGGATGAGGGGGGGATCGTGAATTTGCACGAGTTGCTCGTAGCCGTGATAGTCGGTCACCGTCACGAACAGATCGAGCGATTGACCGGAAGGAAGAAGCGAGGCTTGCAAATGCTGCGCCGGGCGCATCGAGGTCACGGCATCGTACATAAGCCGGGCCATCACATGCCCGTCGAGGGGCGGCTTGAACCAACGGGAACGCACGAACAACGAGAGTTTCTGCCGCACTTCCATGTCCTGGATGGACTTAACCCATCCGCTCGCAGCGGCAATCCAGATGAACGGCAGAAGGAACCACTTGCTCAATGATCCGGCGCGCGCCTCGGAGGCCAACAGAACGCTGACGTCGGCGTTGTCGATCCATAGATTTCGCAGCGCGTCCATGCGCAAATCGTGGCTCAAGGCGCGCGCAAGCATTGTCCCGTTGATGCCGCCGGCGGACGCGCCGGCAATGATATCAACGATGACGCGCAGCTCGACCTCGCGGCCGACCTCTCGCAACAGCTCGAAATAGACCGGTTCGCTATCGAATTCCGCGTCCTCTGCATCGAAAGTATCGAAAAAGCTTGCATCCGCCCGTAGTCCGCGATCCTTGATCTCGTGCAGCGCGCGGGACGCACGCACAAGCTTGAGAACTTCTTTGCTGATGCCGTGCATATAGACGGCGAGAGAAATCCCGCCAAAGCAAACCAATGCAATTCGCAGCTCCTTCTCGCGCAAGTTGCCTACTCCGATCAGGTTGATCCATTCCATGAAAGTCGTCATTCCGGGGCGCCGCGAAGCGGCGAGCCCGGAATCCAGTAAACTCCGCCGGTGATTACTGGATTCCGGGCTCTCGGCCTTTCAGGCCTCGACCCGGAATGACGCGGCATATGATTCGAATTTCGGAAACGTTAAACTAGTCCATCGTGCTTGCGGTATCGATCCAAACCGGATGGAAACCCTCGACCTCCAGCGCCTGGAAGATCTCCTCGGCGTGCGTTTGATCGCGCGTTTCTATCGTAACATCCAGCTTGGCGCCCTTCGCAGGCACGTCGAGAAAGAGCCGCCGGTGATCGACCTCGAGAATGTTGGCGCCAAGATCCCCCAGGCGCGTGGCAATCTGCCCAAGCACGCCCGGACGGTCCGGAATGGTCAAACGGAACGAGACGATACGGTCCTCGCGCTCAAGCTCACGCACCATGACGGAGGCCAGTATGCGGGGATTATGTTGCCTCCGCACAGCACAAGGCCGACCCTGCGGCCGCGGAATTTTTCTGGATTGACCAGCATCGCACCGAGGCCGGCAGCGCCGGCTCCTTCGGCCATGGTTTTCTGCAAGGTGAGGTACACATTCACCGCCCGCTCAAGATGCGCCTCATCCACGAGCACGATCTCTGACACCAGCTCGCGCACGACAGGGAGCGCCAGAATGCCCACATTCTTGACGGCTATGCCCTCGGCCAGGGTGGGGCCGCCGCATGGCCGGTCTTGTCCGTGCAAAGCGTTCCAGAACGACGGGTAGAGCGCCGCCTCCGCGCCGACAATCTCGATTGCCGGTTCGACAGCGCGCGCCGAAATCGCGTTCCCGGCAATGAGCCCGCCCCCGCCGACAGGGATGACCAGCATGTCCAGGTCAGGCGCCTCTTCCAACATTTCAAGGGCGATGGTGCCTTGGCCGGCAATGACCAGAGGATCGTCATAGGGGTGAACCCAGCTAAGGCCGCGTTCCCGCGCAAGCGCCTCAGCGCGCACCTGAGCCTCCGCGACAGTTTCCCCTTCGAGCACGACTTCCGCATGATAAGCCTCGGTCGCCTCGACCTTCACAAACGGCGTCGTTACCGGCATGACGATGGTCGCCGGGATTCCCAGCCGCGCGGCGTGATAGGCGACGGCCTGCGCATGGTTCCCTGCCGACATGGCGATCACCCCCTGAGAGCGCTCTGCTTCGCTCAACGACGCCAGCTTGTTAAAGGCGCCGCGTTCCTTGAACGAGTTGGTGACCTGAAGGTTTTCGTATTTCACGAACACTTCAGCGCCGGTGAGGGCGGAGAGCTTTGGAGCTGGCAGCATAGGGGTTCGAAGCACCTGTCCTGCTATTGTGCGCCGCGCAAGCTCAATGTCAGCGATTGTCACGGCCATGCGCCGCCTTCCTTCTCCTTCGCGCGTGACTACGTGTCTTGGGCCCGGCCGGCATGTCTATGTCCTCCCTCCAAGCCCCTCCAAGTCCCTCCAAGCCCTTGGGAAGGGTGCCTTGGTCCCGCTTTTTATGGCACACTGAGCGCACCTGTTGCGGCGTGACCATTACGGTCCTGTGGCGGGCTTGGACGAGGATGTTTCCCATGACCGACAGCGGACCGCGAAAGATCGGAGTATCGATCGACGTCAAGCCGCATGCCTATGATCCAATGGTCAGCCCCGAACTGTTCGATGGCGTGCTCGCCCGGCGCTGCATCGCGTTCCTGATCGATGTCACGATCGTCACGGTGCCGGTGCTGCTCGCGGCGCTGTTCATCTTCATTTTCGGTTTCTCACTCTCGGCCTGGGCTGGGCGCTGTATTGGCTGCTCTCGCCAGCAGCTGTGATTTGGGCCATTCTCTATTACGGGTGGACGTTTGGCAGCCCCGCTTCGGCGACGATTGGCATGCGGATCATGGATCTCGAAATGCGTACCTGGTACGGATCGCCGGCCTATTTTGTTTTAGGGGCGGTGCATGCAGTCGTCTACTGGATCACGGTATCGTTCCTGACGCCGTTTGTCCTGCTGATTGCGTTTTTCAATCATCGAAAGCGGCTTCTGCATGACATGCTGGTCGGAACGATCGTCATCAATAATGCGAATCGCGCTCAGTCGCTGCGTCACCCGCCGTGGAACCTCTGAAAACGCAATTGGATTTGACCAAGGACGCCAAGCGGGTGATGTTGGTAGCAACTTCAATGCTCTCTGCTTAAGCCGCCGTGACCCAGCATTCGCGCAATACGCCGCAATTTTATCTGACCGCCCCCTCCCCGTGCCCTTATCTCCCGGGCCAAGAGGAACGCAAGGTGTTTACTCATCTGGTCGGCGAGCGGGCCGGAGAGTTGAATGATCTCCTTACCCATGGCGGTTTCCGCCGCAGCCAGTCGATTGCGTACCGGCCCGCCTGCGAAACCTGTCGCGCCTGTGTCTCGGTGCGAGTCGTGGCGGAGGACTTCAGGCCGACGCGCAGCATGCGGCGCATCATGGAGCGCAATAGCGATCTGATTGGCGAAATGCGGGTCGCAGTACCCACCTCGGAGCAGTACGGAGTATTCCGTTCGTATCTCGATGCCCGCCATCGCGACGGCGGCATGGCGGATATGACGGTGCTCGATTATGCCATGATGGTCGAAGACAGCCACGTCCAAACCCGGATGGTCGAATACCGTCGGCCCATGGGCGCCGACGTTGTCAGGAATGGGCAGACCGCAGGCGAGCTCGTTGCCGTCGCACTCACCGACGTCCTGAGTGACGGGCTTTCGATGGTCTACTCGTTCTTCGATTCCCAACACGCCTCGCGCTCACTCGGCACATTCATGATCCTGGATCACATCGCACGATGCAGGCGCATGGGACTGGCTTTCGCGTATTTGGGTTATTGGGTGCAAGGCTCGCGCAAGATGGACTACAAAGGGCGCTTTCTGCCTCAACAGCGGCTCAGCCCGGACGGGTGGAAGCTCGTCGAAGCGTGAGCCTTAAGCTGGGTCATCGCCCGCTTCAGGCGGGCGATCCAGTAAGCGCCACCCATTGGGGGATACACCTGCTGGTTGCCCGGCCACATTCAACCGAGCTGCCGAGGCTACCGGATGCCCCGCCTGCGCGTTTGGCATGACGGTGGCCCTGAGTCTCAACCAGCGATCTGGTCGAAGATCAGCTTGCCGTTGAGCGCAATGAGCGTCGCAGCAATCATCACAGCCAGGGCGGTAACCCAGCGCGCCGCTATGAGCGCTCCCATCTTGCGGCGGTCGGCGGTGAATAGAACCAACGGTACGATCGAGAACGGCAATGCAAGCCCAAGCGCCACTTGGCTGAAGATCAACAGCTTTGCCGTTCCGGCCTCCCCGTAGAGAATCGCAATTACCGCAGCCGGTACGATGGCGATGGCTCGAGTAGTGAGGCGCCGCGCCCAGGCCGGCAATCGCAAATCAACAAAACCTTCCATGACAATCTGTCCCGACAGCGTCGCCGTCACTGTCGAGTTCAGGCCACAGCACAAGAGCGCGATCCCGAACAGGGTCGGGGCAATAGCCGATCCGAGGAGAGGCGCCAGGAAAGCGTGCGCCTGGTCCAACTCCGCGACATCGGTCTTTCCGGCTTTGTAAAATGTTGCCGCCGCGAGAATGAGGATGGAAGCGTTGATAAGCAGCGCGAACATGAGTGCAATGGTTGAATCGAGCGTTGCAAGCCTGATCGCCTCGCGCTTGTCTTCAATCGAGTTGCCAAACCGGCGCGTCTGTACGACGCCGGAGTGCAAATACAGGTTGTGCGGCATCACGGTTGCGCCGATGATTCCGATGGCAAGATACAGCATATCGGGGTTGCTGATTATTCTGGAGGTGGGCGCAAAGCCGATAAGGACGCCGCTCCAATCAGGATGCGCCAGCGCTATCTGAACGGCGAAGCAGGCGGCGATAATACCGAGGAGGGTCACCACAAACGATTCCACCCAGCGAAATCCGAGGCGTTGCATCCCAAGAATGATGAACACGTCGAGCGCCGTGATGATGACCCCGACCTCCAGAGGTATCTTGAAGAGCAGATTGAGACCGATCGCAGTCCCGATGACTTCGGCAAGGTCTGTGGCGCATATCGCCATTTCCGTGATGATCCACAACGCCACCGACACGGCGCGTGGAAAGGCGTCCCGGCAGGCCTGCGCCAGATCGCGTTGCGCGCCGATACCGAGCCGCGCGCACAACGCCTGCAGCAGAATGGCCATCAGATTTGAGAGAAGCGCGATTGAAAGCAGCGCGTAACCGAATTTGGAGCCACCCGCCAGCGAGGTGGCCCAGTTGCCCGGATCCATGTAACCGACGGCAACGAGATAACCCGGACCGAGAAATGCGATGAGCTTTTTCCATAACGGGCCCCGCGGCCGCGTTGCGATGGAGCCAAAGACGTCGGAGAGCGAGGGGGCGCCCCGCGCGCGCCGCCATCCCGGCTCGGAAATCGGCGCCGCCGGCGCTTCTGCAGGACGAGATGATACCGCCATATTTGCAATGCCTTAGCACCGCTTCGTACGCTAGTTGCGAATAATTTGCAACTAGGGTGCTGATCCGCGAAATTCAGGCACATCCTGCGGGCCGAGGGACGAAAGGAACGAACAGACAACGATTCGGATTAGCCCCTGCGCTGGTGTGCAGAAGCGGCCAAGATGAACACGCGTTTGCAGTGAGGGGATTTGCTCCGGCGAGCTGCCACCCTGGTTCTTTGGCTCATCGCCCTTCTTGCTTTGAGCGCAGTGAGGGCGACCGCCGCCGATTCAGGCCAGAGCGGACCGTCGGAAGCGCTGTTCTTTGCGCAGCTCATCGCACTGATGCTGACGGGACGGCTCCTTGGCGAGGCCATGACCCGCATTGGTCAGCCCTCCGTCATGGGAATGCTTCTCGGCGGAATTCTCCTCGGCCCTTCGGCATTGGGCTTGGTGTGGCCCGACTTGCAACACGCGCTCTTTCCGAAAACGGTGGAACAGAAGGCGATGCTCGACGGCGTCGCGCAGCTGGGCATTCTTCTGTTGCTGCTGCTGACCGGCATGGAAACCGACCTCAAGCTGGTGCGCAAAGTGGGGCAAGCCGCCCTCACCATCTCGCTGACCGGAGTGGCAATTCCATTCGCGTTTGGTTTTGCATTGGGCGAGGTCATGCCCGAAGCGCTCCTCCCGCGTCCTGATCAGCGCTTTATTACTTCTCTGTTTCTTGGCACGGCACTTTCGATTTCGTCGATCAAGATCGTGGCCGCTGTCGTGCGCGAAATGGGTTTTACCCGTCGCAATCTCGGCCAGATCATTGTCGCTTCGGCCATTTGCGAGGATTCGATCGGATGGGTGATCATTGCCGTCACGTTCGGTCTGGCGGAAGCCGGAACGATCGACCTGGTAACCCTCGCCAGAAGCGTTCTCGGAACGGCGCTATTCCTGATCGCAAGCCTTACGTTTGGGCGGCGCGTGGTGTTCCTGCTCATTCGATGGACGAACGACAATTTCGAAAGCGATTTTCCTGTGATCACGCTCATCCTGGCAATCATGGGCGCGATGGCGCTGACCACGCATTTAATCGGCGTTCACACCGTCCTGGGAGCATTCGTTGCCGGCGTGCTCGTCGGCCAATCACCGATACTGAGCAAACACGTCGATAAGCAGCTGCGCGGCCTGACTCTGGCGTTTTTCACGCCGGTCTTTTTTGGGATTTCCGGTCTATCCACTGATCTGACGGTCCTGACGAGCCCCAGCCTGGCCATGATGACCTTGGCGGTAATTGCGGTTGCCAGCCTCGGCAAGTTCACGGGAGCCTTTCTCGGGGGCGAGCTCGCCGGGCTTACGCGCCGTGAAGCGCTGGCGCTCGGTTGTGGGATGAACGCGCGGGGATCGACCGAAGTGATTGTCGCCAGCATCGGGCTCGCTATGGGCGTGCTCAGCCACGACCTTTTCACCATCATTGTCGCCATGGCGATCATTACCACAATGGCAATGCCGCCCATGTTGCGCTGGGCCTTGGCGCGCGTGCCCATGCGCACGGAAGAGAGGGAGCGACTGATCCAGGAGCGGGCGGAAGCCAAGGAATTCGTCCCCAATCTCGAGCGCTTGTTGCTTGCAGTGGATCAAAGCGCCAACGGCAAGTTTGCGGCGCGACTGGCGGGCCTGATCGCGGGAGCCCGCACGCTGCCAACCACGGTGTTGTCGCTCAAAATGACCGCTGGATCTTCCGAATCGCAAGCAACGACAACTACGCAAAGTAGCGCTGCACGGCCACAAGACAGAAGCTCGGATGTGGTAAGGGTGGCCGCTGAAACAACGAAAAGCCCCGGTGACGATGATGACAATGCATCGACCGTCGTCGATGTTACGGAGCGCAAGCCTAAAGAGATCAGTGCAGAAGCGGTGGCGACGGAAGCCAAGAAGGGTTATGGCCTGCTTGTGCTGGGCATCGAGAATACCAGAACCAAATCCGGTGAATTTCACCCCGAAATCCTGCCCATCATCTCGGCATTTGAAGCGCCTGTTGCGATTGTTGCGGGATGCGTTCCTGAGATCGAAGAACCAGGTCACAGCCTGTCCAACATTCTGCTACCGGTGAGTGGAACCGAACCTTCGCGGCGCGCGGCCGAGCTCGCGATCACGCTGGCGCGCGGTTGCGGCGGCGTGGTTACCACCCTCCACATCGCCAATACCGGGGCAATCCGCCGCCGAGGCTGGAGAAGCTCCTATGGCCGCAACCAAGCTCAGGCTATTATCAATGAAATTGTCGAGATGGGCGGGCGCCATGGCGTGATCGTAAATGGCGCAGTACGCGCGCAGATGGCGCCGGACCAAGCCATTCTCGCCCACGCAAGGCAAAGACATTACGATCTGATTGTCATGGGCGTAAGCCGCCGCCCCGGCGACAAGCTCTTCTTAGGAGACACCGCGGCGGCTGTCGTCGAGGCTGCGCCAGGCTCGCTTCTCTTTTTGATAAGCTGAGGACCTGCGGGTTCCGCGCAGCACGGTAGGGGCGGGTTCCAAACCCGCCCCCACAAATCCGACCTTTATTTGCCCCCTCGAGCATTACCATTACTCATATCGCCGCCGAATTTGTTGCTGCGGGGAAATCCCTTGGGGGCAAGCCTTCCTGCATCGGCACGATTGCCGCGCCAATCGGCCAATTCCTTGAGTGCGAGGGAAAAGGCGCGCCCCGCGGCATCCGCCCACGACAGCCCGTCGGCCACCTTGAAAGTCTTGATGTCGCAAAGTCCGCCATCTTTGTAGCGCTGCAATCGCACGCCACGTCCGCGGCCCATCTCGGGCACCTGATCGAGCGGGAAGATCAGCATCTTGCGATTCTCGCCGATCATCGCGACCAACTCGCCCTCGACAATCGTAATAGCCGCCGCACTGTCGGGCGGCGTCACATTGAGAACCTGCTTTCCCTTTCGGGTGTTCGCGATGCATTCATCCTCGTGCACGAGGAAGCCGCGGCCTTGCCCGCTTGCCACCAGAAACTTGCGCGCCCCCTCATACCGAAACACGCTGACGAGATTGGCCTCCTGCTCCAGGTCGATGAACAGGCGAATTGGTTCACCATGCCCTCGACCACCCGGCAGCTTTGCCGCATCCAGCGTATAGAACCGTCCATTCGAGGCGAGCACCAGACATCTGGAGGTGGTCTCGGCGGGAAACAGAAATTTCAGGCCGTCATCTGACTTGAAGCCAATCCCGGAAAGATCGGTGACGATCCCGCGCAGCGCACGTATCCAGCCTTTCTCAGAAACCACGATCGTGATCGGCTCTCGGACAGCGAGCGCCTCCTCGATTGCCGTATCGTCATGCTCGGGAGGCTGAGCGAAGCTGGTGCGCCGCTTTCCAAGCGCAGTCGTTGGACCTAGTTTCGTGCGCAGCTGCTTTATCTCGTCCGCCACTCTGCCCCACTGTGCTTTTTCCGAGCCGAGCAACTCGTTGAGCTTCTTGCGCTCGGAGCGCAGACTCTTGTCCTCGTTCTTGATCTCCATTTCCTCAAGCTTGCGCAAGTTGCGCAGACGCATGTTCAGTATCGCATCCGCCTGCACGTCGGACAGCTTGAATGCCTTGATCAGGAGCGGCTTGGGCTCGTCCTCGTTACGGATGATCTTGATGACTTTGTCGATATTCAAATAGGCGGCAAGATATCCGCCAAGCACCTCGATGCGGTGCTCGATCTGGTTCAGGCGAAACCTGGACCGCCGCAGCAACACGTCCCGGCGATGGGAAAGCCACTCCGTCAGAGCCTCGGCAAGCCCCACCACTTTTGGGATGCGGCCCCTGATCAGCACATTCATGTTGAGGGGAATTCGGTTTTCCAGCTCGGTGAGCTTGAACAGCGACTCCATCAAAAGGGCGGCATCGACGGTGCGCGAGCGCGGCTCAATGACCAGCCGAATGTCCTCGGCCAATTCGTCGCGCGCATCGGCGACGAGCGGCAGCTTTTTGTCGTTGATGAGGTCAGCAAGCCTTTCGACCAGCCGGCCCTTTTGCACCAGCCAGGGGATCTCGGTTACGACAATGAGATAAGTCCCGCGGCCGGCGTCTTCCTTATGCCAGCGTGCCCGCACACGAAACGACCCGCGCCCGGTCGTGTACGCTTCGGCAATCGCATCGGGCGGATCTACAATGATCCCGCCGGTGGGAAAGTCCGGGCCTTGCACATGCTTAAGGAGCGTGCGGCTCCGGGCATTGGTGGTGGCAATGAGATGCAGCGCCGCGTCGCAAAGCTCCGCCGCGTTGTGCGGTGGAATCGATGTGGCCATCCCGACCGCGATTCCCTGCGAGCCGTTGGCCAGGAGATTGGGAAATGCGCCCGGCAGAACCAGAGGTTCCTTGTCCGAGCCGTCATAGGTGGGCTTGAAATCGATGGCATCCTCGTCGATGCCATCCAACAAGAGGTGCGATATCTCCGTCAGGCGCGCTTCGGTGTAGCGCATTGCCGCCGGGTTATCGCCGTCTACATTTCCGAAATTTCCCTGACCATCGATCAGCGGATAGCGTTGTGCAAATTCCTGCGCCAGCCGCACGAGCGCGTCGTATACGGCTTGATCCCCGTGCGGATGAAACTTGCCGATCACATCGCCCACCACGCGCGCGCATTTCTTGAAGGCGGCGCCAGGGTCGAGACGCAGTTGTTGCATCGCGTACAGCAGGCGGCGATGGACGGGTTTCAGGCCATCGCGTGCATCAGGGAGCGCGCGGTTGACGATGGTCGAGAGCGCATATGAAAGGTAGCGCTCCTCCAGCGCTTCATGCAGCGCGATCTCCTGCGCTCCGTGAGGTTCAGAAGGAATCAGGCCTTTGTTCATGCGCAAGAATTAAGGCCAAGTCGCGCGCGGGACAAGCAATGATCCGTGTTCGTAGCCCGGATTGCGCCATCACCGCGGTTAGACGCGTCCACGCCGCTGAAGATGGCGCAATCCGGGTCATCCCTGGGTTTCGCTTTCCGCTCAACCCAGGCTACGGGAGCTGCGCGAAATCACGCTCCGGCCGAGCACGACCCGTGGCGCAGAATGGCCTCGATAAAGCTTGCGCGAGCGTCAGCAAGCTTCAGGCCTCGGGGCTCGAAAACGTGACGCATCAGGAAAAAGCCGGTGAGGTCGAATCCGGCGACGATTTCATCGAGAGAGGGTTCGTTCACGGCCTCACCTGAAAGGAATGCCGGAAAGATCAGCAACCGGTCCTTCCACGGCTCGCCCGCGCTCCGTGACACCGCGCGCCCCGATTTCGGTGAAACATAGATGAGATCGACCGTTTCCCCGGTCGCGGCGCAGCTGGTGAGGTCCAGGCCGAAGCCGAGCTCGGCCAGGAGCTGCAGCTCGAATCGCACCACTTTCGCTCCAGCGCGCCGGCAATCGAGCAGAATGTCGAGCAGCTCTGCGATTGCGGCGTGCACGTGCGGGTGCGGATCACGTTCCGGCAGCAGCCGGCAGAGCGCGGCCAGATGCGTAACGCCGTAAAGGGCGTGCGGAATTGTGAGGAATGACGCCGCACGCGCATCAAGCGCCTCGATTGCATAGTGGCCAAGATGCTCATCGAGCCGCGCCTGCCACACGGCGCTGACGCGATTGCCAGGTTGCAGCAGCGGCCGGATGCGGGGCGCCGCCCCTCCCCTGACCAACCCCAAATGACGACCGTGCTCCCTGGTCATCAATTCAAGGATGGCACTGCTTTCCCCATGCCGCTTGATTCCGAGCACGACCCCTTCGTCGGTCCAGCGCATGCCCTATTCCTTGGGGAATTCGAGACCGATGGCGCGATAACGCTCCCGGTCATCGCTCCAGGTTTGGCGGACCTTGACGAACAGAAACAAGTGGACGGGCGCTTCGACCACGCGGGCAATTTCGCTTCGCGAGTCCGAGCCGATGGCCTTGATTGTCTGGCCGCCTCTCCCAAGCACGATCTTGCGCTGACTCTCGCGCTCGACATAAACGGTCTGCTCGATACGGATCGAGCCGTCCTTGAGCTCCTGCCACTGGTCGGTCTCAACAGTCGATTGATAAGGCAGCTCCTGGTGAAGCCGCAGATAAAGCTTCTCTCGCGTAATTTCGGCTGCGAGCTGCCGCAGCGGCGCGTCGGTCATCTGATCCTCGGGGTAATGCCAAGGACCTTCCGGCACATGCTCGGCCAACCAGTTCTTTGCGTCTGATACGCCATCACCGGTCAGGGCGGAAATCATGAATGTCGCGGCGAAAGCCAGGCGCCTGTTTGCGATCTCGGCGATCCCCAGCAAGGTTGATTTCTGCACCAGGTCAACCTTGTTGATGATCAGGATTTTGGGGTGACCGAGATCGGCAACCGAGTTCAAGATTTCGGCTGCCGGCGCGTCGATGCCGATCGAGGCATCGAGAATGATGCAGACAAAATCGGCGTCGTGAGCGCTCGCCCAGGCACTTGCGACCATGGCGCGATCGAGCCTGCGCTTGGGGACAAAAATTCCGGGCGTATCAATGAAGATAAGCTGTGAGCGCCCGGCAATCGCGATACCGCGCAACAAGGACCGCGTTGTCTGCACCTTATGGGTGACGATCGCGACCTTGCTGCCGACCAGGGCGTTGATGAGCGTGGACTTCCCCACGTTGGGTGCGCCAATCAGCGCTATGAAGCCGCATCTCTGTTCAGCCTTCGGCGCGGTCATGTTTGATCCCGGCGTAAGACAGCATCGCCGAGGCTGCCGCCTGCTCCGCTGCCCGCTTTGAGCGGCCAAGTCCCTGTGCCGGCGTCAAGTCCGGGAGCTCGACGGCAACGCGGAACTCCGGATCATGATCGGGACCGGTACGCTCGATTTCCCGGTAAGCGGGCGTCGGCAGGCCGCGCGCCTGAGCCCATTCCTGCAACGCGGTCTTCGAATCCCGCAGCGGTCGGGCTGGCCTGCGCATGCGCGCACTC
The DNA here is from genome assembly GCA_963841105.1 of uncultured Alphaproteobacteria bacterium. GTDB lineage: Bacteria > Pseudomonadota > Alphaproteobacteria > Rhizobiales > Xanthobacteraceae > VAZQ01. The sequence continues at coordinate 362,003 of CAWJCB010000024.1, forward strand.
CATAGCCGCTCGATGAGGGTCGAGGCGGCGGGATACCCTCCATCCAGAAAGGTGGCCCCGATCAAAGCCTCGCACACATCGGCGAGAATTGCCGTTCTGCTGCGACCTCCTGCATTGGCTTCCGACGTTCCAAGCCTGATCGCCGCACCGAGCTCGATCGTGCGCGCCACATCGGCGCACGCCTCCTTGCGCACCAGGTCGGCCAAGCGGCGCGACATCTCCCCTTCGTCAGCCCTCGGGAAGGCGCGAAAGAGCATATCGGAAATGACCAGGCCCAGGACGTGATCGCCTAGAAACTCAAGGCGCTGATACGACCCGGCGCGATTGCGCACGCCGGTCAGAGCGGAAATATGAGTGAGCGCCTGCTCGAGCAGATCCGAATCCCGGAAGCGATAACCTATCCGCGCCTCGAACTCAGCTGTCCCAGGATGAGCTCCTAAGTCCTTTGCGCGCGCCGCACGTTTCCGCGCAACACGGACCGCTGCGACAGGCTCGTCGCTGGTGGGGGGATTGGACGCTTCCTCGAATTGCGACTTATCTTGTACCCTGCGCCTCATCGCACCATCGTGAACAGCCGGCCCCAACGCACCGTCCACGGCCAGCGCCAAATCATCCAGGCGTGCTCACCTTCAAGGATGGAGAAGAAGATGATCTGGGCGCGCCCCACGATATTCTCGAGTGGCACATAGCCGACCTGGCTGAGCACCCGGCTGTCTGTGGAGTTGTCGCGGTTGTCACCCATCATGAAAAAGTGCCCGGCAGGAACCTGATAAACCGGCGTGTTGTCGTAGAACCCGTTGTCAACAGGATCCAAAGTCGTATAGCTGACGCCGTTTGGCAGGGTCTCTCGCCAGCGCTTTACGTGCGAGGCACGCGACCCTTCCTCGGCTTCAACAAAATCCTCGACGCGCTCGCGCTTCACTGGCTGCCCATTGATATGCAGCACCCCATCAATCATCTGGATGCGGTCGCCCGGAAGCCCGATCACGCGCTTGATGTAGTCGGTCGAATCGTCCTTCGGCAGGCGAAACACGACAACGTCACCACGATCTGGTGCGGATCCCCAAATGCGACCGGAGAACAACGGCGGCGAGAACGGCAGAGAGTAATGGCTATAGCCGTAGGAGTATTTGGACACGAAAAGATAATCGCCCACCAGGAGCGTGGCCTTCATGGAGCCGGAGGGGATATTGAACGGCTGGAAGAGGAAGGTGCGGATCACGAGAGCGATAATCAGCGCGTGAAAGATCACGCGTCCGGTTTCGGCAATACCGCCTTCTTTTCGCCTGGCTCCAGCCGTCACACTCATTGGCCTCTTGTCCATCGGTTTCAACCCCGCGCGGTTCTAGCCCCTGAAACGGGACCGTGCAACGAAGCCCCGGTAAAATCATCGTCGATGCCGCGATCTCGAATCGTCCGCATCCCTATTCCCTCCAGGTATCCTGCCGGCGCATAGCCGGAACGCGCGGAACCGCGCTGATGACAACCAGTGCCTGCGCTATTGGTCCTTCGTCGCTGATGGTGAGGTCGATGCGCGCCTCGCAGCCGACGGGAGTCATTGAATTAAGCCGCGTAAGCGCGCCACCGGTGAGTTGCATGGTCGGACGTCCGGAGGGCAAATTGACCACCCCCATATCGCGCCAGAATACGCCTGCTCGCAGGCCGGTGCCCAGCGCCTTCGCGCATGCCTCCTTCGCGGCAAAGCGTTTCGCATAGGTCTCGCAACGCCGGGCTCGTCTCTCCGCGGTCGCTCGCTCGGTGGCGGTGAAGATACGCGCCAGAAAACGCTCGCCGTGACGTTCCATGGTGCGTTCGATGCGCCGTACATCGACCAGGTCGGAACCAATTCCAAGTATCATCATCAAATCATCGTGGAATCATTTGGCACGTCCCCGGTCCATGGCTGCCCGCATCGCCCTTACGGCATTTCCAAGTCCGGTTGAGACGGCCTCGCCTATGAGAAAATGACCGATGTTGAGCTCAACGATCTCGGGCACCGCGGCAATGGCCTCGGCAGTCTGAAAGTCAAGCCCGTGCCCGGCATGCACTTCAAGCCCTTTTTGCCGCGCCAGGGTTGCGCCGTTGACAATGCGTTGCCATTCTTTATCCGCATGCGCGGTCCGCGCGCCGGCCAAGGCGTCGCACCACGCCCCGGTATGTATCTCGATGACCGGAGCGCCAATTGCCGCAGCTCCCTCGATCTGATGCGGCTGTGCGGCAATGAAGAGCGAAACCCGAATTCCGGCGCGGTTGAGCGCCGCAATCACGACGGCGAGCCTTGCCTGCTGACCGGCAACATCGAGCCCTCCTTCCGTCGTGCGCTCCTCTCGGCGTTCCGGGACCAGGCAAACTGCATGCGGACGGGTCGCAATGGCGATCCGGATCATCTCGTCGGTGGCAGCCATCTCCAGATTGAGCGGCTTGGGTAGCGCCTTGAGACGCGTGATATCCTCGTCGCGGATGTGACGGCGGTCCTCGCGCAAATGCGCAGTGATGCCGTCCGCGCCGGCATCGATCGCCACGCGTGCCGCATGCACGGGATCGGGATGGATGCCGCCCCGCGCATTGCGCACCGTTGCAACGTGATCGACGTTGACGCCAAGGCGCAGCTGTGGGGATCGCATTTCTAACAAAGCCCGTCGCGCTCTTTGCGATCCAGTTTTGAGCCCTCAGTCCCTCTCCTGGCTTCTTCGATCGCGTCCACGTCGATTGATCTCTTCACGCATTCACCCGCTCGGCGGCTGCGACCACGTCCTTCGCTCGCAGCTGCGCGATGATGGAGTTGAGATGCTTGATATCGAAAACTTCGAGGTCAATCGTCACAGCAGTAAAATCAGGGGCCGAACGCTCCATGCGGATGTTGTCGATATTGCCGTCGTGCTCGGCGATGACCTGAGTCACCTGCGCCAGCGAGCCCGGCTCGTTCACCGTCTGGAGGACTATCCTGGCCGGAAACCGCTGTGGCGTGCGTTCCTCAATATCCCAACGCAGATCGAGCCAGCGCTCCGGCGTATCCTCGAAATCCTTCAACGCGGGAGACTGAATTGGATAGATCGTGATCCCTTCGCCGGGGTTGAGGATTCCGACGATGCGGTCGCCAGGCACGGCGCCGCTGTTCGGGGCAAATCGCACCGGTAAATCGGTGTTGATGCCGCGGATAGGGATCGCCCCGGGCTCCCCCGGCACCTTGACTTTCACCGCCTTGGCCTTCTTGAGCCCGAACCAGCCGCTTTCCGGCTTCGGCTGAAGCGCTATCGTGGCGGCGCGCTCCTCTTTGTAATCGGGATGCATCGCACGCACGACATCGGCAGCGCGCATCTCGCCACGACCCACGGCCGACATCACCTCCTCGATCGAACCACGGGCAAGCCGCGGCAGCGCGCCATGGAGCGTTTCGTCGGAGTAGAAGATCTTCGCGCGATGACACAGCCGCTCAACAATTCGCCGCCCAAGCCCGGCATACTGATTGCGCACGGCAGCGCGGGTGGCGCGCCGGATGGCCGCACGCGCCTTGCCGGTGATGACGAGGGACTCCCACGCCGCAGGCGGCGCGGTCTGCGCCTTGGATGTGATGATCTCCACCTCGTCACCGTTCATGAGCTCCGAGACGAGCGGGGCGATCTTTCCGTTGATCTTGCAGCCCACCGCCATATTGCCAACGCCCGTATGCACCGCATACGCAAAGTCGATGGCGTTGGCGCGCCGCGGGAGGGAAATCAGCTTGCCCTTCGGAGTGAAGCAAAACACCTGATCGTGAAACAATTCGAGCTTGGTGTGCTCCAGGAACTCTTCCGGGTTGGAACCTTCAGAGAGCAGCTCGATCGTCCGGCGCAGCCATGCATAGGCCTTCGACTCACGCAACATCTCCGTCGGGGAACCGATACCGTCCTCGTAGAGCGCATGCGCGGCGATGCCATACTCGGCAATTTCGTGCATGGCGCGCGTTCGAATCTGCAACTCAACACGCTGCTGCCTGGGGCCGATCACGGTCGTGTGGATGGAGCGGTAATCGTTTTGCTTGGGCGTGGAGACGTAGTCCTTGAACCTGCCTGGAACCACCGGCCAAGTCGTATGGACGATGCCGAGGGCCTCGTAACATTCAGGCAGAGTTTTCACGATCACACGAAACCCGAAAATGTCGGAAAGCTGCTCGAACCCCACCGATTTGCGCTCCATCTTGCGCCAGATGGAGTAGGCGCGCTTGCGGCGGCCCGCGACATCCGCCTCGATACCGCGGTCGGAGAGCTTCCTGGTCAACTGCTGCTCGATTTCAGCTACCAGGCCGCCGTTCTTCGCCTCGAGCGCTTCAAGACGCTCGCGCACGACATCGAAAGCCTCAGGATTGAGCTCCTGGAACGCCAAATCCTCGAGCTCCTCCCGCATTTCGTGCATACCCATGCGGCCGGCCAGCGGAGCATAGATGTCGAGCGTTTCCTGCGCACTGCGACGGCGCGGCTCGTGCGGCATGTGGGAAAGCGTGCGCATGTTGTGCAGTCGATCGGCAAGCTTGACCAGCAAAACCCTGACGTCGTCTGCGATAGCCAGCAGCAGTTTGCGCAGGTTTTCCGCCTGTTTTGCTTCCTTCGTGACAAGGTCAAGCTTCTTGAGCTTGGTAAGGCCCTCGACCAGCGCCCCGATGTCCCTGCCAAACATCTGATCGATCTCGGTGCGGGTGGCCGTCGTGTCCTCGATCGTATCGTGCAGAAGCGCGGCTGCGATCGTCGCATCGTCAAGCTTCAGGTCCGTAAGGATTGCCGCCACTTCGAGAGGATGCGAGAAATACGGATCGCCGGACGCCCGCTTCTGCTCACCATGGGCGCGCATGGCATAAACATAGGCGCGGTTAAGAAGCGCCTCGCTGGCCGCCGGATTGTAGCGCTTCACGCGCTCGATCAGATCGTACTGCCGCATCATTTGCGGCTTGTGGGCGTATTTACCAGTATTATCAGATGCCTGTTGTACGATGCTAAAGGTTTTGCCGAACGCAACCGGCGGACGGGATTGATTCTGCAGGCGCGGCAGGTCGGCGGAGGAGCGTGCCATAGCGGTTCCCGAGGCCGTCGATACCGGCCCCTCTTCCGCAAGCAATATCATGGCATTCGTTAATGCCTACAAGGGCAAGGAGAGTGTCAAAGCAGGTAGCCCGGATGCAGCGCAGCGAAATCCGGGTTGGAGCCGCGCCGGTGACCCGGATATCGCGGAGCCTGTCATCGGGCCGCGCTTCGCGCGGACGCGTTGGCGCACCCTGGGCTGGCGCACTTCCGATCGCGCGATGGCCGACGCCCGATCTATTCCTCGTCTTCCGGTTGTTCCTCGGGTGGGGCGAGCCCTTCGAGCCCCTTGAGCAGCTCCTCCTCGGTCATGCGATCGCCCGTGACCTCTGTATCGTCGGGGTCCACGGTGCCAGTGCCGGCGCCGATGAGTGGCGCCGCTTCCGGCTCAGGTTCGTCAACTTCGACGTATTTCTGCAATGAATGAACGAGCTCTTCCTTCAGATCGTCCGGCGATACGGTCTTTTCAGCGATCTCGCGCAACGCAACGACCGGGTTCTTGTCGTTGTCACGATCCAGGGTGATTTGAGCTTCCGGACGAAATGGTTCGTGCCCGATGACTGGCCAGCAATACGAGATCGAACCGGTTCTCGACCTTGTCGATGCAATCCTCAACGGTGACACGGGCCATGCTGCGGCGCTCCAAATGGGCTTATCAGAAGTGTGCGCTTCGTAACGATCTCGCGGGCAAAGTGCAAGTGATAGCGGGCCGTTTCCGTCGTCATGGCCGGGCTTGTCCCGGCCATCCACGTCTTGCTTAGAGGGAGAAAGACGTGGATGCCCGCGACGAGCGCGGGCATGACGTCGGAGCAAGAAATTCCCCTTGGCGTTGTCGCATCTCTCTGTTAGGCAGCTTGGGAGTGCCAGCCCATCGTTATTGCCGCATGGGCGCGACGACGGCGGACGTGCCCCCGCAATTTTGCGGCACACGATCACGAAGCCCGCACGAAACCCGTTAGACTGGACAGCCATTCTCCGGGGACACGCGCCCGGAAATTGATACCAGACCTTGATCGCTTGAAGAAATGAGACCCTCATGGAACCACGAACCGAAAAAATCGCGCTGTTCATCGACGGCGCCAATCTCTACGCCACTGCCAAGGCAATCGGGTTCGATATCGATTACAAGCGGCTGTTGCGCGAGTTCCACTCGCGCGGCTATCTCCTGCGCGCCTTCTACTACACGGCAATCATCGAAGATCAGGAATATTCCTCCATTCGTCCTTTGATCGATTGGCTGGACTATAACGGCTACGCCGTGGTGACCAAGGCGACAAAGGAATTCGTTGACCAGACGGGACGCAGAAAAGTTAAAGGGAATATGGACATCGAGCTTGCCGTTGACGCCATGGAGCTCGCCGGCTCAATCGACCATATGGTCCTGTTCTCGGGAGATGGCGACTTTCGCTCCTTGGTCGAAGCCATGCAGCGGCGAGGGGTGCGCGTGACCGTCGTCTCCACCATTTCCACTCAGCCGCCGATGGTCGCCGACGAGTTGCGCCGGCAAGCGGATGTGTTCCTCGATATCGTCGAGCTCCAATCCAAGGTCGGGCGAGACCCGGCCGAGCGGCCGGCGCGGGAAGGACGCGAGAGGAGCGATCGGCACACACCGCAGTTCCTGCAACGGGCCGCCACGCCGCACCGCGCGGGCGCCGCCTCTTCGCTCGATGACGATGACGATTTCGAAGATTAGCCCACCTCCCGCCGTCATGCCCCGCGCATGCGGGGCATCCAGTAGCCTCGGCTGCTCGGTTGAATCTCGCCGACCGGCCAGCGGGTCTATCAGCGATCGCCGGTTACTGGATCGCCCGCCTGAAGCGGGCGATGACACAGCACATTCCGGCACGCCATCCGGAAAACCTGGTCGCGACTGCCCGCTGTGTCCGCGACTTAAAGCATTCCGCGATGATTGGCGGGCACGCGAGCCCGCCTGGTTCAACGCCCCGGTTCCTTCGTTCGGACCGGTAACCGCACGGCTATTGATCGTTGGCTTGGCGCCCGGCTTGCGAGGAGCCAACCGCACTGGCCGGCCATTCACCGGCGATTACGCCGGAAATCTTCTGTACGGCACTTTGGAGGCTTATGGCTTTGCCAGCGGTCCCTACGCGGCGCGCCCCGACGACGGTCTCACGCTGATCGACGCGCGCATCACAAACGCCGTTCGTTGTGTTCCACCCGAGAACAAGCCAACGCCGCACGAAATCAAGACCTGCCGTTCGTTCCTGGCCACGACCATGGCGGAAATGCCAAATCTTCGCGTCCTGGTCACGCTGGGGCGAATTTCACATGAGAGCAGCGTTGCCGCGCTCAATTGCCGGCGATCTGCTGCGCCCTTTCGCCATGGCGCGTCTCTCGATATTGGAGTTTTGCGCGTTTTCGCGAGCTATCATTGCTCGCGATACAACACCAGCACCGGGGTCCTGACCTCGGCTATGTTCCGGCAGGTTTTCGCGAAGGTGCGAGACTACCTTGACGACTGCAACCAAGTTGACTGCAACCAAGTTGATTGCAACCAGGCGATCACCTCCTCGGCGCTCTTGTCCGGCGGGAAGACTGGATAAAAAACCTTGCTGATAGCGCCGTCATCAATGACGAGCGCCATGCGCTTGAGGAGAACCATCCCATCCACCGCAAAGGTGGGCAGCTTGATCACACGTGCCAATGCGAGACCCCTATCCGAGAGAATAGGAAAGGGCAGCTTGAGGCGCTCCACTGCTTCGGCCTGATAGGCAGTGTCTTGCGTTGACAAGCCATAAACGCGAGCCACTCCCAAACGCGTGAGCTCGGCGAGATGATCGCGGAATGAGCAGGATTGTGGCGTGCATCCGCGGGCGCCGGGAATTGCGTCCCAGCCGGTCGGCAGAGCCTGTCCGGGCACGCCAGTGCGCGGGTAGATGTAGACCACGGTGCGGCCAGGGAGCTTGGACAGGTCGATCGTTGAGCCGTCGGTGGCCGCGAGCCGCACCGATGGAAGCTTGAGGCCATGCAGATGAGCCGCTGCACCGTCGTCTTCCGGGACAGGGAGCGCGTCGGGCAAAACGTTAGGATCGTGAGTGGTGCTCATGCACTGATACCTTCGTACGAAATGAATTCCAGCAGCGAACCGTCGGGATCACGGAAATACACGCTTGTCCCCGCGCCGCGGGCGCCGAAGCGCTGCATCGGGCCAGCATGGATCGCTACCCCGCAACGATCAAGGTGTGCGACCGCATCGGCAATGGGTCCTGCCCATTCAAAGCAAAGATCGCTGTTGCCGGGTTGAACAGGCAAGCTTGCCACTTCGGCGGGATGAACCCCGGGACCGTGCAGGTTGAGCTGGCAAGCACCGAACCGATAGGCCCATCCCTGCCCGCGCCGAATGAGCTCGGCGCCCAGCACATCGCGATAGAAGGCGTTCGAGCGCTCCCAGTCGCTCACGTGCACGACGCAATGATCGAATGCGACGGGTAGGGTCATGGCGCGACTTTCTCGGACCTTATCCTGAGGAGCGAGCAACGCAGTCAAGCTTGCGCAGACTGCGTAAACTTGTCTGCGTGCGTGCGTCGCGAAGGATGCTTCGAGACGGCGCTGCGCGCCTCCTCAGCATGAGGCCGAAGTTACTTCCGTCTAACCCTTCGCGCGCAACAGACGCCCGCGTTCGCGTTCCCACGTGCGTTTCTTCTCAGTTTCGCGTTTGTCGTGCAACTTCTTGCCGCGGGCAAGCCCAAGCTCGATCTTGGCGCGGCCTTTCTCGTTAAAGTAGAGCTTGAGCGGCACGAGCGTCATGCCCTCGCGTTCGACCGCTCCCATCAGCTTGTCGATCTGGCGGCGGTGGAGGAGAAGCTTGCGCACGCGCTTGGGCAGGTGATTGAAGCGGCCCGCTTGCAGGTATTCCGGGATATTGGCGTTGATGAGCCAAATCTCCCCGCCTCGCGAGTTGGCGTATGACTCCGCGATTGTTGCCTTGCCCTGGCGAAGCGACTTCACTTCCGTTCCGGTGAGCGCAATCCCGGCCTCGAAGGTCTCACCGATCTGGTAATTGAAGCGCGCCTTGCGATTGTGGGCGACAACACGGGCGTTGACCTCTGCTTTTGCCGCCACGCCGAAATCTCTTTCATCTCTGTCCGGATTTCAAAAGGTCGCGAATCTCGGTGAGCAGCACCTCCTGCTTGCTCAAGGCCGGCGCCTTTTCCGCTTCGGTACGCATCAATCGATTTATCAGCCTGATCACCAGAAACAAAATCCACGCAATGATCAGAAAGTTGATGACCACCGTGACGAAGCTGCCCCATGCCAGCACGGCGCCCTGTTTTTTGGCTTCGACCAGGGAATCCGCGGTCACCCTCGATGAAAGCGGAATGAAATGGTTCGAGAAATCGAGCCCACCTGTGGCGGCGCCAATGAGGGGAGTAAAAACATCTCCGACCAGCGAGTTGACAATGGCTCCGAATGCCGCGCCGATAATTACGCCAATGGCGAGGTTGACAACATTTCCGCGCAACGCGAACTTTTTGAATTCCTCGATCACGAGCCCCCTCCCTTGCGTCAGCTCCGCCGTCATGGCCGCGCTTGTCGCGGCCATCCACGTCTTTGACTTAACCGAAGCAAGTCGTGGATGGCCGGAACAAGTCCGGCCATGACGGAGAGCTTGGCGATATCCGTCGCAACCCCCCTCACCCGGCGACGTGCGCTAAGCTAATTGATCAATCCCGCGTGCACCATGGCGTCGCGCACTGCTGCCCTGGTGTTCTCTGCAACCGGCACCATTGGCAATCGGACGGTCTCCGCGCATTTTCCGAGCACGGATAGCGCATGCTTGGCCGGCGCCGGATTGGTTTCGACGAACAATGCCGTGTGCAGCGGCATCAACTTGTCCTGCAGCTTCAGCGCGGCAGCGTAATCCCCCTTGAGGCACGCGTCCTGGAACGCGGCGCACAGGCGCGGCGCCACGTTCGAGGTGACCGAGATGCAGCCGTGCCCGCCATGGGCCATGAAACCAAGCGCGGTCGCGTCCTCGCCGGACAATTGATTGAAATCTTCGCCCATGGCTGCGCGCTGTTGCGAGACCCGCACGACATTCGCGGTCGCGTCCTTGACGCCTGCGATGTTCTCCAGCTCGAAGAGCCGCGTCATCGTATCCACCGACATGTCGATCACCGACCGCGCGGGGATATTGTAGATCAGTATTGGGATGCCGATCGCGTCGTTGATGGCCTTGAAGTGCTGGTAAAGGCCCTCCTGTGTCGGCTTGTTATAATAAGGCGTCACGACCAGGACGGCAGAAGCGCCGCATTCTTCCGCATGCCGGGCAAGATCGACGGCCTCGGTGGTTGAATTTGAGCCCGCGCCGGCGATGACCGGCACGCGACCTTTTGCCTGCTCGACGCACCATTCCACCACCTGCCGATGCTCCTCATGCGACAATGTCGGGCTCTCACCCGTGGTACCCGCCGGAACAAGGCCGTCCGTGCCCTCCGCAATCTGCCAGTCGATAAGACCTCGAAATGCCTGCTCGTCGAGCGACCCGTTGCGAAACGGAGTAACGAGTGCAGTGAACGAGCCGCGGAAGCTCGCCTTGCCTTTCATGATACGATCCTCTGATCCACCCCGGCCGCGAAACCCTCTAACTTCCGTAGCCCGGATGAGCGCAGCGAAATCCGGGTCGGAGCCGTGCCGGTGGCCCGGATATCGCTGCGCTCATCCGGGCTACTGCTTTAGCGCTCCTAAAGTGGGCATGAAAGAGGCTGCCTGTGACGGCTGCCGCCTTTTTGCCGTGGTCAGGGTTGATGGTGGACCTTGATGGTGGGGCTGGGCGCCCTTAGTTGTTCATCAACCTTTTCAAACTGATAAGCATGAGCCCCGGAAGCCGAGAGCAGCCCCGAGCAGCAGCCTAGAAACGGGTAATAGGGACAAATAATTTGACCTATCGGTCGCTCACACCGGTCTTGATCGCGGTGTTTACGGCGCTGGCGCTCAACCCGGCCGCAAGCGTACCCCTCCCCAAGCCGCGCCCGGGAAGCGTTGCGCTCGAGAAACCTTCTCCCCCCGCCCCTGCCCCCGCCACGGCGGAACCCCGTCCTCTATCCCGATCGCCTCGCTTTGCGCTCGCCTCCACCGAGGCCACCTCTTCCACCGATCTTGCAGCCACCAAGGAGGCGATCGCCGCCGCGCGCCAGCGCAACCTCTCCCTTGCCGGCGACCTGCAGAAGACGATTGCTGATCCGCTGGCGCGCAAGCTCGTGGAATGGGCGATCCTGCGCAGCGACGACAGTGAAAGCATAGAGCTTGGCCGCTACACGGCATTCCTTTCGGAAAATCCGAGCTGGCCTGCCATCGCCCTGTTGCGCCGGCGTGCCGAAGCAGCGCTGTGGTCCGACCGGCCCGATCCGATGGCGGTGCGCTCCTTCTTTGGCAAGGAGAAGCCGACCACCGCCAAAGGCAAATTTGCGCTCGCGCGCGCGCTCCTGCTGCAAGGCGACAGGTCTGCGGCGCAGGCGCTGATACGCGACGCCTGGCGCAACGACGCGTTCGGCAACGACCTCGAAGGCCCCGCCCTCGACATTTTCAACGATCTGATCACGGCTGCCGACCACAAGGCGCGCACGGATGCGCGGCTTTACGCCGAAGACGTGGATGGCGGCTTGCGCTCCGCGAACCGTGCCGGCGGCAATGCGCCGGCAATCGCCAAGGCGCGCATCGCCGTCATCAAAAAAGCCGCGAACGCGAAGGCGCTGCTCGACGCCCTCCCGGCGGAGGCCCAGCGCGACATCGGATGCATCTTCAGCCGCGTGCAGTTGCTGCGTCGCGCGGAGAAGGCAACCGAGGCGGCCGACGTGATTCTGAGCGTGCCGCAAGACCACGGCCAAGGGGTCAATGCGGGGATCAATCCTGCGATCAGTGCCGCGATCGATGCCGATCAGTGGTGGATGGAACGCCGCGCGATCGCCCGCAAGCTTCTCGACCTTGGCGATGCCAAGAAGGCCTACCGTGTGGCGCGCGAGGCCGCGCTGCCGAACAAGGAGAATTTTCGCGCCGAGCAGCAGTTTACCGCCGGCTGGATTGCGCTGCGATCTCTCCGCGATCCGGCGAGCGCGCTCACGCATTTTGCCAGGATCGGCCAAGGCACCCACAATCCCATCGCGCTCGCCCGCTCCGGTTATTGGCAGGGGCGCGCGGCCGAAGCCTTGGGACGCAAGGACGAGGCGCGCACGCATTTCGAGGCGGCGGCGCACTATTCCACTGCCTATTACGGTCAGATCGCGCGGGCACGGCTCGGCCACAAGGATATCGTCGTGCGCCCGCCGCCCGATCGCCGCGATCGGCGATTCCCTTGGCCGGCTGGAAGTCGTGCGCGCAATCGAGCTCCTCTACGCCATCGATGAGCGCGACCTGATAGCAGGCTCCCTCGCCGATCTGGGGGAGCGATCCGCCGATGCAGTCGCGCTCGCCGCGCTGGGCGACGTCGCGGGCGAGCACAAGGATGCCCGCGCCATGCTCCTCCTCGGCAAGGCGGCGCTCGCGCGTGGACTGCCGCTTGAGCACTATGCCTTTCCGACTGTCGGCATCCCTGACTATCGTCCGATCGGACCGGCGGTTGAGCCGGCCATCGTCTATGCCATCGCCCGTCAGGAAAGCACGTTCAATCCGAAGACGGTCTCGAGCGCGCACGCCATGGGGCTGATGCAGGTGACACCTGCCGCCGCCCGCCACGCCGCGACTAAATATAAGGCGCCCTACGACGAGAAGCGCCTCCTGAGCGATCAGGTTTATAATGTGCAGCTGGGAGCGGCCGAGCTGGGCGAGGTCCTGGCGGAGTATCGCGGGTCCTACATTCTCACCTTCGCCGGTTACAACGCCGGCCGCGGGCGCGTGAAGGAGTGGATCGCCAAGCACGGCGATCCTCGCGACCCGAAGATCGACCCGATCGACTGGGTGGAGCAGATCCCCTTCTCGGAGACGCGCAACTACGTCCAGCGCATCCTCGAGAACCTCCAGGTCTATCGGGTGCGATTCGGCGGCGGCTCCAAGCTTCTGATCGAGGCTGACCTGCGCCGGGGCGGAGCCAGCAACTGAGCTGATCCAAATTCAGTTGTCATCGCCCGCTTCAAGCGGGCGATCGAGTAACCACCCCGCTTTCCGAATGATGCGCGGTTGGTGGGGGCTTTCTTGCGCATCATCCACACGATGCTGGTTACTGGATGCCCCGCATGCGCGGGGCATGACGGTTTAGGTGGCTGTAGTTGCGCGTTTCATTTCGCACGAAATTGCCGACCCGTTTGCCGCGGTTGCGCAGGAAGCGAAGCCAGCCCGCATCGACGAAGTAAGTGTGCAGAATGCTGTCCCGCGTCGTGACCTCAGGACCGACGGGATCGGCGGAGTGCCAGGTGTCCTCGCCAACCGCGAAGGCATAGCCGGTATTGGGCGAGAACTTCATCTGGGCGCGTTTTGGCAGACTCCCGTCCGCCAGCTTTTCATGAAAGATGGTGCCGATATGCGCGGTCGCGTTGTCGCGCGGAAGGTAGAGCTGCACCGTGATCCCCTTCCAGCGGGTGTCGGTGTGGGGAGCGATGACGTAGCCCGGCACATCGCGCGTGAGAACCGGGATCGGGTACATCCCGACATTTGCGAAGTCCGGTCCGAAGCGGCGCATAAGCGCCGGCGCCAGCTGACGCACAAATGCCTGCGTGACCGCCGGGGCGCACAGAGCCCGGCCGACGATGTCCCACAGCGCTCGCTTCTCCGGCGGGAAGTGCCGGATGTACTCGGGGAAGAGGTCAATCTTCACGCGCGTATGGGTGCCATCGGCCAGCACATTGCACTGGTTGCGCCCGTGCAACGGCCGATAATCCGCTGCGACCGGCATGGCCGCGATCATCCCCGCATAGATGTCGTCCGGAAACACGCGATCGAGCACGAGATGGTAAAAAGGCGCTTCCAACCTGCGGGCAGAATCAACCGACGCGACGATGAAATCCCGCAATCGACCGACAGCGCGATCGCGATCCGTGCCCGTTGCGGCGACGACCTGGTCCATGCTTTCCCCTCGCTGCTATTCGTCAATCTCGCGCAGAGCCCTGCACCTCTCCCCGTAGGGGAGAGGTCGGCGCCAAAGGCGCCGGGTGAGGGGCTCCGGATCCATGAGGGGCCGGCTCCCCCTCACCCGGATCGCGCGAGCGCGATCCGACCTCTCCCCGCAGGGGAGAGGTAAAGCAAGCGCCCCCGATTAAGCAGACACGGCTCACCCGATCAATACCGGCAATCCGTCCGGTGTCGTGCCCCGCGAATGCGGGGCATCCAGTAATCAATGCGCGCGAGATTGAGGGAAAGCGTTGCAACTCCGCAGTCCGGCGGCTACTGGATCGCCCGCCTGAAGCGGGCGATGACGAGTGGCGCCGAATTCGAAAACCCCGGCGGAGCGATCCGCCGGGGTCTTTTTCGTCAGCCTGGCTTCAGGCGATCATCACGGCAGGATGTCGCGATGGAAGCGGACCTTGAACGCGAGGTTGTCCTGGTCCTGGATGGAGTAGACGCCACTCGGCTTTTGCGTGCCGGCCAGCTGGGTATAGGTGGCCAACCCCTTATCGGCACTGAGCAGCTTGCTGTAGGTCACATCGAAGCCGACGTAGAAGGCCGGTGTGAAGTTGTACTGGGTGCGCGAACCAAGGAACCACACGCCCCAATTGTTGCTGCAGTTCTGGATTGCCGTCAGCGCACCTGGGGTCGCACTGGCATTCTCGATGGCGCAGATCGAGAGGTTGGCAACATCATCATATTCGACCTTGGCATAGGCGGCGTAGACCGAGCTCCTGAACTGCCTTGTCCAGAGGTGATCGTATGCTGCAATGGCGCTGAAGGCTTTTGTCAGGCTGACCGTACCGGTCAGGTTGTTGACGATGCCGTCAGTGAGCAGTCCTTGACCGAGCGTGCCGCCGCTGAAATAGCCATAGCTGCCACCGGCCGGCGTGTTGAAGATGTATCGGGTCGCGCCCTTGGTCCAGGTCACCTGGAACTGGAAGTAGTCGCCAAGGCCGGGAACATTGAACCGCGCGCCGAAGCCTGCCGCCCAGCCCATCTTGTCGGCGGGATGGCCGCAGACCTGGGTGCCCTGGGGTGAGGCCGCCACGACGGCCGCCGGCGGGCAGGTCATCCCGGGCACGACGACTGGGTTCGCCCCGATCGAACCAGCTGCCGGGAAATAGTACGCGGCGCTGGCGTCGTGCGCGGCCCACATGACCTGTGCGGAACCCCAGGCCTGATCAATGCGCCAGGCGTTGACGAGGTCCGGGAACCGATTCTTGATATAGTCGTTGCAGTTTCCAGTGGCTTGCACGCTGCAGTCGATGGCGCCGCCGAAGATGACGAACGGGTTCACGCCATCTGTGTTCGTGTTCACGATGGAGGTGCGGCGCGGGTCCTCCAGCGACACGGTGCTGATGATGCCGTTGCCCCATTGCGCCGTGTAGGCTGCGACCTTCCACCCGCCGTCGCCGGTATCGCTTACCGGCAGATAGCCGTGGAACGAGCTGGCCGGGACCGAGTAGAAGTCGAAGAACGACTGCGCCAGACCGACGGTGAACCCGGCAAACTGGATGAAGGCGCGGTTGCCGGAGAAGTTACCGGCGGCCGACCCACCAGTGTCGAAGTTCAGGCCGATATTGATGTAGCTGCGCAGCACACCGTAGTCGGTCTGCTGGCGCGTATCCATGGAGATGTAGGCGCGGCTGCGGAAGTTGAAGTCGTTGCCGTCGAGCCGATCCGTATACCCATTCGACGTCGTCGCCGAGAAGCCGGCCGAGCCCGGTTGGAACGGACCGAAGGTCGTGCTGCTGCCGTCATAGAAGCCCAATTCGGCCCGCACATAGCCACCGATCTTCACGCAGATGTCGGTGCCGGGGAGATAGTAGAAGCCGTCCCCGTAGAGCGAGCAAATCTTCACGTATGCCACCGCTGCCTTGACCGGCATGTCGGCTGCCTGCGCCCCAGCGACCGCGACCAAGCCCGCGGCGGTACCGAGGAGAAAACTTTTCACCATCTTCATCTCAACCTCCATTTGTTATCCTGGGAGGGATCGGTCTCCGCGGGCGCTGCTCACCCTGGAAGGTCCCCTTACGCTCCCCTTGACCATCCAATCTTCCCGGTGCCGCCTTTGTCCCCTGTGGCACCGGATTGACCGGAAGGAGCGACCTAGGGATGCCCCCCTCCGTCGCACGCACACCTTAGCTCAGATGTTCCCGCAGGCAACGAAGAAGAGACGTTTCGAACAGTCCAAAATGCAGTTTTCAGGTGGGTGTTGCTCAAACAGCACTTGAACAGAACGGGCCGGTGTTGCCGAAACGGCTTCCACGCTTCAAGATTTGGTTGGTAGGGGCGGCCTTGAAACCCGCCCCTGCATTTTCCGAGCGACGTCTGACGGTCGTCAGTTGTAGCCCGTATTGAGCGTCAGCGAAATGCGGGATCACGGCAGCGGGGCAACCCGGATGTCGCTTTACGCTCCATCCGGGCTACGAAGTCGCCTCACCACAATCGTGCGACACCATAGGCGTCGAAGGGTTGCTCATTGGAGACGAGCACAAGATTTTCCACCATCGCCTGGGCGATCAGCATTCGGTCGAACGGGTCGTGGTGAGGACCCGGCAAAGCGCCCGCGACTTGCCCATGTCGGAGGTTTATCGGTAGGCCGATGAAGCCCTGATCGGCGATCGCGCCGGAGAGGTCAGCAACGATGGCGCCGACGCCGGGCAATTTACCGATGCGGTGCTTCGTTGCTATTTCCCAGGCCGATGCGGCGCTGATAAAAATGCTGTTGCCCTCGTCTGCTATTGCGGTGCGTGCCTCGGTAGAGAGCGAGCTGTCGCCGGACAGCCACCAGAGGAAGGTGTGCGTGTCGAGCAGCAGCTGCACGTCATTGTTCCCACGCTGCCAGTTCCTGCTCCGGCAAGGGTTCAAAAAATTCCGGTCCGATGCTGATGACGCCACGCAGCGCACCGAACTGGCGCTTAATCGGCGGTGGCCGGAACGGTACGAGTTTGGCGATCGGTTCCTTGCCACGCGCCAGGACAATCTCCTCACCTGCTTCGACACGTGCCAGTAGTTGCGACAGGGTCGTCTTTGCGGTGTAAATCGTGACTATTTCCATGGCATCTCTCTAACTAGCTAATCCATATTAGCTAAGTCACGTGCGTTTGTCCAACGCCAAGGTGTTTCCGACCGGCTGCATCTGGCATTTTTGGAGGCGGGTTTCGAACCCGCCCCTACGCAATCCCGCTGCTGGAAACGTCAGAACCGGATTTCGCCATAGCGCCTCGCAGACGCGCGTAAACGCGCTGCTGGCGCAATTCGGGCTGCCAACTATAATGATTTCGGTTTCGGAGAGGTGGCCGAGAGGCTGAAGGCGGCGGTTTGCTAAACCGTTATACGGTCTAAAGCCGTATCATGGGTTCGAATCCCATCCTCTCCGCCAATCTCAGCGCGCTTCCTGAGATGGCGGTTTGAAACCCGCCCCTGCCTCGCCTGAAATCACGTCGCGTGCTTGAGCCACGCACGCGCTGCGCGTTGCGCCTGGGCGATCTCGCTCTCGGACATCTGATCGGCGATTTCCCGCCGCCAGCGGGTTGCCTCGCGATTACCGCGCATCGCTGCCAGGTTGAACCACTTGTGCGCGGCGGCGAGATCAGCCGCAACGTCACGTCCAACGGCATACATGATGCCGAGCTCAAAGAAAGCGTCCCCTGTAACCGGCGCATTCCCGAGCGATGCACACTCGACACCGGCCATTTCAAAACGAGCCATTTCTTTTGCCTCCCACTTGCGTTTTTTCCCGTCGCGTCGCGGGCCTCCCCGCGCGACGGCGCCCCCCGGCGACCGTGGCGAATATCAGGCGAAAATTTGAACGGTGGTTTAAGCATTGCGATGAATCCAATATGAATGACGTGATGAGAGAACTTGACCTGTTAAGCATTGAAATACCGGCAGAATCAGATGTTTTGTCGGGCTGGCGCCCGCGCTTCTTAATGCCACCGTTGGCAGCCTGATAACCATGCGCGGAGCAACGCGTTTCGTAGCCCGGATTGCGCCAACGGGTCCGCGCGAAGCGCGGCCCGATGACAGGCTCCGCGAAATCCGGGATTCCCTGGGTTTCGCTTTCCGCTCAACCCAGGCTACGAGAACTCGTTACAAGAATCGCTTGCCCAACTTTGCGCCACGTTCTGGCCTTTCATGCTTCGCTACGGGCACTTTTCATCTTTGACCGGCATTCGCGGCGAGGTTCGGACATGATTCCCTCCATGAAAACGCGGTTCCTGCATGCTCCTGCGCTTGCATCCATCCTGTGGGGCTCGAACTCTTGCGAGCTTCGCACTGGACCCGATCGGCACCTGGCTCACCGACGAGGGCAAGGCGACGGTGCGAATGACGGACTGCGGCGGCGCCCTCTGCGCCACCATCGTCTCGCTCAAAGAGCCGAACGATCCGGCATCTGGAAAACCGAAGACCGACATCAATAACGTCGATGCCAGCAAGCGCAATCGACCGATCATCGGAATGCAAATCCTCACGGGGCTCCGGCCGCAGGGCGACAACAAGTGGTTGGGCCAGATCTACAACCCGGAGGACGGAAAGACCTATGACGCCAATGTCGTTCTGGAGAACGGAAATGTTCTCAAGGTGCAGGGTTGCGTTCTTTTCATCTGTCAGACGCGGACCTGGACGCGCAAGGGTTAGATTGATTCCTTTTGAATCCAGAACTGGTACATGCCGGCGAATGTGCGCGGGTTCTCCTTCTCGAAAATGTGCCACGACGCGAGATTGCTCATGGCGCGATCTTCGGGGAATCGGAAGCGGTAATTGGCGCTGACCGCCGGCGCCAGCTCAAAGCCAATGAAGTGCAGGTTGTGCTGGCGCAGAAACGATTCGATCTCCGGAATGGTCAGCTGATGCTCCTGCACGTGGAACAGAAGGTCGCGACACTCGCTCGTGCTGAAATAGTCGGTGCAATCGGCCACTGAGCGCATCGGCGTGCTCAGGATATCTACGCGCCAGCGCCGGATTTCGTCCGCAATCGGATGAACGCCCCTTTCGGCGAGATAAGCGCGTGCGGCGCTGATCTGGCCTCGCCCGGCCTTGCTGTAGAGGCCGATATGCATGAAACCACCGGGCCGCAGCAGCGAAAGCAGCACCCGCCATCCTGCAAGCGGATCTGCGAGATGATGCAGCACGCCACTCGCCTCGATAACGTCGAACGTACGCTTGAGGGACGGAAGGGCCAGCAGGTCCGCCTGGGCATATTCCACGTTGTGCACGCCCAGGCAGCGGGACATGCGCTTGGCGTAGCAGAGGCTCGCCAGACTGAGATCGACGGCAAGCACGTTCGCCGCGGCGAACCGGCGGGCCGTCACTATCGATTGCTGACCGGTTCCGCAGCCGGCGACGAGAATCTCCGGCCGCCGCTCGTCATGGGGCTCGCGAAACGACGCGGCAGGAAATTGTTGTCGCAGGTAGTCGCGGACGCCGGTTGGACCACGGTCGCCAGGTGGGCCAACCCAGCGCGGATATGGATTCTCCTCGTATTGCTGCTGGACCAGCAACGAGACCTCGTTCTCTATAGGTGTAAGGCGCGGTATCGTTTCGCGAAGCTTCGATTCCTCCTCGGGCTCGATGACTTGCTGGACAAGCAGGCTTCGCACGGCAGCCGGCCAGAGCCGCTCGACGAGCAATTGCGCCTGCGGCAAACGAAAGAGCGGGAAGTAGGCGGCGGCGGCAACAAGCACCAGCGGTGCAATGGTCAGCTGCGACGCCAGCGCCTCGATCAGCGCCTCGCGAAGGCGAGCCGCCTTCTCCGTCTCCTCCGAGGTCGTCGCAAATACGTATTCGTTGATGAAGCATTGCTTTGCCACGGCGCAGCACAGCTTGAGGACGTTCTCGTCCACGTTGTCACCGTGGCTCGGAGCCGACGCCATATCCACAATGAGCTGCCGGACTGCGATGAGGTAGCGCTCAAGCTTGAGATCACGCACCGTTGCAGTTTCGAGCATGCAGAGAAGCAACGGGTCATTGGATATCGACGCCAACCCTTCAGGGCCCAGGACGTCATGCGCCGGGAGCTGGCGCGGCCACGCGCTCGCGACGCGCGAGACGCCGGCGCGAATGGCCGGGTTGACGTTGAGCAGGGTGGCAACGACGCTGGGATACTGCTCCAGCGATTCCGGCGCGAGGGCCACGGCGCGCGCGAAGTGCGCGGCTGCTTCCCGCGGCTCGCCTTGTTCCAGCAGCACGCAGGCGAGCTCGTTATGCGCCTTGGCATCGTCGGGATTGAGCGCCACCAAGCGCCGGTGTCGTCTCGCCACTTCCTGCAGGTTACTGTGCGCGGCGCGGCGCTGCTTGCGGTTCATGGGAACACGCTCCAATCCCTCCCCCGAGATTTCGCTAGCGCTCGGATCGAGCGACAGCGGGCTCGCGCGGCCTTCGTCCCCCGGAGGGAGTCGCTACGCTCATCCGGGCTCCTTCAGCGGGCCTTCTGGTTGAACAGAACCGCACGCACCTTGGGGTCTTGGATGTCAACGTGGAAGGCTTCGACGACCTTGACCTTGAGACCTCTCTGGACTGCCGGACGCGCCAACACCGTATCCCGCCACCGGATGACGTTGGCAAAGTCGCTCAGGTCATGTCCGTGCCGCTCCGCGCGGGACACCCAGCCGATGCACGCGATATCGGCGATGGAATAGCGCCCGGCGAGAAATTCACGATCGGACAGCCGCCTGTTCATGACGCCATAGATGCGGTTCATCTCGTTCATGAAGCGCTCGACAGCGTAATCGAGCTTCGACGTTGCGTAGTTGCGGAAATGGTTCGCCTCGCCGGCCTTCGGGCCGAGATTGGCCATCTGCCAAAACAGCCATTGCTCCACTTCGACGCGGGCGCGTTCCTCCTTTGGATAGAGCTTGCCGGCTTTGCGGCCGAGATATTGCAGAATTGCGCCGGACTCGAAGACCGAGATCGGTTTACGGCCAGGGCCGTCGTGATCCACGATTGCCGGCATGCGGTTGTTTGGCGAGATGGCAAGAAACTCGGGCTTGAATTGATCTCCCTTGGCGATGTTGACCGCAATCATATTGTAGTCGAACGCGCACTCCTCGAGCATGATGGTGGCCTTCCAGCCGTTCGGTGTCGGCCAGTAATAAAGGTCAATGGGCTTTGTCCTGCGCTCGCGGCCTTTCTTGGATGCCACCATCATCGTTGCCTCTGCCGCATCGTGTCCGACACGGCTGTAGCCCGGATGAGCGCGCATTGCGCGATAATCCGGGCCCCCGCATATCGCGGAGCGCTGTCATCGGGCCGCGCTTCGCGCGGACCCGTTGGCTCATGCGGCGCTACGAACTACAACTGATCTCAATCGACCAGGAACCGCGTGAATAGCATACGCCGTCATTCCGGGGCGAGGCCGACAGACCGAGAGCCCGGAATCGCATAATCCCGGTTCGTGGTTATGGTTTCCGGGCTCGCCGCTCTCGCGGCGCCACCGGAATGACAGAGCAAATTGTCGGGGGATCAGAATGAGAGAGGCACAACAAGGAGGGCGTCGGTGAGAATTGAGAGTGCAAGATCAGCAGCAAACTCTGCTGGTAAGGTGCAGAGTTGCGCGTCTCCACTTCGCTGCCGGCACAGCCGAACCAGCGAAGCTTGAACCCCTGTCTCTCGCCGACGCCCTCCGTCGCCTACCGGAGCCGGCCGTGCCGAAGTGCGTCGCAAGTTGCGTACTGCTCTTCGACTCGCGCCGGCCCATGTAATGCAGTCAACGACATTCCTGGAAGTCGAAGACTGGACGCGGCGAGTGGGTTACTTCTTCTTCCGGCGCTTTGTCTTGCGGGCGCCTTTTTTCGCCGCTGACTTGGTCTTCGTCTTTCGCTTCTTCGCCATGCTGCCCTCCTAGTCATGAGTGAGTGGCGATTGTCGTCAGTGCCCGCGGGATCGCGAACACTGCAACTCGATTACTACAGCGCAATAAAAAAACCAGCATTTTCCGCTTCATCGGCGGTGATCGCCGCGCAGCAAGATCAAACGTTGCGCGCTCATCCGCGACCAATAAGCAATCTGCGCGCAAACGCAGCAAATTGCGACAGGCAAGCCATCATGTTTTTGCTTATCAAGAAATGCCGATGAAATATGCATTTCTGAGCCCATGGCGACTGCGGCAAAATGCAATGAAGTCGCAACCATGATCAAATTGGAAACCTGGAATGCTCTCGAAACAGGGTCTCCGCGCATGACCCGCACCTTGTGCAAAAAATTCTGCGGAAAAGGCCGAACAGCGGCGGTAGATGCGCGCAATCCATCGCGAAACGAGCGAATCGCGTGAAGTGATTCGCGGAAGCGGACGACGGAGGACCGACGACAGAGGACGGAAACGGCGACGCAGACACGCTATCGAGCGCAGAGTCGTCGTCGTCATCCGTTGTGTCACCCGTCCTCTGTGCCCAGCTTCACCTTCAGCAGCTCGTTCACGGCTTGCGGATTGGCCTTGCCGCCCGACAACTTCATCACCTGGCCGACAAACCAGCCAATCATCGCCGGCTTCATCTTCGCCTGCTCTGCCTTCTCGGGATTGCTTTGCAAGATGGCGTCGACGATGCGCTCGATCTCCGAGATGTCGCTCACCTGTTTCATCCCGCGCGCCTCCACCGTCACCTTGGGGTCGCCGCCCTCGACCCAGGTGATCTCGAACAAGTCCTTTGCGATTTTGCCCGAAATGGTGCCGGCGGCGATCAAATCGAGGATGCTTCCAAGTTGCGCTGCGGATATTGGGGCGCTTGCGATATCTCGGCCCGCCTTGTTCAACCGGCCAGCCAGCTCGTTGATGACCCAGTTGGCGGCGGCCTTGGCGTCGCGGCCGCTCGCCACTGCCTCGAAGAATTCAGCGGTCTCGCGTTCGGCCACAAGCACACCGGCGTCGTAGGGGGAGAGCCCGTACGCGCGAATGAAGCGCGCCTTCTTGTCGTCGGGGAGCTCCGGCAGACTCGCCCTGAGCTCCTCGACGTAGGCCGGATCAAGCTCCAGCGGCAAAAGGTCGGGATCCGGGAAATAGCGATAGTCATGCGCCTCCTCCTTGTTGCGCATCGGGCGGGTGATCCCCTTTTCCGGATCGAACAGGCGCGTCTCCTGCTCAATGCTGCCGCCGTCCTCCACAATCGAGATCTGGCGCCGCGCTTCATGCTCGATTGCCTGCCCTATGAAGCGGATCGAATTGACATTCTTGATCTCGCAACGCGTTCCAAGCGCCGCGCCCGGCTTGCGCACGGAAACGTTGACGTCCGCGCGCAGATTGCCCTTCTCCATGTCTCCATCGCAGGTGCCGAGGTAGCGCATTATGGTGCGCAGCTTTGCGACATACGCCTTGCCTTCTTCGGCTGAGCGCAAATCGGGTTTCGAGACTATCTCCATCAGTGCAATGCCTGAGCGGTTGAGATCGACGAGCGACATCGCCGGGTGTCGGTCGTGGAGCAATTTGCCGGCGTCCTGCTCGAGGTGCAGCCGCTCAATCCCCACGGTCACAGCCTCGCCATCCGGCAAGTCGAGGTCCACTGCGCCCTCCCCCACTACCGGCGACTTGTACTGGCTGATCTGATACCCCTGCGGCAGATCGGGATAGAAGTAATTCTTGCGATCGAACACCGATTTCAGGTTGATCCGCGCTTTCAGTCCCAGCCCTGTGCGCACCGCCTGCCTGATGCATTCTTCGTTGATCACCGGCAGCATGCCCGGCATGGCTGCGTCAACGAGAGACACATGGGCGTTCGGCTCGCCTCCGAACGCCGTCGAAGCGCCGGAGAAAAGCTTCGACTGCGAGGTGACTTGGGCATGCACCTCCATGCCAATGACCACCTCCCAGTCACCAGTTGCGCCTTTGATGAATTTTGAGCGTGTCGGCGGCGCGTTCACGACTTACCTCTCCCCGCTTGCGGGGAGAGGTCGCGAGCGCAGCGAGCGGGTGAGGGGCACGCGACCTGTCACCGGCTCATGAAAAGAGCCCCTCACCCCAACCCTCTCCCCGCGAAGAGCGGGGAGAGGGAGCTCAACGAGATTGCCGCTTGAAATGAGGTCTCCAACCACTGCCACCTCCAAATCAGACCGTTTGTGAGCCTGTGCAGGTTGAAACCATATCCGCCTGAGCGCGTTGCCCGCAAAATCCGGAATTAGCGGAGGTTGCCATGTCTGACAACCAAGCCACGAACAACCAGGCCTTGAACAACCAAGCCTTGAATAACCAAGCCTTGAATAACCAAGCCACGAACAATCAGACCTCGAACGGAAGCCTTGGCGCCGTGCTTGGCGCTCTGATTGCGGCTGCGCTTGCCATTTTTCTGTTGTCCGGCGGCGAGCACTTCGGCAAAACGACAATTCACGGCGATGCCGATCTTCCTCCTGTGGAGACGGTGAAGTAAGCAACGGGTCTCTGATGGCCTTTGCCGCGGTGACCGGCGTGACGGAAATCAGAATAATTGCCTCGGGAGGCTTCAAGGCTGCCTGTCTGGAGCTTATTCCCGCGTTCGAACGCGCGAACGGGCACAGGGTCGCGACCACCTGGGCAGGGTCGGTTGACATCATGAAACGGATGCATGCCGGCGAAAGGTTCGACTTGGTCATCATGCCGAGCACCTCGATCGACGAGCTGATCAAGGCTGACAAGGTGGTGTCCGGCAGCCGCGTCGATGTTGCGAAATCCGGTATCGGTGTTGCCGTACGCGAGGGGGCGCCGAAGCCGGACATCAGTTCGAGCGAAGCCCTTAAGCATGCCCTTCTTGCTGCGGGCTCGATTTCCTATTCGACCAGCGCGAGCGGTATCTATTTGAATCGCCTCTTCGAGCGCCTCGGGATTGCCGACACGCTAAAGCCAAAGATCAAGCAAAGTCCTCCGGGGGTCCCGGTCGGCGAGCTGGTAGCGCGTGGGGAAGCCGAAATCGGCTTCCAACAAATCAGCGAGCTTCTTCCTCTTGCCGGCATCGACTACCTTGGGCCGCTCCCGGCGGAGATTCAGCATTACACCACATTTTCAGCCGGCCTTCACACGGGGGCGAAGGAGCCGGGCGCGGCCAAGGAGCTGATCAGCTTTCTCAAAGGACCGTCTGCTGCTCCGGTCATCACCAAGTTCGGCATGGAGCCGGCCTGATGGGCTGAAGCCCGGATTGAGCGGGCAGCGAAATCCGGGGTCGCAGCGACGCACGCCAAACCCGGATGTCGTTTCACTCCATCCGGGCTACGACTGGGAGGCCAGGACGGTGCGGGTGATCTCGGTCCATTCTTCTTCAAGGGAGTGCGCGGGGACAGAACGCTGCGCCTGCTGGTACCAGTAGCGCGCATTGCCGAGATCGCCTTCGACCCGGTGCAGGTGCGCGTGCACCCAGGCGCAATCCCTGCCGCCTTCGTTCATGACGATCCGATGCGCCTCGTCCCATTTGCCCTTGTGTGCCCACCACAAAGCGGTGAGCGCGGGAGCAAGCCCGGCAGGCGGCTCGGTGCTCGGCAGCGAGGCGCTGAACTCTTCCAAGGTCATGATGCGTTGCGCTCTGGCGCCGTTTACCACCACCGTTGCGGCGAAAACCTCCCGGCCGCCTGCTCGATCACTTCGGCGAGCGAGAACAAAGTCTCTTCCCCGAATGGCCGGCCGATCAATTGAAGCCCTAGCGGCAGGCCTTCTGCAGACAGACCCGCGGGAACGGAAATCCCGGGCAATCCTGCCAGGTTTACAGTCACGGTGAAGATGTCATTGAGGTACATCTCGACTGGATCGCCTTGCGTCTTTTCTCCCAGCGCGAAGGCCGCGCAAGGCGTCGTTGGCGCGAGCAGCGCGTCAACCCCATCGGCAAAGACGGTTTCGAAATCCTGCTTGATCAGCGTGCGCACCTTCTGGGCGCGCAGGTAATAGGCATCGTAGTATCCGGTGGAAAGCACATAAGTGCCGACCATGATTCGGCGGCGCACCTCTCTGCCGAACCCTTGCGCACGAGTCTTTCTGATACATTTCGGCAACATCGCTGACCGCCGATGCTCGCAATCCGTAGCGCACGCCGTCGTAGCGGGCGAGATTGGAAGAGGCTTCCGCGGGTGCAACGATGTAGTAGGCGGCAAGGGCGTATCGGGTATGTGGGAGCGTCACTTCCACGATATTTGCCCCGGCAGCTTTGATCCATTCGACGCCCTGCTGCCATAGCCGATCAATGTCGGGCGCCATTCCCTCGACGCGGTACTCCTTCGGGATTCCGATTTTCATTCCGTTGATCGACTTTCCAATCGCCAGCTCGTAGTCGGGAACATCGCGATCGACGGATGTGCTGTCCCTGGGATCATATCCCGCCATGGAGCGCAGCAGGATGGCGGCATCGCGCACGGAACGTGTGAGCGGACCCGCCTGATCGAGCGATGAAGCATACGCGACGATGCCCCAGCGTGAGCAGCGGCCATACGTCGGCTTGATGCCGACAATGCCGGTGAAAGCCGCAGGTTGCCGGATCGAGCCGCCGGTATCCGTCCCGCTGGCGCCGAGACAAAGCCCGGCGGCCACGGCCGCCGCGGAGCCTCCTGACGAGCCGCCGGGAACAAGCGGCGTGTTGACGCCGCGCTGCCTCCAAGGCGAAATCACGGGCCCGAAGCAAGACGTCTCGTTCGATGAGCCCATCGCGAATTCGTCATTGTTCAGCTTGCCGAGCATCACCGCACCGTCGCGCCAGAGATTGGCGGTTACGGTGGACTCAAAGGTTGGCACGAAATTTTCCAGGATACGGGAGCCGGCGGTGGTGCGCACGTCCTTCGTCGCAAACATGTCCTTGATGCCAAGGGCAAGCCCTTCCAGGGGCCGCGGTTCCTGGCGAGCCAGGCGAGCGTCCGCCTCTCTGGCCCCGGCGCGCGCCTGGTCGGGCGTTTCCAAAACGTAAGCGTTGAGCGTGCGCGCCTGGTCCATGGCGCAGAGGTGCGCCTCGACGAGCTCGGCCGCGGAGAATTCCTTGCGCCGAAGCCCGTCACGCGCTTGCGCAAGTGTCAGGCAAGTGAGCTCGCTCATTCAGGAAACACTGCCGCGACGATCAAGTTTCCCACCGGGCGGCTGCACAAATCGCAACACGGTTTTATTCCAACACCTTCGGGACGAGGAAAAAATGATCATCAGCCGCAGGCGCATTCCTGATGACGTCATCTGGGATATTGCCGTCAGTCACCTTGTCATCGCGCCGCCTCATCTGCATCGGAATGACCGAAGTCATCGGCTCGACGGCTTCCACATTGACTTGCGATAACTGCTCCACGAAGGCGAGGATGGCATTGAGCTCGCTCTGGAGATGCTGGACCTCCTCCTCGCTGACCGCAATTCGGGCGAGGTGAGCGATCCTGCGCACGGTTTCGGCATCTACAGACAATCGTGTGTCCCTCCGGCAGATCGGTTCGCAGACTCTGACGGTGTCATTCCGGGGGCCGAGCGAAAGCGAGGCAGCCCGGAATCCAGTAATCACTGACGGAGCTTACTGGATTCCGGGCTCGCCGCTATCGCGGCGCCCCGGAATGACACTGCGTGAATGAGACGTCAGAGACAGGGCAGCCGCGGACCAAGGTATAGCAGCGCCCGTCGTGCGGCAAAGCAGCAAAGCTGACACAGGCGATATTGCGCCCCTTGACGAGAATGCCGATATGATCCGGCATGGATGCTGCTAATCCCTCGGCGATGCCGACCTTCGCAAGCCGTACCCCGGTGCACATCGGCGCGGTCACCCTTGCCGTGCGCGATCTCAACCTTCTCACCGCCTTCTATCGCGATGCGCTCGGGTTGTCAGTGCTCGATCAGGGCGCTAACGGGGCATCCCTTGGTGTCGGCGGCCTGCCCATTCTTCATTTAGAGCATCGGCCTGGAGCCAAACCTGACGACCAGCATGAAGCCGGGCTCTATCACACCGCCTTCCTCATGCCGACGCGTGCGGACCTCGCGCGCTGGATTGCGCATGTGGAACGTCACGATGTAGCGCTGACGGGCGCCTCGGACCATGCGGTAAGCGAGGCGTTCTATCTCGATGACCCTGAGGGCAACGGCATAGAGGTTTATTGCGATCGACCGCCGGAAACCTGGCAATGGACGGGGAGCGATCTCAAGATCACGACCGACCCATTGGATATTGACGACATCTTGCGCGAGGTTCCAAATGCCGGCGAGCTATTCCGGCGCTCCCGATGGAATGCGCGTGGGCCACGTCCATCTGCGCGTAGGCGATGTGGATCGCGCCGAGGCATTCTATCGCGACGCCATCGGGCTCGACGTCACACGTCACCGCCATGGCGCATCATTCATGTCCTCGGGCCGGTATCATCATCACATCGCAGCCAACGTCTGGCACAGTGCGGGAGCGGGAACGCGTGACCCTGAGCGGGCGGGATTGTCGTGGTTTGGACTGGAAGCCAGCGGCAACGCGTTCGCCGGAATCAAGAACCGCCTGAGGGAGGCCAGGATCGAGACGGTGGAACGCGCCGGGCGGATCGAAACCACCGATCCATGGGGTACGCGCCTTCGGATCATTCAAACCTGATCTGACGCTCTTCACCTCTCCCCAGCCAAGTCGGATATATCCGACTGGCCAACTCATAGTGCCGAACTCGGGTAAACCCGAGTTCGGGGGGGAGAGCACCGCTAGCCGCAAGACCGCGTGAGTGATTCAATCTCGTCGCACACGCTCTACAATTTTAGTGTGCGGCCAAGCGCTGCATCCGCTGCAAGGCCTCGGCAGCGAGTTTCCTCGTCAACTCCCTTGCCGGCAATGCGCGACCGAGCGAAGCCGCCTGCCCCGCCCACATGGGCGAGAAGTCTCCCGAGCCCCGCCCCTCCGCCGTTGCCCGTAGGGGCGCGAGCGCACCCCCGGCAAGCGGAAATTGCGGGGCTATGTCCGACATGGGCCCGATTTCGCGCATGAGCCGGTTAACGATGCCGCGGGCCGGGCGGCCAGTCATGAGATTGGTCACGGCCGTGCCGT
Organism: uncultured Alphaproteobacteria bacterium; assembly: GCA_963841105.1. Taxonomy (GTDB): domain Bacteria; phylum Pseudomonadota; class Alphaproteobacteria; order Rhizobiales; family Xanthobacteraceae; genus VAZQ01. The sequence goes on from CAWJCB010000024.1 coordinate 391,026, forward strand.
CGTCCTGGGCGGATTCAAGCGCTGCGCGATGGGCGGAAGAAATCTTTGCCTCAGGACACCAGAGGTAAGCGGTTCCAAGCTGCACGCCCGCAGCACCGAGGGCAAAAGCTGCCGCAATGCCTCGCGCGTCGGTAATGGCGCCCGCCGCGATCACAGGCACGTTCACGGCGTCCACCACCTGCGGCACGAGGGCGAAGGTGCCGACCTGGTGAGCCAATGCGGCTGCGGGGCTCTCGGCCAGGAATACGCCGCGATGGCCCCCCGCCTCGAAGCCCTGGGCAATGATCGCATCCACGCCGTGCACCTCCAACCAACGCGCCTCGGCGACGGTGGTGGCCGAGCTCATCACCAGGAAGCCTCCCGACTTCAGGCGACTTAGAAGGCTCGGCTCGGGAAGCCCGAAGTGGAAGCTGACCACCTCGGGGTTCGTCTCCTCCACGACCTCGCACATGGTTGCATCGAAGGCGGTGCGGTTACTGGAAGGAACGGGAGCCGACGGATCGATTGCGAGCTCCTGATAGTAGGGGCGCAGCCGCTCGCGCCACGCGGCTTCGCGTGCATTATTGAGGACAGGGGGCGTGTGGCAGAAAAAATTGAGGTTAATGGGATTGCGCGTCCGCGTTCGGATTTGCGCCATCTGCTGGCGAATTTGCGCAGCATTGAGCATTGCGCACGGCAACGATCCGAGCGCTCCGGCCGCGGCAGCCTCGGCTGCCAGCTCCCAGTCCATGGCGCCCGCCACGGGTGCCTGGATGATCGGCAGCTCGATTTTGAGAAGATCGATCAGGCGACGGTCTGGGCCACATGTCCGGGCACTTCTTGTGGCGATGAATTGGCGTGCCATCCACATTAACATCTAAATGACAATGATGTTCGGACAGCTCTCTGGAAAGATGTGACGGGCGCGTAAAAAAAAGTGAGCCAAACAAAGCGCCTAAAACCAAGCAAACGCTTGACACACCCTGACGAATGCGGCGAAACTATGTTACTAGTCTGGCCTCTATGTGGCTTTGGCCCTCTATTCGGCTTTGGCCTCTATGCGGCTTCAGGCGAGGTGCTCTGACAGAGGAAGGAAACATGAAGAAGATTGCTATAGCAGCCGCTCTTGCGCTGGGCTTCGGCGCCCTCAGCGTCGCAATGTCGCCCGCTGACGCGCAGAGTTCGCGTAGTTGTGGCGCCTGTCGGATATGTCGGGTATGGGTATGGGTATGGATATGGGTTTCCCTACCGTCCGGCCATTCCGTTCGTGCCTGTGAATGTGGCCAGGTACGTTGCCTGCCGCAAGAGGGTGACTCCGCAGCGCGCCTTCAGCCCGGCCTACGTATTCGCGATCGATAACTGCTACATTGGAGCGCCGTGGTAACGATCGGCCCCTGACAGGGTTCTGCTTTCATACCGAGGGCGAAATCGCTTCAACGCGATTTCGCCCTTCTTTCTGCCCCACGCTTTTCAATGCGTGTCTTTGTCAATGCGTGTCCCGCAACCCGGCGCGTTGCAGGCGCGGCAAGACCTCGTCGCAAAAGAACGGCAGCTCGTCGATATAGTTGACGAGCGAGATCGCGATCCCGGTCAACCCGGCTTTGCTGAGATCGACGAGATGACCGGCCACGTGGTCGGGATCGCCCACTATGGGTAGCCCTCCCATTCCCTGCGCATAGCCGGTTCTGATCTGCATAAACTTGTCCGGCGGCGTGTTCTGCGCCGTAATGTTCCTGAGCGCGAGGATGCTGTCCACCGCGGACCAGTCGGCGTGCTCCACGATCGAATAATGGTAGTAATCCTCAGCCTCCTGTCGGGTCGGGCGGCAGGTGATGACCCCTACGGTATAGACGCCAAGCTCTCTGCCCTGGGCGCTGGCTTGGGTTTTCGCATCCACGACTTTCCGGGCGGTCTCCTCAAGCGAGGTCCGCGATGCCTGGAGAAAGAAGGCATCGCAATTGCGGATGGCGAAGGCCTGCCCGACTGGGGAGGCGCCCGCATTCATGATCACCGGCCGCGTGCCGCCGCACGGCTTTGGCTTGCCGCGAATGCCCTTCATATCCAGATAGGTTCCCCGGAAATCAAAGTCCTCCTTGTCCGACCAGATCATCTTGATGACGTCGACCCACTCCTGCGCATACGCATAACGCTGCTCGTGCTCGCGCTGCTCGACGCCGAACATCTCGAACTCGCCTTCATTCCATCCAACGACGACGTTCAATCCGAACCGGCCCTGTCCGATGTGATCGGCTGTGACCATCTCCTTTGCGGCGATCACCGGATTGAACAGTGGGGCATGCAGCGTTCCGAAGACCGTGATGCGCGTGGTCGAAGCGAGCAGCCCCGACGCCCAGGTGAGAGTTTCAAGCGTCGCGCCCTGATAGTCGGTCACTCCGCCATATCCTTTCCAGCGCCCGATGGGGAGCAGGAAGTCGATGCCGGCCGCGTCCGCCATTTTTGCGAGCTTGAGGTTATCCGGCCAGCTCCCCGACCAGCGCTCCGGAATCAATGTCACTGCGCGTCCCGAAGAGCAGTTGGCCCCAAACAGCCCAATCTTGAGCTTGTTCGAGCTATGCATCGACACGCGATCGTGGAGAGATGGGATCAACGAGAGCAAGGATCCTCCTGCGCAGCCAATCGATGCAGCTGCCGCATGCTGCGGCAGGCTAACCCAACGCCGCCGCGTCTTGAATGGCACAAGCGCCGCCTCGCAAGACATCGGCTCGCAAGACATCGGCATGCCGAAAGGAAGCAGATATGCTATGCTTCCGTCCGCAAGCGGCGGGGTCCTGCGGCTCGCACAATGACTCTGGCAGACCTCCCGTAGATAAGCCTGAGCACGACCAACTGCCCAAAATAGCACACTCAACAACTCCAGCGCATCAAGCTCTAAAACTGAGGAACCGGGGCCCCGCCTAATTATGAGTAAGGCACTTTACAGCAAGGAATTCTACGACCTTCAATTGAGAGGCAGCCTGGACTCGGCTCGACTGTTTCTTGGTTACCTGTTTGCCTACTGGACTCCCCGCAGCGTCATTGACATTGGCTGTGGACGAGGAGCGTGGCTGACCGTGTGCAAGGAGCTCGGCGCCAAGCATCTTGTGGGACTTGAGGGCGCATGGGTCCGCCAGGAAATGATGCTCGATCCCTCAATCGAGTTCCGAAACGCAAATTTGGCCGAGGTTACCCCAGTGTGCGGGACCTACGATCTTGCGCTCTCGCTGGAGGTAGCCGAACATCTTCCGCCTGAGGCGTCCGACCAATTCTTTTCCACCATGACGCAAGCGTCCGACGCGGTTGTGTTCAGCGCGGCATTCACAGCGCAGCCGGGTACAAACCACATCAACACACGCCCGCATAGTTTCTGGGCAAAAAAATTCATCGCTAACGGATATCTGCTCTTCGATATTTTTCGCCAAGAGTTTTGGGACAACGAAAAAGTGGAGCCGTGGTATCGCCAGAATACCTTCCTCTATGTGAAACCCGATCACTCGCTGCATCACGCGCTCATCAGTAACGGACACAGTTCTTGCAAAAACGTAGGATTCGCCGATTGCATTCATCCTTGGCTGTACTTTTTTGTCCTTAACCAGCTCATACAGCGATCCCAGCCCGCCGCTCAAATCGCCAATCCGGCATCTATTCACGAAACGAGACGGAATGAGCAATGCCCGTGCCGGTCGGGAAAGAAATACAAGCATTGCCATGGCAAGTTTCGTTAGCTGTTATAACTCAGGGACGCGCTGAAAATTTATTCGTGGCAGAGGCGGCAACGACCAAGAGCAAGTCGTGCCTTACAAGCTCTCCGGAATAGTTGCCCCATAGCCTGACGGCCTGCATCTTTGAATTGTCAACGTAGGCCGGGAATGAGGGGCCTCTAAAGCATGCCTAAGATCACTCTTGCAGACGCGCTGAAGCGAGCCGCAGGATCATACCAGGCTGGCCATTTTGATGAGGCGGAAGCCCATTGCAGGGCGATCCTTCGCGCCAATGCCAACCACTTCGATGCCCTTCACTTGCTGGCGGTCGTTCGAGCGGGACTTGGACGCTTGCAAGAAGCGTTGGCGAGCTACGACAAGGCGCTGAGGATCAAACCGGACAATGCCGAGGCGCTGAACAACCGCGGCGTCACTTTGCAGGACCTAAGCCGCTTCGAGGACGCGTTGGCAAGCTATGACAAGGCGCTGGCGATCAAGCCGGACTATGCCGAGGCGCTGTACAACCGCGGCAACGCCCTGCAGGACCTAAAGCGCGTCGAGGACGCGTTGGCAAGCTACGACAAGGCGCTGGCGATCCAGCCAGACTATGTCGAGGCGCTGAACAACCGAGGCGCAACCTTGCGCGACCTGAAACGCTTCGAGGATGCGCTGGCAAGCTACGACAAGGCGCTGGCGATCAAACCGGAAAATGCCGAGGTGCTGCACAACCGCGGCAACGCCCTGCGGGACCTAAAGCGCTTCGAGGATGCGCTGGCGAGCTACGAGAAGGCGCTGGCGATCAGACCGCGCTATGCCGAGGCGCTGAACAACCGCGGCAACGCTTTGCATGGCCTGAAACGTTTCGAGGAGGCATTGGCAAGCTACAACAAGGCGCTGGCGATCAAGCCGAGCTATGCCGAGGCGCTGAACAATCGCGGCGCCACCTTGCGGAACTTGAAGCGCTTCGAGGATGCGCTGGCGAGCTACGATAAGGCGTTGGCGATCAAACCGGACTACATTGAGGCGCTGTACAACCGCGGCAACGCGCTGCACGCCCTAAATCGCTTCGAGGATGCGCTGGCGAATTACCAGAAGGCGCTGGCGGTCAAACCGGACCATCTCTACGCCTTTTCCGGATTAGCCGACTCAGCGCTGAAAATTTGTGACTGGGCGAAGACGGCAGAGCTCGACGGCGAGCTGGCAGCTCATGTTGCAGAGCGAAAATCGATCGTTACGCCCTTTACCTTGCTTGGCTATTGCAGTGACGCGTCGCTGCAACTGAAATGCGCCAGAAGCTTTATTCAGGATCAGATCCCGGTCTTGCCGCGGCCATTGTGGGTCGGCACGATCTATCGGCATGAGAGCGTCAGGGTCGCCTATTTGTCGGCGGGCTTTAACCGGTCGGCGATGGCCCATCTGATCACTGAGTTATTTGAGCTTCATGATCGGAGACGCTTTGAGGTGCTCGGTATATCCTATGGCAAGGACGATAAGAGCGATATGCGTTCCCGTCTCATCAACTCCTTCGATCAGTTTCACGATGTTAGGACGCAAACCGATCGGGACGTGGCAAGGCTTCTGCATGAGCTGCAAGTGGACATTGCTGTCGATCTGATGGGTTATACTCTGGATGCTCGCTTCGACATTCTTGCCCATCGTCCTGTACCGATTCAAATAAGCTATCTCGGCTATCCGGGCACAATGGGCTCTAATTTCATTGATTACGTGATCGCCGACAAAATCGTGCTACCGTCCGATCAACAGCGCTTTTACTCGGAGAGGATCGTCCACCTCCCGGAGTGTTACCTGGTCAATGATTCGCTGCGGAAGATCGCAGACAGCACGCCGACGCGGCTCGAAGTCGGGCTGCCGGACGAAGGCTTCGTGTTCTGCTGCTTCAATAACAACTACAAGATCGCGGCGCCCGTGTTCGATGTGTGGATGCGATTGTTGCATGCGGTCAAGGGCAGCGTGCTGTGGCTGTTGGCGGATAACGCCAGCGCATCGACTAATTTGCGCAAAGAGGCCGCGGCGCGCGGGATTGATCCGGCTCGTCTGATATTCGCCGAGCGATTGCCGTCGGAGGACCACCTGGCGCGCCATCGCCTGGCCGACATTTTCCTGGACACGTTGCCCTACAATGCGCACACCACGGCGAGCGACGCGTTGTGGGCCGGACTGCCCCTGCTGACTTGCTGCGGGGAGACATTTGTGGGTCGGGTTGCCGCCAGCATTCTTAATGCTGTCGATCTTCCAGAACTGATAACCCACAGCCTTGATGAGTATGAAGCGCTGGCATTGAGATTGGCGACCAACTCTACGCTTCTTCTATCCATTCGACAAAAGCTTGAGCAAAATCGACTGCGTCGTCCACTATTCGATACGGACCGCTTTCGGCGACACATCGAAGCGGCCTATCTTACAGCCTGGGAAATCTGGCAGCGAGGCGAAAGCCCGCGAAGTTTTGCGGTCGAACCGCTGCCGTAGCTCGACATCTGAATGTTAACAGCGAAAGTGGCATTGCCGGCATCGTCGCCTGCTGCGCGGCACGGGGTCATGCTGCCGCGCCCCTGGGAAGTGAGCTCCCAACCGTCTCATGATGAGGAATTGCCCCCGCTCAAGCGATTTCCCGGTTCTTTCGGACCGTGAACTACCGCCCGAACAGCCCAGGTTTTAGCCACCGGCAGTTACAAGGAGAGCCATCATGATAACGCGCTTGTTGACCTTCGCGATAGCTTCGATGCTGCTCCTCGATCCTGCCTTGGGACAGCAGCCTGCAGACGCATTTCCAAGTCGTTCAATTAAGATCGTCGTGCCGTTTCCAGCCGGCGGTCCCTCAGACGTTCTTGCACGGATGATTGGCGCGAAAATGAGCGAGGACTGGGGCCAGCCGGTCGTTGTCGAAAACAGGCCGGGCGCAAATACAGTGCTTGCTGCCCAACAGGTCGCGAATTCAACGCCCGACGGCTATACGCTGCTCATGGCCATAGATTCCACATTGACGATGAATCAGTATCTTTATCGTAGTCCCGCATACGACCCCTTCATTGACTTTGCGCCGATCACGCTCACCGCAAAAACGATGCAACTGCTCATCGTCAATGCGGCAAGCGATGTCAAAAGCGTGAACGACCTCATCCTCAAAGCCAAGGCGCAGCCAGGCAAGCTCAACTACGGGGCGGGCACGATCACCACCAAGCTCACGGGTTATCTGTTCAACAAGGCCGCCGGGATTCAAACCGTGCTTGTTCCTTACAACGGCAGCGCAGAGGTTGCGCAGGCTGTGCTCACCAGAAGCGTCGATTTTTCTTTCGACGGACCATCCGCGTCATTGTCCCTGATTCAGGGCGGACAGTTCCGTGCACTGGCCAAGTTCGATCCGCGTCCTTTTCCGCCGGTGCCCGACCTTCCGCTGATCACCACCGACGTACCAGGTCTCGACGAGATCACGGTCTGGCTGGGACTCGTCGCCCCTCGTGACACGCCGGCCTCGATCATCAACAAGCTCCAGGCGGAGGTGGCGAAAATTCTGGCTGATCCGGCCATCAAGTCCAAGGCGGATGCTTCCGGATTGTTTCCAGCCACCAGCACGCCGGCCGAGTTCGCCGCCTTCATTCGCAAGGAAGCGGAGCGGTGGTCAAAAGTCGTGAAGGAAACGGGAATGAAGTACGATTGATCGGCTGGCGCGATCGAGGACCCCGTCTGTTCTAGATACATATGCTTTGTCAACGACTTAGCGAGATGCATCTTGAGCATAGCTGCACCGCAATACAAAGTCTGCTGCATCGCAGCATGGAACCATATCTTCATGCGGAAAGGTGCGATTCTAACACCGCACGCTGCACCGGAAAGGATATGAACCATGCTGCTCGCCATCTTCAACTTCCTGGGGGCCTGGAGGCGCTATAACACAAGCTTGAACGAGCTCAATCGGCTCGGCGACCGCGACCTGGCCGACATTGGGATTACCCGATCGGACATACCGCGGATTGCGTGGGAGAATGCCACCCGCTGACCTCCCGCAGCCCCTGTTGCAATGAAGGCGCCCGCCTTGTGCGGGCGCTTTCATATGAGGGGTGCGTGATGTAGGCATTGACGCAAGATGGGACAACATGCCGAACCGGTGCATATCATCGGCGGCGGGCTCGCCGGGTGCGAGGCCGCCTGGCAGACTGCGACCCGGGGCGTGGCGGTCGTCCTTCACGAAATGCGGCCCGTTCGCGCAACGCCTGCGCACAAGTCGGCCGCTCTTGCGGAGCTCGTCTGCTCCAACTCGCTGCGCTCTGACGACCAGGAGCACAATGCGGTCGGGCTTCTTCATGAGGAGATGCGCCGGCTCGGCTCTTTGATCCTGCGCAGCGCCGATGCCAATCAGGTGCCCGCCGGATCCGCGCTCGCCGTCGATCGCGAAGGCTTCGCGACGGCCGTCACAACGACGCTCTCCGAGCATCCGCTTGTCGAGGTCCGGCGCGAAGAGATTGTGGCGCTCCCGCCGGCAGACTGGGACAGCGTGATCATCGCAACCGGGCCCCTCACCTCGCCCGGGCTCGCAGATGCGATCGCAAAGCGCACCGGCCAAAACGCGCTGGCTTTCTTTGACGCGATTGCTCCCATCGTTCACCGCGATTGCATCAATATGTCGGTCGCCTGGCGGCAATCGCGCTACGACAAGGCCGGACCCGGCGGATCGGGCGCCGACTACATCAATTGCCCGCTTTCGCGCGAGCAATACGACTCCTTTATCGACGCCTTGCTCGGCGGGGAGAAGGTCGCCTTTCACGAATGGGAAGAGGTTGTTCCTTACTTCGATGGCTGCCTGCCTATCGAAGTCATGGCAGAGCGCGGGCACGAAACGTTGCGGCATGGTCCTATGAAACCGTTTGGTCTGACCAACCCGCATAGCGCCGCAAAACCTTACGCCGTCGTCCAACTCCGGCAGGACAATCGGCTCGGCACTTTGTTCAATATAGTGGGCTTCCAGACCAAGCTGCGGCATCCCGAGCAAGTGCGAATCTTTCGTTCAATTCCCGGGCTCGAAAAGGCCGAGTTTGCTCGCCTTGGAGGCCTCCATCGCAACACCTTCATCAATGCACCGGCACTGCTCGACACGGCCTTGCGCCTTCGCGTCGAGCCGCGGCTGCGTTTCGCGGGACAGATCACCGGCTGCGAAGGCTACGTCGAATCGGCCGCAATTGGCCTCCTTGCCGGGATGTTTGCGGCTGCCGAGCGCCGTGGAGAGGATGTTGTCGCGCCGCCACTTACCACCGCTCACGGAGCGCTCCTTGCGCACATCACCGGCGGTCACCTGGAATCCATCCCAATGGATGAACCGGCGCCAAGCCCGCGCTCCTATCAGCCGATGAACATCAATTTTGGGCTCTTCCCGCCGCTCGCAGCCGAAAGGAAACGCGGCGAGCGACTTCGTGGCACGGAAAGGGCGCTGTCCAGGAAGCGCGCGCTCACGCGACGCGCGTTGCACGACCTCGGCCTCTGGATTGATCGTCGCTCCCAAAGTTCCGACACAACTGCCACCGCGGCGGAATAGTGCCGATGACCACGCCGGGCGAGCTCAACAATCGCTGGACTGCGGGCGTGGTGCTCAAACGCGATCTTCTCTCTACCGTGGAGCGTGGCCGTTTCGTCACCCCGGCAGGCGACGTGGGCGCGGTGTTGCGGCGTATCGACGAGGTCCCGTGGTGGAGCGTTGCATTGGCTCGCCATCTGCTTGGGCGCGAGCGCCGCGCCCTTGGCGCAGCTGGCGCGATTGGGATCGCGCCGCGCATCCTGTTCGGCGGACGCATGACTTTGGTGCGAAGCTGGATCGACGGCCTTCCTCTTCATCTCGCCAAGCCCTATGGCGATTGCGGCTATTTCCGGTCCGCAAAAGCGGCGTTGCGGGCGCTCCATCGCGCCGGGATTTGTCACAATGATCTTGCCAAGGAACAGAACTGGCTGCGCGGCGCCGATGGATGCGCGTATCTCACGGACTTCCAGCTTGCCATGCGCTTCCCGCACCGGACCTGGTTGTTCCGTATTGCGGCCTATGAAGATCTGCGCCACCTGCTCAAGCATAAGCAGCGTTATGCGCCAGCCGCCGTTACCCCTGCCGAACGACGGGTGCTGGGAAGAAAAAGCCTGCCAACCCGGTTTTGGATGGCGTCGGGCAAACGGGTTTATTACTGGATCACCAGGGGGGTATTTGGATTTACTGACCGCGAGGGCGGCGGTCCCCGGCTTGTAAGAGACGCACCTCTCATTGCCGCGCGCCTCAAGACACATCCGCAAGTGCGCGAGACCGTCGTGCTTGCATTCCCGGATCGCAGGGCCGGAACCGGGCTCTACGCCTTCGTCGAAGCCACGCCCGGTGTCGCGGAGCAGAGCTTGCGCGAATTCATCGCCGATTCACCCGGCGCGAAACCTCCCGAGCATCTTCAAGTTATGAATGAGTTGCCGCGCCGGGCATCCGGCGAAGTACGCAGCGAGATTTTGCAGCTTGTCGCGATGAACCAACTGGATCAGATCGATGCTCTCGTGACGGATGACCGAGAGCGCGCTTTGATTGCGAGCATTGTCGCCGATCGCCGCAACTTGCGGGACCGGTTCTCGTTCTAAGTTGCGTCTGTCTTTCGCAGCCCGGATTGAGCGGCAGCGAAATCCGGGGTCGCCGGCGACGCCCACTGACCCGGATGTCGTTTCACTCCATCGGGCTACGCAAACAGGCGGCTGGGACGGTGGGCAGCACGCCAGATGATCCATTGCCGCCGCCAGGGAGCAATCTCGACTGGAGCGAAGGGATCATAGCCCTTTCGCTCCATGCGGGCCAGCATCGCCGGCGCAAGCGCAACCGGCAACAACGCCGGCAGCAGCGCAGCAGGTACGGTTCGCACCAGGTCCTGCGCCCGATCAAGATGTCGGCGCGCGATGCGCCGCAACTCAGCAAAGGCCGTCTTCAGCGCGGCGCGAGCAGGCCCAGCGGCCAGTGCTTGCCGGTCCGCGCCATGCCTCTGCAACACCTCAATCGGCACAAAGAGCTGACCCTGGCGGGCATGGATGGGAAATGCATTGAGCAATCCGGCAATGGCGTAGGCCACCCCGGCATGATGGGCAACTTCGCCGATATCCGCCTCACGCCCAGCCGCCAGGATCTGCGCCGAAAGCATGATCAGCGTGGTGGAAACTGCGTCGGCATAGGCTTCAAGATCGGCCAGAGTTTGCATTGCATCGGTGTAAAGATCGAACCTGCGCGCATCGACAAGCTTCGCAAAACGAGACCTCGTCAATCCATACGCCTCGATAGTGGCGGTGAGCGCCGCCGCTACAGGGTGGCCTTGCCACTCGCCATGGCGCTCCCCGGCCAGGACATCGCTCCACCATTGAAGCCGGATATCCCCCGCAAGCGGTCCGCGTGCCAACTCTCGTATCCGGGCGACCTCCAGATTGAATGCGTACAGCGCAAACATTGGCGGACGACAATCTGCCGGCGCAAACAATGTCGAGATGAACCGGTCCCTGTCGCCCGCACGAACCAGCGTGCCACAGTACGTGAATGCTTCTTGCACGCGCAGAACCGCGGAGACCCGAGCCTAGACCGAGGCAGGTTTGGGTTGGGACGCCGCCTGTTTCGACGTCGAATCATCCCTCTCGACCCGCGCTGTCCCGACCCCGAGGTAAATCAGAATAGGCGCGGCGATGAACACAGACGTGTAGGTGCCCACCAGGACCACACCGAAAATCATCGTTGCCACGAAGCTGTGGATGGCGTGACCGCCAAAGAGAAGCAATGCCAGGAGCGCTAGAGTGACCGTCACGTGAGTTATGATGGAGCGCGACAATGTCGAGTTGACTGATATGTTCAGCAGCTCCGGCATGGACATGCGCTTGTAGCGTCGCAGCATCTCTCGAATACGGTCATAGATGACCACGGTGTCATTGAGAGAATAACCGAGAATGGTGAGGAGTGCCGCAATGCTCGAAAGATCGAAATCTATCTGCGTGAGCGACATGTAGCCGATCGTCAATACGAGGTCGTGAACATTCGCGATCATGGCGCCGAGCGCAAACTGCCATTCAAAACGAAACCAGAGATAGATCAGGATTGCGAAGATCGCGAGCATCAGACCGATTGTGCTGTAGGCAAGCAGCTCTTTCGATACGCGCGGTCCGACAACCTCCTCGCGTCGAATCTCAACGTCGGCTCCGAGCGTTTGTCTTACCTTGCTCAAAGCAGCCTGTTGCGCCTCCTCGCCTCCGGGCTGCTGCGCAACCCGGATGAGGACGTTTTCCGGACCTCCGAATTGCTGCAACTGGATATCGCCCAAGCCCAGTCCGCCGAGCGTGTTTCGCATTGTCGCGAGATCTGCAACGCCGGATTTCGCCTGCACTTCGATCAGCGTACCTCCGATGAAGTCGATGCCGAAATTGAGGCCGTGGAAAAAGAAGAGCAAAATGGCGGCAATGGACAGGAGCGCCGAGGCCGGAAAGCTCACGCGCCGAAAGCGCATGAAATCGAACTTGGTATCGTCGGGGACGATCCGCAAAAGCGGGATGGAAGGATGCAGGCGCACGCGCTGACCTTACGAAATCGCCAGTTGCCGCGGACGCGCCCACCTCACCCACCACGCGACCATCAGCCGGGTGAGAGTGAAGGCGGTGAAGACCGTGGTGACGATGCCGATGCCAAGCGTCACCGCAAATCCGCGTACCGGTCCAGTGCCGATGAAGAACAGCACCGCCGCCGCAATAAAGGTCGTGATATTGGAATCGAGAATTGTCGCCAAAGCGCGCGTAAACCCGGCATCGATAGCGGTGATCGGCGTACGCCCGGTGCGCACCTCCTCGCGTATGCGTTCATAGATCAAGACGTTGCTGTCCACCGCTATGCCGATTGTAAGCACAATGCCGATGATTCCCGGCAGGGTGAGCGTTGCATTGAGAAGCGACAGAACACCGAAGATCATTCCAACGTTGATGCCGACCGCGATGCTCGCAAACACGCCGAAAAGGCCATAGGTGACCACCATGAAAATGACGACAAGCACCGCGCCAAAATAGGACGCCATTTTGCCTTTTTCGATCGAATCCTGACCAAGACCCGCGCCGACAACTCGCTGCTCAATCACGGTGAGCTTTGCAGGGAGCGCACCCGCCCGCAACAGAATGGCGAGATTGTTCGCGGATTCGACCGTGAAGCTGCCCGAGATTTGTCCGCTTCCGCCGAGAATTGGCTCGCGAATGACAGGGGCCGAAATCACCTCGTCATCCAGCACGATGGCGAAGGGCCGCCCGACATTTTCCTGCGTGACCTGCGCGAATTTCCGCGCCCCCGATGTATTGAATTTGAACGAGACGATGGGCTCGCTTGTGCGCTGATCAAACCCGGGCTGCGCATCCGTAAGCTCCTCGCCTGAAACAATGACCCTCTTTTCCAGAAGGTACGGCTGCCGGTTTTCAGCCTTCGAGCCGTACACGATCTCCGAATCAGGTGGGGGACGGGTCTGCAGCGCCTGCTCCACTGACATGGAAGTATCGACAAGCCGAAACGTCAGCTTCGCCGTTGTTCCGATCACCTTGATGAGCTCTTGCGGATCGCCCAGCCCCGGTACCTGCACCAACACACGATCCGTGCCCTGCCGCTGGATCGACGGCTCGACCAGCCCGAGCGCATTCACGCGACGCCCTATGATCTCGACAGACTGATCAACGACCTGCCTGGTGCGATCGAGTATGGCGGGTTCGGGCACGCTCAGACGAATGAGCCCGCCACCTGCATTCTCGATCTCGACGGATCGCTGCCCGGAACTGCCAAGAAATCCGCCCAAGGGCTGTGATAATTCGCGTAGCTTCGCCAATGCCTGTTGCACGTCGCTCTCGCGAACAATGACCTCTACGGAATTGCCTCGGATGACAGGAGCACGGGTCAATCCCACCCGCGCTTCCCGCAAAAGCTTGCGGACGTCATCTTGCAAGGTCTGGAGCTTCTGCCGGCGCACGTCATTGGCGTCGACCTGCAGCAATATGTGGGATCCTCCCTGGAGATCGAGGCCGAGCACAATGTGGCGCTGCGCCCACGCGGGCCAGCGCGCAACGGTCTTTTCTGGAAAGAAGTTGGGGATGGCAAGCGCGCAACACACGAACGCCGTGAGCAGTATCGCCGTCGCCTTCCACCTGGAAATGTACAGCATCGCGATCCTGACCGTCTCTCGAAACCGCAATCAGCTCGAGCCGGCCTCATCCTTGACAGGCTCACCCTTCGCGCGGACGCCCGTGATCATGGAACGCACCTGTCGGATGCGCACACCGTCGGCAATCTCAACCTCGATCTGATCGTCATCGACGACCTTGGTCACCTTCCCGACCAGCCCCCCAGACGTAATGACCGTGTCGCCACGACGCAAGTTTTTGACCAACTCCTGGTGCTCCTTCGCCCGCTTTTGCTGCGGCCGCAGGATCAGAAAATACATGATCACGAAGATCAGAATGAACGGCAGCAACTGCACCAGCATGTTGTCCCCGCCAAACGGGCTCGACTGGGCAAATGCGGGCGTTACAAGCATTCCTCACGTCCCTTTGTCCTGGTGCGCTCTAGGTACTGGCGGCGCTTCTGGCCTGGGTCTGGTGTTGTGGCTGGCGAAATCGGCGCGGACTATAGCGGCCAGCTATTCAATTGCAATGCGGCTCCGCCCAGCATGCACGCAGCTCGTTATCGTGAACGATCTTGCGGGCCGGCGATTGGCTAGGTAAAGCCTGCCTCTCATCGATGCGCCGCAATTGACTTTTCATGGCCAAACGCGCCCGCAGGGCTTCGGGAAAAACCTCGTCTCCACTCGGGACCATGCGAGTGGACTCCGGGCTGGAGAATCCCTTGGAGCGCATAGCGCTGGCGCTCGAGCGGATAGCGCCACCACAGCAATCGCCGCTCCGTTACGAGTTGGCTGACGCGTTCTCCTGGCATCCGGAAGGACGGCAGCTGTTCCCCGTTGCAAAGGTCAATCGCGTCGAGATGTCGCTCCTGAAGGGGATCGACCGCGTGCGAGACACTCTCCTCGAGAACACGGACCGTTTCGCACGGGGGCTGCCGGCAAATAATGCCCTCCTGTGGGGCGCGCGCGGCATGGGTAAGTCATCTCTTGTCAAGGCGGTGCATGCTGCCGTCAACGCCGCGCATCGACAAGAGACAAAAAGCGATGCGCTGCTCAAGCTCATTGAGATCCATCGTGAAGACATCGAAAGCCTACCGGATCTGATGGCGCTGACGCGGGGCACCTCTTATCGGTTTATTGTGTTCTGCGATGATCTTTCATTCGAGACGGAGGACACCAGCTACAAGTCCCTGAAAGCCATGCTTGAAGGAGGAATTGAGGGTCGGCCCGCCAATGTCGTGTTCTATGCCACATCCAACCGGCGCCATCTCATGGCCCGCGAAATGGTGGACAATGAACGCTCGTCCGCGATCAACCCAGGCGAGGCTGTGGAGGAGAAGGTTTCCCTCTCGGATCGCTTCGGTCTGTGGCTCGGGTTCCATCGTTGCAGCCAGGACGAATTCCTGGCCATGGTCGATGGCTACGTTGCCCATTATCGGATCGAGCACCCTCACGAAGAGGTGCGTCGCGAGGCGCTGGAATGGGCAACGACGCGCGGCGCAAGGTCCGGACGCGTCGCCTGGCAATACGTGCAGGACCTCGCCGGCAGACTTGGGATCCGGATATCTGAAGACTGATGCCTGACGTCAGATAGTACGTCACCAGCCTTCAGGCGTGCAATTCATGCCCCGCTGAGAAACTTCGTAGGATCGACCGGCGACGAGCCTTTTCGGATCTCGAAGTGAAGTTGAGGAGCGTTGACGTTACCGGATTGCCCAGAGCGCGCGATGACCTGCCCGCGCTTGATCTGATCGCCGCGCTTGACCAGAAGCTCCTTCGCATGGGCGTAGGCGGTGACATAGCCGTTGGGATGGCGCACCAGAACGAGGTTGCCATAGCCCTTCAACTCGTTGCCGGCATAGGCCACGACACCATCTTCAGCCGCTTTCACCGGCGTATTCTCCGGCACTGCTATATTGATCCCGTCGTTCTGTTGGCCGTTGGTCGTGGGACCGAAAGCAGTGATGACCCGGCCATTGGCCGGCCAACGGAATTTCGGGAGCGAGGCGGCTCCTTCAGTTCCGCTCGACGTTTCGCCGGCCACGGGCGGGGTGGCGAGCGCCGGCGCGAAAACGCTGGCGTTGGCGGTCGCGTCGGCAATCTGCGGCGCTGGTGTTGTTTCTGCAACCGCGGGCGCGGCGTTGGGCTTGGTGGCCGAAGTTCGCACGCCCGGAATCACGAGGTGAGCACCAACCGTGAGGCGGGCACTTGCAGGGAGATTATTAGCTCTGGCCAGCTCACTGACCGATTTCCCGTACAGGCGTGAAATCTTGCTCAGAGTTTCCCCTGGCGCGACCACATGCACGCCGGGAGCGCCGGCCGGTGTGCCGGTAACAGGAGAATTCGTGGCGGCCACAGCGGACACTTTTGGCGGTGATGCGGGCGCGCGGGTCGCCTGATATCGTGGGATGACGAGTTGCTGGCCGGCACGCAGCGTCGCGGGCGCGCTCAGGTTATTGGCCTGGATAATGGCGTTCCCTGGCACTCCATAGCGTCAACTGATGCTGTCGATGGTGTCACCTGGGACCACCGTTATGGCTGTGCCACCATCCCACCTCCATTTGTTGGCGCCGGCTGCCTTGGGTGGCGGAATTGCGCCAGTCACTTCGGACGCGCTCGACGTGGCGGAACGCACGGAAGATGGATTCGCCGGAGATGTGTCCGGCGTGTACGAGGCCAGGCCTCTTCCGCCTCCGACGACGCCCGAGCTGTGGACCGCACCGATGGCGTCAGAGCGCGAAGGCGGCAGTTGCGCCTGCGGAGGAAGCGGTCGGCTCTCCACCTGGCTCACAGGCGCGACGGGCGCCGGTTGAATCGAGCCTGTTGCTTCCGGGCTATTGTTGCTGGCGAACGGATTTTCTTTGAAGCGCGCCAACTCACCGCTACAGCCGGCAATACCCATCGTCAGCGCCAATGTGGCAACGTGCGACAAAGGAAAGCGCAAGCGCACCGATCGGACGATCGCGAACATCGCCACACACATACTCATACGCATGAACAGGATGCTTACTAAACACCTCCGAGGTAAATAAGGATTTAAGAAAGATGGCTTGAGCTTAGATCGCTGGTTCGCATCTGCTACAATTCCCGCGCCTTTCCGGGCAGCAGCGGAACGAAGCGAACCCCAATCAGCTCCTCCTGCTCGTATTCCAGGTTCTTCCTGGTAACCCTGATGAGCTGCTGCGAACCGCCGTGCGGACCGAGCGGTAATATCATGAGCCCGCCCTCGGCAAGCTGGGCGAGCAGGTCATCCGGGATTTTTTCTGCGGCCGCCGTGACCATGATGCGGTCGAAAGGCGCCGCGTCGGGCGCACCGAGAAACCATCCCCGACACGCAACTCGACATTGTCGTAGCCGAGTTGCGCCAGACGAATGCGAGCCGCTTCGGCGAGAGTCCGATAACGCTCCACCGAAATAACTTTTTGCGCAAGGCGCGAGAGAATGGCGGCCTGATACCCCGAGCCAGTGCCTATCTCAAGAATGCATTGCTGCGGTTCCACACGGAGCTGCTCGGTCATATAAGCGACGACGTAGGGCTGGCTGATGGTCTGGCCGCAGGGGATGGGAAGGGCCTGATCTGAATAGGCACTCTCGACGAAGTTGCTCTCGACAAAATGCTCGCGCGGCACCTGATCCATCGCCCGCAGAACAGCCGCATCGCCGATCCCGCGTTTGCGCAGGGCGAGCAGGAACTGCATTCGGCCAACGTTGTCGTCGCCGGGGGCTTGCTGGGGCACGCCATCTCTCCTCGACTCCGACCATAATCCAAAATTGGAGCCTCCAGCAGGAAAAGGCAGGTCCGCGAGAGGTCTTGAAACCGGGGGCCTATTCGCCACTGTGGCCCTCGGAATTTATGGCGCACGTGCTAAAGGTGATGGCCACGGGTTATTGCTAGTGCTGTACACCGTCAGGCGAGGCGACCCAAGATGTCGGCACCCCAAGTCCAGGACGGTCTGCAGAAGAGCATCCTCGTTGTGGAGGACGAGGTCATGATCCGTATGCTGCTGGAAGATATGCTCACCGAGCTCGGTTGCACGGTAGCTGCCGCTGCCGCGCGCCTCGATGAAGCGCTGCAATTGGCCCGAACGGCTTGCTTCGATATTGCCATTCTTGACGTCAATCTTAACGGTCAACCCATATTACCGGTCGCAGACATCCTCGCGGGACGAGGTATGCCTTTCGTATTTGCTACCGGATACGGGGAGCGCGGCCTGCCGCATACCTATCGTGATCGCCCCATGCTCAAGAAGCCGTTCCAATTGGAAAGTCTAAAGCGTACGCTTGAAACTGTGTTGGACGGTGCTCAATAGGCCGGATAGCTTTTTGGGCTTGGGCCGCTTCCGATATCCCCCGGATCGGCATTATGATCCTCGACATGCTGCCTTAAACTGCTGATCGAATAGCTC
Organism: uncultured Alphaproteobacteria bacterium; assembly: GCA_963841105.1. Lineage (GTDB taxonomy): Bacteria > Pseudomonadota > Alphaproteobacteria > Rhizobiales > Xanthobacteraceae > VAZQ01. The sequence continues at coordinate 409,248 of CAWJCB010000024.1, forward strand.
GGCCAACCGGGTCATAAAGGGCTCATCGGTCATGTCCAGTCTCAGCGGTGTCACTGCGATGCGGTTGTTGGCAAGCGCGGAGATATCGCTCCCGTCCGCCGGCGGCATTCCGCGCATTCGCATGTAGGCAATCCAATAATAGGCGTTGCCGCGACCATCATGGCGCGCATCTATGTGCAGGCGGTCCTGGCGATTGCGGCCCTGCGTCGTGACTGCGATTCCCGCCACGTCGTCCGGAGCACAGTCCGGGAAATTGATGTTGACCAGCACATCGCGCGGGATGCCCGCTTCGAGCACCTCTCGGATGATCTGCGGCCCGTAGCGGACCGCCGTCGCCCAGTGCGGCGGCTGGTCGCTGCGCGACCGGTACGCCTGCGAAAGCGCAAACGACGGAATGCCGAGGATGGTCCCCTCCACCGCCCCGGCAACGGTCCCGGAATAGATGACGTCTTCTCCTGCGTTGCGTCCGCGATTGACCCCCGATAGCACGAGATCGGGGGGACGATCCCTGATCACGTGTCGTGCACCCATGATGATGCAGTCGGTCGGCGTGCCTTTCACGGCGAAACGGCGTTCGCCGATCTCGCGCAGGCGCAGCGGATCGTTCAGCGACAGAGAATGCGACACTCCAGACTGGTCGAACTCTGGCGCAATGACCCAAATATCATCGGATAGCACCTTGCCGATCTCGGTGCAGACATCGAGCCCCTCAGAATGGATACCGTCGTCGTTCGTGATAAGGATGCGCATGTTTCAGACGACGGAGGGCTCGATCGTCTTCAGCCCTCCCAGATATGGCCGCAGCACGCTTGGAAGGGCAATCGAGCCATCCTCCTGCTGGTAGGTCTCCATGACCGCAATAAGCGCGCGGCCCACCGCCACACCCGAGCCGTTGAGCGTGTGAACGTGGCGCAGTTGACGATCGTGTTTGGCGCGAAAGCGGGCATTCATCCTGCGCGCCTGGAACTCACCGCACGTCGAGCACGAGGAGATCTCCCGATACGCGTTTTGTCCGGGCAGCCAAGCCTCTATGTCGTAGGTCTTCTGCGCGGCAAATCCCATGTCGCCGGTGCACAGCGTCACCACTCTGTAACGCAGACCGAGTCGAACGCAATACTTCTTCGGCACATGCGAGCATGCGCTCGTGCTCGTCCTTGCTCTGCTCCGGGGTGGTGATGGAAACCAGCTCAACTTTGGTGAACTGGTGCTGCCGGATCATGCCGCGTGTGTCTTTGCCAGCCGCGCCGGCCTCGGCGCGGAAGCACGGCGTGCAGGCGGTAAACCGCAGCGGAAGCGCGCCTTCATCGAGAACGGATTCGCGCACGAGATTTGTCAGCGGCACCTCGGCGGTTGGTATCAGCCAGAATTCTTCGAGAGTCTCGGCCTTTTCCAGCAATTCGTGCACGATCCGCCTTGCGCTTTCACCGCGACTTGCAATTTCGTCGTCCAAAGGCTGAAGAATATCGTTCAAGCGACCTTCACGCCACTTCATCTCAGCTGATATGAATTGGTCATCTCGAAATTTCGGTAATTGCGCCGTTCCGAACATGGCGTCATCTCGTACCAATAGCGGCGGACTGATTTCGGTATAGCCATGTTCGCCAGTGTGCAAATCGAGCATGAATTGCCCGAGTGCGCGTTCGAGGCGAGCAATGCCGCTTTTTAACACCACGAAACGTGCGCCAGAGAGCTTTGCGGCAGTCTCGAAATCCATCTGCCCGAGCGCTTCGCCGAGATCGAAATGCTGTCGCGGCGTGAATGTGAAATCGGGCTTTGCCCCAAAGCGATGGCGCTCGACATTATCCGCGGAATCTTTGCCATCCGGAACGTCGTGCAATGGTAGATTCGGGATTTCCGCGAGCGCTTTCTCCAGCTCCCTGGAAATTCTTTTCTCGTCGGCTTCGAGGCCGGGAATCTCGGCCTTCAACCCCGCGACTTCGGCCAAGAGCGATTGAGCGGTCGCCTCTTCGTTGCTCCGCTTGGCTGCGCCTATTTCCTTTGATGCCAGATTGCGTCTGGCGAGGGCTGCCTCCACCTGTTGCACCGCGGCGCGGCGGCGCCGATCCATTTCAATCAGCCGCTTCGCTTCCGCAGGCAAGCCTCGCCTCGCCAGGGCGCCATCGAGCTCGTCCGGATGCTCGCGAATCCATTTGATGTCGTGCATGACTGATTTCCAAAGGCACAGCAGCTTTCCTACGACAGCCGCCGCTGGGCGCAGCTCGGATGCTGGAGTGGGAACATCATACCGGCGACGACCGGGTGATTCGCCGCCGCAATTCTACGCCATGCTCATTCGGCCGGCTTGGCCGCGGCGTTCGCCGCCTCTTTGGCCCTGTCGGCGGCGGCCTTCTTTTCGACCAGGCGAACGGACCAGATCGAACCCTCATAGAGGGCCATCAGCGGCAGAGCGAGAGAAAGCTGACTGAGCACATCCGGCGGTGTAAGGACCGCGGCGATCACGAAAGCGCCCACAACAAAGTAACGCCGCTTCTCCCTAAGCTGATCGGAGGTGATAATGCCGACGCGGCCGAGGAGCGTCAGAATGACCGGAAGCTGGAACGCGATCCCGAAGGCGAAGATGAGCTTCATCATCAAGGTAAGATAATCTTCAACTTTCGGCAACAGCTCGATGGCAGCCTGGCCGTCGCCCGCCGCCTGCTGCATGCTCAGCGAGAAGCGCGCAAGCATCGGCCACACCAGAAAATAGACCACGAGGGACCCGAGAAAGAAGAAGATCGGCGTGGCCACAAGGTAGGGGAGAAACGCCTGCCTTTCATGGCGATAAAGTCCAGGCGCAACGAACATGTAGAGCTGTGTCGCTACAATCGGGAACGAGACAAACGCGGCGCCAAACATCGCAAGCTTGAGCTGAACAACAAAGTATTCCAGCAACCCCGTATATATGAATTTCGAGTTCTCCGGCCCCGCTACCCAGACAAACGGCCACGTCAAGACATTGTAGATGGTCTTGGCGAAGAAGAAGCAGACAACGAATGCGATGCTGAACGCGATAAGGGCCTTGATAAGCCGCGAGCGCAACTCGATCAGGTGCTCCATCAGAGGCGCCTTGGTCGCCTCGATGTCCTCATGCGTCATGCCGGCTTTCCCCCTGCATCGCGCGCGCTGGGATCGTCGGCTGGAGGCGCGAGCGCGGGCTGGCCGCTCGTCGAAGGCGCGAGCGCCGAACTGCTCGCATCGTTCGGCGAGATGGCGTTCGAAGAATCTGTCGCGGGTGGTTTGTCCGCAATTGCTGATTCGATCTGCCGCTGCGTGCTTTCGAGCTCGCGCCGAATATCCCCAATCGGATCGAGCTTGGTGTAGCTTTGCGCCTGGCTTGCCATCTCGTCGACCTGTTTCTTCAGGTCCGCCATTTCAGCTTCGCGCATCGCCTCGTGAAATTGATTCTGAAAATCCGACGCCATGCGGCGCAGCTTCGCCGTCCACTGGCCGAGAGAGCGCAGCACGGTGGGCAACTCTTTCGGACCAATCGCAATGAGCGCGACTATTCCGATCAGAAGCAACTCGCCCCAGCCGATATCGAACATGAGAACTTATCTCCGGAGCGGCGCCAATCGCGCACTGCAACGTGCAATTGCGATATCCCCGCGACCCCCGAGACAACCGAGCTTTACCCCGCCTTGCGTGTCTCCGCCGGCGTGCCGCTGGCCGTTGGAACAGGTTGCTGCTGATGATCGAGAGTTTTCATGGGATCGGTTTTGCCGGTGTCCACTTCAGGTTTCTCGTCCTCCGCAAGCCCTTTCTTGAACGACTTGATGCCTTTGGCAAAATCTCCCATCAGATCAGAAATTTTGCCACGACCGCCGAATAGCAGAAGGCCCACAGCCAGAACCAGAATCCAGTGCCAAATGCTCATTGAACCCATGCAAAACCTCCACCGCCGAGGGTTGCGCCATCCTCTCCGGCTTAGTTAGAACCTAGGCTCCAGACCCGATAAAAACAAGGACTGAGCCTTTTGGCCGCGCTTGGCGGTGGCAGTGCTCGCGGACGGTGCTGTAACCCGGATTGCGCGGTCCTCGCGCATCGTGTCTTGAGGCGCCACCATGCGCGTTTACGCGCGTCTTGACGCGCTATGGGGCGCAATTCGGGGGAGGCCTGGGTTTCGCTGCCCGCTCAACCCAGCGGTGAAAATCGAGTCACCCTTCGAGGACGTGAACACTATTCCTTGATTGCACACTCCGAACGCGGAGCCAGCCCGAAATCGAGATCAGCGGGGCCCAAAGGATCTTCGTCCTCCTGTAGAGCAAGATCGTCCGACGGCATCGGAACCGAGAAACCAGGTGGAAGACGCCCGTCCAGCAGGCCGGAGCCCCTCAATTCCTCCAGGCCAGGCAGATCCCCGACCGCGTCCAGCCCGAAGTGGGAGAGAAACGTCTCTGTCGTGCCATAGGTTACCGGCCTGCCAGGAGCTTTTCGCCGTCCGCGCGGACGAATCCATTCCGTCTGGAGCAACACGTCGATTGATCCTTTTGAAGTAGAGACGCCGCGAATGTCTTCGATTTCCGCCCGCGTCACCGGCTGGTGATACGCGATGATGGCAAGAGTTTCGATTGCCGCTTTCGAAAGCTTGCGTGTTTCAATCGTCTCCTTGCTCAGCAGCCAAGCGAGATCGCTGGCCGTGCGAAAGGTCCATTTGCCATTGATCCGCACCAAATTGACGCCACGCAGCGCATATTCCTGCTGCAGATCAATGAGTGCGGCATGCACATTGATGTTTTGGGCAAGCCGCGCCGCGAGAGCTCCTTCATCAAGCGGTTCGGCGGAGGCAAACAGCATTGCCTCCAACAGCCGGAAGCTCTTCCGCCCTGCTGCTGGGCACCGGTTCGGGTTCGCTTGCGGTCGAGACGATCTTCAGGTTCGGCATTGCTCCAGCCTCCTCATTTCCGTCTATTGCTCACCAGGCAGCGCCGCCGCGCCGAGGTCAGCCGTTGCACTTCTTTGCGGGATGCTTTTGCGCACATAGAGGGGAGCGAAGGCTGTTTGCTGATGCATCTCCAGCGCCCCCTCTCGCACGAGCTCGAGCGTCGAAGCAAAGCTTGAGGCAAATACTGTCCGGGCAAGTGATGGCTCGACGACGAACGAGAGCAGATAATCGTCGAGCCGCGCCCAATCCGATGATTGTCCGATCAGGCGTTCCAGTGCCTCCCGCGCAGCCGCCAACGACCAAACAGTGCGCTGGGCGAGGCGTACATGCGACAGCGCGGTACGCTGTCGCTGGTGCGCGTAAGCAGAGAGGAGATCGTACAACGTCGCAGTCCACTGCGGATGCTTGATATGCGCAATAGCCTCGGGTTGGCCGCGGTTGAACACGTCGCGATCGAGTTGCGCGCGGCCAAATAAATGCTCGGCCGCCTCGCGAATGGCTTCCAGGCGTTTGAGGCGTAACGCCAGCGCGGTAGCCATATCCGCCGCGCTTTGTCCTTCATGTGAAACGACATCTGGAAGCAACAGTCGCGACTTGAGATATGCGAGCCAAGCCGCCATGACCAGGTAATCGGCTGCCAGCTCAAGTCGCAATCTGCGCGCCTGCTCAATGAACGTAAGATACTGATCGGCCAGCGCGAGGATGGAGATTTTCGCCAAGTCCACCTTCTGCTGCCGGGCAAGCGCCAGGAGCAGGTCGAGGGGACCTTCAAAACCTTCAACATCCACGACCAGGGCCGGTTCGTGGGCTGACCGGCCGCTGGAGTCGTCCGATTCGGAATCTTCTTGCCCGAAGCTCATGAAATCGCCCCGAATGGTGGGATGACCTTGGCCATCAGAATCTCCCATTCGGCACGGAGTGCGGCCATATCGTGGCCGGCCGAAGGCGCGCGTCGCGCGAGCGCTGCCTCGGCGCGCTCGGCAGCCTCGCCGCCAAGTGCGGGCACCGCTGATGCGACTTCTTCCATCTCCTCGAGTTTGCCATTGCAATGCAAAATGAGATCGCAGCCGGCGGCAAGCGCGCCGCCCGATCGGCTCTCGATTGAGCCCGAAAGAGCACCCATGGAGATATCGTCGGTCATCAGCAGTCCAGAGAATCCGATGAAGGATCGAATCACGTCATGGACAACAGTGACGGAAGTGCTGGCCGGAGCAAGAGGATCGATATTGCTATAGACCACATGCGCTGTCATGCCGATTGGAAGCTTGGCAAGCGACCGAAACGCGGCAAAGTCAGTGGCCGCAAGGGTGGAGTAGTCGCTTTCAACGAAAGGAAGCTCACTGTGGCTGTCGACCCTGGCTCGGCCATGGCCAGGTATATGCTTGAGCACCGGCAGAATGCCGCATTCCAAGAGCCCGTCGGAAAAGCAGGACGCAATGGCCGCGACCTTTTCCGCCGTCTCCCCATAAGCGCGATCCCCTATTACGCTGCTTGCGCCAGCAACCGGAACATCGGCAATCGGCAGACAATCGACGTCGATGCCCACAGCCACGAGATCGGAGGCCATGAGACAGGCTCCAAGATAAGCAGCTCTGCGGGCAATGCTTGGATCTGCGTCGTAGAGGCGCCCATATGCTGCGCCCGGCGGATAGGACCGCCAGTGAGGGGGACCGAGACGTTGGACGCGGCCACCTTCCTGGTCAACCAGAATTGGGGCGTCACGCCCCAAGAATCTCACGGATCGCTTCCGTCAGAGCACGCAACTGCCGAGGTGCTTCGACGTTGCGCGTGAAGAGGATGACACCCCAGGGCTCTGCACTGCGCAGAAACGAACTCTCCGCCCTGGACAAAGCTGCGCCCGCGATCCCTGTGATGAACGCGCGAGAAGCCATTAGGGCCGCGAGCCAGCTCAAATATTGCGGTTAGCGTGGAAAATCAATTACTCGGAACCACGCAGGTGCCGCCCGCCGCTTTGAAGGACGCACAGAACTGTTGCGCCTCTTGCAAGGACGCAAATGGTCCCACCATGGTGCGGTAGAAAACACCTTTCGCGCCCAAATCCGCACGTCTGATGATGGTCGTTTTTCCGCTAAGCTCGTTGGGAAATTTGGCTTGCAGACTGCGGAAAGAAGAACTGGCTTCCGCCTCGGTCTTTTGCGAGGAGAGTTGCACAAGGAACCCGCCTGATGAAGCTGCCGGGGGTTCGGATCCGGAGCGGGTTGGTTGCGGCATGGCGGTGCGTGTCCTGGCCGGAGGGGCCGGCGCGGATTCATTCGCCTGCGGATCGAGGGAGAGCGGACCGCCGGAGCTTCTCGCGGCGCCGGCTCCGCGAGCGGCCGCTGCACCAGCAGGTTGCCCTGGCGCCTGACCTGCCGAAGGCGCCAAACGCGCACTCGCATCGCTGCCGTCCGGGCGGATGGTAAGCGTGCGCACCTTCTTGGGTTCGTTCGGGCCGGCGCTGCCCGTTCCCGCGGGGATTTGCGGTGAGGGCGCGGTTACGGCCGCCACCGGAGCGGGTAGCACGACGCGTGGGGCGGCCTGCGTGCCGATGTCCCTGAGCGCGACCGGCTCCTCCTGCTTCGACACAATCTGCTCCCTCCCCGCGTTGGCAACGCGATCCTGGATAATCTTGCCGGACTGAGCATCTCCAGCGGCCGCAGGCACGATCTTGGTTGGAGTAGAATTGTCGGCGGTGATCACAGGCGGCGGCTGCGTCGCAGCCGTCGGACTATAGTAGCTCCGGTATCCGTAGGCCCCGGCGGTGCCCAACATAGCGCAGCCAATCAGCGCGAGCGCGGTTGCCAATCCGCCGCGACGGCCAGCCCGCGCAGGATCGTCGTAGGACTGATCGAGAGCCGTCTCGGCATGCGGGTCGAATTGATCGTCTTCCTCGTAATAGGGCTCGTCCGTATCGGCCTCGTCGTACTGCTGCGAGCCGCGATCCTCCCCATAGGGCGCCGCGTGCGGCGCACCCGGCGCATCTCCAAATGGCTGATGGAGAGCGTCGGACGCATGCTCTGCGGGCCAGCTCTCCAGCCGCGGCTCGTGTCGTGAATCGCGCGCTGGCGGCAACGAAAACGGATAGCGGGCATAGTCTCCGCGTTCACGCCGGTCGTAAGAGGTCGAATATGGCTCTGGATAGTGCTCAGGCGCCGGGGCGTGATGCTGCTCAGGCTCCGGGGCGTGGGAGTGACCGTGTGCGGCAGCGTGCCTCTCGTCATGGACGGGCGCACCAGGGAGATAATTTTCCTCCCGCTCATGCGCCGAGGAGTCGCTGAGACCGAATTCGGCGTAAGGATCATTCTTTCCAATGAGGCGCGCGAGCTCCGCGAGCGGGTCGCTTGCGCCGGCATATTCGCCTGATCGCGACGGCGCCGTCACGCGCGGATATGCACTACCGGGGCGAGGAGATCGAAACCTGCTATCGTCCGCCATAATCTTCGTCGTTCCGGGTGCTGGCGTCGCCCTCAATCGGTTTTACAACGGATATCGTCGACCGCGGTGCATCTGCCCTGCGGCACCGAGTGAGCTCAACGCATCTCCTGCGGCGCCTCGACGCCGAGCAAAGCGAGCCCGGAGGCGAGAACCGTGACAACGCCCTGCACCAGCGCAAGGCGCGCCAGGGTCATATGTGGATCATTCTGGATAATGAAGCGTAAATGTGGCGCATCCTTCCCCCGGTTCCAGTGCGCATGAAATTCGCTTGCAAGCTCATACAGATAGTAAGCGATCCGGTGAGGTTCGTGCGCGCCCGCGGCGGTTTCGATCAGGCGTGGATAAAGCGCAAGGTGCTTCATGAGCGCAAGTTCGCCCGCATCGCCCAGCCGATCGAGTGGCGCTCTTCCGACCAACAGGGCCTGCCGCTCGCTTTGCTCCGCAGGCAGTTCCGGCACGACTTCGCGCGCGTTGCGGAACACTGATTGTCCCCGCGCATGGGCGTATTGAACATAAAAGACAGGATTGTCGCGCGACTGCTCGATCACCTTGAGGAGATCAAAGTCGAGAACCGCATCGTTGTTTCGATAAAGCATCATGAAGCGCACAGCGTCGCGGCCGACCTCATCAACGACTTCACGCAACGTGACGAAGTCACCGGACCGCTTAGACATTTTCACTGGTTCGCCGCCGCGCAGAAGCCTGACAAGCTGCACAATTTTGACGTCGAGCTCGGCCGTTCCCGCGCTCACGGCGCGAACCGCTGCGCGCATGCGCTTGACATAGCCCGCATGATCCGCGCCCAGAACGTCAATCATCCGGCGGAACCCGCGATCGAACTTGTTCTTGTGATAGGCGATGTCGGAAGCGAAATAAGTGTAGCTACCGTCGGATTTGACCAACGGACGGTCGACATCGTCGCCGAAATCGGTTGAGCGAAACAGCATCTGCTCGCGATCTTCCCAATCCTCTATCGGCGCGCCTTTGGGCGGCGGCAGGCGCCCCTCATAGACTTCCCCCAGTTCGCGCAATTCCTTGATCGTGCGCCCGACAAGATCGTTTTCGCCCAGTGACCGTTCAGAGAAGAACACGTCATGGCGAACATTGATGGCAGCAAGAATCTTCACGGATGGCGGCCATCATCATCTCGATCGCCATTTGCCGCACCAGAGGGAGACGGCGATCATCCGGCCACGTGAGCAGATCGCGGCCGTATTGTGCGGCCAACGCCGCCCCTACCGGCCTGACATAACCGCCAGGATAGAGCCCGTCAGGTATCTCTCCGATCTCTTCCCCAAGCGCTTCGCGATAGCGCAGGAATGCTGACCGCGCGAGGTTATCGACCTGAACGCCTGCATCATTGATGTAGTATTCGCGCGTGACCCGAAATCCGGCGAAGGCGAGAAGGTTGGCGAGCGCGTCCCCGAACACTGCGAGCCGGCCATGGCCAATATGCATCGGCCCCGTCGGATTGGTGGAGACATATTCAACATTGACTCCCACGCCGCGCCCCAGATCAGTGCGCCCGACATCAGGACCGGCTTTGAGCACCGCACGCAGAGCCTCGATCCAGGCTGACGGCTTAAGGGTCAGATTGATGAATCCCGGACCGGCGACTTCAATTTTCGCCAGCAACTCATCACCGTGGAGCTTCGCGACGATCTGTTCGGCCAGATCACGCGGCTTGCGCCGCGCCTCTTTCGCGAGCACCATTGCCGCGTTGGTGGCCAAGTCCCCATGCGTTGCTTCGCGCGGGGGTTCGACAACAATGCGTGACTGGTCGATGCCGGCAGGAAGGGCGCCTTCTGCGACAAGCGCGTGATTGGCCTCACGCACCTTCTCCAAGATCAATGCTACAATATTCGCGTGGTTCATGCTGGCCGGCTCAGGAAAACGCCGCGCCTAACGCAATTCCGGAGTGGAGTCAAAAAGACGCGCATGCTCGGCGAGCGCATAACGATCTGTCATGCCGGCGATAAAATCAGCGAGCCGGCGGGAGCGGGACACTGCATCGCTATCCCGTCCCCCATACAAGCCGACTGGAACGCTGGCCGCATCATCGGTGTAGCGCATGAAAAGATCGACAATGACGCGCTCGGCGTCATGCATGATGCCGATGATGCGCGGATGACGATACATGTGGGGATGAAGAAATCCCTTGATGGCTTGATCGGCCGCCGCCATGGCAGGCGAGAAGGCTATGACCGCTTCATTGGCGCGGCGCACGTCATGGGCGGAGCGCGCGGATTGTGCACGCAACCGGCTGTTGCCCTCCGTAATTACGTCTTCGATCATCCGGGTAATGAGCCCACGACCCAGCTCGTGAACGAGTCTCGCGCCATCGGACTTGCCATGGCGGACGCGGGCCTCGGCGAGGAGCTCGCGAATGAGCGGGAGGTCTGCGAGGTCAGCGATTGTAAAAAACTCGGCGCGCAGTCCGTCATCGATATCGTGGGCGTCGTAGGCGATATCATCGGCAATGGCGGCGACCTGGGCCTCGGCGCTGGCGAACGTCGAAAGCTCGAGGTCCTGATATCGGCTGTAGAGCTCGATTGCGTGCGGAATCCCCCGCTCGCGGTAACGGGAGGTGGGACTCCCGTCCTGAAGGATCAGCGGCCCATTGTGCTTGACCAGCCCTTCGAGTGTCTCCCAGGAAAGATTGAGCCCGTCAAAGCCGATGTAGCGCCTTTCGAGCGCGGTCACCACCCGGAGCGACTGCGCGTTGTGATCAAATCCGCCAGCCAATGCAAGACAGCGGTCGAGCGCCCGCTCTCCTGCATGACCGAACGGTGGATGACCGAGGTCGTGTGCGAGACCCAGGGCTTCTGCGAGGTCCTCGTCGAGACCCAGGGCACGGGCAAGCGAGCGAGCAATCTGTGTAACCTCCAGCGTGTGCGTGAGCCGGCTGCGGTAGTGGTCGCCCTCATGAAAGACGAACACCTGCGTCTTGTGCGCCAGCCGGCGAAAGGCCGCAGAGTGAATGATGCGATCGCAATCGCGCCGAAAGGCGTTGCGCGTGGCGCTTGGCGCCTCGCAATGCAGCCGGCCGCGGCTTCCGCCCGGATCGGATGCGTAGGGCGCGCGGGCAACTGCGGCAACGACAGCCATGCCGGAACATCCAATTGACCAAAGCGCCGGCCGCTCTTACCTATCGCTCAGGCCTCTTTCAATGGCAGATGCGGATTCGATAATGGACGAAATCACCGTAACGGAGCGGGCGGCACGCCGGATCAGCGAGATCTTGCGGCGCGAGGGTCCCGGGACCATGCTTCGGGTGAGCGTGGAAGGCGGGGGCTGCTCGGGTTTTCAATATAAGTTCGACATGGATCATGCGCAGGGCGCCGACGACACCGTCATCACCCGCGATGGCGCAAGCGTGCTGATTGATCAGGTCTCGCTCGGCTATCTCGCCGGCTCCGAGATTGATTTCGTCGATGACCTCATTGGCGCGTCCTTCCGCATCACCAATCCGCAGGCCACGGCCTCGTGCGGCTGCGGGACAAGCTTCTCGATCTAGGAGCTTCTCCGCGTAGCCCGGATGGGCCAACGGGTCCACGCGAAGCTCGGCCCGATGACAGGCTCCGCGAAATCCGGGTTCTTTGCCCATATCGCTGCGCAGACGCGGGCTGCAGCCAAGATCACTCCGCCGCCACCGATGTCGGCCGCTCTTTGTGGTCCGGCACCTCGCGCAGCTGCGGCTCCAGCCGGTGCTTGAGCATGCGGTCAATGCGGTCGAGGTAGATGTAGATTACGGGCGTGATGAACAGCGTCAGGAGCTGCGAGACGCACAGTCCGCCGACAACGGCGATGCCGAGAGGCTGACGCAACTCGGCTCCGGCCCCCGTTCCGAGCGCAATCGGCAAGGTGCCGAAAATCGCGGCAAATGTCGTCATCATGATTGGTCGAAAGCGCAACAACGCCGCTTCCCGGATTGCTGCTTCGGCTGACAGCCCCACCCGTCGGCGTTCGATGGCGAAGTCGATCATCATGATCGCATTCTTCTTCACGATGCCGACCAGCATCACGATGCCGATCATTGCGATGACCGACAAATCCATATTGAACAGCATCAGCACGAGCAGCGCACCTACGCCGGCCGAGGGAAGGCCTGAGATGATGGTGATCGGATGGATGAAGCTCTCGTAGAGCACGCCGAGCACGACGTAGGCTGCAAATATCGCGGCCAAGACCAGCAAGCCCTGACCTTTAAGCGACTCCTGGAAGACCTGTGCGGAGCCTTGGAAGCCGCTATTGACCGTGATCGGCAAGCCGGCTTCGCGCTCGATCTGCCGGATTGCGTCCACCGCCTGGCCGAGAGAGAACCCGGGGGCGAGATTGAACGAAATCGTCACCGCCGGCTGATTCGCCTGATGATTGACCTGCAGGGGACCCACATCAGGAATCATCCTCGTTACCGCTGATATGGGTATCGACTGGCCCGAAGGAACGCCATTTCCACTCACGCCGGCTCCCGGCCCGCTCCCGGTATTGAAATTGGTTTTCACGTAGATGTTGTGCAGTTGCGACGCATCAGCCTGGAACTTGGGCAGGCTCTCCAGGATGACCTGATAATCGTTGGTCTGCGTGTAGATAGTCCCGACCTGCCGGGCTCCGAACGCATCGAACAATTCCTGCCGGATCTGATCGATCGTGATGCCGTATACAGCAGCCTTCTCGCGATCGATCTCGACCGTCATCTGCGGCGTCTTGATATAGAGATCGATGGTGACGTCGCGCAGACCCTCGATCTCAGCGATCTTGTCACGCAGCTTCGGTGCAATCTCGTAGAGGAGCTGAGTGTCGCTCGATTGCAGCGTGTACTGGAACTCGCTTTTGGTAATGCGCCCGGTGATGTTGATGTTCTGCACGTTTTGAAAGTAAACGGCCATGCCGGGAACGGTATTGGCCACGCGCCGGAGCCGCTGGATTACGGCGGTCGAGCTCTCCCCGCGCTCCTTCTTGGGCTTGAGCGCGACGAACATGCGGCCAATATTGAACGTCGGATTGGGACCTCCGGCCCCTACCGTGGAATTCACGTAATCGACCGCCTTGTCCGTTCGGACCAGCGCAGAAACCTGCCGCTGCAATGCGGCCATCTGCGCAAAAGACACGTCCGACGATGCTTCCGTCGAAGCCGCAAGGAACCCCGTGTCCTCCGTGGGAAAGAACCCTTTGGGGATGATGATGTAGAGCCAGACGGTCGCGCCGAGGGTGGCAAACGTAACCATCAGGGTCAGGAACTTGAAGGCGAGCACCTTCTCGAGAGACCACTCGTAGGCGCGCAGCCAGCCATTGAACATGGCTTCGAAAGCGCGCAGCACGATGTTCTGCTTGCCGCCTTCGTGATGGCTGCGCAGCACGCGCGCGCAGAGCATCGGCGTGAGCGTCAACGACACGAACCCCGATACGATGATCGCCACCGCGATGGTGACCGCGAACTCGCGAAACACCCGGCCGACCATACCGCCCATAAGCAGCACCGGTATGAAAACCGCGATGAGCGAGAACGTGATCGAGATGATGGTGAAGCCGATCTCGCGGGCCCCCTTGAGCGCCGCCTCGAACGGGCGCATCCCGCCCTCGATATGTCGCACGATATTCTCGAGCATCACAATAGCGTCGTCGACCACGAAACCCACCGACAGCGTCAACGCCAGCAGTGTCATGTTGTTGATGGAAAACCCGAACACGTACATTGCGGCACACGTCCCGATCAGCGACACGGGCACGGCGAGCGCGGGAATGATGGTGGCCGAGATTGTTCGCAGGAACAGAAAGATCACCATAACCACGAGGCAGATGGCGATGGCCAGGGTCTGCTGCACGTCCGCGACAAATTCGCGGATGGAAATTGACCGATCCATCACCACGGCCATGTTGATTGACGGGGGCACCAGCGCGCGGAATTCTGGCAGCTTGTTGCGCACCAGGTCCACCACGGCGACGGTGTTGGCGTCCGGCTGGCGTTGGATTGCGAGCACGATGGCGCGATTGTCGTTGAACCAGCTCGCGATCTTGTCGTTCTCGACGCTGTCGATGACGCGAGCAATCTCATCGAGATACACAGGCATGCCGTTGCGATAGGCGACCACGACCTTGCGATACTCCGCGGCCTTGGTCATTGCTCCGGAAGCAGTGAGTGTCACGCTCTGCTTGGGTCCGTTAAGCGTGCCCACCGGGGTATTGGAGTTGGTCTTGGAGACGACGGAGCGGACGTCTTCGAGCGAAATGTTGCGCGCTGCCGCGGCCACCGGATCGACTTGGACACGTACCGCAAATTTCTGCGCGCCGTAGACCAAAACCTGGGCGACGCCGGGGAGTTGCGAAATCTGCTGCGCCAGCGTGATCTCGCCGTATTCGTTCACGACCGAGAGCGGCTGGGTTTGGGAGTTGAGACTGATATAGAGAACGGGAAAGTCGCCTGGATTGACCTTCCGGAAGCTCGGCGGAATCGTCATCTCAACCGGCAGCCGTCGCGCCGCCACCGACAATGCAGTCTGCACATCCAGCGCAGCGCCGTCGATATTGCGGTTGAGATCAAACTGGATCGTGATGGTCGTGATGCCCAGCGATGAGGCCGAGGTGAGCGAAGTCACGCCGGCAATCGTGGATAACTGGCGCTCGATGGGCGAAGCGACCGAAGCAGCCATCGTCTCCGCGCTCGCTCCCGGCAACGTGGCGCTGATGGCGATGGTGGGAAAGTCAACCGCCGGCAACGCCGCCACCGAGAGAAGCCGGTACGCGAAAACGCCCAGGACAATGATCGATGCGGTGACCAGGGTCGTGAGCACCGGCCGGCGGATGCAGGTTTCCGACAAGCTCATACGTTACGATCCAGCCTCATTGTCCAGCGCTACGACCCGGCTTTGCGCTCGCGCACGGCAACCTTGGTGCCGTGGGAGAGCAGAAGCTGTCCGTTGCTGACCACCGTCTCACCTCCGTGCAGGCCGCTGGAAAGCACGGATTCGCTGCCCACCACGCGCGCCACGGTCACGGGCTCAACGAAGGCAGCGTCGTCTTTCACCACGAAGACATACGTGCCGGTCTGGCTGACCTGGACTGCGGTCGACGGAACCGTCACAGCCTCTTCCTCGCGAAAGGTGATCTCGACCGTGACCAGAGTGCCCGGCCAGAGCAACTCGCCGCCGTTCGGCATTGTAGCTCTCACCGGCACGGTACCTGTCGGCGCATCGACGCTGTTCTCGATCATGGTCACCTGGCCCCTCGCGCGGCGAGGGTCGCCTGGGATCACTGCCTCCACGCTCGCTGATTCGTTGGTCAGTGCCTGGCGCAGATCCGGCAGATAACTTTGCGACAAAGCGAATGTGACGTAGACCGGCGCGGTTTGGATGATGGTGGCGATTGGCGCAAGATCAGCTTGCCGAACGATATTTCCAACCTTGACTGCGGCCATGCTGACGCGCCCCGTAATCGGGGCGCGGATCGTGCAATAGCCGATCTGGATATTGAGATTCTCGAGCTGCGCAGTATTCGAATCGACCGCGGACCGCCAGATGTTCACCTGCGTTCTGGCATTTTGCAGCGTCACGATGGTCGTTGCGTTCTTGGCAACCAGCTCAGTGTAGCGGGTCACATCCCGCTCGGCCTGCTCCAGGTTGGCTCTTGCGCCCGCAAGCAGGCCCTCAATCTGCTTCGCCTGGGCTTCGATCGCGCGGCTGTCGAGCGTGAAAAGAAGGTCTCCCTTCTTGACCATCGCACCATCCCGGAAATGCACCTCGGTGATCTCGGTATCGACGCGCGGTTTGACCGCTACGCTCGCGATCGGAGTGACGGAGCCAAGCGCCTCGATGCGCACCGGAACGATCTTCTTCACCACCGGCGCAACTTCCACGGCCACGGCCTGTGGCGTATTCTGGCGCGGCGCCTGCGCCACGGCGCCGCCTGTCCAAAAGCCGCCGCGCATCGCTACAATGATGCCCGCCGCGGCGAGCAGGGCGGCTCCACCCAGGAACAGCGTGGGCTTTTTCATGGAAAGTGCCGCACGGCCCGTTCAGCCGCCTGTTTGGACCCCACCCCTAAACTCTTCCAGTTCATACGATTGTTTTGGTATACCAACTCGTTCCTTTAGCATATTCGGCTGCGGGTATGTACAGCATAGGGCGACTTTCCATCTAAAAAACCCCCTTAACCTTTCACCATTTTCGGCGACCCCCAATCGCCACCTCACCTCGCGCCGGGATCCCGCGCCTTTGCCATGCGCATCGCCACCTGGAACGTCAATTCGATCAAGCAAAGGGTGGACCACCTGCGGGCCTGGATGTCGGAACGCTCGCCCGACATTGTGTGCCTGCAGGAGACGAAGTGCCTGGATGATGCCTTTCCCCGCGAGCCGTTTGAGGCGATCGGGTACAACGTTGCAGTCCACGGCCAGAAAACATTCAATGGGGTGGCCGTGCTCTCGAAATTTCCATTCGATGAAGTGACTCCGCGGCTACCCGGCAACGACAGTGACGATCACGCCCGCTTCATTGAAGCGGTCATCTCCACAGAGGCTGGTGTGCTTCGCGTTGCGTCACTGTATCTGCCCAATGGCAATCCGCCCGACAGCGACAAGTTTGCCTATAAGATCGCATGGATGGACAGGCTCATGCGCTATGCATCGGAGCGACTGCAACTCGAAGAGCGTCTCGTGTTGGCGGGCGATTTCAACGTTATTCCTATGCCTGCCGACGCGCGCCACCCCGACCGCTGGGTCAAGGACGCGTTGTTCCAGCCGCTGACCCGCGCGAAGTTTCGTACTCTGTGCAATCTTGGACTAACCGACGCCGTTCGCGCTGCCACCGATGGTCCTGGTCCCTACACCTTTTGGGATTATCAAGCCGGCGCCTGGCAGAAGAACGATGGAATTCGCATCGACCACCTGCTGCTTTCTCCGCAGGCTTCGGATCGCCTTACCGCGACGGCCGTGGACAAGCATGTGCGAAGCTGGGAAAAGCCGTCCGACCACGTCCCGGTGTGGATCGACCTTGCACTGGAAGGCGCCACCTCAGCGGCTAAAGGCAGCCCGCATGAGCGTTAGCGACATGCGGGTCCACCGGATATCGCTGGCGCTCATCCGGGCCCAGCCGTCTGACTACCGCTTGAAGAAGCTGTCCAAGATCCCCCAAGGCAACTTGTAGTTCACGCCGACCCGAACGATGTGGTCGTCAACACTGACGCGTTGACCGCTGGGGAAGACAGGGCTCGGCGACGGATTGAAATAGGATTTGTCCTGCAAATTGACGTAGAGATATTCGACCTTCGCAGTCCAATCCTGAGTCAGCCGCATCTCGACGCCACCGCCCACGGTCCAGCCCCAGTGCCAATGCTTCTCGGAGACCTGCCCTGGCGGGCCGGCAATGTTGGTCTCCACGTCGGCGAGCGCGGCGCCTCCAGTGGCATAGAAAAGCCAATTGTTCTGCGTGACTCCCAGGCGACCACGGTACGTCGAAAGCCACGGCTCTCTCACTTCGCTGCTGAACGCCCCATTAGGCGGGAAGTCGAACGCAGAATCCGCGCTTGCTGGTGATCGACGTGTCGCTCTCGTAGCCGTAAACGAACCGGCCGTTCTGGATGTTGAACCCCGAGGTGAGCCCGACAATGCCGCCGTGGAGATCGAACTGCGGGGTCTGATCGGCGCCGGTGAAGTCGTTGTGCACGACTGAGCTGCCCCAGACGCCACCACCCGAGATGCCAATATATGAGCCGGTCCAATTGGCAACGGGCACCGTTGGCCGATAGATCGGCGCGACGCCGAGATCGGCGGCGACCGCCGATGTCGGAATGTGCGAGGCCACCACGAAGCCCAGCGAAGCTGCGGCCAAGCGCGGCAGCTGGCGATGAAGCGTACGGTTCACGTTCATTTGGGACCAAACTTACGCTCGCCAGGGATTCGAATCTATTGCCAGACATGCGCTGAGGGAGGAATTCCGCTCAGATGTTGCCTCAGAGACACATATTGCGCAGTCGGTCTCCTCAGAAAGCTAGTCCTTTCCGGTCTCTAGCGCGGCTTTCTGAGCCAGTCTTCTAAGTACTTGTGAGCGAGCGTCCGATCACCCTCATTCGCCTGAGCAAGTGCGCTCGTGTACATGTCCGTGATCCATGCTTCGTTCGGACTGGCGCCATCCTTGGCGACGATGAGCCAGAACAGCCCGCGCGCGGCTTGCCTGCCTACCTCGTCGCCCTTGAAGAGCATGTGCCCAAGGAGAGCCTGCGCGCGAGGATCGCCCTTTTCGGCCGCAAGGCTCAGCCACCGGGCTGCCTGGATGGGGTCCTTCTGAACTCCCTTCCCATGCAGGTACTGTCGGCCAAGAAAATACTGTGCCTCGCCATCTCCAAAGTACGAGGCGGCATATCGGAACATGTCGCGGGCGCGAGCTGGATCCGCGACGAGCGTGCCAGGTATCCCCTCAAGATAGTATTCGCCAAGGTTGACGAAGGCCTTGGCCACGTACGGAGCGAAGGACGTGCCGGCGCTGTCGTCTCCGTATAGGAGGGTCAGACGCCGGAAATACTCGTAGGCCCTTGCCTTGTTCATGGGGACGCCTTCGCCGTCCGCGTAAATGCGTCCGAGCTTCCATAAGGCGCCAAGGACGTTCCGCTCGGCTGCGTATTGAAGGTCCGAAATGCCCTGCTGGGTGCGGCCTTCCCGCAGCGCTTGCGTTCCAGACCGGAATGCCTCCAGCGCCGTGGAGGGCATCATTGGCCCAGCTGCACCCGTCGTAGGCGCAACCGGTACCGCTGCAAGCGGGGTCGCGCTGCCAAGGGGATTGACCTGCGGATTCACCCCGGCGCCCGAACCGGGCAATGGAACGGTCACAGCAGCCGGTTCAGGTGTGCGCACCCCATCAAAGCTCACCGCCGGCGACAGACCCACCGCGAGCGCGAGCAAGCTGACACCCAACAAGCTGACACCCAATATGAGGTCAGATGTCCGCATAACACGCCCTCGCCACGTCTGCGCCAGGATGGGTCACCGCGCCGTTCCGCGCGGGTCCAACCTGCTGGGGGGCCGCGGTGGTGGCCAGCATTTCTCGCATCCTGGGGCCGCCTTGCGGCCCTTCGTATCGGATCACGAGCACGTCACCTTCCCTGTACTTCTTGTTCTTGACGGCCTCGAGGCGCGCTTCCTCCCCGTCAAAGCAGCGTGCCGGACCAGTGAATTTCAAGCCCGCCATCCCGGCAACCTTTACGATTGCGCCTTCTGGCGCGAAGTTGCCCCGAAACCCGACGACGCCGCCGGTGGCGGAGAGCGGCTTGTCGGCAGGGTGGACCACGTCCTGGTCCTTGTTCCACTTCACCTTTTCAAGGTTCTCGGCAACGGAGCGCTCCGTCATGGTCAAACTGCCATGCAAGAAGCCGTGGTCGAGCAGCGTCCTCATCAGGAGCGGAACGGCGCCAGCTTCAAACATATCTTTGGCGACATAACGGCCGCCCGGCTTCAAATCCGCGATATATGGAGTGCGTCTGAAAATCTCGGCCACATCGTAGAGGTCGAATTTCACACCGCATTCATGCGCTATCGCCGGCAACTGAAGCGCGGCGTTGGTGGGTCCTCCGGTGGCAGAGACCATCCGAACGCGCGTGAGCCCCCTTGCATAATAGAAGGCGCGGTGCGGCGCCTCAGTAACGTGGCGGCTGGGCAACTTGGCCATAAGATGTAGCTTTTCATCCATCGAGTTAGGCACTTTCCGGCGCAACCACCGCACCCGCGCCCCTTAGAAGTTGCAGTGGCGCGTATCCGTTTCGGTCCCGATCTCATCGGAACGTATGGCCAAATAGCGGCGTTGCGGTGCCGGATTAGCTCGGGCAATTCAATGTTTTAGATTAGTTGCGCGATCGCCACACTGTTGGCAATTGGTTAACACGGAAAGTCACAGTTGAAGCCGAAACAGTGGATCAAAGCCCAAGTCGAGCCGGGCCTTCGTGATTGAAACGACGCCGTCCTCCTCGGCGATATTGTATATCCCCGACTTTCCGCCGGTGATTGCCAGAACCGCTGCCCGGGCGGCTGCGTCCACGTGCAGCGCCGGTTTGTGCTCAGGCGTTCCGTGCCAAGCCCCCGGCCCGTACAAGAAGCCATAACGAAGCACGATCGCCTCAATGGACGGCTCGCCCAGAACCTGCTGCTCCATGTCCCCCGCGCCCTTAACCGTGACCGCACGAACGGGATCATCGAAGTTGAGCGGATCAGATTCCGAATGCGGCTCCCCGCCAGGGGCGTAGGCAAAGGCGATGCTTTGCACGATGAGCCGCGACACGGCAGCAACGCGCGCGGCGGCGAGGAGGCTGCGCGTTCCTTCTACCCGCAGGAGAGCATTCCGCGGATAGGCGCCAAGGAGGCGCCCGGGATCGTATTGCTGTGGAAGGTCAGTGAGCTGGTGGATGATGATCTCTGATTGTGCTGTACGCACGGCATCGATCACGGCCTGCCGATCGAAGACGTCGAGAACAGCAGCCCTCACGCCGGCTCGTTCCAAACTCCTTGCTTTTTCCATCGACCGGGTTGTTCCGGTCACCTCATGCCCGGCATGGACGAGGAGCGGCACCAGACGCCGGCCGATTGCGCCGCAGGCGCCCGCCAGAAACACGCGCATGCACAGATGCTAGACTGTCGTTGGATCGCAGTCGAGGATGCGCAATGTCTCTCGTGCGACGCCGCTTCTTTTCCCGCAGCGTTCATTTGGTAGCACCCGATCTTATTGGGGTAACCCTTTTGATTGATGGTGTCGGCGGCAGGATTGTCGAGCTGGAGGCCTATCACCACACCGACCCGGCGGCGCATTCGTTTCGTGGCAAAACGGCGCGCAACTCCGTGATGTTCGGGCCGGCGGGTTACGCCTACGTCTACCGATCATACGGCATTCACTGGTGTCTCAATTTCGTCTGTGAGCCGGAAGGCTCCGCGAGCGCGGTGCTGATCCGGGCGATAGAGCCCATGCACGGCATAGCGGCCATGCGCCGGCGGCGAAGGGTGCTGGATGAACGGCTGTTGTGCTCGGGACCGGGGCGCCTTTGTCAGGCGATTGGCGTCACTGCGGCGCAAAACGGGCTCGCGTTGGACCAACCGCCATTTGAATTGCACGCGCGAAACGGATCGGTTGAGATCGCGGTGGGGCCGCGCATCGGCATCACCAAAGCTGCCGACCTTCCGTGGCGTTACGGCCTCAAGGGCTCGCGCTTTCTCAGCAAGGCGTTCAAGAGCTGATCACGTCACTCCACCGGCGCAAACAGTTCGTCGGCCGTCACGGCGCGGGGTGATAGCCCCTGCTCGAAGACGTAGCGCCCGATGGCTTCGTAGGTCGGCCGGCTCGCCTCCAGACCGTAGGCCCAATAGTCGAGCCCGAAAACACGGCGGGTTTCCTCGACGTGATCAAGAAGCCAGGGCAGAGCGACGCGCAAGGCGTCGGAATCGTAGAGCCCGTCTACTGCAATATCCCGCGCTTGGATGAGGGCCTCATAGATGCTGCGCGCTGCCCACGGATGCGCGCGATAGACATCCTCGCGCAGCACGACCGTGTGCATGATGGGAAATATGCGCGTGCGCCGGTAGTAATCCTGCTCCACCTTCTTGTAGTTCGGAAACAGCCGGGCGATCGCGGGCGAGCCATCTACAAACAGCTTTGGCATGTAAATTGAGAGCAGCGCGTCGAGCTCACCCGCTGCGAACATCTGCTCGAGGCTCTGCCCTGCGGCCAGGAAATCAAGCTTGAACCGGCTCGGGAGATCGAGAGCGATCAGAGGCGGCTCGACGAAGCTGTTGAGGCCGCCCATGAACCAACGCATGTCCTCGGATTTCACTCCATAATCGTCCTGCAACATGCCACGCATGAAGACGAGCGCAGTTGCGCTCCATTGCGAGGTGCCGACGCGCTTGCCGCGCAGGTCCTGCGGTGCCGCAATCCCGGCGCCCGGGCGCACGTAGATGCAGGAATGGCGAAATATTCGCGACAGCGCTGCCGGCACTGCGACGAACGGGCACTCGTCGCGGCCTTTAAGCGCCGTGTACGAGGCAAGCGACATCTCCGAAGCTTGAAACTCCTTGTTGTCCAGCATGCGCTGAAAAGTCTCGCGCGGACGCAGGATATGGATATCGAGCTCGATACCTTCGGGCTTTACTCGCCCATCCATAAGCGGGCGGGTGCGATCATAATCCCAGCAGGCGAAGCTCAGCTTGAGGTCGGCCATTTGAGTTCCCAATTGCGTTTGATCTGTAGTCTCAATGCGGATTACGTCGCCACTCGAAAACCCCAGGCTTGCGATGAAATCGCAGGGCTGCGGGAGCGAAGAGAAGCGGCAGCGCGCTCACCGCGATGGGCAGGAAGGCGAAGCGCGGACTGCCGGACAGATCCCACGCAGCGCCACTGAGCACCGAGACAATGAGGCCCTCGCTGTAGCTGATGGTGAACATGGCTGCGGACATGCGCGCCACTTCCGACGGCGCGCTCAGCAATGGCGGCAAGGCAAACCCGAGCGTGAGGACCACTGCGCATAGCGCTCCGAGCACGCCGGCGAAGAGGATTGTCCAACCGCTTGCCGTCATCGCGATGCCCGTCAGGCAAACAAGCATCAAAACACCTGACAAGATGAAAGGAAGAGCGTGCCGCTCGATTCGGCTGGATATTGCAAGAAGCACAACAGATGCGGGGACTTGGCCCAGGTTGAGGGCGGTGAGCGCGGCCCCGACCAGGTCGGACCGGCCAAGCTCTGTGAGATGACCCGGCAGGAACGCGTTCGTCGCAAAGTAGACGCTGTTGACGCTGCCGAACAGAAACCCGAGCCGCCAAATCTGCTTGTTGCGCCAATCCGGCCACCAGCCGCGAATTTCCGCGCTTGCGACGGCGCCGCCATTGCGAGCGCCGGGGCGCGGCGCCAGCCAGCTCATTAGTCCGGCTATCAGGAAGACGGGAATGCTCCATACCGCAAGCGCACCACGCCATGAGTCGTGCACCATCGGCAGGACCAGCGGAATGGTCAGCATCACCGCCAGCGTCTCGCCGACCAGCAGCCCGTTGGTGAACACTGCCGTTGCAAAGCTCACCCGCTGGGGCAGCCACTGCCGAACCAGTGGCGGCAAGGCCGGCTGCATGATGGCGATGCCCGCGCTCATCACCGCAGTGGCAGCATAGAGCGCAAAGGAGCTCAGAACCGCACCGCGCAACGCCGACGCGATCGCGGTGATGAGCAGCCCCGCGACCAGCGTCCACAGAGCGCCGAACCGCGAAATCAGCAGGGCTCCGGGCAATGCGGCGCAGGCGAGGAGAATGCTGGGCAACCCCGAAAGAAAGCCGATCTCAGTTCCGGAGAGATGCAAGTCTGCCGCGACAAGCAGGATAACCGGCGGCACGGCGAGGATGGTCATTCGCAACGCGGCGCCGGCGAGCCAGAGCAGGCCGAGCACAATCCAAAGCGGCTGACTCACGCCGCTCCCTTGAGCCGCTCCAGGGCTTCGTTGATCTTGGCACGGCGCGTGGCGGACTCCTCGCGCTTTTCCCGCTCGCCGTCGATCACCTCCTCCGGGGCACGCTTGAGGAAATCGGCGTTGCCGAGCTTGGCATCCGCGCGCTTCATATCCGCATCGATTTTGATAAGCTCCTTTTGCAGCCTTTGTCTCTCTTCGCTTGGATCAAACCAATTCGGCATGGCGATAAAAATTTCCCCTTCCCTCACTGGAGCTCGTACCCTAAAGCCCTGAGTGGTTGTCCCCTGGGTTCGAAAATCCACGTTTGCAAGCCGTGAGATACTTGGAGTGTTTACCGAAAGCACGTCGTTGTTACTGATCGAAAATCCTGACGTATCAGCTTGTAGCCGTTCAGTCGGAGGGACCCGGTACGTTGTCTTGATCGACCTGATTTCATTTATGACATCGAGCACAACGTCCATGTTGTTCTCACCGGGCGCGATCAGACCTTCTAAATGCGATAGCTGGGGCCATTCCGACAATGTCAAAACAGTATCGCGATCTGCCGTAAGGCCCCATAATTCCTCTGTCACGAACGGCATGAATGGGTGCAGCAGCTTCAGGATTTCGTCGCGAACCCAGGCTGTCATTGCCCGCGTTTCATCCTTCGCCTCGTTGTCTGGCCCCTGCAGCACTGGTTTTGCCAGCTCGAGATACCAGTCACAGAACACGTTCCAGACGAAGCGATAGGCCGCGGCCGCTGCCTCGTTGAACCGGTAAGCTTCGATTTCCTCAGTGATCTCGCGTGTCGCTTTGGCCGTTTCGTCAGCGATCCAGCGGTTGAGGGTCTCCCTGACGGATGCGGGATCGAAACCTGCAACAGCGGCGCAGCCGTTCATTTGCGCGAAGCGGCAGGCGTTCCACAGCTTGGTCGCGAAATTACGGTAGCCTTCGACCCGCTGAGTGGAAAGCTTGATGTCGCGTCCCTGCGCCGCCATGGCGGCAAGCGTGAAGCGCAGCGCGTCGGCGCCGTATTCATCGATCAATGCCAGAGGATCGATGACGTTGCCTTTGGACTTCGACATCTTGGCGCCGCGCGCGTCGCGCACCAGCGCATGGATGTACACGGTGCGAAACGGGACCTCGCCCATGAAATGCAGCCCCATCATCATCATGCGCGCGACCCAGAAGAAGATGATGTCGAAGCCCGTCACCAGGGCGTCGGTCGGATAATAGCGGGCAAGCTCCTTGGTCTGCTCCGGCCAGCCCAGCGTCGAGAAGGGCCATAGCGCTGATGAGAACCAGGTATCGAGCACGTCTTCGTCGCGCCACAGAGGAATCGAGTTGATCTTTTCGGTGTGATTTAGTCCGTACTCGGCCGCCGCCTTTTCGTCTTTCTCAATATGCACCGGTATGTCAAAGTGCTCCGAAGCCTCAGCCAGCGCCTGCGCTTCAGTCTCTGCAACGAATGGACGCCAATTGACGTAGTCGTAGCCGAACTCATCCTTAGTCGGTCCATACCATGCGGGAATCTGATGACCCCACCAGAGCTGGCGTGAAATGCACCAGGGCTGGATGTTCTCCATCCAATTGAAATAGGTCGCCTCCCAATTGCGCGGCACGAACACGGTGCATTCCTCGCGTACCGCCGCCATTGCGGGTTGCGCGAGCGTCTTGGCGTCAACATACCATTGATCGGTGAGGAAGGGCTCGATGACGACACCGGAACGGTCACCGTGCGGAATTGTGTGCGTATGCGTTTCCACCTTTTCGACGTGGTTGCGACGTTCAAGCATTTCGACAAGAAGTTTACGCGCCTCAAATCGATCTTTGCCGTTGAGGTCGTGAATTGTTCCGTCAACCTCGAGCACATATGCATCAACTATGTTCGTCTTGAAATCGAAATTCGGCGACAAAAGAAGATGAGCTTCTTGATCGAAGATACTGAACAGCTTGTACTCTTTTAGCTCATTGTCCTTGTGTCGCTGCCACACTTCGAAGTCGTTGAAATCATGGGCCGGTGTGATCTTGACGGCGCCAGTACCCTTTTCCGGATCTGAGTATTCATCGGCGATGATCGGAATGCGGCGCCCGACCAGCGGCAGAATGGCGTGTTTTCCAACGAGGGGCTTGTATCGCTCGTCGTCCGGATGCACCGCGACCGCGACATCGCCGAGCATGGTCTCGGGCCGAGTGGTGGCGACAGTGATGAATGTCGAAGGGTTGTCCGGATCGAAAGCGGCGCCCTCCAGCGGGTAACGGATGTGCCACAGATGGCCGTTTACCTCGACCTGCTGCACTTCAAGATCGGAGATGGCGGTAAGAAGCTTAGGGTCCCAGTTGACCAGGCGCTTGTCCTTGTAGATGAGCCCGGCGCGATAAAGCTCGACGAAGACCTTGAGCACCGCGCGCGAGAGACCCGCATCCATTGTGAATCGCTCGCGCGACCAGTCGCATGAAGCACCGAGGCGTTTGAGCTGCGTGGTGATCGCGCCGCCGGACTCCGCCTTCCAGGCCCAAACCTTTTCCAGAAATTTTTCGCGTCCGAGCGCGCGCCGCCCAGGCTCTTGCCGCTCCATCAGCTGGCGCTCGACCACCATCTGCGTTGCGATGCCGGCGTGGTCGGTCCCCGGCTGCCAGAGCACGTCGCGTCCGCGCATGCGCGCGAAGCGGACGAGAACGTCCTGCAATGTGTTGTTAAGCGCGTGACCCATATGCAGCGATCCCGTTACATTCGGCGGCGGGATCACGATGCAATAGGGTTTGGCGCCACTGCGCTCGGGTCTGCCGGCGCGGAAGGCGCCCACCGCCTCCCACTTGGCGTAGATGCGCCCCTCGATTGCGGAGGGCTGGTATGTCCTGTCGATCATTGCTGCGGCTTCCGGCGATTTACCGGTAAAAAGCCCGCCTCCTTTCGCCTGTCAACGCTGCCCGCCAATGCGCGGTGTGCAGGGCGGGTTAGGCGTTTTCGCTGCAACCCGTCGCACGGCGGATTACGCTTACGCTAATCCGCTCCACGAAAGACTGAAATGAAAGCCTCCTCGTCCAAGACGCAGAAAATCCCCACGCGCGCCATCTCTCTCCTCGCAGGCGCAGGTTTCGCGAGTCAGGCCATGGTGCGAGTGACGGACTCGCTCCTCCCGCAGATCGCCGCCGATTTCGGAACAACCGTGGGCGAGGCTTCGATTGTGGTCGCCGCTTATGCCGTGAGCCACGGCTCCATCCAGCTCATCATCGGGCCGGTGAGCGATCGGATCGGCAAGTACCGGACCGTGACCATAATGTGCGCCCTCGCGACCGTGCTGGTGGCGCTCTGCGGCACGGCGCAATCGCTAACCGCGCTCGCAGTTGCGCGCTTCGCATCCGGGGCGGCTGCCGGATGGATCATTCCCACGTCCATGGCCTTTGTGGGAGATGTGACGCCTTATGAGCGGCGCCAGCCAATTCTCGGCCGCTATCTTTCCGGGCAGATTTTCGGACAGCTGTTTGGACAGGCGGCGGGCGGCGTGCTGGGCGACCTGTTCGGCTGGCGCAATGTGTTTTTCGTGCTGGCGGCGCTGTTCGCGCTGGCCACGGCGGGATTGCTCTTCGAGCTTCTGACCAATCCACAAACACGCAATCTTCGCCAAACCGGTATTCACGCAGGCGGCTTCGTCGCGGATTACATTGCCGTGTTCTCGAATGCATGGGCGCGATTTATCATTCTGTGTGCGTTCATCGAGGCTGCCGCCGCATGGGGGGCATTTGCATATGTTGGTGCAGATCTGCATTTACGCTTCGGCCTGAGCTTCACTGCTATCGGGCTGATCGTGGGCGCCTTCGGGATCGGCGGCCTTGTCTACGCCGCTTGCGTGCAGCAACTCGTCGAGCTGTTCGGTCAAGCCGGGCTGGCGATCTTCGGCGGGGTGTTGCTCGCCGTCGCCTATACCCTGCTCGGGATCGGGACTACGTGGTGGCTCGCCCCCTTGGCCGTCGCCATCATCGGGCTCGGTTACTACGCGCTGCATAACACTTTACAGACCAATGCCACGCAGATGACGCCCGAGGCACGCGCGACCGGGGTCGCTATCTTCTCTTCGGCGATCTATCTCGGTCAGATGCTTGGCGTTGCGGCAGGCGCGCTGGTCTTCGATCGTCTCGGCGCGGCGCCGCTATTCGTCTCGACTGCTGTGATCCTTCCGGCGCTCGCGCTTTGGTTTGCCCGCGGGCTGCGACGGCGGCGATGATGAGATTGCGTAGGAGCCTATCCTCTCCCGCGCGAGACGCGTTCGATCTCCGCGCGCACCAGGCGCTCCACAAGGCTCGGCAGATTGTCGTCCAACCAGACCTTCAGCATGGGGCGCAGCATTTCCCTGACCAGATCTTCGAGTGTGCGACCGTTTTGCACCAGGACTGTTTGCGCAAGCGTGTTGAAGGCGGAATCGACAGCAGCGCTTGTTGCCACCGAGACGAGCCCCTGCTCGCCGAGCTCATCACCCCCATCGCGACGGCTGCGAGGTTGGCTGTCATTTGCGCGCTCGGGCATCGGCTCGGCGCGATGGCGGTTTTGTGCCGGCGGTGGCTGCAAAACCTCGAGCCGTAGCTCTTCCAATGCCTCGGTCGAGGCGTCGCCGAGATCATCCGCGCCCGCCAACATAGAACGCGGCATTGTTTCCCCTGGCTCTATTGTCTCGTGCGGCTCCAAATGATTGGGCGCTGGCTCCGGCGACATTGAGGCTTGGCCGGACTTGTGGAGCGCCGCCAAGACTGCGTCGATTCCTTCCTCTGCCGGCGCAGCCTCGGGCGCCGGCGGGATTGACCGGAGTGACACGCTTGGCGGCTCACGGGCCGCAAGGAAACGCGAAGCGGGCTCGTCGTTGCGCGCAGGCGGCCGCGGCGAAAAGGGCGCTCGCGCGTGCGAGGCGCTGTCCGCCCAACCCGCCGGTCTCGTCGGAGGTTCTTGAGCGGGGCCCTCGGAAATTGCGCGATCGTCACGGAAACCCCCAACGTTCGCCGAACGCACATTCTCACCGCGCAGATTTGTGGTGCGCAGGGTCTCCTGGCGCAGATTCTCGTCACGCAAAACCCCGGCATTCATGTCATCGCCGGGAAACCTGTTGTCAGGAGGAGAAACCTCTTCGCGCGGGGTCTCTCCCAGAGGAGCCGCAGGGCGGGAACTGTCGCTCCGCCAGTTGTCGGCGGCCGGTTGCTTGCTGGGCGGCTCGTCGGAAATGATCCTGCGAATCGAGGCGAGAATCTCCTCCATGGAGGGCTCTGGACCCTTTGCAGGCTGCGTCATCGAACCTTCCCCGCTCCCATCGCCCCGGCCTGAGCGCGTCCCCGATTCCCGCCGAATCTCAAATGAATCCTATACGAGTATTGCATGGCGGACCGAAGGGAAACAACAATCGCGCGCAAGCAGACCGCAGATCGTCGCTCCTAGCGGCCATCCGGGATACGTACCCCACCCCACGCGTCACGGGTTTGCTGGTAGTGCACCATGGCATCGTAGACCTCGATCCGAAGCCCAAGCACCTGCGGCGAGAGGCTGCCGACAGACGCCAGCAGGCTATACGAAGCGACCACCCGATCGCGCTGCGCCGTAACCAAAGCAACCCGCGCATTGACGAGGGCCTGCTGCGCATTGAGGACGTCGAGCGTTGTGCGCTGCCCCACCCGGGCTTCCTCCCTCACGCCGTTGAGCGCCACTTCGGCCGCGGTCACCTGCGCCGTGGTGGCGCTGATCTGGGCCTTGGCTGCCTCGAGCTGGCCCCACGACTGCACTATCGCGGACTGCACCTGGTCGCGGGCAGTGTCGAGATCGAGCCGGCGCTGGGCCAAGGTTTCCTTTGACTGTCGAATTGCCGCGTACTCGGCTCCTCCCTGGTAGAGCGGAACTGTGAGCTGCGCTGCAAGCGATGCCGACAAGGTTTCCAGAACGGCCAGGCTGTTAGTCGGCCCGAAGGTTTTCTGAACATTTCCGACTGCCGCCACAGTCGGATACAGCGCTCCCTCGGCAATCTTCACCTGAAGGCCAGCGACATCGACATTGTACATCGCAGTGGTGATGCTGGGATGCTCGCTGCGGCCGCGGGAAATGGCGCCATCAATGGTTCGCGGCGACAGCCGGTCGACCGGGGTGCCCGGCGCCAGCCGCGGCGGCGGTTCGACGCCGATCACCTGGCGATAGTTCGCGCGCGAGGTGACGTAGTTGGATTCGGCGGAGGCAAGCTGCGACCTCCCGGCCGCCAGACTCGATTCCGCCTGCGCCACGTCGGTTCGCGTGACTTCGCCGGCGGCAAAGCGGTCGCGTGTCTGGCGCAACGTAACTTCGAGCACATTCACGTTGCTGCGCTGGAGCTCAAGGATGGCGGCATCGCGCAAAAGATTCATGTAGGCGGTGGCGCCATTGAGCAGAATGGTCTGATCGGTCGAGCGCAGAGTTTCGCGCGCGGCGAAGACCTGCCCTTCCGCTTGCCGCGTGCGGTTTCCGGTCTGAAATCCATTGTAGAGGGTTTGTGTCGTCGTAAGGCCGAAGGCAGAAGCC
This sequence comes from uncultured Alphaproteobacteria bacterium, assembly GCA_963841105.1. Lineage (GTDB taxonomy): Bacteria > Pseudomonadota > Alphaproteobacteria > Rhizobiales > Xanthobacteraceae > VAZQ01. Next base: position 439,491 of record CAWJCB010000024.1, read on the forward strand.
GCACCAGCGCCTTTGGTCTGGGCATACAGCGCAGCACCGGTCGCCGTCGGAGTCTTGATGGTTGTATCGAGATATTGCTCGGTGAGGCTGGATGTTCCCGTCACTCGCGGCCGGTAGCCGGCGAGAGCCGTGGGCACGTTTTCGTCGGCGGCGCGGGTTGCTGCGCGCTGCGCGTTGAGCTGCGGATTATTCTGGTAGGCCAAAACCAACGCGCCTTCGAGGGTGCCCGCGCCCGCGCCTGCACCCACCCGGGTCTCGTAACCGAGCTCAATCGCAAAGGTCGTTGACGGCAGCGGCGTTGTTCCCGCGGCGAGGAGCGCGACCAGCGTCATCCTTTCTGCCACATGGCGGCAACGACTGAGCCCACTCCACATACTCTTCCCCACGCGACAGGACGCGCTGCCCCTCGCGGAACGCAGCCGAAACCCGGTGCGGACCGTCGGCACCAAAATAACCAAAATTGCGGCGGGTCGTCCGAAAGCTTTGGAAAAGCGATGCTTTTCAGAAAAAATTGATGGTTGGTGTTCTCGCGCCACACAATTGCAATTCGCATTGCTTTCAATCGTGACAATCTTCAAGGCGCAAACGAACAGACGGATTTATCCGACTGGAAATGCGACTTATTATCCCCGCGCAGCGCGCTTGCGCGTCCAGAACTTGCGTTTCTAGAATACGAATTGCGCCGGCGCGGCAAAATCGGGAAGCATTGGTCCAGCGGCATCGAACAGGGGCCGTCCGCTCACATCGCCGCCGCTGCAACGGTAGAGCATCGCCCGACAACTCGGGCCACGGCCGACGAGCGCTACCAATCGTCCCTGATCTTTGAGCTGACCACAAAGGTCATGAGGGGCGATCTCGGTCACGCCATTGAGAAAAATGACGTCATAGGGCGCGCGTTTGGGCCAACCGTCCGGTAGCGGCCCCGTTACCAGCGTAGCTCTCCCGGGGGCGAACTCGCGCAGGTTGGCGTCCGCAAGCTTGGCGAGAGCAGGGTCCTCCTCAAGTGCAACCACAGTGGCAGCAAGCCTTGCGAGAAGCGCCGATGAATAGCCAGTTGCGCAGCCGACATCGAGAACATGATCGGCAGGGCGGACCTCAGCCGCCTGCACCATTTTGGCGAGCACCATGGGCTTGAGCAGCCGGCGTCCAACTCCCGGGGAGCGCGAAACCGGCACATCGAAATCGAGATAGGAAAGAGCCGCATTGTCCGGGGGCACGAAGCGTTCACGAGGCAGATCGAGCATGCCGGCGGGAATGCGCTGATCGGTCACGTCACCGGTGCGGACCTGGCTGTCGACCATCATGCGGCGCGCCGCGGCAAAGTCGATCATTGGCGCCCTTCACGCTTTAAGCGGAGGCGTTTCTTTACCGGCAAGAGTTGGCGCAACGCAAGCCGTGACGAAACCGCGCGCAAAGTTGGCGGCGCCGCACTGACAACAACCCTTGCCCTGGCAATTACCAGACCGGCTGCAGATTGTAGTGCCCGCCGCTGACCGCCACCTGCGAAGTGCCCACCCCGCTCGCCCATCCACTCGCTGCCACGGCGATCAGCACCGCCGCCACCGCGAGGCCAATGATCTTACGCGAACCTGGCGAGGCTGCGTATTTCTTCACTGAAGCATTCATGATCCCACCCTCCATAAACCGGCTGCGTCCACGACCCCGTCTGACATTCGGGATCAGCCATGACTGGCAATGTGCCCCCAAGCGCGGAAATCGTCTGTGACCATCATCACAGAAGGGTCGATTAAACCGCGCCGTAGCCGGCGAACTGGAGCGGCGAGTGTCTGCCAGTGCCGGTGGCGATTGCTTCAGCCGTTGGGCAGCGGTACTAAAGATGCGCGTCAAGGCCACGTGGCGGAGTGGTTACGCAACGGTCTGCAAAACCGTGTACCCCGGTTCAATTCCGGGCGTGGCCTCCAGCTTCCTCGGCGATCACCGTTCGCTTTGTCCGTGCGGAATTCCCACTTTGCAATGCAGAGGCGGTTTGTGATAGGCGGAAGTGGGTATTCACCCAATCGCCCCTGCTCCCCGGTAGCTCAGCGGTAGAGCAACCGGCTGTTAACCGGTTGGTCGTTGGTTCGAATCCGACCCGGGGAGCCAAATAGCACAAAGCTGCGAACGCTGCATTCGGCGTGGCGATGTTGGCTGCGTGCCAATTCAGCGGCAAATTTGTTCAAGGAACACGTTTTTTCACGAAAATCTCGGCTGTCTTGGCGATACTTCGCTCCGGCAACTTTCCCTTTCTGCCAGAATTGCGATAACCGAGCTGCCGCACGCGTTCGGCGACAAGAAAGCCGGCTGTTTGAGTAGCCTGATTATGCCCCCCATAATCCACACCCAGCTCGGCGCTCAGTCTATGATCCACCCCGCTGATTGCCGGCAAACCCTTCTCTGTCGCAGCGATCATGGCAGCCCTGCCTTCCGCCGAATTGATTATTTCAAACATACGTATGGTGACGGGGTCATCCATCCTCAACGATGCGTCATCGGAATACGGCAAGCCGGAATCTTCAATTAACTTGGTCACCTCGCGCGCGTGCTCATCGGTGCGAGTGCGCGCTCGTTTCCAGACAACGTGGCGTTCGTGAGGCGTCATTGCCCGTATTCTCTCCGGCGTACGAAGCGGCTGCAGCCCTCAACGAGATCACTCTGTCACGCCATTCGTCGCAGCCGCCCTGCGCGAGCTTGCGCAGCAGACGCTCGTCCGCGGTCACAAAGCGGCAATCGGTCGCCGCGGCCAAGGCCATGTACAAGCAGCCATACGCTGGGTGATCCAACTCGATCGCGATCGAAGTTGCGGTCTCGAGCAGCGATCGGGTTGATAGTAATTCAACGTCAGCGCCCTCAAGGAGGCGGCCCGCGAGGAGCGCTTGCTCTTTTGACAACTCATTCCGTCGAACCTTCTTCCAGAGAATGTTCGCACATTCTGCGATCAGGAGCTCAGGAGCGATCAGCCGGGCTTTTCCGCGCAGAGCGAGGGCATCGGTAGTGCCGGACTCATCGACAATCCATTTGACTGCAATGCTGGCGTCGATGACGTATGCCTTCACCGCTGCTTGCGTCCTTCACGCAACAGGATTTCCGACGGCGTCTGCTTGCGAGCCCTGGTGAGCTTGCGCAAATCGGCTGCCAACGCTTCGAAGGAGGGCTCGACCTCACTTGCAAGCGCCTGGCGAAGTATCTCCCGGTGCTCGGCCTCCGTGGACCGGCCATGGCGGGCAGCGCGCCGCTTCAATCTTGAGATCAAGTCATCATCCAGGTTGCGCACGTGGAGATTGCCAGGCATCGGAGGGACTTCTATTTGAGATCAATGATCACAATGATCTGATCGCCAAACTGAATTGGCAAGCTGGAGCTTCCGCCCTCAATCCGCCCCCATCTGAGTTTCGCCGGCCATCCGATTTCGACGAGTTGAGTACTCGCCTGCTGCGCTCCGCACGGCCTGATTCCGCGACGTTGCCCATGAGTGGAGGAGTCCGCCTTGCGCGCCCGGAACTGACGCAACCACGCGCGCGTTGCCGTCGAGCAAACATCATCGGAGAGCTGCAATGCGTTTCTTGCCTGCCCACCTTGCCGCTGCGGCGATTCCCTTGTTTCTGAGCGCCTCGCTCGCGCTTGCGCAAGGCGGAGGAGGGGGGTGGCGGAGCAGGTGGGGGTGGAGGCGGCGCAGGCGCGGGATCGGCTGGCGCGGGCGCAGCTTCTGGCGTAGGCACTTCTGGTGCTGGCGCTGCGGCAACCCCCGGCACTGGGGCTACCACCGGGCTCGGAGCAGGCGCTACCGGCGCGACTGGCGGGAGCGCCAGGCAGCAATCCTGCCGGCAACCCCATTCCAAGCGGCACCGGGCCCAGTCCAGCGCCGACGCCGGGTCAATCCGTGACCATGCCTTCGAACAACGGCACCCCAGACACGGGAGCGCCTTTAGGAATTCCCGCGGGCCGCGGGCAGGCAACGCCGCTGGGGGGCCCATCGGCTACGTCCCCAACCACGCCTTCCGGGTCTGGGACAGGCACAAGCGGCGCGGGTGGCGGCCGGCGCGCGCCCACGACCAATCCGATTGGGGGATTGGATCTGAGCGGAACGCCGAAAATCGCCAACGACCCGGCCGTGGTGCCCAACCGTTGAGCGAGATGCTTTGAAGTTTAAGCAAATGCGAGCTGATGCCGCGGCGTGATTTTTAGAAAGCGCCGGTAAAAACGGCACCGCGTCCGTTGGCGAGCGGACATCAGTCAAAGTGGCTCAATCCCTTGCTGTGCGCCGGGATTGAACCGTCGAGATTGCCAGCGCGACTAAAAAAGAGGGCCATCGCATGCGGCAGCGCGCCGCATAGAAGAATGGCCGCATAGAGATGTGGGTGAGGGCGTCATGCGTGTGCAAGGCCGGCATTGGCTCGATTACGATCCCGTTGCCCTCGCAGTGCTGGTGATCGGGATCGGCATTGTTACGCTGGTCGCGTTGAGCATTTAAAGTTTGCCGCCCCTCACCCGGCCCCGCTTGCGGGTCGCGCTCCTCTCGCGCAAGCGGGAGAGGGAAAGATCAGCGCACCGCGGTGCCGCCGCGATTCCAGCCGCGGCCACCCTCGCCGTAGATATCGAAGCCCTTGTCGGTGACGACGACAGTGTCCTCGAGCTTGATGAATCCGCGCTGAGGATGTTGCAGCGTCGTCTCCACTGAGATCACCATCCCGGCTTCAAGCGGGCGCTCGGCGTCGTAGGCGTCGTACGGCACCGGGCCAGAGGCGGTGAGCCGCGGCGCCTCGTGGCTGACCAGGCCCATGCCATGCGCAAGAAAATGCATGTGGTTGTGTTGCTTTGACTTGCGCACCAGCGGCTCGGCCGCGCCATAGATCACGTTGGCAATTGCGGCCGCCTTGATCGGTTTCATGGCGGCGCGCTAAATCGCCTCGATCTCGCCGAGGAGGTCTTCGAGCTCAGCATCGGGCTCGCCGTGAATGGCCATACGGCAGACGTCGCCGATATAGCCGTGATAATTGCCTCCGGAATCCAGCGAGAGGATGTCGCCTTTCTCCCATTTCTGCTCCGACGGCGCGCGATTGAGGCTCGATCCGGCGGTGATCAGGCAGTAATCGAAGGTGAGGCCACGGCTTGTTTCCTCGGTCCGAAGCGCTTGCGTCAATTCGCGCTTGGTCGCTCCCGGCCCATGCTTGGCGATCACCGCCAGCATGGAATCGATCACCCCTTCGGACGCGATGCGCAGCTGCCTGAGCTCGGCCGGGCTCTTCACCGCGCGCAACCGCTCCAGCACGAAAACGGCGTCCACCATCTCGCTGTCGGGAAATGCCTTGCGCAGTGCATTGCCTGCATCGACGGGCAGGAAGGAAAGCTCGGCGCCGATCCTTGCGGTCTTCATGCCGGCGCGGCGGATGTAGTCAATTGCCTTCGCCATGGCATCAAGCGAACCCGACGAATTGGTTTGCACCTCCGGCACCCAGAACGGCGTATTCTCCTTCTGAAACCCCTCCATGCGGTGGCCGAAATATCCGGCCTTTTGCCGGTGGCCTTTCGGATAGACCAGCACCGGCAGGTAGCGGCTCAAGCCCATCGCATCCATGCTTTCAAAGAAAAAAGCGCGATGTCCGCCGAGCAGGTATTGCACGTTGTGCTTCGAGCTCACGCAAAGGACATCGATGCCGGCCTCATCCATGAGGCGGTCGAGCCGGTCGGCGTTGAATGGGATGCTTGCCTGGGCGGGCAAAGGCTTGGTGATATCAAGCATGATCGAAGCTCCTGCGGCCATCAATGATGTGCGACTTCCGGCAACTTAGCCTGCCGGCGCGTTTGTGTCTCTGTTCCCGGCCGGCGTGCTCCCATTCCGGATTGAGGAGTCAATCAAGCTCAATCTTGGCCTCCTTGGCGACCTTGCTCCACATCTTTACCTGGCGTTCGACAAGACCGCGCATCTCGGCCGGCGTCGTTGCGCGCACCTCGCTTCCCGCAGCCTCGAGCTTGCTGCGAACGTCCGGCACGGCGATCGCCTTGGCGATCTCGCCATGCAGCCGATCGATAATGGGCTGCGGTGTCCTGGTGGGAGCGGCCATTCCGGACCAGGAAATGACCTCGACATCGCGCAGGCCTCCCTCGGCGACGGTCGCAACCTCCGGAATATCCTTCCATCTGCTCGCGCCGGTGACAGCCAGCGCGCGCACCACGCCGGAGCGGATGTGAGGAATGGCCAACGCGGCGGTCGCCACCACGAAATCGACGTCGCCGCTGAGCAGCCCGGTCACGGCCGGCGCCTCGCCCCGGTACGGTACCGGGAGGAATCGCACGCCCGCGCGCTGCCCAAGCAACTCCGTCGTCATATGGGCGATTGAGCCGTTGCCGGCGGTCCCCGAGCTCACCCTCCCGGGTTCGGCCCGCGCAGTGGCGATCAGATCGGCGAATGCCTTGAGCTTTAAATCCTGGCGCACGCAGATGACGAACGGATAGAAGCTTGCCGTCGAGATCCAGGCGAAGGCATCAACCGGATCGTATTTCAGCTTCTTGTAGATCGCCGCGGTGGCCGGATGCGCCCCGGCAACGAGGAGAAGCGTGTAGCCGTCGGGGTCGGCGCTCGCGACCGCCTCGGCGGCAAGGCTGCCGGCTTGACCGGGCTTTGCCTCGACGATGATCGTCTGGCCAGAGACTCTTTGACATCTCGTGCGCCAGCAAGCGCGCGACAAACTCCACATTGCCGCCGGGGGGAAAGCCTTGCAGCAGCTTGATCAGCCGGCTCGGATAGTCCTGCCCCGCGGCCGGAGAACATGCGAGCGCACTGAGCAGTGCCAGCGCAGCAAGACTCCTCGTCATGTGCACCGTGACGCGCTTATCCTCAATCGTTATCGCCCGCTTCAAGCGCCCGATCCAGTAATCACCGTTCATGCGTTTGATCCGCTGATTGATCGACCCGCTGAGATCCGCCCGCCCTATCGGGATTACTGGATGCCCGCATGCGCGGGCATGACGGCGGAAGATGCCGGGCCTCAAAACTCACGGCCAATGAGAAGATGATCCACGGACAAAGGGCCGCCGCCGCGCACGAGGAAATAGAAAGCCGCCACGGTCCACATCAGCGTGTATTCAAGGCCGGTCTTGTTCCAGAAATAGCCACCTACGCGCCAGCGCTCGTAATTGGAGACAGCGAGAAAGAGCACGATGGGAACAGCAACTGGCCGGGTCAACAGTCCAATTGCGAGCATCGGGCCAAAAACAAGCTGAGTGACAGAAATTGCAGGAGCCCAGAAGCCTCCCGGACGATAGCCATCGCTATCAAGCTGGCGTGCGAGCGCGCTGAGATTATGCGCGCGCACTCCCGTCCCAGGAAACATCCCGAGCGTGTTGCGCAGCCCGTGCGGCACCAGCGCAAGCCCCACGACCGCCCGCAACGCCAATTCAGCCCAGGGGAACAGCATCGCGTAAAGAGCGGCGACCTGCGGGAAGACGAGCGGCGTGGAGTTCACAAGAACCACATCGGCCGTCATTCTGGGGCGAGGCCGGAACGGCCGAGAGCCCGGAATCCATAACCCAGGTCGATGGTCATGGATTCCGGATTCGTCGCTCCGCGACTCTCCGGAATGACAAGCTGCATGGAAGCGATCACCTAAACTCGTATCTCGCCGAGATTGATGCTCACCCCGAGCTTGGCTTCGACGGTCTTCCTGCTCCGTCCCTTGGCCGATATCTCCACAACGTAGGTGCCGGAACCTTCGTCCAGCTTGTCGAACTTGAAGTCACCGTAGTTGTTGCTGGTGGTCTCGGCAATGGCGCGGCCGTCCTTCGCGAGCGTGATGTGCGCACCCTCGACGCAATCGACGACCCCGTTCGCCTCGGCTGAGAGCGTCCCGCCGATGAAGCATTTCGAATAGCGCCAGAGGTTGCGGTAGTAGACGCGCGGTCGCGTGCCCAGCTCAGGCTTCATCACTTCGAGGCCCTCGTCGCGCGCCATGCGCGCCATCTCCTCGTCCTCAAGCTTGAGCGCGCGCATGGCGCCCGTGGGGCAGGACTGCTGCCCGCGCGTCTGCTGCCAGCCCTGATCGATGAGATGCGCATCGAACGGCCAGATCTGCGGGAGCTTGAGCTCCTCGTTCCACCAGATGTGGCCGAAAGGGCAAGCCTCGACCAGATCCTTGCGCCCCTTCGCCTTCTCCGGGTCGATGAGCACGATGCCGTCATCGCGCTTCTTCACCGCATCGCCGCCTTTGGCCTGACATGGCGCATTGTCGCAGTGATTGCACATGGTTGGAACATAGGCGATGTCGATCATCGGCATCTGCCCACGCTCTTTTTGCAGGATGTTGATCCACTTATGGCCATGCTTCGGCATTGGTGCGGTGTAGCCCGGCCAGTCGTTGCCGACATATTCGTCCATCGCCGCGAGCGCGCACAATTGGCAGTTCGTGCACTCGGCGACATCGATGATCATGTTCCATTTCTGCATGTGTTGTCTCCGCCTCACGCCTTCACCCTCGGGCGTCATCATCCGCGTAAGCGGATGATCCAGTAAGCGGCGCCGGGGTGTTGCAGGCCGTCAATGCTAGATCGATGCGCCTGCGGTTACTGGTTGCCCGCCTGCGCGGGCATGACAGGCGAGAGAACGTCATGTTCACTTCGCCGGGACGAGGTGCGCGGCCGTGAGGGACTCGCGCATTTCCCGGTCCTTCTCCATGCGCACAAACGTCTCCGACATGTGCTCGCTGCGGCCATCCCAGACTTCGACCTGCACCAGCGCATTGGAGCCGGCGATGGAATGGGTGGATTTCGTTTGGGTGCGCTCAGGCGTGAGCAGATTGAGGCACCCTCCCCGATCGACCGATTTCCCCGGCTCGCCCATCGGATCGTACACGGCTGACAACTCATAGCCGTGGCATACGCCGTGCGGAAGCCGCTGCGTCGGCAGCGCCGCACAGATCACCGCCCCGCGATCGTTATAGACCTTGACCAGATCATGTTTCTTGATCCCGCGCTCGGCGGCGTCGTCCGCGTTGAGCCGCATGATCCAATAGTAATAGCCGCCGACATTGACGCGGTGATCCTCGATGTTGAGCAGGAACGAGTCCTTGCCGTCGCCCTGGGTGTGGAAGGAATACTTCGAATGCGGCGTGAGCATCTGCAGCGGATAGCGCCGGTACATGTCGCCCGAGTGTGGCCCCTCCCAAGACGGCTGGTATTTCACGATCGGCGGCCGCTCCGGATCGTTGAAGCGCTTGAGGCTGTTGCACTCGAATTCGAGCTTGCCCGACTGCGTCTGCAGACCGCGCAGATACTCGCCCGCATAGTCGGAGGGCAGCGGCTGCGCCTCGGGCACGTCCTTTTTGCGATTCTCCCAGAACCAGCGGAACGACACCGGCGCGCGCAGCTTCTCCTTCTCCGCCGGCACCACGTAGTAGCCGCGCTTGATGAATTTCCGCCACGAGATGACTTTCGGCATGTCGGAGGCGAGATAGAGCCGCTTCACCCAGTCGATCTCGTTGACGCCCTCGGAGAAATAGTTGGCAAGCCCCAGCCGCTTGCAGATTTCGTTGAAGATCCAGAAGTCGGATTTCGATTCTCCGAGCGGCGCGATCGCCGGCGCCTGGAAGATGATGACGCGGTGATTAAGCTGCTGCTGGCCATGATGGCCGTAGCCGCCGAGCCCAGCCCATTCGCTGATGTCGACGCGCTCGAAATTGGTGCAGGCCGGCAAGATCACATCGGCAAATTTTGACTCGCCCTCGAACCAGATGGATTGGTTCACAACGAATTCGAGATTGGCCGACTGGTACATTCGCACCCAGCGGTTGGTGTTGTTCATGGTGGAGAGAATGGAGCCGCCGTATTTGTACATCATGCGCACCGGCGCATGTCCCGGCGCCGGATAGGCGAATTTCGCAAACTGATGCTCGATGGACTTGCCGATCCAAGGATAACCCTCGGCCTTGCCGTCGATGATCGCCTCCGGCGTGCGCAGCCGTGGAATGCGCTGATAGGGCGTCCCCATGCTGGGAAGCTGCGGCATGCGCTGATAGAGCGAGACCGGCAGCGCCGTGCCTTCGAGATCACCCGACATTCCGCCTTCGGAATAGCCCGGGAAATAAAACTGAAAGTCAACGGGGCAGCCCCATTGCAGGTTACCCATGTTGACGCCCGGCTTGCCCAGCCCCTGCATGGCGGCAAGACACACCATCACGCGCGCCCATTGGATGCCGGTCTGGTTGCGGCAGGCGCCGCCATGACCGTTGCCCCAGCCGCCGGGCGCAAGATAAACGCGCTTGTTCCCCCATTCGCGCGCGAGCGCACGCACATCCTTGGCCGGAACGCCGGTTTCCTTCTCCTGCCACTCCGGCGTCTTCGCTACCCCGTCCTCCTCGCCGAGGAGATAAGCCTTCCACTTGTCGAAGCCGACGGTGTGGGTCTTGACGTAATCCTTGTCGTAAAGCCCCTCCTTGATCCACACGTACGCGATCGACATCGCCATCGCGACCGATGTGGTCGGTCTCGGCGCAAACCACTTGCCGGGCAGGAATTGCGCGGAAGCGTTGTAATAGGGATCGACGTGAACGACCTTGATGCCGAGCTTGGGATTCTTGAGCCACTGGCGGCGCACCGTGCCTTCCTGCGCGCCGTACGACCCTGAGGTCAACTCGGGGTCGGCCGACCAGAACACGATCATGTCGCAGTTCTTGAGACAGTCCTCGACCGTGCCGTAGGTCTCCGGCTGGCCGACGCGCAGCGTATAGCCCCAATGGTGCACCGCGCCCCAGTACCAGCCTTCCCAGCTGTCGGGATTGTGATGGATTTGCGTGTAACCGACGGCGTTGCGGAAGCGGAACAGCGCCGAAAGATAGTAGCCGATGTTGCCCCAGGTATGGTGCGAGCCGTGCGACACCGTCATGACGCCCGGGCCATAGGCGCGCTTCAATCGCTTGATCTCGCCTGCAACAAGGTCGAGCGCTTCCTCCCAGGAGATGCGCGCGTAACCTGACTTGCCGCGGTTTTGCTCATTGCGCTCGCCCTTCGGATCAAAGTCTACCCGCTTCATCGGGTAGAGCAGCCGGGCGGGCGAATAGATGATGGACTTGGCGTTCTGCCCATGCGGCGCAAGCGTCGTCTTGCGCGGCGGCGTGAACTTCATGCCGCGCGCCTCGATGGTCCACGGCGGCGGATCCTCGTCGGAAAAATCGATCGGCGTCATGCGGGTGATCTTGCCGTCCTTGACATAGACGAAGACCGGGCCGCCATTGGTCATGTTGCAATAGCGCATGCTGCCGTCGGCAAGCCGCGTGCCGATCTTCAGCCCCACGGACTGGCTCATCATGATGGTTTGGGCAAACCAGTTGGTGAGATCCTCGGGACCATCGACGGTGAGCTTGAAATCCTTCTGTGCGTTGATCTGATCGAGCCAGTTGATCGGCGGCATCAGCAGACTGACACCGAGGGCTGCGTTCTTGAACGCCAATGTCACATCGGCATCGGCTCGCAACCCCGAGCCTGACGTAATGCGTCCGTTGCTGATCGCGAACCAGCGGCCGATTTCCTCGTCGCGCGCCTTGATCTGCGCCACGAGATTGCGCTCCTTCAAACGCGCGCGAAAAACCGGGTACCGCCAAGCGCAATACTTGAGAAGCTGCGCCAGCCCGAAAAGGATGAGCGAGAACCTCGTCGCTGAAAGCATGGGTTCCTCGCGCTTCGTAAGGCGACCGCCATCAACCTGGCGCGCCTTTCATGAGTTGCGCCAGTTTCGGCCGTTTCGCCGATAAGGCTGCAACATCCGCGCAGCTATGACCCCAGGGGATGAGCCGTAGCCCGGATGAGCGAAGCAAGTCGACATCCGGGAACCCGCATTTCGCTACGCTCATGCGGGCTACGGGTTGAGCGCCGACCGTTGGGGGAGGCATGCCTCGCCCTACTGCGCCTGTGCCCCGGACAGCTTGACCACGTGCGCCCATTTTTCAATATCACTGCGCAGGTATTTGTCGAACTCTGCCGGGCTCAACTTGAGCGGCACCGCGCCTTGCTTGTCCCAAGCGTCCTTTACGTCGGCGCGATCAATCACCCTGTTGATCTCGGCGTTAAGCCGTTCGACGATCGGCTGCGGCGTGCCGACCGGCGCCATGATGCCGAGCCAGATGGTTAACTCGTACCCTGGCACGCCAGCTTCGGCGATGGTGGCAATGTCAGGCAGCACGCTCGATCGCCGCAAGGCCGAAGTGCCGAGCGCACGCACCTGGCCTGCCTTGACGTTCGGCGCCATGGTGGTGATGGCGTCAAACATCATCTGGACGTGTCCGCCGATGACGCTGTTGCGCGCCTCGCCCGAGGCCTTATGGGGAACGTGCACGAGGTTGGTGCCGCTCATCGCTTTGAACAGCTCCGCCGCCATGTGATAGGGCGTGCCCGCGCCCGAGGACGCGTAGTTAAGCTCGCCCGGCCTCAATTTCGCGTAAGCTATGAATTCCCGCAGGTCCTTTGCCGGCACCGAAGGGTGGACCACCATGACGAGGTCGGAATAGTTGATGCCAGCCACCGGCACGAAATCGCGCATCAGCTGGAACGGTTTGTTCGGGATCAGCAATTCGTTGGTCGTATGGGTGTTGGACATCGCCAGCAGCGTGTAGCCGTCGGGTGGAGACTTCGCCACCGCATCGGTGCCGATGATGGAGCCGGCGCCCGGACGGTCCTCGACCACGAACGGTTGCTTGAGAGCCTCGGAAAGGTGTTGCGCAAGCACGCGCGAATAAACGTCGGCAGGGCCGCCGGCGCCGAACGGCACGACGATCTTGACGGGATGCGTGGGATAGTCCTGCGCCGGTGCCGCGACGGTCAAGAACGCAGAAAGCAGCAGAGCGAGCACGGCCGACAGCGCGGTTGTCAGATGCATTTCGGACACCTCCCTTAATGCTGTGCGCGACCAAGCGCAGCAGCAGGTGTTCACCGCCACAGCTCGGCGGTAGCAAGCCGCGCGCCCTGCGCCAATGACTCCAGCTTCGCCCACATGATGGTGGGATGAACGCGGCGGTGGAACGGTCCCTGCGCAAACCCGCAGTCCGTGCCGGCGATGATGTTGTCGCGACCGACGAGCCGCGCCAGGCGCGTGATGCGCTCGGCCACGAGCTCGGGATGCTCCACCACATTCGTGGCATGGCTGATGACGCCGGGAATGAGCACCTTCCCCTCGGGCAGCTTGACGTCCTGCCACACCTTCCACTCGTGCTCGTGGCGCGGATTGGCGCCCTCGATCACATAGGCGCCAACGTTCACCGACAGGATCAGGTCAACGATATCCTTGAGCGGGACATCGGTCGTGTGCGGTCCCGGCCAGCTACCCCAGCAGATGTGATAGCGGATGCGCTCGGGCGGAAGGTCTGCGATGGCGTGGTTGAGCACTTCCACATGCCGCGCAACCCAACTGCGGTAATCGTCAAAGCTTGCCGGCGGCACCATCCGGTCATAGGTGACAGCTGCACGCGCGTCGTCGAGTTGCAGGAGGAAACCCGCTTCGACGATAGTTCGGTATTCGCTGCGCATCGCCTCGCCAATAGCGACGAGGCATTCCTCGTCGGTCTTGTAATATTCGTTCTTGCGATCGGGAATAACGCTTGCCGGCGCAGCCACCGGAAGAAATGCCTCCTCTACCGAAACACCGGTGAGCGCCGCCGTGAGATTCCTGATGTCGCGGGCGAGCGCGACCTGACCAGTATAGGCGATGGGACCGACACAAACAGAATCTCTGGTCGTGGCGATACCTTCGCGCGCATCGAGCTCGGCATAGAATTCGGGAAATCGTTCCCGATCCGCGCCGCGCGCGAACGGATTGGCGCCAGGTTTCACTGGCCGGCGCTCGAACCCGCTGAGACGTTCGAGGGCATATTGCGACCAGCTGATGCTCTTTCCGAACTCGCCGTCGCTGATCACGTCAATTCCTGCCGCAGTCTGCCGGCGAACGATCTCGGCAACCGATTGCGTCAGACAGGCTTCGTAAGCCTGCTTATCGAACGGCTCGCCGGATTGCTCGGCGTGCAGGAATTGCTGCAGCGCTTGCGGCCGGATCAGGCTGCCGACATGGGTCGTGAGGATCCGATCGAGGCTTCTCTTCATCTTCCCTGCTGGGGGGGCAACGTGCAGGCGGTTGTTCTAGCAGCCGGTATGGTGCGAGCCAATCGGCTGTCCAGACGACGGCATTATCGTAAGAAGGCGCGGCGGGAAGCTGGAGGGCGCCACCTTAGGCTGCGGATTTCGCAGCCGCCTCGGCCGGCGGGGTGTGCGTAAGCCTGCTCGCGCCATCGCGGGAACGCCGCACGAGATCGAGGCTGGCGACCTCGACGCGATTCCTGCCGCGCTCTTTCGCATAGTAGAGTGCCTGATCCGCCTGTCCGAGCAGCTCGGCGATATTGAGCGGGCCGTCTTGATTGAGAACAACACCGATGCTCACAGTCGCCCCGACGGGATGCCCGTCCACCTCGACCGCCGCTTCCGCGAAGGTCAAACGGATCCGTTCGGCGAGCGCCAGGGTTTTGTCGCGCCCGATATTGTAAAGGAGCGCGGCGAATTCCTCGCCGCCCAGACGGCCGATCACATCGCATGAGCGCACATTCGCGCGTGCCGCATCGGCGAAAACCTGCAGCACCCGATCGCCGACCGCGTGCCCGAAGCGATCGTTGATGGACTTGAAATGATCGAGGTCGATCAGAAGCACAGCTGTCGGGCAGGGGTCGGAGTCGTGCCGCTTCATCAGCTCATGGCCGTCGTGCAGGAAAGAGCGTCGATTGGCGATGCCAGTCAACGGATCGACCATGGCCGCCGTTCTGTGACGGTATTCGGTGCGCTCTTTGGCCATGGCCAGCAGTATGAAGGCAATCGCAATGGTGAAGAGAAGCGCCTCGAAGCTGAGCACCGAAAGCCACACGCTCTCGAACACCTCGGTGGCCGGCGACCACGGCAGCAGCAGGACAAGCGGGGTGCGCAACAGGAACAGCGCACCATGCGCGAAGAGCATGAAGATGGCCGGCCAGCGCGAGACCAGCGGCTCGTCGCGCCCGCGCCAGAACTCATAGGCGGCAAGCCAAGTATAGGAGGTGATGATGCCCGAAGAGAGGAGGACGCGCATCTGCAACTCGCCACTGAAGCTCGGCAGGTGTGCGCAGATCACCCAGGCCACCGGGCCGGCGACCAGATACATGGGCAGTGGAGGCCGCCCGCCAAAGATACGCGCACCGCTCCAAGTCACAGCGAAGCTCAACAGCAACAGCGCGTTGGCGAGATCGATGGTGAACGCTTCGCTGACGCTGCCATACATGCCGAACACCGTGACCGAGCTTGCGCGCAACAGGTGCGCGCAACCCCACCAAGCTACTGCCGATATCTGCGTGTTCTGCGCCCAGGCGAACAGCAGGAGCAATCCGAGCATCGCTTCGACATAGACGGTGACGAGAAAAAGCGTATTGACGTCGAGATTCATTGCGCTGCTGCCGAGAAAAGCGAGGGACCGCACTCACTGACACTTCCCATCACAACGGCATACAGCGGGGCCGCAAAGGAACGATGAACGGGGGCCGGCTCGTTGCGTAAAGAACGACTATGGTTTCAAGAACCTTGCTTGTTCGCGCGGTATTCTATGGGATGACAGGATCGCTATTTTTTCCAAAGCCGCTTGCGCGGAAAACCTGATCGTGGCCAATTCGCGGGAAGCGTATAGTCCCGTGACTCGCCCCCGGGATGACATTAAGGGAACGCCGGCTACCCACATGCAATTCAGCGACGGCATCGTCGAAGCGATCGGCAACACGCCTTTGATTGCGCTCAAGCGCGCTTCGGCAGAAACCGGCTGCACCATTCTTGGCAAGGCCGAGTTCATGAATCCGGGCCAGTCGGTCAAGGATCGCGCCGCGCGGCAGATGATCCTCGAGGCGGAGACCCGGGGCGAGCTCAAGCCGGGCGGTCTCGTGGTCGAGAGCACCGCCGGCAATACCGGCATCGGGCTTGCCTTGGTGGCGAATGCGCGCGGCTACCGCACCCTGATCGTCATTCCCGAGACGCAGAGCAGGGAGAAGAAGGACACGCTGCGGCTCTGCGGAGCAGAGCTCGTCGAAGTTCCTGCCGTGCCCTACGGCAATCCGAATAATTATCAGCACATCGGCCGGCGGCTTGCTGATGAGCTGCGCAAAACGGAGCCAAATGGCGTCATCTTCGCGGATCAGTGGAATAATCTCGACAACCGCAAAGCGCACTTTGTCTCGACGGGACCGGAGATCTGGGAGCAGACGAACGGCAAGATCGACGCCTTCATTTGCGCCATCGGGACAGGCGGCACGATTGCCGGCGTGTCGACCTATTTGCGGGAAAAGAAGAAGGACATCGTGATCGGTGTCGCCGATCCCAAGGGCGCGGCGATGTATAATCTGTTTGCGCACGGCGAAGCCAAGCCGTCCGCGGGAGGCTCAATCAGCGAAGGCATCGGCCTTGGGCGCGTCACCGCGATTATTGAAGACATCAAGGTGGACCGGCCATATCTGATACCCGATGAGGAGGCGGTGCCTCTTCTGTTCGATCTCATCGAGCACGAAGGCCTTTGCATGGGTGGATCGACCGGCATCAATGTCGCCGGCGCCATCCGGCTTGCCAAGGAGATGGGACCGGGCCATGTGATCGTCACCATTCTCGCCGACTACGGAACGCGCTACCAATCGAAGCTGTTCAACCCGCAGTTCCTGCGCGAAAAGGGGCTTCCGGTGCCGGACTGGCTCGAGCGGCAGTCGAAAGTGCGGGTTCCTTTCCAGTAAATCTGATAAGTATCCGCAACATGCCTTCCCTCCCCTCCTCCAGCCGCTGGCTCGTGTCAACTGACTGGCTTGCCAGCCGCCTGGATGCGCCCGATACCGTCGCGGTCGACGGCTCGTCTTATCTTCCGGCCATGCAACGGGACCCCGCAGCAGAGTATCTCGCGGGCCACATCCCGGGCGCCGTGCGCTTCGACATCGATGTCATCGCGGATCACGCAAATCCGCTACCGCATATGCTGCCGAACGCGCAGCAGTTCGCGCGCCAGGTGGGTGCTCTCGGCATCGCGGACACCGATACCATCGTTGTCTACGACGGCGCAGGCCTGTTCTCCGCGCCGCGGGTATGGTGGACCTTTCACCTGTTCGGCGCGGAAAAAGTGTTCATACTCGACGGCGGCTTGCCGCAATGGAAGCGCGAAGGCCGGCCCCTGCAGCAGGGAGCGGTTACGCGCCCAGCTCGCCAGTTCCAGGTACGGGGTCCCGCCAAGCTCGTGGCCTCGCTTGATGAGGTCCGTGCCGCCCTCGCGAGCCGCAGCGCACAGGTGGTCGATGCGCGTCCCGCCGACCGCTTCCACGGACAGGCACCCGAGCCACGTCCCGGCGTGCGTTCCGGCCATATGCCCGGCGCGTTGAATGTCCCCTCCAGTGTGGTGGTGGAAAACGGAAGACTGGCGGCCAAGGCCAAGATCGAGGAGGCGTTTGCAGCGGCTGGCGTCGATCTCGATCGCTCCATCATCACCAGTTGCGGCTCCGGCCTGACGGCGGCGATACTCTGGCTCGCGCTTGATGCCATCGGCAAAGCGCCGACGGCTCTTTATGACGGTTCCTGGTCCGAATGGGGCGCGCGTGCCGACCTTCCGATTGAGCCAAACGCCATGTGCCCGGAACAACAAACAACCGCGGGAACGTCGCCGTGATCTTTCGTCAGCTCTTCGACAGCACGTCAGGCACCTATACCTACATCCTTGCGAGTCGCCGGGGCGGCGAGGCGCTGATCATCGATCCGGTGCTGGAGAAGGTCGACCGTTACATCGGCCTCGTCAACGAGCTCGACCTCAAGCTGGTGAAGGCCGCCGACACCCATCTGCATGCCGACCACATCACCGGTCTCGGCGCGCTGCGCGACCGCACCCATTGCATCACCGTCATGGGCGAGCGCAGCAGGGCCGACGTGGTCTCGATGCGGCTGGCGGAAGGCGACAAGCTCACGGTTGAAGGCGTTGCGCTGGATGTCCTCTACACACCGGGACACACGGACGATTCATACAGCTTCCGCATGGGCGACCGCGTATTCACCGGCGACACGCTTCTCATTCGCGGCACGGGGCGGACCGATTTTCAGAACGGCGACGCGCGGGCGCAATATGACTCGCTCTTCAACAAGTTGTTGCGCCTGCCGGACGATACTCTGATTTTTCCCGCCCACGACTACAAGGGCGAGACAGTGTCAACGGTAGGCGAGGAAAAGCGGTTCAATCCGCGGCTGCAGGTGAAATCGGTCAACGAATACGTCAACCTGATGAACAGTCTCCACCTGCCGAATCCGAAAATGATGGATGTTGCAGTGCCGGCGAACATGCATGTCGGCTTTGCGCAGGACGAGATCACACGCCGCGGCTGGGCCCTGAGCGCCTGCGAGGCGTTGGCGCTGAGCGCTTGCGCCGAGGTGGCGTTTGTTGACCTGCGGGAGCAATCGGAACGCGCGAAGCACGGGATCATCCCACGCTCGCTGCACGCGCCCTACACGGACCTTGCTGAAAATGTCGGTCCTGGGGGCCTCGTGCATGAGCTCGCTTGCGCGACCGGCAAGCGCATCGTGTTCTACTGCGCATACGGGGAGCGCTCGGCCATGGCAGTGCAGGCCGCGCAGGATTGCGGTCTCGCCACGGCGTGTCATATCACAGGCGGCATCGCGGCGTGGAAAGAGGCGGATGGGCCGCTGGTTGCCGCCCACCGATGATGCAGCGGACGATTAGCCCGGCCCACACGCCTTGAACGTCCGGCCGACTTGCTCAGCCGCGGAAAGCTTCCGCGAATTGCGCCGTATCTGTGAACTCGCGGAAGCCGACGACCTTTCCGGCGCGGATTGTGAAGACGTGCACCCAATCGCTCGCCACCGTTCGGCCGCTCCTGCGCATTTTCCAGGCGTAGTGACCGAGAGCAAAGACCCGATCCTCGGCAGCAAAGAATTCGCGCGGCGAGAACTCGAGTCGAATTCCTGGTGCTCGGCAATCCCCTGAAAGAATTTCTGCACCTCGCCCGGTCCTTTCCAGGTGCCTATGAGCGGATGGTCCTTGTGCCGGCCATTGACGTTCCAATCGACGTCGGATGAAAGCGCGTTGACAATGGTCGCGATATCGCCGCGGCCGAACGCAGCGTAAAGGCTCTGAATAAGATCGACATTGGCGTTGCTCATCGGTTCCTCCCGCGCTTGCGAATTTTGAAAGGTGAAGTCGCGCAATTGCAAACGTCTTTTTCGGGACCCCCTTCGCCCCCGCTTCTCGGATAAGAGAAAAGATTTGTGTAGACGACAGATATGTGTTCGTCTGTACCAACGAAACCCATGATGCCGCCCCACATCCGCGACAAAACCACCACCGAGTTGGTCCGTACTCTGGCAAAACGCAGGCAGATTGGCCTCACCGAGGCGGTCAGGTTGGCAGCGCAAAACGAGCTTCGCCGCGCCGATGACGCCGTGGTGCTGCGCGAACGAATAGCCATGATCCGTCGCACCATCATTACGCGGCCAGTGATCGGTGAGCAGGCGGACAAAGCATTCTTCGACGACCTCAGCGGCAATCTTTGAGGGTTCATCGACGCCCCCGCCTCATTGCCATGCTTGCCGGCGAGCGACGCGCTGGCGGCGCCGATCATCGCCTGACTTCTGCTATAGCCGTCTGGAAGCAGCCGCCGAGCCGGTGCGCAGCTTTCATCGCAAAATCTGGCCCAGGAACAGCCTGGTGCGCTCGTGCTGTGGGTGGTCGAAAAAGGCGTCAGGCGCGTTCGCTTCAATGATCTGCCCGGCATCCATGAGAATGATGCGATTGGCGACTTGCCGCGCGAAGCCCATTTCGTGACTCACCACCAGCATGGTCATGCCGTCGAGCGCCAGCGCGACCATGCTATCGAGCACCTCCTTGACCATCTCCGGGTCGAGCGCAGAGGTCGGCTCGTCGAACAGCATGATCTTGGGCTCCATGCATAGCGCCCGGGCGATCGCCACCCGCTGTTGTTGGCCGCCGGAGAGCTGAGCGGGATATTTGTCCGCCTGCTCCGGAATGCGCACGCGCGCGAGATGGTGCCGCGCAATGTCCTCGGCCCGCTTCTTCGGCATCCGGCGCACCCAAATGGGCGCCAACGTGCAGTTCTCAAGCACCGTCAAATGCGGAAAAAGGTTGAACTGCTGGAACACCATCCCAACCTCGCGGCGCACTTCGTCGATCTTCTTGAGGTCGGCGCTGAGCTCTAATTGATCGACGACGATGCGGCCGCGCTGCCAGTCCTCAAGACGATTGATGCAACGAAGCAAGGTCAACTTGCCGCTGCCCGAGGGGCCGCAGATCACGATGCGCTCTCCCCGCATCACCGTGAGGTCGATGTCGCGCAACACATGGAAAGCGCCGAACCACTTGTGGAGGCCAGCAATCTCGACCGCAATGTCTTTGGACGTGGTTGCTGTCCCGGGTGTCCCACGCGGGGCGGCAGCTTCAGTCTTTCCTGTGCGATCGTCGGCAGACATCAGGACTCAGGCGCTGCGCGCCTCGGCACGGTTCAAGCGCCGCTCCACGAACAGCGCATAGCGCGACATCCCGAAACTGAAGAGAAAATAGATCATTCCGGCAAAGGCAAAGCCGGTGAACAGGGTCACCGGGGTGGCCCAGCTCGGATCGGCGAAGGCAGCGCGCAATTGCCCGAGCAAATCAAAGATTGCAACGATCAGGACCAGGCTGGTGTCTTTGAACAGGGCGATGAAGGAGTTGACGATGCCAGGGATCACCAGCCGAAGCGCCTGCGGCAGCACGATCAGCCCCATCAGCCGCCAATAGCCAAGGCCAAGCGCCATCGCGGCCTCGAACTGCCCACGCGGGATGGCCTGCAATCCGCCGCGCACGACCTCGGCCATATAGGCGGCCGCAAACAGCACTACACCAACAAGAACCCGCAAAAGAGGGTCGATCTTCCAGCTTTCGGGCAGGAACAATGGCAGCATGTAGGTTGCAAAGAACAGCACCGTGATCAGCGGCACGCCGCGCCAGAGCTCGATGAATATGACGCTGAGCATGCGGATGATCGGTAAGTCGGAACGCCGGCCGAGCGCCAGCACTATGCCGAGCGGCAGTGAGAAGACGATGCCGGTGAATGAGATCACCAGCGTGATCAGGAGTCCGCCCCAGAGGCGCGTCTCGACATGGGGAAGCCCAAACGCTCCTCCGACGAGCAGAAAGAAGCCGACGAGCGGGAACACTCCGAAGAACAGGACCGCGTTCGTTCCTTTATGGGGCAAACGCGGCACGAGAAGCGGGACCAGCAGGATCACGCCCAGCAGGTAAGTGAGGTTGACCCGCCACTGCTCGCTTTCCGGATAGAACCCGTACATGAACTGCCGAAACTTGGCTGCGATGAAGGGCCAGCAAGCGCCGACTTCGTGGCCAACGGTTTCCGGCAGACAATCGACGCGGCTGGCGCCGTGCCAAACGGCATCTATGAACAAGAATCTGATCGTCGGCCACACGAGCAGCGCGGCGACAACCGCGCTGACCACGGTCAGAGCGACATTGCTGGGCCGGTCGAAAAGTCGCGCCCTTACCAAAGACATGGCCGTCGCCTCCCCGGTCGGCGGCGGCTGCGGCTCGACCAGGGACCGCCGAAGGTAGGATGGCGCCAGTGAGGCCATCAACGCGCAGCCACGCTCGTGCGCGCATTGTACCAATTCATCAATGCGCTGGTCATAAGGGAAATGGACAGGTAGACCGCCATGGTGATGCCGATGATCTCGATGGCTTGTCCGGTCTGGTTGAGAGTGGTGCCGGCAAAGACTGCAAACAGGTCAGGATACCCG
Organism: uncultured Alphaproteobacteria bacterium; assembly: GCA_963841105.1. Taxonomy (GTDB): domain Bacteria; phylum Pseudomonadota; class Alphaproteobacteria; order Rhizobiales; family Xanthobacteraceae; genus VAZQ01. The sequence continues at coordinate 461,304 of CAWJCB010000024.1, forward strand.
ATCGCAATGGCGAGCGAAGAATTCTTCGTGAGATTGAGATATTGGTTGGTCAGCGGGGGCACGATCACCCGCAAGGCCTGCGGCACAATGACCAGGCGGAGCGTCGGTCCTCGGTGCAGCCCCAAAGCGAGCGCCGCCTCCGTCTGACCGCGCGGCACCGCGAGGATCCCCGCGCGGACAATCTCGGCAATGAATGCGGCGGTGTAAATCGTCAGCGCGAGGAGGAGAGCCATGAGCTCGGGGATCAAGCGAATTCCACCGACAAAATTAAAGCCGCGCAGCTCGGGAAATTCCATGCCGATGGGTATGCCGGCTGCCAGCAGCACAATCAGCGGCAAGCCAATCGTGAGCGCAACAGCAGGCCACAGCAGAGGAAAGCGCTGTCCCGTGCGAGCCTGGCGTGCTCTCGCCCAATAGGAAAGAGAGATGGTGACGAGGACACCAAACACCAATGCGCCGGCAACAAGACCTGCTCCCCTGTGCATGACCGGCGCAGGCAGGATGAGCCCACGATTGTTGAGAAAGATTGCTCCTCCCAGCGAGAGGCTTTGCCGTGGTCCCGGCAGGGTGCCAAGCACAGCCAGGTACCAGAAAAGAATCTGAAACAGGAGGGGCAGATTGCGGACCAGCTCGACGTAGCCGCCCGCGAGCCGCGCGACGAGCCAATTGGGGGACAGCCGCGCGATGCCGATGGCAAAGCCCAAGATCGTTGCCAGCACGATGCCGACCCCCGCCACCAAAAGAGTATTGACCAAGCCGACGAGGAAAACGCGTCCGTAGCTGTCGGCTTCGCTGTAGGGAATGAGCGACTGGTTCACGCCAAATCCCGCGGTATTGGCGAGAAAACCGAATCCGCTCGAGAGCTGTTGCGCCGCAAGATTAGCGCGTGCGTTGAGCGCGAACTGGTAGGCAAGCCATGCGGCCAGTGCGAGCAGAGCAAGCTGATAGACCAGCGCGCGAAACTTGGGATTGTTGCGCAGCGGCACGCGTGGCGGGGCAATCGAGGTATTGTTTGCGATTGCAGTGGCGTCGTGTGTCATGCTGACCAAGGTGGCGCGTAGGTTGGGTCGAGCCCTTCACGAGACCCAACAATCGCGAACACGGAATTCGCGGGAACCTGTTGGGTTGCGCCAAACGGCTCGACCCAACCTACGTTCCACCTTCAATGGATCACCGCACGGGTGGAGCGTATTGAATGCCGCCTTTCGTCCATAGCCGGTTAAGGCCGCGGCTTATCCCAAGCTTGGAGCCCGCTCCAACGTTGCGATCGAAGACCTGGCCGTAATTTCCAACTTGCTTGACAATGCGGACGACCCAATCCTTGCTCAACCCGAGCTGCTCGCCGAAATTTCCTTCTGTCCCCAGGAGCCGCCTGATTTCAGGCTGGATCGATTTGGCGGCCTCGTCGACATTCTTCGACGAAATCCCAAGCTCCTCGGCATTGAGCATCGCAAACAGCGTCCATTTGACCACATCGAACCATTGATCATCGCCGTGACGGACCAGTGGTCCAAGCGGTTCCTTCGAGATGATCTCCGGCAAAATCACGTGATCGTTGGCATTGGCAAGCTTGAGCTTCTCCGCATACAGCTGGGAAACGTCGGTCGTGAATACATCGCAACGGCCGGACTCGTAGGCTTTTACAGTCTCGTCGGCCGTTCCGAACGCTATGACTTCGTATTTCATGTTGTTGCCGCGAAAGTAGTCGGCGAGGTTGAGCTCTGTCGTGGTGCCGGTCTGCGTGCAGACCGAGGCGCCGTTGAGCTCGAGCGCCGAATTGACCTTCAGCGCTTTGCGGACCATGAAACCCTGGCCATCGTAGTACGTCACTCCGGTGAAGTTACCGTAAGAGACATCGCGCGAGAGGGTCCAGGTGGTATTGCGCGACAGCACGTCGATCTCGCCGGTTTTGAGCGGCTCGAAGCGATCCTTTGCCGAAAGGGGCGTGAACTTCACCTTGTTTGCATCGCCGAGCGTCGCCGCCGCGACAGCACGACAGAAATCAACATCGAATCCCGTCCAGTTCCCCTTGTCGTCGGGATTTGAGAAGCCCGGCAGACCCTGGCTGACACCGCAGATCAGCGAACCGCGATCCTTTACCGCCTTGAGCGTCTGTGCACAGGGCGCCGTCGCGCAAGCGCCGAAAGCAATCCCGGTCAAAACAAAGATCATGCGTTTCATGGAACAGCCTTTCATGTAACGCTGTCTGCGCGGTCACTGTGGCTTTTTTGGCATATCAGAACCATCGCCAACCGCGGTCAAGGGGTTGACGCCAAGGGATGACGCAAGGGGTTGACGGTTGCAGCGCCGGCAGTCATGACGCGCGGTCTCGCAGGTTCCACGCAGCTTTGTCAGGTCAGGATTGGCGGCGTGGTAAAAGGAATGAGCATGAGCAAGAAGACCGAAGCCGACCCTTCACGTCGGCCGTTCAACTCGGCGACGCGGCTCGTGCTCGGCGGGCGCGATCCGTTCGACAATCACGGGTTCGTCAATCCGCCGGTGCATCATGTCTCCACCGTCCTCTATCCGACGGCGGAGGATTTTCTCGCTCGCCGGGCGCGCTATCTCTACGGAAGGCGCGGCACGCCCACGTCGGAAGCGCTGGAAGCCGCCCTGCGCGATCTGGAAGGTCCGGCTTGCGCCGGGGTTGCGCTCTTGCCTTCGGGGCTTGCGGCGATCTCGACAGCGCTGCTCTCTCTGCTCAACGCTGGCGATCATCTGCTGGTCACCGATAGCATCTATCTGCCGACGCGGAAATTCTGCGACGGCGTGCTCAAGCGGTACGGCATTGAGACCACGTATTACGATCCGATGATCGGCGCCGGCATCGCGGCGCTGATGCGACCCAACACGCGCGCCGTTTTCGTTGAGGCGCCGGGCTCGCTTTCGTTTGAGATCCAGGACGTGCCCGCGGTTGCGGCGGCGGCTCACGCGGCCGGTGCGGTGGTGCTGATGGACAATACCTGGGCGAGCCCGCTCTACTTCCGCGCCTTCGACGCGGGTGTGGATCTCTCGATCCAGGCAGCAACCAAATATATCGGGGGGCATTCCGACCTGATGCTCGGTACCGTCTCGGCAAACAAGACGACATGGGAGCGCCTGAGCGAGACAGTGCATCTGCTTGGCCTCTGCGTGGGGCCGGACGATATCTATCTAGGCCTGCGAGGTTTGCGCACCATGGGGGTGCGGCTTGCTCAGCATCAACAATCCGCGCTGAAGGTGGCGCGCTGGCTAGAGCAGCGTTCGGAGATCGCCCGCGTGCTTCACCCGGCATTCGAGAGCTGCCCAGGCCATGCGGTGTGGCGGCGCGACTTCTTGGGCGCGAGCGGACTCTTCAGCATTGTCTTTAAGCCGGTCCCACAGAAAGCGGTGAACGCCTTTCTCGACGAGCTCGTGCTGTTCGGCATCGGCGCCTCATGGGGCGGTTTCGAAAGCCTGGCCATTCCCTTCGATTGTCGCGAAATTCGCAGCGCCACCCGATGGGCGCCTGAAGGACCGACGGTCCGCCTCCACATCGGTCTCGAAAACGTCAACGACCTCATCCGCGACCTGGAGCGTGGTTTTGCGGCCCTGCAGCGGCACGCGGCGACTAACAGCTGCCGGGCTGCTGCGCCGGGGTGACGTCCTGCCGTTCGCGTCTATACGTCGCGAGTCCCAGCGCCCCGGCGTCGGTGATGTCGGCGCCATCAGCATCACCTCGCCATTCCGAGATACCTGACTGTGCTTTCGATTTTGTATGACCAAGCAAGAGTTGGAGCGCGAAGCTTGCTGTTCGGCGATGAGGGCTAATACCCACTTTCATAGAAACTTGATTCGCGCTGGTGGGCGGAGAGCCGCTTAGGCCCGGCTATTATGACAACTCGGCGTTGTGCTGCTCCCGCAACACGTCGCCTGAGCGACAAACCACATCAGAAAGTTGCAGGAGCTGTTTGGCCAGAGGACTTTTCCTGCGCCAGATCATGCCAATGGTTCGTGAGGGCTGCGGATTTTTGAAGCGAGCGACCGACACTGACGCCGAGCGTGCCTCAACAGCCATGGCCATTTCGGGAATCAACGTTACACCCATCCCGGCACTGACCATTTGGACAAGTGTAGATAGAGAGCTCGCGTCCAGCATGTCCCGTGGCAGCGACGATTTCATATTGCAGAACGACAGGGCCTGATCGCGAAAGCAGTGACCCTCTTCCAACAGAAGCAGCCTCATTTCGCACAGCATTTTGCTACTGGGCACCGGCTTCCCCGTATCCTCGCGCGGCCGGACCAGCAGGAAATTTTCGGCGAACAGAGCCACCTCGGTAAACGAAGGCTCGGATATCGGCAGAGCAACAATTGCGGTGTCCAGCCGGCCTTCCGCAAGCTCTTGTATCAGCTTCGTCGTCAGCGCCTCACGTACGTAAATGTCAACTTCGGGATGCGTTCGAGTGAGGTTCTCCATAAGAATAGGCAAGAGATAGGGTGCGATCGTCGGGATCATGCCGATGCGCAGCCGGCCGGAAAGCCGATCCCTGGATGCGCGCGCGAACTCTCCCAGTTCGTCGACCAAGAGCAGGATGTCGCGGACGCGCAGCGCGGCCTCTTCTCCAAACTTCGTAAGCCGGGCCTGTCGAACGCCTCGCTCCATGAGCACGGTGCCCAGAGTCTCCTCCAGTTCCTTGATCTGCATCGACAAGGCCGGCTGCGAGATCGTACAAGCTGCTGCCGCGCGCCCGAAATGGCTGTGACGCGCCAGCGCATCGAAATAGCGAAGCTGCCTGAGGTTCATCTGGTTCATCAGAATTTCTTATCACTGCGATAAAAATAGTCAATTGTACCTGATGACATGACCTTGGGTAAATTGCACCGCAGGCAATCCAAGATCACGAAGACGCCGACAGGAGGCGAGAATGGATGACAAAACCAAGTGCCCGTTCACGGGCGGAACCCGCGGACACGTGAACCGCAACTGGTGGCCGGAGCAGCTGGACCTCCAGGTCCTCCACCGTAACTCTGCTTTGTCCAACCCAATGGACGAGGCGTTCGACTACGCCAAGGAGTTTAAGAGCCTCGACCTGAACGCCGTGATCAAGGACCTGCATGCTTTGATGACGGACTCGCAGGACTGGTGGCCGGCCGACTTTGGCCACTACGGGCCGTTGTTCATCCGCATGGCATGGCACAGCGCGGGCACGTACCGCATCGCCGACGGCCGCGGCGGCGCCGGCGCCGGCCAGCAGCGCTTCGCGCCCCTCAACAGCTGGCCGGACAACGCGAACCTCGACAAGGCGCGCCGGCTGCTGTGGCCGATCAAGCAGAAGTATGGCAGGAAACTCTCCTGGGCTGACCTGATGATCCTCGCCGGCAACGTCGCCCTCGATTCGATGGGCTTCAAGACGTTTGGTTTCGGCGGCGGCCGCGCCGATGTCTGGGAAGCCGAAGAGCTCTACTGGGGTCCGGAGGGGACGTGGCTGGGGGACGAACGCTACAGCGGCGAACGGGAGCTTGCGAATCCGCTCGCCGCCGTGCAGATGGGCCTGATCTACGTCAATCCGGAAGGGCCGAACGGCAAACCGGATCCGGTCGCGGCAGCCAGGGACATCCGCGAGACGTTCTTCCGCATGGCGATGAACGACGAGGAGACCGTGGCGTTGATCGCGGGCGGCCATACCTTCGGCAAGACCCACGGCGCCGGCGATCCGTCATTTATGGGAACGGCGCCGGAAGGCGGGGCAATCGAGGATCAGGGCCTCGGCTGGAAGAGCAAGCATGGCACAGGCTTCGGGGCCGACACCATCACCGGCGGCCCGGAGGTCACGTGGTCGCAGACGCCGACGAAGTGGAGCAACCACTTCTTCGACAACCTGTTCAACAACGAATGGGAGCTGACCAAGAGCCCGGCCGGCGCCTGGCAGTGGAAGGCGAAAGGCGCGCCTGCCACGATCCCGGATGCCCACGACAAATCGAAGCAGCAGGTGCCGACCATGCTGACCACGGATCTCTCGCTGCGATTGGACCCGGCTTACGAAAAGATCTCGCGGCGCTTCTACGAGCATCCGGACCAGTTCGCCGACGCGTTTGCCCGGGCATGGTTCAAGCTCACGCACCGCGACATGGGTCCGATTGTGCGCTACGTCGGCCCGCTCGTTCCGAAGGAGACGCTGATTTGGCAGGACCCGATCCCCGCGGTGAATCATCCGCTGATCGGGGAGCAGGACATTGCCGCGCTGAAGGCGAAGATCCTCGCGTCGGGCCTCTCCGTGTCGCAACTGGTCTCGACCGCGTGGGCGTCCGCATCGACGTTCCGCGGCTCCGACAAGCGCGGCGGCGCGGACGGCGCGCGCATTCGCCTCGCGCCGCAAAAGGACTGGGAGGCCAACCAGCCGAAGCAGCTCGCGACGGTGCTGCAGAAGCTCGAAGCGATCCAGAAGGAGTTCAATGCCTCGGCCACCGGCAGCAAGAAGATCTCGCTCGCCGACCTGATCGTTCTCGGCGGTTGCGCGGCGATTGAGAAGGCCGCCAAAGCGGCCGGGCAGGACGTGAAGGTGCCCTTCACGCCGGGGCGCATGGACGCCTCGCAGGACCAGACCGACGTCCACTCGTTCGCTCCGCTCGAACCGGTCGCCGACGGCTTCCGCAACTATTACCGCAGCAACCACATCATGGCGCCGGAGGAGGCGTTGGTGGACAAGGCGCAACTGCTGACGCTGACGGCGCCGGAGATGACGGTCCTCGTGGGCGGCTTGCGGGTCCTCGGCGCAAACGCCGGACAGTCCAAGCACGGCGTCTTCACCAACAAGCCCGAGACGCTGACGAACGACTTCTTCGTCAACTTGCTCACCATGGGCACGCAGTGGCAGCCGGTCTCCGGCTCCGACGACCTGTACGAGGGGCGCGACCGCAAGACCAACGAGCCCAAGTGGACGGGCACCCGCGTTCAACCTGATCTTCGGCTCGCACTCGCAGCTCCGCGCTCTGGCGGAGGTATATGCGTGCGCGGACTCGAAGGAGAAGTTCGTGAAGGACTTCGTGGCGGCGTGGACAAAGGTGATGAACGCGGATCGCTTCGATCTCGCCCGGACTCTGCAATAACGTGTCGAGGCTTATACAGCGCTCAACCGCGTGATGCCGCCGCGCGCCGGTCGCGCAGCTCAAAGAAGAGATTGCGCGCATAGACGAAGACGCCGAACCCCTGCCCCAGGATGAAGACCGGATCGCGGATATAGAGCGCGTAGAGCAAGAGCAGCAAGCCGCCCCCGATCGAGAAGAACCAGAAGGCGATCGGCATCACCATCTTGCCGGCGCGCTCGGAGGCGATCCACTGCACCAGGAAGCGCATGGTGAACAGGATCTGCGCCACATAGCCAAGCAGGACCCACCATTGGAACTTGGCAATGAAGACTTCGTGCAGATAGCTGCCGACCGTTTGGGAGAGATCAATCAGCATTGCGCTTCACCTCCAGGACCTGTGGCACATGGCGCCGCCGGCGGATCAGCCACCACACGCCGAGAAGATCGAGGATCCCGACCCAAAGACGGTCCCACATTCCGTAGTTCGATTGACCGGCATGGCGCGGCCGGTCAACCACATCCACATATCCGATCTCGTAGCCTTCTCGCCGCACGAGCGCGGGCAGAAACCTGTGCAGCCCGTCGAAATACGGCAATCGCAGAAAGACATCGCGCTGGAATGCTTTGAGGCCGCAGCCCGTATCACGGGTGCCATCGCGCAAAATGGCATTGCGTACTGCATTGGCGATGCGCGACTGCAGCCGCTTGAACGCGCTTGCCCGCCGGCCCACGCGCTGGCCGGCGACAAGACCAATGCGGGGAGCGCCGCCGGACAGCGCCTTGAGCAGGGCTGGAATGAAGGCGGGATCATTCTGGCCGTCGCCGTCGAGCGTCACGACAACGGGCGCCCGCGCGTGGCGTACGCCTGTGTGCACCGCGGCCGACTGCCCGTAGGAGGAAAAATGCTTGATCTGCCGCAGCCAGGGCCGGCTCGCCATCAGCAAGGTCAGCTCGGACTCCGTGCGATCGGTTGATCCGTCGTTGACGTAGACGATCTCGAAAGTCGTCTCCTTTTCGAGCCGCGCAGCGATTTCGGAAACCAGCGGAGCGACGTTGCCGGCCTCGTTGCGCACGGGAATGACGATTGAGACCGCGGGCAACGCCGCGCTGGCGGGATTTTCGCTCATGTTTTTTCCCTCCGGAGCGATGCCGAAGGAGCGACCTTTATGGGTCGAGCATCTGGCGGGCAACCCTTTTGAGACGTGCGACAGAGGGTCCCGCCATGGGGCGAATCCGTCCATCCGCTCCAGGGGCGAAGGCGAGCCGCCGGGACGCAAACCATGCCCGCACCAGAAGAACGCCGGCCACCCCGAAGATCGCGCCCGCGATGACGTCGCTCGGAAAATGCGCGGTGACAGCCACGCGACTGAGCGCAATGATCACGGCGTAAGTCCACATCAGCGGACGCGCCTTTGGCCACAAGGCGCCAATCGCAGCGGCGGCGGCAAAAGCATCAACGGCGTGCCCGGATGGAAAACTCGCATATTGAACCCTCCAGCTCAGGGGACTGTAGAGGAACGGGTCGATGCTGCCGCCAACCAGGGGCCGGGCACGCCCGATCAACCGCTTCGCGATCGTGAATACGAGACCCGGCAACGCGATCGCGGAGAAAAGAAATGCCATCCGCACCGCGACAGCCGCGAGCACGGCTCGCGAGATCGCAGGCAGCGCCGGCGATGCGAGCACCGCCATCATCGCAAGCACAACTGCGATGGGATCAAGAAACCAGAATGACTTGCCGAAGTCGGTCGCCCAGCGGAAGCTCGCGACCAGCCATGGCGGCAAGTGCGGCACCATCGCAATGGCACGGGCATCGAGCGCGGTCATGGCGATGGCGATCGCGGCAATCGCAGCAAGCGCGCAGATGGCCATTGGCCACGAGATCGGCCGCATGAAAGCAGAGCGCCGCCTGCGGCAGAGTAGCGCGAAGAAGCCGATCACGTTCAGGCGCGCCCGCTCCGTCCAGGGCACCCGGTTTGTGCTCGGCTGGAGTCCATCGCTCGCGGTCATGATCCCTCGCGCGAGCGATAGACCGCAATGGTGATCGGCTGTCCCGTGCTGATGTTCAACCCCTCGATGCGCGGACCCGCTGTATAGCGCAGGCCAATCGCGTCTGCCCTCTGCGCAAAGCTCTTCTCCTGGCGCTGCTCGATGAAGGCGAACCGGCACGCTCCGCCGCGGAGAAACTCCGCGGCGCTGCCGCCGTCCGTCAGGCGCGTATCTGTCCCGGCGAGAAATACCAGGCTCGGCTCCTGATAGCCGGCCGCCGCCGCCACAGGGCGAACGCATCCGCTGTCGCGCAGGACGCGAGCAAGCGCTGGGCTGGGAAAAAGATAGCCGAGCATCGGAAGGACGAGACCGAAAAGCGCGATGCCGGTCAGCACCGCGGCGACAACGGCGCGAAGGAGCGCATGCTCGGCGCCGTCGACCTGATAGAGCCGCCACGCGAGAAGCCCCATCACCGCTGCGGCGCCGATCAGCGGCCATGCCAGCAGTCCAAACTGCCGGCCGATGACGGCAAGCGCCACAATTCCTCCTACTCCGGCGATAAGCGGACCGAGGAACCACCACATCGTTCCCCATTCAAGCCAAGCGCGGCGCGAGAGCGCGCCACGATCGACAACACCGGCGATCAGGATTGCTATGGCAGGATAGAGCGGCAGAACGTAATGCGGCAGCTTGGTGATCACCAGCTCCAGAACGATCCACGAAGGCACGAGCCACGACAGCAAGAACCTGGTAGCAGGCTCATGCCGGGCGGCCCAAACCGAAGGCGCGGATAGTCCTGCCAGCATGGCGCCCGGCCAGAAGGTGATCCAGAACAAAACGAAATAGAAGCCGGGCGGCGCGCCGTGGGATTCCTGCGACGTAAATACCTTGCTGAACAAATCCTGGCCGACTGATTCAGTGAAAAACTCGCTGCCGGCGCGTCCGAATATGGCAACGAACCATGGCAGGACAAGAAGCGCAAACCAGATCGCACCGATCACGGGCTTGAGCTGCAGCAGCCATGCGGCCGAGCGATCAGCAATCACGAGGGCAAGCACCGCCAAGCCGGCGACCATGAGGATAAGGGGACCCTTGAGCAGCACGCCGGCCGCGAGCGCTGTCCAGAATATGGCGGGGATCAACCATGCGTCCGCCGCATCAATTGCATCGGCGCGCTGCCGATGTAATTCTTGCGAAAGATAAGCGCGCGCCAGGGCGCCCATGGCCGCAACGATGGTCAGAAGCAGCATGGCGTCGGTCTTGGCCAGGAGTCGCTCGACACCGAGGAGCACGCAACTCGCCATCATCAGCGCGGCAAGCAAGGCAGCGCGCCGGGAAACGAAAGCGAGCGCCGCCCAATATGTCGCCAGCACTGCGCCGATGGCGCCAAGCACGGACGGGAGGCGATAGAGCCCAATGGTCGTAGCCGCGCCCCGCACACCAAGTGCGCTCGCCGCCTTCACCACAGCGGCTTGGAGCCAATAAATGCCGGCCGGCTTCTTGTAGCGCACCTCGTCCTGGAAGCGGATGTCGATATAGTCGCCGGTTTCGACCATTTGCTTGGTCGCCTGGGCGAAACGCGCTTCGTCCCTATCGATTGGGGGGATGCTGAAAATTCCCGGCAGGAAACCCAACAATGCAACGGCCAGCAGGACCATGGTGGCACGCGCATGCGACGCCACGGCGAAATCGACGACCGCCTTGAGGTCGGGCCTCGGCGCCGATTTGCGCCTCTGCTGGTGAGCCGTGACTGTCATGTCTGTGGCATGCCCCGTTACTTGCGGGACAATAGCAATATGATACGCGAGCCGAACAGCGCCGAGGCTCCCCAAATGTAGAGGGCGGGTTTGAAACCCGCCCCGTGAATGCGCGAGTCACTGCAGACGCACCATGACGCTGTCGGTTCCGCCACGGGCATCCATGACCGTGAGCCGCACGAAGCCGGGACCATCCGGTTGAAAGAACAGCGTGCGCCGCCCCGCGGGCTGCGGCGACGGCAAGCCGTTGACCAGCACCGTCAGAGGTCCGGCACCGCCCGCGACCTTCAACACAATCGGGTCGGGTTTGCCGGCCTCGTCGTTCGCCAGCTCCAGGCGAGCGCCGTTAGGCGGGAACATGATGCGAAGCTGCGGCTCGCTGCTCTGTCCCGCAGCTCCCACGGGACGGAAGCGCTGCAACGGTGGCGGCAATTTTGCGGTGGACGCAACAAGCGCCCCTGCGGGAGCCTTCGGCAATGGAGCCGCCAACGCTCCTGAACGGGCAAAGGCGTCAAAGAGCACCGGTGCTGCGGCCGTGCGTCCGGTGAGGCCCGGCACCGGCGCGCCATCGGGACGGCCTACCCAGACGCCGATGGTGCGCTTGCCGTCGAAGCCCACCGCCCACGCATCGCGGTAGCCATAGGACGTGCCGGTCTTGAATGCGATCCGGCCGCCGGCAGCATGCTCGGGTGGCGGCGTTCCCAGAAGAATATTGGCGACGTACCAGGCCGCCACGGGGTCCAGAAGGCGCTGTGACAGCTCGGGCTCTTCCGCAATGGGCACGCGCTCGCGCAGCGGCACCGTCGTTCCAAGTCGTGGCAGACCGCAATAGAGCGCAACCAGATCGGTGAGCGTTACGCCTACGCCACCGAGGCCCATGGCGAGGCCAGGCGCTTCGCCCACCGGGAGTGTCAGCGCGCCGCCCGCCTGCTCCAAGCGCGCGGCGAAGCGGCTCGCCCCGATGTGATCGAGCACCGCTACCGCCGGCACATTCAACGAGAGCTGCAAGGCACGGCGCACAGAGACTGTGCCTTGGAATGTCTGGTCGAAGTTTTCGGGTGCATATCCGCCGAAGCGAACCGGGCGATCCTCGATCAGCGTCTCCGGGTGGACGAGCCCGTCTTCGAAAGCAAGACCATAGATGAAAGGCTTCAGCGTCGATCCCGGCGAGCGCACCGCAGCCGTCATGTCCACCTGACCCGCCCGCCGCGTGTCGAGATAATCCGCCGATGCCACGCGCGCGAGCACGTCGCCGTTGGCATGGTCGACGGTCAGGATCGCCACGGAAAGGTCAGGTCCAATCGCCTGTGCGCGATCGCGCGCAAGCTCTTGCAGAGATTTCTGCAGCGACGCATCGATGGTGAGGCGGTGGATGCTGTGCTCCGGCGCTGCCGCAACCGCCGCGTCGGCGGCATGCGGTGCGAGCATGGGCATCGGTCTGCGGCCGTCGGGGAGCGGTTCATGCCTCGCGCGCTCGCTCTCACTCATCGCTACCGCGCCGGCGGCGACGAGGCGATCGAGCACACGCCCGCGCGCGTCGCGGGCGGCAGGCGTCGAGCGGTCGGGACGGCGCTGCTCGGGCGACTGCGGCAATGCCACCAGCAGCGCCGCCTCGCCAAGGGTCAACCGGCGCGGCTCCTTGCCGAAATAGGCGAGAGACGCAGAACGCACACCCTCGAGGTTGCCGCCATAAGGAGCAAGCGTCAGATACAGCGAGAGTATCTGCTCCTTCGAGAGCGACCGCTCGATCTCGATCGCCCGCACGATCTGGCGAAGCTTCGCCGCAAACGAGCGTTCCGCGCGCGGCTCAAGAAGTCGCGCGACCTGCATGGTGATGGTCGAGCCGCCGGAAACGATGCGGCCATGCGTGATCAGCTGCCCGACACCGCGCAGCAACGCGAGCGGGTCAACTCCGTGATGGCTGTGGAACCGCTTGTCCTCGTAGGCAAGCAGGAGATCCAGAAAGCGAGGATCCACATGTTCGCGCGTCGCCGCGAGCCGCCAACGTCCTTCGGGAGTCGTGTAGGGTCGCAGCAGCCTGCCTTCCCGATCGACGACCACTGTGGAAAAGGCGAGCCCTTGCCCCATCGGCGCCGGACCAAGCGAGATGATCCAGGCGGCGCCGCCACCGAGAATGGCGGCGCTGATTACCGCAGCAGCGAGGATTAAACGTGCTCTGGGACGGCCGGAGCCACTCCCTCTGTCGTCATGGCCGTGCTCGTCACCGCCATCCACGACTTGCTTTCCAAACCAAGAAAGACGTGGATGGCCGGAACAAGTCCGGCCATGACGATCATTGTTTGCTGCACGGTGCAGGGCGACTTCCCCAATTCACTTCGCAGCCGTGACCTCGACCGCACCGGTGGCGGTACGGCCGAAGCGGTCCGGCCGATACATATCCTCCACATAGGCCTGCGGGTGAATGTAGTGGCCGGGCGAGACGGCGCGCACGACATAGGCAATCGTGAACACCGAGGCATCGCCGCTCTTGCGCTCGAACGCCGCGCTGAAGCGATCGTCGCGGAATTCGGCGTTCACCGGCTCCTGCGCATTTTCAATCCAGGCCAGGGTCCCGGCATCGCCCGATGATACCAGCCGCGGGTTGTCGATCTCGAACCCGGCGGGGAGATAGTCGGCGACGATGATGCGCGCGAACTGTGGTTGCGGCTCGGTGATCTTGAGCACCACCGCAAAGCGGTCGTTTTGCTTTGCTTTGCTCGCATCCGCAGGCTTGCCCGCGAGCGTGTAATATTTGCGCTCGATCTTGAAGCCTTTCTCCGCCGCAGGCTCAGGCACCAGCGGCGCGCCCGAAACTGTGACCACGGCCTGCAGGTTTCCCTCGCCCGTATTCGTCACTTTCAGCGGCGAGGTCAGATCGCCGGGGCGCAAGCTGCGATTAAGAGCCCCTTGCATCTTTTCGCCGCCGACATCAAGCGAGACGGTATGGGCATCGGTCTGGGCATTCTTGGCAAGCGCGCGTGCGGCGAGCACCATCCAGGCGTTTTCCTGCGTGGACGTGTAAGGCGTGAGGTTACGCGCCGCTTCGACGCGGTCCACCGCGCCGGAGACGGTCGCGCGCGGGGCGCCGCCCTCCGAAGCCAGAGTGACCAGGGCGGCTGCATCCCGCAGCGCGGAGCCGTAATCCGTGCGGCCGTAATCGAGCACGGGCTGCGGTGCTATCGAGGCCAGCGCCGCGGCGTAAACCCGTTCGGCGCGTCCGCGGTCGCCAAGCATACCAAGCGCGGCGGCGATCTGCGCCTTCGCAATCGGCGTGGCGATCGTATCGAGCTTGGTGTCGGCGTAATAGCGCAGGTCCCCGACCGGCGCCGCCCCGTTCCTCGCCAGCACATAGAGCGCATAGGCGAGATTGCGCCCCCCGTCCTTCGACGCATCCTGCGTATTGGCGACAAAGTTGCGCAGCCGATCGAGGGCGAGCTTGAAACCGGTGTCGGGCACGGCAAAACCGCGCTCGCGCGCGCGGGTGAGGAATTCAGTGACATAGGAATCAAGCCAGGCGTCATCCCCGCCGGCCGCCCACAGACCGAACGAGCCGTTCGCGCCTTGCCGCGCCAGGAGCCGATCGATTGCATCGCGAACGCGCTGATCGGCCGCCGCGTCGAGCGCCAGATGCGCCGCGCCGGCGAGATCATTGACATAGAGGAGCGGCAAGGCTCGGCTTGCAATCTGCTCAGAGCATCCGAAGGGATAGCGGTCGAGCGCAGTCAGCAGCGCTGCCGCGTCGAGTGCAGGCGAGAGCCCCACGGATAGAGCCACGCTCGCGCTCCCCGGCACCAGATCCGCAAACAGGTCGTTGGAGAGGGTGAAGCTTCCGTTCTCGGCGAGCGGCCGCACCGTGCGGCGCGCCAGGATCTGCGTCGCCGGCCGCACCGTCACGGGATAGCGGCGTTCAAGCGAAAATCCGCCAGGTCCGGCGACACGCACGATCACGTCCGCGGTGCCGGCCCCGCTCGAAGTTAGCGGCACGGTCATGGAGTTGCGCTGCCTGGCGGCGAGCTTGAGCACCTGCGGCGCCGGCGCGCCGATGACATCGATGCCCTCGCTCGCTACCTCGCTCGCTACCTGCACCCTGTAGTCACCGGCGGGACCTTCGACGTTGTCGAGGTCGATGTGCATGGTGCCGCGGTCACCGTTGAGCAGAAAGCGTGGAAGCGTTGCCGTCACGACCAGCGGATCGCGGATCGTCACATCACCGGCGGCGCGGCCGACCTTGCCCCTTGACCAGGCGACCGCCATGACGCGTGCGGCGCCGGCGAAATCAGGAATGTCGAAGACGACTTCGGCAGTGCCGTCGGGTGCGACAGTGACAATGCCGGAATAAAGAGCGAGCGGCTTCTGCGTCGGTGGCGAGCCCTGCAACTCGGCGCCACCATCGCCCCCAGTCTTTATCTGCCCCCGCGCGCCCTGCATGCCATCGATCAGCTGGCCGTAGAGATCGCGGATGTCGGCGCTGAGCCGGCGTTGACCAAGATAATAGTCGTCGGGCGCCGGCGGCTTGTAGCCGGTGAGATTGAGGATGCCGACATCGACCGCCGCGACTACGATGCGCGCCTCCTCGCCCGGGGCAAGGCCGCCGAGCTTCACAGGAACGCGCAACCGGCTGTTTGGACGCAACACGGCCGGCAGCTGCACATCGACGGAGAGCGTGCGCGCCTTGCGACTGATGGAGAACCACGCCACGCCAATCGAGCGGCCGGGCATGCGCTCTGCCCGCGCATCCAGAGGCCGCCGCAACGTTGCAACCACGTAGGCGCCGCTGCCCCAATCATTGCCGACGGGAACGCGCAACCGCGCGGTGCCCGCCTGCACGTCTTCGCTGGTGCTGGAGATCAAGCGATCGCCGATGACATTGAGCGTGATCTTGCCCGCAGCTCGGGCCGTCACCGCCACGGTCATGCTCTCGCCGGGCGCGTATTCCGGCTTGTCCAGCGCGAGCTCGAGCATGTCCGGTGTGTCGGCGCTCGCTTGCGCGTACCATCCGGCATCGAAGCCGATCGAGGCGACGGGTCCATTGCGATCGCTGGTCGAGACTTCCAGGCGGTAGCGTCCCCATTGCACCGGAATGGAGATGCGGCCAGGCTTGTCAGCGGCAACGTCAATGCTGCCGTCGGCGACCCGCCGGGTGGTTTTCACCGGCTCGAAGTCCCAAGCTCCGTCGCGCCGGAACCACTGATATTTGGTGTTGACCTTGAGAAGCTCGTAACGCAGCGCGCTGCGCGCAAGCGGGCTCCCGTCGGGCGCGGCAAGCACCACATCAAACGTTGCGTTGTCACCTTCACCGAGCGAACGACCGGAGAACAGCGGCTTCACGCCGATCATGGGTCCCGCCGGCAGCACCGGCAACGAGAGCTTGCGTTCAACCGCGCGGCCGCCGGGCTCCGCCATGCGGACGACCACTTGCGCCTCGAGCGGGCGGCTGGTGACGGGCTGTTTATCGAGAGTGACGACAAAGCGGGCTTTGCCGTCGGCACTGGTTTCCGGCAGAGCCTCGAGCGGACGGCGCGCGCTTTCGACGTCCTCATCGGCGACCCCGAAGACATAGCGTGGGAAACCTGGGCGCTCGCTTGCCGCTGCAACGATCAACTCGCCTTCGAGCTCGAGCTTCGCCGCCGGTGCGCCGTAAAGATAACGCCCTTCGACGGTGAGCTCCGCCGGAGCAGTCCTGGAGATACCCTTGGCTGTGGAAGCGACGTCGAATTCAAGCCGATCAGCGACATAGTCCTCGACCAGGAAAGTCGCTTCCCCCACCGGCGGACGCTTTGGATCGGCATAGGCGCGCACGCGCCAGGTGCCGGTCGAGGCCGAGGGCACCAGCGCGACAGGCAACGTATGTCCTCCGATGCCCTGATCGGCCACGACGCTGCGCCGGTATTCGACGCCGTCAGACCGCTCCACAACAAGCGTGAGCGGCACATCGGGCGCAGCCATGCCCAGCGCGTTGCGCAAAAGCGCGGTCACCTGCACCGTCTCGCCGGAGCGGTACACGCCGCGCTCGGTGTAGACGAAAGCATCGAGGCCCGCGGGCGCTGGCCGGCCGGAGACGCCGCGATCACTGAGATCGAAGGCAGGCGCCTTGAGGCTGAGGAAAGCGTAATCGCCCCTCGCATCGGAAGCGATCAGCAAGGCAGGCGCCACTGCCCCCTCCCCGCGCGTGAGATTGGCCTCGAACTGCACATATCCGGCGTCGCTGGTCCGCTTGCTCGCCAGCACTTCGTTGCTGCGCGAGAGCAGCCGAACCTCCACCGCCGCCTTGGCTTGCGCGCTCTCCAGCGAATGCACGAAGGCATGAACGCCGTCATTGGCGGAGAAGGCCGTCAATCCGAGATCGGAGACGATGAACCACTGCGTGGCGAGTGAATCGAATTCTTCGGACAACGCGCCTGCGGGCTGCGCCACCATGACGTAGACGCCGGGCGATCGCACCCCGAGCGCCTCGTTGATCGGGAAAGCGGTGGTGACATCGGAATTGAGCGACTGTTCCACGCTCATTTCCCCTTTCCACACCTGCGCGCCGCGCTGCTGGACGAGCTGATTGATATCGTAGCGGTCGAGCGAACGCTGGAAATCGCGCCCGATGACGGTGTCGAGGAGGTTGCGGTCGCCGATGCGATAGACCTCAAGCGCAACTGCCGCGGTGTTGACGCTCACGACAGGGATGCCGCGCTGGCCGGTACGCGGCAGAACGTAGGCTTTGCTGGTGAAGCGCACCGAGGGTTTTCGGTCACGCACGTAGACATTGAGCTCGGCGGATTTGGACAGGGTCTCCTTCACGACCGACGGAATGCCGGCACGCAGCGTGACGCTGTAGCGCTCGCCGTGCTTGAGGCCCTCGACGCAAAGCTGCCGGTCCTGCGCCGAGACGGCAGGCTTGTCCTGTCCTGCGATCGACACGAACGGGGAAAAATCCATGCGCTTGCCGGGGATCCTCGGAGAACTGAAAGCAGACGCGCGGCGAAGCCGCATCCGCGTTGACGCTGTAGTCGAGGAGACGAAAGCCATGGTCCTCGCGCAGGCGCTCGTACTGCTGCCGGACTTCCGCAACTTCCCGCAGATCAAGCGCAACCCGCAGCGCATCGAGCGCCGGGCGCCAGATCGATCGATCCGCGAAAGTGCGGGCAATGATGACCAGGCTGTCGGCCTCCTCCCCGCTGTCGCTGGAGCGCTGGTAGGCGACGTAGGCGGTGGTCGCCGCGCGTTCGAGGAGCACGGTGCGCTCGCGGTCGTTGCCCGGCCGGATCTGCAGCACGGTCCTGGCAAGACGCAGCCAGTTCGCGCTGTCATCCGGCGCCACCGCGACGATCTGGCCGAGGATCTGCATCCCGGTGCGGAAATCATTGCGCGCAAACGCGGCGTCGGCCTCGCGCCTCAGCGCCGTCGCGGGCTTGCTGACGGCGCCCGCTTCACTCTTGATCTGGGCTTCCAGCTTGATCGCCGCGTCGGCGAGGGCGTCACGCCTGAAGCTTTTATCGGCCGAGAGGGCGGGAATGGACAGTGCAAGGACAAGCGCAGCTGCGAAGCCAGCGCGAACGAACGCAAGCATGCAAAGTGCCTCCAATGCCCGTCAGGCGGGGGTCCTGACGGCGTATGCAGATGAAAGCCAAATCATGTCCGCCTCGTGACCGAATTGGGCCTGCGCTACGGGGCAAAGCGCATTTTTGTGATGGGGATCAACTCGCCGATGCAGTCCTGTCTCTAACGAGACGCGATCGAGCACGATCGCCGTGAGCGAGATTCGTCGGGGAGGGACATCCAATGCCGTCGGGCAGCAGACAGGGCGCTATTGTCGCACCGCATGTGGTTTCGCCGCGCGCAGATGACGGGCGCTACAGCCGGCGCGAGCATGAAGCCGCATCACGACGCGATGGCCTGAACAATCTGCATGGGACCTCCGACGAGGCGCTCATCGCACGTGTTGCCGAGGGCGACAGGCCGGCAATGCACGCGCTCTATGCGCGCCATCACGTAGCGCTTTATCGCTTCGTGCTGCGTCTCGTTTGCAATGCGGCAACCGCCGAGGACGTGGTCAGTGACACGTTTCTCGCTGTGTGGCGCCAGGCCGACCGGTTTGAGGGACGATCGGGCGCAGCGACCTGGATGTTTGGGATTGCGCGCTTCAAGGCTTATTCCGCCCTGCGCAGGCGCCCGGATGAGGGACTAAGCGATGAAACGGCTGACGCCATCGAAGAACTCGACGGACGATCCGGCAAGCAGCCTGCAGAAGAAGGACACCGGCGCCATCATCCGGAAATGCCTGTTGAAGCTTTCGCCCGAGCACCGCGAGATCATCGATCTCGCCTACTACCACGAAAAATCTGTCGCCGAAGTTGCCGAGATCGTCGGCATTGCGCGCAACACCGTCAAGACGCGAATGTTCAGTGCGCGCCGGCGTCTGGCGACGCTGCTCAAGGCGGCCGGGATCAGGGGCGCATGATCAGCAGGACTGCGCTAAAAGCTGGTTCCGATCAAGTTGACGCGCAACGCTCCGTCATGACCGGACTTGTTCCGGCCATCCACGACTTGCTTTCCTTGGGGAGGCGTGGATGGCATCGGACCTCGGGCTTGCCCGAGGTCCCCACTCATAGAGTGCCGCAAGTCGGGTAGACCCGACTTGCGGTGATAGGCACGGCCATGACGCCAAGCGGTTGGTTCAAAATCATCGGAACCAGCTTTTAGTGGAGCGGTGGCTCAAAACTGGCATCCTCCATCGATGGAATGCTATTGAAGGACCGCCTCGTCCACGACAGCTTTGCGCGACGGCCCCGTAGCTCAGGGGATAGAGCAACAGCCTTCTAAGCTGAAGGTCGCTGGTTCGAATCCAGCCGGGGTCGCCACCTGGAAAAGATTCTCGTTGCATATCCGTTACTTACTCCGTCTTTTGTCCAGCCGGGTCGGATGGCTGGACAATTTCTGTTCTTGTTCCGACCCGACTTGAATGCTCAGCGCCTGCCGAGCTAGCCGTTGCTGATCAGCCTCGCGAACGTAGGGCGCGACCTGCGACAGCGATTTGTGTCCGGTGATGGCCATGATCTGATTGGTGCTGCATCCGGCATTTGCCAGCCGGGTTGCCGCCGCCTTGCGCAGCCCGTGCGCCGAGCATTGCGGGAGGCCCGCAAGGTTACATTGCTCGCGAAACCAATTACCGAAGCCAGCCGCAGTGAAGGGGGCTCCCCGCTCGGTCACCAAAAAAGTCAGATTGGTCCTAGGAACCGATGTGAGTGATCGCGCCAGTTCCGGATGCATTGGGATCAAGAGCGGGGTGTCTGTTTTTTGCTGGCGGACCGCAATTGCATCGCCCCTTACATGCTGCCAACCCATGTGCACGATATCGCCGCGGCGTTGGGCGGTATAAAGCAGCAATGCCGAGGCGAGCCCCGCGCGCGTTCCGATCGGATGCTTTGCCTGGAATCGTGCAATCTCGGCTTCGGTCCAAGTGTGGAAGCCCTCCCCTTCGCTCTTGTAACGCTTCACAGTTAGCGCGGGATTGCTCGCGATCATGCCGTCGTCAGCCGCATACGCCAGCAATACCCGCAACACCTTCAAGAGATTGTTGGCGGCCTCTGGCGTGTTCGCCTTGGCGCCGATGATATCTTTGATGTGAGCGCGTCCGAGTCGCGCGATTGGCTTGTCGCCGTGCTCGTTGCGAAACCGCTCGATGATGTTCTTTCGCATCGCCTGCGTGCTTGGCTTGAGCCCGCGAAATTCCGGCGAGCGATAATAGGAAACGCACAAAGCATTGAACGATCCTGGCTTGGTGCGCGCGGCGCCGATATTGCCAACCTGTGCCTTCAATCCCTCGATCGCCGCCGCATACTGGCGCATGAAATCTTCCGACCAGGGAATGCCGGTTAGGTAGGTCGTGAACCCGCCCTTGCGGAAGCGAACGCGGCGCTTGCCATGTCGATCGCAATTCCACGAGCAATGCTTAGGAAGGCCGCTTTTCGTGCGAAGCATGTGTCAAGACCTCGTCCCAAGGATTGTGTTCGTTTCGCAATTCAGCATCCCCCTTTCCCGTCACGATGACAATTTTGCCAGTGCGATCGATCTCCACTCTGTCCACAGCCAAACCTGCCGCCGTGGCAGCTCGCAAAGCGCGGGTCACGTCCTGTTGGCGGAATGTGCAAGGGCCGCGTGCCATCAGGTCACATCCGATAATCTCGTTTCCCGGAGCTCGGTCATCCCACAATCCTCAGCGCCGGTTTTGGGGTCAGCGCGGCGCTTTTGGCGCGGCAGTCCGCGTGGCGGTCACCACGGCACCGCCGAGCGCGCCGCCGCCGAGGGCGGCCGTGCCAATGGGGCAGCCATGAGCGGGCCGGGATCGAAGTTCGCTCGGCCGAAGAGACTCAGGCCCCTCTGCGCTCCATTTATCGTTCCACATTGGGGTCGCTTCCTTGCTTCTGGGAAATACTATTACTGGCGGTGAACACGCGCCGCGCGGCTGCAGCTTCTTCCGGGTCGATAGGCATCAACTTCGCCTTCACCTCTCCGCGGGCGATCATCTCAAGCACGAAGGCCAGGCGCCGGCCGATTTCGAGCTCCGACATCTTGGGCGGCTCGCCCCCCTCGTTAGCCAGCGTGACGGCTTGCAGCCGCGGCTTTTCGTAAGGGAGTGCCGCCTTGGCGGCTTCCAGCCGCACATGGAGATCGAGGTTCGGATTCTTGTAGGTCGCGATGAGGAGGGCGTGCGCGTTACCGGCAAAGGCATCCGGGATCGTCTCTCCGACCCGCGCTATCGCCTCGGCAACAACCGCCTGGCGCTTGCGCTTGTTGGGCGTGCCAGCAACACGCCCTCCTGTCTTTTTTCCTGCCATGCGTCTATTTCTCTACTTTTCCTCTACTTTTAGAGCGTCTGTTCTTCGTGGCGTCGGATGCGCGTTGACCTGGCGCTGGTGTGGGGGCCGCCGGGCGATCCGACTGCGCCGTGTTGAGTCATCGGCATCGCTTCTCGGCTTGCTCGTGGGCGTGCTCAGCTCTGGCAATCCGCCCCGGCAGTTCATCGAGCGCGCGCAAGGCGGTTTCATACGTGATGCCGGCCTCTCGCACCGCGGTGGCGTCGGATGCTCGGTCTTGGTTGCGGGAAGGGGATGACCGACATTTCAGCCTCGCTGAGAATTCGCGTTATCGGTGGCCAGGCGATCGAGCAGCATGCCGAGCGGGCCGGCAGCAGTCCCGTCGCGGTTGCGCGTGAGGGCGTGTCGAATGGTTTCCGGGGACGGCCTCTCTGCTCTGTGTTTGCATGTTGTCTGAACCCGGTACGCGCGTGGGGCGCGGCCGGGCTTTTCTTCCCGGCACCCAGGCGATCCGATTGATGGTTAGGCTGCCTCCAGCGGCTGCGGTGTGACCGCGCGGGGCAGAGAGTGCAAATATTTGGAGAAGTCGTCATGAGTGACGACTATGCGGTTGCCCATCTTGCGTGCGACGAGCTCGCCAGTCTGAATTGCTCGGTAGATGAAATCGCGCCCACGCCCTGTCAGCATGCAGATCTCTGGCACCGTGTACGTGGCGCGACCGGTCAGATTGCTCATTGGAGCGTCCTTTCTTGCCATCGAATCGGATGGTCAAAGGACGATTACGCCCCCGGCTTTGGGGGGTCACTGATGCACGCTATTTAAGTTTCTCCGCGTGCCTCAGCGATACAAAGTTAAGCTCTTGATGAGGCAAGTGATTTACTGGCGCTCGTGGGCGGTCTTCCTGCGGGCTAAATAAAATACCTTTCGGCAAATCCAGTCTAGATTAGCGCCCTCAGAGTGGGTCCGCCATTCGTACAGTATAGCTGCCAGATTGAAGAATGCGCCGTCGATTGTTAGTGTTGGTGGCCCTTGCCCGAATTTCAAAATCAAATGGTAGGCAAAAACGACTGCTGCATATTTGAATGCCGTCTTTTGTCCTCCCCGAGTTATGGGCATACGCGCGATCCCACTAAAAATTGCAATTTCTCTGGACAAGAGTTCCATAAATTTGGAATCATCAAAGAAAAAGGATCGTGACTTAGTTTTGAAACTCTCCATTTTAGTTTTGAAACTCTCGATTTCAGTTTTCGCGTTCTTCAAAGAAGCGACTACCCTCTTGCCCATGTCTCGAAACTGAAGAGGCTCTAATGTGGGCGTCGTCGAATGCAATTCGTCATTCGTAGAGCGCAAGTCTAGCATGTAGCGTTCGATTTCTCTGTAACAGTTAGCCTTCTGGTCGCTCTTTGGCTTGATTTCTTGTATCGCTCTGGCAATCATCATCTGGTTTTCGCAGGATAAGTTGAGACCTGCGCGTGCAGGCGGCACAGACCTGTTTTTGTTGGAGCTTTGCACCTGGGACCCCACCGCTGCACCGCAAGCAGGAAGCGCGGGGCAAGCATCCGGCGGTGTGTGACGGATGCGGCGGGCCGTCGCCCGGCCCCGCGCTGAGGAAATCTAATTCATCGGCTCATCGCCACCAATGTCGCATCGCGGCGACCCGCATATTATTTCATGCGATTGCTGTGAGCAGGCGCCTTTTCCAGGAAAGCCCGTTGATGCGGTTACGCGCATGGGCGTTCCTCTTCGAAGAAGCCCGAACATCTCGCTAAAATCAGCCATCGTGTAGCGCAATTCCTCCATGTACGTCGATAGAATCTGCCCGAAGTGTTGTCGGTCCTCATTCGCGTCGCAGCCGAACAATGTACCGGACAGCAGGATAATACATGCGGACGGAACGAGCCCTTGAAGGCATTTGCGTAGCCGTATTGGTGTTGAGGTGCCGAGATGTATCATTTTGCTAAGTATCCTCGCTTCCGCAAATAGTCGATCAGCAATTTTTCCACGAGTGATGTGAGCGACCGCCTATCATCGGCCGCCGCGGTTTCAGCAGCCTCCTTAATGTCGGGATCAATCCGAAGATTGAGCGTCGCGGACTTGGTACGGGGCATGTACCGCCTCAGGCTTGACATTAAACAGTAAGGCAATGTAACGTCTCAGGCGTTACAACGCAAGCGGCCCGCTGCGGTGGTTGCACACCCCAACGGGCCTAACCCGCAACACAGAGGTGAACTATGTCGCGAGCTACCAACAAACCTAGCACACGATCGACCGGCGGGAGCCGCTCGATCAGCAGTCTCGAAGCGGCGTATGCCACCATGCAGGGCGTTCCTGCAATTGCTTCCGCCGATAAGCGTTCTTCTCGGCGCCGCAAGCAGGGCTGACATGGACGCTCTCTCGGCCTTTGCGGCCGTCGAAGTCGTCCCCGCCTTGCCGGCGGCCGACTTTGAGATAGCCAAGGATTTTGCTCGCGCCGAGAAGGCCCCGGCCACCCGCCGGGCCTATCGGTCCGACTTTGAGTTGTTCTCCGTCTGGTGCGCCCCGAGGCGCGTCCCGGCTATCCCCGCGAGCCCCGAGACCGTCGCGGCATTCCTCGCCGCTGAGGCTGCTCGCGGCATCAAGCCGTCGAGCATCGGTCGGCGCGTCGCTGCGATTCGCTACGCGCACAAGCTCGCCGGCCATGATAACCCGCCGACGAATTCCGAAATCGTCAAGGCGACCGCGCGAGGCATCCGGCGATCGATCGGCGCGGCCAAGGTGCGCAAAGCTCCGATCCTCGCCGAGACCGCAAGGGCCATGGCTCACGCCGCGCCCGAAACGATTAAAGGGCTTCGCGACCGCGCGCTGCTGCTGCTCGGCTTTGCCGGCGCCTTCCGCCGCTCCGAGCTTGTCGGGCTCAACGTCGAGGACATCGAGGAAACCGAAGATGGCTTCCGCATTACGATCAGGCGCAGCAAGACCGACCAGGAGGGCCACGGCGAGACGATCGCTATCGTTCGAGGATCAGCGGCGTGCCCTGTTAAAGCGGTCAAGGCATGGCTCACCGCCGCCGTCATCACCGACGGGCCGTTGTTTCGACCGACCGAGGGCAACCGGATTTCTCAGTCTCGGCTCGCTGCCCGGAGCGTGGCAGATATCGTGAAAACCTATGCCGGCCGGCTCGGGCTTAATGTTGCGGATTTTAGTGGGCACTCGCTGCGCAGCGGCTTCCTGACCAGCGCTGCGCGCCGCGGCGCCTCCGTGTTCAAGATGCGCGACGTGTCGCGCCACAAGTCCATGGACGTACTGCAAGGCTACGTAAGAGACGCTGATCTATTCCGTGATCATGCTGGCGCTGGGTTGCTTTAGCCGAACATTGTTGTGCCCCAAGCAGTCGTCGCTATTTCTTCAGTGCGCTCGGCTTCCATTCACGCGCCAGCTTCTGCGCTTCGGCGACCTGCGCTGAGGTCATCCGCTGTGCGGCTAAGTCTCGATTTTTTGCCGCATCTTTATAGCCCTTCGCCGCCGACAAGTTGAACCACATGTGTGCGGAGAGAAAGTCCTGCGGCACGCCACGGCCCTCGTAGTACCTGACACCAAGACCAAGTTGGGCGGCAGAGTTACCCTGATCGGCTGCGAGGCGAAGCCACTTCAGCGCCTCGACATGATTCTGGGAAATGCCCTGGCCTTGCTCGTACATGATCCCGAGAAGGAGTTGGGCGAGGCTAAAGCCCTGTCGGCCAGCGTGCGAAACAGTCGCTTGGCGGGTTTCGCGCCTTTCAGAATTTGACCGGTGTAGACGCCGGCTTGACGATACATGTCCGGAATATCAGTCCCGTAGCTCATCAGCCCACCGACTTCGACATGCTCTCGAATATCATAGGCCGCAGGAACCCCATGGCGTGTCGCGAGCGTCGCAAATTGGACGCGCCGGCTGATAAAGAACCCGTCGCCGGCAACTAATAGGGCGTCGGTCCGGTCGTGCACGAGAGTGGCGAAGGCCGCCTCGATCTCGCGGCTGGTGCTGGCGTTGAGGGCCTGAATTTGCAATCCGAGGGCGCACGCAGCTTCCGGCACCTCGCGTAACGTGGCCTCGGCAGTCGAGGTATTGCGGCTCGTCATTTGTTTCCTTGGCAGGGTGGAGGCCGAACTTTTCGTCCCAGGTCAGCGACGAGATGTTGCCATGTTCGGGCACCGGCCGCGTAGATTCGCCGTTGGTCGGCGGTGCGACGTGCCAGGCCCTCGGGAGATCCACCATCGAAGGCTTGTCCCTCGTCCACATCGTCGTCTCCATGCCGACGCGGATGTTATCGACGTGGCCTCTGCGGACCGCTGCAAGCAAGTCATCGAAATATTGTCTTGTGCAGTACCCCTGAATCCAGAAGCCCTCCTGCTGGTCGAACTCCCAGTCATTGGTGTGGAAGCCGATGTTGGCGCGCCAATGGATTTTCGTCTCGGTGTCGGAGACCGGACGTAGATGGGTTCGATCGGCGTCTTGCGGTCCGTCTCGAGGCCGGCGACGGCGAACCGGTCGCGCCCTTCAAGCTTGGCGATGCCGCGCAAGAATTCGGTGAGGACCTTGCCGGTCCGCTTGATGTGATCCTCTGGCTCGTAGCCTCGGTGGATCGTGAGCGCGTCAACGCGGAGTCAAATTGTAACTTCCGGGTTTCGAAAATACGGCTCCTTCTCGCCCTCAACGTAAAGGTTCTCACCGTGCAGCGTGGCCCGCGGCAGCTCGGGATCGTCGGACGCCATATAGAAACACGCCCCGAAAAGTTCCAATATATCAGCGATCGCAGAGGGACACAGGAGCAACTTTCTTTATTTGCAATGAATCAGGAGCGTTTCGACCAGTTCATGAAGTTCTTCCCGTCGCAGGCCGAGATCCTGCGCATGGAGCCGCACGAGCTTGGACCTTTCGTGCTTCGTTACATGACCGTCGAGCACGCCATGACGAACCGATTCAACTTCGCTCAGAGCATCCCGGCCGGCGAGATCTCGAACCGCTTCATGGAGGCTTGGTCGTGGCTTGAGCGCGAGGGATTTATCGCCCATCGCGCGCAAGATAAGTTCGGCATCGATTACTTCGTAACGCGCACTGGCCAGAAAGTGTCGACTGACGAGGAGTTTGAGGCCTTTCGGAAAGCGAGCATCTTTCCGTTCGACCTGGATGACGAGATCATGCGCGTCGTGAAGCCTCTGTTCTTGCGTGGCGACTACGACACCGCCGTCTTTCGCGCCTTCAAGGAGGTAGAGGTCCGCGTTCGGAAGAAGGCCGGCCTTACGACAGAATATGGCCGTGCGCTGATGCTGAAAGCCTTCGGCGAGACGGGTCCGTTAATGGTGGGCAATAAGGAGGACCGCAGCGCTGCCCGCGAGCTTTTCGCTGGCGCGATCTCGCTCTTTAAGAATCCGTCGAGCCACCACGAAATCCAATTTGAGAACCCTCGGGAGGTCGTCGATATGATCTGTGTCGCGAACCAATTGCTGAGGATCGTTGACCGACTTCCGTCCCCCTGAGGTTCAAGCATATGGATTCGAGCACATCATTTTGCTGTCATTCTGAGCGTCTATCTTCTGATCGGAGCGGCCATCGTGGTCCGCGCGATGCGAAAAAATTGTTGTCGGCGTAGTGCTCTTGTGCGTGCTTGGCTCAGAATGATCGCTCTTTTCGCGTCGGTGCGATAAGCGCGCGCAGCACGGTCCGCGTGCAGCCGGCCCAGCGCAGGGCGAATTATCAAGTTGTTAGTCATATTTGCTCAAGATGGTCTTGAGTGTGCCTCAGGCGTCGGGGATGTGGATGGTTTTCCGCACAGTTGGTGCCATTTCCGTACTGTTGATCGGACTTTCATGGTCAAACAGTCAAGTAAGGGCGCAGTACTATCCACCGCAACCATCGGCTCCACTGCCGCCGAGCGGCATTGCGGCTCGACCCGTCGCCGAGCAGCAGTACGGGCTTCGCCCGCCGGTGCCGATCCGGCCGGAACCGGACGTGACCGGATCCCGGAGGTAACCCGCGCTCACACATGGCGGCATTGCCGCCTGACCTGCGGCCGGAAACCGGTCCGGCGAAAGAACTGCCGCCGCAGTTCCGCCGCGCGCTGGTCGATTACCGCACAACGGAGCCGAGCGGCACGATCATCATCGATACAGCGAACACCTATCTCTATCTATTGCTCGGCAACGGCAAGGCGCTGCGCTATGGCATCGGAGTTGGGCGTGAAGGCTTCACCTGGGCCGGCACCGAAAAAATATCAAGGATGGCAGAGTGGCCCGACTGGCACCCGCCCGAAGAGATGATCGATCGCCAGCCCTATCTGCCACGTTTCATGGCCGGCGGCCCGGGCAATCCGCTCGGCGCCCGCGCGCTTTATCTCGGCAAGACCGTCTATCGCATCCACGGCACCAATCAGCCATCCACCATTGGCACCTTCGTGTCCTCGGGGTGCATCCGGCTCACTAACGAGGATGTCATGAGCTTGTACACGCGGGTGAAGGTGGGCACGCGCGTGGTGGTGCTGTCCGGCGCAGTTCGCCGACCACTGCGGCGCCTCTTGTGGGTCCGGCAGTAGGGGTCCGTCCTCCAGCAGACGTGCCATTGACCCGCTAACAATGGTTATCGGCAGCCGATGTGGTCTCGGCCACGGCCGGCGGCAGCTTTTGGCCCCCCGTACCAAGGGTTGTGTTACTGTGACACGCGTCGCCGCGTAGATCATATCGCTGTAATCGGCGCTGATCTCCTCGTGCAGGCGCTCGGGCGCATGCGCCAGCGTGCCCATGGAAATAGGCATGGCAGGCCGACTTAAGCGAAAGGATGCTCAATTGGCGGGAAATAAGGGATGACGAGCCCCACACGCCGGGTACTCATCGAGGGCGGATACATCCTGGACCTGACAGGTCCCGTCAGCCGTCTTTCAGGTGCCGACGTGCTCGTCGAAAACGATAGCATCGCGCGGATCGCCCCCCACCAAGCAATCACATCTCCGACCGCTCGGCCATTGGATGCGAGAGGATGCCTGATATTACCTGGCCTGACGAATGCTCATACGCACTCGCCGGAAAATCTCGCTGCCGGGTTTTGCGACGCTCTTCAACTCGACAGCTGGCTCAATGCCGTATGGGCTCGCTTGGACCACCTTTCTCCTGAAGAGATCCAGCTGGCCGTGACTGTCGGCGCGGCGCAGATGCTTAAGCAGGGTGTCACCGCCGTCGTCGACCATTTTCGGCAGACGCCTCTCTCCCTCGAGGCAATCGACGCGGCGCGCGCCGCATATGAAAGCACGGGCCTGAGGGTAATCATTGCCGCAATGCTGCGCGACCGTGTCGGCAATGACGGACGGCTGATCGGCGCGCCGACCGGCGGCAAGCCGCTGTCGGTCCGGGAGGTGCGCGATTTCTGGACCGAAGTCGCAAAACGACACCGGCCCGAATCGCGCGTCTCAATGGCTCTGGGTCCCTCTGGCCCCACTCGCTGCACGGACGGAATGCTCCAAATCGCTGTCGAACTCAGCGGGCAGTATTCGCTCTACCTTCACACCCACGTTGCCGAAACCCGATCCGAAGCTGACGCGGCCGAAGAAATGTATGGCTGCCGGATGGTCAAGCACCTGGATGAGCTTGGGTTTCTCGGGCCGCGCACCTCGCTCGCGCATTGTGTATGGATCGACGACGAGGAAATCGAGCTGATAGCCCGTTCCGGCGCCGTCATGGCTCACAACCCCATCAGCAACATGGCGCTGGGGTCCGGCATCGCTCCCGTGAAGTCGATGATCCGCGCGAAAGCTCACGTCGCGTTGGGGACCGATGGTGCCGCGTCCAACGGTGCACAGCACCTATGGGAGAGCATCAAGTCCGCCGCTCTGCTGGCGCGATGCGGTACGCCTGAACCGGCCGACTGGCTGACCGCGCGCGAAGCGCTGATGCTTGCGATATACGGGGGCCGGCACCTTTTTGGATTGGGCCCCCTGGGCGTCGTGGAAAACGCAGTAGCGGACATTGCAGTTTTTCCGCTTTCGGGCGCTGTGCTGAACGAGTTCTTCGATCCCGTTCGGACACTGGTCTATGATGCTAAACCGCGGGCACGACACGTGCTAGTGTCTGGCGATCCGGTCCTTATAGATGGAAAGATCGCTTCCTTCGATGAATTCGGTGAGTGAGGCGGAGCTCCTGCAGATCCGCGCCAGATCAATTGCTGCTCGATAGGGAGATGAAGCGATGTGTCCCCGCAAGCAACCTGTCCGGTCATTCTTCTGGTGCGCGGTCCTGTGTGCCTTACTCCCTGCAATGTCAGCATCGGCGGAGACCACGCTGGAGAAGATCAAGCGAACCGGCGTCATAACCTCGGCCAACACCTTCACCTATCCGCCATTCGGGTTCATCGATAATGGAAACCAGGTCGGCCTCGATATCGATCTTGGTAGCGAGATTGCGCGACGGATGGGCGTCAGCGTGACATTTCAGAATATCGATTTCAGAGGTATCATTGCCGCCCTTACGTCCGGACGGGTAGACACGCTGATAACAGCCCTGACTGCCACTGCGGATCGGGAGAAAGCGATTCTTTTTTCGGAGCCGTATTTCGACGGCGGGATCGGAGGCGCTTACCGCGCGGACAACCCGATCACCATTCCCGACGACATCGTCGGCAAGCGTGTCGGAATGGAACTAGGAGCCGCGGGCGAGTTCTGGACCCGTGAGAAATACGGGTCGCGTGTTCAGATCAAGACCTACGACACGACGTTCCTTGCGCTAAAGGATCTCGAAAACGGCCGTCTTGATGTCGTCGTTTCCTCGCTGCCTCCCATGCGCTATGCCATGCGCAGGATGCCCTCGATCCGGATTTCCAACGTGTGGGACAGCCGTATCGTGGGTATCAACACCAGGCATGAGGATAAGGACCTCATGGCCGAGATCAACCAGCATCTGCGGGCCATGAAAAGTGACGGCACATTCGATAAACTCATTGCCAAGTGGTTCGGCTCCGTACCGGAAAGCGGCAGATAGCTTGCCCACGAGTTCGATGGAACGCGGCATCCAGCGGGCCATGCTGGAGCGTTTCGTCTGTCGCCATCTGGGCCTCGCCGGGAAAACACGCGAGTAGATGTTGTGCATGTCGGCCATTCTGAACTCCCTGCGGAGGTCGCACTTTCTTGCGCCCGGTTTTGTCGGATCAATTGCCCCGATGCGGTATATCATGCGCAATATGCTGTCCCTGCGAGTCTCCCGATAGCGCGACACCCGAATTCAAGCTGCCAACACCCGCAGGAGGACAAGGACCTCCTGGCCGAGATCAACAAGCAGTTCTTGGAAATGAAGGCGGACCGGAATCGACCAGAAGCTGGTCGCCAAGTGGTTTTGCTTGATGACCTTTCAGCTGGAACAGGATCATGGCGCGGACACTTCTCACAGATATTGACTGGCTCTACCCGTGCGGTGCTGAGCGGTCGCTTCTCAGGAATGCCTGGATCCTGGTCCAGAATTCGCGTGTAGTTGACCTCGGAACTGCCGATCGGCCTGTTCCCGAGAGCGAGGAGCGGATCAGCCTTCGCGGCTGCATCGTCACTCCAGGTTTCATCAATCTGCATCATCACTTCTTTCAATCGCTCACACGAGCGGTGCTTGGCTCGGAGAAATCTTCCGTGCTCCCTTGGCTTTTGGCACTCTACCCGGTCTGGGTCCACCTGAACCCGGCAGCAATGGAGGCAGCAACTCG
>CAWJCB010000025.1:0-284158 GCA_963841105.1 uncultured Alphaproteobacteria bacterium
GTTCAACGCGCGTCGATGAAATGGCCCTGACGACGGACGGCAAGCTGCTGATCGCCGCCAACAATGCCGAGGATCCTCCGTTTGCGACACTATTCGCGGCGAACGGCGACAATTCCACGAGCCATGTGACCAAAATTACCAAGATCACGGTCGATCCCGCGATCATTCCGACCGGCGCTGGCTTATCGCTCGAGCAGCCGGCCTGGGATCCGAAGACCAAGCGCTTCTACACGTCGATCCCGATCATCGCCAACAACCCGCCAGGTTGCAATTACGGTCAGGTCGCTGGCCCGATCACCTGCGATGGCGGTCTGCTCGTGACCGATCCGACCACCCTCTCGTCGCCGACGGCCGTGCAGGGTGCCTTCAATGCGACCAC
The DNA here is from genome assembly GCA_963841105.1 of uncultured Alphaproteobacteria bacterium. Lineage (GTDB taxonomy): Bacteria > Pseudomonadota > Alphaproteobacteria > Rhizobiales > Xanthobacteraceae > VAZQ01. Next base: position 380 of record CAWJCB010000025.1, read on the forward strand.
CAACACCGGAGTCGTCCCGCTCCACGCCTGCGGCCCGAACGGCGCCACGGTCGGACCGCACGACAATCTCTTGCTGGGCTGCACTCCGGGCAACAACCCGAGCGACACGACCACTCTGGTCATCAACGCCAAGACCAAGAACTATGCCAATATCGCGAATATTACCGGCTCCGACGAGGTCTGGTTCAACAAGGGCGACAACCGCTACTATCTCGGCGCGAGCAAGGCGATCGGGGGCGCCGTGCTCGGCGTGGTCAACGGAACCAGCGTGCTGATCGAAACCATCCCGCAATCGGCCAACTCGCATTCGGTCGCAGCCGACTCCGAGCACAACCGAATCTTCGTTCCGCAAGTGGCTCCCGTTGCGGTCGTCGGGACAGGCGGCGATACCACGACGGTGGGCGCCGGGATTTGCGGCCAAGCCACCAACGGCTGTGTCGCGGTCTACGAGCATGATGTCGATCAAGACGACGACCGCGACGACCGACGCTCTGAGCGGTAGCTGTGTCACCCGGTTTTGACCGGTTGATATCAACACTCGCTGGCGGTGGGCGCTCAAGCAGCGCTCACCGCTGCACTTTTTGCCTTCCCGATCCGGATCTCCGGCCAGCATGACCGTCACGATTCAGTTTTGATTTCGTCAGGCGGGAATTCTCCTCGAATCAGCGCAAGGCGCTGATCCCCGTGTCGAACGATATGGCCAGTGTGGTTCAACTTGTACCCGGCCGAAGTTGCGGTGAATGCTCGTTGTGCTGCAAGCTGCTGCGCATTGACGCGCTCAACAAGCCGGTCGGCACATGGTGCGCGCATTGCGCCCCGGGTCGCGGCGGATGCACCATCTACGAAAGCCGGCCAACGGAGTGCCGCGAGTTTCATTGCTGCTGGCTGACAACTGCGGCACTCGGGCCGCAGTGGCGTCCCAACAAATGCAAAATGTTCTTGCGCATGGAGGGCAACTTGATTGCTCTCCACGTCGATCCGAGCGACCCGACGGCCTGGCGCCGAGAGCCGTTTTTCCGGCAGCTCAAGCAATTCGCAAACAAAGCGGTAGACAGCAAGCAGCAGGTGGTGGTCTATGTGAAAGACCGAGTGATCGTCATCTTTCCAAACAAGGAAATTGACGTAGGTACCATGAATCCCGGCGACGAGCTCGTGGTCAGGGAGGTATGGGGACCGCAAGGCAGAGATTGGAGGGCGTTCATAGAAATTGGAGCGCGTCTCTAAGGTCCAACGAGGCTCTGATTCTCCTTATCATGCGGAACCGCGCCGCATAGACCGGCGGAATTGGTGCCCAGGGGCGGAATTGAACCACCGACACCTGCATTTTCAGTGCAGTGCTCTACCAACTGAGCTACCTGGGCGCGCGCATAGCTTACGGCTGCGGCGGCGGGTTATAAATGCTGGGTAAATTCCTGTCCAGACAGGCGCTGCGAAGCGCTGGTGAGGCGCAGGTGAAAAAAGCAGGGCGCACCCGATGCGTCAGCGCTCGCCGGCCTCCTGTGCCGCGCCGTCCTCGTCGGAATCCTGCGTGACGGGAACGGCATAGACTCCGCCGAGCCAGCGATTGAGGTCCACATCGGCGCAACGCCTGCTGCAAAATGGCTGGAATTTCTCCGCTGCCGGCCGGCGGCAAATCGGACAGCGATGGGCGCGCGCATGGTCGCAACTCTCGGTCATTGCATGCATATGGGGACGCACGAGGCCGGCATCAAACCGTGCCGAGCCAGCCGAAGCGGATGGGATAGCCTTCTCCCGACAACAGCGTTGTCACCTCATAAAGCGGCAATCCCACGATATTCGTGTAGGACCCTACGATCTTGACAATGAAGGCGCCGGCAATTCCCTGCGCGGCGTAGCCGCCAGCCTTTCCGCGCCATTCGCCGCAGGCAAGATAGGCCTCAATGTCCTCCTCGGAAAGCCGTTTGAAGCGCACGCGCGTCTCCACCAGGCGTTGGCGATAGGATTCATTTGGAGTGACGAGGCACACAGCCGTATGGACGCGGTGATTGCGTCCGGAAAGAAGACGCAGGCATTGCGCCGCCTCGTCAAGGAGCTCGGCCTTGGGCAGAATGCGCCGGCCCACGGCCACCACCGTGTCAGCGGCGAGAATGAACGATCCGCTCAGGTCCTCATCTTCGCGCACCAGCTGGAGTGCGGCCTCCGCCTTGGCGCGTGCCAGCCGGTTGGCGCAGGCGCGCGGCAACTCACCCCGTTTCGGGGTCTCATCAATATTCGTTGGACGCAATGCGTCGGGCTCGATGCCGGCCTGGTTCACGAGAGAGACCCGGCGGGGCGAGCCGGATGCAAGCACGAGCTTTGGTCGTCCAATCATATCAATTTCGAAATTGTCTATTTGAATCGGTAAGTGATGCGACCCTTGCTCAGGTCATAGGATGTCATTTCGACAAGAACTTTGTCCCCGGCAAGCACACGAATGCGATTCTTGCGCATGCGCCCGGCCGTGTGAGCAATGATTTCATGCTCGTTTTCAAGTTTAACCCGAAAGGTGGCATTCGGAAGCAACTCCGTGACGGTGCCGGGAAACTCCAACAGCTCTTCTTTTGCCATTCGGATCAACTATCCCAGAAAATCGGCGCGGAAACTACCGGAACCCAGGCGGTTTCTCAACTGCAACGGTTTCGGTCGAATCGTTGCACTCTCGCCGTCATGGCCGGACTTGTTCCGGCCATCCACGACTCAGCTGACTGAACCAGAGACGTGGATGGCATCGGACCTCGGGCCTGCGCGAGGTCCGCACTGATTAGAGTGCCGCAAGTCGGGTAAACCCGACTTGCGGCGCCAAGCGCGGCCATGCGCCGGAGTATGTGCCGGCTGGTGTCTCATTCGTTGGTGCCCGTGCGCTCGAGGAATTGCTCCCGAATCTTGTTGAGAAGGTGATCGCGGACGGCGCGATACGCTTCGAGCCGCTGGTCGCGGTTACCCTCGACGACGGTCGGATCGGCGGTGGGCCAATACTCCACCTCGACCGCAAGCGCGCGCGTCAGCTCAAGCGCCTTGTGATGCGCTTCCGGAGACAAGGTGACGATGAGGTCGAAATTGAGTCCTTCAAGGTCTTCAAGCTCCTCGAAGGTGATCGGAGCGTGCCGGTTGATGTCAATGCCGATCTCATCCATCACGATGCCCGCGAAAGGATCAATCTCGCCCTTGCGCACCCCGGCCGACCCGACATAGAGGGAGCGTCCCAGCATCTGCTTGAGCAAAGCCGCGGCGATGGGGGAGCGGACAGCATTGTGACCGCAGGCGAACAGCACAGCCTGCGGCTTTGCCGGCGACGCTGGCTTCACCCCCTCCAATGCAGCACGCAAACGAGAGTGAACAGCCGGCGCGCCGTGTCGAAATCGACGTTCACCTTGCGCTTGAGCCGCTCCATCAGGATGTGCGAGCCCTCGTCATGCAGCGCGCGCCGGCCCATGTCGAGAGCCTCGATGCGGTCGGGCGTGGCGGTCCGGATAGCTGAGTAGTAGCTGTCGCAGACCGTGTAATAATCCTTCACGATCCGCCGCAGCGGTGACAGCGACAGCAGGTGTGCGATGACCGGCGTGCCGTCGGCACGCCGGATCGCGAACATCAGCCGGTTGCCGGTGATGCTCAGGTGCAGCGCGAAAGGCCCTTCAACATCGCCGTGCGGCGCAAAGCTGTTTTCCTCCAGCAGATCATAGATCGCCGCCGCGCGTTCATGCTCAACATCCCGACTGGAGCGGCCGATCGAATTCTCGTCGAGGGTCACCGCAACGAGGCGGCTGCCGTCGCTTGGAGAACGCGGGTCGCGGCTCATCGGCGGCGTTCACGCCCGTGACCAGCCCAGCCCGGCAGATCCCTTTCCGCGGCAGGCATTCGCGCGGCAGGCGTCGTTGTCATGGTGGATTGAGGCGCATGCTCACCGAGCGCGCATGCCCATCCAGTCCCTCTGCTTCGCCCAGCGCAATCGCGGCCGGCGCGAGTGCGCGCAACTGGTCGGGACCACACTTGAGAATGGACGTGCGCTTCATGAAATCGAGCACGCCCAAGCCGGAAGAGAAGCGCGCCGAGCGCCCGGTCGGCAGCACATGGTTGGACCCGGCAACGTAATCGCCGATTGCTTCCGGCGTATATGGCCCGAGGAATATCGCGCCGGCATTGCGAATGCCGCGCGCCAATGCTTCCGGATCCTCGGTTGCGATCTCGACATGCTCGGGCGCAATGGCATCGACGAGGGCCACCGCATCGGAGATCGCTCCAACAAGAATGATCGCACCGAATTTGCGCCAGGACTCTCCCGCGACCGAGGCGCGCGGCAGCGAGCCCAGCTGCGCCGTGACCGCGGCCTGCACCGCGTCGGCAAGAGGGGCGTGATCCGTGATGAGAATGGATTGCGCGCTGGCGTCGTGCTCAGCCTGCGCGAGGAGATCGGCTGCGATCCAGTCGGCATTGCCGGTCCGATCCGCGAGGATCAAGACCTCCGAAGGCCCCGCGATCATGTCGATGCCCACCCGGCCGAAAACCAGGCGCTTGGCCGTCGCAACATATGCGTTTCCCGGGCCCACGATCTTGGCGACAGGGCAGATGGTTGTCGTGCCATAGGCGAGCGCGGCGATCGCTTGGGCGCCCCCCACGCGATAGATTTCGTCGATACCGGCAATTTTTGCTGCCGCCAGAACAAGCGGGATGAGCTTTCCATCGGGCGCCGGCACCACCATCGCCAGACGGGGGACGCCGGCAACCTTCGCTGGTACGGCATTCATCAGCACGGATGAGGGATAAGCGGCGCTGCCGCCAGGGACATAGAGGCCGACCGACTCGATCGCGGTCCAGCGCGAGCCCAGCTCAACCCCCAATGGGTCGGTGAAGCGATCTTCGCGCGGCAACTGCCGGCGATGATAGGCCTCGATTCGGCCGTGGGCGAGGAGGAGCGCATCAAGCGCCTTGCGATCACAGGCGGCGCAGGCAGCATCGATCTCATGCGCCTTGACCTTGAGGCCACTACTGGCGACATCGACCCGGTCAAATCGCTTGGTCAGCTGGATCAAAGCTTCATCGCCTCGCACTGCAACATCGGCAATGATGGATCGCACGGCTGCCTCGACCTCGGCCATGGTCTCGCGCTTGGCCGCGAGGAACGTGCGGAACGCGACGGAGAAGTCGGCAGCGCGGCTGTCGAGACGGATCGGCATTGCCTGTCCTGTTCCGGGTGCCCTGACGGATCGTCGGAGTCGCAAGTCGAACAGCGTCTGAACCAGTAGCCCGCATGAGCGCAGCGATATGCGGGGCAACCCGGATGTCGCGCGAAAGCGCGCTCATCCGGGCTACGATAAAGCGGCGCGCTCCCTGACGGATTGTCGGGAGCCGGATCAACGCTCAATGGCGCGACGAGGATATGGCGTCAACCCTGCAGACTGGGGGCCTGCAGGTCGGGAAACTCCTCAACATGGACAGGCCGTTGCACCGCCGGCCAGGACGGGCCCAAATCGGAAAGCTCGGCCTCAAGGCATTCGATCTCGAGACGCAGCATCCCGCCGCCTGAAAAGATCAGCGTCACGACACCGGCGGGGGGATCAGACTCGGCAAATTCCACCGCAAGCAGGTTCAGCACGGCGTCCTTCCCGGTCGGGTTGACGCTACGGCACTTGCAACTGTTGACGCGCTCAAAACGCAAGGCCGAGTGGCATCGCCGGAACTCCGGTCGGATCGCTTCGGCCGCAAGCCAGTCGAAACGGCTCAGTGAAATTATCACCCGTTTGTCCTGCGGACGCCACATGATGTCGGCGACCTTAACCAGAGCATCCTGCAAATGGGTTGAGACGACTTCCAGAATCCTCCCGATCGAGGGCAACGAATTTGACCGGCTCCATGACTGCACTCCTGCCCCTATTCCTCTTGCCCCTATTCCCGCCTTTCGTGCCTGCTTGCTCGCCGCCTCGTCAGTGCGGGATCAAACACAGCAGTGCGGGCTACAGGCAAAATACCAAGTACGGCTCTTCATTCCTTCGGGCTCGTCCCGGCTACCGAGTGTGGTCAGGGACACTTAGGAAGAGCCCAATGCCGGCGCAAGCTTTGTCCCACGTGATTCGATCTAAAAAGACACGCAGGCCGTCCGTAAGAGGACCGCGACCGACCGTTGCCTGAAGCGGGTCTTGTAGGCCTGGGCGATCTCATTGACTTCCGTGAGATCCGCGGCCTTGCCGGGGAGGAGTATCAGAACCACCTTGCTCGGCTCGCGAAATATGCGGTTGCTTGACGGATCGCGCCACTGGCCGGCGGCGCTGAACACTGTAAGGCCATCGGGAAATCGCGGAGTGATCTCCTCGTCAACGAAGGCGGTCCATTCATCCTCTGTAACCGCCACACCGTCTGTGACCTTGCCGCCGAACATCAGCTCTGCGACCTGCTGCGGTTTCTGGGGTCCGCCGCAAGCAAGCGACTGCGCCGGCGCAGCAGCGCCGAGGAGGAGCGAAGCAATCGCGGTCGACGCAATGAGAATTCTCAAGAGCTAACGGTCACCGCTGATGCGTTCGATCGCCGCGCCGCAGGCGGAGAGCTTATCCTCCAGCCGCTCGAAGCCGCGGTCGAGATGATAAACCCGATTGACGACGGTCTCCCCTTCCGCCGCGAGCGCCGCAATGACCAGCGACACGGAAGCGCGCAGATCCGTCGCCATCACCGGCGCGCCCTTGAGCGCAGCCACGCCCTCGATGGTCGCACTTTCGCCATCAAGACGAATTTGGGCGCCGAGCCGGACCAGTTCCTGCACATGCATGAAGCGGTTCTCAAAAATGGTCTCGGTTATCCGTGAAGTACCCTTTGCCCGTGTCATCAGCGCCATGAGTTGCGCCTGCAGATCGGTTGGGAAGCCGGGGAATGGCGCAGTGGAGACTTCGACCGGCGTGATACCGGCGCCGTTGCGCGCCACCCGCACGCCGGCATTGGTCGGCATGACGTGAACACCGGCTTGCGTGAGCACGTCAAAAGCCGATTGCAGCAGCTCAGGGCGCGCATTCTCTAAAAGCACGTCGCCCCCCGCCATGGCGACAGCCATGGCGTAGGTGCCGGTCTCGATCCTGTCAGGAAGCACGCGATGCCGCGCGCCGTGGAGCTTGGATACGCCCTCGACCACGATGCGCGAGGTGCCCGCGCCGGCGATGCTCGCGCCCATCTTGTTAAGGCAGTCCGCGACGTCGGCAATCTCCGGCTCGCGCGCGGCATTCTCAATGACGGTGCTGCCATGCGCGAGCGAAGCCGCCATCAATGCGGTATGGGTGCCGCCCACCGTCACCTTGGGAAAGCTGATCTTGCCGCCTTTGAGGCCGCTTTTGGCGCGGGCGATGACATAGCCCCGATCAATCTCGATCTCGGCGCCGAGATTGGCAAGCGCCATGATGAGGAGATCGACGGGGCGCGTGCCGATCGCACAGCCCCCCGGCATCGACACCCTCGCCTCGCCCATGCGCGCGACCAGCGGCGCAATGACCCAGAAGCTTGCTCGCATGCGCGAAACCAGCTCATAGGGCGCAGTGGTGTCGATGATGTTGGCAGCCGAGATGTGCAGCGTCTGCCCGTCGTATTGCGTCTCGCCGGGACGCTTGCCGTTGACCATGATGTCAACGCCGTGATTTCCCAGGATGCGTTGCAGGAGGCCCACGTCTGCCAGACGGGGCACATTGTCGAGGATGAGCGTTTGGTCAGTGAGAAGGCTTGCAATCATCAACGGCAGCGTCGCGTTCTTTGCGCCGGAGATCGGAATCGTGCCGTTCAGCCGCTGTCCACCGTTGATGCGAATTCGATCCATGCCCCCTTACTCCCCCGTTCCCCGCGCGCCCTTATCCCCGGAAATTCGGGCGGAATCGTGGGACTCGGAAGGGTGTGACGCCTGCGCCGGCGCCTCGCCCGCCGCACGAGCTTTGGCCTGCGACTTACGGCGCTTGAGGTTTTCCCGCAGTGCCGCACGCAGGCGCTCCCGATGCCTCGCCTTGTCCGCCTTCTTTCCCTCATCGTTCATGCCGCAGTCTACGCCGCTGCCAGATGCCCCCAAAGAGCGGGGGCGTTGTGGGCGTCGCCGGATGTCCGTGCTTTACGCGCGCTTGCCTGTCGTACGACCTTATGGCAAGGAACGCGCAACTCACGCCCCGCATTCCAAATTTGATCGGTCCACGAGGGCGCGCCCTGCTGCCGTAGCTCAGTGGTAGAGCACCCCCTTGGTAAGGGGGAGGTCGTAAGTTCAATCCTTACCGGCAGCACCATTCAAGACACTGAAAAACAAATGTGACGTTTCGGTGCGGAACAGAACGTGAAACAACGGGAAAAAACTCGCACCAAATTCGCATCAAGCATCGGGCTAACTGTTATCAAAAGCGTCGCACTTGATAACGAACGTATACTGGAAAAGAGCGCCGGTCATTCGACAGCGACGAAGCGATGCATGAGCTGTTCGCGCTGGGACCGTTCAAAGCCGTACAGGTAGCGGGCATCGATCCGTCTTTCGAGTTGACCGTCGCCGAAAGAGAGAGCGGCTGCGAACCTCATGCGTCGAGTCCGAATTCGGCGCATGAGGAGAAAAAATCGCTAATTGTGCCGACATCTAATTTTGGTAGCGAGCGGGACCCAATCCGGAAGTAAGACCGGCTGGTCAACACCCGACTGGTTGTGAAGAGTCGATATCCTGCAATCCAACTGGCTCGTAGGTAAATCGAATGCAATTCGGTGAATTGCGACGACGCGAGGTTATCGTTCTTCTCGTCGCCCGACGCATCGATTGGATAAGATGGCCTGAACCAACGGAAAACGGGTAAGGAATGATATGCCCCTTGACGTGAAAATCCGCCCATCGTCAGGCGCAGTATCCAGGGCGGTGTCGATCGCTGTCTTGGCGCTCGTTGCAGGCGCGCTGTTTGCCTTTCCGGCGGCGACGCAGACCGGCGAGCCGATCAAGATCGGCTACAGCATGGCGCTGACGGGCGGACTCGCGTCCAACGGCAAGTCCGCGCTGCTCGCCCAAAAGATTTGGGAAGAGGATACCAATGCCGGAGGCGGGCTGCTCGGCCGCCCCGTGAAGCTCATCTATCATGATGATCAGACCAATCCCGCGGCCGTGCCCGGCATCTATGCCAAGCTGCTCGACGTCGACAAGGTCGACCTGATCATCGGCCCCTACGGCACCAACCTGCTGGCGCCGGCGATGCCGATCGCCATGCAGCGAAAGAAGGTCTTCATCGGCCTGCTCGGGACTGCGGTGAACGCCACATTCAATTATCCGAACTACTTCAGCATGATGCCTAGCGGGCCCGATCCGAAACCCTCCATAACCGACGGCTTCTTCAACGTCGCCATGCGGCAGAACCCAAAGCCGCAGACGGTCGCGATCGTGGCGGCCGACGCAGAGTTCGCCCTGAATGCCTCTGAAGGCGCGCGCGAAAATGTCAAGGCGGCCGGCCTCGCCGTCGTCTATGACCGGAGGTATCCAGCGGCAACTACCGACCTCGCGCCGGCCGTGCGGGCGATTGCGGCGACAAATCCGGACCTCGTCATCGTCTGCTCCTATCCGCCCAATTCGGTCGGCATGGTGCGCGCGGTCAACGAGGTCGGCTTCAAGCCGAAAATGATCGGCGGCGCCATGGTCGGCCTGCAGAGCACGGCGATCAAGATCGAGCTCGGTCCGCTGCTCAACGGCTGGACCAATTTCGACTTCTGGCTGCCGGTCCCGAAGATGCAGATCGCAGGCGTGGACGACCTGATGAAGAAGTACCAAGCGCGCGCGTCAGTCGAGGGCGTGGATGCGCTCGGCTATTACATGGCGCCGTGGAGCTATGCCCAGCTCCAGGTCCTCCAGCAGGCGGTCGCAGCGACCGAGAGCCTCGACGACGCCAAGCTCGGCGACTACATCCGGGCCAACACCTTCAAGACCGTGCTCGGCGACGTGAGGTTCGGTGCCAAGGGCGAATTGGCGCAGTCGCGCATCCTGCAGGTCCAATTCCAGAACATCAAGAGCAATGACCTCGCCCAGTTCAAGGACATTTCGACCCAGGTCGTGGTGGCGCCCGCCGAATACGAGTCGGGCAAGTTGATCTACCCGTACGAGAAGGCAAAGTAAGCCCTTGCCTCCATGTCCCTGAAATCAGTCGCCGGCGGATTGACCGCATGCATCGAACGGTCTCATTCGATGATCTCGTCGGCGCGGGCCGACAGCCCGGGCAGCACGTCGAGGCCGAGCGCCTTCGCGGTCTTCAGATTGATCACGAACTCGAACTTGGTCGATTGCACGACCGGCAGGTCGGTAGGCTTCTCACCCTTGAGAATTCGGCCGGTGTAGATTCCGACCTGACGATAGGCCTCGGCGAGGCTCGGTCCATAGCTTGCCAGGCCGCCGACCATGGCAAAATCTCGTGCCTCATAAATCGCCGGAATAATGTGGCGCGCCGCCACCGTAACGATTTGATCCAGCCGGCTGCTAAAGAACGGGTCGGAACCGACCAGCAACGCCCCGGCGCGTGATTCTGTCACGATCGCGAACGCCGTGTCGATGTCACGTTCGGTACTCGCACTCACGATATTCAATTGTTGCCCGACGGTGCGGGCGGCCTCCTGAACACCCCGCAACTGCGCTTGGAAATTTGCATTTGTTGGGTTGAGCAGCACCGCGATCAACGTGGTAGCTGGAACCAGCTCATGCAGGAGCCCTAGTCGCTTTCCCTCCAGCGCTTGCTGGAAAACGTACACCCCAGTCGCGTTGCCGCCCGGCCGATTGAGGCTGATGACCAGGCCGGATGTGACCGGATCGGCGTCGCTTGCGAAGACAATTGGAATCGTTGTGGTTGCCGCGTAGGCGGCTAGTGCCGCGGCGGTGCCCCCCGTCGCGACGATCACTGACACGGGCCGGCGGACCAGATCCCCAGCCAGCGTCAGAAGCCGATGGGTTTGACCATCCGCGGAGCGGTACTCGATCGCCACGTTCCTGCCCTCGACGTAGCCGGTGTCCTTCAAGGCTTGGCGAAATGCCGTCATCAGGTGCCTGTCAGGTGATTGGCCGCCGAGAAATCCGATCACCGGCATCGCCGGCTGCTGCGCACGCGCCGCGAGCGGCCAAGCGACGGCATAGCCGCCAAGCAATGAAATAAATTCGCGCCGCCTCATGGCTATCACCCGGGGCTTAAACCGGACACGGTGGTAGGAATGCCTCAGAGCAGCTTGCCATATTCTCGTTAGACATATCCTTTGTCGCTCCATTGCCGAAATGCAATTCGTTCCATACGTCTAGTAACACGCCCTTTCTTGCAGAATTCACAAGTTATTGGTTCGCCGTCAGCCGCCATCGCCCCAGCCCCTGCCGGTCGGCATGAGCCAGTCACTGTGCTGGATATTCGTCAGGGGGATGTCTGAGCTATTTCACACCAAAGCCCGCTGGCGCATCTTCACGAGCTCGATATGCTCTCTGCTGGTCATGGGCGGGGGTAAGCGGCCTTGGCCATTAAGCCGAATCGTGCGCGCGTTCGCCGAATGATGCCTCGCCGGGCATTCGGTCACGCAACCGCTCGCGCGGGTGCCGCGCCTTCACTGTGCCCGCTCAATTCTCGCGGCGAGGTCAAGGACATCGATGGAGATCAAGCGCAGCGCCCGCCGTGAATGAGACAGGTTACGCGTAGTTGCCGGGCGAAGAATGACGGCTGGTGTCACTCATCGACCAAGCCCAAAAGGGCCGGCGAAAGCCGGCCCTCCTGAGCAGGACGTCAGATCAGCCCTTGGTCACGATCGGAGGAGGAGCCTTGCCCTTGCCCACTCCGACGCATCCGGAAACGCTTACCGCCACGAGAGTGGCAACCAGCGCAATCAGAACCTTTTTCATCACAATCCCCTATGTTACTGCCCATGGTTGATAGGGGGATTGCAACACGAATCCTGCCACCTGCTCTAGTGCTAAGAAGCCACAGTGCAGATTCAAATACGTCCTCTCGGCCAACAATTTGGGACGTCGTTAACTGGCCAGAATGGTCGCGCGCCGCTCGGTCGCGTTCAAGGCAAGCGTTGCAGAGAGCCAACGAGTTTCAGGACAATCGCTTGCGGCAGCAGCTTGGATAACCACACAACGAATTTGTTTCTCACATCCGGAGTGATCATGCGTTTGCCAGCCTTGAGCCCGAACCATCCCGCGCTGGCAATATCGACGGGGCTCGACTTCGGCAGCATCCTGAAGAGGGGAGTTTGCGCCTCCGGGCAACGTTCGAAAAACGGCGTCGTCACGAAACCGGGAGCAAGGCAGGTAACTTTCACTCCGGTGCCCGCGACCTCCGCGGCAAGCGCCGCGGAAAACGAGTTCACAAAGGCTTTCGACGCATAATAGAGGGCCATGTTCGGTCCGGGTGCATAGCCGCTTATCGAGCCCAGATTGAGAATGCCGCCGTGACCGCGTGCGACCATTGACGGCAGAAAACGCAGCGTGAATGCGGTCAAGGCGCGCACGTTGACGTTGACCAGACTCATCTGCTCACGCTCGGATGTTTTCGCCGCTTGTCCGAACACGCCGAAGCCCGCACTGTTCACGAGAACGTCGCAGTACAGGCCTCGTTCATTGAGCGCGTGTTCGATCGACTGCACGGCGCCGTGATCCGTCACATCAATGCAAAGGGCCGCGGCTTCTGCGCCGGAAGCAGCAAGCTCGTCCGCGAAGTCATCGAGTTGTGAGCGAGCACGGTCAATCAGCAGGAGGAAAGACCCCTCTTTGGCCGCTATCCGAGCGATCTCTCGCCCGATGCCTGAGGCAGCGCCAGTGACCACCACTGCGGGCCGCCGGTCGCGTTCGTGCCTCACGGTGCCATGCGCCGTTTGGGGAAGCGCTGACAGGCTGTCGTCTCCGTCGCGGTCCGGCATGGCCACAGAGTATGGGAGGGAATGCCGCCGTCAACGGCATTGAAACCCGAGCATCCCACCTCCCTCGGCCGCGGGCGACATTTGGATAATCTGCGCCTTCTTTCCGAACGGACGGCAATGTGCCTGTGCCGCATCCATGGCGTCCTGCATCTTGCCCTCGGCATACGGGACTTTCCCGCCTTGCTGGTCGCCGGTGACGCTTCCAGCCGACCCGCTCTCGCTCGACCCCGCACATCCCGCAACCGCGGCACTAAGCGCCGCCAACAGGAACACATTTGCCAGGCGAGACATCACCGATGCGTGGGAGCGCGTTGCGATAACTTGAGCCATGCGTTCACCCAGACACTCGCCAGTTTCTGCAGGCCATCTGTCGGCACGGGCTGACGAGCGTTGCACGACGGACCAGCGTTCGCGCTCAGGCAGCGCAGGCGCGAACTGTCGAGAGCACGAACTCGCTGGGATAGCCTCCGGCCGTCCAATCGAGTTGCGTCTGTCGGCCGCCATCGTCATTGACGAAGGAGAGCTCCCATTGCTGGGCAGCCGATGCGATACGGATGATCCCGGCCTGCGGTTCTGCTCTGGACAGTCCACTTTGACGGCGGACAAGGTGCTGATAGGCGCAAGCAGCAATGGTCCGGTAGTTGCCGTCGAGATTATCCAGAGTTACCGCGTTCTGGAAAAAGAAGAACTGAGCAGAGCAGACGTCGCTGATGAGGCACAGCAACAGTGTCGGCAGCACGATGCGCGGCGCGTTCATGGCGAAAGCTCCCGCGCAGACATGAGCCAGACATATGCGGCAAGACTTTGATGCTAAAACGGATATCCAGAACCATTACCCGCCTGCGCCATGCTCAGAAGCCTGCACACACTTCGCGCCCGCAGTCCGCGTCGAGATTCACCAGCTTGAAATGCTGCATGCCCAACATACGGCTGCCGTACCAGATTTCGATGGTCCAGGTGCCCGGCACCAGCTCAAAACGGTCTTCCAGAGTATAGGAAGCGTAGCTCGTCTCCCCGATCCGGGTTTGCAGCATGAACTCGTCCTGCATTATCGGCGGGAACGTCGGCGAGGGCATCAATCCCGGTGAAGGGAATATGATGACTTGGCGCAGTTCAACCGGGAAATCAGGGGGAGTTCCGATCAGCTTATAGCGAAAGCCAAAGGTGGTGCCGATTTGCGCCGGAACAGCGCGCATCGTGGCTGCATGGCGAACGTTCGACGCCGCGGCTTTGTTGATCCCCAAAGCGTCCCTGCCCTGGATCTGCCGGTCCACCGTGTAGATGCCGTATTGCGTGAACTCTATGTCAGCGATTTTGGCGGTTTGCGCTTGTGCGCCATAGCTCGTGAAGAGCAGCAGGAAGCCAACAATTGTGAAGTGACCCATGCCAGTCCCCTTTCAGCGATTGCTTTTCTATCTCTTCCCACGCTCCGGAAGCAAAGGCGCCAAGGTTCAAAACCAAACCATCAATTCTCGGCGCTGCCGCGGAGGCTAGCGCTGTGCCGGCCGAGAAAATGTGATGGCCATCACAAAATTGCGCTTTGCAAAAAAAATGCGAGAAAAACTTCGAACCGGACAGCGCTCCGTTGTTTGCCCTGCGCGAATGATCATTTGGCGGGCCGCATGGGTTGACCCGCTCGCAAATGCAGGCCATTTGACTTGCCTTTACGGCAGTCAATGGAAATCATGAGCAGGCGCTCATGAGGATGATGGCAGCGGGCTGCGTTGAGACGAGCTGAGCTCGATCTCAGCCTTTCCCAGCCGGGCGACCTTCTAGCGCCTTGGCCATGACTCGGACGAAGAGGACAAGATGGTGAATCGCCCTTTCATCCTGAAGGCCCTTTGTGCCATCTTCATTGGGTGTCTCGTTCTGCCACTTGGCGGGTTCCTGTTTCCCTATCTCGACATTCCGGTCTTCCCATTCAACGTCATCGAGGCGGTGGTGAGCGCGACCGTCGGCTTCGGCATCGCGGAACTGCTGGGTTAGGTCGTGCTTGCGGTTCCCGGGCAGACACGAGCGTCATCTCAGCATTAGGGCGCAGATGTGGAATTGCGCGCCTTTGCGCACCCTACAGCTGTGTCTGCCTGCGTTTCCTCCATCTCCGCCCTGATGCCGCGGAGAGCTTCCGGCGTGTCGATGTCGGCGAAGGCAGCCTCTCCTTCCACCGGCACCTCGACCACGGCTTCGCCATATCGGCCGATGAGATGCCGCGCGCCGACATCCCCTTCGATCGCCATGAGATCGGGAAAGAAACGCCGCGACCAGAGCACCGGATTGCCGCGTTTGCCCTCGAATGTCGGCACCGCAACCAGGGCGCCCCGGTCCGGATCAAAGGCTTCGATCAACCGGTTCATCAGCGTGGCATCCACGCGCGGCATGTCGCCAAGGCAAACGATCGCCGCATCCGATTGCGAGGGCACGGCAGAGATTCCGACCTTCAACGATGTGCCGAGACCCTGCGCAAAGTCAGGATTGTTGACGAGTTGTACCGGAAGCCCGGCGACGGCCTTGGCAATTTCATCGCGCTGGTGACCTGCAACCACGATGACCGGGTCGGCGCGGGAGGCCAGCGCCGCCTCTGCCGCAATGCGAATGAGCGGCCGGCGCGCAATCTCAGCCAGAAGCTTGTTCGGTCCCCCCATCCGGGTCGAGCGACCCGCCGCCAGCACCACTGCCGCAATCCGCTTTTCGTGTGGCGCCGTCGATTCGCTGCGCGGCTGCGGCCGAGTAACGATCTCCATGAGCAGCCCGCCGACGCCCATGCCGGTGATGGCTTCGCGCGGCACCGGAAGCTTTGCCAATAACCGCATCAGCACCCAGTCGAATCCGTTCTCTTTGGGCGAGCGTGCGCAGCCAGGAGCGCCAAGCACCGCGCACCCGCGCGCCGAGCCGATCATAAGGAGATTGCCGGGATCGACCGGCATGCCGAAATGCTCGATCCGGCCCCCCACCTTCTCGAGGGCCGCCGGAATGACGTCGCGGCGGTCAGCGATCGCCGAGGCACCGAACACAATAACGAGCTCGGCGCCTCCACCGAGAAGCTCGTCGATGGCGGCGGCAAGCGCGCCCTGGTCGTGGGGCACGCGCCGCTCACCTATGATACGGGCGCCTGCGGGGGCGAGACGGTGCTCGGTCACCTTCAACGTTTTGTCGATCACCTTGCCGGCGAGCCCCGGCAGCAGCGTCGATATGATGCCGACCTTGCGGATCCGATACGGGGCAACGCGGATCAGGGGCGCTTGCCGCCGCGCAGCCGCAAGCGCCGCATCGCGGTGCACGGCAGCGACGGCGAAGGGAATGATCTTGACGGTCGCAATCATCTCGCCCGCGACCACCGGCTTGTAGGCAGGCAGCGTCGCGAAGGTGATGGATTCGTCGACCTGATTGAGGCGATCGATGCCGGGCTTATCGACGACGAGCACACCGGCCGTCTGCGCAAACAGATTGGCTCGGCCGGTGAATGCCCGATCGACCCGGACGCCCTCCCCGTGCACAGCGGCGGCAATTTCGGCCGCTGCTGCATCTTCCGACACATCTCCCGGCTCGATCCGCGCAACGACGATCTCGGCAATTCCGGCTTGCGCAAGCGCGGCTAGCTCGGCTTGGCCGATGGTGGTGCCTTTCTTGAGAACAAGCCCGTCCTGGCGGATGGAATGCACGGCGACGCCGCCCGCGGCCTGGGCAAGCGGCACCACGCCGAATTTCATCGCGAGGGCTCCGTGGACTGGCGCAGCCCCGCCGTGATCTCGCCCATGATCGCGACCGCAATCTCGGCTGGCGACACGGCGCCGATTTGCAACCCGATCGGCGCATGAATGCGCGCCAGCGCCGCATCGGAAACTCCCTGCGCTTTCAGTCGCTCGAGGCGGCGGCCGTGCGTCTTCTTCGAGCCGAGGGCGCCGATATAGAAGCAGTCCCGCGCCAGCGCATGCGTCAGCGCGGGGTCATCGATCTTCGGATCATGCGTGAGCGCGGCGAAGGCGGTGTAGCGATCAATTTCAAGGGGCGGCAGTGCCGCGTCCGGCCAGTCCGCAATGACCCTCACATCGGGAAAACGCTCGGGGGAGGCAAAGGCCGTGCGCGGATCGACAACGGTCACGTCATAGCCAAGAAGCTTTGCGATCGGCGCCAGCGCCTGGCTGATATGCACTGCGCCGGTGATCACCAGCCGCGGCGGCGGCACATGCACGGTGAGAAAGACCTTGCCGTGCGGTGTTTCCTCGACGCCGCTCTTGCCGGTGCGAATATGCTTCGCGACGACGTCCGCGAGCGGGTCCTGCGCCACTTCGGCGGCCGTCACGAGCCGCTGCTCTCCGCTGGCAAGATAGGTCAACACCGCCACGGCGCGGCGCGCGGCGCGTTCGGCATTGAGCGTTTGCAGAATTCCAAGCTGCACGAATCAGTCCACCTTCTCCACATAGACGCGGATCGTTCCGCCGCAGGAGAGACCGACCTTCCACGCGGTTTCATCGGCGATGCCGAATTCGAGCGTCTTGGGCTTGCCGCTCTCGATTACGTC
Organism: uncultured Alphaproteobacteria bacterium; assembly: GCA_963841105.1. Taxonomy (GTDB): domain Bacteria; phylum Pseudomonadota; class Alphaproteobacteria; order Rhizobiales; family Xanthobacteraceae; genus VAZQ01. The sequence continues at coordinate 17,751 of CAWJCB010000025.1, forward strand.
CAAGGCCTCGGTCACGACCGCGCCTTCGACGCAACCGCCAGAGACCGAGCCAAGAAAGTTTCCCTGATCATCGATGACCAGGCTGGAGCCGGTTGGACGCGGCGCCGAGCCCCAGGTCTCGACGACAGTCGCCAGCGCCACGCCGCGCCCGGCTTTGCGCCAGTCCTCCGCCGCCTGCAAAATCTCTTCGTCGCGCGCCAAACTTTGCATTGCTTTCTCCTTATTCAGCTGTAACCGCCTCGTCATACCCAACGCAGCAGGTCCCTGGCGCCGTCATGCCCCGCGCATGCGTGGCATCCAGTAACCGATGCGCGCTGAATTGAGAAAAGCGGTGTCAATAAACTGCCTTATGGGATTACTGGATCGTCCGCCTGCGCGGACGACGACAACCGAGAGATCTCCTGCTTTCGCGAACGATGCCAAACGAATAAATGGCTTCTGAGCGAGGATTAGGCAATGCACGTCATGCGGCTTTCTCCAGCCATGCCTTCATATTGCCGGTCGGACCGCCATCGACCGAGAGCGCGCGCACCAGCTCCGTCATGGAATTGAGGTTGTGGATGGGGCGCAGCTGGTTAACGTGGGGCAGCATGGCCCGGATGCCCTTGGCCCTGGCTTCGAATCCGGAAAACCGCAGCAGCGGATTGAGCCAGATGAGCCGGCGGCAGGAGCGATGCAGCCGATCGATCTCGAAGGCGAGACGGTCGTCCGGATCGCGCTCCAGTCCGTCGGTGATGAGCAGCACGATCGCGCCTTGGGTGAGCACGCGCCGCGCCCAAAGCTTGTTGAAGGCGCGCAGCGAACTGGCGATGCGCGTGCCGCCGGACCAATCGGGGACGCTCGCTGCGACGGCGGCGAGCCCCTCATCCGGATCCTTGGCCTTGAGCGCGCGGGTGACATTGGTGAGTCGCGTGCCGAACAGGAAGGTGTGCACGCGCTTGCGCGCGTCCGTTACGGCATGCAGGAAGTGCAGAAACAGCCGCGTATACTGGCTCATGGAGCCGGATATATCGAGGAGCGCCACCAGTGGCGGCGCCTTGACGCGTGGACCGAGATATTTCAGGTCGATCACCGCACCGCCCGCCTTGAGGCTCGCGCGCAAGGTGCGCCGGATGTCGATAAGATGACCGTGGCGATGGGGCGCGAGGCGGCGTGTCTTCACTTCATCGAGGGAAAGAACGAGACGCTTGATCGCTTGCTTGGCGGCGGTGATCTCGTCCGCCGTCATCTGCGCAAAATCCTTCTTCTGCAAGAGCTCGCGGTCGGAGACGGTCAGGCGCGCATCGGTCTCGAGCTCCGGCGGCTTGCGCTCAGGCTCGCTGCTTGCCGGCAGCAATGCCTCCTGAACGCGCCGGGCGCCCGGCGCCGGCTTCTCCTTCTCCGGCACTGGCGGCTGCGGCAGCATGGCCGCCAACAGCTTGTCGATCCCGCTGCGCCGGCGAAAAAAAATCCGAAACGCCTGCTCGAACAAAGGCGAATGCTCGTGACGCTTCACGAGCACCGCGTGCAGGACCCAGTAGAAATCCTCACGCTTGCCGATGCCGGCGCTCTCAACTGCGGCGAGCGCGTCAAGCACGGCTCCCGGGCCGACCGGAATCCCTGCAATGCGCAGCGCCCGGGCGAAGTGAACGAGGTTGTCGGCGAGCTTGCCGCTCTCGCCGGGCATCATTCCGCCGCCCGCAACTGCGCTCGGACTCCCTCGACTAGGTCCTTCGCCTTGCCGCCCTCGAGGCGCGCAATGTCGTCCTGATATTTGAGAAGCACGCCGAGAGTGTCGGATACCGTTGTCGGGTCGAGCTCAAGGACATCGAGCTCGGTGAGCGCGGAGGCCCAATCCAGCGTCTCGGCCACGCCTGGCGCCTTGAACAGATCCTCGTTGCGCAACGCCTGCACGAAAAGCACGACTTGCTCCGACAGCGCCGTGGCAATTCCCGGCACCTTGGCGCGCACGATCTTCAATTCCCGATCAGCGCTCGGATATCCGAGCCAGTGATAAAGGCAACGGCGCTTGAGCGCATCATGGATCTCGCGCGTGCGGTTGGACGTGATTACCACAATGGGCGCATGTGTTGCCTTGACAGTGCCGAGCTCCGGGATGGTGACCTGAAAGTCGGCAAGCACTTCCAGCAGAAACGCTTCAAAGGCTTCATCGGCGCGGTCGAGCTCGTCGATGAGGAGCACGGGGGCGCCGGAGGGATCAGGCTCGAGCGCCTGCAGGAGCGGCCGCTTGATGAGGAAACGCTCGGAGAAGAACATCGTGCTCGAGGCGATCGCGATCGTGCGCGCCTTCTGCTTCGGCAACACGGATCGCGATCATCTGCGCGGCATAGTTCCATTCATACACTGCCGCCGCCACATCGAGACCCTCGTAGCATTGCAGCCGGATGAGACGGCGCCCGAGCGTGGACGACAGCACCTTGGCGATCTCGGTCTTGCCGACACCGGCCTCGCCTTCAAGAAACAGCGGCCGCGCCATTTTCAGCGCCAGGAAGAGCACCGTCCCAAGGGCACGGTCGGCGAGGTAATCCGCGTCTGCGAGGAGATCAACGGTGGCGTCAATAGATACTGGGAGCGCGCGTACTGTGGAGGCTTGCGTCATATCAGGAGCTTATAGCCCGCCGGCTCGGCCGCTGTCGCCAGCGATTAATAACATTGGCATAGCTGCTTCTTCTAGCGACGCAACGGGCTCCTATATAGGACACGATCTAGCATATGCCGACAAGGCAAGCGCAGAGCCAACGACCGGCGCCGTTTGCGCGCATCAGAGACGGAGCGTCCTTATGAGCAAGATAGCGAGTGTTGCTGTTATCGCCATATTATTGTCGAGTGCGGCGATGGCAGCGGAGACGCCACGTTACGTCGCCCCTCCCCCGCAAGGCGATTCCAAAAGCACGGTCATCAGCGGAATATTGATGATTGTGAATGGTTTCATCATGTCGGAAGCAGATCGTCGGCATCAGGCATGCGCGACGTTTGTTGCCGGTCTCGATCAAAACGGATTTCCACTGTTTCGCCATGCATGTCGAACGTCGCAAAACGACCGGCAAGAATGATGGCGCTGCAGCATCACATCGACGGGAACTTGTGGTTGAGGCCCAACCGCAGCACGTGATCGTGCATCGGCACTCCACCGGCCCGGTTGATGAAACCGGGAGGAGCCGGATTGAAATAAGCGGTATTGCCAAAGTCCGCGTAGAGATACTCGGCCTTCACGGTAAAGGAATGGATGCGTCCCGCTTCCACACCGACGCCTGCCGTCCATCCCCACCGGACCTTGCTCTCGTTGGCTATGCCTGCTCCCGGTTCGGTCGCAATGATGTTCACGTCCGCGGTGGCGCCGCCGCCGGTGACATAGAACATCCAGCTGTCGCGCACCAAGCCGATGCGGCCACGGTAAGTCGCAAACCAGCGCTCGGACGTCTCCGCAAGGAAACCGGGAGTCGCAGTCAGATAGGCAGACGTGCCGCGCTTGGTCGAGAGCGAAATGTCCGTATCGACGCCGTAGAGCACCGTTCCGGCCTGCCAATTGTATCCGAGTGCCAGGCCGAAGAGGCCGCCCGTCATGTCGAAGCTCGGAGTAAGATCGCCCGCGGCGGCGCTCTGCCTGGTCTGGCCCACGGTTACGCCGGTGGATATCCCGAAGAAAGGCCCGTTCCAGTCGTATGGAGTTATGGCCGGGGCCGCCGCGATCTGCCTGATCGCCAGGTCGGCGGCAGTCGCCGATGCGGATGTGGCAAGCACCGCAACAGCGATGCCCGCGTATATGGTGGCCTTCATGCTGATCCCCCCACGCTTCGCCGCAAACAGGCGTTTGCTCGAAAGTTACGGCATCTGGCCCTTCAGCGCTGTGATAAATTTGCCATAGCCGATTGGAAAGCGACTAATGCTGCGGCTTCTTCAGTGGCCCCAGCACGCTTTTTCAATTCGCGAAAGCCGCAACCATAAGGTCATTTCCTCATACATTCCCCCAATAGTTGTGTCCATTTTGCGCTATTGAATAGAATGGCCCCAGAGAGGGGCCATTCTTGCGGCAAATCCGGGTTCAGCTGGTTCGGCAGGCGCATTCGCGCTCTTTTTCGGTCACCATCAATTCGCGTCTCAAGCTGCCCCAAGCGGCAGTTGCGCTACGCAGCAGCGCGGTTGACGCTGCTTTCGGCAAGCGCCGTCAATTTCTTGTCCGCCGACTTCTCTTCCTCCAGAGTCTGCTGGAGCACAGACGCGCAATCCTGACGGCCCAGTTGCTTCGCCCACGCGATCAGGCTGCCGTAGCGCGTCATCTCATAGTGCTCGACTGCCTGCGCCGCCGCGATCAGAGCGGCGTCGAGAACTGACTTGTTATCGACCTCACCCGCGACGTCGTTTGCTTCCTCGATGATGCCGTCAATGGCGGGGCAATCGATGCCTTTCGGTTCCTTGCCGTGCATGCGAAAAACCTGCTCGAGACGCGTCACGTGATTCTTGGTCTCGTTGAGGTGGGATTGAAAGCCCTGCTTGAGTTGCGGGTTGCTCGCTTTCTCGATCATCTCGGGCAAAGCCTGCACGATCTGCTTTTCAGCGTAGTAGATGTCGCGCAGCGTGTGCACGAACAAGTCATCCATGTTTTTGATGTCTTTCGAAAAGAAGCCCATGGGAGTCCATCCTCGTGATGTTTGTGTTTTTGTGATGCGGGATAGGCATGGCGATCCTTCGGCATGCGCCGCCGCGCCTCCATCTGCAACGTGGGAGGCGCTTTCCGGTTCCCACTGGAGTGGGTTTGCTCGCGCGCAAGCTCTGCGGAACCTTCCAAGTGCTGCAGCGCAAAGTGCTTCAGCGCAATATGCTTCAGCTCAATCGGCCGCGCCGCTTCGTCCTGCGCTGGCGGATTTCGCGGCCGTCGGTGTAACGCGCCACACCGTGTTGCCCACATCATCGGCGACCAGCAGCGCGCCGGCTTTATCGACCGCCACGCCCACCGGGCGACCGAGAGCTTTTCCATCGCTGTCAACAAAACCCGTCAGGATATCGACCGGAGGCCCTGACGGGCGTCCCTGCGCGAACGATACAAAAATGACCTTGTATCCGCTCAGCGGCTTGCGGTTCCACGACCCGTGCTGCCCAATGAAAGCGCCGTTGCGATATTGTTCGGACAACAAGCTTCCGGTGTAGAGAACAAGGCCGAGCGAGGCAGTGTGATTGCCTAAGGCATAATCCGGTGCAATCGCTTTGGCTACCATATCCGGATTGGAAGGAACACGCGTGTCCACGTGTTGGCCATAGTAACTAAAGGGCCAGCCATAGAAGCCACCATCCTTCACGGACGTGAGATAGTCGGGGACCAGATCGCTGCCGAGCTCGTCGCGTTCGTTCACAACAGTCCAGAGCACGCCGGTGTCGGGGTTCCAGTCCATGCCGTTGGGATTACGCAAGCCGGATGCAAACACCCGCGAATTGCCCGTGGCCTGATCAACCTCAAGGATCGCAGCGCGATTCTTTTCCTTGTCGAGCCCGTTCTCACCCACATTACTGTTGGACCCTACCGTCGCGTAGAGCCGGGAGCCGTCACGGCTCGCAATGATGTTCTTGGTCCAGTGGTGGTTTATCGGTCCGGCCGACAGGCCGGCCACCTTCACACCCGGGCTCGAAATCTGCGTGGCCCCTTCGGTATAGGGAAAGCGCAAGATCGCGTCGGTGTTAGCGACGTAAAGATCGTTACCCACGAGCGTCATGCCAAAGGGAGAGTTCAGCCCGGTCAGGAACGTGCTCTTCTGCGCCGGGCCATTTGAATCCGCGGCGCGCAACAGAGTGATGCGGTTGGCGCTCGGCACCCCCGCTCCCGCCCTCTTCTGCACTGCATGATAGATGAACCCCTTGACGCCCTTTCCATCCTCCGGTCGCGGCGGACCGTTCGTCTCCGCGACGAGCACGTCGCCGTTGGGCAGCACATAAAGCCAGCGTGGATGGTCGAGACCCGTCGCCAATGCCGTCACCTCGAACCCGCCTGCTGCTTTCGGCTTGCCGCCGTCCGGCCAGCCCTTGGCAGGGGCGATGTTTACAGTGGGAAGCATCGAGTGGCTGGGCTGGGGCAGTGTCGGCGATGGGCCCATTGCCGCCGTTTCGGGCAATTTGGCCTTATCGCCGCTTATCGCCAGCAAGGCGAACGCCACTGCACCGATCAAAATGACGGCGATGATCAGAAATCCAACGCGTTTGTTCATTGCGCGCTCGCGCGATGCGGTACCCCCAGCCAATGAACAAGCATTTGCCCACCAAGTTCCGTGGTGACGCTCTCTTCCTTTCGGCCAACTACCTCATGTCACCCGTTCTTCAGCCGCTCCCACAACATGGCCAGAACCGCGGCTTCCTCGGGCGGCAATCCGGCCAGTTGGTCGCGCAATTCATTCTCGGCCTCCGACCTGATCGCGAGAAGAAGGCTGCCGTCGAGGTAGGAACTCAGCACCTCGGGGTGGACATAACACTTGCGGCAGATCGTCGAGGTGTTGCCGAGCCGCGCGGCGACGCGCTCGATCGCCGCTCTGACATTCCTTTTCGCCTGGGCCGCGCTGTCAAAGCTCCGCACCTCGTTGAGGGCGAGCGCGGCGAGCACCGTTCCGGACCAGGTGCGGAAATCCTTCGCTGTGATGTCGCTCCCCGTGATTTCCTTCAGGTAGGCGTTCACGTCGCTTGAGGTAACGTCCTGGAGATTGCCGTCGTCATCCAGATACTGCAGGAGCTCCTGTCCCGGCAATTCCTGGCACGCCTTGATGATCTTGGCGATGCGCCGGTCTCTCACCCGTAGAAACCATTGCTTGCCGCTCTTGCCGGTGAAGCGGAAGCGCACCTCGCTTCCTTCAACGGCAACGTGACGGTTCTTCAGCGTGGTCAGTCCGTAGCTGTTGTTCTGCCTGGCGTACTCGTCATTGCCTATGCGAATGAGCGTGGTCTCCAAGAGGTGCACGACCGTGGCCAGGACCTTCTGCCGAGGCAGCCCGCGCAGCGCCATGTGCTCGCGCACCATGGCCCTGATCTTCGGCAGCGCCAGGGCAAACTCCAAAATGTGGTCGTACTTGGTGCTTTCGCGCAATTCTCTGAACAGAGAATGGTAGCGATACTGCTTGCGGTCCTTCGCATCGCGGCCAGTGGCTTGGATGTGTCCGTCCGCAAAGGGACATATCCAAACATCGCTCCACGCCGGCGGGACGGCAAGCGACCGGATGCGCCCGAGCATATGCGGCTCGATCACACGCGCTCCGTCCGGCCTGAAATAGGTAAAGCCTTTTCCTGCCTTCTGACGGCGAATGCCGGGACGGGCATCAGAAACATACCGCAGACCGGCGCACTCGGCGGCATCCCTCGGATCGACGATCCCTTGGAGATCCTCGGCCGGGTCAAACAACGGTTATGCCCTCCTCCAGCTCAAGTCATTCAGACAACAGCAAGAACATGCTCCGGTTCCGCGGAGGGGGCCTGGCCGCCGCAACGCGGCGGTTTCATGCAACCATCCACCACCTGTCGTGCGTCAACTCGATCGAAAGTCGCACGAGTCCGGCGCGACGGCAGCACCTTCACGCGGTGCCGGTGAGATATGCAAGCCAGCCGTCTGACCGCGCTTCGCGGCGCGGCTGCCGCATCCGAAGCATATAGCGTTCCTTGCAAGCCTTCCTGCAGAACCGGCGGGAGAAGTGCCGGTATATGACCAGGCCGAAGCGGCCCCCGCACTCATGACATCGTTTCATCACACGCCTCCGCCAGGAGCGTAGCATCGGATCTGCAACTTGCCGTCATGGAAATACCACCAGGCAACCGGCGCGCCGTTGCGGTTAGGATCTTTGATGACGACATCCGACGGTACCGGAATCCATTCCCCCCTGGTAAGCTCGAAACGCGTCCAATACTGACCGTTGCGGACGTCCTCCTCGGCGTAGGTCCCGTCAGCTTCGTTGCAGCACAGGCCGCCGGTCTTTGGCGATTTCTGCGCCCGAAACCATTGCCGAACTTCTGGAGAAACATTTTGATATTGCCCATTGTCGCGCGCCAATGCTGGCGCGCACAAAACCAGAAGAGCAGCGAAGATTCTTGTCATTCCGATTCTCCAAAGACGCGCGAAGGAGAGCGATTAAGTTGCCTTGCGATCCCTTCGACATTCTCGAAGCGCTATTACAAAGATGAGATGTTGAAATTGTTCCCATCCCCCAAACAGGTCGAAACCCTTACGGGCACAAAGGAACTTCACATCCTCGCGAGTGTTGTGCGATTCGCGGATTTTACATCGCGAGTCGCGGGCGAGCCGACGACCTCAGGAAGGAGGTCGCGTAACTACCCATCGAAAAAGCCCCTTTAATTGTCTGAATAAAAAGGCCGGCAAGCTGACCGGCGCCCCATCAATGGAACTCGACAGCGAATGCGGCGTTTCCTGGGCGGTGTGAAATTTCCCTTCCCATCGGTTTTGGAGGATTGCCAAATGCTAAGACTTGCTTCGACGATAGCCGTTGTTGCGCTCGCAACAACGGCTGCGAGCGCGCAGGCGCAGAATTCACCGCGGGAGAACGGGTCGTCCGCTCAGGTGATGTCGACGGTGCCGTCCAACAGCGTGACGGTGACCCACTGGTACAAGCAGAACGTTTATGACCCGTCCGACAACAAGATCGGCGAGATCATGGACGTGCTGGTGGACCGGGAAGGCAAGGCCACGGGCCTGGTGATTGGCGTCGGCGGCTTTCTTGGAGCCGGCGAGAAGGACGTCATCGTGCCTTTCAACGCCGTGCGCGCGACGACCAAAGACAACAACAAATGGTACCTCGTGATGAATTCCACCAAGGATGCGCTCAAGAGCGCGAAGGGATTCAAATACGACCGCACTGGCATGACCTGGATGCCAGAGGACGCCCCGGCGACCACAGGCACTCCGAGCTCCACCGCGCCCAGGACTAACAGGTAAACACGCTCACAGCTATGAAGCGGAGCCGCCGACTTCGCTCGGGGCGGCTCCGTTCGACTGCGAGATGAGCTAGCGCGCGCGTTCGTCTTCGGCCGCGCGGTTCGTCTTCGGCATGGCCGGAGCAGACGCGCTCGCTGGCCTTTCCTTTGCAACCTTCACCCATTAGATTGACCGCGCGGCCGCGTCTGACAAATGTTGGCCGCAGCTTTCATCTGATTCGTCGATAGCCCAGTCAGGTGGGGGATAGTTCAACGGCAGAACAGCGGACTCTGACTCCGTTAATCTAGGTTCGAATCCTAGTCCCCCAGCCATCAACAAACGTCAGCAACGTGCTTGCGCCAGTGAAGGCAGAGTGCGTGGCGGGTTGTAAGTCCAAATGCTAAGGCGCGTAAGCCCAGGCTTCGATCAGCACGGTGGCGCCGGGGACGGGAAGCGGCGCGGGCACCTCGACCGCGGAGAACGGCACCGGGCTGCCGCCGAGCTTGCGCTCCCAGACCTTGTAGACGGGATAGAATTCGCGGATGTCGGTGTGGAATTGCAGCACCCGCACGACGTTCGCAAGCGACGTGCCGGCGGCCGCACAGAGCTTCTCGATATTGCCGATGATGAACTCGCCCTGCATCTGCGGCGACGACGAGAACTGCGGCTGGCGCGGATCCGTGGCGGCGGACGGCGCCAAGCCTGCACCATCGAAGGCCATCAGGCCGGAGATGAACAGCAGATCGCCGGTCTTCGTCGCCTGCGGTTGATTGCGGAACGCAGTTGGCACGCCAGCGTCGATCGCCTGTCGCCTTGTGGCGCCGCCGCGTTTGAGCGCGAGCACGTTGATCTCGATCTTGCCGTCATACGGCGCAAGGCCATGCGGGATGCAGGGGATGATGTCGATCGTCGGCGGATTCTTCGCAAAGTGCCGGGTCCAAGCCTCGTTGAACGCCGAGTAGTCATAGGGATCGGTGAGATAGACCTGGGCGTGGACGACGTCGTCGAGGGTGACGCCGGCCAGCGCCAGCGACTGCACCATGCGCTCGGTGATGATGAACTCGGTCTCGAGCTTGATCGGCTGGCCGGCCCATTGAGCGCCTTCGGTCATCAGCGCGGCCGCGGCGACGCCGTTCCGTCGCGGCTCGTTGCCGATGGCAAACGAGGTGATGCCGGGGATGAACACGAAATCGCCGACGGTGAGTGCGGGCGAATAGCCCGAGGTCGGGCGGCCGGCGAGCGCCTCGTGCTTGAGGTGCGTCACCTCGAATCCCGGCCGCGGGATGACGCCGAGCGCCTGGATGTTGATGTCAGCACCGGGCAGGAGCAGGCCCTGCTGGGCGATTGAGGTCGACGGCGGTATGCGCCCGCTCAAGAACTGGCGGCGAGTCTGCTGATAGGGCGGCACCGCCTTCACGGTGGTGTAGTACTGGTCGGTGCGCACCAGGTTGGTGCGCTCGGTGCCGGCTGCGCGCAGCACGGCGTCGATGTTCTCGAAGATGCGCTGCGCCTCCTTCTCGCGCTTAGGCGGGCCGGCGTGCGGCGCGCGCTCCGCCAGAACGTCCGGGGCGATGCCGTTCTTAAAGTCCTGGGCCATCACGCCGGTAGCGAAGACCCACGCCCCGGCCTTCATGCCCTGCGCGAACCTGACCTTGCCCGCGCCGAGCTCGACTGGCAACAGGGGCTCCGCATGCTTTTCGCCCATTGTTTTCACCTATTCGCGGCGATCTCGTTGGAGTCGGCGCCTTTCATCAGCGGGATGGCCAGGCAGGCCCGGCCATGACAGACTTTTGAGCTTCGCATTGCTGCGGGGCCTTCGGAAGATGCATTCTGGCATGTGTCGTGCAGTGCTGTTCAGGACCAACGGGAGCGAACGATGACGACACCATTCCGGCTTGGCCTGGCTCTGATCGGCGCGCTGCTGACGTTTGCGGGAGGCGCGCAGGCGCAGAATTATCCGAACCGCGCCATCACGATCGTGGTGCCGTTTCCGCCGGGCGGACTGACCGACGTGCCGGCGCGCGTGTTCGCGGCGATGCTGCAGCAGAAGATTGGCCAGAACGTCGTGGTCGAGAACAAGACCGGCGGCAACGGCACGATCGGCGCGGCCTATGTCGCGCGGGCGGCGCCCGACGGCTACACGCTGCTCGCCAATTCGCTGGCCGATGCGCAGAACGTGCATTTCGTTGCCGTCCCGTACAGCCCGATCAGGGATTTCGCGCAGATCGGATGGATCGTCGACGGCCCGCCGGCCGTCCTCGTGGTCCACGCCGCCCTGCCGTACGAGACGCTGGCCGATCTCATCGCCGACGCCAAGAAAAATCCGAGCAAGATCAGCTTCGGCACCTCCGGCCCCGCGTCGTCGCCGGCGATGGCGCTGGTCCAGCTCAATATGGCCGCCGGCATCCAGATTGTCGGCGTGCCCTACCGCGGATCGGGCGAAGCGGCGCGTGAGGTCGCGGGTGGCGCGATCCAGGGCGTGTTCACGTTCTACGCCCAAGGAAAGCCGCTGGTCGACGATGGCAAGGTGCGGGCGCTCGCGGTGGCAGCGCCGCAGCGGCTTGCCGGCTGGCCAAACGTGCCGACTTTCCGGGAGCTCGGCTACGATATCGACTTCCGCGGCTTCGTCGGCCTCGTCGCGCCGGCCAACACGCCAAAGCCAATCACCGACTACCTCAATAAGGAGCTGAATGCGGTGGCGCAGTCCGACGTGTTCAAGCAGCGCATGGGCGAGCTTGGCATGACGGTGGTGGCCGACAACACGCCGGAGAAGTACGACGCCTACTTGCGGGCCGAGACAATGCGGCAGGGCGAGATCGCCAAGCTCACTGGCGCGGCGCTGGAGAAGTGAAGAGGACCCAAAGTTCTGCCGTTTTAAATCCGCGGCTATTTTGTCGTCCTCCAGTAATCACGACGCATAAATGACCTCACGCGAGCGGTTGATTCCACCAAGCATGAAGGGGTTTTTGATCGCGCGAGGTCGCACCAGATCGACCGGTCGAGGCGGCTGCCTGTCAACTTCCGCTATGCCCCGTTTGCAACTGGAGTCGTGCGGCGATGCAAAATGTTGCGATGTGCCCTAACCGGCTGTGAGCAAGCGCAGCAAATTGTTTTTTGCGGTAGGGACGCGAGTTACCTCGCGCCCCCCGCACAGATCCGTACACGCGGCTTTCCCGCATACGGCTCCCACCTCGGGGAGTGACGGCAGTAAGTTGCCGTATGCGAGCCAACGCCCTGTGTCACGCTTACCCGGCTCGGCGTCCGGCGCGTGCGTAGTTGGCCCGCATTCCCCTTGGTCCCCGCCCTTGGCTCCGCCAACTCCGCGGCAGATCGCTCCGCTTTGTTCGTCGGCTTCACAGCTACTATGGCAGGGTCAGACTTCTCGTACCCGTGCATCATCGGCTACGGCTCCTCACCGTCCCGATGCGGACCGTCCCTCTCACTCGACGCTGACGGCCAGACACGAGACCCGAGACCTCCCAGCTTCCGATGCGATCCTTTTGCAAGTGATGTGGCCTTAGACCCGGCAGGGCGACAGCACCTCGCATAGCGGTGCCGCACATGTTGCCTTCGAGCGAATAAAAACTCTCGGCCCCTGCAATGTCTGACCTTTCGTGGCTCAATCCCGCACCCCATGCAATCGCTGTGTACGCTTCGCAACCGCTGTCGCCAGCGGCCACGCAACACTCGCTACCAAGCGGACGCTACTCCTTACTTAGACCGGACTTTCACCGGCTGGATCGCACCAGCTTGCGGCTGGCGCACTCACTCGATCACTTCATCTATTTGAGCAAGCAATGTCGGTGAGATGGTCAGGCCGAGTGCTTGTGCCGTTTTCATATTGAGCGTCACATCGAATTTTGTGGGCTGTTCCACGGGTAGGTCGCCGGGCTTTGCACCCTTGAGAATTTTGTCAACATAGTACGCAGCCCGCTCGTAAAGTTGTGACCAGTTGGCCGCCATGGAGACCAAGCCTCCTGCTGCCGTAACCTCTTTGTTGCCAGACATGTACGGCAGACGGTACTTGGACGCGAGGTCTATAAGGCTCCCCCGATACGGGTCGAAGAACGCTTGGACGACCACTGCCTGCACATTCGCCTTACCCATATCTGCAAAGGCGCTTCGAAACTCACTGGGGCCACCGATCAGTATTGGTTCAAATCCGAGGCCTATACTCGTAGCCGCTAAACGCAGGTCCTCTACGAACGGCGGGCCAAACGAGCTCGTGGTCGGGGTGGTGGCGAGAACTGCAATACGGCTGAGGTTTGGAATGAGTTCGCGGAGCAGTTGTACTCGTTTTCCTCCGATCTCAGCATCCATTGCTGATAGACCGGTTACGTTTCCACCGGGCCGGGCCAAGCTATTGATAGCGCCCAACTGCAAGGGCGCGCCATGCACCATGACAATCGGGATCGTTCGCGTGGCTGCCATGGCGGCAGCAGTCCCTATGGCATAATGGGCGACGATGACATCGACATTGAGCCCAACTAGTTCTTCGGCGTATTCCTCGGCGCGATCGCTCCGCGCGTCGGTATAGCGGAACTCGACCTTGATGTTCTGGCCTTCCGAATACCCGAGTGTATGCAGTCCGCGCCAGAAAGCATCCGCAAACGGGTGCGGAGATGACGCAGACACCAGCACCCCAACGAGAGGCAATTTTGCCGGTTGCTGCGCACGCGCCGCGAGCGGCCATGCCGCCGCGCCGCCCAGCAGCGTCATGAACTCGCGCCGTCCAAGCCGATGGGATTGCATCTGCTGCCCCTAGCCAGAGTGGCAGCATAGCGGATTGGCGAGCATCAAGTCAGGGGTCTGTTGCAGTGCGGGGTTTTGATCCGGCTTACCGCCGGTTTGGGTCATTTCGCGACCGATCCGACTCAGGCCAAGATCCAACAAGGTTCGCTGCTCCCCGAAAGCCGACGCGATTTCATGGACTTCCCGCGCGGAAGGCAAGCTCGTCCCCTGTAACCGAGGAGAAGGACCATGCACGGCAATACAGTCTCGAACTGCCGACGCTGAAGCAGACGCGCCTGGAAATAAAGGTCGCCGTTCGAGCGCGGTCTTCCATCCTTCGCGTAGGCGCCCTCGCCCGCTCTTATCGCGCAGCAATGGCGCTTAGCAGCGCGGCGTGAAACTCGTCCGGAGCCTGGATCTGCGGGGCATGACCAAGCTGCGGGAACTCAATCAGCTTGGCGTTGGGAATCCTTCGCGCCGCATCACGCCCGAGCTCCGGGTAGTTGCCGAGCGTCCTGGCGACTTCTGGCGCAGCGCGATTGGCGGCGAGCGCCGTCCGATCAAGTTGGCCGATCATCAGCGTGGTCGGGCTCTTGATGCGCTCCAATTCGTGCACCACGGGCTGGGTGAACGCCATGTCGAAGACACGCGCCTGCACGCGGCTGACGATGTCTCCTCCAGGGCCGGTAAACATGCCGGCCAGCATCTCGACCCAGCGGTCGTAATCCGGCTTCCATTGTCCGGCGTAATAGATGCGCTGCTCGTACTGTTTGATGCCCTCGAAGCTTGTCTGCCGCTCGACGATGAGCTCCTTGTCGATATCGAGATACGGCGCGCCCTTCGCCTGCCAGTCCTCCAGGCCAATCGGATTGACGAGCACGAGCTGCTCGACCGCTTCCGGGAACATCAGCGCATAGCGGATCGCGGTCATTCCGCCAAACGAGTGCCCGACATAAATGGCGCGAGCGGCGCCGAGCGATTTGACCAGGGCATTGGTGTTGGTCGCGAGCTGCTGGATGCTGAATTGATAACCCAACGGCTTGCTCGATTTGCAAAATCCGATCTGGTCGGGCGCAATTACGCGATAGCCGGCCTGGCTGAGCGCCTTGAGGCTCGTTTCCCAGGTGGCTGCGCAAAAGTTACGGCCATGCAAGAGCACGGCGGTTCGGCCGTTTGGTTGCTGTGGCTTGACGTCCATGTAGGCCATTGCGAGGTCGGTGCCCTGCGACGTGAACTGGAACCGATGAACCTCATAGGGATAGTCGAAGCCTTCGAGCTCAGCGCCATACGACTTGTGGTCGTCGGCATACGCGGCTGGCAATACGGCGAGGACGCCTATTGCGCCAGCGATGACAAGGCGTGCTGATAACATGGCTGCTCTCCTCGGCTTGCGGCGCAACTTTGTGCGCCTGGTGAACTTAGAGCGAGTTCCGAGTAGGTTAACACGGTCTCCGTCATGGCCGCGCTCGTCGCGGCCATCCACGTCTTGCTTGGCGGCGAACAAAGACGTGGATGGCCGGCACAAGGCCGGCCATGACGACCAACCTAATCGGAACGCGCTCTAGCTGCCGCGGTAGGTCGAGTAACCCCATGGCGTCGCCAAAAGCGGCACATGGTAATGGCCTTCGGGCTCGGCGACTGAGAACCGCAGCGAGACGACATCTAAAAACGGCGGATCGGGCAGAACGATCCCAAGGCGCGCGAAGTAATCGCCGACCGCAAATCGCAGCTCGTAGCGCCCGATCGGAATCGGACGGCCACCAATGAGCGCATTATCAGTGCGGCCATCGGTATTGGTCACTCCGGCAACGACCAGGCGGTCGCCCGCGGCCGAAAGCTCCTTGAGCTCGAACGCAACGCCGCTTCCCGGCCGGCCATGATAGAGGTCGAGAATGTGGGTCGACACTCGCCCGTTCACGTTAAGCGTGTCGGGGGCGCTCACGTGGCGATCCAGCCGCAAGGCGGCAATTCGGATGACCTCCAGCAGCGCCCTCTCACGCTCCGTGGTCGCATCGTTCTTAAGCCGCATCTCGAATTGCTGGAACAAGGAATCTTTGGTGTGGCGCCGCACACAAATGATGAATGGAAAGCCAAATTTCGCGAGGTACGCCCCGTTGAGACGATGAAATTTCTCGAGCTCGCCCTCGCTAAGACGATCAAGCCCGGCACTCTGCTGCTCGGATTGCAAATCCTCAGTCAGCTCTCCAGCACGCGCGGCTTTTCCAGCAAGGTCCGGATGCGCGTTGAGCAAGGCGAGCTTGCGGGAGGCATCCGATGCCGTGACAACTGCGCTCATGCGATCGTGAAGGTCGGCAAGGGATCTGAACGGACGGCGCGGCAGCACGGCTTCGGCCACCCAAGGGGAATGTTCGTAGATGGCGCCGAGCGCCGCCACGAACCGCTGTTGTTGGACCGCGTTGAGCTCGTCCAGTGAGACGGTCGTCTCCTCGCTCATGTCACGGCCGGGGCGCTCTCGGCCAGCGCCTTGTGCTCGCGATGCCAATGCTCCGCGATGTCAAGGCGCGTGGCCACCCACACTCTCTCATGCTTTGCAACGTGGTCCAGAAAGCGTGCAAGCGCGGCGGCGCGGCCCGGCCTTCCCGCCAGCCGGCAATGCAAGCCCACCGACATCATCTTCGGAGCAGTTTCTCCTTCGGCGTAGAGCACATCGAAGGCGTCGCGCATATAGGCGAAGAACTCCTCGGCATAGGCGAAACCCTGCGGATTGATGAAGCGCATGTCATTGACGTCCAGCGTGTAGGGAATGATGAGGTGCGCGCCTCTCGGTCCCCTGACCCAATAGGGGAGATCGTCCGCATAGGAATCCGATGAATAGCGAAAGCCGCCTTCATCGAGCACGGCCTTGAGCGTGTTGACCGAGCCGCGTCCCGTGTACCAGCCGAGCGGCCTTGTGCCCAAGGTTTCCGTATGAATGCGGATCGCCTCCGCCATATGCGCGCGTTCCTCTGTTTCATCGAAATCCTTGTAATCGATCCATCTCAGGCCATGGCTGGCGACTTCCCATCCCGCCTCGCGCATCGCCGCGACAGCGTCCGGATTTCTTGCCAGCGCCTTGGCGACGCCGAAGACGGTGACAGGGATATTGCGCGCATGGAGCAGGCGCCAGAGACGCCAGAACCCGGCGCGCGAGCCGTATTCATACATCGACTCCACGTTCATATGCCGCTGGCCCGGCCAGGGCTGCGCCCCGAGAACATCCGACAGGAACGCCTCGGACGTGGCGTCGCCATGCAGGATCGAACTTTCGCCGCCTTCCTCGTAGTTGAGGACGAACTGGACGGCGACACGGGCGCGGCCGGGCCAGCGCGGATCGGGCGGATTGCAGCCGTAGCCGATGAGATCGCGCGGATATGGCCGTGGTGGCTCTGGCATATTTTTTCGAATCGAAAACTCTGTATATTGCCGCAATGCGATACAGGCGGCGAAGCCGAACGCCTCGACTGGTGCCTCAACGGTCGTGAGACTCGGTCGCAGCCGCAGCCGCGGCGGCTCCCTCTCCCCATCGGGGAGAGGGTTGGGGTGAGGGGGCCAGAGCCATCACAGGCCTAAACCCCTCACCCCATCCCTCTCCCAAAGGGAGAGGGAGCAGGCCGGCGCCTGCCTATGCAGGCGAGTCATGCTCCAATGAAAGTGTGCACTAGTCGAGTTCCAATCCTTAAAGGCAGCAACACAGATGGACAAGGTGCGTATCAAAGTCGAATCGTACGTCTTCGATGCGCAATTCGAGAGCACAGGCGCGCCCAAAACCGTCGCAGTTTTCCGCCAGCTGCTGCCATATGAAAACAAGATCATTCATGTACGCTGGAGCGGCGAAGGCGTCTGGATCCCGCTGGGTGATCTCGATCTCGGCCTGACCTATGAGAATCATACGAGCTATCCGGCGCCGGGGCAGATGATTGTCTATCCCGGCGGGATCAGCGAAACCGAAATCCTGCTGGCCTATGGCGGCGTGCGTTTCGCCAGCAAGATGGGCCAGCTTGCCGGCAATCACTTCCTCACAATCACCTCTGATCTCGATCGGCTCGCTGCGCTGGGGCGAGCGGTGCTGTGGGAGGGCGCCAAATCCATCCGCATCGAAGCCGCCTGACACTAACTGACGAAGGTTAGCAGCCGTGGATGTCGTTGTTACGGAATCATTTGGCGCCGCAATTCGCTGGCTGCACGTTATCGCGGCCATCGGCTGGATCGGCTCGTCGTTTTACTTCATTCACCTCGATCTCAGCCTCAAAGCGCGCGCCGGCTTGCCGGCCGGCGTCAAGGGCGATGCCTGGCAGGTGCACGGCGGCGGCTTCTACCAGATGATCAAGTTCCTGGTGGCGCCGGCAAAGATGCCGGATGAGTTGACCTGGTTCAAATGGGAGGCTTACGCGACCTGGCTCTCCGGCTTCGCCCTGCTTGTGCTGGTCTATTATCTCAATGCGGATCTGTTCCTGATCGACAAGTCCGTGCTGGCCTTGACGGCGCCGGAAGCGGCAGCCGTGGCTTTTCTCAGTCTGGCGGCGGCCTGGATTGCATATGAGGCGCTCTGTCGCTCGCCACTGGGCAAGCATGAGGTCCTCCTTGCGCTCGTCGGCTACCTATTTCTGGTGGGGCTCACATACGCCTTCACGCACGTGTTCAGCGGCCGTGGCGCATTCACGCAGATCGGTGCGCTGATCGGCACGATCATGGTCGCGAATGTCTTCGTCATTGTCATTCCATACCAGAAGAAGACCGTAGCCGCGCTCATGGCGGGCGCCGAGCCTGATCCCTCCTGGGGCGAAATCGGCAAGCAGCGCTCGGTGCATAACAATTATCTGACGCTTCCCGTCGTTTTCCTGATGCTGAGCAATCACTACCCGCTGTTCTTTGCGACACGCTTTAACTGGCTGATCGTCGCCATCGTGCTGCTGATAGGACCGGTCATCCGGCACTTCTTCAACTCGCGTCACGAAGGGAAAGGCAGCCCATGGTGGACCTGGGCAGTCGCCACCGCCGGCATGTTGGCGATTGCCTGGCTCTCTGGCCTCGGTCCGTCTAACAGAATTTCGGGAGAGTTGTCAGCAAGGCCAAAATTCGCTGCGATCCAGGACATCGTCATCTCCCGTTGCAGCATGTGTCACACGAGAGAGCCGGTATGGCCCGGCTTCCTTTCAGCGCCCGGCGGGGTTTGGCTTGATGACGCCGAGCAAATACGCCGTCATGCTCGGTTGATCGAAATCTATGCGGTGCGCTCCCACGCCATGCCGCCCGGAAACATCACCGAGCTTGGCACCGAGGATCGCCGGTCGCTCGCGGCCTGGCTCAATGCCGGAGCCCCGGGAGATTAGTTCAGCACCGCTGTTTTCGGGTCAGGCGGGTAGGCCGAGTTCTTCTGCACCCCTCGCATGAGATCGAGTGCGGAATGGAGGGCCTTATCGTCCTTTGGATCTGGAGGAATATAGGACTGCGAGCCGGTTTGCTCATCCGCTTCTGCCTTGAGATGGCCGCGCAGCGATGCCTCGCCACGGGTGTCGGTGCCCGCTTTGAGCTCCTCCGGCACCTCCTGCAACACTTCAATATCGGGCGAGATGCCTTTCGCCTGGATCGATCGGCCTGACGGTCTGAAGTAGCGTGCAGTCGTCAGCCGCAACGCGCCGGCGGCAGAACCGAGCGGGATGATGGTCTGCACCGATCCCTTGCCGAAGGAGCGGGTACCGATGACTGTCGCGCGGCGGTGATCCTGCAGCGCGCCAGCCACGATCTCGGAAGCAGAAGCCGAGCCACCGTTTATCAAAACAATCATCGGCTTGCCGCGCGTGAGATCGCCCGGGCGCGCGTTGAACCGCTGCGTATCCTGGGCATTGCGGCCGCGGGTTCGACACGATTTCCCCCTTCTCCAGAAAAGCATCGGATACCGCGATAGCCTGGTCGAGCAGCCCACCAGGGTTGTTGCGCAAATCGATGATGAAGCCCCTGAGCTTGTCGCGGGACTGCGCCGTGAGATCAGCAATCGCCTTTTTCAGGCCGTCCGCGGTCTGCTCATTAAATTGCGTCACGCGAATGAAGCCCACATCGTCGCCTTCCAGCCGCGCCCGCACCGGGCGCACGCGGATGATTTCGCGCGTGATCGAAACCTCCACAGGCTTTTCCTGGCTCTTATCCTGGCCCTTGTCCTGCGCCTTGCGCATGATCTTGAGGTTGATCTTGGTTTTCACAGGTCCCCGCATCTTCTCGACGGCCTGATCAAGCGTGAGCCCTTGCACAGGCTCGTCGTTGAGATGCGTGATGATGTCATTTGCCATGATGCCGGCTTTGGCCGCGGGCGTTTCGTCGATCGGCGCCACCACCTTGACCAGCCCCTGCTCCATGGTGACTTCGATGCCCAGGCCGCCGAACTCGCCACGGGTCTCCACCTGCATGCCGCGAAAGCTTTTGGCATCCATGTAGCTCGAATGCGGGTCGAGCCCCGAAAGCATCCCGTTGATCGCCGACTCGATAAGCTTCGCGTCGTCAGGTCTCTCGACATAATCGGCACGCACCCGCTCAAACACCCCGACGAACAGGCCGAGTTGACGATCGGCGGCCGCGGCCTGGGCGCGTGCGCCCTCCAGAAAGAGTCGTGGCTGAGTGGCAACCAAGGTGCCGGCAACGCCGGCCGCCGCGCTGAGGAGAATCAACGATGTTTTGCGCATCATCGGACCTTCTGGTCTTCGTTTGAGGCCAACCATAGGCTTATCGCGGGGTTACCCAGCCAGAGGTGACAGTCACCGTCGCGGTTAAGGTCGAGATTAAAGATCAAGAGTTGGCCAGAAATGCGGAAAAGCCGGGGAGGCGCTCGGTGAAAATGCAATTTTGCCCACGCAAAGACCAGGAGAATCCGTGGTTTGTTCCGGGACCGAATTAATACCTCGCGTTTCCGGGCGTCCGCGGAAACGGTATCGCGTCACGCACGTTGGAGAGGCCGGTGACATACGCGAGGGTCCGCTCGAAGCCGAGGCCGAAGCCTGCGTGCGGCACCGTGCCATAGCGGCGCAGATCCCGATACCAGGCGTAGTGCTCCTTATCGATGCCGCGCTCCGCCATGCGCGCGTCCAGTGCCCCGAGCCGCTCCTCGCGCTGGCTGCCGCCGATGATCTCGCCGATGCCCGGTGCGAGCACGTCCATCGCGGCGACAGTCCTGCCGTCGTCGTTCACCCGCATATAGAACGCCTTGATATCCTTCGGATAGTTCATCACGACCACCGGCTTCTTCGCGTGCCGTTCGGTGAGGTAGCGCTCGTGCTCGGATTGGAGGTCAATGCCCCATCGCACCGGGAACTCGAATTTTTCCTTCGCCCGCTCGAGCACCCCGATCGCCTCGCCGTAATCCATGCGGACGAACTCCGAACTCACGATCCCTTCCAGCTTTGCGATCAATCCCTTCTCGATCCGCTGATCAAAAAACGCCAGATCGTCCTGGCTTTCCTTCAGTAACGCCTCGAAGGTGAACTTCAGCAGTCCTTCCGCCAACGTCGCATCGGCCGAGAGGTCGGCAAATGCGATCTCCGGTTCTATCATCCAGAACTCGGCGAGGTGGCGGCTCGTATTCGAGTTCTCGGCGCGGAAAGTGGGCCCGAACGTGTAGACCTTGCTCAGCGCGAGGCAGTACGCCTCCACGTTGAGCTGCCCCGATACAGTCAGGAACGCCTCGCGGCCGAAGAAATCCTGCGCGAAGTCCACCTTGCCCGCCGGTGTGCGCGGCAGGTTGGCGACATCCAGTGTCGACACCCGGAACAACTCCCCCGCGCCCTCTGCGTCGGACGCAGTGATGATCGGCGTATTCACCCACAAAAAGCCGTTCTCGTCGAAGAATCGATGGATCGCCCGCGCCAGCGTGTGTCGCACTCTCGTCGTCGCCGCAATCACATTCGTCCGCGGCCGCAGATGCGCCACCTCGCGCAGGAACTCCATCGAGTGGGCCTTCGGCGCAATCGGATACGTATCTGGGTCTTCCACCCAGCCGATCACCTTGATCGCGCTCGCCTGCATCTCGAACGGCTGCCCCTTCGCCGGCGATGGCACGATCGTTCCCGTCGCCTCCACCGCGCAACCGGCCGTGAGCTTCATGACCTCGTCGTTGTAGTTGGCAAGCGCGCTGGGGGCGACCACCTGCACCGGATGGAACGATGATCCGTCCGACAGGTGCACGAATGAAATGCCCGCCTTCGAGTCCCGCCGGGTGCGCACCCAGCCCTTGACCGTGACCAGCGCGTTCTCCGGCGCCTTGCCTGCCAGGATCGCGCGCACGTTGAACTCTCTCGCTGCCATGGAGCGAGAGTTATCATGGCGCTTGGCTGGATCGCAATCGCGCGGCGTCAAGGAGCGGCGTCGGCAACCCCGGCGATCATGCCCCGGCGATCATGCCTCCGCGATTTATTTCGGCTTGACTGCACAGCTCAGCATGACGATGTCGGTCAGCTTCCATTCCTTGTTCTGATCGATATTGATGTTAGGAACGACGCAAGTATCATCATCGTCGTCGACCACTTTCAGATCATATACTCCGCCGGCAATATCGCGAACTGTGAACCGTCCATTTTTGGCGATGGTCTGGTTCTGCAATTTATTATCGCTCCATTTATCGGTTTTTGCAGGCGCAATATAGAGCTTGTGAATTATTGAAAAGTTTGCCTCGTTGATGACAACGAGATCGAACGCCGATGCCGGACCCATCAGCACAAACAATGCAAGTGACGCAATCAAACCTCGCAGCATGGCTTACCTCCTGAATCGGAATCTTGAACATGCCGGATTGTCTGCCTTTTTGCGTCAAAAATCAAACCGTCTGGCGTTTTGCACGGTTGCGCTCCCGAAGACGCTCACCCAGCGCGATCCGAATTTGTAAAGTTCCTTTCGGGTCAGTGGTCGCCTCAGTGGCTCGACGCGGCCGCTTCAAGCGTTGCACGGGAACAAGTTAAATCGCGCGCAGCCTTTCCGCGAGGACCGCCTGTATCAATCCAGGTCATCGCCAGCGGCAGCAACCTTGCACTGGTTGATCAGTGATCGGCTGGAGCCCCACTATGAAACGAGGAATACGAGATCGGCTCGCCAATGTTGAGACAGAGGCGCGCAAGCTGGCGCGATCAGGCGAGCATCGCGGGTTTGCGTCAATTCAAGCCGCTCTGCTGGAGCGAGGCTTCACAGAAGCGGTGGCCGTCTTTCGCAATCGATGGACGCGCTCCGAGCTTGACCGACTGTGCGACCAGGCGGCCGACATCAGCACGACCCGGCACGCACGGCCAGCAACTCTCCGCAGGTCTGCGGAGCGGCGGTGAGCAGGTGCCGTTTTGGGACGCCGGCGCGCCGCAGCGCCACACACTTGGTTAATGCCTCCCCCTGCAAGGGGGAGGTATATCGCGTCTGTTGCCCGATCTATCAGTTCGCACAGATCCACGATTGTTTGCTCTGTTCTCTCGCCACATGCGATGCCCCCGCCCTGATGGCTCGCTGCTCTTGCTTGCCTCACACGCGCGCTTCGGCGAGGCTCGGCGCACGCCGTGCAAGGAAGCTCTTGCGCATATAATACCACCACGTGAGCGCTACACACGTGACGTAAAACGCAAGAAAGACTTCCAGCGCCAGGTGCGGGCCGCCGGTGGCGGCAATCGAGGCGCCGAAGCCGCGCGGGATCAGATAACCGCCACAGGCGCCGACCGCTCCGATGAATCCGAGCGCGGCCGCGCCCTCGATACCTGCCGCCTTCATGGCGAGCGCCCGGCCGGCGTCACCCAAGCCCTTCGCCTCCCTGAGCTTCTCCTCGCGGAAGATCGAAGGGATCATGCGATAGGTCGAGCCGTTGCCGATGCCGGTCGCGACGAACAGGATCAGGAACATCGCCAGAAAACCGGCAAACCCTTTGATGTTCAACGAAGTACATCACACCGATCGTTGCCGCGCCCATTGCGATGAAGTTCCAGAACGTCACCTTCGCGCCGCCGATCTTGTCAGCAAGCAAGCCGCCGAGCGGACGCGAGAGCGAACCAACCAGGGGTCCCAGAAAGGCAACGGCCACGGTGACGGCCGGAAATTGCGTCTTGATCAGCAGCGGAAAGGCGGCGGAGTAGCCAATGAAGGAACCGAACGTGCCGATGTAAATGTACGACATCACCCAGGTATGCTTGCGTCCGACGATGGCGAGCTGGTCTTTGAACGTCGAGCGTGCCGAGCTGAGGTTGTTCATGAAGAAGAAGGCGCCGATCACTGCGACGGCCAGCGGCAACAGCCACATCAGCCCGGCGTTCTGGAGATAGAGCCCGTCCCCGGTCGGGGTTGCCTGATAGAGACTTATAAAGCCGAACCCCATCAGAAGCGGGGTGAGCAACTGCACGCTGCTCACGCCGATATTTCCACCAGCCGCATTCAACCCGAGCGCCCAGCCCTTGATGCGGTCCGGGTAAAAGAAGGAAATGTTGGCCATGCTCGAGGCGAAGTTGCCGCCTCCGAGTCCCGCGGTTGCCGCCACCAACAGCATCAGCCAGAACGGAGTGTCAGGCTGGGTCACAAAATACGCGAGTGCCAGCGTCGGGATGAACAGCACCGCCGCGCTGAAGATCGTCCAGTTCCGGCCGCCAAACGTCGTGACCGCAAACGTGTACGGAAATCGGATGAGCGAGCCGATCAGTCCGGGCAGCGCCACGAGCTGAAATAGCTGGTCCGTCGTGTAGTGAAAGCCGGCCTGCGGCAGCTTGGTCGCGACGATGCTCCAGATCAGCCAGATCGAAAACCCGAGATGCTCTGCGAAAATCGACCAGATGAGATTGCGTTGCGCTATGGATTTGCCTTTGGATTTCCAGAACTTCTCATCTTCCGGATTCCATTCCGAAATCCAGGTCGGGTTGCGCTCTCTCATCCGTTTGTTCCTTTCCGGTCGCTGATGGGCGCTCTTCATCAGAGCCACCAACGCCGGCATCGCAAAGCCTGTGCCAAGCTTGGACCGGTGAAAGCTCGTGGATTTCGATGACTTCGAAATGAAAGTTGCACGGTTTGCGAGCGTCATCGCGCCTATTTTTTGCGCTGCACAAAATTGTTGCAGGCTGCGATCCTTCGCAGCACGAAGCGTCGTCAAGCGACTTGATGAATTGTTGCTGCGTCCAACATAAGCAGATGAAAAGAAACGAGATTTTGCCGCCAATCACGGGTTGGCATGGAGCTTGAATCACGATGAGGAAGCGGCCGTAGGCCGTAGATGAGGAAGCGGCCGTAGGCCGTAGCCCGGATGAGCGTAGCGATATCCGGGTCACCGGCGCGGCTCCAACCCGGATTTCGCTACGCTCATCCGGGCTACTGGTGAGCGGCAATGTCCGGCGACTTCACGCCCGAGCAGAAGCGCTATCTGGAAGGTTTCACCGCCGGCGTTGCGATCGCGCGCTCGGCCCGAACTGGTGCAGGAACGCCGGGGCCGCCGGCAACGGTCCCGACCGGACCGGATGCGGGGCATATCACGGCGCAGGATCGTGTTGTTGCGGCGGGTGGCAAGCTCTCCGACCAGGAAAAGTTCAAGCGCGAGCAGCATCCGTTCGATGCCTACGGAGCGCTCCAGGCGCAGGCGGCAAACAACGCGCCGCCAAGGCCGGCTGACAATTTCCGCTGGCGCTACTTCGGCTTGTTCTACTGCGCGCCAGCGCAGAACGCCTATATGTGCCGCCTGCGGATTCCAAACGGCATCTTGAACCACTATCAGCTCGCAGGGCTCGCCGATCTCGCCGGGTGCTACGCGGGGGGGTACTGCCACGTTACCACCCGCGCCAACCTGCAGATGCGCGAGGTCGAGCCGAAGAACGCGGTGGCGATGGTCGAGGCCATCCAGGACCTCGGCCTTTGCTCGCGCGGCTCCGGTGCCGACAATATTCGTAACGTCACAGGCACGCCGACCGCAGGCATCGATGCACAGGAGTTGATCGACACCCGGCCCTTCGCGCGCCAATGGCACTTCCACATCCTCAACGAGCGCGCACTCTACGGCCTGCCGCGCAAATTCAACGTCGCATTCGACGGCGGCGGCATCATCCCGGTGCTGGAGGACACAAACGACATCGGCTTCCAGGCCGTCGAGGTGAAGGGCGGCTTTGGCGCCGAGGCAGGCGTCTATTTCCGCCTGTTGCTGGGCGGAATTACTGGACACATGGATTTCGCGCGCGAGACCGGTGTGGTGGTGAAGCCTGCTGATGCCACAAAGGTCGCTGATGCGGTGGTGCGCGTATTCATTGATCATGGCGACCGCACCAATCGCAACAAGGCGCGGCTGAAATACGTCATCGACGGCCTGGGCATCGAGAAGGTGCTCGCACTTGCCGAGGAGAAGCTCGGCAGCAAGCTCACGCGGGTTCCAGGGGAAGCGCTCGCGCCGCGCCCAGCTTACGATCGCGCGGCCCATATCGGCGTGCATCCGCAGAAGCAGGAGGGCTTGCACTGGATCGGCGTCGTGCTTCCGGTCGGCAAGCTCACGGCGGAGCAAATGCGCGGGGTCGCCAGCATTGCACGCGCACGCGGCGACGGGGACATCCGGCTCACGGTCTGGCAGAACCTGCTCATCTCCGGCGTTGCAACCGCAGACCTCAAGGAAGCAGTGCAGGCTGTCGAGAGCATGGGACTCTCGGCGAGTGCCAGCTCAATCCGGGCTGGCCTCATCGCCTGCACCGGCAATGTCGGTTGTCGATTCGCCGCCTCCGACACCAAGCGCCACGCGGAGGAGATTGCGCGCTGGTGCGAAGCGCGCCTCACGCTGGACGGCCCAGTGAACATCCATCTTACCGGATGCCATCATTCATGTGCGCAGCATTATATCGGCGATATCGGGCTGCTGGCATGCAAGGTGGCGACCTCAGACGAAGGCGATGCGGTAGAGGGCTATCACATCTATGTCGGCGGCGGCTTCGGCCCGGACGCCGCGCTTGGCCGCGAGATTTTTCGCGACGTGAAGGCCGAGGACGCACCCGCGACCGTCGAGCGGATGCTCAAGGCCTACCTCGCTCACCGGGGCGACGCGGCTGAGACCTTCCTCGCCTTCACGCGCCGTCACGATATCGATCAGCTCAAACGGCTCGCCATGGAACTGAGCGAGGTGGCGGCATGAGCGTTGCGCCGCGCGTCGAAATTCCGCAGCTGATACCTGATGGCGCGCCATTCTCGGTCGAGCAGCGCACGTGGCTGAATGGATTCTTCGCCGGCCTGATCTCGATTGAAGGCGCGGCGGTGACCGCGTTGACCCCCGCGCAATCGGCGGCGCTGATGCCGAACCTGCCTTCGCAGGAACTGCCGGCACAAGCAAAAGGGCCGCCGGAGGACGGCGACGACGGCGAAGCGCCTTGGCACGATCAAGCGCTGCCAATGGGCGAACGCATGAAGCTTGCCGAGAACCGGCCGCTGCGGCGCCGCATGATGGCGGCAATGGCGCAGCAGGACTGCGGGCAGTGTGGTTACAATTGCCACGACTATTCCGAGGCGCTGTTCCTGCGCAAGGAGTCGCGCCTCAATCTGTGCGTTCCGGGCGGCAAGGAGACCGCCCGGATGCTGAAGACATTGTATGTGGATCTGGACGCTGCGCCGGCCACATCTGCGCCGGCCACATCGGTCACTGTAAGCGCGCCCGCAGCTCCTCACACTGAGCCCGCAGAGCCCCTCCCCCAACCGGGATGCTCGCGCGATCATCCGGCGTTCGCGCGATTGCGTTCGCGCACTCGCCTCAACAAGCCTGGCTCACAGAAGGAAACCTGGCATGTCGAGCTCGAGTTCGAGGAAGGTGGACCAAGCTACACGGTCGGAGATTCCTTCGGTCTCTTCCCAACCAATGACCCTGCTCTCGCCCATGCGATTATCGCAGCTCTGGCCGCACCGCCGGACTTTGCGATTGCCGGCCGCACGCTGCGCGAATGGTTGCTCGACAGTGTCTCCCTCGGTCTGGCGCCGGACACGCTGTTTCAGCTCTATTCCTACATCAGCGGCGGCGAACGGCGGCGTAAGGCGCAGGCCTTGGCCGCCGGCGAGGACCCGGACGGCGATGCCCAGACGCTCGACGTGCTCGCCGCCATGCGCAAGTTTTCCGGAATACGGCCTGATCCGGAAGCCTTCGTCGAAGCGCTCGATCCGCTGCAGCCGCGGCTCTATTCGATTGCGTCCTCGCCAAAGGACGATCCAAAACGGATCGCGCTGTGCGTGGATGCCGTGCGCTATTCGATCAACGATCGCACCCGGCTTGGCGCCGCATCCACCTATCTCGCCGATCGCGCCAAGCCCGGCGCCCGCTGCAAGGCCTATGTGCAGAAGGCGCACAATTTTGCGCTGCCCAGCGATCCCAGCCTGCCGATCATCATGATCGGACCAGGCACCGGCATCGCACCGTTTCGCGCCTTCTTGCAGGAGCGGATGGCGAGCCGGGCACCCGGGCGCAACTGGCTGTTCTTCGGACATCAGCGCAGCGCCACGGATTTCTTTTACGAGGACGAGCTTGCCGGGATGAAAGCCAAACGGGTTCTCACCCGCCTCACGCTCGCCTGGTCTCGCGACGGAGATCAGAAAATCTACGTGCAGGACCGCATGCGGGAGGTCGGCCGCGATGTCTGGTCGTGGATCGCGGATGGCGCCCACATTTACGTATGCGGCGACGGCAAGCGCATGGCCAAGGACGTCGAGCGCGCCCTGTTCGATCTGGTCGCAAGCTTCGGGGTTCGCTCCGCAAACGAAGCTGTCAGCTTCGTCACCGACCTGAAGAAGCAGGGTCGCTACCAGCAGGATGTGTATTGAGCTCCCGCGTAAGAACAACCGCCAGATAAAAGCAAATGGGTGCTTCTCCGCCCCTCACCGGCTGCGTGCGCACGACATGTCCCTATTGCGGCGTCGGCTGCGGGCTGCTCACCGTGCCGGACGGACGCGGTGGCGCGACGGTTAAGGGCGACCCCGCGCATCCTGCCAATTTTGGGCGCACCTGCTCAAAAGGGTCAGCCCTGGGCGAGACGCTCGCGCTCGATGGGCGTCTTCTGCATCCCATGCTGCGCCAGCCAGACGGCTCGCTTGGGCGCATCGCCTGGGATCAGGCGCTCGACCATGTCGCCACCGGTCTTGCCAACATTCTGGAGCGCCACGGACCGGATGCGATCGCATTCTATCTCTCCGGTCAGCTTCTGACCGAGGACTATTACGTCGCCAACAAGCTGATGAAGGGCTTCCTCGGTTCCGCCAATGTCGACACCAATTCGCGTCTGTGCATGGCGTCCTCGGTCGCCGGCCATCGCCGCGCGTTTGGATCGGATACGGTGCCCGGCGCCTATACCGACCTCGATACCGCCGATCTGATCATCCTGGTCGGCTCGAATGCCGCTTGGTGCCACCCGGTCCTGTTCCAGCGCATCCTGCGCGCCAAGGCCGAGCGCGGCGCGCGCGTGGTGGTCGTCGATCCACGCCGCACGGTCACGGCGGAAGAAGCCGACCTGTTCCTGCCGATTGCGCCGGGCGCCGATGCGACCTTGTTCTGTGGGCTTCTTGTTGACCTCGCGGTACGCGGTGCTGTCGATCGCTCCTACATAGAGAGACACACCACCGGCTTTGACTCGGCGCTCGCGCGCGCCAGGGTGATCGCCCCCAACGTCGCCGTTACCGCGGAGGCAGCGGGACTGCTTGCGGCCGATGTCGCGCAATTCTTCGAGCTGTTTCGTGCCAATGCCCGCGTCGTCACCTGCTACTCGCAAGGCGTCAATCAGTCGGCGCAAGGAACGGACAAGGTCAACGCCATCATCAATTGCCACCTGGCAACGGGACGCATCGGCCGTGCCGGGATGGGACCGTTGTCGCTGACCGGCCAGCCGAACGCGATGGGCGGCCGCGAGGTGGGCGGTCTTGCCAACCAGCTTGCCGCGCACATGAGCTTTGCGCCAGCGGAGCTCGACCTCGTTCGCCGCTTCTGGAACGCACCGCGCCTCGCCGCGCGCGAGGGCCTGAAAGCCGTGCAGATGTTCGAAGCCATCGCGCGGGGGGAGATCAAGGCACTGTGGGTGATGGCGACCAACCCCGCGGTCTCGCTGCCGCGCGCCGGCGCCGTGCGCGACGCGCTGAAGAAACTTGATCTTTTCGTGGTCTCCGAAAACGTGCTGGCAAACGACACGATCCATGCCGGCGCGGATGTCCTGCTGCCCGCCGCGGCGTGGGGGGAGAAGGACGGCACTGTCACCAACTCCGAGCGTTGTATCTCGCGGCAACGCGCGTTCCTGCCGTTGCCGGGCGAAGCCAAGCCCGATTGGCTGATCGTCAGTGAAGTCGCGCGTCGCATGGGTTTCGACGAAGCGTTCGCCTATGCGTGCGCAGCGGACATCTTCCGCGAGCACGCAGCGCTGTCGGCGTTCGAGAATGACGGCAAGAGGGATTTCGACCTCGGCGGTCTGGCAGCAATCACTGACGAGGACTACGACACGCTCGAGCCGGTGCGGTGGCCGGTTCCTGCCATCGCCAATCCCGCCGCCGCGCCGCCAGATCAAGCTGCCGATGACAAGCGCTTCTTTGCATCGGGGGGCTTCTTCACGCCCGATCGCAAGGCGCGATTCATTGCCGTCGAATGGCCGCAGCTGAAGGAGCAGCCCTCGTCCGCCTATCCGTTCCATCTCAACACCGGCCGTATCCGCGACCAATGGCACACCATGACGCGGACTGGATTGAGCCCACGCCTCGCGACGCATTTGCCGGATCCGTTTGTTGAGGTGCATCCCAACGATGCCGAGGCGCTCGGCCTGGTGGACGGTGGTTTCGCCCTGGTGTCGAGCGCGCATGGCGCCTGCGTGCTCAAGGTGATGGTCAGCGAAGCTCAGAGGCCGGGTTCGCTGTTCGTGCCCATCCATTGGAGTGCGCAGACCGCCTCGTGCGCCACGGTTGGCGATCTGGTCGGCTCTCATACCGACCCGCATTCCGGGCAGCCGGAGGCGAAAGCCACGCCGGCGCACATCGCGCCGGTGGCATTTCCGCTTGGCGGCTTTGCGCGCTCCCCTCGTCCCATCGCGCTCCCGGCCGGAACGTGGTGGGCGCGGATCGCAGTCGGCGGTGGAACGGAATACCGGTTGGCCACGCGGGCAGGTGCGCTGCTTTGGCACGATTTCGCGCATCGCGCATTTGCCGGCGAGGCGCGCCTTGCGGACGAATTGGACGGTGACGTATATCGCGCCGCGACGGTAATCGATGGCGATATCGATTCCTGTCTGTGCGTCGGACCGCACGGTGCGCCATTGCCATGGAATGCGACCGACCTCGTTGCCGGCGATTGTGGAGCTCAAGAAAAACGCTCGGCCCGCGAGGTGGCGATTGTCCAGAGCGAGCCGGTGATCTGTGCCTGCTTTGGCGTGAGCGCCCGGACCATCCGCTCCGCCCTGGCGTCCGGAACGGCGCGGACAATCACCGAGATCGGCACGGCGCTGCGCGCCGGAACCAATTGCGGATCGTGTCTGCCGGAGCTGAAAAGGTTGATCGTTCATGAGCGTGTCGCGAATCCCCACTGAGGCGCCCGAACCGCGCATCGGAAGACTGGCGCGGCTGCCGGTTTTCTTCACGCTTGCCGGGAAGCGGGCCGTGGTCGCGGGCGGGACGCCGGCCGCCGTCTGGAAGGCCGAGCTTTTGTCCGCGTGCGGGGCAAACGTTGATGTGCTCGGCGAGGAGCCTGGCGATGAGATGGCGGCGCTCGCCGCTGCCCCGCCCGGCGGCATGGTGAACCTGCGGCGACGAGGATGGCTTGCGCAGGATTTCGCTGGCGCCGCCATTGCGGTCGGCGCCTTTGATGATGACCGCGAAGCGGAAGAATTTGCCGCCGCGGCGCGCGCCGCGGGCGTGCCGGTCAACATCGTCGATAAACCGGCGTTCTGCGACTTTTCCTTCGGTTCCATTGTCAACCGCTCTCCGCTCGTGATCGGCATCTCGACGGACGGTGGCGCGCCGATTTTTGCGCAGGCAATCCGCGCCAAGCTCGAAGCCTTGATCCCGAGCGGCTTCGCCGGCTGGGCGCATGCGGCACGGCGTTGGCGGCAGGCCGTGAAGATGTCGGGACTGTCGTTCTCGGGACGCCGGACATTCTGGCAAATCTTTACCGCGCACGCGATCACGCATCCGGAGCAGGCCCCGACACAAAGGGATTTTGACAAATTTCTCACCGCAACGCAGGCGGGTGGCCGCGCGACCGCGCCCGGGTCGGTGACGCTGGTTGGCTCTGGTCCGGGCGACCCCGAGCTGCTCACCTTGCGGGCGGTGCGCGCGCTGCAATCGGCCGACGTGATCTTGATCGACGATCTGGTGGCGCCCGGCATTCTCGACTTCGCGCGGCGCGAGGCCAAGAAGATGATTGTCGGGAAGACGGGCTTCGGACCCTCCTGCAAGCAGACAGAGATCAATGCCCTGATGATCTCGTTGGCGCAGGCCGGCAGACGAGTCGTGCGTCTGAAGGGCGGTGATCCACTGATCTTTGGCCGCGCCGGTGAGGAGATTGAAGCCTGTCGCGCCGCCGGGATTGCGGTTGACGTTGTCCCGGGCATCAGCGCTGCGCAAGGGGCGGCGGCGCAGCTGAAAGTCTCACTCACGCACCGCAATCTTGCGCGCCGGGTACAGTACGTCACCGCGCACGGCAGCAACGGCAGGCTGCCGCCTGATATGGACTGGGCAAGTCTCGGAGACGGGACCACCACGGTCGTTTACATGCCGCGGCGCACGCTCGCCGAGCTTACACGCACCGCACTCGCGCACGGCGTTGCCCCCGACACACCGGCGGTTGCCGTCGTTGCAGCGACCCGACCGGAGCAGGAGGTGATAACGGCGACCATTTCCGACATCGCTGCGCGAGTGAGCATGACGGCGGCGCAAGGACCGGTGCTGGTGTTGATTGGGCGCGCGCTGGCACAAGAAAGCGCAAACGAGCGGGATGTCGCAGCGGTCGCGCTGTAAAGACGTTTGCGATGATTTTTGACGCGGCCGCTCTTCACCTCTCCCCACCCGAACTCGGGTTCACCCGAGTTCGGCACTATGAGTTGGCCGAAGTCGGATATATCCGACTTCGGCTGGGAGAGGTGACAACGAAGTCCCGTCGCTTCGCTGCTCCCATTTCATCGAAACGCGCTCTAAAGCGCGCCGTTAGCCGATTATTAGGCCAATGTCCCCATAACCTGGACTTCTGCACATTCCGCGTTTCGTGACCGGTAATTCAATGGCTCGTTTCTGGACCTCCTGGCGCACCACTCTCCGTGAGGCGCCAACCCGAGCCTCCTATCTCGGCCTTGCGCTGATCCTTGTCATCTGGCTCGCGACGGGATTCCACCTGTTGACGTTCAAGCACCAGATCTATGAGTCCTTTCGGCAGAATTCCGCCAACCTGGCGCGCGCCTTCGAGCAGGACGTGGTCCATGCCTTGCAGGAGGTCGATTGGGCTATCCGGTTGCTGCGCGCCTATTACATCCGCCAAGACCCATCGTTTGATTTCGCCGGCCTCCTGAGGGAGCTGACCAAGGCGGATGGGCTCACGTTCCAGTACGTCATCATCGGCCCGGACGGGTTCATGCGAACATCGAGCGCCGCCGTGCCGGGCATGGTCCTCAATCTCCAGGACCGCGAGCATTTTCGCGTTCATCGCGACTCAAACGAGGACCGCCTCTTCGTCAGCACACCGATCCTCGGCAAGGTCACCGGCAAATGGACAATTCAGCTGACCCGGCGTATCTCAAATCCCGACGGCAGCTTCGGCGGCGTGATCGTCGCCTCGGTCGATCCGGGGCATTTCGCGAGGCTGTACGACGCAATCGATGTCGGCAGCCAAGGCATGATCACCCTTGTCGGGATCGATGGCGTTATCCGATCGGTGAAGGGGGCTTCCGCGCAAACCGCCGCGCAGTCCGTCGCATCGACCGGCTTCTTTCGAGCAATGCGAGAAGGGCTGCAAGGGTCGTATCGCGAGACAGGTCCGCTCGACGCCGTGTCGCGCATCGGCTCTTATCTTCGTGTCACCGGATTTCCCCTGGTTGTCAGCGTCGGATTTGCCGAGGAGGAAATTCTGAGCGGATACCGCCGTGAGCTGTGGACCGTTCTGCTTGTTGCCATCGGGCTGTCGGTTCTGATCGTCGCCGCGATCGTGGCCACGAGACGAACCCAGGCCAAATTCCGCGCAACCACCGATGCGCTTCACAGCGCCGAGCAGGTCGCCTTTGCGCGGACGCTTGAGTTGAGAGCGAGCGACGAGCGCGAAGTGACACTGCGGCGCGATGCCAACCTGCGACAGGAGCTCCAGTCATTCAACGAGAAGCTGGTCGGTTCCATAAAAACGTTCGGCGCGATGATCCAAGGTCTGGCAAGGGCGTCGGAATTGCTGAGCAGCCTGGCGTCGCAGACGCGCGAGCACAGTGGACGGGTAGCAGAGTCCACGAGCCGCACGGCCGAGAATGCCGCCGAAGTCGCAGCGGTCGCCGACCGGCTTGCGACTTCCGCGAACGAGATTGCAGGAAAGACGCTGGATTCTTCGCGCATCTTCCGGGATGCGGCAAAGAACACTGAAGCCACAAACACCACCGTCGAAGCGCTGGACTGCACGGTGCGTCAGATCGATGGAGTTGTCGGATCGATCCAGAAGATCGCGCATCAAACGAGTCTGCTCGCATTGAACGCGGCAATCGAGTCGGCCCGTGCCGGCGAGTTTGGCCCCGGCTTCGCCGTCGTGGCCTCAGAAGTGAAAACTCTCGCAAACCAAACATCGCGGGCGACCGAGGATATCCAGCGGAAGATCAACGCCATACACGAGGCCGGTTCGGCTTCCATCGATGTCTTGCACAGGATTCGCAAACAGATGTTGGCGGTGGAAGAGATCAGCGGCGTGGTGAGTGCGGCCGCCGCCAATCACGGCGTCACGGCCCTCACGATTGCGGACACCATCCGGGAAACGGCGAAAGAAACCGCCGAAGTCTCAATGAACGCGAAAGCCCTGGCGCGGGCGGCCGAACTGTCCCACGACAGTGTCAATGGCGTGATCGACCTCGCGCGGCAGTTGGGAGCCGAAGCGCATCGAATCTGCGCCGAGGCCGACCATTTTTACAACGCTTTCGGCACCGGGGGCAAGGACTCGGTCAACCGAGGCGCAGCGTAGAGCGGCGCGTCGATGTCCGGCAACATACGATGAACCAAGTCCTCCGAAGAGAATGCCCCTCGTCTCATCATCGATCGGCAAAAACTTGGGAGTACAGGCCCGATTGAGCGACCAGATTTGATCCGTAAACGCTTAGATGATTATCGTCGGAATATAGCGAGCGCCCATCCCGGGTGCCGGCACATTCGTGTGCATCGCACATCGTTTTAGACACATCAACAATTGTATAATTGTATTGTTTAGCCAACTCTGCCAATATCCGGCTCGTTCGAGCTTCGCGCTCTTCTACAATGCTAAATGGCACTCCGATCTGCGGGCTCTGCCCTGCCGTCAGTCGGAATGCGGCCGAGATCGGAACGTTTGTTCGCTGCTCGGGCACGTGAGCGATCACAAACAAACGGCATCCGTTTAGCATTCTGCGCGTTCTTTCAATTCCGCGTGCAAACACTGCGCTATTCTCAGCATAACTAGGCTTTCGCGTGCTAAAATCCTGCAAGTATTCTGTAAAGACATTTTCCGAACCAGAGCGTCGGCTTTCGATAGCGGTGGTCCATCGCCCCACCAGCACTACCGTGTTTATTGTATGGATTGATTTTATGCTCTCGAAGGCCTCGCGAACGAAATTCATGCACGCGAGCTTGTCGACTTGAACATCAATGAGTGGATAGCATCCGGGCTTAATAAAAGCCAAGCCGCGCGATCCAAGCCTTCGAGCTTCGAAGTCCAGTCCCGCCAAGAGCGCACCGCCATAGCTGTCACCTACGATCGCAAAGGTCTCCGGAGGGAGCGGACCTCCGACGGTACAGATCCCACCATCTTCAATTGCGGTAGCGCACCCATTCGATAAGGTCGAGGCATCATCGGTTAGGAGACGGATCGCCTCGGGATTAAACCGCTGCGGCAATCCACTTAAAGCGTTTACCGTCGATCGTATCCCGACCAACAAAACGATAGATGTTGCCGCGCCGATGAATAGACGCCGACGGGTGAATAGGGCGCGATTTCTACGGACCGGCTGCTCTACATATCGCCACGACAACCAGGATACGCCAAAGATTCCCGCAAGCACCAATGAGCTTTCGCTGGGCGACAGAGAGCCGCCCCAGAACAGTCGCATAAAAACTAGTGCCGGCCAGTGCCATAGGTAAAGGGAATAGGAAATCAATCCGATGATGACCACGATCCTTAAACTGAGCAGTCCGCCGACAGCAGTGACGCGGCCATCTCCGGTATGAATTATCAGACATGCCCCTAGGCATGGAATCAGAGCAACCCATCCTGGAAATGGCGCGCCTCTATCAAGTATTACCATGGCAGCTGCCAAAACGCCGACTCCTACTATGCTGAGGATTTCAGCAGTTTTGTTGCCGAGCTTCGGCAGAATGTCGAGCGCAAGCACTGAACCGAGGAGAAACTCCCACGAACGCGACATCGGCAAATAGAAAGCCGCCGTGCGCGCGAATGAGGTTTGCACAACGCTGATGGTCAACGAAATAAGCGCCAATGGTACGAAGATTACCAGCCATGGCAGCCGCAAAAAGCGCTTGCCCAATAAGAAAATTATTGGAAAAAGAAGATAGAACTGCTCCTCTACTGCCAGCGACCACGTATGGAGGAGTGGAAGTTCGTTTGCTCCAAGGTCGAAATAGCCACTGTGTTTGTAAAAGTAAATGTTTGAAACTGACAAGGCCGCAGCAGCTGCGCTATTGGCGTATTTCAAAAATGGCGTCGGAGTCAGAAATACAAACGAAGCAGCCGCGCCAACGAATAACATCAGGAAAATCGCTGGAAATATTCTCCGTATGCGTCGTTCGTAAAATTGAACGAACGAAAAGGTACTATTGTCAATCTCAGAGATAATCAGCTTAGAAATCAGATAGCCTGAAATAACAAAGAACACGTCAACTCCGACATAGCCACCGGGCAATATGTCCGAATGGAAGTGGAAAACAATTACTGAAAGGACGGAAAATGCGCGAAGCCCGTCTACATCGGGGCGATATTTTATCGGCATTGACTGTTTTTTTACGCCCATGCGGGCGCGCGGCCAGACATCGGGTGAGCTATAGGTTTGCGCACCTGCCTTACCCTGCAATCTCGCACAATGCACCCACCCACACGAAGCGTCGCGCGTGCCCGCTCGCGCGGTCGCGGAAAGCCTGGAATTCGGAAGGCGCGCTCAGCCTCCGCGCGCTCCCTGCGTATTCACATAAAGCGAATAAACGGAATGGCTCGCGGCCATGAACAGTCGGTTACGCTTGCTGCCGCCGAAGCAGAGGTTTGCGCAGCGTTCCGGCAGAGCGATAAAGCCGATCGGCTTGCCGTTCGGGTCGAAAATCTTCACGCCATCCTGCGCAGCGTTGCCCATGCCCCACCCGCACCAGAGATTGCCATCGGCGTCGCAACGAAAGCCGTCCGGAGTTCCGCCGGCTTCGGCGGTGATGAAGGGCCGGCCGTTAAGAAGCCTGCCGTCTTCGGCGACATCATAGGCGCGGATGACGCGCGGCGTTACACCGGCCTCGACGATGTACATCTTCTTTTCGTCGGGGTTAAAGCAAAGGCCATTGGGGCGGTTGATGTCGCCGGCGACCACGGTCGCCCGCCCGGTTTTGTCCAGCCGATAGACATTTGTCGGCAACTCGGGGGTCGCCACGTGACCCTCGTAATTGCCGAGAATCCCGAAGGGCGGATCGGAGAACCAGATCGAGTCGTCAGATTTGACGACAATGTCGTTCGGCGAATTGAGGGGCTTGCCTTCAAATTTGTCCATCAGGACAGTGATCGTTCCATCGTACTCGGTACGCGTGATGCGCCGGGTATCGTGCTCGCAGGTGACCAGCCGTCCCTGGCGGTCGCGCGTGTTGCCGTTGGCGAAATTCGACGGCGCACGGTAGATGCTGGCGCGACGAGTTTCCTCGTCCCAGCGCATGATGCGATTGTTGGGGATATCGCTCCATAACAGGCAGCGCGCGTCGCCAAAATAGACCGGTCCCTCGCACCAGCGCATGCCGGTGACGAGCCGCTCGACGCCTGCGAGTGCAAGCCGATATTTCGCGAAGTCAGGATCGAGAACCTGGATGGCCGGGTCCGGGTAACGTTCACTCGGCTCCCAGCCGGCGAGCGTGCGGCCAGTGAACGTCATCGGCGCCGCCGCGGCGACGCCGGAGAGCACACTGCGTCGCGTGATTTGCATGGCGTTGCCTCCCTCCCTCGGGATGATCTTCCTGCGTATCTGCATGCGCCCTGAGCCATCACAACCATCACCAGGGCTTGGGTCCAACGAACAAGGCAAAGTCGACAGGCGCCTCGTCGCGGGCAGGCTTCTCCCACGGCGAAACGCGGACATCGAGCCCCGCGGAAGCAAGAATGTCCTTAAGCTTTTCCGCCTGCTCGGAAGGCGTCGCGGTCGCCGTCGCGACGACGAGGCCGATTTCGGAAGCAGCCGTAAGCGGCGCTTCTCGCAACCGGGTCTCTATTCCGACCAAGCGCGCAGCATCAACAAACTGCGCCGCGTATTGACGGGATTCGCTGTCTGAGCTCGCGTAGATGACAAGCAAGCTGAAATTGTTGTCGGGATGCTGCAAACCCGAAAGAAGCAGTCCGCGCGCGCGGTCGCTCAATCGCCGCCATTCCGAAGGCGCGGTTGAAGCCAGTGCGTTGATGCGCTCCTGCAATGCGGCGTTGCGGTTTTGCAGGCGCTTGATGTGCCGCGACGAGAGCTGCCAGCTCGACAATGATGCAGCGAGGATACCCAGCGCCGCCACAGCCGCAAATAATGGCCAGTGCCGCCGCATCACGCGCAAAGATTCCGAAGCTTGCTGGCGCACGCTCGCGGATGGTGGAATTGGCTGGGCTTCCTGCATGCACTTTACCTTATCGCCGCCAACGGCTCGCGGACAAGGGCTGACGCTGCCGCATGCCGGGGCGCCCGGATCGCATTCCCGAAAGGACCTGTCGGCCGAGGCGAATGGGTATAATCGCCAGCCCGCATGGTCCGAAGGAAAACAGATGATTGCGCCAGTGAGCCCGCTGCTGACCGATCTCTACCAGCTCAACATGATGCAGGCGTACCTCGACCATGGCGAGACGCAGACCGCCGTATTCGAATTCTTCATGCGTGCACTGCCGGCCCGGCGCGGCTTTCTGATCGCTGCCGGTCTCGAGCAGTTGCTCGATTTCCTCGAGCAGCTTCGTTTCACCTCGGAGGAGATCGACTGGCTGGCGGAGACCGGCCGCTTCGACAAGACACTGCTCGATTATCTCTCAGCACTGCGCTTCACCGGGGATGTCCATGCGCTCCCGGAAGGCACGGTATTCTTCGCCGACGAACCGATGGTGCGCGTTACCGCGCCAATGCCGCAGGCGCAATTGGTCGAGACCCGCCTCATCAACATTATGCACTTCCAAACCCTGGTTGCCTCGAAGGCGGCGCGCATGGTGCTCGCCGCTCCGGGCAAGCTCATGGTCGATTTCGGGCTGCGGCGCGCGCACGGAGCCGAAGCGGGGCTGATGGCTGCGCGAGCAAGCTACATCGCCGGATTTGCCGGCACCGCCACCGTGCTCGCGGGCAAGCTGTTCGGCATCCCGATTTTCGGCACCATGGCGCACTCTTTTATTCAGGCGCATGACGACGAGGCCGAGGCGTTCGAGATGTTCGCGCAATCGCGTCCCGACAACCTGACGCTTCTGATCGACACCTATGATACCGAAGCCGGCGCCCGCAAGGTCGTGACACTCGCGCCGCGGCTTGCAGCACGCGGAATCAAGATCGGCGCCGTGCGCCTCGACAGCGGCGATCTGATCGCGCTGTCGAAAAGCGTGCGCCGCATGCTCGACGATGGCGGATTAGGAGAGGTGCGCATCTTCGCGAGCGGCGGCCTTGATGAGGACAGCGCCGCCGCCATGCTGCGCGCCGGCGCGCCGATCGATGGCTTCGGCATGGGAACAAGCCTGACCACCTCCTCCGATGTGGCGGCGCTCGACTGCGTCTACAAGCTGCAGGAATACGCGGGACTGCCCCGGCGCAAGCAGTCGGTCGGCAAAGCCACCTGGCCCGGACGCAAGCAGATTTGGCGTATCTTCGACGCAGCAGGCCGCATGCGCGGCGATATCCTCTCCGTCGAGAATGATGGGCAGGCCGGCGAGGCGCTGATGCAGCTGGTCATGCGCGGCGGGCGCCGCGTCGCCCCCTCGCCTCCACTGTCGGACATTCGCGCGCGCTCTGAGCGTGATCTCGCGCGGCTGCCCGAGGCGCTGCGCCTTCTTCAGCCCGGGGTGTCGTATCCCGTGCAAGTAGGAGAAGCCCTGCAACGCCTCGCCGGCGAAGTAGACAATCGCCTGCGCGGAACTCTGTAGCCGAACCAAACTCGGCCGTCGTCGCCCGCTTCAAGCGGGCGACCCAGTATGCACTGGCGCTGACGCGGGTCAGCGAATCCCTCGTTGGCGTCGGGAATACTGGATGCCCCGCCTTCGCGGGGCATGACAACGGGTGAACGCGCGAACAGCTTTTGCACTCGATCGAGCAGGGACGATATCGCCGGCCAAAACAACAGCACCAGGGCAATCGTGGTGATGGTTCCGACGAGACCGTTCGACCAGAAAACGCCCAGATCGCCGCCCGCTCCGATCATCGCCAGGCGGAAGGAATCTTCCGCCCGGCTGCCCAGCACCAAAGCCAGCGTGAACGGCGCCAGCGGAATGCTGATCTTCTTGAACACGTAGCCAATCACGCCAAAACCGAGCATCAGCCAGATGTCGAACATCGCGTTCTGAATGGCATAGGCGCCAATCGCGCATGAGACGACGATCATCGGCGCGATAGCGGAGAACGGCACGCGAAGGATCGCCGCGAAGATCGGCACGGTGGTGAGCACCAGGACGAGGCCGACGACATTGCCCAAATACATGGACGCGATCAGACCCCAGACGAAGCTCTTGTGCTCGACGAACAGAAGAGGCCCGGGGTTGAGGCCCCAGACCATCAAACCGCCGAGCAGGATCGCCGCTGTGCCGGAGCCGGGGATGCCGAGCGCGAGCATGGGCAGCAGCGCCGCGGTGCCGGATGCGTGCGCGGCCGTTTCCGGCGCAAACACCCCTTCGATGCGCCCTTTGCCGAAGCTCTCCTTGTCCCTGGCGAAGCGCTTGGCGAGGTTGTAGCCCATGAACGACGCGGCGATCGCGCCACCTGGGGTGATGCCGAGCCAGCAGCCGATCACCGACGAGCGCAGCAGCGTGACCCAGTAGCGCGGCATCTCCTTCCAGACGCGCAGGACGACGCGCAGGCTGATGCTGGCAGCGTGTCCGCGCAACGCGAGCCGCTCCTCCATGGTCAGAAGAATCTCGCTGATCCCGAACAGGCCAATGACCGCGACAAGGAAGTTAATGCCCCGCAAGAGCTCGCTCGAGCCGAACGTCATGCGCAGTTGGCCGGACACCGTGTCCATGCCCACGCCAGCGAGCAACAGGCCGAGGCACATCGAGATGAGGGTCTTGTGCTTGTCCTCCCTTCCGAGCCCGACGAACGAACAGAACGTGAGGAAATAAACTGCGAAGAACTCGGGCGGTCCAAAGCGCAGCGCGAACGACGCAATGCCGGGAGCAAGAAACGTGATGAGCATCACGGCGACCAGCGAGCCAATGAAGGAGGATGTGAACGCCGCGGTCAGCGCCTCCGCGGCACGCCCCTGCTGCGCCATGGGATAGCCGTCGAAGGTCGTCGCCACCGACCAGGCCTCGCCCGGAATATTGAACAGGATGGAGGTGATCGCACCGCCGAACAGCGCGCCCCAGTAGATGCAGGACAGCATCACGATGGCTGAGGTGGGATCCATGGTGAAGGTGAGCGGCAACAGGATGGCCACCCCATTTGGACCGCCGAGGCCCGGCAGCACGCCGACGAAGATGCCGAGCACGAGCCCGACCATCATCAGCGCAAGGGTCTTCCAGGTCAGGAGAACGCCGAAACCGTGCAGCAGAAGGCCTAAGGCTTCCATTCCGGCCGCCTAGAAGCCGAAGGCCGTTTCAAGCGGCCCCTTCGGCATGATCACATCGAAGGCGAGCTCGAATGTGATAAACATAATGAGCGAGAAGAGAAACGCGGTCAGAAGCGACTTCCACCAGGCAATTCGTCCGATGCTGTACATGAATCCCGCGATGAGCAGGAAGCTCGCGACATAAAGCCCCAAATACTGCGTCAAGAAGCAAAACAGCAGAGTCGGCACGAACACCTGCAACACGCGTCGCAACTGATCGCGGGTGACGAAGGTGCCGCTCTCCGGACCGCTGCGCATGAGCGCGGCCGCAATGCCATAGATACAGGCAGCCGCCAGGATGACGGAGAGATAGAACGGGAAATATCCCGCCTCCGGCCCCTCCGGCGCCCATGAAATGCCCGTGCGCCAGTTGTCGAAGCCCAGCAGCAGCGCAAGCGCGAGCAGCAGAGCAGCGACGATGACATCCACCGTGCGGTTGCTTGCAACTGCCGGCGAGTCCGCCGCCGGCGCGCCGACGTCCTCAACGACGATCTCTTGATCGGGTCCTGTCACTTTTTCGGCCTTGTCTATTCTCAGTTGTCATCGCCCGCTTAGGGCGGGCGATCCAGTAACCACCGATCGTGGGTACGATACGCTTGCTGCGGACCTACCGAGCTTAATTGTACTTCGGAGGTTACTGGATGCCCGCCTCCGCGGGCATGACGCCGTGGGAGGGAATCACTTCGCGACAAATCCGGCTTCGGTCATCAGCTCCTTGTTGAGCGCCTCGTCGGTCTCGAGAAAATTGATCATCTCTTGCCCACTGAGGAAGACGGGCTTGAGGGCCTGCTTCTCCATGTAGTCCTTGTATTCAGGCGTTTGCGCGACCTTGTGAAAGAGGTCGACGTAGAAAGCCCTTTGCTCGGTTGTCACCTTGCCCGGAAGGAACATGGCGCGCAGCATGAGATATTGCACGTCGAGGCCTTCTTCCTTGCAGGTAGGGATGTCGTTCCACGACATTTTCTCCGTGACCTTCGTCTTATATTCGATGCGCTCCTTGTCGAACACGCAGAGCGCACGCACCTGACCGGCGCGCCAAACTTCGAGGTTCTCAGAAGGATTATTGACGTTGGCGGCAGTGTGATTGCCCACGAGCTGCGTTGCCGCTTCGCCCCCGGACTTGTAGGGCAGATAAGCGAACCTGGCGCCGGTCTTCTTCTCGATGAAGACCGTCAGCACATGGTCCTCGCGCTTTGATCCTGTGCCGCCCATCTTGAAAGGCGGAGTTGCGGCCTTCGCCGCCTC
Source organism: uncultured Alphaproteobacteria bacterium (assembly GCA_963841105.1). Taxonomy (GTDB): domain Bacteria; phylum Pseudomonadota; class Alphaproteobacteria; order Rhizobiales; family Xanthobacteraceae; genus VAZQ01. The sequence goes on from CAWJCB010000025.1 coordinate 60,754, forward strand.
GATGAATTCCTTCACGCTGGCATAGGGCAGCGTCGTGTTGTCCCACAGCACGAACTCGTCGAGCGCAATCACCGCGACCGGCGTGAGGTCGCGCCAATTGAAGGGAATTTTCGCGGAAAGCGGCAACATATAGATCAGCGAGTAGGCGATGAGAACCTTGTTCGGGTCGCCCTCGCTGGACTTCATGTAGATCAGAGCTTCCGCTCCGGATGCGGCGCCCTTGAGGGATACCACCATCGGCTGCTTCATCAGGCCGTTTTTCTGGACCGCCGCCTGCATCATGCGCGCCATCTGATCGGAGGCGCCGCCCGCACCCGCCGCGACCACGATCTCGACGGCCTTGGACGGCTCCCAGGCGACCCCGGGACCGCTGGTCAGCGCCACGCAGCAAGCAGCACCGGCACAAGCGCGAAAGGTTCTGATAGCGAGCCTCGCGATATGTCTGCGCATATGGATTCTGTCCTCCTTCGTTGCATTCCGCCCATTTTTTCCATCATTGTAGTCTTCAAGCATCTTGCCTGTTTCAGCTCTTGATCACAACACGACGGCGCGCGGGCAAGTGCCACGATGTCGCTTGCTCCGGCGGCATTCCCGTTTGCACACCCGCGTTCTTGACGTCCGAGTTCTTGACGACCCAGCCAATGAATTGTAGCGAGCGCAAATGACGCTGCGCACCGCATTGGCACCTTTCTTCGTTCCCGGCATCATGGCAGTCGCTGCCGTGTGCGCAGCCGCATCCTTCCCGGCCATGGGGCAGCGGCCAGTGCTGGCGCAGGCACAGCGCGAGGACGAGAGTGCAGCCGCCCTTCGGCAGCGACGGCTCGGCGCGGTCGGAAACTGGGGCTATTGGCTCAGCTCCTTCGAGATTGCCGGGGTGGCTGCGGCGCCGCACGACCTTCTGGTCGTTGACAGCGAGATTTCCGTAAAGGGGGTCTTCGAGCGCCAGTTCCAGGCGAAGGAAGTTGCGCGCATGAAGCGCCGGCCGGATGGACGCAATCGCGTGCTGCTGGCCTATTTATCGATTGGCGAAGCGGAGCGCTATCGGCCGTACTGGCAGCAGGACTGGAATGACCCCGCCAGAAAACCGCCATGGCTCGACAAGGAGAACAGAAGATGGGCCGGAAACTATGCCGTGCAGTTCTGGCGCCCTGAGTGGCAGCAACTGATTTTCGGGACCCCTGAAAGCTATCTCGATCGTATTGTAGCGCAGGGCTTTGACGGTGTTTATCTTGATCGCGCCGATGCGCTTTTTCAGTGGCGCAAGCTGCACCCGTCCTCCCGCGCGGACATGAGCGCATTCATTGCGGCGCTTGCGGCGCACGCGCGCCGGCAGAAGCCCGAATTCCTCGTTGTCATGCAGAACGCGGAAGAGCTGCTGGAAGAGCCGGCGGTGCTCGACGCCGTCGATGGGATCGCCAAGGAAGACCTGCTCTACGGCGTGCGACGCGCCGAGGAACCTAACAAGATCGATGACGTCAACTGGTCGATCGAGCTCCTGCATGTAGCGCAGAGCGCCGGGCGCAAGGTGCTGGTGGTCGAATATCTCAAAGACCCGGAGAAGATAGCCGCGGCTGCAACTCGCATCCTTGAGGAGGGCTTCGTGCCCTATTTCGCGCCGCGACGACTGCACTGTCTCAATCCGCCTGCCATCCCGGACGCGGCGGGCAAGCTGCCTGAGCACCCTTGCCGGTAACCTACTGCTGATTCCAGAAAGTCAGTGCCGCGCCCGACGCGGCGCCACCGATGACGCAGGGGAGGCCGAGCTCGATATGCCCGGTCGCCGCCGCGGCAATGCAGCCAAGCGCCAAGGCGCCCTGTCCCACCAATCCCCACGTGGAGACGTCGCGCTTGTAGCCGGGTCCCTTGCGCTTGAGCTCCTCGATCGAAGCAAGCGCATCCTTGCGCAACCGCGTGGTTTCCACGCTCTCGGCTGCCTCGATCACTTCCTTGAGCACCGCGGCGACTTTCTGCGGCTCGCTCTTGATCGTGCGCTTGAGCAGCGCAAGCAGCTCGGCGTCGCGCGCGGCATTGCTCGCGAGCGTATACTTGGCCATGCTTCCCATGGTCAGCTTTTCGACGTTGTCGCGTTCATTCGCCCATGGGAGGAGAGCGATGATGCGCTCGGTCGCCCGCTCCGACTTGGTAGCGAAATAGTAACCCCATAGCGTATCCAGGAGGTCCGGACTGCGATCGAATGTGACGGCAGCCGGATTGACCGGCTTCTGATAGACGAAATGCCCTTTCACCTTGTCCCAGAGAGTGGGCGATATTGTCTCCAGAGCGATCTCATCGAGAGTCTCGAGCCTGCCGTCGAGGTATTTCTCGATCATCGTCTGGCGCATCGGCATGCGGTCCGCAAACTTTCGCATCCAGCGCTGCCAGTCGGGATGTCCGGAATATGCAATTGCCCGCACGATCAACCAATGATCCACCGGCGCAATGGCAAGCATCTTTGCTATGAGATCCTCGGCCCGGGTTGGATTGGAGCCAAGGACGCCGGCGACGAAGCCGACATAAATGCCCGCCCCTTCGGGCTCCTTCAACGCACCGAGCTGACTGAGCGCGCGCACGGCTGCCGGCAGACGAGTTGGATCGGGCTTCTTGCGATAATTTGCTACCCATACGCTTACGGCATCCATGGACGGAAATTCGGCATCTCTCGGCAGCGCCGCCGAAGCCGGCGCGGCAAAGATGCCGAAGACAAGAAGCACGATCATCATGTAGCGCATGATTTCTCCAACAACTCAGGTCCGGCAAGCAACGGGTGCCACGGCGCGCGAGCGCAGATTTTGCTCTGAAAAAAGGGAGCGCGTTGCGGCATCCTTGCACAGGCCGGTTACAAACATGCTGCCTGCAAATACAGCAAATCGCGGCGACATTTTGCGGGCGTCAGTGTGCGAAAGTGGTGGCATGGACAGCGATCAACTAAGGCACCCCGCCCAATTGGTTGATGTATCGTGATACCTTTGCCGCCGCGTTAGAATCTTGTTTACTGTAACCACAAGAAGCGCCGTCCGGCAGCGGCGCCGGCAGGGAGGAAAATCAAATGGCTGACCAGGGTGACGAAATGAATGGCGCGGACCATGCCGAGCGTTGCGGGCCTGCAAACGGCTTGACGCGGGAGAAGGATATCGGCCGGCGCGGCTTCCTCAAAGGAGCTCTGATCGGCGGGGCGGCAGCCGCGGCAGCGCCGCATCTCGCAGAGAGCGCCCAAGTACAGGAAAGAGTGCAGGATGGAGAAAGGACGCCCTCGCCGGCGGCAGCCGGATACATGTTCCTCAACCTGGCCGAGGCCGCGTTTGTCGAGGTTCTGGTGGACCATATGGTGCCGGCCGACGAGCTCACTCCCAAAGGCACCGAAATTGGGATCAACATCTACATCGATCGCGCACTCGCCGGCGGCTGGGGCAAGGGAGAGCGTCTCTACATGCAAGGGCCGTGGAAATTGGGCATGCCGAGCCAGGGCTACCAATTGCCCCTGACGCCGGCGCAGCTCTACCGCGCCGGCATCGAGGCAACCAACACACATTGCCGGAAGACCTACGGCAAGTCCTTCGACCTCCTCGGCGAGCAGCAACGCGAGGAGGTGCTCGTCGGCCTTTCGTCCGGCAAGCTCGCCTTCGACAACGGGCTCCCCACACGCGTGTTCTGGACCACCGTCTATCAGACCGTGATGGAAGGGATGTTCTCCGACCCGATCTATGGCGGCAATCGCGGCAAGGCCGGCTGGCGAATGCTCGGCTTTCCCGGCGCGATCGCGGTGCACCGGGAGAACGTCGAGAAATACCGCGACAAGAAATTTCCCGTCAATCCGATCGGCATCGCCGACATGAGCTGAGGGAGAGGAACATGACAACCAGGTTGAAGGAAGTCGATGTGGTTGTGGTCGGACTCGGATGGACCGGCGGCATTCTCGCAAAGGAGCTGGCAGAAGCCGGCGTGAGAGTGGTTGCCCTCGAACGCGGCGCCATGCGCGCAAGCGACAAGGATTATGCCGTTCCCAATATCCGCGACGAGCTGCGTTACGTCGTGCGCCACGACCTCATGCAGAACACCGCGCGCGATACCCTCACCATCCGCAACAATCCGTCACAGGACGCGCTGCCCATGCGCCGCCTCGGCTCGTTTCTGCCCGGCGAGGTCGTTGGCGGCTCCGGCGTGCACTGGAGCGGCCATACCTGGCGCTGGACCGACATGGAATTCAAGGTGCGCTCCCTCTACGAGGAGCGCTACGGGAAGAATTTCATTCCCGCCGACATGACCGTTCAGGATTGGGGCATCACCTACGCCGAGCTTGAGCCTTACTACGACAAGTTCGAATATGTGGCAGCGGTTTCGGGCAAGGCCGGCAACCTGCGTGGCCAGATGCAGCCGGGAGGCAATCCGTTCGAGGCGCCCCGCGCCCGCGATTATCCACTGCCACCGCTGACCACCTTGCTGGCCGGCGAGATGTTCGCCACCGCAGCCAGGAACAGCGGCTACCATCCTTTTCCGCGTCCGTCCGCCAATGCGTCGCGCGCCTACACCAATCCAGACGGAGCGCGGTTCGGGGCGTGTCAATATTGCGGCTACTGCCAGCGCTTCGGCTGCGAGGCAAATGCGAAAGGCAGCCCGCACATGACAGTGATACCGATTGCGATGCGCAATCCAAATTTCGAGCTGCGCACCCATTCCTGGGTCACCAAGGTCCTCAAGGATTCCGACGGCAGGCGCGTGACTGGCGTCGCATATACAAACGTGCTCAATGGCGAGGAATTCGAGCAGCCCGCGGGACTGGTGCTTCTATGCGCCTATGCCATCAACAATGTGCATCTGATGCTGCTTTCCGAAATCGGTCAGCCCTACGATCCAGTGGCGCAGACCGGCATGATCGGCAAGAACTACTGCTATCAGACTGGCACGAGCGCGACGCTTTTCTTTGAAGGGCGGCACTTCAACCCATTCATGAACGCGGGCGGGACCAACACCACGATCGACGATTTCAACATCAACTGGGCGTTCGACCGCGCTCCGCATGGGTTCGTGGGCGGATACAACGTTGCAGCGGGCTTCAACACCGCTCTCCCTATCGGCTACCGGCCAGTGCCTGGCGGCACGCCGCAATGGGGCAAGGCTTGGAAAGCGGCGACGGCGAAATGGTATCAGGCGGCGATGAGCATCAGCGCAAGCGGAAGCGTCATGGCAAACCGCTACAACTGCTACGATCTTGATCCGACCTACCGCAATGCGTTCGGCCAACCGCTGATGCGGATGACTTTCGATTACAAGGAGAACGAGCACAAGATGGGCCAGCATGCGGCCACGCTTATCAACGACATCGCGAAAAGCATGAACCCGACCAGGGTCAACCCGGCAGTCGCGCGAACGCAGCCATGGACGGTGGTGCCCTACCAGAGCACGCACAACACCGGCGGCACCGTCATGGGTGTCAATCCGCGCGACAGCGCGGTGAACAAATATCTGCAAAGCTGGGACTGCCATAACCTGTTCGTGGTCGGCGCGAACGTGTTTCCGCACAACGCATCCTACAACCCGACCGGACCGGTGGGGGCGCTCGCCTACTGGACGGCAGACGCCATCAAGAGCCGCTATCTCAAGAACCCCGGGCCCTTGGTTGCGGCATGAGCGTTCCGGTGGGAGGGACAACTCGGCTGCTATGCGCGGTAGCGATGGTCTTCACGGGCGCCGTTGCGCATGCCGAAGGGGATGCTGCACGTGGCGAAAAGCGCTTCGAAGAATGCATCGCGTGTCACTCCGTCGAGGCCGGTGTCAACAACATCGGGCCAAGTCTGCACGGCCTGTTCGGACGCAAGGCGGCCGACGCCGCGGATTTCCGCTACTCCCCGGCGCTCAAGCGCAGCGGCATCACGTGGACGGCGCAGACGCTCGACGGCTTCATCGCCGATCCGCAGCAGGTCGTGCCGGCAAACCGCATGCCCTATGCCGGCATGACGGACGCGGCCGAGCGCGCGGACCTGATTGCCTATTTGCAACAAGCTACGAAGTGAAGAACGGTGTCCGTCCTAATTAACCTGCCGATCCGCGGCTGGCGGCAGGAAGCTCAAATCCATCACCATGTCGGAGGGCAATCTGCGCGGCAGCTGGTAGCCTTCAGTCACGATGTCGATGTGCTTGTTGAGCCGGGCAGGATCGACCTCGCCAAGGCCGGCGCGCCGCACGCTGGGCGTGACCACGAACTCCAGCGCCCATTTCAGACGCCCGAGCTCCACGGCCGGGTCGGACAGCGGCTCGGCCCGCTTCAACGCCGCCACTGATGCGTCCGGGTCCTTCGCCGCGGTCTGCCATGATGCGATCGTGGCTTTGACGAACCCCCGAACGGCCTCGGGGTGCTGCTTGGCGAAAGCCGGGGTGGTGAACACGACATTTGCATAGAGATCGACGCCGTAATCGCGCAACATCATGACGTTGACGTCATCGCGCTTGATCCCGAGCCCTTGCAGCGACGGCACCGCCGTCATCACCCAGGCCGCGATGAAATCGATGTCGCCTCGCGCCAGCATTGGTTCGCGGATCTGCGGCTGCACGTTTGACCACTGCACGCGGCCGGGATCGATCCCATTCACGCGCGCGAAAACATTGAACAGGCGGTACGTGGCATCCACGCTCGGCGCGCCGCCCTTTCGCCCCATCAGATCCACCGGTTTCTCAATCCCTGTCTTCTTCAGCGAGATCAGGCTCAGCGGCGCCTGATCATAGAGCAGCAGGACGGCGATCAACTCACGTCCGGGATTCTTCGCATTGAACTCGATCAAGGCGCTGAGATCGCCGAAGCCGACATCGTGCGTACCGCTCGCGACCTTGGTGATGGCGTCGGCGCCGCCGCGGCCGGGATCGAACGCGGCGAAATTGATTTTTTCCGCGCTGTAATAACCCCGCTCACGGCCAAGCACGAACGGCGATTGCTGGCCTTGCAGCAGGAAGTCGAGCACGAAGCGCACGTCGTTGGTCTGCGCGCGGCTGTGCACAATGCCCGCAAATGTGAAGCTTGCAGCCAGCATCAGCAGGACAATGGCCCTCGTCACTTTCATTCCGTCCATGGAGTTGCTTCTCCTGCAAATCGCGCCTGGTGTCGCTAAAACAACTCGAAATATTCGCGCTGCTCCCATTCGGTCACCTCCGATTGGTAGCGGGCGATCTCCGCTTCCTTGATGCACCCATAATAGTCAATGAAGGTGCGCCCAAAGCCTTCGGCGAGACAGGCGTCGTTGCGCAGCGCCTGCAACGCCTCGTCGAGGCTCTTGGGCAAATGCGGCGCCTGCGCCTCATAAGGCGTGTCCGCCGATGGGCCGGGCTCGAGCATGCGCCGCATTCCGTCGAGCCCGCTGAAAATCTGCGCGGCCATATAGAGGTAGGGATTGGCCGCCGGCTCGCCCACTCGATTTTCAAGGCGGGTGCTCTCCTCTCCCGCTCCGCCCAGCACCCGGATCATGACACCGCGATTGTCGCGGCCCCAGATGGCTCGGTCGGGCGCGAGCGAATAGGTCCGATAGCGCTTGTAGCCGTTGACCGTCGGCGTGGTGAAGGCCGCGGCCGCGCTCGCATGCAATAGCAGGCCGGCAAGAAAATGCTCTCCCGTGCGCGACAGGAGCTCGTTCTCCTGGGAAGCGAAGGCGTTGGCTTTCGATCGCCGATCGATCAGCGACTGATGCAGGTGCCAGCCGCTCGATAAGACATTCGCCACCTTCGGCCGGCACATGAAGCTCGCGTGATAGCCCTGCCGCCGGCAAATCTGCTTCACCGCGCTGCGGAACAGAATCATGGAGTCGGCCGGCGCCAGTCCCATCTGCGGATGAAAGGTGAACTCGCACTGGCTGGGGCCCAGCTCGATCTCGACCGAACGCAGCGGTAGCCCGAGCGCAATGACCTCGCGACGCAACGTCTCAAGCACCGGCTCCATCTGATCGAAACGCGTCTCGGTGAGATAGGCGTAGCCCTGGGAGAGCAGGCTCACGTCAGGCGCTGCGCCGGGCCAGGTCGCGTCATCGGGCTGCAGGCGTGGATTGTCGAGCCTGAAACATGAAACTCCACTTCGAGCCCGGCGAGGTAATCGAAACCGGCATCGGCCAGCCGCTCCAATGCCCGGCGATACAGATGCCGTGTGGAAAACGGCACCGGCTGGCCGTCGCCGAAATACATGTCGCAGAGCAGCCATCCCGTCCGGGGCGCCCATGGCAGGACACGGAACGTGGTAGGATCGGCGATCATCAGAAAGTCGCCGGCGCCTTCCATTTCCGGCATGCCGAAGCCTCCGCCGGGAGTGAACACGGGAAACACCGTCTTATGGGCGGTGTCCTTGGCAAGAAGGGTCGTTGTGATGGAGCAGCCGTTGCGCATGAAGGGCGCGGCTTCGCCTGCCATCACCGTCTTGCCGCGCAGGATGCCGTGCTGGTCGGGAAACGAGAGGCGCACGACTTCGAGCCCCTCCTCCTCGATTCGCTTCTCGGCGGCCGCCGCCGCCTCGAATTGCGCGTCGCTCCACAACCCATGGCGCTCAACGAAGCTGCGCGCCGTTCTTTCCCGTGATGACGACACCGCGTTAGCTCACCGAGGGAGAGGTGCTCCTGTGGGGTGCAACAGCGCAACGTCTTACGCCAAGCGGTGCCGAATACGCTTCGTTATCCCGCCCCACAAGCGCGGCATGGACCGTCATCGTGTCGGGTAAGGAAAAGTGAAGCCTAACCTTGACTTATTGCAGTGCAACAGGATTGACTTTCGGCTGCCTGCCACTATGTTCCGCGCATACGGTTCGACCGTAATAGCGACCGTCCATTCCCCCGCGCAACTTTGGTCATAATCTCGTTGTCCGGTGCGGTTAGGCTCTGGAGCGGTCTTGATTCGAGGTTATATGCCCTTTTCCAAGCTCGGCCTATCGGCCAAGGTTCTCGCCGCGGTCAAAGCGGCCGGTTATCAAGCCCCTACCCCCATTCAAGAGCAAGCCATCCCTCACGTCCTTGCACGCCGTGACGTGCTCGGGATCGCGCAGACAGGCACTGGCAAGACCGCCGCCTTCACGCTTCCGATGCTCACGCTCCTGGAGCATGGACGGGCCCGTGCCCGAATGCCTCGCACGCTCATCCTTGAGCCCACACGCGAGCTCGCGGCACAGGTGCAGGAGAATTTCGAGAAGTACGGCGCCGGCCAGAAGCTCAACGTTGCGCTTCTGATTGGCGGCGTATCCTTCGATGATCAGGATGCCAAGCTCACCCGCGGCGTCGATGTTCTTATCGCGACGCCCGGCCGCCTGCTCGACCATTTCGAGCGCGGCAGGCTCCTGCTGACCGGGGTCGAGCTCCTCGTGATCGACGAGGCCGACCGCATGCTCGACATGGGCTTCATCCCGGACATCGAACGAATTTGCAAGCTGGTGCCTTTCACTCGCCAAACCCTGTTCTTCACCGCCACCATGCCGCCCGAGATCCGGCGCATCACCGAGCAGTTCCTGCACAATCCGGTGAAGGTCGAGGTGTCGCGCCCGGCGACGCCACTGGCGACGACAACCCAGCTTCTGGTGAAGACCGGCCGCGAGCCGCACGAGAAGCGAGATACCCTGCGCCTGCTGATCCGCTCCGCCGAGGGGCTCACCAACGCAATCATCTTCTGCAACCGCAAGCGCGAGGTCGCGGCGTTGCATCGATCTTTGGTCCGGCACGGCTTTTCCGCCATCGCCTTGCACGGCGACATGGATCAATCCTCGCGAACCGCTGCGCTCGACCAATTCCGAAAGAACGAGGTGACGCTGCTGGTCGCCTCCGACGTTGCCGCGCGTGGGCTCGACATTCCCGCTGTCAGTCACATCTTCAACTTCGACGTCCCGCATCATGCCGACGATTATGTCCACCGCATCGGTCGCACCGGTCGCGCCGGCAGGAGTGGCACCGCCATCACGGTCGTCGCTCCGGCTGAGCAGAAAAGCGTTACTGCGATCGAGAAGCTGATTGGGCAGAGCATTCCTTGGATGGCTCAGCCAGCGCGCACGCAGCATGATGATGCAGTCGTCGGCGAGCATCGCAGTGCGCCGCCTTCACGGCATCGCCGCGAGCCCTCGCGCAGCTCATCCCGGAAGCGGACGCCGAGCTCTGCCGCGCCGGTTGCGCGGCTCGACGAAGCGCGCGCCCGGCGCGCGTCCAAATCGCATGCAGCGGCCTCCAAGGCTGCCAAGCCGGTGGCGAAATCGACCGTGCTCAAGGCGGTGGTCGCGCACGCCGAGGGCGAGCACCTTCCCGCCTTTCTTCTGCGCCCCGTCCGCCTCAAGGCGTGATTTAAATTCCTCCTCGCGTTGGGACGTAGGGGCGGGTTTGAAACCCGCTCCTACCCCGTCTCAGTCCACCGCGGGCGGAAACGCGATTGCATTGTCGCCGGCCAGAGAGACACCGACGCGGGTCCCAGGGGGCCAGCGTGTCATTGCCTCGTCTCCGGGCACGCGCAACAGCACGCGACCCGAAAGGGCTTCCGCCACGCTGACATACAGGTCAACATGGCCACCCTGGTAGATCCTCGCAGCCACCTCGCCCTCCGCCGCAACGGCGGCGCCAGGCGATGCCACTGACAAATTCTCCGGCCGCACGAACAGGTCGACCGTCGCGCCCTGCGCCGCGCCCTGCAACGTCTGCGCGGGTACCAGCACCCGCGCCAAACCAACCCGGACGGCGGCGACGCTTTGGTCGATACGTTCGACACTCGCGCGGAGCACATTGCCGTCGCCGACGAAGGAGGCGACGAATCGGTCGATCGGCCGGCGGTAGATCTCGTCGGGAGCTCCGAGCTGGCGAATGCGGCCTTGCGCCATCACCGCGATCCGGTCGGACAAACTCAAGGCCTCGCTCTGGTCATGGGTGACAAAGATAGTCGTCACGCCGAGCTTGCGCTGAATCTCCTTTAGCTCGACCTGCATCGAGACGCGCAGGTTTCGGTCAAGGGCGGAGAAAGGCTCATCGAGGAGGAGCACTTTGGGGCGAATGACGAGAGCGCGCGCGAGAGCGACACGCTGCTGCTGGCCACCGGAGAGTTGACGCGGTTTGCGATCCTCCAGGCCCGTGAGCTTCATCAGTGCGAGCGCGTCCGCTACCCTGCGCGAGATTTCGCCCCTGCCGATGCGGCGCATTCTGAGCCCATAGCCGACATTGGCCGCAACGCTCATGTGCGGGAATAGCGCATAGCTTTGGAACATGATGCCGATGTCACGACGAAAAGTCGGCACGTCGGTGACAAGACGCGTCTCGATGGCAATCTCACCTTGGTCCGGCAGCAGAAACCCGGCAATGAGATTGAGCAGCGAGGTCTTTCCGCAGCCGGACGGTCCGAGCAGCGTCATGAGCTCGCCGCGGCAAACGGCGAGCGAGACGTCGTCGAGAGCGGTAACGTTGCCGAACCGCTTGCTCACTCCTGCGAGCTCAACCGCGGTGCGGGCGTCTGGCGCCGCCGCCCTTTCGCTCGCGATGGAAGACGAGACCTCAGCGGGAGTGGTCAACGTCGAGGACCTTTCCGAGGCCGAGGAAAGCGTTGGCCAACGTCAACAACGTTGCAACCACGACGATATAGATCACCGACACCGCGGCCATGGAAGGATCGGCGTATTCGCGCACGTAATTGTAGAGAGCAACCGGCAGCGTCTGTGTTCGCTGCGCGGTAACGAACAGTGAGGCGGTGAATTCGTTGAACGAGAGAATGGCGGCGAACAACCAGCCGCCGACCAAGCCTGGCAGCAGCAGGGGTAGCGTGACGGTGCCGAGCACCCGATATGGCGGCGCGCCGAGGCTCGCCGCGGCGAGCTCCAGGCGCGGATCGAGGTTGCGCAGTGATACGTAGACGCTGCGCAGGACGAAGGGGAGCACCAGCACAACATGGCAGGCTACGATCACGGCGTAGCCGCGGGCGAGGCCCATTTGCGCGGCGAGGATGAGAAAACCAAGACCCACCGTGAAATGCGGCACCACCAGGGGCGCGAGCAATACGGTCTCGAGAAGGCGCTTGCCCCGGAATTCGTAGCGATCAAGCGCAAGCGCGAAGGCCGCCCCGACGAGGAGTGCAATCGAAGAGGCACATGTGGTTACGATAAGTCCATTGTGAAACCCGATCTGAAAATCTTCGTAGGCGATCGCCTTCATGAACCACCGCAATGACCAGCTTTCCGGCGGAAATGAAAGAATTGCGCGGCCACTAAACGCAGCAAGCGTCACCACCAATACCGGCAGGAGCAGGAAACCGAGAATCGCGGCCACGACCGTCCCGCCAAGGAACCGCAACGGTCGCTGCGACCAAACCGCAGGCATGTTCAGTGCGCCCCGATGCGTTCGAGGCGGGCGGTGGCCATGCGCATCAGCCCCAGCACCGCCAAGGTCAGCGCCAGGCCGGCGACCGCAAGGCTTGCAGCAAAGGGAAAGTTGAAGCTGGCAAAGCCGAGCGAATAAACCAGGTTGGCGATCATATTGACACGGCCACCGCCGATCAATTGCGGGGTCGCGAAGGCGCTGAAGGTCCAGGCGAATGCCGTGGTCACACCCGCGATAATGCCCGGCATGGAAAGCGGCAGCGTCACCGTGAGAAATGCGCGCACTGGGCTGGCGCCGAGGCTCGCCGCGGCACGCTCATAGTCGCGATCAATGTGCGAGAGCGCCACCGCCAGCATGATCACCATCACCGGCAGAGTGACATGGACGAGGGCAATGACGACGCCGAGGCGGGTGAACATCAATTGCAGGGGCTGCGCGATGAGCCCGGCCTTGAGCAGCATCGAGTTGATGAAGCCGTTGTTGCCGAGGACGACGATCCAGGAATAAGTGCGGACCACCTCGCCGAGGAACAGCGGCGTGACGGTGATCACCAGGATCGCCGACTTGAACAGGGCGTTCCTCGCGTGGACCAACGCATAGGCGAGCGGATAACCGACGAGGAGCGTCCAGAACGCAGTGAGAAAGCAGATCCAGACCGTCTCAAGAAACACGCGCGCGTAGAGCGGCTTCAGCAGCGCCGTGAAGTTTGCGAGCGTGAAGCCTCCCGGCTCGAGCGATCCGGGCACGTGAGCGCGCAGGCTGTACTGCATCACCGCTGCCAGCGCGCATGCAAAGGCGAGCGCACAGAGCAACGCGGGCGACACGAAGAGGCGCAGAAAGGGCCGCGCGTTCATGCTGTCCCGGGACGATGCAGCGGAGTACGTTGGGAATTTCCTTCAGCCGCGCAGGAATCTCCGTATACCTCCCCGGAAAGGGGAGGTCGACCGCCGGAGCGAAGCGACAGGCGGTCGGGTGGGGTTGCTTCGGCGCCCGAGATTGTTACAGCCGGCCCCACCCGGCTTGCTGAGCTGCCACATCCGATAGCCCTGCGTGGCAGGGGGAGGTACACCGTGTTTGTTGCCCGAACCTCAAGCCGCTGACGCCATCAGTTCATGATGTTCTCGGCAAACCATTTGCGCCACTCCGGCGTTTTCTCGGCCCGGAGCTTGTGATCGATGATGATCGCCTGCTTGTTCCACTGATCGACGCTGGTGAAAACGCCGGGCAGCTTGGCCACGGCAGGATCGATTTTCGCGTCGAGCACGACCGGGCTGCCTTTCTTGAATTTCGCAACCTCAGCCTGCACCTGCGAATCCAGGGCGATGTTGATGAACTTGTAGGCGAGGTCTGCTTTCTTCGAGCCTTTCATGATGGCGACGGTATCGATACCAAGGACTGCGCCTTCCTTGGGGATCACGAGTTGGACGGGCACGCCTTCGGCCGCCATGAAATGCGCGTTCATCGATAGAATCACTTGCACGGGCGTCTCGCCATTGGCGATGAGTTGCTGGCTGTTGGCATCGTTGGTGTAGAACGCCTTGAAGCTTGGCTTGAGCTCCCGCAGCTTCGGTTGCCCTCTCTCCCAGGTCGCCGCGTCACCGCCCGAAAGCATCGCCGCCACCACGATGAGATGGCTCGGATCAAAATCGGGCGCGGCGAGCTTGCCCTTGACTTCGGGCTTCCACAGAATCCGCCCAGCTGTTGAAGGACACGCCTTTCAGCAGGTCGGGACGATAGCCGATGGTGTAGACATAGGCCCAGGTGCCGATGTGATAGGGACTGATCTTGGCCTGCGCGACCAGATTTTTGGCGTTCGGGACCTTGTTGAGATCAAGCTCCTCGTAGAGCCCGTCGTTGGCATAGAGCCAACCCACATGCGATGTCGTAAACGTGATGTCGCTCTCCGGATTGCCCTTGGCAAGCTTCTCTTTGTTGAGGCGATCGATGGTGCCGCCGGTGATGTACTCCACGGGGACGCCGGTCTCGGCCGTGAATTTCCCGCCGATGATGCTGGCGACCATGTCCCGCCAGCTGCCGCCCCATACGCTCACAACCAGCTTGTCCTGCGCCAACGCCGCGTTTGGCAGAAGGAACGAGGCCAAGAACAGCGCGCCCGCGCAAAGCGTCATGCAAATGCGTTTCATGTTCCATCACTCCTAACACATCTGCCTGCCATTGTCCGTGACCGCAAGGTTGTCCGGCGCTTGCAATACATCGTAGCTTGCTTGAGTCGCACGTGAGTTGCAAGGATGCGCAATATGCCTTTCGTAGCGAGGGGTTTTGAACCCGAGGCCACACCAAACCGGAGTAGATCAATGGGAGCGCGCGTGCAGCATGATCGGCGGCCGAGCACAAAGGAGGCCGAGAGCGTTGCCGGAGCATACCTGGCGTTATTGGCCGACCGTGGGATCGAGTATCTGTTCGGCAATGCCGGGACCGATTTCGCCCCGATCGTCGAAGCCTACGCACAGGCGGCGCAAACAGGCGTTGCCGTGCCACGCCCGATGCTCGCAACACACGAGAATCTCGCGGTCACAATGGCGCACGGCTACGCCATGCTGTCCCGGCGCATTCCCGCCGTCATGGTGCATGTGAGCGTCGGTACCGCCAACATGGTCTGCGCCGCGATCAACGCAGCGCGCGAGAATGTCGCGATCCTTCTCACGGCCGGGAGATCGCCCATCACCGAAACCGGGTTGCCGGGGTCGCGCGACGGCTACATCCACTGGGCCCAGGAGATGTACGATCAGGCCGGCATGATCCGCGAGATCGTCAAATGGGATTACGAGCTGAGAAACGCTGAGCAGTTGCCGACGGTTGTCGATCGCGCGCTGGCGATCGCCGCGACCGAGCCGCGCGGCCCCGTCTATCTCTCGCTGCCGCGCGAGGTCCTTGCTGCATCCTGTGCGCACACGGGACAAGAGCTCCCGACGAGGTTGCTGCCGGCTGCGGCGGCAGCACCTGATGCGATCGCGATTGCGGCGGCAGCGCGCGTCCTGGCGCAGGCAAAGCGTCCGCTGATCGTGACCTCGAACGCCGGAAGAGACGCCAGTGCGTTCAAGGCGCTCGCGCAATTCTGCGAACGTTTTGCCATTCCCGTCGTGCAGCATCGGCCGCGTTATTTCTCGCTGCCCTCCTCGCATCCCATGAATCTTGGTTTCGATCCCACGAAGCTCGTGCAAGAGGTCGATGCCATCCTCGTGCTGGAGTGCGATGTTCCCTGGATTCCCAGCCGAGCCGCGCCCGGTGGCGATTGCAAGGTGATTCAATGCGGTCTCGACCCCCTGTTTACGGCTTACCCTATCCGAGGGTTTCCCTGCGACATCGCCATCACCGGAACCGCCGTCGCAATTCTCAAAGCCCTCACCCACGAGCTCGAGGACGAGCTCGATGCCCCCTCGCTCGCGCCACGCCGGCGCTGGGTCGCAGATGAGCGCGCAAGGCTCACCGCCGCCTGGGCGGCTGCGCGCGATGCCACTGCCGGCACGACCCCGATGGATCCGGTCTGGGTGAGCCATTGCATTGGCCAGGCCAAAGACGAGCAAGCCATTGTCATCAACGAATACACGCTCTTTGCGGAGCATTGCGCGTTCGAACTCGCCGGATCTCTATTTCGGATCGAGCTCCGCGTCGGGTCTGGGTTGGGGCGCCGGCGCGGCGCTCGGCGCCAAGCTGGCGCGGCCCGAGAGCCCGGTCATTGCCGTGCTCGGCGACGGCGCCTACCTGTTCAGCAATCCCGCGGCCGTCCATCACGCTTCGGCCTTGCACGACCTTCCCGTGCTTTTTGTGGTCATGAACAATGCGATGTGGGGCGCCGTGGATCGCAGCACCCGGGCGATGTATCCTCACGGCTACGCCGCGAGAAGCAACGATCCTGCCTTTGTCGGATTGGCGAAACTGCCGGCCTTTGAGCGTATCTGCGAAGCGGCGGGCGGCCACGGCGAGCGCGTCGAGGATCCGGCGGCGCTGCCCGGCGCCTTGCAACGCGCAATGTCCATCGTAACACGGGAACGGCGTCAGGCGCTGTTGAATGTGATCTGCGGACCCGGGGGAACCGCGTAGCCCATCGGCGGTGCAGCAGGCGAGCCGATCGTGAAGGAGGAAGGTGAGCGTGCGCAAACGCGGTGGCTACTGGTTTGGGCGCTGGTCTTCGCCGGCGTGGTGGCGGCATTCCAAATAGGCAAGGCGCCGATTGCGATCCCGCTGCTGCGCCAGGATCTCGGGCTGAGCCTGACATTCGCCTCCTTCGTGATCGGCGCCTATGCGATCGTGGGCGCCGTCGCCGGTCTGCCCGGCGGGCTCCTGATAAACTTCGTCGGCGCACGACGTTCCACCGTGATTGGCCTGGTCGTGATCGGCGCCGCCTCCTGTGCCGGCGCGTTCGCGACAAGCGGAGCATGGCTGTTGCTCACGCGCGCGCTCGAAGGGGCAGGCTTTCTGATGGTCGCCATTGCCACGCCCACCCTGTTGAGCCTCGTCACCGCGCCCAAGGATCGTGACATCGCGTTTGGGTTTTGGGCGGTATATTTTGCTACCGGCTCAGTCATCGTGATGTTGGCGGGACCTCTCCTTGCAGCGTTTGGTTGGCGCGCTCTATGGCTGGCAACCGGCGTTCTTTCCCTTGGCTACGCGCTCGTGGTCTGGTGGGTTGCACCCGTTGTGCGCCGTCCGCGCGCCTCCGACCCTGGCAAGCTCGCCGGCATCGGACGAATCCTGCGCTCGCCGGGGCCGATACTGCTCGCGCTCGCCTTCGGATTCTACTCGCTTCAGTACCATGCTCTCAGCGGCTTGCTGCCGACGCTTCTGGTCGAGCAACTCGAGCTCTCGGTGGCGGCTGCGGGCGTGCTCAGCGCCATTACCATCATCGCCAACGGCCTGGGCGCGGCGTCGGCTGGATTCCTGTTGCGGAGAGGCATGGCGCTTTGGGCGATGATCGCCGGCGGCTTTGGCTTCATGGGCGCGGCGGCATTCGGCATTTTCAAGCCGGACATGCCGGCTGCCGGCGTTGTTGCATGCGCGACAGCGAGTCTGGGGATCACCGGCATGCTCGCAGCATCGATCTATGCAGCCGCGCCGCGCTTTGCGCCTCAGACATGGCTCCTTGCGCTCACCGTCGGCATCGTGGTGCAAGCCAGCCATCTTGGCCACGTGCTCGGGCCGCCGGCCTTGGCGACATGGGTCGAGAGCTTCGGCTGGTCGAGCGCGCCCTTCTTGTTTGCCGCTATTGCGGCTGCCGGGATCGCAGTCGCGTTCGGCATTCGCCGCCTCTCGCGCCGGGACACGTAGGCGCGCCTGTAACCGCATGAACGCAGCGCGTGTAGGGTGGGCTGAAGGCGCGTCCCCGTATCCTCCGCGTGGGCAAATCCTCGCAGACAAGTTTACGCAGTCTGCGCAAGCTTGACTGCTTTCCGCGCCGAGCCCACCATTCACGAGCACATCAAGCGATTTGCCCACCATACCGCTGCGTTTCGGCGGCGGGCTTGAGCTGCACGGACTCACCGCAGCCGCAAGCCGAGGTCTGATTGGGATTGTTGAAAACGAATTGTGCGGAGAGCTTGTCCGCCTTGTAATCCATCTCAGTGCCAAGCAGAAAAAGGACTGCCTTCGGATCGATGAGGACGCGCACGCCCTTGTCCTCGACCACCTCGTCCGCCTTGTCGATCCGCTCAGCATATTCCATGGTGTAGGACATGCCGGCGCAGCCGCCATTCTTGACGCCAACGCGCACACCAATGACCGGCGCCGCCGCATTCCCCATGACGTATTTGATGCGTTCGGCGGCGGCATCGGTCAGCCGGATCACTTGCGGTCGCGGCCGCGGATTGACCATTTCAATTTCTCCTTCAGCGCGGATTCGAGGCCAGCCGGCAAACTCCACCCCGTTTAGTTAACAACGATCTCCCCATTGGGAAGAGGAAGAGGCGTTCGCCCGCAGCATCGCGCCGCGCATTCGATTGCCGCTCAGTAGATCGCCCAAAGGCCAGGGGTGGCCAGCTCGAGGAGATGCCCGTCGGGGTCGCGGAAATAGATGCTCTGTCCACCGCGTGACCAAGTCGTGCGGCCTTCGATTGCGACACCCTGGTCTGCCAACCGCTGTTCCCAGTCCGGCAGTGCCTCTGCCGCAATTGCAAACGCGATATGCAATGGGCCGTGTCCATCATGCGGGGGGATGGTGCCGCCCGGCATGCGGACGGTTTCCAACGTCGCGCCCCGGCGAAACAGCAAAAGCACGCTTCGGCCGCCGACATCGTAAGCGCGAAATCGCGCATCACGCGTGAGCGGCTTGAGAGCCAAGACCTGCTCGTAAAAGCTTGCGGCACGATTAAGGTCATCGACATAGAGACAGGTTTCAATTATGCGCTCAAGCATCGGGATCAGGAATCAGTGGTCAGTAATCAGTAATCAGAAGCCTTGTGCCTGATCACTGATTACCGACACCTGATTCCTGATCACCACATGTTGAGCACGGCGCGCGCTTCATCCGACATCCGGCTCGGATCCCACGGGGGATCCCATACGATATCGACTTTCACCGCGCCAACGCCCGGAACGCTTGCAACCGCGTTCTCGACCATGCTGGGCAACTCCTGCGCCGATGGGCAATTCGGCGTCGTGAGCGTCATGTCAACCGCCACAGTTCGATCATCGGCTATGTCGATCTTGTAGATGAGTCCCAGTTCATAAATGTCGGAGGGAATTTCCGGATCATAGACAGTCTTGAGCGCGGCGATGATATCGTCGGTCAATCGCGCAATCTCGGCATCAGGAAGCCTTGCGGCGCCGAAGGCCTCGGCGAGTGGCGCCTCGGGCGCGCCGGAGGTGGTTGAGCCGAAGGCGTTCTTTGCGTCATCTATCATGCGAAGATATCCTGTGCTTTGGTCAGCGCCCTCGCAAGGCCGTCCACCTCCTCGCGCGTATTGTAGAGTGCAAAGGAAGCGCGGCACGTGGCGGTGACGCCGAAGCGGGCCAGCAGCGGCATGACGCAGTGTGTGCCGGCGCGAACCGCAATTCCCAACCGATCAATGATGGTCGCGACGTCGTGCGGATGCGCGCCTTTGACCTCAAAGGAGACGATCGGCCCCTTGTCCGGCGCTGCGCCAAAGATGCGCAGCGAATTGATCTCGCGCAATCGCTCGGTGGCGTAATTGAGCAGGCTCGTCTCGTGCGCCCTGATCCGCGCTTTGCCGATCGAATTGACATAATCAATCGCAGCGCCGAGGCCGATGGCCTGGACGATAGGAGGCGTGCCGGCCTCGAACTTATATGGCGGCTCGCCATAGGTGATGCGGTCCTCGAATACTTCCCGGATCATCTCGCCGCCACCATTGAAGGGCGGCATCACGTCGAGATGCGCGTGCTTCCCGTAAAGCACGCCTACGCCGGTCGGCCCGTACAGCTTGTGCCCCGTCAGAACGTAGAAATCGCAGTCAATGTCCTGCACGTCAACGTCGAGGTGCACGCCGGCCTGGGCGCCGTCGAGCAGGACGGGAATGCCGTGCGCATGGGCGCGGCGCACCACTTCCTTCACGGGCACTACGGTGCCAAGCACGTTGGACATGTGGGTCATCGCCACGAGTTTCGTGCGCGGCGTGAGCAATCGCTCGAACTCTTCGATCAGGAAGTTGCCGTCGTCATCGACGGGCGCCCACTTGAGCACGGCCCCAACGCGTTCGCGCAGGAAATGCCATGGCACGATATTGGAGTGATGCTCCATGATTGAGAGCACAACTTCATCGCCGGCAGCGATGCGTTCGCGGCCAAAGGTATAGGCGACGAGATTGATCGCCTCGGTGGCGTTGCGCGTGAAGATTATCTCTTCCGGACGTGCCGCATTGATGAAGGCCCGCACTTTTTCGCGCGCCTCCTCATAGGCTTCGGTGGCGACGTTGGCGAGGTGGTGCAGGCCGCGATGCACGTTTGCATATTCCGCCTTGTAGGCATGATCGACACGATCGAGAACGGCGTTCGGTTTTTGCGCCGAGGCTGCGTTGTCGAGATAGACGAGGGGCTTGCCATGGACCTGTGTCGCAAGGATGGGGAAGTCCTTGCGGATCGTGGCGACATCATAAGCGCCGTTGCTCACGGCCGGATGCATGTCTTCACTCGTAAGTCGCACTGTTGCGCCGCACTGCGGCCAACCGGTGCTCATGCGCGCCGGTTGAGCCATGCGACCACTTCCTCCATCAGCATGTCGCGCAGGCCGGCGTGCTCTATCCCTTCGATCGCCTCGCCGACGAAGGCCTGGATCAGCAGCCCTTGTGCCTGCTTCTGTGGAATGCCGCGCGCCTGGAGATAGAAGAGCAGGTCCTCATCGAGATCGCCTGATGTCGCGCCATGCCCGCACTGCACATCATCGGCAAAGATTTCGAGCTCAGGCTTGTTATCGGCCTCGGCATCCTCGGAAAGCAGGAGCGCGTGCGCTGCCATCCTGGCATCGGTCTTCTGCGCGTGCGGGCGTACGACGATCTTGCCCTGAAAAACGCCGCGGCTTTCCTCGTCCAGCACGGACTTGAACATTTCCCGGCTGGTGCAGCCGGGCGCGACGTGGTCGGCGAGGAGAGTGGTGTCGGCGTGCTGGCGCTCCCGCAGCAGGCAGGCGCCGCGGATGCCGGCGATCGTCCCCTCCCCCTCCAACCGGACGAACATCTGGTTGCGCACCAGCAATGCAGCGCCGGCGGTGAAAAGAAATTCGTTAAAGCGCGCCTGGGAGCCGACCGCGGCCATCAGCGAGGACACATGCAGCGCGCCCGCCCGCGTGATCTTGATGTGGTCGACGTGCGCCGCGTCGCCGATCTTGAGCTCGAGGGCGGTATTCACCTGGAAGTCGCTGGAGCCCTCGTGGCTCTCGACCAGCATTGCGCGCGCGCCTTTGCCGATCACCGCCAGCGAACGCGTGAACACGGCTCCGGGCTCCCGGCCCGCATAGAAAAAGACCAGGTGCAGAGGGCGGGCGAGCGCAACGCCGGCGGCAACCTCGATCACTGCGCCGTCCCCCATGAATGCGGTGTTCAGCGCCACCGCGGTATCGGTCGTCGGTACGACATTTCCGAGATTGCTCACGACCTGGGTATCTCCGGAGGCGAGTGCCGCGGCCATGGAGCGGATAATGAGACCGGGTTCGAGCGCTGCAAGCTCCGAGAGCTCCGGCACGAAGCTGCCGTCGATGAACACAATGCGACGCGCCTCGATGGAAGAGCGCGCGCTGATGGCCTCCGCGGCGCGGCGCTTTGCATCAGCATCCGGCGGCACTGCAAGCGGCCATGCTTCGCGCACCAGCGCGCGCAGGTCGGTGTATTTCCATTCCTCGACGCGCCGGCTCGGCAGGCCGTCCGTTTCAAAGCGGCGAAATGCCTCCTCGCGCAACGCCGTAACCGCATCTGCGCCCGGCAGAGTGCCTCTTGCTGCCGCAAAACTAGTGGCGAGCGCCCACTCGGCGCTGGTTTTCAAGGGACGGACGTCGGCGTTCATCGTAACCTCACGCCGCCTCTTCGCGAAACTGTGCGTAGCCGGTAGCCTCGAGCTCGAAGGCCAGCGCCTTGTCGCCGGTTTTTACGATGCGCCCATTCGACAGCACGTGCACAACATCGGGCACGATGTAATCGAGGAGACGCTGATAGTGGGTGATCACGACAAATCCACGCTCGCGCGACCGCAGTTGATTGACGCCCTGGGCAACGACCTTAAGCGCATCGATGTCGAGACCCGAATCCGTCTCGTCCAGGACGCACAGACGCGGCTCCAGCATGGCCATTTGCAGGATCTCGTTGCGCTTCTTCTCACCGCCGGAGAACCCGACGTTGACTGCGCGGCGCATCATTTCCGGCTCGATACCGAGCCTGCCGGCGACCTCGCGCACACGCCGAAGAAAGTCTGGCGTGGAAACTTCCGGCTCACCCCGCTGCTTGCGTTGCGCGTTGAGCGCAGCGCGCAGGAACGTCATGGTCGCGACGCCGGGGATTTCCAGCGGATACTGGAAGGCGAGAAAGAGCCCCTTGGCCGCGCGTTCATCAGGCGACAGGCCTAGAATATCTTCGCCGTCGAGCAGCACTTCGCCTTCGGTGACCACATAGCCGGGCTTGCCCGCAAGGACGTGCGCCAGCGTTGACTTTCCCGAGCCATTAGGTCCCATGATGGCATGCACACTGCCCTTCCCGATCGAAAGCTCAAGACCGTTAAGGATCTTCTTGCCCTCGACCTCAACGTGCAGATTTTTCACCTCAAGAAGATGCATGCGTAACTGTCCCGATTGGCCGGCTAACCCGTGGGTCATCCCACGCTTCCTTCCAGGCTGATGGAAATCAGCTTCTGCGCCTCGACCGCGAACTCCATCGGGAGCTGCTGCAATACATCCTTGACAAAACCATTCACTACCAACGCGACCGCATCTTCCGCTGAAAGCCCACGCTGCCGGCAGTAAAACAGCGTGTCCTCGGAAATTTTCGAGGTGGTCGCCTCATGCTCGAAGACCGTGGAAGCGTTCTTCGCCTCGATGTATGGAGTGGTGTGGGCGCCGCATTTGTCCCCGATCAGGAGCGAGTCGCAGTTTGTGAAGTTGCGTGCCCCTTTTGCTTTTCGGTGGGACGACACCAAGCCGCGATATGTGTTCTGCGAGCGTCCGGCGGCGATACCCTTTGAAATGATCCGGCTGGTCGTGTTCTTGCCGAGATGGAGCATCTTGGTGCCCGAGTCCACCTGCTGATGCCCGTTGGAAATGGCGATCGAGTAGAACTCGCCGCGCGAGTTGTCGCCGCGCAGAATGCAACTCGGATATTTCCACGTGATGGCTGAGCCGGTCTCAAGCTGAGTCCAGGAGATTTTCGACCGGGCGCCGCGACAATCGCCGCGCTTGGTGACGAAATTGTACACGCCGCCGCGCCCGTTCTTGTCGCCTGGATACCAGTTCTGGATGGTGGAGTACTTGATCTCCGCGTCGTCGAGCGCAACGAGCTCGACGACAGCGGCATGCAGCTGATTTTCATCTCGCGAAGGCGCTGTGCAGCCTTCGAGATAGCTCACGTACGCGCCTTTGTCGGCAATGATCAGTGTGCGCTCGAACTGACCGGTGTTGCGCTCATTGATGCGGAAGTAAGTTGAAAGCTCCATCGGGCAGCGCACGCCCGGCGGCACATAGACGAAGGAACCGTCCGAGAATACCGCCGCATTGAGGGTAGCAAAGAAATTGTCGGAAACCGGTACAACCGTCCCAAGATATCGCTTCACCAGGTCCGGATGCTGGGCCAGGGCCTCCGAGATCGGCATGAACAGGACCCCGGCCTTGGCAAGCTCCGCCTTGAAGGTGGTCGCCACCGAAACCGAATCAAATACGGCGTCCACGGCGACGCGGCCATAGCCGTTCTCGCCCTCAGGCTTCTGGATTCCGAGCAGCGCCTCGCGCTCGCGCAACGGGATGCCAAGCTTCTCGTACGTGGCGAGAATCTCGGATCTATTTCGTCCAGCGACTTGGGGCCCGGCTTCCTCTTCGGCGCGGCATAGTAATAGATGTCCTGATAGTCGATCGGCCCGTAGTGGACGCGCGACCAGGTCGGCTCTCGCATGGTGAGCCAACGCCGATAGGCGTCCAGACGCCACCGGAGCATCCACTCCGGCTCGCTCTTCTTCTCCGAAATGAAACGGACGGTATCTTCGCAAAGCCCCTTCGGGGCCCTTTCGGACTCGACATCCGTAACGAAGCCATACTTATACTGGTCAACGTCGATCCGGCGAACCTTCTCGACGGTCTCTTGCACGGCCGGCATTCTTCCCTCCGCTGCGGTTTCAAGGACCGCGGGTTGGATCAGTCGGTTATGGTTGGGTTCGGCTTTTCTGTAGTGCGCTCGTCCTGTTCAGGCGGCTACCGCCGGCTTCCCCTTAAGTAATGTCCCGGAGAGGTTAATCCAAGCGCGAAGAAACCGATCGACGTCGGATTCTGTCGTGCTCCACCCCAAGCTCACCCGCACCGCACCGCGGGCAAGCGCCGGGGAGGCGCCCATGGCCGCGAGGACGTGCGAGGGCTGTACCTTGCCGGAAGAGCAGGCCGCACCGGATGACACAGCAACGTCTTGGAGGTCGAACGCAATGACTGCCGTTTCCGCCTTCATGGGGGGAACCGCAAACAGGGTGGTGTTGGGAATACGCTCCACATCGGCGCCAAAGATCACCGCGCTCGGGGAAAGAGCCTTGAGGCCGTTTTCGAGCCGCTCACGCAAGCCGAGCATTTGAGCCCTTTCTGCGGCAAGCCCCGCCAATGCCGCGGCAGCAGCAGCGCCGAAGCCCGCGATCCCAGCAACATTTTCAGTTCCGGCCCGAGCACCACGCTCCTGACCACCGCCTTTCAGGAGCGCCGCCGGAAACGGAATGGCGGCATCCTTTCTGACCAGGGCGCCGAATTCCTTTCGGCGCCCCAATCTTGTGCCCGGACAGTGTCAGAAGATCTGCCCTGAGCATTTTGATATCACAGCACATTCTGCCGGGAGCCTGAACCGCGTCAACATGCAGCAAGCCGCCGACGCCGTGCACCAGCGTAGCCGCTTGCAAGACCGGTTGAACAATACCGGTCTCATTGTTGGCAAGCATGATCGAAACCAAGACAGGGCTATCGATCCCGGCAAGCCGGCGCGCCAGCACATCCAGGTCGATCTGCCCGTGCCTGGTAACCGGCAAATGCTCGACGGCGGACGCAGGAAAACGGCCGCCCGCCAAGACCGACGAGTGCTCGATGGCGGAGACCAGAAGCTTTCCCCGCGCGGTTTCGCCCGCAGCGGCCGCCGGCGTGAGCGCCAGCATATTCGCTTCAGTGCCCCCGGAAGTGAATGCAACGTTGCGCGGCTCGGCACCGACCAGAGAGGCAACGTTATCACGCGCCTTTTCCACAAGATGGCGCGCTGCTCTCCCTTCGGCATGAACCGAGGATGGATTGCCGATGACGTCCAAGGCGGCAAGAACGGCTGCACGCGCCTCGGGGCGCAAGGGCGTCGTCGCATTCCAGTCGAAATAGAGACGCTCACTCATGCTGCCGATCAGGCCAACATCCGCAGCCGCGGCGAGGAACGAAGGTCCAGTAATGGCGCTTGCTTTTTGACCCCGCACCCGTGCTAGAACCGCCAAACCGCCAGTGACCGCAAGAATTCGCCAGGCTGCTCCTTGGCAAAATGTGGAGTGGTTGTAGGTACTTACGTGCGCTCCGCGGAAACGTCAAGCGCGCTCCGCGGCGGTCGCGAGCTTGCAGCCGCTCGTATAGAAACCAACCGAGGTCCGCCATTCATGCCCGAAGTCATATTCACCGGCGCGGCCGGGCGCATCGAAGGCCGATATCATCCTGCTCGGCAAAAGAACGCACCCATCGGCATCGTGCTGCATCCGCATCCGCAGTTCGGCGGCACGATGAATCATCAGATCATCTATCAGCTGTATTACGCCTTCGTGCACCGGAACTTCTCGGTGCTGCGGTTCAACTTCCGGGGTGTCGGCAGAAGTCAGGGCGCATTCGACCACGGCCAGGGAGAGCTTTCCGATGCCGCCTCGGCACTTGATTGGGCGCAGTCAATCAATCCGGAGGCTCGCAGCTGCTGGATCGCAGGGTTTTCTTTCGGAGCCTGGATCGGCATGCAACTGTTGATGCGGCGACCCGAGATAGAGGGCTTCATCTCCATCGCACCGCCTGCGAATCTCTATGATTTTTCCTTTCTCGCTCCCTGCCCCTCTTCAGGCATGATCGTTCATGGGGACAAGGACGCCGTCGTCCCGCATAAGGACGTCAATACCCTTGTCGAAAAGCTCAAGACCCAGAAGGGCATTGTGATCGAGCAAAAAGTCATTCCGGGCGCAAACCACTTTTTTGACGGAAAAGTCGAGCCGCTCATGCAAGCCATTGGAGCTTATCTGGACAAGCGGCTCAACATCGAGCGAAAACCCAGCGCCGCTTGAGCTTGGCTTGCGTGTTAGCCGCGCACGAGGACGCCACCTGCGAGCGGTCGCGGGACTCCGGTGGTCGTGGGAAACGTAAGCGGCAGTTCCTTGACCGTCCGTACCGCCAAGTACCCGAAAGCCTGCGCCTCCAGGGCGTCAATCGACCATCCAACGTCGGCGGCGGTACCGACGCGTGCAGGAGCCAAGCGTTGCGTCAGCATCCGCATCAGGATCGGATTACGGGTGCCGCCACCCGCGACGATCCAGCTCACCGGTCCGCGCGGCAAGACCTTTACTGATCGCGCAACGGCCGCTGCCGTGATGGCGGTGAGGGTTGCCGCCCCGTCCTCCGTGCTCTTTTCTGCGAGACGCCCCTCTTCTGCCACCCAGGCGCGGAAAGCATTTCGATCCAGCGATTTAGGCGGCGGCCTGGAGAAAAATGGGTGGGCGAGAACACGTGCGACTGCATCCTCATCCACGCGTCCCGCCGCCGCGCGCCGCCCTTCATCGTCCCGGGGTTGACCTGTACGCAAGCAAATGAAGTCATCAATCAGCGCGTTGCCCGGGCCGGTATCGAGAGCGCAGAGATCATCTCCGTCGATATACGTAACATTCGCGACCCCTCCCACATTGAGCACCGCGATGGGATGCGACTGCATGAGCGTGCGCACCATTGCGCGGTGGAAGACGGGGACCATGGGCGCGCCTTGGCCTCCCGCCGCAAGGTCGGCGCCACGGAAGTCATAGACGACTGCAATTCCGAGCCGCGCGGCCAGTGCCGGGCCGTTGCCGAGCTGCACGCTGAGCCCGTGCTCTGGCCGATGCACCACCGTCTGGCCGTGAAATCCCACCACACCGACCGCACTCGGAGCGATGCCATTGGCAGCCAAAAATGCTTCCACAGCCTCCGCATGCATGTCTGTGACTGCTTCCTCCGCCGCGATCAGAAGCTTGGACGGCTGCGACCGCCCGGTAAGATGCGCAGCCGCCGCGATCGCACGGCGGACCTGCTCTCTCTCCGGGTTGCTATAGGGTCGATACCCGGTCGGCCCGAGACGACCGATTGCTTCCCCGTCACTCTCGATCAGCGCCACATCGACGCCGTCATAAGATGTGCCGCTCATGAGCCCAATCGCAGTCAGGGAAGCCACTGAACTATCCTCGGTTTCAATGCCGTTCGCTACCTGTTACACCACCGCCGGACCGAGACGACAATCATGAGCGCCTACAAATCCGATTTCCTCCAGGTTCTTGCGGCGCGGGGGTTCATTCACCAACTTTCCGACGCCGAAGGGCTCGACGCCAAGGCAAAGGCGGGCGCGATCACCGCCTATGTCGGCTTCGACGCCACCGCCCCGAGCCTGCATATCGGCAATCTCCTGACTATCATGATGCTGCGCTGGCTTGAGAGGACGGGGCACCGGCCGATCGCGCTCATGGGCGGCGGGACCAGCAAGATCGGCGATCCTTCCGGCAAGGACACCAGTCGAACGCTCCTGACCAGCGCGCAAATCGACGCGAACATAGCCTCCATCCGCAGCGTATTCTCGCGGTTTCTCGATTTTGGCGCGAGCGCGATCATGGCGAACAATGCCGATTGGCTCGACCATTTGCATTACATCGCATTCCTGCGCGATGTCGGCCGGCATTTCACCATCAACAAGATGTTGACCTTCGATTCAGTCAAGCTGCGGCTGGACCGCGAGCAGCCTCTGACATTTCTTGAATTCAATTACATGATCTTGCAGGCCTACGATTTCGTGGAGTTGCACAAGCGCTACGGGTGCATTTTGCAGATGGGCGGATCGGACCAGTGGGGCAACATCGTCAGCGGCATTGATCTCGGTCGCCGACTGCTCAGTGTTGAGCTCTTCGCTTTGACTACACCGCTTTTGACGACCGCTTCCGGCGCCAAGATGGGCAAGACCGAAACGGGCGCGGTCTGGCTCAACGCCGATGCAATGAGCCCGTATGATTACTGGCAGTTCTGGCGCAATTGCGAGGACGGCGATGCTGGCCGCCTGTTGAAGCTGTTCACCGAGCTGCCGCTGGATGAGATCGATCGCCTCGGCACGCTCCGGGGGCAGGAGATCAACGAAGCCAAAAAGGTCCTGGCAACAGAAGCGACAGCGCTTCTGCACGGCCGCGCAGCCGCTGAACAGGCGGCAGAGACTGCGCGGCGCACGTTCGTGGAAGGCGCCCTTGCGGACACGCTTCCAACCGTCGAAATCTCTCGCGCGAGGCTGGATGCCGGCTTGGGCCTGCTCGCCGCCAATGTAGAAGCCGGTCTCGTGTCATCGAATGGAGAGGCGCGTCGGCACATCAAAGGAGGTGGGCTTCGTGTGAACGATGTCACAGTCGTGGATGAGCTCATGGTGCTCACTCCGCAGGATCTAACGCCGCAGGGAGTGATCAAGTTGTCACTTGGGAGGAAGCGACATGTGCTCATCAAACCTGTTTAATTGCAAAGCGGGGGTTTATCTTGGTTCAGCATAGCTCTGGGGCATGGTGACGCCGCCGCCCGGGAATTCAAAGAACTTGCGCAAGAGGCCCGGCGCCACGGCGGAGATAGGATTGACCCGCAACACCGGCGCGCTTGGTGGACCCACGACTTCATAAGTGACACCGATCAGGCCTTCGTTGCTGCCGCCCAGGAACAGGCCGACGATCGGAATTTGGCCGAACATATTATTGAGGCCATAAAGCGGAACGAAAGTACCGCGCATGCGCACCTCGGCGCGCGTGTAATCGATGTATCCGTCGACCGTCGCGCCAATGGCAGGGCCTTTCACCAGGCCATCACGGATCGTGAATCGACCAAGCGAGCGGGTGAACTCGACGCGCAGGCGCGAGAAATCTACGCCCGCGGGAGGAGCGCCGGGAGCCTGCGGCGCCGGCGCTGCCGCGACGCGATCCAGCGTGGCTTCTCCGCGCACCGTGAAATCGCGTACATTGAGAATGCCTTCCTGTGGAGCTTTGTCCGCGCTCTGTGGATCAAGTGCCACCCACATCTCGCCGCCGATGACCTTGGGATAGATGTCAGTGAAGCGGAAGAAGGCGCCGGCGTCGTTCGTTTCCACGAACACCACCTGCCGGCCGTTGGTGCCGCGCCCACGCAGATCACCCGTAAGCGGCGTTTCGCGTCCAAGCTTGGCGCCAAGGGCGAAGTTGGTGATAATCCCGCCGCGACGCGACAGCCGCAGATCAAGACCGCGCAGCGTCTCGCCGTGGAATCCAAGCACGGTGCCGAGCTTGATGTCGAGATCAATATCCTTGTCCGGTTGTTGTTTGCCGTTGGCGGGACCTGCCAGGGCCGATTTGACGAAGCCGCGGCCGTCGTAGATTTCACCCCGAAGCACCACGCGCAGTGTGCCGTCGAGGCTTCGCTCCGCCTTGAGCGTCGCCTTGTCCCGATTAGAAAAACTAAAGACGGGAAAATTCGCAGCCACCACATCGCCGGAAGAATCGAGCTCGACCATGCCCTTGACCGAAGTGCCTGGAGCCTCGATCAGAACGTCCTCAAATCGCATTGCCTGCGATTTATTGATGAGGGTGAAGGTCGCGCGTGCGACTTCACCGGGGGCTTTCGACCAGCCGGGCAGCAGATTGTCAACCTTGGCCTGACTGAGGTCAGCCTCAACGGCCAGACGAGTGTCGCCCTCGCGCGGAATGCGGCCGCTGAGCTTGATCGGCACCGGCCCCAGGAGCGAGCCGCCCAGGTCGAAGCCCAATCTGTTGCGCCCGTTCTCGTCGAGAGTAGCCTGAAGCCGAATATCAGGATCAACATCGTGCGGCTTGCGAAAATCAAGCACGGCAGGAAGTCCATTGATTTTTACGTCGCCCCTGATCCAGTGGCCCTGGTTGTTAGCGCTCACCTTCAGCATGGCGGCCTCGACCTTCTGCCCCATCACCATGCGTTCCGCGGAAAAATTCGCGACATCCATATTGATGCTGTAAGTCGATGATCCCTCTGCAAGGTTCTCCTTGAGCGGCAAGCTCAGGGTCACTTGAGCGCTGAGCGTGCCGCGACTGGTTGAAGGATCCAAAGGCGCGCCGGAGAACTCGCGCAATCGCTCTGTCGCCAGAAGCTCAGCCGCCGCCGGAACAGAGCCATCCAGGCGAAAACGCGCCTTGGCAGGCGGCCCCTTGGGAAAAGTATCGGGCACCTCGAAGACGCCATTGGTGATGGAAAGCTTTCGCCCCTGCGAGATTTCGACATTTCCACGGCCGAGGTTGATGACAGCGGTCCGTCCGGTAATCCGCACGTCGATGTCAGCGTCGCGAATCGGCGGCAAGCCTTCGACGGGTTTGATCTCGGCCCCGTGACCCACGATCCTGATTGCCAAACCTTCATCGGGGATGGGCGGGCCGCTCGATTTGAGAGTTGACATGGGCGCGTTGGTCGCCACTTCCAGTCGCTCGACAATCCCCCCTTGCACGTGCTCTTCCACCCAGCCGCGCACCTTCGGAGCGGCGAAGAAGGGCCACAGCCGCTTGAGAGCCGATACGGACATGCGCGTACCGGTGACGCCAATTGCCACCCGCGGATCATCGCCGGAGAATTCCATTCCGCCTGACAGCGCAATGCCGAGATTAGGCCCACTCAGCTCGCCCTGCTCGATGTCGAGACGGCGCTTGCTCGGATCAATGCGCAAGCGCATGAGGACTCGATTGAGAGAAAGCGCGTTCGACTCCATCGGCGTCTGCGATGCGAGCACAACTGAGCCGCCGGACACCCTCACGTCCCAGGTCTCATGCCCTTCGCGCGGGGCATCAAATTGGGCTTGCAGCGCGATCCTATTGCCGCCGGACACAATCTGGAACGGCATGACCATTGTGTGGCGGGCGGCATCCCATTCAAGGCTGATCTCGCCTCGATCGATCGGGATGCGCGCGAGCGGGTCGTCCACATCAACGACAAAACCCTTCTCGACGACAATGCGGCCGTCGATCATATCGGGAATGCCGTCGGGCCCTATGTCGGCGCGAAAATGCGCGGTGAGGGGCAGATCAGGTTCGTAAAACCCCTCGCCCCATCGCATTGCGAGCATCAAGTCCTTGGCCGAAACCCTCTGCGTCGTGACATCGACAAAACGATGCCCCTTCTGCCCGGGCGTGATGGCTGCCCGCATCTGCCAAGGTCGTTCGATATCATCGGAACCGAGCTTCACGGCAATGCCGCCGTCCTTTGGCCGCGTCACGCTCAGGTCGATATTCGCAAATGTCCACTGTTTTCCATTGCGCTGGTCGTCGACAGTCAGATTGCCGCCTTTAAGCCCGATCTCCGTGAGCTCTCGACCATCCAATGCGCCGACGTCAAGGCTCTCGATCCAGGCAAGCAACGCGGCGAAATCGGGTATGCCTGTCCGTCCAGCGGAAGGCGTGGGCAAAGGCGGCGCCGACGGCACGGCAATGAAGGCGTTCGACCTGCCCGCCGTCGAACCAGCGAGGAGTGGAGTAGCGGTCGCGGACGCGGTGACGAATGGACGTTTGTTGCTGCCGGCGAAAACAGTCAGTTTGCTGTCGGCCTCGATTCGCACGGCCATTTCCGCGCCCACCAAACTCAGGCGTTCTGCCCGAATCCGGCCGGTAAGGAGGCTCCCGCCCGAGATGCCAACTTCAGCTTTTGGCGCGCTGGCGACGACAGCGCCATCCCCATCGCGCACGACGATGTCGCGAATGCGCAGCGACGTCCGCCCATTCGCATCGCGTTCAAGCTGGGTCCCGCCAATTTCGACTTCGTGGCCTTCGCCGAAGTTTTCCTTGATTGCTGCCCGGAGCCAGGGAGTGGCGATGTCCAGCTCAAGAGGACCGCTCGACAAGCGCCACCACAGAGCGATCATCGCAAGGAAAATAAGCGCGCAAGGCGCGCCGACGGCAATCGCGAGTCGTCGCACCCGTGGCGTACAAGACAAGACTTGCCGACACAGGCCTAAGAACGACGCGCCGCGCACCTTGTGCAGTCCCAACATGCATTGATGATGATGCACGCGCGCGTCATCCCGCAGACATGCCTCCAACTTTCGGAGGGTCTCGAGAGTAGGATAAGGTTGTTGACGCGCCATGCCCCGACTTGGCGTCCCCCGACCACGCCGCCGCCCGCGATGCGCTCCGCGGACCGGCTCTCCTCACCTTCGCCGACGAGCTGCCAAGAAAATCATCGACGTGACAGCACTTTCGCTCGTATCCTTGAATTCCCTATTGATCCGAAAAAAGGGACGAAAGGAAGGCCGACCGATGGCGGCGAACTTGGCAGTGGGATCAAAAGCGCCTTCTTTCAAGCTCCCCCGTGATGGAGGTGGGCACGTCTCGAGCGCCGCATTCAAAGGACGCAAGGTGGTCATTTTCTTCTACCCGAAAGCCGACACTCCGGGATGCACCCGCGAATCCATAGAGTTCTCCCAACTGCGTCCGCAGTTTCAAAAAGCACGAACCGAGTTGCTTGGCGTCTCTGCCGACTCGGTCCCGGCTCAGGACAAGTTCAAGAGCAAGCATGGGCTCGACCTGGCCCTCGCCTCCGATGAAACCCATGAGATGCTTACGGCGTATGGCGTCTGGGGCGAGAAGTCGATGTACGGAAAAACCTATATGGGCATCACTCGCACAACCCTGCTCATTGAAGAGGACGGGCGAATCGCCCGCATTTGGCACAAGGTCAAAGTGGATGGGCACGCCGCCGAGGTGCTGGCGGCAGCGCAAGCGCTTCCTTGAAGCCGCCGCATTTAGAGCGTTTCCGCAAAATTAACCATGATCCGTTCAACTGGCGCGAGTTAGCGCCGGTGTAACGTCGGCTGACGTAAGGGACCGGCGGGGATGCGTGAATGTCTTCGCGGTCATTGGAATCTCAGTATTGCCAGGCCAAACGCAACGTGCCGGTCAGCGAGAGCCGACGCCATCCCGGCGTGCGCGCGCCTGATCGCGCTGGCTACACCCTTGCCCATGGGGGGCGCCAGCTTCGGGTCGCTCCCCTCGCCTTCTGGTTGTTTCTATGCACACTCGCCGGAATGGCGGTGTGGACGGTCACGACGGCCACCTATTTTGCTTTTCGTGAGGATGTGCTCACCCGGCTTATCGCTCGCCAGGCAGACATGCAGTTCGGATATGAGGACCGCATCGCCGAGTTGCGCGCGCAGGTGGACCGCGTCTCCAGTCGGCAGTTGCTGGATCAGGACCAATACGAGCAAACGCTCGAACAGATTCTCCGCCGCCAGACAGCGCTGGAAGCGCGGGCAAATGCGCTCGGTGGATTGGGTGATGTGACTTCCTCGATCAGTCAGCCCTCGCGTGCAGGCGCAATGGGTGATCCGATTGGAAAATTCAAGCCCATGTCACTCAGCGGCAAGGGAGCCTTTCTATTGCCGCGCTCGGGCGAATTGCCGGCCGACGCTCGCGTCGGCCTTGTTAAGACCGGCGGAATGAACGTCGCAATTGCCCATTTGCAGGCGTCACTCGACCGCCTTGAGCAAAGGCAGCAATCTGCCCTCGCTTCGATGGAGGAGGATTACCTTGGAAGGGAACGACGCCTCCGAGGGGTGCTCAGAGAGCTCGGGATGGATATCGCCAAGCGTGACGCACCGGAGCATGCAGGCGGCCTGGGCGGCCCATTCGTCCCTGCGCGGGCCCCCCGAGACGCCAACGGCTTCGAGCAGCAACTGCAACGAACCAGCCTTGCACGGACTCAGGTGACCAGGCTCACGCACACCCTGCGACGCCTGCCGGTTCGCAGGCCCCTGGAGGGCGAGACCGACACGGCCTCCGGGTTCGGCGTCCGCCAGGACCCGTTCACCGGCTCCCCGGCAATGCACACCGGCCTGGATATCCATGCCGATGTTGGCAATCCAGTTCGCGCCTCAGCGGATGGAACAGTGACTGCCGCGGGCTGGAACGGAGGTTACGGCCGGATGGTTGACGTCGATCATGGCAACGGATTGTCCACGCGCTATGCGCATCTGTCTGCAATTGAGGTGCGCGTCGGGCAATCCGTCAGGACAGGGCAAATCGTTGGCAAGGTTGGCTCGACAGGGCGATCAACGGGACCACACCTGCATTACGAAACCAGGCTGCGCGGCGAACCTGTCGATCCCCAGAAGTTCTTACGCGCCGGAGAGAAACTCGACGGCGGCATCTGAGGGCTCGCGGCGGTAAGCCCTGCAAAGCCGCCGGACCATCATTTTTCGAGGGCGCCTAATCCACGTCCTCCACGTGCTCCGGTTCTTGCCCAAACGCCTTTTGCGCAAGCGCCGCTTCCATGAATTGATCGAGATTCTCCGTCCAGCACCCCGCCGGTGTTCGAGGTGGAAACGCCGGTGCGCAAATCCTTCACCATTTGATAAGGCTGCAGGACGTAAGAACGAATCTGGTGACCCCACCCGATGTCGGTTTTGGCAGCCTGCTCAGCAGCAGCCTTCTCTTCTCGCTTTTTGAGCTCCATCTCATAAAGCCTCGCCCGCAACATCTGCCATGCCTGGGCGCGATTGCGATGCTGGGAACGGTCATTCTGGCAGTAAACCACAATGTTGGTTGGGATATGGGTGAGGCGGATCGCCGACTCGGTCTTGTTGACGTGCTGGCCGCCCGCCCCGCTTGCCCGCAGCGTATCGACGCGCACATCGGCTTCTTTAACGTCGACCTGAATCCGATCGTCAATCACCGGATAGACATTGACGCTGGCAAACGAAGTGTGCCGTCGCGCGTTTGAATTGAAGGGTGAGATGCGAACGAGGCGGTGAACGCCGTTCTCAGTCTTTAGCCAACCGTACGCATTACGGCCTTTCACCTGGACGGTCGCCGACTTGATGCCTGCCTCTTCTCCTCCGGTCTCTTCCAGGTATTCGATCTTGTAACCGTGCTGCTCGGCCCAGCGCGTATACATGCGAAGCAGCATGTTGGCCCAATCCTGGCTCTCGGTGCCGCCGGCGCCGGCGTGGACTTCCAGATAGCTGTCGTTGATGTCCGCCTCGCCGGAAAGCAAAGCTTCGCTCTCATGGCGCGCAACTTCGGCTCGAAGCCTCTCCAAAGCGGCTTGCGCATCGGCGATGGTTTTATGGTCTTCCTCGGCTTCGCCGAGCTCGATCATGGTGATCTGGTCGTCGAGCTCCTGCTCGATTCGGCCTATGGATGTGATCTGATCCTCAAGCGCGGTGCGCTCCTGCATTACGCGTTGCGCGCGCTGCTGATCATTCCAAAGATTGGGATCTTCCGCCTGCCTGTTGAGCTCCGCAAGACGCGCGCGCGCCTTGTCGAAGTCAAAGATGCCTCCTAAGCAGCGTGACTGACTGCCTGATCTGATCGACAATATTCTGTACTTCCGCACGCATGGGTCTTGCTCAGCAGCGATTTAAGTTGGCTTGTCGCACGTGTAACGGCTACGCAAGCCCGAAGCAACAGGTCGCGTGCAGTTGTGTCTGGCTGCAGCCTTCGAGGGCTCACGCCGTCAATAGAGGCCGCCTGTTCCGGCACGAACCGCGCGGTCCGCCTCGGGAGACACGCCAAGCGGCCGCCCGTCGGCATCGGTCACACCGATGACCGAATAATTGTCTGGCGGCGCGGTCCCAGGCTTGAAGGCCTCCAGGATCACGCGCTGGTCACTCGGCCCGGCTCGCATTCCGGTTTTTGGGTCAATGCGAATGAGCTTGATACCGGCTGGCACGCGAAACGGCACCGCAGGTTTGTCGGCAAGCGCGACCTTCATGAAATCGCGAACGACGGGAGCAGCGAGCACGCCCCCGGTAGCTCCCTTCCCGAGATGACGCGGCTTGTCATATCCCAAATAAACGCCCACTACGAGATCGGGCGAGAAACCGATGAACCAGGCATCCTTTTCGTCGTTGGTGGTGCCGGTCTTTCCCGCAATCGGTTTCCCGACTTCCTTGACCACTGTTGCGGTGCC
Source organism: uncultured Alphaproteobacteria bacterium (assembly GCA_963841105.1). Classification (GTDB taxonomy): domain Bacteria; phylum Pseudomonadota; class Alphaproteobacteria; order Rhizobiales; family Xanthobacteraceae; genus VAZQ01. Next base: position 96,838 of record CAWJCB010000025.1, read on the forward strand.
GCGCTGGACCACCCCTTCCATCATCGAGGTGATCTGATACGCGGTCATGGGATCAAGCACGCGTTCGCGCTTGTCAACAAGAACCGGCTCGCTCTGATTGGCCCATTTCTCGGCATCACAGCCGCGGCACTCGCGCGAATCATGCTTGTAGATGGTCCGGCCGTAGCGGTCCTGGATACGGTCGATCAAGGTCGGCTGAATTTTCCTGCCGCCATTGTCGAACATTGCATAGGCACCCACCATGCGCAGCAGCGTCGTCTCACCGGCGCCAAGGGCAAATGAGAGATAGGGCGGCAAGCTGTCATATATCCCGAAGCGTTTGGCGTATTCGCCGATCAGCGGCATGCCCACATCCTGCGCAAGCCGCACCGTCATCACATTGCGCGACTGCTCGATGCCGAATCGCAGGGTCGATGGACCGTAGAACTTGCGCGTATAGTTTTCCGGCGCCCAGATGCCGCTACCGGTATCAATCTCGAGCGGCGCGTCCATGACGACCGTCGAGGGCGTATAGCCGTTGTCAAGAGCGGCGGCATAGACCAGCGGCTTGAATGATGAGCCCGGTTGGCGCAACGCCTGGGTCGCACGGTTAAACTGGCTCTGGTCATACGAGAAGCCGCCGACCATGGCCAGCACGCGCCCCGTCTGAGGATCCATCGCAACAAGCGCGCCCGACACTTCAGGCACCTGATGCAGCCGGAATTGATCGTCCCTGCCTGCAAGCGGCTCGACATAGATGACGTCGCCCGGTTCCAGAACCTGCGAGACTTTTGCCGGCACTTTGCCCTTCATGGGGCCGCTCGTAGCCCGCGCCCACTTTACGCCCTCCAGCGAAACCGTGCCGATCTCGCGTGCTTTGGACACGGCTCCTCCGGGTTCGCGTGCTGGCTGAAAGCCGATACGCGCGGATGCGTCACCCAATTCCAGCACCACCGCGATCCGCCACGGCGCGACGTCGGACAACGCCTTGACTTCCGCCAGCTTCGGCCCCCAATCGCCGGACAAGTCGAGCTTGCTGATCGCGCCGCGATAACCCTGCTGCTCGTCGTAATGCACAAAGCCTTCGACAAGCGACTTGCGCGCCAGCACCTGCAGCTTGGGATCAAGCGTCGTGCGTACCGACAGGCCGCCTTCGTAGAGCTTCTTTTCGGTGTAGTTTTCGTACACGTAACGGCGGACCTCCTCGGCAAAATATTCCGCGGCGAACATGTGGGCGCCGGTGGGCCGCTGGGTGATCTTGAGCGGCTCCTTGCGCGCCTGCGCCGCCTCCTGCGCGGTGATGTAGTGGTCCTCCACCATGCGCTCGATCACGTAATTGCGCCGCTCGAGCGCGCGCTCGCGTTGCCGGAACGGATGATAGTTGTTCGGGGCTTTCGGCAACGCCGCCAGATACGCGGCTTCCGCGACCGACAACTCGTGCACCGACTTGTCGAAATAAAGCAGCGACGCCGCCGCAACTCCCCAGGCGCCCATGCCCAGATAGATTTCGTTGAGATAAAGCTCGAGAATCCTCTCCTTCGAAAAGGCACGCTCGATCTTCATCGAGAGCAGAGCCTCCTTGATCTTGCGCGAGAAGGAAACCTCGTTGGTAAGCAGGAAGTTTTTGGCGACCTGCTGAGTTATGGTCGAGGCGCCTTGCGGTCGCCGCCCGCTCCCATATTGCTGGACATAGAGCAGCGTCGCACGCGCAATGCCTGAGAAATCGATCCCGCCGTGCTCATAAAAATTCTTGTCCTCCGCCGCGATGAAAGCATTGGTAACGAGCTTGGGAATTGCCTGAATAGGAACGTAGAGACGCCGTTCGCGCGCGTATTCGGCAAGCAAGGAGCCGTCAGAAGCATGCACCCGCGTCATGACCGCAGGTTCGTAGTCCTGCAATTGCGAGTAGTCCGGAAGGGACTTGGAATAATGCCACAAAAAGCCCGCTGCCGCGGCGACAGCGACGATGAATATGATGGTTCCGGCCGCGAATAGCAGGCCAAAGAACCGCAGCATCAGTCTCATGCCGACATCCCCCTGCGCCAGCCGCCGCAACCACGACAGCTTTACCGGCGTCCGCCAACACAGCGGATTGCGAAAGCAATGCCGCCGCCCCTGCACAGTTCTTTGCGCTCACTAGGTCGCGCCGTTTTATGTTGAAACTGAGGCTGAATCGCCGTTCAATTCTGGCCGGTAACCGCCGGCCGGGTGGAAAAATAGGTTTCAACCGCGGCGACGATCGAACCCGCGGTCCCCTCGCGCCACTCCGGTGAAATCAGCGATTTCAGGTCCCCCTTGTTCGAAACATAGCCGAGCTCAATGAGGACGGAAGGCACATCAGGAGCCTTTAGAACGACGAAGCGTGCGGATTTCAATGGGTGCTGGTGCAGCCGAGCCGAGGCCTTCATGGAGCCCACGACCGCTTGAGCAAACTGCACCGAGAATGTCTTCGTCTCGCGGCGGGCGAGATCGATGAGGATGCCGGCGACATCCTTGGGCTCCGACGAAAGGTCTAGACCGGCAATGACATCAGCTTGGTTCTCCGTCTCAGCGAGGCGAGCGGCGCGCGCGTCGGAGGGGCGCTCCGAGAGCGTGTAGATGGTGGCGCCTTGGGCATCACCTTCCCCACGGGCGAGCGCGTCGGCATGAATAGAAACGAAAAGAGAGGCTTGACGCGTGCGCGCGAGCGCAACCCGATCGCCCAAGGCCACAAAGGTATCATCGGTGCGCGTCATCACCACGCGGTATTTGCCGGTTTTTTCCAGCTTGTCGCGCAGCGTCATGCAGAATTCGAGGACAATGCTCTTCTCGCTTTCCCCGCTCGCCGCCTTGGTCCCGTTGTCGATCCCTCCGTGGCCGGGATCGAGCACTATGAGTGGGCGCGGGTCGCCGGCCTTGTTCTCCAACGAAAGATCCAGCACGCGATTCTCAGGTGCGCGATTGTCCAAGGCGGTTAAGCGCATGAATGTGTCTCGATCGCTTGCCGTAAGATCGAGGACGAGCCGGGCGGGCTGATCGTTGGCGGGATCAAGGACCAGGGCCCTCTCGATGCGTGCAGGACGCGCAAGATCGATCACGATGCGCGATCCGCCTGGCATGACCAGCCCATAGCGGAAAGCCTTTATCAAGCCGCGGCCCACATCCCCCGCTTTGGGCCGGAGCTGGAATGCGACCTGCGGCATATCAATGACGACCCGATAGGGGTCCGCGAGCGTAAAGGCGCGGATGTCGAGTTTCTGGCTGAAATCGACCACCATACGGGTCTGCGCATCATCGCCAGCCAACCGAACATCGCTTGCGATGAGAGCATCGGATACAGCGCGGCTTCCCAAGCTGCTCATGCCGGCGCGCTCCGCCGCTCCCACCCCGTCAAAAACGCTTCCGTATAACCAGAGAAGCGCCAAACTCGCCGCGCGCAGCACCATGTTCGCAAGCCTTCGGCTTCCTCTTGATCCAATACAAAGGGGAGGCTGGTTAAGCGGAATTAACCGGCCAACCACGGCAGGAATGCGGAATGCACGGCACTGGGCAAGAGCGCGCGGGAGCGCTCGAGGGCCTTTCGAGGGCCTTGGGCTCCCTTGCCATGTGCCCTTGTCAGCCTTAATAAGAGTTTGTTGACGATGTCTTTGTCTTCCCGTTGCGCCACGTTCGGACATCCTGCGCCCGCAAAGGCGCATTTTCGGGGCAACAGGTTCGCGGTGCCCTTTGTGCGGCGCACATGCAGCCCGAAAACCGATGTTCCTGTGGACGACAATAGGGGTTGCGTGGGGTAAGTGCCCGCGCGACGGTCAGCGGCCTATGATCCTCATTGTCCGCTTCGAGTCGAAGCATCGTCGGCTAGGAACCTGCGGCGACGCTCTCTGAGCGCTACCGCCCCATGCCACGGGCCAGTTGGGTCATGTTACGACCGTACGTCGAGATCGATTCATATCGCCGCAGAAGCAAGAATGCGTCGCAAAGCGAAGCCCCTTCCGCTGCGTTCGTCTCTCGTGCTGCAAGCGCCCGCCCTTTCCTTCCTCATCAGCCCGGTCCCCGGTCCCCCCGCCCTGCGTCGCCTGTGACGCGACAAGGGGCGGCTGCGTGCCAGCCGGTCAACAAGAGATTCTTCAATGCCCAACAAGATGCTTATAGACGCCACCCATCCGGAGGAGACCCGGGTGGTCGTTCTGCGTGGCCAACGTGTGGAGGAGTTCGACTTCGAGTCAGCCAGCCGCAGGCAGTTGCGCGGTAACATCTACCTGGCCAAAGTCACCCGCGTCGAGCCGTCGCTGCAAGCCGCCTTTGTCGACTATGGCGGCAATCGCCATGGTTTCCTCGCCTTCAGCGAAATTCATCCCGATTATTATCAGATTCCGGTCGCGGATCGGCAAGCGCTGATCGCCGAGGAGGAACGTGCGCAACGCGCCGCCGACGCCGAAGCGGACCATCGCGTCGCTCGCGGCTCGCGTCGAAGCGGGCTCCGGCGTGACGAAGTCAGGAGCGAGGCGGTCGAGACCGACCTCGACAGCGAGCCACAAGTTCCGAGCGCGAGCGAAGCCGAGACAGCGCTCGACAGTGACCGGGTCCCCAGTGTCATGGCGGCGTGCTCGGAGCAGATGGCGCCGCAAGCTGAAGACGCCGAGGGTTCGCAGCCCGAAGCTCGAGCGCCTCAGACGGAAGACCATAGCAATGCTGCCGGTGCGCCGGAGACCGGTGGACCTGCGAGCGAAATTCCAATCGACCTCGCCCGGCTCGCAACGAGCAGCGCAGCCGAGCCCATGCCGGGCGATCATCTCGAAAAACCGTCGCGCCTGGAGCCCACAGCCGCAGAACAGGAGATTGCGGAAGCGGTGGAAGTCGCCGATCGCGGGAATAGCACGGAACACAATGATATCGTGTCAACCGCCAACATCACAGAAGTGAACGGCGGCGAGGGCGAGGAGGAACTGGTCGAATCCGTCGGTGGCGCCGATGCCATGGAGGAGGTGCCTGAGCGCATGCCGCGGCTGCGGCGACAATATAAGATTCAAGAGGTCATCAAGCGCCGTCAGGTCATGCTGGTGCAGGTGGTGAAGGAGGAGCGTGGCACCAAAGGCGCAGCGCTGACGAGCTATCTCTCGCTGGCGGGCCGTTATTCGGTTTTGATGCCGAACACGGCGCGAGGCGGCGGCATCAGCCGCAAGATCACCAGCGCGGAGGATCGCCGGCGGCTCAAGGAAATCGCTCAGGAGCTGGAGGTACCGGAGGGAATGGGCGTGATCCTGCGCACCGCCGGCGCCAGCCGCACCAAGACGGAGGTGAAGCGGGATTTCGAATACCTACTGCGCATGTGGGAGACGGTTCGCGATCTCACGCTTAAATCGACGGCCCCGAAGCTCGTCTACGAGGAAGGCTCGCTGGTCAAGCGTGCAATCCGCGATCTCTACAACAAGGACATCGACGAGATTCTGGTTGCCGGCGATGCGGCCTACGAGGATGCAAAAGAGTTCATGCGCATGCTCATGCCGAGCCATGCAAAGAACGTGAAGTCATACCGGGATGGACTGCCTATTTTTACCCGTTACGGCATCGAGAGCCAGCTTGATGCCATGTTCACGCCTGTCATGCAGCTGCGCTCAGGCGGCTATATCGTGCTCAACCAGGCGGAGGCGCTGGTTGCGATCGACGTAAATTCCGGCCGCGCCACGCGTGAGCACCATATCGAGGACACGGCACTAAAGACCAATCTGGAGGCGGCCGAGGAGATCGCGCGACAACTGCGCTTGCGTGACCTTGCCGGGCTGATCGTCATCGACTTCATCGATATGGACGAGAAGCGCAATAACCGGGCGGTCGAGCGGCGATTGAAGGAATGTCTGCGGCACGATCGCGCGCGCATCCAAGTCGGGCATATCTCGCATTTTGGACTGCTCGAAATGTCCCGCCAGCGCATCCGTTCCAGTGTGTTGGAAAGCTCGACTGAAAAATGCCCGCATTGCGGCGGCACCGGGCATGTCAGATCGGTCGCTTCCGTGGCCTTGCAGCTGTTGCGCGCGCTGGAGGAGATGCTGCTCAAGGGCGCAACGCACAATCTTGTTGTACGCACGCGCTCAGAAATTGCTCTTTATCTGCTCAACAACAAACGCGCCCACCTGCGCGCGCTTGAGGAGCGTTTCCGCATTTCGATTGTGGTCAATGCGGATGCTGGAACAGGTGCACAGGCCTTCCTCATCGACAGAGGCGAGCAGGTGCACAGCCTCGAGCAGGCAAGAGCATTGGCCGCGGAAGCAGCCGACACCGCCGCCCGTGATGAGGAGGAAGAGGAAACTCTGCTGGATGACGCGGAGGGCGAGGCGGCTGAAGCGGACGCCGGTGAGGCGTTTGATTCTGAGGAAGGCGAGCTCGTCGATGCCCGCAGCCGCGACGACGATGAAGACCAATCGGAAGACAGCCGAGAGCCGGCTCCAGAGCATGGGCAAGATCAGACGCAAGGCCGCAAGCGCCGGCGCCGCAAGCGGGGCCGGCGCGGCAGCGAGGCGCGCGAGGACGGCGCGCCACAGCACGACCCCTTGACCGCCGCGAGCTCGGCGGAAGTCACAGCAGAGGCCATAACGGAAAACGCCACCGATATTGTCGAAACAGAGGACGCAGCCGAGGCACTGTCTGCGGAATCGAACGGCAACGAAGAACGACGGCGGCGCCGGCGCGGCCGGCGGGGCGGCCGCCGCAATCGTCGTGAGCGAGAGACCGATGCGGATTTGACCGAGAGCGAGGTGCTCGAACCCAACCTGGCCAATTCTTCCGCCCGTCAGCACGTTGCACTCACAGCTGCGCCCGAACCGGATTCACCGGGAAATGTCGAGGAGCGGCCGGAGCTAACCTCAATTCCGGAGCCGGTCGTCAATAAAACCGTCAATGAAGCTCCTGCCGCGATGCCGGCCGAGGCCGCTCCTTCTCGGACGAGCACGTCAGAGCCGGTGCGGCGCTCGACCGTGCGCGAGCCCGCGCTCGCCGGGTTACGTCATCAACCTGCCGAAGTGATGGATTCAAGCCCGCCGGCCCCAGAAGTGATGGAGCCGGTCGTCTCAGAGTCCACAGAAACCGGCGGCGCTGATCGTCCGCGCCGATCCGGCTGGTGGAGCAGACGCGTGCTCGGCAGGCATTGACCAGCCTTTTGGCTGATGCACCGCGCGGCGGGCATTTGCAGGTTGCCGCGACCGAGTGACGGGATTGCTCGATGAAGAGTGGCTGGCGCAATGACGAGGCGCAGTCGGCGATCGAGCGATATTCACGCCAGCAAGTGGGGCCGGATTCGCGCTTCGCGTCTACACGACGCGCTTGCTGGGACGAGAGCCCCGGCTGGTGTTGCATGGGGGCGGCAATACTTCAGTGAAGACAACTCTGGTTGATCTTCTCTGCGAACCGGTGGAAGCAATTTGCGTCAAAGGCTCGGGGGCGGACATGGCGGCGATCGAGCCGTCCGGACTGCCCGCTCTGCGCCTCAATCGCCTGCGCAAGCTGCGCACGCGCAGCAATCTCAGCGACGAGGAGATGGTTCGGCTTGAGCGCGAAAATCTCCTCGATCCGATGGCGCCCACTCCATCGGTCGAGACTTTGCTGCATGCCTTTCTGCCGCACAAATATATCGACCACACTCATGCCAATGCCATCTTGAGCCTTGTTCGACCAGCCGAATGGCGCAGCCATCTGCACTGAGCTTTATAATGGCTGCGTCGGTCTGGTCGAATACATCATGCCGGGTTTTGCTCTCGCGAAGCAGGCTGCGGATGTGTATGAGGCCAATCCGGCAGTCGAAGGGCTCGTCCTTCTTAAGCATGGCATTTTCACGTTCGGGGAGGGCGCGCGCGAATCCTACGAGCGTATGATCGCGCTGGTCACCCGCGCGGAGCAATACTTGCAGAAGGATCGCAAGGCGGTTTTCCTGAGCACGCAATTGCCACAAGCGCTTGCCCCGATCGAGAAGATTGCGCCTATCCTGCGCGGAGTCTGCAGCCTCAAAGATGACCGGAACGAAGGCGCCTGGCGCCGGTTGGTTCTGGACTTCCGCAGCGACGCTGCAGTCCTCAATTTCGTCAATGGCGCCGATGTCATGCGCTACAGCCAAGCTGGCATCGTCACGCCCGACCACACCATCCGCACAAAAAACTGGCCGCTCCTGCTTGAGGCGCCGCGCGAAGCGCATGAGTTACAATTCAAGCAGAGCGCCCGCGCCGCCGTCAACAGGTTCGTTGAAAACTATCAGCAATATTTCGCACGTCACAACGCGCGTGTCGGCTCCAGCAGGACAATGCTTGATCCGCAACCGCGGGTGGCGCTGGTTCCGGGATGGGGGCTGTTCGGACTGGGCCGATCAAAAAAGGAGGCCAGGATTGCCGCTGATCTTGCCGTCAGCGCCGCGATGACCATCGCGGATGCTGAAGCAATCGGCCGCTTCCAATCCATCTCCGAAGCCGAGATGTTCGACATGGAGTACTGGTCGCTCGAGCAGGCCAAGCTCGGCAGCGCAAAGGAATTGCCGCTCGCAGGACAGATAGCGGTGATCACCGGCGCCGGCGGCACGATCGGGGCAGCGACCGCGAAAACCTTTGCCGCAGCCGGAGCGGAGGTGGCCTTGCTGGACGTGGATGCGTCGGCGGCGCAGAGAATTGCCAGCTCAATCGGCGGCGCCGCGCTCGGGCTTGAATGCGACGTGACCGACACCTCCTCGGTGAGCAATGCGCTCGATGAGGTGACACGCGCCTTTGGCGGCGTCGACATCGTGGTTTCCAATGCGGGCGGCGCCTGGCAGGGCAGAATCGGCGAGGTGGACGAGGCGACCCTGCGAAAAAGCTTCGAGTTGAACTTCTTTGCCCACCAGCGGGTCGCGCAAGCGGGCGTGCGCATCATGTTGGCCCAGGGTACCGGCGGCTGTTTGCTGTTCAACGTGTCCAAGCAGGCGGTCAGTCCGGGACCGGATTTTGGCCCTTACGGGATTCCGAAGGCAGCGACGCTCTTCCTGGCACGGCAATACGCTCTCGACCACGGCAGGCACGGCATCCGCGCCAACGCTGTCAACGCCGATCGCGTCCGCTCAGGACTGCTGACGCAAGATTTCATCGCCGAGCGATCGAGAGCCCGCGGGATCAGCGCAACCGATTACCTCAGAGGCAATTTGCTCGGCCTGGAGGTGACCGCCGAAGACGTCGCGCAAGCGTTTCTGCACCAGGCTTTGGAGTTGAAGACCTCAGGCAACGTCACCACCGTCGATGGCGGCAACATCGCCGCCGCGCTGCGTTAGCGCCTCCCCCGCCTCGCACACGCGCTGCGTTCCTTCAGTCCGCCTCTCCAGCCGTCCGTCCTCACCAGCCGAGGGCAATCAGGTGAGCCAATTCCGCAGCCGCTCAATCGCCTCCTGCATTTCTTCGCGCGAACCGGAATAGGACATGCGAATGAACCGCCTTCCATTGAGCGGATCAAAATCAACGCCGGGCGTGATCGCCACATGGGTCTGCGCAAGCATTTGCTTCGCGAATTCGTAGCTGTCGCTGCAAAATCGCGAAACGCCGGCGTAAAGATAGAAGGCGCCATCGACCGGAAGGATTTCCTCGAAGCCTATCCCTGGCAAGCTCGCAAGCAAGATGCGCCTGTTTTCCTCATACCCGTGCTTGATCGCTTCCATCTCCGCCCTGCCTTCAAAGGCGGCGAGAGCGGCAATCTGGGAGAGCGCTGGCGCTGAAATCGCAAGATTGCCCTGGAGCCGATCGATCGAGCGGACGAGATCAGGCGGCAGCACCATCCACCCAATGCGCCAGCCAGTCATGCAGAAGAACTTCGAGAACGAGTTGATGACGACAGCGCTGTCGGAAAGCTTCACGGCGGTCTCGGCCGCAAACGCATAGTCGAGCCCATGATAGATCTCGTCGGAGATGAAACTGATCCCCTCGCCTTCCGCGGCGGCGATGAGATCGCGCAGCAACGAAGCCGATACCATTGTGCCGGTCGGATTTGCGGGGCTCGCGATGAGCACGCCTTTGAGCGGAGCCTTACGGTGCTCCGCAATGAGCATCTCCGGGGTGATCGCCCATCGCGTGGCTTGGATGGTTTCGATCATCACCGGCACGCACCCCAATGCCCGCAATATGTGCCGGTAAGGCGGGTAACCCGGGAGCGCGACCGCGACCCGATCGCCGGTCTCGAACAAGGCTAGAAACGCCAGAATGAACGCAGCCGATGAGCCGGTCGTGACCACGACGCGTTGCGGGTCGATCTCCAGGCCGTAGCTTTCGCGGTAGTGCTGAGCAATACGTGCACGCAGCGGCGGCATCCCAAGCGTCTCGGTATAGCCAAGGCGGCCCGACAGCGCGGCGCGGGCCGCGGCAATGGCGGTGGTCGGCGCTGCTGCCGCGGGCTGACCAACCTCCATATGGATGACGTGTCCGCCCTGCGCTTCGATGCACGCAGCCGCAGCCATGACGTCCATGACCATGAACGAAGGAACATTGCTGCGCAGAGAAGGATTGATCAGCCGTCTGGCTTTATCCTGCATTCGCTCGCCTATGGCGGACTGCGTGCCCGCCCCGCTGTCGCCGTATTTTGCGGACTATTTCCGGTGATCGAAATCTCGCAATGATGTGTGATCCTGTCACGCGGATACCTTCGCACCGAGCAGGAGGTCGGGAATGCCGCGAGCAGGAGATCGGGAATAATGCCTTCAATCCGGCGGATATGATCCAATCAGACACGCCTATCAGGACGCGAGCGCGTGCGCCAGCCAGGCGCACCATCGCGTTTGTGACTGCAAGTGCGCTCGTGGGCGCAAGCCTGCCCGCGCAGGCACAAAGAGGCCCGCCCATCATTCGCGACGCGGAAATCGAGCAATTGCTCAAGGAATATACTCAGCCGATCCTGCGGGTTGCGGGTCTTACGCAACAAAATATCAGTGTCGTCATCATTAATGACCGCTCCTTCAATGCTTTCGTCGCCGATGGCCGGCGCATCTTTGTCAATGGCGGGGCGCTGCTGGACGCCGAGACTCCTAATCAGATTATTGGCGTCCTCGCCCACGAGACCGGACACATAGCTGGTGGTCACCTGGCGCGTCTGCGTGAGCAACTTGCAGCAGCCTCGACTCAGTCGATCCTCGCCATGATCCTGGGTGTCGGCGCCATGCTGGCCGGCAGCCGCAGCGGCGGCGCCAATTCGGGATTGAGTCAAGGTGGCATGGCTGCCTTGTCCGGACCGAGCACCATGATCCAGAACTCCCTCTTCGCTTATCTGCGTGCGCAGGAAGACCAGGCGGATCGTGCAGGGGTCAAGTTTCTCACCGCGAGCGGGCAGTCGGCCAAGGGCATGTACGACACGTTCAAGCGGCTCGCCGATCAGATGCTCTATCAGACCGCATACATGAACCCGTACATGCAGTCGCATCCGCTGCCGAGCGAACGCGTCGCGGCGCTTGAAGGACTTGCCAAGGCGAGCCCCTATTGGAATACGAGGGACTCACCTGCGCTGCAGGCCCGGCACGATCTGATGCGGGCGAAGCTGTTCGGCTTTTTGGAGCGGCCGGAAGCGGTGGCGCGGCGTTACCCGCCCGGCGACAGCAGCCTTCCAGCGCGCTATGCGCGTGCGATTTCCGCGCTTCGCTTTGCCGAGTCGCGCGCGGCTCAGGCACAGATCGACGGGCTTATTCATTCCCAGCCACAAAACCCGTATTTCCACGAGCTCAAGGGCCAGCTTTTGCTGGAGGGAGGCAAGCCCGCTGAGGCGATCGCGCCGCTCCGGCAAGCCATCCAGCTCGCGCCCAACCCGGCGCTCATGCAAATCATGCTCGGGCAAGCCCTTGTGGCTTCGCACGATCGTGCGCACCTGGATGAAGCGGTTTCAATCCTGCAGGCCGCATTGATCCGGGAGCCGAAATCATCGGATGGATACGGCCAGCTCGCGATGGCGTACGGGCAGAAGAACGATCTTGCGCGTGCGGATTTGGCTTCGGCGCAGGCCGCTTTCATGCGCGGAGATATCAAGACGGCGCGGGAGATTGCCGCCCGTGCCAAGACGAGGTTTCCGGTCGGCTCGCCCGGCTGGGTCAAAGCCGACGACATCGCCAGCTACAAGCCCTCGGAGAGCGCGTTGCAGCGGCACTGACAGAAGGATGAACTTCCATGCAACGTAGATTTTGCAGCTTCTCCGCCGCGCTGTTCGCGCTCTTTCTGACATTGGGTCTTTCCAGCCAGGTGCGGGCGCAATCATTCAACGCCAATCAGCGCAGCGAGATCGAGGGTATCGTCAAGGAATACCTGTTGGCCCATCCCGAATTGCTGCAAGACGTCATGGCGGAGCTTGAGAAACGGCAAACCGCCGCCGATACGGAGAAGCATCGCGCGGCAGTCCAGGAATACAGCGCAGCCATTTTCGCTTCTCCGCATCAGGTCACGCTCGGCAACCCGCAAGGCGACATCGCGCTGGTTGAGTTCTTCGACTACAATTGCGGGTACTGCAAGCGTGCAATGTCCGACATGCTCGAGCTGCTGAAGACCGACGCCAAGCTCAAATTCGTGCTGAAGGAATTTCCAGTGCTGGGAGAAGGTTCGGTGCAGGCGGCGCAAGTGGCAGCCGCGGTGCGGATGCAGGACAAGAGCGGCGGCAAGAAATATCTCGAATTCCATCAAAAGCTGCTCGGCGGACGCGGTCAGGCGGACAAGGCGCGAGCGCTCGCAGTCGCCAAGGAGGTGGGCTTCGACATCGCCCGAATCGAGAAGGACATGACGAGCGATGAGGTCAAGTCGCAACTCGAGGAAAGCTTCAAGCTCGCCGAGGCGCTGGGCCTGAATGGAACGCCGAGCTACGTGGTTGGCAGCGACGTATTGGTCGGGGCGGTGGGCCTGAACACGCTTAAGGAGAAGGTGAATACCGCCCGCTGCGGCAAGGCGGCGTGCTGACGGGACAAATAAGCAAACAGGGCCGGGATGCTGTGCCGGTGAAAGCTTTCCCTTTCTTCGCGACATCCTTATAAGGCGGTATACCCTGGTCACGGCAGGGCCGTTCCATGGCAAATACCGTCTACGTGCTCAACGGACCCAATCTCAATCTGCTAGGAAAGCGTGAGCCCGAGCATTACGGGCACGCTAGCCTCCAGGACGTCGAGAAGCTTTGCCGGGAAACAGCTAAGCGGCACCGGCTGGACATCGAATTCCGGCAGTCGAACCACGAGGGCGAGATCGTCGAATCGGTGCATGAAGCTGGAGCGAAAAGGGCGGCGGGCATCATTATCAACGCGGGGGCCTATACCCACACCTCAGTCGCCTTGCGCGATGCCCTTGTGGGGGTCGGATTGCCTGTGATTGAGGTTCACATCAGCAACATCTTCGCGCGGGAGAGCTTTCGGCATCGCTCCCACATCGCTCCAGTTGCCAAAGCGAGCCTTTGCGGTTTCGGTACCGAGGGTTATGCGCTTGCTATTGACGGACTGGCCACCCTTCTGGCTGCTCAAAAACGAGAGCCGAAGCCATGAGCGGTGAGCGCAAGACGAAAGATGCCAGCAGACTCAAGTCTGCCATCGATCACGATCTCATTCGCGGACTCGCTGAGCTTCTTGATGAGACCGGCCTTACCGAGATCGAGTTCGAGACCGATGGACAGCGCGTTCGTGTCGCCCGGCAAACGCATGCGGTCACTCCTTCCGCGCATGCACGTGCCGCATTGCTCGAAGCGCCACCCGTTCACGCGATCGAAGGCGGCCCGGTCGATCCCGCAAAGCATCCCGGGGTTATCACCTCGCCGATGGTAGGCACGGCCTACCTCGGGGCCGAACCCGGAGCTCGCCCATTCGTCGAGGTCGGCGGCCGCGTGCGCATCGGCGATACACTCCTTATCGTCGAAGCCATGAAAACGATGAACCAGATTCCTGCTCCGCGTGCGGGAACTGTGATCCAGGTTCTGATCGAGGATGGTCAGCCGGTCGAATTCGGCGAACCGCTCATGATCATCGAGTAACCTCCTGGGATCAGGCCCCGTTGCCGGGACGCACGCCGCAATGTTCGACAAAATCCTGATTGCAAACCGCGGCGAGATAGCGCTTCGCGTGCTGCGGGCCTGCAAAGAGCTGGGTATTCCAACGGTCGCCGTGCACTCCACGGCGGACGAAGACGCTATGCACGTGCGGCTGGCCGACGAAAGCGTGTGCATCGGCCCGCCGGCGGCCCGCCTAAGCTACCTCAACATTCCGGCACTGCTCGCCGCGTGCGAGATTACCGGCGCCGATGCCGTGCATCCGGGCTACGGCTTTTTGTCAGAGAACGCGCGCTTTGCGGAAATCCTACAGGAGCACAACATCCAGTTCATCGGGCCGAAGCCCGCGCACATCCGTCTCATGGGGGACAAGATCGAGGCCAAGCGCACCGCCAGCCGCCTCGGCATTCCCGTCGTGCCCGGCTCTGATGGTCCGCTCACATCCGACGATGACGCCATGTCGGTGGCGCAGTCAGTCGGATTTCCGGTTCTCGTCAAGGCGGCTGCGGGGGGCGGCGGCCGCGGCATGAAAGTCGCGCACAGGCCCGAGGAGCTGGCAACCACGCTTTCGCTGGCCCGGGCCGAATCCAAGGCGGCGTTCGGCGAGGATGCCGTTTACATCGAAAAGTTTTTGGCACGGCCGCGTCACATCGAGATCCAGGTGCTGGGAGATGGCCGGGGCCGCGCCATCCATCTTGGCGAGCGCGATTGCTCGCTGCAACGCCGGTACCAGAAGATCTGGGAGGAAGGTCCCTCGCCTGCACTCAACGAAACGGCTCGCGGCTCGATTGGCGAGACCGCTGCAACGGCGATGCGGGAGCTGAAATATCTCGGCGTTGGCACGGTCGAGTTCCTCTACGAGGAGGGACAATTCTATTTCATAGAAATGAACACACGCATTCAAGTCGAGCATCCGGTGACTGAGATGATCACCGACATCGATCTGGTGCTCGAGCAGAATTCGCGTAGCCGCCGGCGGCGACCTGGAGCTTTCCCAAAAGGACGTAACGTTCCACGGCCATGCCATCGAATGTCGCATCAATGCGGAAAATCCGGTGTCATTCCGCGCCTCGCCTGGCAAGATCGTGCACTATCACCCTCCCGGCGGATTGGGCGTGCGCGTCGATTCCGCCGTCTACCATGGCTACACCATCCCACCTTTCTACGATTCACTTGTCGGCAAGCTCATCGTGCATGGCAAGACTCGGGGTGAATGCCTGATGCGGCTCAAACGCGCTCTCGACGAATTTGTCGTCAACGGGGTGGAAACGACGTTGCCCCTGTTCCGCGCTCTGGTGCGCGAGAAGGAAATCATCGACGGTGACTACCACATCCGATGGCTGGAAGAATTTTTGGGCCGCGGCAGCGGCATCGCCTGAGCCATTGGCAAGCAGGCGGACGCCACCTGTTAACTCAGGGCACGCGCGGCAACGTAACCGCATCTTCCACCATCACCTTCTCGAAATCACTAATCAGCACTTCAACGCTTAAGCTCCAACGGCCTGAAACGGGAACTCGCAAGTCCTCGATACGCCAGGTATTCTCGCCGGTGCGCACAGCAACCCGCCGCGTGCGCTCGAATCCCGCCGGGGAATTTGCAAGAACCAGCACAACCTCCTTTGCCGCTAGCGGCTGAAAGTCGCCGTCGAGCACTGTCATATTCGCCACGGCGCTGTTCTTGCCTGCACGCTCAAAGGTAATATCAGTCATCGCCTTTTCCCCATGCAGATGCACCGAAACCGGGAGCGCGTCGGCCAATGCACGCGGCGGCGGAGTGAAACGCCACAGAGCCACCAGCCCCAGGATTGCAAGTGCCAACCCTATTTCCAGCGCCATTGACTTATTCAGCAGCCGCGCCGCAACCATATCGCCGGACTCCTGTCTGGGCACAAGCAAGTATCGGTTCAACGCAGCCAACGAGAGCAGCGCCGCTACAGCCGCGAGCTTGCACAGCAGCACCTGCCCGTAATGCGTCGTCGACAGCGAGTCGAGATGCACCACCTGAACGAACGCGAGCCAGGCACCGCTTACAATCACAATCGCCAATGGCAGCGGGATTGCACGTGTAAATGATTTGAGCTCCGGTCCAGACCCGCTCCCCGCGCGCACACATTTGTAGAGCGGCAGCAGCGAGCCGATCCAAAAACTAATGCACGCCACATGCAGGAAGAGCGCCGGGCGGTTCACGATTTGCGGCCATGCGCTGCCGGCATGTCCACTTAATGAAAGCGCGAGGCCGGCGCCGAGCAAACCTGCAAGCGACAGCGCGCGCGCGGTACCCGAGGATTTGACCGCAAGTGAAAAGATTGACGCCAGGAATGCCGCCGCGGCCGTCATCGCCGTGAGACCATACGAGGTGTCGATACCCGTTTGCCATGCCGACTGACTTTTCAACCCAGCTAAGGGGAGATCGAGCGCATCGATACCCTGTAGACCCACCGAAATGGAAACCGCGACCAGACCAAGTGCCAGTAGGGAGAGCAGCACACCGGATAACCATGACTCTCCGGCCGCCGCCGGCGCATTATTCCAACTGCAAAAAAAGGCGCCGCCGGCGCCGACCACCAATCCCACATACAGAAGCACTCTCGCGATCCAGAGCGAAAGCGCGACGCTGCGATCACTCTGCGCCACGGCATCGGCGACCTGTCCGCTGGGAGCGCCGACAGAGAAGATGACAGTGCCACCCACGGGATGACCGTCGGCCGAGATCACCCGCCAGCTCAAGACATGTGTGCCGCGCCGCAGTTTTGGCGCAACGATGGAGACCAACGCATTCGTTGCCGTGATCGCCCCCAACGCAATCGGCTCGCCGTCCGGGGCGAACAGCCGCACGACAAGGGGCGATACCGGTTCGTTGAATGTCAACCTCAACACTGCCGGAGCCTGCCGGAGCACGGCGCCGTCGGCAGGCTCCGCCCTGACCAGTGCAGCATGTGCGAAAGCGCAGACAGTCAAGGCCAGCAGCAGCGCGGTGGCGCAGAGCCAAGTTGCGCAGACCGAAGCCGAGACCGAAGTCACGCAGCGGGAGAGCACCGCGGCGTTACATTTTCGGCAACAGCTTCAACGCCGGAGCAGGCTCCGGATAATCGCGTGATGATTTCCCGGCCGCGGGGATCTCGATCCACCGGCTAATGCCTTTTTCACACTCCTGCACAACGGGCACGTAAAGGGTTTTGCCGGGCTCGAGATCGTCGGCGAGAAAGCCGGTGAACACGAACTCGTCGTAGTAGGCATCGGGAAGGTTGCCGCCGCTGAAGCTGATCTCCACAACCCCTTCCGAAAGCTTGGCGCCATGAAAGAAATTGTAGGTCTTTGAGTAGGCGCCCTTTACAGTTTCAATCTTCCATCCCGGCTTTGGCATCGGCTTGACCGCGATCATCCCTTCCGGAACGCGAATTCGTAATGCGACCGTGGCGGCGCCCTCGCAACCGTGCGGGACCCGCAGGACCGCCTTGTAAGGCGCCCCCACGGGGGCTTGCGCATGTTCGAGCGTGACATGGGCGGCAACAGCAGAGGTTAGGCAAAGGATACCGGCGGCGGCGAGAACAAGCTCGCGAAACATTTTTTCTCTCCAGGCTCATGCATGAACAACAGGCAAACTGGTCGCCTGCGGCGGGATTGTCGCATCACGCTTGAGCGGGAGGGCCCCGCGACGACGGCCCAGCGCGTCGCGCGCCGAGCGTTGGAACAATTACAAAAGCGGCAAGGAGGGCTCCCGGCAGCTTGCGGTCTGGCAAACAAAGCCTCGATGCATCGGGCACCGGAAACGCGGTACCCCCGAACAGACAGGACACGCAGCAAAGGTGCCATGCTTGCGAGGTGCCTGAATCCGGCGCCTCATCGGGAGTTGCGTCCGTCGCCGACGCAGCTGACCCGTGGCAAATTACGCCTGCGGGGGTAGCCAGGGCCGGCGCAGCCAGGCGGGCACTCGCAAGCCCCAGCGTGAAGGCCTGAAGCACGACCAGGCCCACGGCCGTGCGAACGATGGTGCGGCGAAAGGACTGTCTAACGAAGCCGGCTGGCACGAAAACCTCTCGCGTGTCACCCTGGTGTTGTGACTCTGACGGTTGATCCTGTCATCCCGGGGCCGAGCGGAGCGAGGCAGCCCGAAATCCAGTAATCACCGGTCGAGCTTACTGGATTCCGGGTTCGCCGCTTCGCCCGCCCCGGAATGACAGTGAGTAAATGAGGCGTGAGAGGCGGGACACTAGTACCCACTTTTCTTCGCAGGTGAGTCATGATTCAAGATCGGGATGATTCCCGAAGCAAGAGAAGTTCGGCTCAAGCCGAAGATACGCAAGGTGCTTGAGGCGCTTTGCAGGGCACCGACGACGCCGCAGCGTGACGTGAGGCGGGCGCGGATAGTGTTGCTGGCGGCTGAGGGCCGCAGCACGCGTTCGATTGCCGCGGAAGTGGGTGTTCAGCCGCGCATCGTCAGCAATTGGCGACGGCGCTTTGCCGATCACGGGCTTGGCGGCCTCACAGACCGCCCACGGGCGGGCAAGACGCCGCTCTACGGCAAAGGGACGAACAAGCGCATTCTGGCGCTTTTGGAGAAGCCGCCGCCTCAGGGCTATGCGCGATGGACGGGTCCGTTGCTCGCCGAGGCGTTGGGCGACGTTGACGTTCAGTATGTCTGGCGCTTCCTTCGCGAGCACAATATCGACCTTGCGGCCCGCAAGTCCTGGTGCGAGAGCAACGATCCCAAGTTCGCGGCGAAAGCCGCCGATGTCGTCGGTCTCTACGTCAATCCACCCGCCAAGGCGATTGTTCTCTGTGTCGATGAGAAGCCTTCGATCCAGGCATTGGAGCGGGCGCAAGGGTATTTGAAGCTGCCGAGCGGACGCGCCTTGACCGGGCAGAGCCATGACTACAAACGCCACGGCACCACGACGTTGTTCGCAGCGCTCGAAGTCGCTACCGGAAGGATCATTTCCGCGCATTCCAAGCGGCGCCGCCGGGTTGAGTTCCTCGGCTTCATGAACAGTGTCGTTGCCGCCTTCCCGGATCGCAAGCTCCACGTCATTCTCGACAATCTAAACACCCATAAGAAGAATGAGCGCTGGCTCAAGAAGCACCCAAACGTCCATTTCCATTTCACCCCAACGCGCTCGTCTTGGCTCAATCAAATCGAGACTTGGTTTTCCATCCTCCAGGGCCAGTCATTAGACGGGGCTTCCTTCACGACCGTCGAGCAGTTGCAGGAGCACATCGATGCTTTCATCACAGCATACAACGAGACAGCGGAGCCATTCGCCTGGACCAAAAAGAAGGTCTACCAGCGGCGGTTCAAAAATCGCCGTATCACCCAACTCTGATTCCGGGTACTAGCACCGTCGATCCGGCATAACCATCTGGAACTGCCAGGAGGCAACACGAGTGGCAAGCCGCGAATCGGCTCTCATCGAGATCACGCCGGAAGTCCTGCTCAAGGCCTATGCCTGCGGCATCTTCCCGATGGCGGAGAGCGCCGACGATCCAGCACTGTTCTGGATCGAGCCGGAAAAGCGAGGCGTCATTCCGCTAGATCGCTTCCATCTGCCGGAGCGCCTGGCGCGCACCGTACGTTCGTCGCGTTTCACCGTGACCGTTAATCGCGATTTCAATGGCGTGGTGGAGGGCTGCTCGGAGCCCTGGCCCGGCCGGCCCCGCACCTGGATCAATGCACGCATCCAGAACCTCTACCGCAAGCTTTACGAACGCCGGCATTGCCACAGCCTGGAAGTTTACCAAGGCGAGACGCTGGTTGGCGGACTCTACGGGGTTGTGCTCGGTCGTGCTTTCTTCGGTGAAAGCATGTTTCATCGCGTGCGCGATGCTTCCAAGGTCGCGCTCGTCCATCTCGTTGCCCGGCTCAAGGCTGG
The DNA here is from genome assembly GCA_963841105.1 of uncultured Alphaproteobacteria bacterium. Classification (GTDB taxonomy): domain Bacteria; phylum Pseudomonadota; class Alphaproteobacteria; order Rhizobiales; family Xanthobacteraceae; genus VAZQ01. Next base: position 116,649 of record CAWJCB010000025.1, read on the forward strand.
CGGATTCAAGCTGCTGGATACTCAATTCGTAACGGACCATCTACGCACGTTCGGCGCGATCGAAGTACCGCGGCGGCAATATCACAAGTTGTTGGAAACGGCGCTGGCAGGCGAAGGCGATTTCGCCGCATTGGATATGGAAAGACCGATCACGGGCGCACAGGCGCTTGCTCACATACTGCCAAAGGATAGACCCGCGCAGTGATTCTGCAACCGCGACCCGGGTCGTACTCCCGCAGTCCCGCGCTGATTGGACTTGAATTTTTTCGCGAGACGGGCCCGACGCCGAAGGTCAGCTCTCGTGCGGCCCTCGCATCTGCACTAGCGCAGCTTCGACGCGCCTCCAATTGGCCGCCTCGTTGGCGTCGCCTTGTTCCTCAAAGTCACGCGCTTTTTGCGCCGCTGTTGCTATTGCCCTAAATCCTTGCGCTTGCAGCAGTTGCCGCGCGCACTCATGAATTTCCGTCGTTTGCATAGGACGCTCCGCATTGGTGTGCACCCCGGGTCAATCGGCATAGTGTTGCCATGGTTCCTTCGTGACACTCGGCCGGAAGCCGCCAAGTCCTCGCTCGCGAGCATAGACCACGACTGGCCGGTTTTTCGTTGCAAGTGAATTCGGCCTGGTCAGCTTGGCGGACGGCCATTGACTGGGATGGGCGCGTAAAGGGAGGCTGGCACCCAGCATTGCTCTTCGCAAAATCCAGTCGGGAGACGGAACTCAAGCCGACCTTTGCAAGTTTCCGAGGCACATGCCGCGACTCCGTGGCGATGCTGCGAGCCTGCAATGAACGAGCATGACCGGAGGATCGTGAAAACGGCAACGGAAGCGCGTGATGCCGTGACGGGCCATAATGTGCGGTACGTCCTGGGAATAAGCCTGGGCGTCGCAATCGTCATTTTGGCCTGGCTCTGGTGGTACTTCTTTGTTTAATGTAAGCGCGCAAGTTGATTGATCATCTGACCCCATTCCAGATTCTCGGACGTGAGCAGCGGGACCGGTTGCGGCGCGTTTCCCGTGTTCCGCCTGTTCTCAGAAAAATAGCATCGTGCCTCTTCCGATCGAAGACTACGCCCTGATCGGCGACTGCGAGACGGCGGCTTTGGTCGGCCGAGACGGCTCGATCGACTGGCTATGCCTGCCCCGGTTTGATGGGGATGCCTGCTTTGCCGCATTGCTCGGCAATCCGAGCAATGGCCGCTGGGTCATTGCGCCGACGGAGCCGGCGCAGTCCTCTCGACGCTATCGCGACGGCACGCTCATCCTGGAAACCACTTTCACAACCAGCGAGGGGAGCGTCCTGCTGGTCGATTTCATGCCCCCGAAGGCCGCTTGTGAAGTCGTGCGCATCGTAGTCGGACTGAAAGGTCGCGTGCATATGCGCGGCGACCTCATCATCCGGTTCGACTATGGCTCGACAGTGCCGTGGGTCACCCGCATCGCTGACGATACCCTGCGCGCCATTGCCGGACCGCAAATGCTTCTGCTCAAGACGCCGGCTCCGCTGCGTGGAGAAGACCTCACCACCATCAGCGAGTTCGTCATCGAGCCAGGACAGCGCATTCCGTTCGTCCTGGGTCACGCAGCATCCCACCTGCCTCCGCCCACCTTGCCTGATCCCTTCAGCTCGCTCGATAAAACAGAAGAGTTCTGGACCCAGTGGTCAAAGACGTGCAACGCAGCCGGCCAGTGGTCGAAAGCGGTGTTGCGGTCGGTGATCACGCTTAAGGCGCTCACATTTGCGCCGACGGGCGGCATTGTCGCGGCCCCGACAACGTCATTGCCGGAGAAGATTGGAGGTGCGCGTAACTGGGACTATCGTTTTTGCTGGGTGCGCGACGCCACCCTGACACTGCTCGCGCTCATGGGCGCGGGCTATTTCGAAGAGGCAAGTGCGTGGCGCGGCTGGCTGATGCGCGCGGCCGCGGGGAGCCCGAAGCAATTGCAGATCATGTACGGGATTGGCGGGGAGCGCAGGCTTTGGGAATGGGAAGTCCCTTGGCTGGAGGGGTACGACGGTTCCAAACCTGTGCGCATCGGCAATGCCGCGCATGCCCAGCTGCAGCTTGATGTGTTCGGCGAGATGATGGATGCGCTTTATCAAGCACGGCGAGTGGGACTGCCCGAGGATGAGCCTGCCTGGGCGCTGGAGCTTGCGCTGCTCGATCACCTGCAATCCACATGGCGCGAGCCGGACAACGGAATATGGGAGATGCGCGGTCCCCGCCGCCATTTCACCCATTCCAAGATAATGGCGTGGTTGGCTTTCGATCGGGCGATCAAGAGCGCGGAGGAATTCGGCATGCCGGGCCCGATCGACGAGTGGCGGCGGCTGCGAACGGAGATCCATGACGATGTCTGCCGCAACGGGTTCGATGCGGCGCTTGGAAGCTTCGTTCAGGCTTACGGGACGAAGGAGCTCGATGCGAGTTTGCTGCTGATTCCGGCTTTCGGGTTCTTGCCGCCTGATGACCCGCGGGTGCGCGGAACCGTGGAAGCGATCGAGCGGAACCTGCTCGTTGGCGGCTTCGTGCAGCGCTATCGCACAGCAGCCGCGGACGACGGCTTACCGCCCGGCGAAGGCGTGTTCCTGGCGTGCAGCTTCTGGCTCGCGGACGCCTATTACTTGCTCGGCCGAAGGCAAGAAGCAGAGCAGCTGTTCGAGCGATTGCTGGAATTGCGCAACGATGTGGGATTGCTGTCGGAGGAATACGACCCGGCCGAAAAGCGGCTGGTCGGCAATTTCCCGCAAGCATTCTCTCACATTTCGCTTGTCAACACGGCGCATAACCTCAGCCATGAGGATAAACCCGCGGAGCAGCGCTCAAGCTGAAGCAGGAACGCAAACCGCGACCGGCAAGGAACAAAAAGGGCGGCGCGAAGGTCAGCGCTGCGGCATCCAGCGCTGGCCGAACCCCGACTGCTGCTGGGGCGGCTGTTGTGGAGGCCGCCGCGCTCCGGTCGCTGCGGGCTTCGGCGGAGGAGGAGCAGACACAGCCGGCGGCAGATCGGGCGGCGCAACTGCGGCGACCGCCGGGCTTTTGCAGTCGGTGAGCCACACATCGTAGATCGGATGCTCGACGCCGTGCAGCCCCGGGCTTGCTGCAAATACCCAACCGGAGAAGATGCGTTTGACCTCGCCTTGCAGAGTGACCTCGTCGACCTCGATGAACGCATCCGTGTTGGGGGTGTCCGTCGGCGGTCGCGTGTAGCAGGCGCGAGGGGTTACCTGCAGTGCGCCGAACTGGACGGTTTCCCCGATCGAAGCGTCAAAGTTGATGATACGTCCGGTGATCTTGTCGAGCCCGGAGAACATCGCGCCTTTGTTGTCGATCTTCTGCGGCGGCGGCTCGGCGACGACTTCGTCTCCGGGTTGAGGCGAGGTATCTGAAGGTTGCGGAGTGCCGCGTGTCGGGTATTGACCTGGAGGAGCCCCGGGAAGGGGCACAGCGGACGGCGCACCAGGCTCGACGGAGGCCGTGCTGCCAGGCGGAGGCGGTAGCGGCTCCGATTGAACTCCCGCCGGAGACGGACCGCGGCGGGGAACATTGGCCTGACCTGGATAGGCCGGCTCCTGCTCGTAACGCTGTTCGTATCGTTGATCTGGATACGCAGGATAGCCCGGCTGCGGCGCCTGCTGGCGAGCTGCGGGGACGCTCGATGGTGGCCGTGGTGGAGGACCAAACAGCGCCTCGAACGGGTTGAAAAATTGAGCTGACGCAGGAATTGCGCCAAGAACAGTCAACGATACGGCCAACGAAACAGTCAACGAGGTTGCGATAACGGCGCCGGCGCGGAGAGAACAAAGCGGGCGGGCCATCGGCTGATCCGATCTGGGTCTGCTCCGGCACGCCGGCCGGTCCAAGCCATTCGGTTAACACTCGGAATGCGGCGAGGAAAGGGCGCTTGGCCGGCGACGATTTATGCGTTTCGGCAAGCAGATGAACGTCCGCTCGATCGTTCCGACATGCGGTTATTCGTCGGGTCTCCAGGCCTTGTAGTCGCCGGTCGCTTTCGGACGTCAACCCTGCGCAAGAATGGAGCCCATCGGACGGTGCGCAGCTGGCGTCCCGGTGAGATTGGGCCGATGCGGTTTCCACCAAGCCCGTGGCGTGACCTGCTCAAGCGTCGGCGGGATGTCCACGGTATGGTGCAACCAGCCGTGCCATGAGGGTGGCACCTTCGAGGCCTCGGCTATGCCATTATAAATGACCCAACGGCGTTCAAACCCGAGCGTCGGATCGATTCTGCCGCCCTTGCTTCGGAAATAGCGGCTTCCAAACTCGTCCTCACCGACGAGCTCGCCATGCTTCCAAGTCCAGAATTGCGTCCCAAATGTCTGGCCGTTCCACCAGGTAAAAAACCGCAGCAGAAACGATTTCATGTGCAAAAACCTGATCCCATGCAGCGGCGGTCATGCCATCGCATGGAGGAGGAGTCCAGCCGCAGATATGCCGCCTCTGGGTCACCGCGCGCGGACAACCACTGGAGGAAGTCCAAGGGAGAATTTGGCGCCTATGCCCATAAATTTCTCGCTTGACAGATTTGCACGACAACGCCGTGACGCTGACTGTGGACAACGGGTCTTTGAAATCCTGCCGCGTTGTCCGATAGTTGGGCCATGCTCCGCTGAGTCTCCCCCGGATTTCACAGGCCGCTACGATATTTAGGGTTCCTTCACAGGCGCCATACTAGTTCTTGACGAACCAAACTCCGGCATCCTAGATTCGAGTGGTTCGGCGCGAGTGGTTCGTAGTCCCGCCGGGCGCTCTCCTGAAAGGGTCTGCGTAAACCGCTCTGGCCGCCTAGGCGCGTCGGAAAGTGGAAGGTTTTGCTTTGCCTCGTTCCTGATGGAAAACCCGCCGATGTGCGTAACTGAGCAGTCGGTGGCTGACACCACCTCATAATACCAGGCGTAAGGCGTAAGACAGGCTTGGATGGGAGACGGGACGCGGTGGAGGCCATCGCCGCGTCGCTGGAGTCACTGCGGCGGCCTATATGAAAAGCGGATTGTCCGCGAGGCCGCCGCCAGGAAAAAAGGGGATATGAGAGATGCGAATAGAGCGGCGCTACACCAAGGAAGGGCAACCCCCGTATGCAGAAATCCCGTTCCGGCTGACGGCGAGTGAAATTCGCAATCCTGACGGATCGGTCGTATTCCGCGCCGATAACGTCGAGGTGCCCGCCTCCTGGTCGCAGGTCGCCGCCGACGTATTGGCGCAAAAATACTTCCGCAAAGCGGGCGTTCCGGCCCGGCTCAAGAAGGTCGAGGAAGAGACTATCCCGCCCTGGCTTTGGCGCTCGACCGCTGATCGTGATGCCCTTGATACCCTGCCGGAGAAGGAGCGCAGCACGGGTGAGCATTCCGCAAAGCAGGTCTTCGAGCGCCTTGCGGGCACCTGGACCTATTGGGGATGGAAGGGCGGATATTTCGATTCGGAAACGGACGCGAGGGCCTTCTTCGACGAGCTTGTCTACATGCTTGCCATGCAGATGGCGGCGCCGAACTCGCCCCAATGGTTCAACACCGGCCTCCACTGGGCCTACGGCATCGACGGCCCGAGCCAAGGACATTTTTACGTCGACTTCACGACCGGCAAGCTGACCAAGTCGAGGTCGGCCTACGAGCATCCGCAGCCGCATGCCTGCTTCATCCAGTCCATTGCCGACGACCTGGTGAACGAAGGCGGCATCATGGATCTGTGGGTGCGGGAAGCGCGCCTTTTCAAATACGGCTCAGGCACCGGATCGAATTTCTCCAGACTCCGAGGAGAGGGTGAACGCCTCGCAGGGGGTGGCAAATCCTCAGGGCTGATGAGCTTCTTGAAGATCGGTGACCGCGCTGCCGGGGCGATCAAGTCCGGCGGCACCACGCGACGCGCCGCCAAGATGGTGATCGTCGACACCGACCACCCCGACATCGAGCAATTCATCGACTGGAAGGTGATCGAAGAGCAGAAGGTCGCCTCGCTGGTGACCGGCTCGAAGATCAATCAAAAGCACCTCAAAGCCATCATGAAGGCGTGCGTGCTGTGCGAAGGATCGGGCGACGACTGCTTCGACCCGGATAAAAATCCGGTGCTTCGGCGCGAGATCAAGGCGGCGCGCAGGGACCATGTTCCCGACAATTATATCCGGCGCGTCATCCAATTTGCCAAGCAGGGCTACACCGACATCGACTTTCCCATCTACGACGCTGATTGGGATTCGGAAGCCTATCTCACCGTCTCGGGTCAAAACTCCAACAACTCGGTGCGCGTCACCGACGAGTTTCTCAAGGCGGTGGAAGCGGACAGCGACTGGGACCTCACCTGGCGCACCAAGCCCGGCAAGATCGCAAAGACGGTGAAGGCGCGCGAGCTGTGGGAGAAGATCGGGCACGCCGCGTGGGCCTGCGCCGATCCCGGCCTGCAGTATCACACCACCATCAATGAGTGGCACACCTGTCCGGTCGCTGGGCCGATCCGGGCCTCCAATCCGTGCTCGGAATACATGTTCCTCGACGACACCGCCTGCAATCTCGCGTCGATGAACCTGCTTGCCTTCCGTGCTCCCCTTCCCTCCGCTGCAAGCGAGGGAGGGTCAGGGTGGGGGCCGGAGGCATGTGCAGGGCAGTTCGACCTCGAAGGCTACGAGCACGCCGTGCGGCTGTGGACCATCGTGCTCGAAATCTCGGTGCTCATGGCGCAATTCCCCTCACGCGAGATCGCGCAGCTCTCCTACGAGTTCCGCACGCTCGGCCTTGGCTACGCCAATCTGGGCGGTCTGCTGATGTCTTCGGGATTATCCTACGATTCAGATTCCGGACGACAGATCGCGGGCTCGCTCACCGCCATCATGACGGGCACGAGCTTCGCCACTTCGGCGGAGATGGCCCAGCTGCTGGGCCCCTTCCCCGGCTACAAGAAGAACCGCGAGCACATGCTCCGCGTCATTCGCAACCATCGCCGCGCCGCACACGGCGAACGCACCAGCTATGAGAAGGTCGCTACGCCACCCGTCCCGCTCGATCACAAGGCCTGTCCCGATCCGCGCATGGTCGAGCACGCCATACGGGCGTGGGACCGCGCGCTGGCACTCGGCGAACAGCATGGCTACCGCAATGCCCAAGTCTCCGTCATTGCGCCAACGGGCACGATCGGCCTGGTCATGGATTGCGACACCACCGGCATCGAGCCCGATTTCGCCCTGGTCAAGTTCAAGAAGCTCGCCGGCGGCGGCTATTTCAAGATCATCAACCGCGCCGTGCCCGAGGCGCTGCGCGTGCTCGGCTATTCGCCGTCACAGATCGCTGAGATCGAGACCTATGCCGTCGGGCACGGCAGCCTGGCTGATGCTCCTGCCATCACTCATGCGACGCTCAAGCAGAAAGGCTTCACCCCCGAGGCGATCTTAAAGGTGGAGAAGGCGCTGCCGACCGCCTTCGACATCAAGTTCGTGTTCAACAAATGGACGCTCGGTGAGGAGTTCGTTGCCCAACTCGGCATTGCGCCGGAAAAGCTCGCCGACGCGCGCTCGGATTTGCTCTCGGCGCTGGGTTTCACCAGGCGCGAGATCGAGGCCGCCAATGTGCATGTCTGCGGCGCCATGACGGTCGAAGGCGCGCCCCATCTCAAGGCCGAGCACTATCCGGTGTTCGACTGCGCCAATCCGTGCGGCCGCAACGGCAAGCGCTATCTCTCGGTCGAAAGCCACATCCGCATGATGGCGGCGGCGCAACCCTTCATCTCCGGGGCGATCTCAAAGACCATCAACATGCCAAACGACGCCACGGTTGAAGATTGCAAGGCAGCGTATCTGCTCTCGTGGAAGCTCGCGCTCAAGGCGAACGCGCTCTACCGCGATGGGTCAAAGTTGTCACAGCCGCTGCAGTCGCAGCTCATCGCCGATGACGAAGAGCGACTCTCTTGTCGAGGCCTTCATCGAGAAGCCCAGCGCGGCGCGCGCCAGCGCATTGGCCGAAAAAGTGGTGGAGAAGGTGGTTGAGCGAATCGTGGTCATGCGCGAGCGCGAGCGCATGCCCGACCGGCGCAAAGGCTATACGCAAAAGGCCGTCGTCGGCGGCCACAAGGTCTATCTGCGCACCGGCGAATACGACGATGGCCGGCTTGGCGAAATCTTCATTGACATGCACAAGGAGGGAGCTGCGCTGCGCTCGCTCCTCAATAACTTTGCCATCGCGGTCTCGCTCGGGCTGCAATATGGCGTTCCGCTCGAAGAATATGTCGATGCTTTCACCTTCACCCGCTTCGAGCCGTCGGGCCCGGTCCAAGGCAACGATTCGATCAAGTACGCGACCTCGATCCTCGATTACGTCTTTCGCGAGCTCGCCGTGAGCTATCTCGAGCGCTTCGATCTGGCTCATGTCGATCCGACGGAAGGAAGCTTCGACGCGCTCGGCAAAGGCGTCGAAGAAGGCAGGCCCTCTGCCGCGTCGACGAAATATGTCTCGCGTGGGCTGACGCGTTCGCGCACCGACAAGCTCTCGGTTCTACCAGGGGGTGCGGCATCTGAGACGCGCGCGTCTTCCTCGCATTTTGGCGAGGCGGGCGCGCGCAATCCCCTTTCGCCTTCGGCCACGATGATGGGCGCGAACATCACTGCGTTCGGCCCTCGGGATGGACGCGCCGAAAGCTCCGGCAGCGTCGCGCTCAAGCCAGAGCTTGAGCAGAAGCTCTCGCCCACGGAGCAGCTGGAGCAGCAGGCCCTGACGATCGCCAGGAGCGAGACCGCCAAGAGCGAGGAGCGCGCGCACGCGCGGGCTGCCGCGGCTGGGAAGCGGGCCGAGGCGAAGGCGAAAGGCTACGACGGGGAAGCTTGCGGCGAATGCGGCAATTTCACCTTGGTGCGCAACGGCACCTGCCTGAAATGCGACACCTGCGGCGGCACCACGGGATGCAGCTGAGGAGGGCTGAAGCAAGGGGGTTGGGTTTTCACCTCACCCCGCCCGAACTCGGGTTCACCCGAGTTCGGCACTATGCGTTGGCCGAAGTCGGATATATCCGACTTCGGCCGGGAGAGGTGAGAGCCTGCTAATCTCGCGAAGTCGATATCCGCTTCGGCCGGGAGAGGTGAAGAGGCAGCTGCGTCAATTTCATCGGGATAGGCTTTGGTTCTTCACAGGCTGGCGGCGGCCGGCAGCGGCCGCACGCGGGCGGTCCGTTCCGCCTTGAGCAGATCGGCAAGCAGAAAAGCAAGATCGATTGATTGCTCAGCATTGAGCCTGGGATCGCAGACCGTGTGGTAACGGTCCTTGAAATCGGCATCGGTGATCATGCGCGCTCCGCCGGTGCATTCGGCGACATTCTGCCCGGTCATCTCCAGATGCACGCCGCCGGCGTGCGTTCCTTCCGCGCGATGAATGGCAAAGAAGGTCTTCACCTCCGAGAGAATGCGCTCGAACGGCCGTGTCTTGTAGCCGGTATCGGACGTGATGGTGTTGCCGTGCATGGGATCGCATGACCACAGGACGGTGCGTCCTTCACGCGCGACGGCGCGGATCATCCCCGGCAGCTGATCGGCAGCCTTGTCCGAGCCGAGCCGGACAATGAGCGTAAGCCGGCCGGGCCTGTTCTCCGGGTTGAGAATGTCGATCAGGCGCAGCATCTCATCGATCTTGCTGGACGGACCGCATTTCAATCCGAGCGGATTGATAATTCCGCGGCAGAATTCGACGTGGGCGTGATCCGGCTGCCGGGTGCGGTCGCCGATCCAGAGCATATGCGCCGAGGTGCAGCAGAACGTGCCGGGACGGGTCGAATCCTCCCGCGTCATCGCCTGCTCGTAACCGAGCAGCAAGGCCTCATGGCTGGTATAGAAGTCCGTGCTTTTGAGCTCGGGGTGGCTTTCGAGGTCGAGACCGCAGGCCTGCATGAAGCCGAGCGCCTCCGCGATGCGGTCGGCAAGCTCCTCGTAGTGGTGCGATTGCGGGGAGTCCTTCACAAAGCTGAGCGTCCACTGCCGTACATTGGCGAGATTGGCGTAACCGCCGTGAACAAACGCGCGCAGGAGATTGAGCGTGGCGGCCGAATGCCGGTACGCCTCGATCTGTCGCGCCGGATCGGGGCGACGCGCCTGCGCGTCAAACTCGACGCCATTGACGATGTCGCCGCGATAGCTGGGCAGCTCCTCGCCGTTTCTTCTCTCCGTAGGAGTAGTGCGCGGCTTCGCGAACTGTCCGGCGATGCGTCCGACCTTGACCACCGGCAAGGCGGCGCCATAGGTGAGCACCACGGCCATCTGCAGAAACACACGCAGGAAGTCGCGGATATTGTTGGCGCTGACATTGTTGGCGCTGGGCTCGGAGAAGCTCTCGGCGCAATCGCCTCCCTGCAGCAGAAACCCCTCTCCCATTGCGACGCGGCCGAGCACCTTTTCGAGGTTGCGCGCTTCGCCGGCAAAGACCAGCGGCGGAAATGTCGCGAGCTGTCGCTCGACCGCTTCGAGGGCGGCCTTGTCGGGATACTCCGGCACTTGCAGGATCGGCTTTCTGCGCCATCCATCGCGCGTCCAACGCTCGGGCATGACCACTCCGCTTACGCTAAGCCCCGCTGCGGGCGAGATTTTCGGACGGCTTATACACGAGAGGGCTACCGCGTTGCCAGCGCACAATCGCCCTGTGTAGGTAGCGCACAATCGCCCTGGCGAAGCCAATCCGGCCCGCTGCGCGGCGCTTCTTACGCCGGCCTCGCTTGCTGCTCCACGGAGACCGGAATCGTGAAAGAAAACGTCGAGCCCTGCCCCACAGCCGACTCAACCCAGATTTTGCCCCCGTGCATCTCGATGATCCGCTTTGAGATCGCGAGCCCCAGACCGGTGCCACCCTTTTTGCGGGTAATTGAATTGTCCGGTCAAATCGTATTCCGAGTCAGTGCGGACGTCGGCGATCTGAACCGTTGTGCCTTCAAGCAGACATCGGCCAACGACCGACTTCTGCCCGGGCCGTATTCTATGCTCGCCAAATGCTGCTTGTATTCCAGCCAGTCCTTGCGCTGGCTCGCGACTGGTGGCCCTCGACAATGACCGCTCGGGTCAGAACCGGCCTCTACGTTGTGGACTTTCTCTGGCTCAGGACGGTTCGCGCTTGAGACAATTCAGGCGAGCGGCGCTTACGCCGAAGCGATTTGGTTCTTTGCGCGAGCCTGTCGAAAATTCCGCCGCCGCGGCGCGTAGGCGGATTCCGGCATTTGAGCGGAATGCTTCATGCGGACGACGTCACGCAGCGCGGGGAAAATGCTGCCAATCACCGTAGGCGATGACCGCTGAGGCAGGTTCGGAACGAGAAATATTATCATATAGCATAGCAATTTCAGAGAGTAATTTTCTTATTTATCCAGTATTATTGCGTCACAACAAAAGAATATTCTATTTGACCAGTCGCCGTCATTTTGCGCGAGCCAGTAATGTCCGACCACCCGTCCATACATCGCTCGGCCCGCATGACCCTCCACGGCGCCTGGGCCGCCGTGGCCGCGGCCATCGCCTTTATCGTTCTTCTCATTGCATGGCCCTGGTTGCCGCTCTGAGCTTGAGACGACCAAGTGTCCGCGAGCCTCTCGACCATTCCAAGGACTGCTCCCTTCGAGGAGGACGAGATTGATCTGCTCAATCGCGTGGTGGGTCGCGCCAGCCCGACCCAACGCGCCTGGCTCTCGGGTTTTCTCGCCGATGCGGCAGCGAGCCCGAACGTCCCGCAACCGGCGGCCCCGACGCGTCCCGCCGAGCCGCTCACCATCCTGTTCGCGAGCGAATCCGGCAATTGCGAGCGGCTTGCCGGCGACGTTGCCAAGGCCGCCCGCAAGGCAGGGATGAAGCCGTCGATCATCGACATGGCCGACCTCGATCTCGCGGCGTTGCCGGCATTCCGCCGGCTGGTGGTGATTGCCGCCACCTGGGGCGAGGGTGAGCCGCCGGCGCGTGCCGCGCGCATCTATGCGGAATTGATGAGCGAGAAGGCTCCGCGCCTCGACGGCGTCGAGTTCAGCGTGCTGGCGCTGGGTGATACCGCCTATGCGGAGTTCTGCGCCGTCGGCAAGGCAATCGACGCCCGCCTCGCCGCGCTCGGCGGCAAGCGTGCGGTCGCGCGGGTGGATTGCGACCTCGATTTTGCCGATCCTGCTGCGCTCTGGATCGATCATGCACTTAAGGTGCTCGTGCCGCCGGATGCTCTTCGCGGTCGGGTGATCGAGGTTGATTTCGGAGCCAAGCCGGGTACCGACGCCCCAAGCATCGAGTTGGTCGAGGCCGAGATCACCGAGCACATCAATCTCAATTCATCGCGCTCCGATAAGGAAACGATCCATCTCGCGCTTGCCTTTGACGGCACCGCCCCCGCTTACCAGCCGGGCGACTCGCTCGATCTCTTTCCCGAGAACGATCCGGCCGAAGTCGATGAGCTGCTCGTTGCGGCGGGACTCGCTGGCGATGATGGGTTGCGTGCCGAGATGATCAGATCGCGCGACATCAGCACGCTTTCACTCAAGACCCTGGACACCTACGCCACGTCGACCGGCCACCGTGACGTGAAGGCGCTCGTCGCGAGCGGCGAGGCGCGCGGCTGGATCGCAGGCCGGCAACTGATCGATCTCATCAAGGGCTTTCCCATTGCGTTACGCGCCGAGCACCTGCGGGCGGTGACGCGTCCGCTGGCGCCGCGGGCCTACTCGATTGCTTCCTCGCGCCGCGAGGTTGGCGACGAGGCGCATTTATTGATTTCCGCGGTGCGCTACCAAAGCCATAGCCGGTGGCGCAAAGGGGTGACCTCCAATTTCGTAGCCGAGCGAAGCAAGCGCGGCGACCGGGTGCGGGTGAAGCTGCGGCCAAACCGGCATTTCGCGCTGCCCGCATCCGATCGCGACATCATCATGGTCGGACCGGGGACAGGCGTCGCGCCATTCCGCGCCTTCGTGCAGGAGCGGCGCGCCACCGCGGCGCGCGGCCGTTCATGGCTGTTCTTCGGCGACCGCCGGTTCACCCACGATTTTCTTTACCAGCTCGAGTGGCAGGATGCGCTCACCGATGGCACGGTTGCGCGCATGGACGTCGCCTTCTCGCGCGATCGGCCGAAGAAGATCTACGTGCAGCACTGCATGTGGGAGCAGCGCCGCGATCTTGTCGACTGGCTCGAAGGCGGCGCGTATCTCTATGTCTGCGGCGATGCCAAGGCGATGGCGAAAGACGTGCGTGCAACGCTGGTGCGGGCTTTTGTCGATGTGAAGGCGATGTCCGGGGAGACAGCGGAGCAGGCGGTCGGCGCGCTCGAGCGCGACCGGCGCTATCTGCAAGATACCTATTGAAACGATACGAACGGACGAAGCGCAATGAGCGATGAACTTTCGCGCAACGAACGCATCAAGGAGGCGAGCAACTATCTGCGTGGAACGCTGGCCGAGGGACTGCGCGCAGAAATCACTGGCGCGATCAGCGAGGACGACGCCCAGCTGGTGAAATTCCACGGCATGTATCTACAGGACGACCGCGATCTGCGGTCCGAGCGCACGCGCAAGAAAATGGAGAAGGCGTTCGCCTTCATGATCCGCGTTCGCATTCCCGGCGGTATCCTCACCCCCGTGCAATGGCTGGCGCTCGACCAGGTCGCGCGCGACTACGGTAACGGCACCGTGCGGCTGACCACGCGACAATCGGTCCAGCTGCATGGCGTCATAAAATCCAATCTGAAGCCGACCCTGCAGGCGATCGACGCGACGTTGCTGGATTCCATTGCCGCGTGCGGCGATGTCAACCGCAATGTGATGTGCAATCCCAATCCGTATCAGTCGCACGCGCATGCGGCCGCGCTCGATCTCGCACGCGCGATCTCGGATCGTTTGACGCCGCGCACGCCGGCCTACCGCGAAATCTGGCTCGACGGCGAGCGCATTGCCGGCGGCGAGGACGAAGCGGTCGAGCCGATCTACGGCAAGACCTACCTGCCGCGAAAATTCAAGATCGTGGTCGCGGTGCCGCCGTCGAACGACGTCGACGTGTTCGCGCACGATCTCGGATTCATATCAATCATGGACTCGGAAGGTGGCGTGCGGGGCTGGAACGTTACGGTCGGCGGCGGCATGGGAATGAACTCATGGCGAGCTCGAGACCTATCCGCGCACCGCCGACATCATGGGCTTCTGCGCGACGGACGATGCGCTCGCAATCGCCGAGGCGGTGGTCACCGTGCAGCGCGATTGGGGCGACCGGGCAAACCGCAAGCACGCGCGGCTCAAATATACCATCGAGGATCGTGGCCTCGACGTTTTCCGCGCCGAGGTCGAGCGGCGTGCGGGAGTGAGGCTCGAGCGCGCGAAACCCTTTGTTTTCGCTTCGACCGGCGATCGTTACGGCTGGACCGAGGGCGAGGACGGGTGCGGTCACCTCACGCTGTTCATTGCGAATGGCCGGGTGAGAGATGCGGGTCCGAGCGCGCAGCAGCTTTCGGCCCTACGGCGGATGGCCGAGCTGCATGACGGTGATTTCCGCATCACCGCCAATCAAAACCTCATTGTCGCCAACGTGCGGCCGGAACGCCGGGCGGCGATCGAGCAAATCGCTTCGGACGCCGCGCTGCTGGCGTCGGGATCGGGCTTGCGGCGAAATTCCATGGCCTGTGTCGCGTTGCCGACCTGCGGGCTGGCACTGGCGGAGAGCGAACGCTACCTGCCCGCATTGCTGGATGCGCTGGATGCGCGGCTCGCGGCGCATGGACTCTTTCCCGACGACATCGTCATTCGCATGACCGGCTGCCCCAACGGCTGCGCGCGGCCCTATCTCGCCGAGATCGGCCTCGTCGGAAAGGGGCCGGGAAGGTACAACCTTTATCTCGGTGCGGCATTCGACGGCTCGCGCCTTTCCAAGCTCTATGCCGAAGACCTCGATCACGCCGCAATCATCGCGCGGCTTGATCCCATATTTGCCGCTTATGCCGCCGAGCGCGAGGCGGGTGAACATTTCGGCGACTTCGTCATTCGCGCGGGCTTCGTCGCTCGAACCGGGAATGGCCGCGACTTCCATTGCAATGTCGGGGCGATGCGGGCTGCGTAGTCGGCTGCCTGCGCTTTCCCGATTACCAGTTTTTTGCGCTCCATGGCAAACGGCCGTGGCGCTGGCGGCAGTCCTGCCGCGGCTTGGAAGGCCGAATTGCGGGACGGATGAATTGCACCGGCAGTAAATTATTTGCGCGTTTTAGCTTCGGCGAGCTCCTTCTCGAGCTGATTGACCCGGTCTTGGAGCGCCGATAACCGCGAGTTGAGCAGCCCCACATTGAAGAACGTCACATTATCAGCGGGTGCATCAAGGGTATTGCCGTAGCCCAGCCACGACGAATCGTAGACCTTCACGTTTGTGAAGCCGAGCTGCTGAAGCACGCCGGCGGTCTCCGATGCACGGGCGCCGCTCTGGCAATAGACGATGGTTTCCTTGCTGGAATCGAGCCTTGAGTACAATCGTTTCAGGTGCTCAGCGGGCTTGAGCGACATGCCGGCGTTGCTCGTGACCTGCTTGCGCGCGAGCTTGGCGGGTGTTTCGGGATCAATCCAGTTCTGTTCGTAGGGGATGTTGATGGCGCCCGGAATATGACCGCCGCGAATGGCGCGGATATCTTCGCCGATGAACTCCTGCGGAGTGCGCACGTCCACGATTTGCACATTTGGGTCGTTCAGCCGGGCCACCACGTCCTTGGTCGTGACCGCGACCGTCGGATTGATTTCGAGCTTGAGCGCGACGGGCGGAAGCTGCGACACCTCTCGGCTGACCATCCGGCCGGTGGCGGCCCAGTCCTCGATGCCTTCATGGTAGATGCGGACATTTCTGCCGCCGAAATACTGCACGGCATAAAGACCGAAATAGGGGTTCCACGTACCGCGGCTGCCGTAGACGATGATTTCGCGATTTGGGTCGAGACCCGCCGCGCCGAGTATCTTCTCGACACGGTCGGTTGCGATGAAATCCTCGGTATTTTCATCGCGCAGGACTTTCGCCGCATCGCCGATGTTGACGGCGCCGGCAATATGTCCTTTGGCGTAGGCCTCGGCAGGGCGTACGTCCCAAACGATGGCATTTCGCGCGAGCGCCTCGGCGACATAGGGGCCATCGATGATGGTGGGGGACGCGGCTATCGCAGCTTGCGCCCACAGGAACCAAAGCGGAATGAGAATCACATGTTTCATGACCAAATCCTCTCAGTCTTTATCTTCCGGATTTTTCTCCTTGAGGTGCGGTTTGTCCCTCTGCAAAAATCCTAAGTTGCGGATTTTTTTCGGAATTTGGGTTCGTTTTGCCAGATCTTGAAACCCGCGGCTCCATGGTCCAAGCCTTGCGGCGGGTATACCGGGCTAAGAGGTGTAGTCGGGCCAGGTTCTGAACGCGTGTCTGCTCCATCCAATCGCGCGGTTGCAGGCACTGCGTCAAGCGGACCAACACAGGTCGTTGCAAAAACTTCTGATTCTCCGATCTGAGCAGCGAAGGGGGCCGAGCAGGTTCCCGAAGCTTCATTCGGATGACTGGCGTTTTCCATGGCAGCCTCCCTAAGAACAAATCAAGAACATATAGGGGTTGTCAGCAGACGGCAACAAGAAAATTCGCGCGGAATAGGCGGCTTGGACTCAATGCGATATCCGAGCCGGCGCGCCACCGTGGGTGACGGCGCTTGCGCGAAGAGCAGCTGGGTATTGCGCGCGCCCGCTCCCGGGTTTTTCTTCTTGAGGCGCGGCTTGTCGAAGGCCGTCATCCTACGGGGCCGTGCTGTCAACAAGACGTCATCCCGACAGTCGTCTTCCCAACGGCGCCTCGTATCAGTTTATGAAATCCACCTTGGTTCCCTTCCGGACCATTTTGCCCAGAGCCGCTGCATCCCAATTGGTGAGGCGGACGCATCCGTGAGATTCGGTCTTGCCGACATTCTGTGGCTCCGGGGTGCCATGGATGCCGTAGGCGTCACCGAGATCGATCCACGTGTTGCCCACTGGATTGTTGGGGCCGGGAGCGACGGTGAATGGCTTTTTCGTCTTCACCCCCTTGAATTTAAGCTCGGGAGAGTAATGGTAGGTGGGATTCTCCAGGACGGAACGAATGGGCAGCGTACCGCTGGGAGCCGGCCTTTCCTGGCTGCCGACTGACGCGGGGTAAAAGCTGATCAGCTTTCCGTCAGCGTCCAACGCGCGAAGGGTCCGCCCGGATTTGTTCACCACAATCTTTGCGACCTTTGCTTCCGATGGCTTCTTCATAACGTTGGTCACCAGGATTTTGGCGCCGGCAGCTTCGAACGACGCCTTCGGATTGAGCCTCGTCAACAGACCCGGGTCGATGTGGAATTTTTCGGAAAGCAGCTCCCGCGGGCCGGTGTAGGAAAGAGACTTCAGCTCCGCCTTTTTTTCCAATGACTTTGGAATGGTCTTGTTGAAAGGGCCCTTCACGTCCGCCGGTTGAATTTCATACTCCACGAGAACCGGGTCGGTGGATGTTGCAATCAGTCGATCCCAGGTTTGAGGGTCGAGATTGCCGCTCGGCTTGATTCCATTTCCCTCCTGGAACGCGGCGACAGCTTTTTGAAAATTGCTCCCGGTCTTCCCGTCGATCTCGCCCGGCGAGAAGCCGGCGCGATCGAGCAGCACTTCAGCCTTTATGATTGCGGCCGCGCTGGGAGCGCGAGCCCGTCCTTTGCCGGAAGGCGCCGCGACCTGCGCAGCATTGACTGTCTGCGCATCGAGCGGCGCAGCGCGCGCCGCGCCCGGGATCATCCCGGCGCAGATGAGAGCCGCAGCAAACGTGCTGCCAATCTTCATGAGGAACGAACAAGGATCCGATGCCAGGTCGCGTCGGCGTCTCGTCAGCTTCATGCAACTGCCGTAATTGGCGTCCGGGACAACGAGACTGGGGATATCCATTGTCTCCTCCTGATCTTATGGAATCGGATCGGCCTGTTGCACTAAACGGAGACGGCGCCATGCTAACCGGCAACGCCATCGCGTGGCGTGCCCTGCGATGGTGTAGCACGACAACAAAGCGCGCGAACCCGAAATGGCTTCACCATTGGGCACGTGCAGCTGGTTGTGACCTTTATCCGTTGGGCTTACCCTGAACGGCGCGATCAACGCGGCCGATGAGGGTTCAATGATAAAGGCTTGGGGGCGCGGCTTCATAGCCGGATTTGGGTTTTTATTCACCGCTCAATTTACCACCGGCGTCACCCTTGCTCAGGAGGGAACCGACTGGACAACAAAATTCCCGCGCGATCCGGTCCATGTCTCGGCCTGGCCTGGGGGCAAGAAGGTCGCGGTCAGCTTCGCTCTGTTCGTTGAGGAGTTCGGGTTTGGCCAGGGTCCGATTTTCCGCCCGGACCTGGCGACCCGCAACCCGGACCTGGTAAACGAAGCCTTCCGCCAATACGCGATCAGCTGGGGTAACCTGCGCGTTGGCCGGCTGTTCAAGGAATTGGACGTTCCGCTCAGCATCGTGCTGAACGCCGCATTTCCCGTTGCGCACCCATCGGTATGGAAGGAGTTGCGCGCTGCGCATCCGAAGGCGCCGATCATCGCCCACGGCATGAACAACAGTAATGACATTCTGCCGCTCGGGCGCGGACTCGCCGAGCAGCGAGCCTATATCCGCCGGACACTGGACCTGATCGCCTCCACGACCGGCGTCAGGCCGACCGGCTGGTCAAGTCCGAGCGTCTATTCCAACGGCGACACCATGCAGGCGATGGCCGCCGAGCGCATCACTTACAACCTCGATCAGATGGATTCGGATATCATTTCGCGCCTGAAGACCCCGGATGGCGCTCTGATTCTACTGCCCTATCCGACCGTCACGGTCGACATGGGTCAGTTCCTGTCACGAACGAAGTCGCCCACAGAGATCGAGATACTCTGGCTGGATTATGTGCTGGAGCTGGTCAGCGAGGCCCGTGCCGAGCCTGGACGCGAGGCGACGACGGTGGTCATCGGCCTGCACCCGTTCGTGGTGGGAACGCCCGACGGTGCGGCGGCGATGCGGCGTGTTCTCTTGCGCTTGAAACAAGAACCCGCGGTCTGGTTGACCGACACTGAAGCTATTCTGAAGGCAGCCGGTCCAGACTGAATGGGCTCACCTGGACGAAGCGGGGAAATTACTCGGAGCGGCCACTCAGCGTGAATGCGCGCCTAAAATCCCAGCCAGCGGCGATCTCGCGCTTTAATTCGGCAATCGCGTTTTCCCTGACTTCATTGGTCAATCTGACGCGCTCTCGGTCTCGATCGAATTTGGCCGCCGCGTCCGGATCGAACTGCCGCAACGCGTCGGCCATCAGAGCCCTCGCCGCATCCAGCCGATCACCGAGATAATCGAGGCGTTCCCTCGCCTCTGCCATGGCGTTGCGGGCCTGTTCAATGAACGCGCGGACCTTTGCCTGCTCGACAGGATCCGGATCATCAGGATTGGAGATACCGACTTCGACCGGGTCTTTATAGCTGCGCAGCCCTTCCGTCTGCTGGAAGAAGCGATTCTCCGGGACCTTGAGGCCAGCGGCGTCCGCCGCCTTGTCTACGCTCTTCGCGATTGTCTTCAAGCCTTCGGCTTGCAGATATTGGTCCCCGGTTGCGAGTCCGTGCTCGAATTCCTTGACCCCCTGATTGAATTTCCAATCATTGTCGATGCCGAAGCCTTTGGGATCCTGGATAGCACTGGTGTTGCCGGTCCTCTGCAGTCCTCCTTCGGTGAAGAAAGCATCGTAGTCCGTCGCTCTCGCTGCGGCGCATTTCGGATTGGGACTGCAGTCAAACCACAGGGTTGTATCGGTCGTCTTGTCGATGTACTTGTGCGGATAGCTATCGACATCAACTTCATGTCCCTGGCTTTTCCATATCTCAGCCTGTCGCTTTGCCACCAGTGGGCTTTTAGCGGCCAAGTTGAACGTCAGACCGGACATCTTTTGGTTTGCTGCCGGTATTCTCGATATCGCTCTTCTTGACCTTTGCGTTTTCGTCCCGTTCGGTGGCAAATCGGTCGATAGATATGTCGATCTCCTGGCCGCGCGTTTCTTCTTTCAGATATTTGTCCCGAATCTTTTGAGCGTCGTGCCTGTATAGCTCCCGATACATCTCAACATCATCATTGCCAAGCTTTGACTCGGGGCGCAGGAGGATGCGAGCGTGGATTTGTGCACGCAGCGCGTCGAGCTCTGCCTGCTGCCGCATTTGGAGCTGGTGCTGCTCCGATCCTTCGAGCGGGCGAGCGGGCGCCAGTTCAGACGCCAATACACCTGCTGCCGCGAGCAACGCCGCAATAATCGCGGGTCGACATCGGATCGCTGCTGACACGGGTTGTTTCCTGATTAATGCGGGACGTTCACGAAATCACCCGCGTTTCCTGGCAGAGCAACTGCTCACCGGCGGAAGCGGAACCAGTCCAGCGGCGATCCGTATGTTTGCCTGGACCGCCATTGGCGGGCGCCGGAACGACGCTCTGGGGCGGCCGTTTGCGACGCGCCGCTTTCGGAGCCCTGTCCTTCCTGCGCCGGCTGGGCCGACGCTTCGGTGGCGGAATCTCCCTGCGTCCTTACGGCGACCAGCACGTTCGACTCGTTTGAATGCCATCGGTAGCCTATCCCGAAGTCGATCGGGCGGCTCTTCCTGAACAGCATGGCATATTTCGCCTGATACCTGCCGGGGAAGACGCCGATCGGGCCGAGATAGCGGCCGAACGGCTGCAAATCCCACTTCTTGGGGTCGTAGTAGCCCAGCGGAATGCCGGAATCGTCCTGCACCATCACCGCGCTGTTGGCGAGCAGGAAGTCGCGGACCGTTGAGAAGCCGCCCGAGTGCAGGAGGTACGAGGCGCTCTTCACGAAGCTGTCTGCGGGCCCGAGCGTCGCGCAGAACTTCAGGAATTTGCTGCTCTTGACGCCATCGTTGGCAAGATTGGTGCTGAAATAATACAGCGTCCGCTCCTCGCCGTCGCTGCCGGCGAACGTGATTTTGACGCCGCGCGTCGCGCTGCCGCGACCGGCATCGACGTCCGGCTGCACCACCCCCTCGTCGTCGAGCCTGACCGGAGTGACCTCGCGGATGGTCTTGCCCGAGCGCGCCAGGAACACGTACAGGATCGGCAGCGCGCCGTTGACCCGGCCGACGCGCAGATCCGACTTCATGTGGTGGGTGATGAAGAAGCTGTAGGACATTATCGTGCTGAGCGAGGCGTGCAGGTGGTAAAGGTTGGGCGCCAGCGATCCGCGCAGCGTGGTGAGGTCGGGCACCGTGCCGACCGGCTCGAGGGCGCTCAGCACATAAGTCTTGGCGTTGGGATAGAAGGCGTTAGCGTAGAGGAAGTCCGGACCGCTGAACATGTAGAACACGGTCGGGTGCGGCGCGGTCAGATTGCTGGCCGACCACGCGCGAATCCGCGCGAGCTGGCGCTGATCGAGGCGCTCGAAGGCGGAGTCGAAGGTGCGGGCATGCTGCTGCCAGGCGTGGTCCCTGGTCAACGGCGCGAGCGGAGAGTCGGCGGCGGGCGGCATTCCGGCGAGGAAGCGCGCCGTGTCGTTCGCAGACGCGGTTTCGGCGGCACGCGCCGGCGCCAATGCCACGAAAAGCAGGCCGGCGGCGGCGGCGATGATCATCATCATCATCCTGCGCTGAAGCATTTGCGAGCTCACCTTGGCGTTGCAAGGCCCAGAACAATCCGGGTCCGTGACAGGTAATAGACGGCGAGACCCGACGCCATGATCAGCACGCCGATGAACGACTGCACCGGACGCTGGGTCACGAGGTAGTACATCATGAACGCCGTCACCGAGAGGAAGACGAGCGGCGTCACGGGATATCCCCAGGCGCGATAGGGCCGCGGCAGATCAGGCCGGGTGATGCGCAGCTTGATCAGGCCCAGCACCGTGAGGAAAGAGCAGGCCAGCAGACTGAACTGGATGAAGTCGAGCACCGCCTCAAAGCTTTGGCTAAGCAGCATCAGAGTCGCGACCACGAGCTGGAACAGGATCGCTGTAGTCGGCACGCCGCTTTCCGAGCGGCGGGCGAAAACGCGCAGCATCGGGATGTCCTCGCCCATGGTTGTCGTTACCCGCGGGCCGATCCACATCATGGCGCTGATCGAGGAAACGAGCCCGATGCAGATCAGCGCGCCGACGATGCGGCCGCCGAGATCGCCAAATATGTGCTTGCCTGCCACAACGGCAACGTCGATTTGACCTGCAAGCTGCTCGATCGGCGTGGTGTAGAGAAAGAGGGCGTTCAGCGCGACGTAGAGGATGATGACGATCGATGTCCCGGCCAGGAGCGAGCGCGGCACGCTCCGCTGTGGATCATGCATTTCGCCAACGATGTAGGTCGCGGCATTCCAGCCTGAATACGAATACATCACAAAGACGAGGCTGATCGCGAAGGAGGCACTCATCACATGGGAGGCGTCGGCAGGTGACGGTGCGAACGAGATCGGCTGCGGTGTTCCCAGAGCGAACCCTGCGATCAGGAAGGCGAGGATCAGAGCCACCTTCAGAACGGTCCAGGCTATCTGGAATGCGCTGCTGTGGCGGATGCCGCGCAGCGACACCAGCGACACTATCCAGACGGCGCAGACGCCCAGCGCAAGCGGCGGAGCGCCCGGAAGGATCGCCTTCCCGTACTCGCCGAACGCCATGGCGGCGAGCGCCACCGGAGCCGCGAAGCCGACCGTGGCCGACAGCCATCCCGCCAGGAAGCCGACGGCCGGATGATAGGCCCGCGTCAGGAAATTGTACTCGCCGCTGGAGCGGGGAAACATGGCCGCGAGCTCGCCGTAGGAAAATACCCCGCACAGCGCGACGCCGCCCCCGACCACCCACAGAAGCAGCAGCGAGAAGCCCGACGGAAGCCCCTTTACCTGAAAGCCGAGACTGGTAAACACGCCGACGCCGACCATGTCGGCGACCACAATGGCAGTGGCGGTCAGCATTGAGACTGACACGCCGATCCGCGGAAGCCCGGCCAATCGAGGCGGACTTCCAACCTCAATAATGGCCACGCGCGCTCTCCCCCGTGTCACACCCTTATTGCGAGTTGACTATTAAACTGAGGCAATATTGCGCAAGAACATTTCCAGTTTGTAACCGTTAATGGTCAGTAAGCTAATGAGCGTAGTAAATACGTCACAGGTTCGCCGGGCGCGATTCCTGCCCCGCTGATATCAGCGCGCCAGCGTCTGACCGCCTGTCTTAATGTGGATTTAATAACGCCACTGTGACCAGCAATAGTCTCACAATGCCGACATAATCCAGTGTTTTCATTATTGTAGCAGGGATGGGGGAGTTCCGACGAAAGACGTGGCCGCGGTGGTTGGGGAACTGCCGCACACCCAGCGCGTCTGGCTTGGAACTGTGTGGGGATGATCTCAGCGGGATCGGCAATCCCGAATATCAGCGGCACGTGTGATTTCCCGGGAACGCGCGGGACAAGCTTGCGGCGGCGCTGGATGACCATGTCGTCAGCGCTTATGGTGCTGCCGTGCCTTCTTCAGGGCTGTGGGAATTCGGACACCAGGCCGGCCGCCAAGGGGGATTCGGCGACGCAGCGCGCCGCCTCCACCAAGGGCGATATTCTCGTTCCGCGCGCCGCGCGCACCACCGTGGTGGCGAAGACAAAGTCGGGAGATTCATTCGCCGACCGGTATTCCGCCTCCGACGGCTTCGCCGATCGGTATTCTTTCGCGGAGGGCTCCTCAACCAGAACCGCACGTGCGACGGTTGGCGATCGCACCGGACCACTTCCTTCGGGCTCCTTCAAGCTGGCGTCGCTGTCTCCTGAGCTGCCATATGGCCTGCCGGCCATCAAGCAGGCGCAGACCCGTTTGATCGGCTTTGAGAACTCGGCGTTTCCTTATTTTGGCAAGAGCTCCGAGAGCAGCCGCTACAGCGACAACCGTGTCCTCGTCCACGTGCCCATGGGGTTCGACGTGCGCAAGCCCGGCGTCATTGTGGTTCTTCTTCCACGGTCATGGGGCGACGCTGGAGCGCGACGTGCGTGACCGCCAGCTGCTGCCCAGGCAGATTTCCGAATCCGGCGTCAATGCCGTGCTGGTCGCTCCACAGCTTGCCTATGATGCCGCCGATTCCAGCGCCGGAAAGTTCTGGGAGCGCGGCGGGCTCAAGCGGTTCATGGTGGAAGCGGAAAACCATCTCGCCCGCCTTCACGGCGATCCGCGCGCCGCCGAGGCCTTTGCGAAAATGCCGGTGGTGATTGTCGCCTACAGCGGCGGCTTCGTGGCCGCCGCCTCGAGCCTGAATGTCGGCGGGCTCGGCAGCCGCGTGAAGGGTGTGGTCCTGCTTGACGCCCTCTATGGCGAAATGGACAAATTCTCGTCATGGATCGTCAACAACCGTTCCGCCTTCTTTGTCAGCGCCTATACGCAGCACACGAAACGCCGCGACGACGAGCTCGCGCGCATCCTGCGTGACAAAGGCATTCCGGTCGCCTCCGAGCTTAATGGTCCGCTCAAGCCGGGCACGGTTGCGTTCCTGCCGACCGGCGAAGGCATCCGCCACCGCGACTACGTCACGCTCGCCTGGACCGAGCACCCCGTAAGAGACATCCTCCTGAGAATCCCGCCGCGCTCACTCTTCCGTGAGTCGTCGGCTGCCAGCCTCTCGGCAAGGGACAGCGAGATCACTGCAAGATAGAGCGCGGCGTCCTCGGGCGCGATCGTCGCCGCGCTGACAGGCTCCAACTCTGCAACGGAGACGAACCATGTTCATCGCCATGAATTGCTTTCGCGTGAAGAAGGGCTCGGAAGAGGGCTTCGAGCGCGTGTGGACGAGCCGCGACACCCATCTTCAGAAGGTACCTGGCTTCATCGAATTCCATCTGCTCAGGGGTCCCGAGCACGACGATCACACACTCTATTGTTCGCACACGATCTGGCAGAGCAAGGCAACCTTTGAAGCCTGGACCAGATCAGAGGAGTTCAGGGCGGCTCATCGTGATGCCGGCCAGAATAAGCCGCTCTACCTCGATCATCCGCAATTCGAGGGCTTCGAGGTCCGCCAGACCGTGCGGCGGGACGAACCGGCGGTCGCCTGACGCGCCGGCCAAGGCCTCACACCGACCGCAAGGATTGTTCCTCGTAGCGCTGCACAGTGATTTTGATTGTTTAGACGTTATGAGTTCGGCTTGGCCAACAAGCTCCAATCCCTCCCCCGCTTGCGGGGGAGGGTGGCCGCCGAAAGCGGCCGGGTGGGGGGTCGTGCCACCCAAATCGCGGGTAGCCTTCGCGAAAGAACCGCTCGCAAGAAGTGAAATGCTCCTGCTTTCGATCGACCTTGCTGAGCCCCCACCCGGTCTCGCTTCGCTCGACCGCCCTCCCCCGCAAGCGGGGGAGGGATTAAACCCAGGTACTGCGTTCAAACAGTCGCAAGACCACCCGGCGGCCTTTCAGGCAGGGTGGCAACTCGCTATTATTTGCATGAGATCGAAGCCCATCCGACGCGTAAGATGAGGAGGATCAGTCATGGCGACCGGGCGGCTCCATGCCTTCAACTTCCAAAAGTGGATCGGCGAAAATCAGCACCTGCTTCAGCCACCGGTCGGCAACAAGAAGGTGTTCGAGGATGGTGAGATGACCGTGCAGGTGGTCGGCGGGCCGAACGAGCGCACCGACTATCACGACGATCCCGTGGAGGAATTCTTCTACCAGCTCAAGGGCGACATGGTGCTCAAGGTCGTCGATCAGGGCAAGTTCTACGACGTGCCCATCCGCGAAGGCGAAGTGTTCCTGCTGCCTGCGCATGTGCCGCACTCCCCGCAGCGGCCGCAGGACGGCTCGGTCGGCCTGGTGGTGGAGGCGGCGCGGCCGGACGCGGACGATGCCTTCAACTGGTATTGCTTCGCGTGCGGCAACCTTGTTCACCGCATCGAGGTAAAGGTGCAGCACCTCGTGAAGGATCTGCCGCCACTCTACGATGCATTCTACGCCAATGCCGAGGCCCGCAAGTGCAAGACATGCGGCGCCATCCATCCCGGCAAGAAGCCGCCGGCGGGTTGGGTGAAGATTTGATCGAGGACGAGTGGAGCGACGCTTACTCCGCCTC
Organism: uncultured Alphaproteobacteria bacterium; assembly: GCA_963841105.1. Classification (GTDB taxonomy): domain Bacteria; phylum Pseudomonadota; class Alphaproteobacteria; order Rhizobiales; family Xanthobacteraceae; genus VAZQ01. The sequence goes on from CAWJCB010000025.1 coordinate 142,685, forward strand.
GATGCCCGCGCCGGCGATCAGTGTGCGCTTCGCCTCCAGATCTCGCTGGATGAAATTTTCAAACTCTCCCGGGGTACTGCCAACTGCCGTGTGCCCCGCGCCATCGATGAAGCGCGCCTTGAATTCCTGCTCGTTCAAAGTCGCAGCCACCGCCTTCTGGATCTTGTCGATCACCGCCGGCGGGGTTGCGATCGGCGCGAACAAGCCGAACCAGGAAAGCGGCTCGATATCCGGAAAGCCGGCTTCGCGCAGCGTCGGGATATCAGGTTGCGTTGGCGATCGCGATTGACGCCCGATTGCCAGCGCCTTGAGTTTCTTGGCTTCGATATGGCCGGACGCGACGGCAACGCTTCCCAGTGTCATCTGCACCTCGCCGGCCAGCACGGCCGTAATCGCAGGGGCGATCCCGCGGTAGGAAATCTGCTGGATCTGGGCGCCCGTGTCCTTGCGCAGCATCTCGAACAGCAGATGAGGCTGGCTGCCCTTGCCGTAGGAGCCATAGTTCAGGGCATTCGGCCGCTCCTTCGCCAGGGCCACCAGCTCCTGCATTGTGCTTGCATTCACGGAGGGGTGGACCAGCACGAACTGATGCAGATCGATAAGCTGCGTGACCGGCGTGAGCTCCTTGATCGGGTCATACAGCATCCTCTTGAACAGATGCGGATTGCTGGTGATCGAGGAGTCGCTGGTCAGCAGCAGCGTGTAGCCGTCCGCCTGCGAACGTGCGACCTCGGCGCCACCGATCATGGTGCTCGCGCCCGGCTTGTTCTCGACGATGACCGACTGTCCCCACATTCGCCCGAGGCGATCGGCGATCGGCCGGGCGAGCCCGTCCACGCCGCCCCCGGCCGGATAGGGGACGATCAGCCTCACCAGCCGGCTCGGAAATTCCTGGCTGTCGGCAGTCGTGGCGAAGAGCACGCCGACCAACACCGACACCAGGAATGCAATCTTCCGAGATGACGTCTGCACGCTCATCCGCCGTTCAAGATCCAAACAACAGTGCTACCCCGCAGGCTTCTTCGGCCGGCACCATGATGCGTTCGCCGAGCTCGACGACGGTAAAGCCGTGAGCATCCAATCGCTCCCGGAGCGCGGCAGGCCCGGAAGTGCGGAAGGCAACCGCCGCAATGCCGGGAACAGGCGGCAACAGCGTGCCGGGGATGAGCTCGGTCGCGTTGCGAGCATCGGCGAGCGTCAAGGTGGTTCCAAGGGCCAGCCGGAAGCGTACCGCTTTTCCCTCCTGCGCCGGTATGATGCCAAGGTAGTCGCGGTACTTTCGTTCGAAAGCGAGCAGGTCGTCTGCCAGCAGAAAGGTTTCGGACAATTGATGACACCCATTGGGATGGCGAATGTAGCGCGGCTGGTAGATATATTCGGGAGTCAGATGACGAGTGGCCTGGATGTACCCTTCGGGTGAGCCTCGCGGGGCAAATTGCGTGCGCTCGAACCTGGCCGTGCGCACTCCCTCCGGGGTGTCGATCTCGCGCTGCAATGCAATCACGCCGGATGTCTCGATGCCAAGACCGCGCAGGCGTTTGTCGATGCCGTTACAATCGCCGCAGTCGAAGCAGATGATATGTGCGCCCTGATGATGCTCGAGAAAGCTGGTGATGCGCGCAGCCGGTCGTTTCGGATTCTCGCTGGCGACGATTTCAAGGTAGGTGTTTGCAAACATGACGCATCGGTTGCCGGAGCCGAGCGGCTGCACCGGATCGCCCGGCTTCCATGCGGCCGAGTGGGGCGAATAGGGAGTGAGTTGAAAGCCCATCGCCTCATAGCGCTGCGCGGTCGCCGCGAGATCGCGCACTGCCAGGCCGACATGATTGATGTTGTTGATGTCCACGATTTGCCGCCCCTCCGTGAACCAGACGTTCCAGCTAACCTAAGATGCTATAACATCCGAAAAGAAAGTAGGAGCGGGTTTCAAACCCGACCCTACAAGGACCTGGTCCTGAGAAGCGCGCCTGGCGCCCGTCTCGAACGACGGCAGCACGCAAAGATCGTCCCATAGATCCAATGGCTCCGTTCTGGCGTTTCGGCGAGACTTCGCTCACTCGTATTCCCGAGTCGGAAGGGCCGCTGCTCTCTCCATTCGAGGTTTTTCCGGATTGCGCGCCAACGCATATCGCCGAAAACCTGGGATGGTTGGCGCCACGATATTATGATGCGGCCGCGCAACTGCTCGTGATCTCCATTCAGAGCTTTCTCATCCGCAATGGCGGCATGACGATCTTGCTCGACAGCTGCAGCGGCAATCATAAGCAGCGCCAGCGACCGTTCTTTCATCAGCGCGACTGGCCTTGGCTTGAAAATCTGCGGGCGGCGGGAGTGGCACCGGAAGATGTCGACCTGGTGCTGTGCTCTCATTTGCACGTCGATCATGTCGGCTGGAACACGCGGCTTGAGAACGGCAAATGGGTGCCGACATTTCCACGGGCGCGATACCTGGTCTCGCGGCCGGAGTGGGAATACTGGCGCTCTCCGGCGGGTATCGCCAGCCTGCAACGCACCGGAGACTTTATCACCGACAGCGTGTTACCGATATTCCTGTCCGGCCAGGCGGAATTGATCGACGGCGCATACGGCATCTCGGCCGGCATTCGTATCGAACCGGCTGCTGGACACACGCCGGGGCATTTCATGGTCATCCTCGAAGGCGCCGGGAGCGAAGCGATCCTGAGCGGCGACCTCATGCACCATCCGTTACAGCTTCGCTATCCGGACTGGAGCACGCGATTCTGCGTCGATCCGGTCCAAGCCCGGGAAACGCGCCGCCGGTTTCTGGCCGACCATGCGGACAGCAACCGGATCGTTTTCCCTTCACATTTTCCGGCGCCGGTCGGAGGGCAAATTGTACGCGAGCACGATCACTATCGCTTCGCGTTTTGCGATGATGACGGTTTTTAGCCACCTCTCACCTGCCGTCATTGCCGGACTTGATCCGAGGGTCCGGCCATGACGACGGTGGATATCCATCAGCCACCGCCCCTGCTGCTGCAGGGCGGCCGCGTGCTCGATCTGAACCAGGACCCGCACCGTCCCGGCGAAGCGGATATCCTGATTGCGAACGGCAGGATTGTCTCTGTGGGAGCGCCCTCCCCTCTCGCGGAGCCGTCAGGTGATGCGGCACGCAGCACAACCGTCATCGACGCGCGCGGCAAGCTCGTGGTCCCGGGCTTCGTCAACGCGCACTACCATTCGCACGACGTCTTTCTCAAAGGGCGCTTTGATCCCTCCATCCTGGAGCTCTGGGTGCTCAACGCGCTGCCGCGCGCATATCCACCGCGCAGCAACGAGGAAATCCGCCTGCGAACGATTCTCGGTGCACTGGAGTGCATTCGCGGTGGCATTACCACCGTGCAGGATATGCTGACGCTGTTTCCCCTGACGGCTGCTCAGGTTGAAGTGGTTCGGTCAGCCTATTGCGAAGCGGGGCTGCGGGCGATCATCGGCCTGCAGGTGGCGGACCGGTCGCCGCTTGATACGGTCCCGTTTTGGCGTGAGGCCATTCCCGCCGACTTGCAGCGTAGTCTGGCAGGACCGCCGCCGCCTGCGAAGGTGCCGGATCCGATCGAAGTCATGGAGGAAGCGTTCAATACGGGCGACGGCAGCTCGCTGATCCGCTGGGCGGTGGCGCCGTCAAGCCCCGAGCGCTGCAGCCGCGGTCTGCTCGAGCGCCTGTCCGATCTCGCGCGGCGCTACGACCTTCCAGTCTATTCGCACATCTACATCTCGCGCGCCGAGGCATTCAATGCGCGCCGCAATTTCAGTGATCATGGTGGCTCGCTGGTTGCTTTTCTCAAGGACCTCGGCTTGCTTGGGCCTCGCCTCACGCTCGCGCATGGCGTCTGGCTCGATGACGATGAGATCAGCGAAATTGCCTGCGCCGGCGCAAGCGTGGTGTTGAATTTGCTGAGCAACCTGAAAACCAAGAACGGCATCGCGCCAATCCGGCCATTGCTGGCGGCCGGCGTCAATCTTGCGTTGGGTTGCGACAACTGCAGCTGCTCGGACGCACAGAATATTTTTCAGGCCATGAAGCTTTTTGTTCTTTTGGCCGCCGTCAGCGATCCGGCGGAAGGTCCGCCTGACGCGATCGATGCGATCCGTGCTGCAACAATCGGCGGCGCGCGCACGGCCAACCTGCAGCACGAGATCGGCGCGATCCGGCCAGGCATGCGCGCCGACCTGGTGATCATCGATACGAATGATCCGGTCTACATCCCGTCCAACAGCGCGGCACGCCAGATCGTATATGGCGAGGGCGGGCGGGCGGTCGAGACTGTGATCATCGATGGCCGTATCGTCATGCGCGATCGCACAATTCTTACGGTTGACGAAGCGACAATCCGCGCCGAGCTCGAGGCCGTGGTGCCGGGATTCCAACGCGACGCAGATGCGGTCATGGCGCGCACGGCGCGTCTGCGGCCTTACATCATAGAAGCCGATCGCCGCGTCTGGGAGCACGACATCGGGCTCGATCGCTACGTCAGCCGCAAAAAAGCCCCAAGCGATCAAACGCCGAGATAGCGATGGCGAACGTCAAGGTCGGCGCGCAAGTCTTCCGGCGAGATTTCCATCGCGACGCGGCCCTTGCTCATCAGGTAGATACGGTCGGCCAGCGCGACGGCGAAGCTGATCCGCTGCTCGACGATAAGCAGGGTTGTCCCTTGTGCCTTGAGCCTTCGCAATACAGCCAGCAATTCCTGCACCACGAGCGGTGACAATCCTTCGGTCGGCTCATCCAGCAGGATGCATTTGGGGTTGCTGACGAGGGCGCGTGCGGTTGCCAGCATCTGCTGCTCGCCGCCGGACAACGATTCCGATCGCTGGCCTCGCCGCTCGCGCAGCCGCGGAAAGACATCGTAGACTTGTTCGATGGAAGCCCGCGGCCGAGCCTGGCGACGGGCGGCGATGGAAAGGGTCTCCTCTATGGTCAGCGAGCGGAATATCCGGCGCCCCTGCGGCACCAATGCAATGCCGCGCCGGGCAATCTGCTCGGGCGCAAGACCCGAAATAACCGCACCTTGAAAATAGATGATCCCGCGCGTTGGCGGCGCAAATCCGATGATCGAGCGCATCAGCGTCGTCTTGCCGACCCCATTGCGGCCCAGCACAGCCACGGTCTCGCCGGGTGCAACGCCGAGGGACAAACCTTGAAGGATGTAACTGTCACCGTAATAGGTATGAATGTCGTCAATCTGCATTGCCGGGCGGTTCATGCCTCGGCGTCGCCGAAATAAATCGATTGCACTTGCGCATTGGCGCGGATGTCTTCCGCCGTGCCGTCGGCGACGATGCTGCCCTGATTCATGATCGTGAAACGTTCCCCGATCGCAAAGGCGACGTCCATGTCGTGCTCGATGACCAGCACCGTCACGTCGCGACCAAGGCCGCATACGAGAGCGACGACGTTCTGTGTTTCGGATGTCGACAGTCCCGCGGTCGGCTCGTCGAGCAGGAGCAGGCGCGGCCGGCCGGCAAGCGCCATCGCCAGCTCGAGCTTGCGTTGCTCGCCGTAGGACAGATCGCGCACGGCAGCGGAGCGCTCCGCAGCAAAATGCCATTCGGCGAGAATTGTCTCGACCCGCCCGACCGTATCGCGAACGTTGTCGGCATCGCGCAACATCGCGTAACGCGCTGCCGACCCTGCCTGAATCGCGAGATAGATATTGTCCGCGACGGAGAGGCTGGGAAACAGCGTCGTAATCTGGAAGGTTCGTGCCAGCCCCGCGTGTGCCCGTTGAAATGGAGGGAGATGCGTGACATTCCTCCCGAAGAGGCTGACGCTTCCTTGCTTTGGGCGGATCTGGCCGCCGATGATGTTGAACAACGTTGTCTTGCCGGCGCCGTTCGGCCCCAGCAGCACGCGCCGTTCACCCACCGCAAGCTCGATCGTGATGTCTGTGACGGCCCGTACGCCGCCGAAGTTGATCGTCGCATGGCGCACCGAGAGCGCATTCATCGGACACCGCGCTTTGCCTTGCTCGCGGCCTGAAGTTCGCCAACAATTCCAGCCGGCGCAACCAGAACGACGATCGCGTACATCGCACCCAATATGAGCGTCCAGCGCGCCGTGTAGGCGCTGATGAGGTTGCTCAGCAGAATGATGACAAAGGCGCCGAGCACGGGTCCCGTCAGGGTGCCTGCTCCGCCCAGAATCACCATCAGCATGACCTCGGCGGACACGATGATGCTTGCCGACTCGGGGCTCACAAAGCCTTTGTAGCCGACGAACAGCGTCCCGGCGAAACCGGCAAAGCCGGCCGCCAGCACGAACGCGATGTATTTGTGGAGCCAGACATTATAGCCGAGCGCCTCCATGCGAACGGGGCTGTCCTGCACGCCGCGCAGCGACCGGCCGAATGGCGAGCGCAAGATCGCACGCATCAGCACAAAGACGGCGATGAAACCGGCGAGAGTGAAAAGATAATAGGCGGTAGTCCCGGACAGATCCGTGTCGGCTACTCCGAGGACGGGACGCGGCACGCCGCGCAATCCATCGTCTCCACCAGTGAGGTCGCGCCAAGAGAACGCGACACCCCAGGCGATCTGCGCGAGCGCGAGCGTGATCATCAGAAAATAGACGCCGCTCGCGCGCAAGGCGAGCAGCCCGAAAGCGGCGCCCAGTGCCAGGCTGGCGGCGAGCCCGGACGCGACGCAAACCCAGAAACTGGGCGTCACCCGAACGGCGACGATGCCGGCGGCGTAGGCACCTGCCGCGAAATATGCCGCATGACCGAGTGAGGGAAGCCCGGCATAGCCGATGAGCAAGTTGAGGCTGAGTGCAAAGATGGAGAAGATCAGCCCCTCCACCAGCAGACCGGTGTAATACGACGGCAGCCAGGCAGCCGCGATCGCAAGGGCGATTGCGGCAATGCTGCACAACCGCCAAAGAATTCGCGCTCTGACCGCTGCTGCCGCTTCAGGCACGTCCAAACAAGCCACGAGGCCGGATGGCAAGCATGATCGCCATGGGCACAAAGATGCTGAATAGAGCGTATTGCGGCATCAGCGCCTTGCCGAACGTATCGACGAGGCCGATGAACAGGCTGCCGACAAAAGCGCCGCGCAGGCTGCCTAGCCCGCCGATGACGACCACCGCGAATGCGAGCAGGACCACTTCGAAGTCCGCTCCGGGATAAACGCCGAGCAAGGCGCCGCCAAGAACGCCCGCGGCGGCCGCGAGCATCGCCCCGATTGCGAACACGCCGGTAAAGACCAGTCCAATGCTGATTCCAATTGCTCGGACCATCTCTTGATCGTCAACGCCGGCTCGCACGATCGCGCCGACCCGCGTGCGCTCCAGGAGCAGCCAGATCGCGAAGGCAACGGCCAGTCCGGCGACTACCAGCGCCACGCGGTAGGTCGGGAACGTGAGAGAACCGATCCGCAAGGCGCCATCCAGGTAGTCGGGTCGCGGCAATGTTCGCGGCAGGCCGCCCCAGATCAAGATTGTCAGATCCGAGATCATCAGCAGCAGGCCGAACGTCAGCAGCACTTGCGCGAGCTCGTTTTGCTGCACACGGCGCAGGAGTCCGCGGTGAATCGCGGCGCTGAGCACACCAACCACCAGGGGTGCGATCAACAGCGCGAGCCAAAAATTGCCGGTGGTGCGAATCACCGTGAGCCCGACATAGCCGCCCAGCAGATAGAAAGAGCCGTGCGCCAGATTGATGATGCGCATCAATCCGAAAATGACAGAAAGGCCGGCCGACAGCAGAAACAGCAACATCGCCAGCGAAAAAGCATTCAGGAACTGAATCGACCAGAAATTCAATCGCTATTTCACCCAGGAGCTGGCGATATCGGAATAGCTAGACATCTCCATGTATTGCTTCGGCGACCAGGTCCAGAACTGCGACACGTCCTTGAACTCGGCGATCGGGCGGTTGATCAGCTTGCCACCGGATTTTTCGACCTTGAACACATAGATGTTGTGCACCGGACTGTTGTATTCGTCGAAACGGAATTGTCCGCGCGGCGCTTCGAATGTCACCTTGCTCATGGCTGCGGTCACTGCGGCAGTGTTGGCGATGTCGCCCTTCACCGCCTTTAATGCCTCGACGACCACGCGCGCGCCGACGTAGGATGCCTCGGAGTATAATGTCGGATCGCGATTATACTTCTTGCGGTAAGCATCGACGAAGGCCTTATTGGCCGCGGTCTCAAGCGTTGACGAATACTGCGACGCGGACGTGATGCCGATGGCGGCATCCCCCTCCTCCTGCAAGATCAAATCATCCGTCAACAGGATGGTGCTGATGAGCGGGATTTTTCCCTTCAGGCCGTACTCGGCGTATTGCTTGACAAACTTGATCGCATCCGAGCCGGCGAACACCGCGCCAACCGCGTCGGCCGAAGTTGGATCAAATGACGTGAGGAACGGGCCGAAGTCGGCGGCGCCGAGCGGCGGATACAGCGTTTTCACGATCTTGCCGCCGGCGGCAACGAAGGTGCGGGCGAACCCGCCCGTCTGCTCGTAACCCATCGCATAATTCGGTGCAATCATGACGAGCTTCTTGTAGCCGGCGACGTCGTAAAGCCACTTGCCGAGCGGGTGGCTGGCCTGGCTGCCAGAGCTATTGGTGCGGAAGATGTTGGAGGCCGCCAGTTTCTGAGTCAAACCATCGGCGCTTGCGACGGTCACGATGAACGGAATATTCTTGGCAACGATATAATCGCGTAGCGCATAAGCAACACTCGATGATACGACACCGCCGATGAATGCGACCCCGTCCTTTTCGACCAGCTTTTTGGCTTTGGTCAGTCCAACGTCGGGTTTGGCCTGAGTGTCTTCATAGATCATCTCGATCTTGCGTCCTCCGGCGGCACTGCCGACCTCGGACAAATATGTGTCAAAGCCGTTGCGCACCTCCTCGCCGATGATCGCATAGGGACCGCTGTTAGGTCCAAGCACGCCGATCTTGATGGGCTCCTGAGCTGCGGCCGAAACCGTAAATGCGACGGTCAGCGCCAGGGTAAATCCTGCCGGCCCAATTCTTGTCATCCCGACCTCCAGCGTCGTGCCGATGGATCACAACGGCTCTCATCATGTGCAGATTGATGCCAATGCAGCATGCCTTGCATGCCAGTGCAATCGGCTTTGCTTTTGCGACCGCCGATGACTATTGCCAAAATGAGACGTCAGAGACGCAGCGCTATTATGGAGATTTGTTCTATAGGGGTTTGGCGCCGCTGATCTCCTCGAGGGCCCTGCCCTTTGTTTCGATCCCGACGAGCCACAAGGCGACGGCCGACATCAAATAGGCGAGCGCAAATGTGTGGAGGACCCACTGACCCGCACCGTAGGCCAGCATGAATCCGACCACAGTCGGGGCAAGGAACGAGCCGATGCGACCTACCCCAAAGAACCAGCCGAGTGCAGTTGCACGCATGCGGGTGGGGTGCAGTTCGCCAACGTAAACACCCGTTGCGCCATATACTCCGGGATTGACCCAACCGACCGCTGCGGCCGCGACATACAGCCAAGCGCCGCTGGCTTCCGCGAACCACCAGTGAAAAAAGGCGCCGACGAAGAAATAGAGGAATAGAACCGGCCGCCGTCCGTATTTGTCGATCAGGAAGCTGCAAGCCGAATAACCAAAAAATGCCGAGATCGCCTGAATCAGCATGAATGTGATGGCGCGCGAGAGCGGAATGCCGCGCTGTTGCAGGATGGTGGGAAGCATGAACAGAATTCCGTTTGATGCCCACAGGAACCCGAACGAGACGATCCAGAGCAATACGGTGCGCTTGGCGCGGCCCGGGGCGAGCAGCTCCATGACGGGCACTCGGCCGGTTATGGCTGCATCGGCCGTCAATTTGGGCAATGCCTTGATTTCCTCGGCACTGAGGTTGCGCCCCAGCGCCTGATGCTCGATCTGCTCGACGGTCGCCTGCGCTTCCGCGATGTTGCCTTTGTTGATGTCGTAGCGCACCGATTCCGGCATGTAGCGTCGTACAAACAGCAGAAGCACTGCCGGCACAAAGCCGACGAGGAACAGCCCGCGCCAACCCCAAATCGGCAGGATCAGCAGGCTCAGTCCCGCGGCTGCAGCAAGACCAACTGGAAATGCGGCGAGGACATTCCCCGCCATGCTGCCGCGGATACGTCCCGGGCTGAATTCAGATGCGAGCGTCAGCGTAACCGGAACTTCTCCGCCAAGACCGAAATTGGAAAAAAACCGGAACGTCGCCAGCGAAACGACATTCCATGACGCGGCGATCAAACCGGTAAAGACGGCGAAAATTCCAACGGTCGCCTGGAACGCGGTGCGTCGTCCGATGTAGTCGGAGATGGTGCCCCAGAACAGCGCCCCGGCGAATGCGCCAACGAGCCCGACAGTCGCCAGCAATCCGGCCTGTGCGGGACCAAGGCCAAACTCGCGGGAGATCAGCGGAAGGGCACCGCCGAACAGAGCGAAATCCATCGCATCAAGCAAAATGCCGAAGAAGGCCAGTGCAAAGAAGGTTTTGTGCCATCTTGAGAATGGCAACCGGTCCAGGCGCGTGACAAGCTCGGCCGATTTCTCGTCCGCCGGCTTGATGATCCCGTATGATTGTTGTTGAGCATAGCTCATTCGGTGCTTCCCCCAATTTCACCGCCATTCGGCTGGTACTTGTGACGACCGCGCATGAGAATACACGGTATCACGATCAGGCAAAGCTTCCCGTGCTAAGCCTTGTCATGGGCAAGCAAGAAGTCTCGCATCAGCGGCACAGCGTGCTCGGGCTTCTCGATGACTGATGCGTGCCGGACACCTGGGATCCAAGCGAGCCGCGCACGCCGGATGTTGTCATTGAGCCACCGCGCGGCTTCGACGAAGCTCGGGATGTCATTTTCACCGCATACCACCAGCGTCTGCGCCGTGATACGCGCGGCGGCGTCACGCAAATCCGCCGCTGCCAGCGCTTCACAGGCGAGCGCATAACCTTCGGCAGACGTCCGCGCCAATGCGGTTCGCACGTAATGCACCGCGGGAAGATTCCGCACCAGGGCTTCGGATGAAAACCAGATCGGCAGGAGACCTGCAATGAGAGCGGACACGCCTTCCTTGCGCGCTGTCTTTGCTCGCAACGCCCACATCGTGCGAAGATCGTCGGCGTAGCGGGGCGTCGTGTCGATCAGGATCAGCCGGTCCACCATTCCCGGATACCTTGCCGCGAAGTCCTGCGCGATCAGCCCGCCCAGGGAAATTCCAGCAATGTGGGCCTTGGCAATACTGGATTCGACCAGCATGCGGTGCATCTGCCCTGACAGATCCGCAATCGAATAGAGTCCATCGGGGACCGGCGTGGCGCCGTGGCCGGGCAAGTCATAGCGCAGCAGCCGCAACTCGCTCGTCAGGGGCAGGGCGAAATCCCAGAACCGGTGATCCACGCCCAGGCAATGCAGCAGCACCAGGGGTGCACCGGCGCCGGAAAACTGTAGAACAGGCGATATGGTCTGGAAGCTCGGCATTACGTTTGGCCAACTCCTCGCAATTCGAGCAGAAAGAGCATCGCAAGCTGACGTTGATACTGCAAACGTTCAGCACCTCGCGTCTCGCCTCGCACGAAAAAATCTGCTTCGGTTAACGTCGCAGCGTCCCAGTCGCTTGGAAAGAGCACAAGCATTCGGCGCTCGCAGGATAAGGTAGGCAAGACCAGGCAAGGCAAGGCCAGACCAAGCGACGCCAAGCATCCAAAACGCAATGATTATCGACGTCTTCAATCATTTCATGCCCAAGGCTTACCTGGAGCGGCTGGCGACCCTCATCCCGGACCACGTTGCGGTCACCGCATTTCCGCGGCTGGCCACGCTCGTCGATATCGCTGTGCGTCTGCGGCTGCTCGACGAGTTCGGTGACATCCAGCAAGTCCTTTCGCTCGCCAATCCACCGCTGGAGCTGATCGCCTCGCCTGATGTCACGCCTGCGCTCGCGCGCATTGCCAACGATGCGCTGGCGCAGTTGTGCCGCAGTCACCCCGATCGTTTTCCCACCTTCATTGCCGCGCTCCCCATGAACAACCTCGATGCCACGATGGCGGAAATCGACCGCGCCATCACGGAGCTTGGCGCGCGCGGCATCCAGGTGTTCACCAATGTCGCGGGCCGGCCGCTGAGCGCACCCGAATTCCGCCCGCTGTTTCGCCGCATGGTCGATCATGACCTTCCGGTATGGGTGCATCCGATGCGTGGACCGGATTTTCCGGATTACTCCAGCGAGCAGCAATCGCAGGACGAAATCTGGTTCAGTTTCGGATGGCCATACGAGACCACCGCCTGCATGACCCGGCTGATCTATTCAGGGTTGCTCGATGAGCTGCCGTCGCTCAAGATCATCTCCCATCATATGGGCGGCATGATCCCGTATTTCGCCGGGAAGATTAAGCTTGGCTTTCGCCAGATCTTCTTCGGCACGCCGGATCGCAACCCCATTGCCGAGCAGCGCGGACTCAAGCGCCCACCTCTCGATTACTACAAGATGCTCTACGCCGATACCGCGCTGGGCGGCGAGCAAGCAGCGACCCGCTGCGGTCACGCGTTCTTCGGGACATCGCACTGCCTGTTCGCAACGGACGCACCGTTCGACGCCGAGCAGGGCCGCGGCCTCATCAGGGACACCATCCGCGGGGTACGCGGCCTCGAGCTGCCGACACCGCAACTTGATGACATTCTCGCCGGCAATGCGCGCCTTCTTCTGAAACTGTGAGGCCTGGAAGATGAGAACGCAGAACATCAAGGTCGAGCTTCGCGACGGCAAGATGGGGGCCTATCTGGCCATACCCGCCCGCACTCCCGCGCCAGCGATCATCGCCATCATGGAAATCTGGGGCGTCAACGACACCATGCGGCATCACGCCCACGAATTTGCGGAGGCCGGCTTCATCTGTCTCGTTCCCGATCTTTTCTGGCGGCAGCAGCCGGGCGTCGAGCTTTCCGACAGCAATCCCGAGCACGTCAAGCAGGCATTCGACCTCTACTACGACTTCGACTACGACCTCGCTGTGCGCGACATGGAGGATACCTGGCACCATCTCGAGGCGCTCAAGGACTGCAACGGCAAGGTAGGAGCCGTGGGCTACTGTCTCGGCGGCAAGCTCTGTTATCTCATGTGCTGCCGCACTGATCTCGATTGCGCCGTCGCATACTACGGCACTTACATCGAGCATCGCATCCGCGAAGCGCACAATCTGCACCGTCCTTTCATGCTGCACATGGCAATGAAGGATCGCTGGGTACAGGCGGAGGTGAACGACCTGCTGGAGCGGCGGCTGTCGCCCAATCCGCTGGTGACAATTCATAAATATCCCGAAGCCGACCACGCCTTCGCACGGTACGGCGGCAAGACCTACCGGAAGCCGGAGGCTGACCGCGCGCTGTCGCTCACGCTTGATTTTTTTCGCAGCCACCTCGGCTGAGCCGCACGCTGGTCACCTAACGGCAATGATCGGCTGCAGCAGTTGCCCGCGCCCGCCAGGCGCGAAATGCAGGGGTGCCCTGACCACCAGAAATCTCCGGCGGACGATCCTGCCAGCATCAAGGCCTGCCGGCATAAGGTTTGCCGGCAGGCCGGTTAAAGACCCGGTTCGTTTGATCGCTTCCGTTCATCCCTGCCCCTTTCAGACGGTCCTGTTCGCTGGCGTCGAGATAGCTCTGCAGCGCGGTTGCGATCTCCGCCATCAGCCAATGCATCTCCGCGCGTCCCTCGGGGCGTCCTTCCGCCTCCCACATGAAATATGCACGCTCGCGCACCTGCCGTTCGCGATCGCTCATCCGCTCTTCCTTTTCGCTCCACCGCCTTTCTTGCCGGCTGATCGAGGCGGAGCCAGAGAGCCGAAACGGTCATTCATTGTTTTGCTGCGCTATAGGGATAGATCAAATCACCGGATTTGTATTCCTGCGGCCAAAGGACAACCTGTTTCTTGTAGTCCTTGAATTGATCCAGGTCGTTGCCGGTCACGTGCTGGTATTGCGTGACAAGAAGACGCGGCTTCAACCATTCGCCGTCAGGGCCAAACGCAACGTCGCCGACAACCGTCTTGAACGTGTGCGCATGCGCATAGGCCGCAAGCTTGCCCTGGTCCAGGGATCGGGTGCCTTCGATCGCCTGCGTGAGCACCTGCATGGCGCCGTAACCGTACGGCACATAGTTGTAGCCCAGCGGATCGATGCCCTCGCGCGGGGCGCGCGCCTGGTATTTTTCCATCACCTCCTTCACGCCTGGAAAATCAAAGCCTGGTGACGGAATGAACGTATCGGCGGTGCTGACAATGCCATTGAGGAGCGACCCAAGCTGCGTCTTGAACACCGTCGCAAGCAACCCGACCATGTTGCCGCCGAACATCTTGGTCGCCAGACGCGCTTCATTTGCAGCGCGGATCATGCCCACGGTATCGGGAGGATAGCTTGCGTTGTAAACGATATCGGGATTGGTCGCCTGGATCGCCCGAATGATCGGATTGAAATCGGCCGTCGTCGGTGGATAGCTTTTGTCGTAGACGATCTTTAGCCCTGCTTTCTGCGCGTTGATTCTTGCGCCATCCGTCGAGACCTTCGAGAATTCAGCGTCAGCGCCCGAGATCGCCACCGTCTGTGGTTTCGGATTCTGCTGCATCGCCAGCGCAAAAAAGCCCTCGCTGAACGCGAGCGACGGCTGCGGGCCGGCGGCAAGCATGGAGAAGTAGCGGTCGTAGTGAATTTCGCGATTGGCGGCGACCCCGAACCAGCTGATAGTCATGTATTTGTGCCGCTGCACCGTGAGAATGGCGGGAACAACCATGTTCGTGGCATACGGCCCGACCGTGAGATCGACTTTGTCGACCTCGATCAGCTTGGTGTAGATGCCGGGCACGGTCGAGGGATTGCTCTGGTCATCGTAGAAGATGAGCTCCACCGGACGCCCGAGCAGTCCCCCCTTCGCGTTGATGTCGTCTCGCCAAATCTGAATCGCGAGCAGCACCTGTTTTCCGTTTGCAGCAACTGCGCCGGTCAAGGCGACGCTGAAACCGATCCTGATCGGATCGGCGGCATTGCTCGCCGTGATGGCGCCCAGCAGCATGATGGCGCCAGCAGCCACCGTGTTCGCCACGTGGTGGACCGCCGAGAAGAGGGGCTTCATCGGCTTCATTGACATGACATCACCTCACGCCGCCACGCTTGTCGATGCGCGGCGAGGCAGGCCGATGATGGCGCGAGCTTCCGCGGCGGTGGCCGGCTCCAGGCCCATGTCCCGGATGATGCGCACGATCCGCTCGACCTGCTCCACATTCGTTGCCAGTCGACCGCGCGAATAATAAAGATTGTCCTCGAGACCCACGCGCACATGTCCCCCGAGCAACAGGGATTGGATTCCCGCGTCCAGCTGCGCGGGTCCGATCGCACTGACATTGAAGATCGCGCCCTGCGGCATCAACTCGACCATCTGCTGCAGGATCTTCGGTGAGTACGGCATAGCCCCCTGGAAACCGCGATCGACGCCGAGGACAAAGTTCACGAAGAAGGGCGGCTCATCCAGGCCGGCGCGCAAACAGGCAGTGACGTCCTGGAGAAGATGCGTGGGGCTGAACACTTCCCACTCCGGTTTGATCCCCCGCGCTCGCATGCCCTCGGCGAGCTGCCGGCAGCGCGTTGGCGAGGTATTCATGAGGATCTCTCTGCCCTCGAAGCTGGCGATGATCGTCGTCGGATCGAGGGTGCACATCTCGGCTCCCGCTTCCATCCCCTTGAGCCGCTCCTCCCAAATGATTTCCCAATAACCGTTGGCGGATTGACGGACCATGTCGCCGTTGATGCCGCCGCCGGTCGAATTGTTGATGATAATGTCGCATTTGCCGCGAATGAGCTCGTTGATCCGGCGATAGATGTCGGGATTGCAAGTCGCCTGGTCGTCGGGACGGCGGGCATGAATGGCCACAACGCTGGCTCCTGCGTTATAGCAACGATAAACGTCGTCCGCGATCTCCGGAGGCTGGGTTGGGATGGCGGGATTCTGCTTCTTGCTCGCCATGCCTCCGGTCGGAGCGATGGTCACGATAACCTTACGGGGATCCATGATGGGCTGCTCCCAAGAAACGTCAGAAGAAACGTCAGAAGAAACGTCAGTGAAAAAATGACCAGACTCTCGCCGCCAGCCGCGCTCTGAATCTCACGCTGCCACCGCGGGGAGCGCATCGATCAGCACGAACGCAACCAGACACGGCTTCTCGCTTCGATTGCTCCAGGCGTGATTGGTCCCACGCTGGACAAGAACATCGCCCGCCCGCATCAAGGTCTCCGCGGTATCGAGCACTGCCCAAATCTCACCCGAGAGAACAATTGCGTAGTCGGTCGAGTGCGTCCGGTGCATGCCCTCGTGACGCTCCGCCGACGCGGTCACGGCCGCCGCTCCGGACTCGCCCATGGCGGCGAATGCTTCCTCCCGCTTCCATTTGCCAATGTACTCTTTGTCCGGCGGAAACTCGACGACGCGGAAGACGCTGCCTCGCGGCGGCGGCGCCAGCGTAATCGGACCATGACAGGCGTCCGCCTCTCCCGCATTGTCGGCCGGCGTGGCGTAGGTTTTCCAAAGGTCAGTGCAGCCGAAATTATCCACCCCGGGCAACGCGAAGGCGTGCGGCGAGGCCTCGTCCATGAGAATGGCGGAGCGCCCTTGCGCATCATGCCCGGTGACGATGCGACGGACTGGCTGAATACGAGACGCCATGACTGCTGACTATAACGCGCTCGCTTGCCGGAGCAACCAGCCCGTTCTGACGTTTCAGTAAACCTGGTCAGTAGCCCCTTCGGCGTTTCTTCTTTGCGGCTTTCCGTGCCGCATATCGAACGTCGCGGGCGGCCTTCTGCTCAGCTTTCAGCGTGGCTTCCCGTTCCCCCTGCTCGGCCGCCTCACGTGCTGCCTGTTCCGTCGCGGCGCGCTCGGCCGCTGCCGCGGCTTCGCTCGCCATGGCGGCTTGCAAGGCAGTTTTCCTGGCAAGCTCGCGTTCATGCTCTTGTCGCAAGGCTTCGCGCTGTGCCGTGCGTTCGGCACGCGCCGCTGCGATAGCTTCTCGCTGTTGCCGCCTCTCGATGACCGCCGGATTCTCCGGGTCCATCGCTTGCTTGAACTTCGCCAACGTGGAGCTTTTTGCTTCGGTGGCGCGGCTCAGGCGATCTCGGAAGTTCGGGTCGAAATTGCTGCTCATGGAATACGGCTGTTCCTCCTGCACGATCGGGGGGTGCTATTTGAGGCCGGGGGCACTTAGCCCTGACGGCGCGGCACATATAGCGGTGCGACGGGCCACTGGGTAGCCCCCCAGGCGAGCTCTTATTTCTTTTGCTGCGCCCGCAGCGCGGCGCGACCCGCTGCCTTCTGCGCCAGCGCGGCGCAGCTTTGGCGGTACTCTTCAATCTCGTCGTCGGTAAGATTCTCGATGCCTATGAATCTATTCTGTGCATGAGAGGAGCAAATCAGCTCATCGAGCTTGGCTTGAATTGCAGCCCCGTCCCGGTTCTGCGTATTCTGAATAATGAATACCATAAGAAACGTAATGATAGTTGTTCCCGTATTGATAATGAGCTGCCAAGTGTCGGAGTAGTTGAAGAGCGGTCCTGTGAGTGCCCAGGCAACGATAATCAAAATGCTTAGGAGGAATGTCCCTGGGCGTCCTGCATACCGGGCTATGTAGCTTGCCGTCTGCGAAAAGAGCCTGCTCATGAGATTCTCCCGATTTGCATCTACCTGCGTGCTTATTGAACGCTCCGCCTGAACGTCCACGCCGCCGCCGAGATGGTCACGACCGCGCTGGCGGCCATCGGCCAGGTGCGCTCGGCAACCAGCCAGAACGGCATGTCGCGCAGGAACACCCCGCGAATGATCACCAGAATATGCGTCAGCGGATTGATCATCGCGAGCGGCTGCAGCCACGACGGCATGTTCTGCACCGGCGAGCTGAAGCCGGACAACATCATCGCCGGCATCATCACGACCATGATGCCCGTCATCGCCTGCTGTTGATTTGACGTAAGCGAAGAGACAAAGAGAGCAAGGCCGATGACGGCCAAAAGGAATACCGTCAGCCCGAAGAAAAGCACGAAGGCGGAGCCCGAGAGCGGATGCCGAACACTTGAGTGACGATGAGCGAAATAACCGCGGACTGCGCCAGGCCGACGATCAAGCCTGGCACCGCCTTGCCGAAGCTCGCGCCCACACCGTTGTGGCAGGGGACCCCCATATTGTTCTTCGGTCTGGCATTGATCCTCCTCGCAAAACGTCGCGCGTGGTTCCAGGCAAGGGTCGAGCTGATGCGGTTCGCCCCGGGAACTCGATTGCGATTTGTCGCGTTGTGGTTATCAGGCTTCGGATGCGCGTCGGTTGAACCCGACAGCATGCCTGAGAGATGATGGTGAGATCAACCAAAGTTGTCCTCTGGTGCACTGTGATTGCCCTCGGTGCCGGTGCCGCCATAATCGCCTTCCACCACAGCCGG
This sequence comes from uncultured Alphaproteobacteria bacterium, assembly GCA_963841105.1. GTDB lineage: Bacteria > Pseudomonadota > Alphaproteobacteria > Rhizobiales > Xanthobacteraceae > VAZQ01. The sequence continues at coordinate 161,141 of CAWJCB010000025.1, forward strand.
CAGGGGACCGCCGCTGCCACATTGACACCGGCGGCGCTTAGCGCCGTACCGGTCATGACCGCGACGGCGACCACCGCGAATATGCCAGTCATTATCCGCGGCCTTGGAGTCGTCACGGCATTCAACACGGTGTCCATCAAGAGCCGTGTCATAGGCAATGTCATTAAAATCAATTTCAGGGAGGGTCAGGAGGTCAAAACCGGCGATCTCCTGGTCCAGCTGGATGCCCGGCCCTTTCAGGCGGTGCTGGATCAGGCCAACGCGAGCCTTGCCAGGGATCAAGCCAATCTCGCCAACGCGCAGACGGATCTGGCCCGCTATACGGAGTTGCTCAAGCACAATAACGCCCCCGAGCAGCAAGTTGCGACGCAGCAGGCGACCGTCGCAGCGGATGAGGCGATCATCAATAGCGATAAGGCGGTCATCGACGCGGCCAGGCTCAACGTCGAATACGCCTCGATCCGTTCGCCCATCGACGGGATCACCGGCATCAGGCAGGTCGATCTCGGCAATCTCGTCCAGGCGAACAGCGAAACGCTGGTCGTGGTCACGCAAATCAAGCCGATCTACGTCGTCTTTCCCGTTCCGGAGGCGGACATACCGCGCGTGCGGAGCGCCATGGGGAAAAGCAAGCTCCAGGTCCTGGCCTATGACGCCGCCGACCAGAAGCAGATTGCGCAGGGCGTCCTCGATCTCGTCGACAATCAGGTCAACCAGACGACCGGCACGGTCAAGCTCAAAGCGGAATTCGCGAATGCCGACGAGGCCCTGTGGCCCGGCCAATTCATCAATGCGCACCTCGTCGTCGAGACCGTGACCAACGGCGTCACCGTGCCGAGCGCCGCCGTGCAGACCGGGCCAAACGGCCGCTTCGCCTATGTAGTGAAGCAGGACAGCACGGTCGAGGCGCGGCCGGTGACCGTCACCCAGACCGAAAGCAACGTGTCCTTGCTCGGCTCGGGCCTGCAAGCGGGCGAGAATGTCGTCACCGTAGGACAGTCCAAGTTGTCGCCCGGCGCAAAGGTCGTTGTTTCCAACAATGCTAATGTTGTTCCCGCCGCTGGACCGTCGCCGTCCGGTTTACCGGCGGGAGCGGCCGCCCAATGAACATCTCGGCGCCCTTCATTGCGCGGCCGATTGCCACCTTCCTCCTCATGCTCGCGCTGCTCGTGGGCGGCATCGTCGGCTACAATCTTCTTCCCGTCGCGGCGCTGCCAACGGTCGATTTCCCGACCCTTACGGTGTCAGCGAGCTTGCCCGGGGCCGACCCGGAAACAATGGCTGCATCGGTCGCGCAACCGCTCGAGCGACAGTTCGCCGCTCTGCCGGGCGTCAACCAGATCACGTCGTCGAGCGTGCTCGGTAGCACTCAGATCACGCTTCAGTTCGACCTTTCCCGGAGCTTCGATGGCGCGGCCGGCGACGTCACCGCGGCCATCAACGCCGCGCAAGGCTATCTCCCAAAGAACCTTCCGACGCCGCCCACCTATAAGAAGGTCAATCCGGCCGATCATCCCGTTCTCATTCTCGGTTTGACCTCGCCCGTCATGCCCCTCACACAACTCGACCAGTATGCCGACCTGAACATCGCACAGCGCATCTCTGCGATGTCGGGCGTAGGGCAAGTGCTTATCTTCGGCCAGCAGAAGTACGCGCCGACCATCATGGTGAACCCGCTGGCGCTCGCCGCGCGGGGCATCGGGCTCGACGAAATTGCGAGCGCCGTAACCAGCAATTCAGCGGACCTGCCGGTCGGCACATTGCAGGGGCCGCGACAATCCTACCAGATCGGGACGAACGGCCAGCTCTTCAGCGCGGAGGATATCGGACGAGCGGTGGTGGCCTACCGAAACGGCGCTCCGGTGCGGTTGCAGGACGTCGCCCAGGTCGTCGCCGGACCGGAGAGTCCGTTTCAGGCAAGCTGGGTCGGCAAGGAGCGCGGCGAGATGATCGGTATCTGGCGTCAGCCCGGTGCCAACACCGTCCAGCTGGTGGAGCAGATCAAGGCCGCTTTGCCACAGCTGCAAACCGGAATCCCGCCTTCCGTCAAAGTCTCGATCGTCAGCGATCTCTCGATCGCAATTCGTGAAAGCTTCACCGACGTCAAGCTTACGCTCGTTGCCGCGATCGTGCTGGTCGTCATCGTGATTTTCATCTTCCTGCGCAACTTCTGGGCCACGTTGATTCCGAGCGTGACAGTGCCGTTGTCGCTCGTCGGCACCTTCGGCATCATGTACATGTTGGGGTACAGCCTGGACAATCTTTCTCTGATGGCGCTCACGCTCGCGGTCGGCCTCGTCGTCGACGATGCGATCGTGATGCTCGAGAACATCTTCCGCTATCTCGAGCAGGGCTGCGATCGCGTCACCGCGGCCCTGAAAGGCGCGAAAGAGATCGGCTTTACCATCGTGTCGATCACGGTGTCATTGGTCGCGGTCTTCATCCCGATATTGTTCATGAGCGGGATCGTCGGCCGCCTGTTTCGGGAATTCGGCGTGGTTGTCGCGGTGGCGGTCGTGCTTTCGGCGCTGATCGCGCTGACGCTGTCGCCGATGATGGCGTCGCTCATCCTCGAGAACCCGAGGGAAGCCAGACACGGTCGCCTCTACCAATGGAGCGAGCGCAGCTTCAAGCGTCTCATCGACGCTTACGAAAGCGGGCTCAAGCTCACGCTACGGCACCGGCGCGTCACGATGACGCTGAACCTCCTGCTCATCGTCGTGTCCGGATGGATGTTCTACTCCATGCCGAAGGGCTTCTTTCCCCAGGAGGACACCGGCCTCATCTTCGGCTTCACCCAGGCCGACCAGGACATCTCGTTCGACGGCATGGCGAGCCGCGTGGCCGCGGTCGCGCAAGTCGTCGCGCAGGATCCCGCCGTCGCCAACTTCGGTTCCTCGATCGGCGGCACCGGGAGCTCGGGCATGAACACCGGGCGCGTATTCATTCAGCTCAAGCCATACAGCCAACGCGCCGCCACGGCAGACCAGATCATCCAGCGGCTGCGTCCGAAATTGGCCGCTGTGCCCGGCATCACGACGTTCCTGCAGTCCATTCAGAATATCCGGGTGGGCGCGCGACTCGCGCGCACGCAGTATCAGTACACGTTGCAGGGCATAGATCTTGACGAGCTCAATGCGTGGGCGCCGAAAATGCTGGCCAGGCTGAAAACGATTTCCGGCCTTCAGGACGTTGCGAGCGACCAGGAGACCGGCAGCTTGCAGCTCATGATCAAGATCAACCGCGACAGTGCCGCGCGCCTCGGCGTCAACGTGACCACGATCCAGCAGACGCTGTACGACGCCTTCGGCCAACCGTTCATCACCCAGCTCTATGGGCCGCTCAATACCTATCACGTCGTTCTCGAGGTCGCCCCGCAGTACCAGACCGACGTCTCGGCGCTGTCGCGAATTTATGTGCATGGGGCCGGCGGACAGCTGATCCCGCTCAGCCAGTTCGCCACGCTCGAACCGACGCAAGCCACGATCGCCGTCAATCATCAGGGCCAGTTTCCGGCAGTTACCCTGTCGTTCAATCTCGCACCGGGCGTATCGCTCGGCCAGGCCGTCGATGCCATCGGGAAGGCGGCAACCGCGATCGGCAAGCCGGATACCGTGCAGGCCTCGTTCCAAGGCACGGCGCAGGAATTTCAAGCGTCGCTCTCCACGCAGCCGATGCTCATTGTGGCGGCCCTGTTTGCCGTCTATGTGGTGCTCGGCGTGCTCTACGAGAGCTTCGTGCATCCGATCACGATCCTGCTCACATTGCCATCGGCCAGCGTCGGCGCCCTGTTCTTCCTGAACGTCTTCGGTTTCGATCTCACGATGATGGCGATCATCGGGCTCATCATGCTGATCGGCATCGTGAAGAAGAATGCCATCATGATGATCGATTTCGCGCTCGAAAGGGTGCGCGTCGAGCACAAGCCCGCGGAGGAGGCAATCTACGAGGCCGCCGTCCTGCGCTTCCGCCCGATCATGATGACCACGATGTCGGCTATCTTCGTCACGCTTCCGATCGCCATCGGCATCGGAGCCGGCTCCGATCTCCGCCAACCTCTCGGCGTCGCGGTGGTCGGCGGCCTCATCGTCTCGCAGGCGCTCACCCTGTTCACGACGCCGGTGACCTACCTCTACATGGAGAGGTTCAGCGAGTGGGCCTCGGATCGGTTCGCTCGGCTACGACGGTCAGGAAATGCACTTTCGGAAATGCCGGCTGAATAGAGCTTTGTGGCTCAACGTCATAGTTTCTTGATGCGATCCGATCGAAAAGGCTCCTCGTCGGCGCCGGTACCCTCACGTTTACGCAATCAATCGACACGGACCGTTTTTGCGGCGCTCATCCTGGTCCTGCTGCTGGCCGCGCTCGACCAGACCATCGTCTCGACCGCGCTGCCGACGATCGTCGGAGAATTGGGCGGCGTGACCCACCTATCCTGGGTCGTCACCGCCTATTTGCTTGCCAGCACGATCGTCGCCCCCCTTTATGGGAAGTTCGGGGACATCCACGGCCGCAAGATCATCCTCCAGGTGGCGATCGTCATTTTCCTTATGGGCTCTGCACTGTGCGGATTAGCCCAGACCATGATGCAGCTCGTATTCTTCCGCGGCCTTCAGGGAATCGGCGGAGGCGGGCTGATCGTCACAACGATCGCGGTCATCGCCGATCTCGTCCCGCCGCGCGAGCGCGGTCGCTACCAAGGCGTGTTTGGCGCCGTATTCGGAATTGCTACGATCGTCGGTCCGCTGCTCGGCGGCTTCTTCGTCGATCACCTCTCGTGGCGGTGGATTTTCTATGTCAATCTGCCAACCGGCGTGCTCGCGCTCGTCGTTGTCGCCGCCGTTCTGCGTTCCCCGACGACGCGGCGGCAGCACGTGATCGACTATCTTGGCGCCATCCTTTTATCCGTCGCGCTCACCGCCATCATTCTGTTCACGAGCCTCGGCGGCACGACCTTAGCGTGGGCATCACCGGTCACTCTGGGCCTTATCGCTCTCGGGATCACCGGCACAATCGCCTTCATTGCGGCCGAGGCGCGCGCACACGAGCCGATCTTGCCGCTGAGCCTGTTTCGCAACCGTACCTTTGCGATCACCAGCGCGGTGGGCCTCATCGTCGGCCTCTCCCTGTTCGGTTCGATCACGTATTTGCCGATTTACCTCCAAGTCGTGAAGGGCGAAAGCCCGTCGGCCTCAGGACTGCAGCTCATGCCAATGATGCTCGGCATGCTCATGACTTCGGTAGCGAGCGGCCGCGTCATCAGCCGCTGGGGCCATTACAAGCCGTTTCCTATCGCCGGCACCGCCATCATGACGATCGGACTGCTGATGCTGTCGCGCCTCTCGGCCGAGCATTCTGTCTGGCAGACCTCGATCGACGCATTGGTGCTCGGGCTCGGCCTCGGCATGGTGATGCAGGTGCTCGTGCTGGCGGCACAGAACAGCGTGGACTTCGAGCATCTCGGCGTCGCCACCTCGGGAACGACGCTGTTCCGATCCCTGGGCGGCGCCCTCGGCGTCGCGCTCTTTGGCGCGATCTTCGCCAATGGGCTATACGCGCATCTGGTCGCTGTGGTCCCGCCGGGCGCCGATATCCCGTCCGCGACGAATCCGGCAGGGCTTGCCGCCTTGCCGCCGGAGCTGCGTGGACCTTACATCGCTGCCGTGACGGCTGCGCTGCGGCCGGTGTTCGGCATCGCCGCGATTGTCGCTGCGGTCGCCTGCGTGCTCGCTTGCCTCTTGCGCGAAATACCGTTGCGCGGCATGGCGCCGGCCGACGGGCTGGGCGAAAGCATCGCCATGCCACGCGATGCCACGTCATTGCAGGAACTCGAGCGCATTATCACGGTGCTCCTGGCGCACGAAAATCATTGGCGCGTCTATGCCGATATTGCCGACCGGGCCAAGCTAAATCTGTCCGCTCCGGAGCTGTGGATGCTCGCGCGTCTCGGCGAGCGCGAGCCGCTGACGGTGGACTCGCTCAGTGCAGAACTGAGGGTCCCGTTGCATAAATTCGCAGCGCCGTTGCAAGAGCTTTGCGATCGCGGGATCGTCGAAAAGAGCGCGCTTGGAGACTTGCGGCTCACCGCCCTCGGCCTGGAAATGCGCTGTCGTCTGATGGAGGCGCGGCGCAAAGGATTGACCGACCTGCTTGCTCGCTGGGAGCCGGACAAGCACCCTGACGTCCTGGCGCTTCTTAACCGCCTGGTGGAGACGTTGGTGCGCGATCTCCCGGTCCCGGGCACTCCCTAGCCCGACTCGGCCGCTCAGGCCCGACCTTCCTGTGCCGACCACGCGGTGCGACGAGCTCAAGCAATCCTATTTCCTGAGCAGCGGGCACTCGCTCTGGGCCAGCGGTCGGAAGGCGTCCTCGCCTTTGACCGTACGCAGCACTTTGTAGTAGTCCCACGGCTGCTTGACATCGCCCGGCGCCTTCACCTGCACGAGGTACATGTCGTGCACCATGCGGCCATCCTCGCGGACAACGCCGTTGGTGGCGAACATGTCATTCACCGGCATGGCACGCATCTTGGCGACCACGCTCGTTGCCTCATCTGCCTTCGCCATGTCGATTGCCTTGAGATAATGCATCGCCGCGGAATAGACGCCGGCCTGCGACATGGTCGGCATCGCGCCGTGGCGCTCGTAGAACCTCTGCGACCAGGCGCGCGACTCCGGCGTGCGGTCCCAGTAGAACGCCGTGGTCAACAGGAGGCCTTGCGCCGCTTGCGGACCGACCGCATGCACGTCGGTGATGAAGATTGCCAGCGCCGCGATCTTGAACGTCTTGGTCAGTCCGTATTCCTGCGCTTGCTTGAGCGAGTTGCTGGTGTCGTTGCCCCCGTTGGCAAGCGCGATCACATCGGCGCCGGACGACTGCGCCTGCAGCAGGAACGACGAGAAATCCGAGGTATTGGTCGGATGTCGCACCGAACCGGCGACCTTGCCGCCGGAGGCCTGCACGACGCGTGACGCGTCCGCTTCCATCGCGTGGCCGAACGCATAATCGGCAGTGAGGAAGAACCACGACTTGCCGCCTTCACCGACGATCGCCTTCGCGGTGCTGACCGCGGCCGCATAGGTGTCCCAGGTCCACTGGATGCCCGTCGGCGAGCAGGATTTGCCGGTCAGTTCCGCGGTCCCGCCGGCCGACGCGATGAAAACGCGACTCCTCTGCTTGGCGATGCCCTGCACCGCGAGGGCGACTGAAGAGTTGGGCGCGTCGACGATCATATCGACATTGTCGATATCGAACCATTTGCTCGCGATCTGCGCGCCGATGTCCGGCTTGTTCTGGTGGTCGGCGCTCACGATCTCGATCGGCTTGCCGAGTACCTTGTTGCCGAAATCTTCGGCCGCCATCTGCGCAGCAACCACGGAGCCCTTGCCCGAGAGCGAGGCCAGATTGCCGTTCATGTCGGTGAGCACGCCGATCCGCACCACGTCGTGGGAAACCTGCGCGAATGCCGCCGACGTGAGGCAAAGCGCCGCCGCGGCTCCGACCAACACGCGCGCAGCAACGCAACGACCGCTATGCAACAATGTCATCTCATCCTCCCACGTCGATCTGGTCGGCACCGCGTCAGAACGGGCTGTCCTTGGCGAAGTTCGGCGCGCGCCGGTTATGCAGCGAGGCCAGACCCTCGCGCACATCCGGGCCGGTGAAGCCCATGAATTCCAGCGCCAGCGAGGTGTCGAACGTCGGACCCGCCATGCGCAGCCAGTTGTTGAGCGAATACTTGGTCCAGCGGATCGCGGTCTGCGATCCGCTGGCAAGGCGGCGGGCGATCTCCAGCGCCTTTTCCTGCAACTGGTCGTCCTCGACGCACAGCGAAACGAGGCCGATGCGCTCCGCCTCCTCGCCGCTCAGCGGCTCGCACAGCAGCAGGTGATATTTCGATTTGGCGAGTCCGCACAGCAGCGGCCACACGATGGCGGCATGATCGCCGGCGGCGACGCCGAGCCGGGTATGCCCGTCGATGATGCGCGCGGATTTTGCCGCAATCGAGATGTCGGCAAGCAGTCCGGCCACCAGCCCGGCTCCGACCGCCGGACCCTGCATGGCCGATACCACCGGCTTGGTGCAGTTGATCACGTTGTAGACGAGGTCGCGCGCCTCCTTCCACACGCGGGCAAGCACCTCGAAGCTCTCGCTCATGTCCTTCACCAGGTCGAGATCGCCGCCGCCGGAGAACGCCTTACCGGCGCCGGTGATGATCACCGCGGAGACCTTCGGGTCGGTGTCGACGTCGCGCCAGATGCGCACCAGCTCCTGGTGCATGCGCTCGTCCGCCGAATTGAGACGGCCGGGACTGTGCATGGTGACGCGCAGGACGCGCTCCTGCGGCCAATCGAGATGCAGGCGCTCGTAGCCGACGTAGTGCCCGCTCATATCTTCTTCTCCCGAGCCTTCCAATAGGGCTCACGCAGGATATTCTTCTGGATCTTGCCGATCGGCGTCTTCGGGAAGTCGTCGACGAACTTCACCTCGCGCGGGCGCTTGAAGCGCGCCAGATGCTGCGCGCAATGCGCGATCAGGGCGTCGGCTTCGACGTGCTGGCCGTTCCTCAAGTGCACATAGGCGATCGGCACCTCCCCGAACTTGGGGTCGGGGATACCGAACACGGCGCATTCCGCCACCGCCGGATGCTCATAGAGCGCGTTCTCGATCTCCTTCGGATAGACATTCTCACCGCCCGAGATGATCATGTCCTTCGAGCGGTCGACCAGCGTGACGAAGCCGTCGGCATCGATCACGCCGACATCGCCTGACCAGCCCCATCCGTCACCGAGCTTGAAGAACGCCGCGGTCTGCTTCGGCTCGTTGTAATATTCGAGCATCAGATTGTCTCCGCGCGATACGATCTCGCCGATCTCGCCCGGCTTCACCGGCCGTCCCTTCTGATCGACCACCGCGATATCGACATTGTACGGCTGCCGGCCGACGGCGCCGAGCTTTTCCGGCAGATACCAGTCGCGCAGCACGGCGATCACGCCCATTTCCGATTGGCCGTAGATCTGCGTCAGCAGCAGGTGCGGCAGCTTCGCCTTGAGCTCCCGCTGCACCCAGTCCGGCATCGGCGCGCCTGCGAACGAGAGCTTCCGCCATGTCCGCAGCTTGTCGGCGTCGAAGCCGGCGTCGCGCACCAGCGTGCTGGCTTGTGTCGGCACCATGAAGCCGGCGGTGATGCCATGCGTCGCGGCGGCTTCCATGAACGCCACCGCCGACCAGCGGGTGACGAATACCGTGGTCGCGCCGGCGAGGATCGCCGGCTGGAACATGATGTTGAGAGCCGCCACATGGAACAGCGGCGTGACGATCGCCACCACGTCGCGCTCGTCGATCGCCTCCTCCACCATCACCGTATGCGCGGTGACGTCGCGCGCGCGATGGCTGCACAGCACGCCTTTCGGCCGCCCGGTGGTGCCGCCGGTATAGGTCATGCAGAACGCGTCGGTTTCCGCGATCGCGACCTGCGGCGGCGTATCCGGCGCGGCGGCGATGAAATCGTCGAGATTGCGCGCGCCTTCCATCGCGGGCGCGGCACCGAGTGCGATGAAAGTCTTGATCCGCGGCGTGTCGGTGCGCACCGCCGCGACCTTGTCCGCCAAAAACGGGTCGAAGATCAAAACATCGGCATCAGCCTTGTTGAGCACGAAGGTCAGCTCCTCCGGCGCATACAGCACGGAGACATTGACCAGCACGTAGCCGGTGCGGGCCACGCCGAAAAACACCGTGCCATAGTCGGTGATGTTGCGGCTGAATATCGCGATCTTGGCGCCTTTCGGCAGCCCGAGCGCCAGCAGGGCATGGGCCAGCCGATTGGCGCGGGCGTCGAGCGCGGCGTAGGTCAAACTGTCGCTGCCGCAGATGATCGCGGCCTTGGCAGGAAAGCGCTGCGCGGAACGGCGCAGCATGTCGCCGGCAAGCACGAGGAACCGCTCCTTGTTCGTTCCGTCCCGTCGATACTATCTATCTCTCAGGCGTGGCAGCTTGTGACATTATAGTCGTTTCACGCACGGTCAGCGCCCGGTGAAGCGCGGTTTTCGCTTTTCGAAGAAGGCCGACATCCCTTCGTTCTTGTCGGCGCTCGCGAACAGGAACTGGCAGGCGCGTCTCTCGAACTCGAGCGCGGCATCGAGCGGCGCGTTGTCGGCGAGCGCGGTCGCTTCCTTGATGAATTTCAGCGACAGCGGCGGCAGCGCCGCAAGCTCGCTCGCCAAGGCAAGCGCCGCCTTTTCGACGTCGCCGTCGGCCACCACCTCGCTCACCAGCCCCATGTCCAGCGCAGTCTGTGCGTCGAAGATTCGGCCGGTCATCAGATAGAGGTTCGCGCGAAACTTGCCGACCGCGCGGGTGAACCGTTGCGTGCCGCCTGCGCCCGGCATGATGCCGACCTTCACCTCCGGCTGGCCGAAGCGCGCCGACTGCGCGGCGATGATGATGTCGCAGTGCATCGCCAGTTCACAGCCGCCGCCAAGCGCGAACCCGGACACCGCCGCGATCAGCGGTTTCGGGAAAGCGGCGATCGTCTTCCACGACTTCGCCGTGTTCCAGCTGTGAAAGGCGACCGCATCGGCTTTCGACATCTGCGAAAGGTCGGCGCCGGCGGCAAACGCTTTCTCGGTGCCCGCGATGACGGCGACGCGCACCTCGTCATCGTCCGCCAGCGCGGACAGGTGGGCCGCCAGCCCGCGGCGGACTTCGATATCGAGCGCGTTGAGGGTTTGCGGCCGCGCATAACGCACGACCGCGACACCGGGTGCGGGACGTTCGACGCTCAATTCAGGGGTCGCCATCTCGGTCATCCTTGTCAGATCAGGCCGCGCACCAGACCGCCGTCAATCGCAATGTTCTGCGCGGTGATGTAGCCCGCTTGACGCGAGCAAAGGAACGCGCACAGCCCCCCGAAATCCTCCGCCCGCCCCAGGCGCCCGGCCGGGATCGAAGCCGCCATGTCGCGCCGGACCTGGTCCTCGCTGCTGTTCTGCCTGTGCACGCGCGCATCGATCACCCGTTGCAGCGCGCCGGTATCCATCAGTCCGGGCAGGATGTTGTTGACGGTGATGCCGCTCGCAGCCACCTCGCGCGCCAGCGTCGACATCGCGCCGGTGAGCGCAACGCGCACGCTGTTGGCAAGCGCCATGTTCGGATAGGGCTCCTTCACGACAAACGAGGTGATGTTGACGATGCGCCCGAACCGCGCCCGCCGCATGTCCGGCAACACGTGCTGCACCGCCGCCACGGCGGAGAGCATGTTGACGTCGAGCGCGCGCCGCCAGACCTCGATGGCGTGTTCGTCGAATTGTCCGGGCGGCGGCCCGCCGGCATTGGTGACCAGGATGCGGATCGGCCCAAGCTTGTTGCGCACCGCATCGATCACGGCGCCGGGCTGACCGCGCTCGGCGAGATCGCCCTGCGCGAACATTGTGCTCTTGCCGAGCTTCTCGGCCGCTGCCGAGCCATCCTTGGCATCGCGACCGTTGATCGCAATCCTGACCCCCGCTTCACTGAGCGCCCGCGCGCACGCGAATCCGAGGCCCTTGCTGCCGCCCAGCACAAGTCCGACTTCGCCTGCGATGCCCAGATCCATGCGCTCCTCGGCTGCAATCTATCCGGGCAGTTTGACCGCGGCCATCATTCTCAACCCGCCGGCCCGAAAATTCCGCACCCCTTGCCATTGGCTCTCAAATCCGCGCGCCGACGCGCAGCGTGAGGATTTTTCCGTCCTCAGGCAACTTGTCCAAGAACTTTCTATTCGAAAACTCACAGAGCCCGCTGTATTCTCGCTTTGGTTGCTACGAGATTAGCTGACCTTGCGCCTGAGGCGGACGAACCAGATGAGCCGAGGATATTGAATGATGAACCGGCGTCGGCCGAGGAAGATTGGGATTTGCCAGAACACGAGGACGTGCGCACGGCCGTCCGCAACCGAACGGCCGATGACACGGCAGACCGTGACCAGCCTCCTGACGATCGCAAACGACCGGAACGCTTATCAATCGTTCGGCCTGTGGGGACGCCGGGACTCCCGCCACCTTGGGTCCGTCCGCTACATACAGACCGCCCCTTAAGGGTTGCTGCGGACGCCGACCTTCCCCGGATTTATGCCGCAGCGCTGGCCGCAGGTGAGAGCGCTCATACGGTGACATGCAGGCGCACGCCGGCCCGTTTTTGCAAATAGTCGATCACATTGAACAAATTTCTTGCCTGCGGGTTGCCGCGCGGGCCAAACATGCGGATCAGGCTCTTGGGCGGCGCGCCGGTCGCCTTGCCGAGTTTTTCGAAGCCGACCGTCGCCTTGATGTAATCACGCAGGATTGTCTTTCCGGCATCCACGTCACCGCTGAGCATCGCATCGACGCCTTCGCGCAGAAGCGCTTCGGCGAATTTCTTGTCCGTCTTGACGTGCCGCTGCGCGAGCTCCTTGAAACTCCTTGTTCTTGCCATCTATCCTCTCCGTTCAGCGCCGCCCGCGCTTGCTCTGTTTATAATCCCGCCAATACGCGGGGGCCGTCTCGATGTCACGCTGCTGGCGCTTCTTCGTGCCGCCGCTCAGCAAGATTACCAAGGTTCCCCCGTCGCGCCCGAAATGAACTCGGTATCCAAGTCCAAAGTCGATCCGGTATTCGAGCACACCTTCCCCAACCGATTTGACGTTCGAGAAGTTGCCCTGCTCCAGGCGAACAAGCGCACGCGTGACCTTGGCACGCGACAGTGGCTCCGACTCCGCGTACCACTCAGCGAACGGTTGCACGCCGTTGACAGTTACGTAATAGCGAAGCTCGGGCATATGTGCGCAGGTAACACAAGTGTTACTCCCCGCAAGTGGTCGCGCTGTGCTCAATCTGTTAGGAGCTAGCGGGCAGGTACAGTGGGTACTGGAGATACCCCACCCTCCACCTGGCCACGGCGGGGGTTGGAAGACGCCGATATAGGGGGCGCGCTCGCCGGCACCGAGGACGGGTTTTCGGCGTTTAACTTTTGTTTACTCATGCTCACCGCTTCAAAGTACACGCCAGCCAGTGCCCTCAGTTGCGCCGCAATCAGAAGGTGTATCCCTATATGCGGCATCCAGGTCTGCTGAGTGATTTAGTTTGACATGAAAAGCGTTGCCCTGATCCTGTTTGTCTGCTGCTCTTTTTGTAGCTCATCAGCATCCGCCATCGAATGTCAGAGTACTCCCGGGCCGCCTAGCACTGGTTGGTGGTCCTGGCGGGACATTGAAGGCCGTAAATGCTGGTTCATTAAAGCCGGTGCGATGCCGCCCAAATCGGACCTGCACTGGCCCACAAAGGATAAACAAGAAGCGGCGTCTATGGAGGCGGCTTCGCCAGTGGGGAGGACGGGACCGGAGCCGCTGTCACCTTCGCAGGTCAAAATTGAAAATCCGGCGCGCCAGGCCACAACGCCGCCGCAGTTCAACACGGCTCGTGTCAAGCCCATCACGGGAGCGCCACTCGGGCTGATGAATGGCCACGTCGACTTGATGAACGGCACGCCTTTGTCAAGCATGCAGACGCTTGGTGCTCGACGCAAACCTGCAAGTGCCGATCCGTTTAGCGCACGGTTTACGGGTGCAAGTAATTAAAGTTACATTTCCGAGCTCCTTAGAGGATCGGTCGTAGCCGGCGCTGCTATCCTGACGCGCGCCCGCTTCTGCGTGCCGGCCGATGTGCTGTTGTCGCCGCCCAAGAAAACGGCGGTTCGACGTTTGACGAAACAAGCCGCAACCTGACATTGAGGTCTTAGCGGGACGGCACGGGCGAACGGGTAGCGCACAATGTCACGCAGCGACGTCCTGATCGTCGGCGCCGGCCCGACCGGCCTGGTTCTCGCGCTGTGGCTGACCAGGCTCGGGGTCAGGGTACGCATCATCGACAAGACCGCCGAGCCCGGCACGACCTCGCGTGCGCTCGCTGTCCATGCACGGACGCTTGAGCTTTACCGCCAGCTCGAGCTTGCCGATTTCGTGGTCGCGCACGGTCACAAGGTCCCCGCCGTCCGGCTCTGGGTCAAAAGCGAACCGCAGACGCGCATCTCTTTCGCGGTCATTGGCGCGGGCCTCACTCCCTACGCCTTCCTGCAAATCTTTCCTCAGGATGAGCATGAGCGTTTGTTGATCGCAAGGCTGCACGCCTTGGGCATTTCGGTCGAGCGACGCACGGAGCTCCTCGGTTATGACGATGTGGGCGCGCAGATCGTGGCGCGGCTGCGTGGACCTGATGGCCGGGAAGAGCGTTGCGAAGCCGCCTACATTGCCGGCTGTGACGGCGCGCGCTCTCTGGTGCGCGAGACCATGGGAACGGGCTATCCGGGCGGCACCTATCGCCATCTTTTTTATGTTGCGGATGTCGAGGCATCAGGTCCCGCAATCGACGGCGATCTCCATGTCGATCTCGAGGAGGCTGACTTCCTCGCCGTGTTTCCACTTGCAGGAAAGGGGCGTGCGCGGCTTATCGGGACAGTGCGGGATGAACGCGTCGATCACGCCGATACGCTCAAATTCGAGGACGTCAGCGGCCGGATCATTGCGAACCTCGAGGTCCAGGTCGAGAAGTTAAACTGGTTCTCGACTTATCACGTCCATCACCGCGTGACGGAGCATTTTCGCAAAGGACGCGCGTTTCTGCTTGGCGATTCCGCCCACATCCACAGCCCCGCCGGGGGGCAAGGCATGAACACGGGCATCGGCGACGCCATTAATCTCGCCTGGAAGCTGAAAGCCGTGCTTGCCGGTCGCGCGCCGGACACATTGCTGCACACCTACGAGTCCGAGCGTATCGCTTTCGCACGCCGCCTGGTGGGGACAACGGATCGGGTATTCACCCTGGCTACGGCGCAGGGCAGGCTCGCTGATATCATCCGCACCCGTATCGTGCCGATCGTGCTCCCGACATTGGCGCAATTCGGGGCCTTCCGCGAATTCCTGTTTCGCACAGTGTCTCAGATCACCATCAATTATCGGCATTCCGCCCTGAGCGCGGGAAGGGCCGGTGACGTCCATGGCGGCGACCGCCTGCCCTGGGTCGCGGTCGGGGGCATTGATAATTACGACCCGCTGGCGGCAATGGACTGGCAGGTGCATGTTTATGGCACGGTGAGTCCGGATCTCACCGCATGGTGCAGGGAGCACGATCTGGCGCTGCATGTTTTTGCGTGGCGCCCCAGGTTTGGAGAGGCGGGCTTAGTCAAGGATGCGCTTTATCTGCTCAGGCCGGATACCTATGTCGCCCTCGCCGAGCGTTCCCACAGCGTCGATACGCTCGTGCGTTACTTCGACAGGCGCGCAATCCGGATTGGACCGTTCGGTCAAGCAAAGTCCCGCCCGCCTGCTTATTGAACGCTCCGCCTGAACATCCACGCCGCCGCCGAGATGGTCACGACCGCGCTGGCGGCCATCGGCCAGATGCGCTCGGCAACCAGCCAGAACGGCATGTCGCGCAGGAACACCCCGCGAATGATCACAAGGATATGCGTCAGCGGATTGACCATCGCGAGCGGCTGCAGCCACGCGGGCATGTTCTGCACCGGCGAGCTGAAACCCGACAACATCATCGCCGGCATCATCACGACCATGATGCCCATCATCGCCTGCTGTTGATTTGACGTCAGCGAAGAGACAAAGAGAGCAACGCCGATGACGGCCAAAAGGAATACCGTCAGCCCGAAGAAAAGCACGAAGGCGGAGCCCGAGAGGCGGATGCCGAACCCTTGCGTGACGATGAGCGAAATAACCGCCGACTGCGCCAGCCCGACGATCAAGCCTGGCACCGCCTTGCCGATCACGATCTCCAATGGCTGCAGCGGCGACACCAGCAACTGCTCAAAGGTGCCGAGCTCGCGCTCGCGCGCAACCGACATGCCCACGATCATGAGCACCATCGTCATCGGCAATGTGGCGATGAGGATCGGCACCATTGCCGCGCGATAGTCCCGATTGGCATTGTACCAGGTACGGTCGACGATCTCGCTCGTGCGCCGCACATCCGAGCCCAATCGGTAATCCGACCCGAACTGGCTGATGATGGCGCCAATGTAGCCGTTGACGAGCTGGGCGCTGTTGGACTTGCGGCCGTCGAGCAGAATCTCGACGGCCGGCTGCTCTCCCGCCGCCAGTTTGCGGGAGAAGTCCTGGCCGATGTGCACGACGACCATGACGTCCTGCCGGTCGATCGCCGCCTGTGCCGCCGACAAGCTCGCGTAACGGCGAGTCTCGGAAAATGCCGAAGCCCGCTCGAAACGGCTGACCAGCTGCTCGGAAGCCATGCCCCAATCCTGGTTGAGGACGCCCACCGGCACATTGCTCACTTCGAGCGTCGCCGCATAGGCAAACAGAAAGAGCTGCAACAGCGGCGGCACGATGAGCGCGATGCGCGCCTTGGGATCGCGGAAAGCGGCAAGCAGCTCCTTGACGATCAGCGCTGAAAGCCTGGTCCAGATCATGATGCGCGTCTCTTTCGGCGGCGCGGCCTCAATCGAGCCGCTGCTTCGTGTTGCGCGCCGTGAGCGCAAGCAGGATGACGCTCATCAGAGCGAGCACGGCGCTGGACGGCAGCAGCACCGCGCCGATGTCGCCGGCAAGGAAAATCGTCTGCAGTCCCTGCACGTAGTATTTCGCCGGAACAATCGCCGCAAAAGCCCGCAGCGGCGCCGGCATGCTGGCGATCTCGAACAGGAAGCCTGAAAAGTAAAGCCCTGGCAGAAAAGCGACGAGCATTGCCATCTGGCTCGCCAGAAATTGCGTTCTTGCGAATGTTGAGATGAGAAGTCCAAGGCTCAGCGCCACGCTCAGAAAGACGGCGGTGAAGCCGAAGAGGCTGAGGATCGAGCCGCGCAAAGGGATGTCGAACACGAGCAGCGCCGCCGATACGCAGATCGCCATCGCGCACATGCCGAGCACAAAATTTGGCACAAGCTTGCCGATGATGAACTCGATGATGCCAACCGGCGTCGCCAATAACGCCTCGATGGTGCCGCGTTCCCATTCGCGTGACACCACGAGAGCGGTGAGCAAAGAGCCGATCATCATCTCGATAAGCGAAATAGACCCCGGCACCAGGAAGCGCCGGCTTTCAAGCTCCGGGTTGAACCAGAACCGCGAATCGACTGCGATTTGTCCATTGCCCGCATTGTCGCTGCCCAGCGCCCGCTGATCCTG
Source organism: uncultured Alphaproteobacteria bacterium (assembly GCA_963841105.1). Taxonomy (GTDB): domain Bacteria; phylum Pseudomonadota; class Alphaproteobacteria; order Rhizobiales; family Xanthobacteraceae; genus VAZQ01. Next base: position 178,302 of record CAWJCB010000025.1, read on the forward strand.
CCATGACTGCCAGGCGCCCTGCACGTAGCCGCTCACCAGCCCCGCCGTGTTGGGATCGCTGCCGTCGGTGATGACCTGGATGCCGGCGGTGTCGCCGCGGGCGAGCCGCTCGGCGAAATCGGCCGAGAGCACGATAATGCCGTTAAGCCGGCCTGCCGCGAGATCATCGACAAAGGCGCGGCGGTCGGCGGCCTCGCGGACATCGAAGAACGGCGTGTTGGCGAGCGAGGCGACAAACCATGCCGTCTCCGGGCTTGGTTCCTCAATGACAAGGCCGACCTTGACACGCGTTGCGTCGAAGGAGATGCCGAAACCAAACAAAAAGAGCAGCAGCGCCGGCAGCACGAACGCAACGACGAAGCTCGACGGATCGCGCGTTACCTGCAGCGTCTCCTTGCGTATAAGGGCGCGGATGCGCCGCCACCGGCCGCTCTGAAAGGCAGTCATGCAGCCTCCTTCCCGTGCGCCTCCACCAGGCTGATGAAGGCGTCCTCGAGCGTCGGGTTCGGCAGGCGCGCCGATTTCACGGATTGCTGGAGCGCCTCGGGCGTATCGACCGCGATGCATTTGCCGCGGTAAATCAGTGCGACACGGTCGCAGTACTCGGCCTCGTCCATGAAGTGCGTGGTCACCATGATGGTGACGCCGCGCGCCACCATCGCATTGATGAAGCCCCAGAACTCACGCCGGGTCAGCGGATCAACGCCCGACGTCGGTTCATCGAGAAACAGGACGGGTGGCTCGTGCATGATGGCGCACGACAGCGCCAGGCGCTGCTTGAAGCCCAGCGGCAAGCCGCCGGCGCTTTCCTTCATATGCGCATGAAGGTCAAAAGCCTCGGCCACCCGCGCAATCGCGTCCCGCCGGCGCACGCGGGACAAGCCATAGGCCCCGGCAAAGAAGTCGAGATTTTGGGCAACGCTAAGATCGCCGTAGAGCGAGAACTTTTGCGCCATGTAGCCGAGCCGGGCGCGCGCTGCCGAGGGGGCCTTGTACAGGTCGAGACCGTCGACAAGGGCCGCGCCCTCGCTCGGCCGCAGCAGCCCGCACATCATCTTGAACGTCGTCGACTTGCCGGCACCATTGGGGCCGAGCAGCCCGAAGATCTCGCCGCGTGCAATTTCGAAGGAGATGTGGTCGGCGGCGGTGAAGCTGCCAAACCGGCGGGTGAGACCCCGGGCCTGGACCGGTTTTGAACCCTTGTCGTCCAACCGCTGGCGCGTGGTGAGGCTGAGCGTGCGCTTTGGCTGGCCGCCGAGGATGTCGACGAACGCATCTTCAAACCGCGGGGCGACTGGCACGAGGATGATTTCAGGCGATGTCGCGTTCGCTGCAAAATCCGGTGCATTCCTGTCCTTTCTCAGGACCAGCCGGATGGCCTCGCCTTGCATGACGCCGTCGACAACATCGGGGACAGTTAATGCCCTGGCCAGAACGCTCCGTCGCTCCGCCCCGGCGCCGCGCAGTTGGAACACGCGGCCCACCATTTGCGCGGTCATCGCCTTGGGATCGCCGTGGAACAAGACGTTTCCCTCGTTGAGCACGATAACCTCGGCGCAGTTCTCTGCCTCATCCAGATATGCCGTGCTCCACACGACACCGACGCCCTGCTCGATGAGGGCGTAGACCATTCGCCACAACTCCCGACGCGAGATCGGGTCGACACCAACGCTGGGCTCATCGAGAAGCAGCAGCCTGGGCGAGCGAAGCATCGCGCAGGCAAGGCCGAGCTTTTGCTTCATGCCGCCCGAAAGCGCGCCGGCGAGCCGGCCTGTGAAGGGGGCAAGGTTCGTGAAGGCGAGGACCCTTTCGAAAGTCTCACGACGTTCTATGCCCAGAACGCCCCGCAAGTCCGCGTAAAGGTTGAGATTCTCGATGACCGAGAGGTCTTCATAGAGGCCGAAGCGCTGCGGCATGTAGCCGATCGTGTCGTGAATCGCCGCGGCCTCGGACACCACATCAAGCCCGCAGACGCTGATTGTGCCGCTGCTTGGGGAGAGCAGCGCAGCCATCAGGCGCATCAGCGTCGTCTTGCCGGCGCCATCGGGGCCGACGAGTCCGGTGACCTGAGCGGCCTTGATGACGGTGGTCAGGTTGTCGATCGCGACATGAGCGTTGCCTTCGTACCTCTTGGTCAGGGCCTTTATCGTGACGAGCGCATCGGTCATCTCGTGCCGCCGCTCGTCTCGACCCCGCGAGCGCTGGTTACCACGCTGACGGTCATCGGCATCCCTTGCCGGAGCACGCCGTCCGGATCGTCCGCCAGAATGCGGATGCGATAGACCAGCGCCGTCCTCAGCTCGCGAGTCTCCACCGTCTTCGGCGTGAACTCGGCGGTGGTCGAGATAAAGCCTACTCGGCCTTTGATGGACTTCGCTCCCGGAGTGTCGGATCGCAGCTCGACCTCCATGCCGGGCCGAATGCGACCAGAATCCGGCTCGGAGACGTAGGTGCGCACCCAGACCGGTGAGTTCAGGCTCAGGACAAAGACAGTCTCTCCGGCATTGACGATAGCGCCCGCCTCGCGGACGCGACTGAGCACAATGCCGGGGCTCGGCGCCATCAGGTCCGCGTCCGCCAACTGGCGTTCTGACACCAGCACCGCGGCGTCCTTCTCCGCCAGCTGGCCTCGGGCGGCGTCGATATCCTCCTTGCGGAAGCCGCTCTTCATCAGCCGCAACGCCTCTCGCGCGGAGTTGAGCTGTGCGTCCGCCTGCCGCTGCCCCGCAATTGCATCGTCGTAAGTTCTTCTGGGTGCCGGACGCGGTCTTCAGGAGCGCTTCGGCCCGATCCCGCGCCTGCCGCGCGTTGAGCAGGAGGGCTTCGCGATAGGCGACATTCGCCTCGGCTTGCGCGATCTCCTCGGGGCGGTTGCCGGCTTCCATCTTGGCGAGGTTCGCCGCAGCCTGGTCGCGCTGGGCGCGTGCCTGTTTCAGGCTGTCCTCGAAATAGACCTTTTCGAGCGAGGCAAGCTTCTGACCCTCGGCGACCGTCGCACCTTCATCGACGGCGAGCTTAGCGATGCGTCCGGCGACCTTGAAGCCGAGGTTGACCTGCCGCACCTCGACGTTGCCTTGGAGAACAAGCGGACCCTCGGCGGGCGAGCTACCCATCCACCACCAAGCGCCCGCCACTCCCGCCGCGATCAGCGCGAGCACTATGAGGGCGGCCCTGCGGCGAGGATTCTCGGAGGATGTCATGTCGGCATGCATCACGCCCTGGCGCCGAGCAGCTGCTCGCGGTGCGCCGCGAGCAGCCCCTCGACGTCGAGCGGCTCAATTGCGGAAAACAGCCCGTCCCAAATCAACGCCAGCAGCAACGGAGCGAAAACGAGCTGGGGAAATCGGACAAGGCCGTCGGACTGGAGCTCGCCTCGCGCCATCGCGCGCTGCGCCAGGCGTTTCACGATGGCAAGACCGTTGGCGATGACCTCGCGGTGATAGAATTCCGCAATCCTCGGGAACCGGGTGCCCTCCGTGATCACGAGACGGAGCACCTCCCGGCGCCAGGTGCCCAGCACCTCGGCGCGGAACAGATCAAACAACCTGGCCAGGACCACGTCGGTCGGCGCGTCGGGCTCGGCTGCGAGACCCCCGATCATGGTCAGAACCGGAGTGACAGCACCGAGCACGATTTGCTCGAACAGGTCCTCCTTGTCCCGGAAGGAGAGGTAGATCGTTCCTTTTGCGACTCCGGCCTTATCGGCGACATCATCGAGGCGCGCTGCCGCAAATCCGCGCGCCGCAAAAACTTCAAGCCCGGCGCGAAGGATGGCCTGCCTGCGCTCGTCGGATGCCTGCTGCCGGCGGCCGCCTGACTTGTGCTGACGGATGGCTCTGGTCATTGGGGTTGCAATCTCGTCTTGGAGAAGATTGACTGACCATACAGTCATTGTCAAACGAAAGTTCTCGGCCGCCTCAGCTCCTGCCCTCGCGCCTGGGCGACGACTAGACTCAAGCTCGTCGGCCCGGGCGAGATCGTCGTTTTTGGAATGTACGACGGCTCACTTGTCGCCAAGGACGGGAAGCCGTCGTGGGAAGCAAAGAAAGCGCTGCTGGAGTTTTCCAGCTGGGCTGCCAAGAACGGCTACACCATCCATATCCACTCGACGCACAACACCAGCGCGGCGCGATTCTCGACGTTTTCGAGTAGCTGAATCGGACCACGCCGATCGTCAGTTTTCGCTGGGCGATATCCGGCAAGTAGACCTCTCGCGCGTTGAGCGGCAACAGCCCCGGACCGGGGGCGGCGGCATTGTTTGGGCTTGGCAAGCAGCTTCAGTTCTCGCAAAACTCTGCTCGCAGGTTCTCGCCGCCCGATTGCCGGCGGCAAGACCAACGAGTCGAAATTTCTCGGTTAATCAACAACGTGTTGCAGCACTCGAATTCCTGCTAGAAACGGATATAGGAGGGACAAACCCGGATGCATGGCATGACTGCGACAGGCGTTCCTCTCGACGTACGCTTCGCTCTCTTTCGGCAGCATGGATCGGCTTCACAAGCCTACTCGGCCACGTTCCAGGCCGGCCTCGACCACTTTGGCGATGAGCGCGGCTTTCTCGCCTACAAGAAAATATGGGGCACGGCCCTGGTTCTCTCCGATCCGCTCGCACCGCGCGAAAATATGGAAGACCTGATCTCCCGGTTTCTGCAGGAGCATCCGGATGCGAGCTTCTGCGTGCTGTCGAAGCCGATCGCGCAAATCCTCGCGGCGCGTGGCTTCTATGTGAATGCAATGGGCCCCGATACCTGGATTGAGCTGCCTGACTACAACTTCGCCGGTCCAAAGAAGAAACAACTGCGCGAGGCGATCAACCGCATGGTCAAGCGCGGGTTCGTCACTCGCGAATGCTCGCTAACAGAAGTTGGCATCGATAAGGTCAAGGCGGTCTCGGAAGCATGGCGCAGCGGAAAGACCATCAGGCACGAGGAGGTTTCGTTTCTCAACCGGCCGCTTGTACTTGAAGAAGAGCCCGAGGTGCGCAGGTTCTTCACCTTCAACGGCGATGGCAAGCTGGTGGCCTTCGGCTTCTTCGATCCGGTCTACGAGGGCGGTAAGCTGATCGGCTACACGAGCCAGCATAACCGGCACTTGCCCGAGGCCGACACCATGGTCCATTTTGCAATCAAGCGCGTCGCCATCGAAATCTTCCAGAAAGAAGGTCTTAAGGTGCTGCATCTCGGGCTTTCACCGTTCGCCGACGTCCTTAAAGATCAGGAGTTCAAAGCGAACAAGCATTGGATGACGTCGCATTATTTCAACCGCGCTCACAAGGACTGGTCGTTCAACCGCTGGATCTATCCGAACAAGGGCCTGGAGATTAACAAGCGGGTGTATCGGGGAGTGGAGGAGCAGAACTATTATGCCTTCAACAGGCGTCCAAGCCTGCTGCGCCTTATAAAATTGATGCGCGCTTGCAAGGTCATTTGAGGAGCACTGCAAGTCGTGCGCGGTGCGCCTTGCCGGTCACAAAGCGATGACATCCGCCTCGGGGAAAATCGCATGACCGGCGGGAGCTTCGACGACTTCCTGCGAGAGATTCCGATGTTCGCGAATCTCGACCCGCACGCCCTCCAGCAGGTGCAATTCCTGGCACGTCCGTTTCAGGTCAACGCGGGTACAACGCTGTTCCGCCAAGGCGATCCTTCCGACGGCCTTTACCTTATAAAGACGGGCGAGATCGAGATCCTGCGGCGCGTCCCGGGCGATGAGGCGGTCAGGCTGGCGATCCTCGGCCGCAGCGCCGTCCTCGGCGAAATGAGCTCGCTTGATCACAATCCGCGCTCCACCAACGCCATCGCGAAATCGCACACTTCGGGCTATTTCATCAGCGACGAGCGATTTCAAACGCTCCAATCCGATTTTTCTCCCGCTGCATTTGCCGTGATGAATTGCTTTCGCTGCGAGGTGGCGGCGCGCGTGCGAACTGTCATGGATGCTATCGCTGCGTTCGCGCCCGCCGGCGCCATCCCGCCGCCGGCTTCCTGCCGTCGATCTGCCAACGCGTGGCCGAACCCAACTTCGCCGTCGACCGTTCCTGAGACGCTCCTCAAGCTGCTTCCGTTCTTCAGAACCTTCAGGCTGCCGGATCTGCGCGAGTTCCTGGCCTCCTTGCGGCGATTCGATTTCAGTCGAGGCCAGCTCGTCTATGCCGCCGGCGAGGCTCCGCGCAGCTGCGTGCTCATCGTGCGCGGCGCTCTGTCGATGAATTTCCACCGTCAAACTGGGGCCGTGATGTTCGCCGTTCGTGGCCCGGGGCAGATGATGGGGGAGCTTGCGCTTCTGGATGGCCGTCCGCAGCCGCTCGATTGCGTCGCGCGAGAGCCGACCATCTTGTTTGAAATCGACCGCGACCAGTTCGAGCTGTTGCGCAAAGGAGGATCCGTCGTGGCGCTCAGGTTCTTTGACGCTGTGACCGCGGGCATCGTGGCGACGCTGCGCAAGGCAAATGCGCATCTGGCCCGTCTGTCCTCGGAACGTCAATCGCAGCCTGGATCAAGCTTCACGCCGGGCGTTGGTGCGATCGCCGCGGAGCGTGACTAAATGTGCCGCGTTCTGATGTACAAAGGCGATGCGGTTCGGCTCGATGATCTGCTGTATCAATCCAACAATTCACTCGTGAAGCAGGCCTACGATCCGCAGATGCTCGACGCACTGAGCCTTGCCGGATTTGGCCTGCTCGCGTGGGATAATTGCTCCCATAATCCCGATATCCCGTTCAGCTACCGCTCCGCCCATATCCCGATCTTCGACCAGAACCTCAAGGCGCTGGCGGAGAAGCTGCACGTGACCGCATTGATCGCACACGTGCGTGGCGTGCCGTACAGCGACAATGTCACCGTCGGCGAGCAAAATCTCCATCCGTTTCACTACAAGGGTTACGCACTGGCGATGGCCCACAACGGGCAACTTGCCGGCTTCGAGCGCATGCGCTTCGCATTGGTCGAGCATATGAAGCCGGAGATCGCGCGCCTGATCCGCGGCAACACCGATTCAGAATGGATCTATGCCGTGCTGCTCTCGCAGCTCGAAAACCCTCGCGGTAAGGTGACCCCGGATGAGGCCGTGCAGGCGGTGCACAGCACCCTATCGATCATACGCCAGGTCCGGCGCGATCACGACATCAGCACCTCGTCGCCGACGAACCTGTTCATAAGCGACGGCCATTTCATCGTGGCGGTACGCTTTGCGTTTGATTACGGCTGCTACGACATGGATGATCCGGTTCCCTATCAGAACGCTGACCATAACTTTCTCGGCATCTGGTACACGACCGGCAAGGCGTATCGCCTTCAGGATGGCGAATGGAAGATGATAAAGAGCCCGATTGAGGCCGGACGATCATTGCTGATCTCATCGGAGCCGTTGACGCGCGATGCCTCGACGTGGCTTGAGGTTCCCGAGTACAGCGCCCTTATGTCGGCGCCGGAGCAGGAAGATCAGCTCCTGCGGGTCAAGTATCTCGACATCTGATCGGGATTGCGTGGAGTCCATGGCGACGCTTTCCATGGCGGTCAACCAAGACAACAAGACAGGCCCTCAAATCGCGCGAGCAGGAGCTCATCGCCGCGTGATCCGGGTCTGGCTGCAAGCCATCGCCGCTCTCCTCGTGCTGATGGTGATGGTCGGCGGCGTCACGCGTCTGACCGGCTCCGGACTCTCCATTGTCGAGTGGCGCCCGGTCACGGGAGCTCTTCCGCCGACGACCGAGAGCGCCTGGATCATCGAATTCGACAAGTACAAGACCTCGTCGGAGTATCAGCTGGCCAACAAAGGCATGACGCTGAACGCGTTCAAGCGCATCTATTGGTGGGAGTGGGGGCATCGCTTATTGGGGCGAGTGATCGGTGTGGCCTTTCTGCTGCCGCTCCTGTTCTTTCAGGTTCGCGGTTGGATCGAGCCGAAATTCAAATGGCGTCTGTGGCTGATTTTCGCGCTGGGCGCCCTGCAGGGCGCCGTCGGCTGGTGGATGGTGGCATCGGGGCTGGTGGGACGCGTCGATGTCGCCCAGGAACGGCTGGCGATTCACCTCAGCACGGCCTGTCTCATCCTGATTGCAGTTGTTTGGACAGCGCGCTTGCTGGCGCGGCCGCCGCCGATCTCCGCTGCTCACGATGCTCGCCGCCCGCCCCGGCTGGCGGTGACCGCAGCTGCGATTCTGGGGCTGTTGGTCATTCAGATCGCGTTGGGCGGATTGGTGGCCGGGCTGAAGGCGGGGCTCATTTATGACACCTGGCCTCTGATGGAAGGCGCATTCATTCCAAGCCGGGAGCACTTGTTTCTTCTTGAACCGGCATGGCGCAATCTGACCGACAATCACCTCGCTGTGCAATTCGTGCACCGCATGGTTGCCTATGTGCTGGTGGTGCTTGCCGCACTCCATGCCGCCGACTGCGCGTATCACAGGAGTTGCCGCGCCGGCGCAATTGCTCTGGCATTCCTGCTCTTGCTGCAAGCAGTGCTCGGCGTTCTGACCCTTCTCCTGCATGTGCCGATTGAGCTTGCGCTCGCGCATCAGCTGGTCGCCATCGCTGCGCTGGTCCTGGCCACGGTTCACGCGGCAGACATGCGCGGGGACAAAAGTCAGGCGGGTCTGAGCATCATCAGCCGTCCTCCTGACGACGGCGTCGATGGCAGATTTTCGGCGTTCCCGCGACCTCTGTAAAACCGCGGACAATGACTCCTTTCGAATGGCTCAGTTCCAGATAGAGGTGCCGCATGCTGTTTTGGAGTGGTTACCCGCAAGGGCAGCGCGGCAGGAGACAGCGCTGTTACTGCGTCTGTGAATCGCCGTGCTCGGATTCCCCGACCTGCCGCTTCATGGTTTGGACAACAAGACAAGCGTTCCGCAAACTGGTGCGGACATTGCGAAGATGGTGGAGATCTCAAGCCCCAGCATCGGCAGGACGGATCTGACCCGCGAATCCCGCGGTGGCGCCGTGCCGCGCGGCCCGTTAGAAGCCTTTGAGCAGTCCCTCCAAGCAAGTCCCCTATGACCGCCATCGCCGAGCCCGCGACCGAAATCAGCGACGACCGGCTTGCCGCGCGCAATGCGCTCATCCTGGCCGCGGCTCAGGCGCTGGCCGGCGGCAACACCACGGTGATCGTCGCCACTGGTGGCATCGCCGGTTCCATGCTGGCGCCCGATCCCACTTTGGCGACGCTTCCCATCAGCATGATGGCCGCGGGCATGTGGATCGGCACAATTCCGGTCGGAGCGTTGTCGAAGGCGTATGGACGGCGTTTCGCCCTGCAAACCGGATCCGTGCTCGGCGTTCTTTCCGGCCTGATCTCCTGCGCGGCGGTTCTGCGCGGGTCCTTTATGCTCCTGCTCCTCGGCACGCTGTGCGGCGGTCTCTACGCGGCGGCGCATCAGTCCTACCGCTTCGCCGCCACAGACACCGCAAGCGCGCAGTTCAGGCCCAAGGCGGTGGCCTGGGTGCTCGCAGGCGGCTTGTTCGCCGCGATCATCGGGCCACAACTCGTCATTCTTACGAAGGGCGTCTGGCCGACTTATCTGTTTGCAGCGACCTATATCGCGCAATCGGCGTGCGCAGGGGTGGCCGCCGCTGTGCTGATGCTGCTGCGAATTCCCCGGCCGAACGTGTCGCATTCCCTGATCGACGGCCGGCCGCTGACCCAGATCGCGGCGCAGCCGAAATTCATCGTGGCCGTCGTCTGCGGGCTGGCGAGTTACTCAATGATGAACATGGTCATGACGTCGGCGCCGCTGGCGATGGTGATGTGCAGCCATTCCGTGACCGACGCCGCGCTCGGAATTCAGTGGCACGTGATCGGCATGTATGCGCCGAGCTTCATTACCGGCTCGCTGATCTCCCGCTTCGGCATTCGCATCACGATGGCGGCCGGGCTGACGCTGATGCTCGTTGCGGCAGCCGTTGGGCTCAGTGGGATTGCGATCTGGAATTTCTGGGTCGCGCTGGCGCTGCTCGGCGTCGGGTGGAATTTCGCCTTCATCAGCGCCACGACGCTGGTGACCGACTGTCACAGTCCGCACGAACGCAACAAGGTGCAGGCGTTCAATGATTTTCTGGTGTTCGGTTCGATGGCGATCAGTTCTTTCTCGTCGGGAGCCTTGCTGGTGAATTTTGGCTGGTCGGCCGTGAATGAGGTGGTGTTCCCGGTCATCCTCGGGGCAGCGCTCCTGCTGGCGTGGGTCTCCCTGGGGCGACGGCCGGCGACAGCTTGATCCGCCAGGCGGCAGCGTCTTCTTACTCCCCTCCCCCGGCGATGAACGATCTTCTTGCCGGTCGTGTCCACTCTTGTTTTCGCAGGAGGCAGCACTCGATAATGCGAGATCATGCCAGGTACCGCCCTGACAAGGCGTGGTATCTTTCAGGCGAAAAATATCCCGATCTTAAGTAAGGCTTGAGGGCGACATGAAACGGCGCAAATTCATTACGCTACTCGGCGGTGCGGCGGCTTGGCCCATCGCCGCCGCGCGCGCACAGCACCCGGCGATGCTGCGGATCGGTGTCTTATGGCCCGGGGCCTCTCCTCCTGCACCGCCTCGCATGGAGTCATTCACGCAGGCTCTACGCCAATTGGGTTTCATTGAAGGGCGCAACGTCGCAATCGACCTTCGCTATGCACAAGAAGGCATGCAGCAACTTCCCGAGCTTGCTGCCGAATTGGTCCGCATGAAGGTAGATGTTATCACCGCCTTCGGTGACCTCACCCCGAAGATAGCCCGGCAAGCAACGGAAACGATCCCGATAGTGGCGATCAGCGACGACATCGTCGGGGCCGGGCTTGTCACCTCTCTCCCTCGGCCGGGCGGAAACATAACCGGATTGACTATCATGTCTCCAGAGCTCAGCGCGAAACGACTGGAGGTGCTCAAAGAGATGGTTCCTGGAATGTCGCGAGTAGCGGCCCTGTGGGACCCCACGACCGGTGCATCGCAAGTTTCGATAACGGAGCGAACCGCCCTATCACTGAATCTGGAACTGCAGGTCCTGGAAGTGCGGCGACGAGACGATCTTATTGGTGCATTTCGCTTGGCACGTTCCGGCCGGGCTGATGCTCTCAAGGTTCTTTCTTCGCCGTTTCTTGCTTCTCTTTTCCGCGAGATTATCGATCTCTCAGCTGAATACCGGTTCCCGGCAATCTATCAGTGGAAGGAGCATGTGGAAGCGGGGGGCCTGATATCCTATGGACCCAGCCTTGCGGCAATGTTCCGGCAGACCGGGACGATCGTGGTCAAAATCCTCAACGGCGCCAAGCCGGCCGACCTCCCGGTCGAACAGCCCACAAAGTTCGAATTGGCTGTGAACGCGAAGACCGCGAAGACTTCTCGGGATCGCCATGTCAACCTCAGTGCTCGTGAGGGCTGACGACTTGATCGAGTGAGCAGCAAAATAGTGGCGCGTGCGGCAGAGGCCGCATGCGAATTCACTTGGGTGGACAGAGGCACGCGTTCCCGTTGTTCAACCCGCAGGAACCATCTGAGCAAGACCCGCAGGTCTTCGACAAAAGGACGACGCCGGCCACCCCAGCGATAGCGGCGATGGCAATACCGTAGAACTTGCGCATGTGACCCTCCCTCTGTGAACGCGGCTCATGGCGTTCGAATGAATATCTTCAGTGGCGCGGATATACGAAGGCGCGCGGGAGCAAGCTGTGTCGGAGGTCACAAAATCGGCACTTACGTCGAAAAGCCGGCAAGCCGCTGCCACACCGCGCTGCGGTGGTTTCTGGAATTCACGGCCTGGAGCATATAAACAGGCTCAGCGCCCTATGATTCGCCACGGGAGGACCCCGCGCTGCGGCGGGGGAAGCCGGCAAGCGCGCGGCAGTAAGGTGCAAAAAAATGCCGACATCACGACGCGAGTTCGTCAAATGGGTCACGGCGGCCGGCATTACGCTTTGTCTGTCGCGTCTGGCCGTGGCCGAAGAAACGCCGTTCGAAGCGCGTGAGACGCTCCCGGGGGCAAAGAGCTGGAACCCGGCTGCCACCGGCAAGGGCCGCATCGACGGCGTGGCCAAGGTCACGGGCAGCAAGCTCTACGCCTCTGATTTTCGCGCCGCCGATCTACCGGGCTGGCCGGCGGAAACCTCGCACGCCATGCTCATCCGGGCACCGGATGCCACCCACGTCTACACTGGCATCAACATCGCGCGCTTGAGCGGTGCATTAACTCCAACGATGGTGGTTGCCGCAGCCGAGCTCTCCCAAATCGGCGCTCGCGTTCCCGAATTCTATGCCGGTGACCTGTTCTGCCCGGTCGGCAAGACACCGCTCTATCTCGGCCAACCCGTGGCTCTGCTGATTTTCGAGAAGTTCGACCATTTCGATCAGGCGCGGCTGGCGCTGCGCGACGGCACTTTCGTGAAATTCGGTGAAGAGACCGGTCCTGTCGTAATGCCAGACTACGGCGCCTATCGTTTCACGCGTGTGGCCGGGCCGACACCTGACGCGCCCGATGTTTACTCCCCGCTCCAGGCAGGCTGGGTCAGCCCCGGACGCCTTCAGAACACACCGCTTCCGGTATGGGCGCCGCTCGCGACAGAGACCAATGCTGCCTACGCCAAGGCGGCAACGTACGGGGAGCAAATCCGCGCCGAACTTGCCGCGAACAATCCGGGCCTGCTGGTGCTGGACCACGAGTTCGAAACCCAATCTGTCGATCCAATGTTTCTCGAGCCGGAATGCGGGATCGCCTGGTACGACTCGGGCCGCAAGAACCTCGAGCTCGTGCTCGGGGTGCAGTCACCGTACGAGGCCGCGGAATCGGTCGCGTTCCTGCTCGGCAAAGCCCGCGCGCCCTTCAAGCCGACGCGCATCAACGCTCAGTTCGCCTATATGGGCGGCGGATTCGGCGGACGCGACCATACACCCTTCCCGCTCTACGTCGCATTGGCGGCGATGTTCCTCCCCGGTCGCCCGGTCCGGCTCGCTCACGATCGCTATCAGCAGTTTCAGGCGGGCATCAAACGGCATCCAATCAAGATGCACACGCGGATCGGGATCGATCGGGCGACCGGCAAGATTCACGCATTCGCCGCCGACCACGTCTTGGATGGCGGCGGCCTCGCCAATTTTTCGGCCAACGTGGCGACTGTTTCCGCCACTGCTGCGATCGGCATCTACGATGTTCCGAAAGTCGATGTCACCACGGTCGCGCTCCATTCGCGTGGCGTGACCGCGGGGTCGATGCGCGGCTATGGAACGCTGCAGACGATGACCGCGCTGGAGGTATTGATCGATGAAGTGTGCTCGGCGTTGCCGCTCGACCCGATCGAGTTCCGGCGACGCAATGCGCTCAAGGCCGGTGGCCGGACCATGACGGGAAATACGTACAGCGTCTCTGTCCGCACGCCGGAGATTCTGGACAAGTTGGAGAAGCATCCGATTTGGCAGCAGCGCGCCGAAGAGAAAGCCCGCGGACAGCAAGCGGGCACTGTCGTGGGCACGGGCGTGGCTTGCGCCACCAAGGATTACGGCAGCGGAGCGGACTGTTCGCTGGGGACAGTGGAAATTGACCCGGATGGCCAGATTTCCATCCACTGCGATCACACCGAGATGGGCAACGGCATCGGGACCGCGCTCGCCAACCGGGTGGCGGCCCATATGGGCCGTGTGGCTGATGAAGTCGCGATCGCGCGCGTCGACACTTTCGACGCGCTCGCACTTGTTACCTCCGGCGATCCTCACACGATGGACCAGGCGACGCAGAGCACCGCACAGCGCAATCCGCGCTGGGTCCCGGGGATCAGTTCAGCTACGACTGCCTCGATTGGCGCTCATGTTGGGACGCATGCGGCGGCCGAGGCCGCACGCGTCGTGTTCCGTTTCGGGTTGTGGCCGGCAGCGCTCGAATTGTGGCGCGTTGCGCCAACCGATCCAAGGGCCAAGGAGTGGACGAAGGCGAGTTGGAAAGACGGACAGCTGATCATGCCGGGGTTGGCACCGCTGGCGTTGCCGGCGGTTGCGGCAAAGGCGCATGCGCGCAATTTCGTGACCGGCGCGATGGCGCACAGCTTTTCCCGCTGGGCATGGTCGCAGGCGACCTTCGCGATCGGCGGACAGCCATGGACGGCCGATATTGATGCGCTGGCCGTGCGCAGGGGCACCGGCAAATTCGCGCGTATCGATCGTAGCAACGTCAAATTTCCACCCACCGAGTTCAACCGGTTCGGAACCAGCTACACATCGCTGTGCGGCACGCTGGTGCGCATCGAGATTGAGCGCAATACCGCCGCCCTGCGGATTGCCAAAGCATACAGTGTCTTTGAATGCGGCGAGGCGCTGGTGCCGCAGGTCGTGCTCGGGCAATCGCAGGGCGGGTTTGCGATGGGAGTTGGTTACGCGTTGCTTGAGACACTCCCGCCTTATGAGGGCGGACCAGGCAATGGCCAATGGAACCTTGGACAATACCTCGTCGCGCGGGGATCGGACCTGCCCTTGCGCGACCTGGAGATCGAGATGTTGCCGCCGCTGCCCAACGAGCCGCCGAAGGGCATGGCGGAAATCGTGATGATTCCCGTTGTTCCCGCGCTTCTGAACGCCATCTTCGATGCCACGGGTCACCGTTTCCAATCGTTGCCGGTCACCCAACGCATGCTCAAGGGAGCGCTGTCGTGACAACACTGCGCCTCACCATCAACGGTCGCGCATATGGGCCGATGGACGTGCGTGACGATTTGACCATGAACGACCTTCTGCGCGAGACGCTGGGGCTGACCGGCACCAAGTTCGGCTGCGGCGCCGCGCAATGCCTGAGCTGCACGGTGATCGTCGATAACCCCGACGGCACAAGCCACACGATTCCGACATGCGTCGTTGCGGCCACGAATTTCGACGGCAAGGCTATCCGCACGGTCGAAGGCCATGCAAAGAACGGCGAGCTGACCGCGCTGCAAAAAGCCTTTATCGAGCACTTTGCATTCCAGTGCGGCTATTGCACCCCCGGTTTTCTCAACGAGGGCCAGGTTCTTTTGGAGCGTCTGGCGAGAAAACCGGTCGCGCGCACTGATGTCGAGAAAACAATTGCGGAAGCGCTCGATGGTCACCTGTGCCGCTGCACCGGCTACATCAAATATCACGAGGCGGTTCGCGACGTGATTCTTGGCGATCCCGCGCGCTATCTCGTCGCGAAGGTCGATCGCTGATGCTCAAGCTCCTCATTACGAGCCTGGCGCTGTTGTTGAGCGCCCAAGGTGCGTACTGCATCGATCAGTCGGATAGCCTTGCGGCGCCGGAGAGCTTTGCCACGATCGGCGACCCGGCAGCACGTTCGGTGGCGCTGTTCACCGAGCTGGGCAAAGTCTTGAATCATCCGCGCTGCATGAACTGCCATCCGGCCGGAGACCGCCCGCGGCAAGGCGACGTGGGCCGGCTCCACCAGCCGCCGGTCGAACGTGGTGCGGACGGCCATGGGTCCCCGGCCATGCGATGCTCTATTTGCCACCAACAGGCCAATTTCGACCCCGCTCGCATGCCGGGCGACCCGGAGTGGCATCTCGCACCGCGTGAGATGGCGTGGGAAGGCAAGACGCTCGCTGAGATCTGCGCTCAGCTCAAGGACCCCGCGCGCAATGGCGGCCGCTCAGTGGATGAGCTGATACACCACGTCCGCGATGACACTCTGGTCGGTTGGGCCTGGGCGCCGGGATTTGGCCGCCAGCCCGCTCCGGGCACGCAGAAGCAGGCGGGCGCCCTCGTCGACGCCTGGGTGAAAACTGGCGCAGTCTGCCCGAACTGACGCAAAGCGTCATACCCGCGAAAGCGGGTATCCAGTAAGCCCCCATGTTCGACCTGATAACGATGCGCCGTCGGTTTACTGGATCGTCCGCTTTGCGCGGACGATGACGATTGAGTGTCAAAATCTGACGCCGTCCTTCACTTCAGGTCGGCGATGGAAGCGGGGCCCGGTCCCGGCGTGATCAATGTCGGCCACTGATTCGAGCCAAACGGCACCGCCGGAGGCAGGAAAGGCTTCATTCCGCGCTTGCCGCTTTCGGCGATGATCGCGGCACGCGCATCGCCGCCCATCAGCTCGTAGTCCATCAGGTGATAGTTGCCGAAGAACAGCGCGCCCACCGAACGATCGGCGATGATGCGGGTCAGCGATTCCATCATATCCTCAGGCGTTGTCGTGAACGAGATCGTCTCGATCAGGAGCAATCGGGTGTTGACGGCATCAGGTCCGAAGAACTGCGCCAGCACGCTGAACAGGATGTTGTTCTGCCGCGCGACATAGATGGTGTTGCTGGCCGCATATGTCTTGTCCCAATCGCTGCCGAGCATCTTCTTCCAATCCGAGACAACGCTCATCCAATGGCCAACCTGGGTTTGGGCCGCCCACGCGATGTTGCGCACGAGGTAGGGCGCCTGTTGCTTGCCGAATTTCTCCAGTGCGGCGAACGCGATCACGCCCTTCGCCAGGCAGTCGTCCATGAAGGCGGCGTTGTTCGCCAGCACGACGCGGCTGTTGTCGCGCCATTCCTGCGGCATCGGTGTTTTCTCGAGGCCATCGAGAGCCGACTGCATCCGGCTGCGATACGCGAGCATTGCACCGCGCCAGGACTGATCGTCGGGATTATCGAGATACGGGCCCACCACCTCGCTCACTGCCATCGTGCTATGACCGACGGATTTCAGCAGTTGATAAGCGATCGGTACCTGTGGCGCCTCGAGGGGTGCCATGCCGGGTCGATAGAGGATGAACCTTCCTCCCGCCCCGGAGAAGAGTCCGAGGATGACGGGGTGCTTACTGAGAATGTTCTTCTGAAAGAGCCTGGCTGCATCGCCATAGAGCTCGAACATGCCCGTATTAAGCGCGAGCACGTTCTTGGTCGCAATCTCGCCGGCGCTCACCGAGGTGTGACCCATGATCGGCTGCATGTAGGGCGGCAGGTCGTCGGCGAATGCCGGGGCGGCCATGGCGGCCAGCATCGTGGAGGCGACAGCAGCGAAAGCGCCGCGCTTCAGGATTGAATCAGCTCGCATGGATATCCTCGCGGGGGTTCAGCGCTTGTGTTCGCGCATCTGTTAAGAAAGCACGGCGCGCTGCGATTCGCACGCGCACCGATCTCACATTCCGCGTCCGAGTGCAGGCTTGTTCCGGCCATCCCCGTGGATGTTTCCGAAGCAATCGGGGAATGGGTGGATGCCCGGCACACGGCCGCAAACGGCCGGCCACAAGAGGAGGTCATGACGTGAGGTCATTGCGGCCTGCAAATCCGGCATCCCCCTTTTGCGAAAAATGCTCTAACATGGGCCCCTTCGGAGGCCGCCTCCTATGAGAACGTTCCTTGCCTTTATCGGACTGCTCGCCATCCTCGGCATGATCGCCCTCGCGGTGTTCTTCTTCGGCGGGTACTACAGCGTCGCCGGGAGTGCCGCCGAGCCCGAAGTCGTGCGATGGGCGCTCAGCCAAATCCGCGAAGCCTCCGTTGCGCGCCATGCCAAGGACAATCCGCCGATCGCCCTCGATGATCCGAGCATCGTGCAAGCGGGAGCGCGCGCATATTCCGAACGCGGTTGCGTGAACTGTCATGGCGGCCCCGGCGCAGATTGGGCGAAATTCTCAGAGGGATTGCACCCGGATCCTCCGGACCTCAAGGAGCTCGCCAACGACCGCACCCCGCAACAATTGTTCTGGGTCGTCAAGAACGGCATCTACATGACGGGAATGCCGAGCTTCGGCGCGATTGAAGTGCCCGATCGCGAAATCTGGACCATCGTCGCATTCGTCAAGAAGCTGCCAAGCGTCACAAGCGATGAGTTCAAGACCTGGGCCGCACAGGCGGCACCATCCCCCCAGCAAGGCCGCTGATAATTTAGTTTAGGCTTTCTCGGTCCCAAGTTCGCAGTTTCTTGCGGGTAATCCACCGCACTGGGAACTCGTCACCTCGATACAATCCTCCTTGCGAAGCGCTGGCACCCTCACCACTTAGGCGGCTTAGCTCAGCCCTCATCCGCGAATTTCCTCGCCTGCAACTGTGCCTGCGGGTGACGGCGCGAGATGCGCCTACCTCGCACCAGCACTTAGTGAGCGTCCAAATGCGGGAGCTCACGGAACCATTGTCCCGGAACAATTGTTCCTTCTGCTTGACGGATAATGTGGAGGAACAGATGCATAAGCTTTCGCGAATGGCCGCGCTGGTAGTGGCGCTTTCGTGCATGCATTCCGGCCTTCACGCACAAGCTCCAGCGCAGGAACCCACGGTCGTCACGCCGAAGCTAAATCTCACGCTCGAGCAACGTCACGTGATCAAGGAATTCATCAAAGATGTGAAGGACGAGCAGGCCGGGCCGGCGGTGCAGCCGGGAATCGGCGATACCGTTCCTCAAAACGTCGGTCTGCGACCCATGCCGGCTGAAGTCGGAGAAAAGGTGCCGCAGGTCAAGACGCACAGTTTCTTCGTAGCCGGAGGCCAGATTCTTCATTGTCGATCCGAAGGATAAGAAGGTTGCTGACGTGATCAAGCTCGCAGATGAGTGATCTCGACTTTTAGATTCGATTCACCTTCAGGATCGAGCTTTCGGCTTGCGTCGGTTAGCCGCGGCGGTTTGTGTTATTTTTGTCACGCTTGCAGCTTTTTTTATTGCCGCCACAGTCTGACGGGAATTACCTGTTTCCATGTCACGAATTTACAACAAGCCGTGTCGGGGGAAACACAACAACAATGTCGGGGGTGGTTAATGAAGTCTCTTGTCGTCAAGCGATCGGTCGTCGTTGCCGGCCATAAGACAAGCGTCAGCCTGGAAGACGCATTCTGGAAGTCACTGAAGGAAATAGCGGGATACCGCCACGTGACGTTGTCGGCGTTGCTGCTCGCGATCGATTCGGAGCGGCGCCATGGCAATCTGTCATCAGCCATCAGGCTGTTCGTGCTCAACTACTATCGCGACCAGCTGGAGAGCAGGGATCGGCGTGACGGAGCGCCGACCTTGGTGCCGGGTCCGGTTTCGACCTCGCCTGAGTTAACGTCCTAAGCGCGCTCGCTCCCCTCTCCCGTCCGAACTGGGGAATTGGCTGGGAGAGGAAGGAGCAGCCTCTGATGCTGTAGGGGCGGGTTTGAAACCCGCCCCTTGTATCTTTCGAATATCCTGAACAGCCCGCGTCGGGCCGGAGCCCTCGCGCCGCAGCGGCCTTTTGGTCACAGATGCGAGGAAACGCGTGCGGAGCGCCCGCGCGCTGTCTGGCGCGCCGATGCGAGAACGCGTAAATCGAATGCGCGAATCGAATGAAGTGGGCTTGCGACCGGCATTAACCGCGCGCGCGGAAACACGCAATACAAAGCATCCGCACGAGCGCAGGACTTTGCAAAAATCCGCCGGCCGCAAGCCCGTCCCACAATCAATCAATGTGTTAGCGAGTAAACACGGCCGAAAATCGGTGCAAGGCAAGCGCCGGCGTTGATCCGCCTGTGGATATTCGCGTTGGAACAATGCCATGAGCTTGCTGGTAATCTGATAACGCACCGATAAGCTCCGAAGAATGCAGACCGAATCGTCATTGATCTGATTATCTGTTGCATAAATGAAACGGATCATAAGATTGTTTTACCGATACCCACTTTGAGCTTTACAGAGTCTGAGCAGCAACATTTCTCACGCTGCTTTGTCAACCATGAAAACGAAGCCATGAGTTGTGTTTGTACCTTGTTCGCGCATTGCGGAGCATGCGACATCAAATCTTTCTGCGTTCGGTATCATGAAACAGTGCAAAGCCATGATTCCGACACGCATGCGATCCTCAAATGGCGAGCGTGCATGATCGAGTAGTGGAAGTCTTCAGTAATGCGTACGATCACGCGGAATGCGTTCATTGCGGCGAGCGCCGCGTTGTGGGTGCAGGCGGCAGCGGCGCCGGCAGGTGCGCAATCAGGCCGGGATTTTCCCGGCGGCAAGCCGGTGGAGATGACTGTGATGTTCGGCGCCGGCAGCGCCGCCGACGTGACCGCGCGTTATCTCGCGGACGGGATGGCGAAACTGCTCGGCGTTCCTGTGCCGGTGATGAACCGCACCGGCGGCGGCGGTGCGATCGGATATAGCCACGTCAGGAGGCAGAAACCCGATGGGCATTCCATCATCTGGAACTCGAACTCCATCTCATCGACCTACCATTCCGGCGTGCTGCCGTTCGACTACAAGATGTTTGACGCGGTCGCGCGCGTGAGCATCGAAACCCCTGTGCTGGCGGTGCGCGCCGACGCGCCCTGGCAGAGCTTGGACGAGCTCATCGCGCACGCGCGCGACAACCCGGGCAAGGTGCGCATCGGCAATTCCGGAACCGGCAGCCACACGCATTTCTCCGCCTCGGCCCTCTTTGCCTCCGCTGACGCGAAGATCATTGATGTTCCGTTCGGCGAAGGGCAGGCCGTCGTGAACCTGCTCGGCAGCCGGATCGAGGGCGTGGTGCAGTTGCCTGCCGCACTCGTGTCGCACGTGAAGAATGGCGATTTGCGCGTGCTGGCAGTGCTGGGCTCGAAGCGCGATCCCGTCTTTCCGGACGCACCGACGGCAAGTGAGCTTGGCCATGCGGTGGCGCTGGACATGTGGCGCGGCATAGCCGTGCCCAAGGGCACGCCACGGCCGGTCATCGCGAGGCTGCAGGATGCCATCAAGCGCACGGTCAACTCGCAGCCATTCAGGGACGCGGGCAAGGCAATCGGCTTCACCCCGGCTTATTTGCCGGCGGATGACTTCGGCAAGTTGATCGCCAACGACGATGCGAAGCTTGCTCAGCTCATGACCGATCTCGGGCTGAAGAAGAAATAGCCGGCTCTGTGTCGTCATGCGCAGGCTTGACCGCGCTTGACCCGCGCATCCAGCGGAAACGAAGATGCCTGTTGGTGCTCCTTGCGAGTTGAATTGTCGGGCCACGCCCGGCAATGACGAACAGTGAGTCGGTACATCCTCCCCCGCGCGCTAAGCGAGCGCAGCGGCGGCGTTTTTGTTGCCGCCGTGCTGGCAGCGGTTGGCGCATTCTTTGCGGGGCACGCCCTGCTCCTCGATCTCGGCGGCATTGCCTCGCCGGGCCCCGGCTTCTTTCCGCTTCTGCTGGGGATAATCCTACTGGGATGCGGCGGCCTGATCGGCATCGAATGCTGGCGCTCCCCGACAGGCGAGGCTCTTGAGCTTGGGCACCGGGATGTCGTGATAACCGCTGCCGCCTTGCTCTCGGTCCCGCTGCTGTTCGAAACCCTCGGTGCCCCTGTCGCCCTCGGCTTGTTCAGCATTGCGATCCTCGTCTTTGTTGGGCGCGTGGCGCCGCTGGTGGCGGTCGCCGCAACCGCACTGGGAATCGTCGCCTGCTGGTATTTCTTTGTCGTGCTGCTTGGTGTGCAGCTTCCGAGTGGTGGCTGGTGGTGACCGGATTCGATCAGCTCGTCGCCGGGTTCTCGGTGGCGCTCTCTTGGAAGGGCCTCCTCTACTGCTTCATCGGCTGCCTGTGGGGAACCGTGGTCGGCGTGCTGCCCGGGCTGGGGCCGCTCGCGGGCATGACGCTCCTCCTTCCGCTCACGTTCGGGCTCGATCCCACCATCGGCATCATCATGCTGACCGGCATCTTCTACGGAGCGATGTATGGCGGGTCGACCACCTCGATCCTGGTGCGCATTCCCGGCGAGGCCGCCTCGGTGGTCACCTGCATTGATGGCTATGAGATGGCGCGGCGCGGCCGCGCCGGCCCGGCGCTGATGATTGCCGCGATCGGCAGCTTTGTCGGCGGCACCGTCTCGATCCTCGCCCTCATGTTCATCGCCCCGCCGCTGGCCAAGGTAATGATCGCGATCGGCCCCTCGGTGCAGGTCGTGCTGATCCTGCTTGCGTTGGGCGTGATCACCGTGGTCTGCGGCGGCTCGCGCCTGAAAACCGCGACCATGATCGCGCTTGGCCTTGCGCTCGGCACCGTCGGCTTGGACAACCTCACCGGCGTGGCGCGCTTCACCCTGGGCAGCGCCGAGCTCACCGGCGGCTTGTCCTTCACCGCGCTCGCCATCGGCCTGTTCGGCCTCTCCGAGATCCTGATCAATCTGGAGAAGACCTCTTCGGTTCAGGCGATTGTTCCGAGACTGAAAGACCTCGTGCCGCGATGGAAGGATTTGCGCGAGTCGGCGCCGGCGATCGGGCGGGCCTCCGTCATCGGATCCATTTTCGGAATCATCCCCGGGGTGAGCCACGTGGTCTCGACCTTCGTGTCATACGCGGTCGAGAAGCGCTTCTCCAAACACCCCGAAGAGTTCGGCAAAGGCGCCATAGCCGGCGTCGCCGGACCGGAAACTGCCAACAACGCGGTGACGGGCACCGCCATGATCCCGCTGCTCGCGCTCGGGATTCCCTCCATCCCGGCCACCGCTATTCTCGTCTCGGCGCTCACCATTCACGGCGTGCAGCCCGGGCCGCTGCTGCTCACGCAGCATGCGGAGGTGTTCTGGGGGCTCGTTGCCAGCATGTATATCGGCAACGCGATCCTCCTGATCCTCAATCTGCCGCTCGTGGGCATTTTTGTGAACCTTCTGCGCATTCCCTATCCGTGGCTGGTGGCCGTCATTCTGGTGGTGTCCATCATCGGCGTATACAGCGTGAACTTCGCGACGACCGACATATGGATCATGGTGATCTCGGGGCTTGCCGGCTATGGGCTGCGCAAGTTCGGTTATGAGATGGCGCCGCTCCTCCTCGCGCTCGTGCTGGGCGATCGGCTGGAAGAGAATTTCCGCTTGGCGCTGACCATGTCGGGCGGCAGCTACGCCACGTTCGCGGATCAGATCTCCGTGCTGGTGGCGACCTCTACGCTCGGCCTCCTCCTTGCGGTCCAGGCATTCGCCTGGCTCTTCGGCTATCGCAAATCCTTCGCCGACGAGGCCAAGGGCGTTTGAGCGACACGTGCGCGTGCGACCTATTCGTTGCTCAATCACCGGGTTGGAGCATGTGCCCTTGGGTCGCGGATCATCGCACGCTGCGCCGCCACCTCAGTCCTCACGTCTCGGTCGACGCCCGGGCGAGCGTGACGGCGACACCGCGTGTCAAACAAAAAAAGTCTGGTTGGTGGTCCGCTCTGCCTTATTTGCTTCGAGCAAGAAAATTGCTGGAGATAGCGGCGGGCAAGGCTCCCCGGTGCTGTGTTACCAAACAGGAGTACCTTCATACCAAAAACAACTCGGAGTGCGTTCATCTGATAAAATAACAACTAAAGATCAACTCCTACAAACAACGTGTGCAAGAGTTGTTCACCAGATTTTTACCCTATTTTTGTCCGACGTGTGAGTAACGTTGCATTGCGCAGTGATCAGTTGCGTTTGCGTTGGAGAGTGAGTATGCGCGCAGTTCCAGCCTGGAGCGTTTCTCTTGCCCTGTCGTTTTTAGCTCGGATGTTGGTATTGGTCGTGCTGGCAGGCGTCCTGCCGGCGGCCGTGCAGGCGCAGTCCGTTCCCAAGTCGCTGGAACAGGGCGTCAGCGACGCGGTGCAAAGAAATCGCAAGAACGAGTGGACGGTCGGGGTCGCCGGCGGACAGCTCTCCGGCACCTACATGACCTTCGCCAACGAGCTCGCGGAAGTTCTTGACGATGGCGACAATCTGCGCGTCGTGCCGATCGTCACCTATGGTGCTGCCTCGAACCTCGATGATCTCCTTTACCTGCGTCAGGTCGACGTGGCGGTGACGCAGGCGGATGTGTTCGAATATTTCCGCACGCAGCGCAGGATTGCCAACCTGGACTCGCGGGTCAATTACATCGTGCGCCTGCCCGTCTCGGAGCTCCATGTTCTCGCCCGAACCGACGTCAAAAGCATCGAGGACCTGCGCGGCAAGAAGGTAAGCTTCGGCCCCGCTGGAAGCGCGTCGAGTCTCACCGGTACCATCGTGTTCCAGCGCCTCGGCGTGCAGGTCGAGCAGGTGCTGTTCGACAACCCGACCGCGCTGCAGAAGCTCAAGTCGGGCGAGCTTGCGGCACTGGTCCGCGTGATCGGCAAGCCTATCGATTTTTTTGCGAAGATTCCCCCAAATTCCGGCTTGCACTTCGTTTCGATTCCATTCTCGAAGACGTTTTCCGACTACTACACATTGGGCGAGCTCACGAGCAAAGAGTATCCGAACCTGGTTCCAGAAGGTCAGAACGCCGATACCATTGCGGTGCCGG
This sequence comes from uncultured Alphaproteobacteria bacterium, assembly GCA_963841105.1. GTDB lineage: Bacteria > Pseudomonadota > Alphaproteobacteria > Rhizobiales > Xanthobacteraceae > VAZQ01. The sequence continues at coordinate 202,420 of CAWJCB010000025.1, forward strand.
CGGTGCTCGCCGTGTTCAACTGGCCGAAGGGGAGTGATCGCTTCCGTCGGGTGGAACGCTTCACCGAAGCGTTCTTCAGCAAATGGGAGAAATTCCGCGAGCCACCGCGGCATCCGAAATGGCGCGACGTCAATCTGGCGGCGACCGTTCCCGGCTGGAACCGCTGGAGCGTCGCCGAGGAGATGCTGCGCCGCCTGCGCGGCAAGGAAGTAGCGGACGCCCAGCCGCCTGGCGCGGAGTTCTCCGCGTTCTTAAGGAACAAGGGCCCCGCCTTCGTCAACCTTACGCAACAGCAGCGTGAAGCGATCTTCCTCGAATTCCTCCAGTGGCAAAAGCAGCGTACCGGAAGCGCGCGCTGATCAGGCAGAAGTGCATGACTGCGTCCGTCATCGTACCGGATCGCGCGCAGTTAGCAGAGCAGCTCGAGAGCATGATCCCGAAGTTGGTACCGGTTTTCAGAAAAGATCATGCTCAAAAGAATCTAGAGAAGGAACCTCGGACAACGAAATGAGGTCAGAGAGGACGGCGGTCGCGCCGGGCGTTAGCAGGGGAGTGTCGGTAAATGAGTACCCCATCAAAAAAATATGCGGATCCAAGCGAGCTTTCAGACCATCTCGAGCGCAACGAGCACGGAAACTTAGAACCTGACCAACAGAGCGAGCATGAAGGGGCGCGCTCCCCTTACGCACCCAAGCCCGCCCATTTGCGAAGCACCATGCCGCCGAGTGCGCTCGGCCTTGATGTCAGCGGCGGCTCCGCATATGCGCCCAGGCGAGCAAGGTCGGGGCCATCTCCCGAAGCGCATGCAGACACCTATGAGCCCGCCGGCGAACCCGACCGCGAGGAAGGCTCGCTAGAGGAAGCAAGCCCGGAGACAGCAAGCGAGCATGCAGCTTCGCTCTGCCCGGATACCCCTGCCGTCACGCAGCCTGCCGCGGACCCCTTTGAGCCGGAAACCGCCGTCTCTCTGCAACCCGGTCAAGCGCGGGATGGAGCGAGGGATGACAGACGGGCTCCGCAGCGCAACGATGAGCGGCGCGACACCCGCATCGATGATCGCGATCTCGCGCGACTGGAAGAGAGCGTGCGTTGGATGCAGCAGCGCCGGCAGGCGGCCGCGATGCGGCTGCCGCGCGCGACTGGGCTTCCGCCGCTGAACCCACCGCTTTCCGATCCAATCCGCGGCGGCGCGCACCGGGCAGAGCAAACGTCTCGCTGGACGCCGCGCTCGCTCGAGCCGACGCACCTTGCGCCACCGCCCCCGAACGCGGATCGCCATCCGAACTTATGGCTTGCGGTCGGAGCCGCATGCATCCTGGTGGGCGGGGTTCTCTATATGCTGACGCTGATAGGCTCCTCGCCGTCGTCGCAAACGACTGAGGTCGGCTCCTCATCTGAAGTCGCCGAACTGGCGCCGTTGCCGCAAAAATCGCCGCTGCGCGCGCAGGCGAAGGCGCATGTGTCCGACGTTGCACATCTGGATCAGCCCGCGCCTCCGTTGCAGGCACAAGCCGAGGACGAGCCGCTGCCCGCACCGCCGCCGCAGGCACAGCCGCAGTTGCCCGCGCAAGCGGCGCAAACGCAGCCGCAACCGGCTACCGCCAGCGCCGCGCCGCCCCAGTCGTTCGCGATGCTGCGGCAAGAGGCAGTTGCACCGGCGCCGCAAGCGCCTCCGCCTCGACCCGCACCAACGGTGCGGCCGCTTGATCCGGAGGAGATCAGCCTTCTCATCAAGCAGGGCGAGAAATTCATTGCCACAGGCGATGTGGTCACGGCGCGCACTATGTTTAGGCGCGCCGCGGATGCCGGCGACGCCACCGGCGCACTGGCGCTGGGAGCAACCTACGATCCGACCGTGCTCGCCAGGCTCGGGGTGATGGGAATGGGCGCCGACCTGGAGAAGGCGCGTGCGTGGTACCGCACGGCCGAGAGCCTCGGCTCGGCGGAGGCGAAGCATCGGCTCCAGCTTCTCAGCCAGCGCTGATGAAAATGCATCCAGTATGTCATTCCGGGTTCCCTCGCGGAGCCTGTCATCGGGGCGGCCGAAGGCCGGGCCCGTTGGCTCGGGCCTCGGAATGACATTTCGCTAGTTAGCAGGGGGGCATCATGAAAACTGTGGTCGTGAACCGCACCGTCACTGTCGGCGGGCGCAAGACCAGCGTGCAGCTCGAACATGCATTCTGGCGCGGGCTCAAGGAGATCGCCGCCTGGCGCGACATGAGCCTTCCCGACCTGATCGCGGCAATCGATTCCGAAGGCCATGACGGGAATATCTCGCGCGCCATTCGCCTGTTCGTGCTCAACTTCTATCGCCACCAGATGCTTGCGGCGGACCATCTCCTGCGCTCCGTCGCGCCGCTGCCGAGCATCGTCGCGTGAGCTTCTATGATTTGCCATGCTTGAATCAGTGATGCAGGAAACGGTTGTGTTTGTCGGCGACAATCCGGCGCTGCTTGCCTGGGCGGTGGCAATGGCGATCATGTCCACCGCCTGCATCCTGTGCAGCATACGTGCACGAAAAGCTTCGACCAGCTTTGCGCTGGGCAGGCTCGAAAGGGTCGAGCTCGATCGCGCCGTCCTCCTTTATCGGAAGGTTGTCGATCGGCTGGCTGAGATCGAGCATGAGACAGAGCTGGCGAAAGGAACGCTCATCGCCCGCTTTGCGCATCGCCGGCGCGTGCGGCGCAAATTTTCCAGCGAGCTTGCCGACCTCAACGCCTATGCCGCGCATTTGCGCGCGGCGATCGTGCGGCTCCGCCGCCGGCCGCTGCAACGGTACCGGGCGTGGCTGCGCCTCCACAGCTCGCGTTTTGCGCTCAGCCGTTCGCTCGTCGCATATATGGTCGTTATCTCCGTGCTTATGAGCTGGTTCTTGCTGATCGAGCAGCACGCGCTCGTTTCGGCGCCGATGTTGACCGAGGACGCCAATGCCGTGCTCGCCGACTTTCTTGAGATGCAGCCTGTAAGTGACCGTGTGCTCTACGCAAATTCCATGGCGCTGGGCTGCCTGCCCGCGATCGCGTCGTACTTCTATCTGTTCGGACGGAGCAGATTGCGCAGCGAGCACCGGGCGCAGTTTCGCATGCTCAAGGCGTTCGCGGCCGCCGACCCCGACCGCTTGATTGAGCGCCGGGCGACTGAGGAGATTAAAGTCGAGCAGCGGGTTGACGCGCCGACTGCGCCTGCCGAGTGCAAGAATGGAGGCGCCTGGTTCTCCGTATTGGGCCTCTCGCCTTCGGCCAGCATCAACGAGGTCAAGCAGGCCTACAAGCGGCAGATCAAGCAGAACCATCCCGACCGCGTGGCCGACATGTCGCCATCGTTTCGCCGGCTCGCGGAAGCCGAGACCAAGAAGCTCAACGCCGCTTACGAGGAGGCCCTCCTCACGCTCGAGCGGGTGTAGCCCGTAGGCTGCTTTGCTCACGCGAGCTTCACAAGAAGCGCGGTAATACCTCCCCTGCAGGGGAGGTATTCACCGAGCTTCGGCACGAACTGCTCTCCGCCAACTCCACCCTCCTCACCCCCCGCTTTTGAACCTAAGCCCCTGCTCCCGCGACAAATGCGGTGAGAGTGTTCGCTGGCGCGTTGCGCCGGCATCCGGGGAAAAGGGGGCAACATGCACAAGCATAGTCGCTGGCTCGACTGCGATCTGGGCTCTTTGAGCGTGCTGATCTTCGGCATCAGCGCCCTCTCCGCCCTCGCCTTGGCCATTTATTGAGATTGCCGGCTCGACCCTATCTCGAGCCTCGCGCAATGCTCGCAACGCAAATCAGAGCTCACCGCCGCATTGTAGAAAAGCGCAAATCTTAAACAGCGCGCGCGACTAACCTTGGAAGAAGCACTCCCATGCACGAACCGATGAAAGCCATGCGCAGCACAATGCGCGGTGCAATACGCGGTCCTGGCTACGAGCGCATCCTGGCGAGCACGGCGCTTGCTTTGATCCTCGCCCTGCCGCTTGCCGCCTATGGTCTGGAGACCATCAAGCAAGACAATATTAAGCAGGATTCCAACAAGCGGAGCTCAAGCAAGCAGAACGCCGACACCCAAGACGCGAGCAAGCTCGCCGTGCTCGCCGTGCTGGCCGAGCGGCCTGCCGCGGGACAAACGGCAACGCCAGAGCCCGCGAACCCCATCACGCCGGCGACGGAAGCGCAGCCCGCGGACGACGACGCATTCGCCGTGGCCGCCCGGGCCGAGCGGACCCCGCCACCCGATCCCGTGGCCTCGCTCGATCCCGCCGATCGCGTGTTTGCGGAGAAGGTGCGCGACATTCTTGCGGCCAAGGGCGACAAGCTATTCGCCAGCAGGAGGGAGCGCGCCTCCGTCGAGGCGTTCTATCAGACCCGCAGCTACCTGCCGCTCTGGCTCGACCGGGGCGTCGAGACCGCGCGCGCCAAGGCGGCCGTTGCGCGTCTGAAAAGCGCCGGCGCCGATGGGCTTGATCCCGCCGACTACAAGACGCCAAGTTTGTCAGCATCAAGTTTGTCAGCATCAGGTTTGTCCGCATCGGGCTCCGCCGAGCTGGCCGCCGATGCCTCCGCCGAAGCCGAGCTCAAGCTCACCGCCGCGGTTATCAGCTATGCCCGCCACGTCCAGGCCGGGCGTTTTTCCTATACGCGCGTGAGCCGCAACATCGAGCTGCCGCAGGCGCCACCGGAGCCGGCCGATATTCTTGGCCGCATGACCGAAGCCGCGGATGCAGGGAAAGCGCTCGACGCGTTCGGCCCACAACAGGAGCCCTATCGCCGGCTCAAAGCGATGCTCGCGGAGTTGCGCGCCAGGCCGGCGAGCAAAGAGACCCACGCGCAGATCGACGCCGTCCTTGCCAACATGGAGCGCTGGCGCTGGTATCCGCGCGAGCTCGGCAAGGCGCATGTGCAGGTCAACCTCCCTGACTTCACGCTTCGGGTGATGCACAACGGCGCGCAGGTGTGGACCACCCGCATCGTCATCGGCAAGCCCAGCATGGCCACGCCGCTGCTGAGCGAAACGATGAAGCACATCACCATCAACCCGACCTGGCACGTGCCGCCGTCGATCGTGCACAACGAGTATCTGCCGGCGCTGGCGCAGGACCCGACCGTGCTTGCCCGCATGGGGCTGCGCGTGAGCTACAGCGGCGGCGGCGTCTCCATCACGCAGCCGCCGGGCGAAGGCAACGCGCTCGGGCGCATTCGCTTCAACTTCCCCAATCGCTTCCTTGTCTATCAGCACGACACCCCGGACAAATATTATTTCGGGCATGACGTGCGCGCCTACAGCCACGGCTGCATGCGCGTGCAGGACCCGGCGAAATATGCCGAGGTGCTCTTCAACATCGCGCGTCCGAACGAGCACTGGACGGCGGCCAAGGTGCGCAGCATGTTCGGCAGCACCGAGCAGGACATCCAGATCCAGCCGGTGCCGATCTGGGTCCACCTCACCTATCAGACGGCGTTCGTCGATGATGCCGGAAAGCTGCAGATGCGCCGCGACGTCTACGGGCTTGACAGCCGCACGCTTGCCGCCATCAGGAGCGAGCGCGGGACAGTCGAGCCAGCGTCGGAACGCAAGCGCGAGGAGATCGCCTCACGATCGACGCGCCGCTCCGCGGCCGCGCGCAGCGCCAGCGACAAACCCGCCGCTCCGGCAACCTTGGGGCCGCGCCCCGCCGACGCTTTCGGCTATGCCGGGCCAAGCTACGCCGCGCCGAGCTACGGCCGGGGGCAGGCGCCGCGCGTCTACCGCTGATCTGTTTCTTGCCGATCTCTTACCGCAGCAGTCTGGACGGTGGACCTTGGGCACGCCCGAGGTCCACTTCGGTCTTGTTGCGGCTCCGAAATCGTGTGTCGGACGCGTGCAGCGAGGGTCACAAACGCTGACCTGGCTAAGGATCGGAGCATGCAAACCGTTCGGAACGTTGTTGCTTTGATCCTCGCCTTAGCCACATTCGCCACCGCACTCTCACCCTTCCCCGCCTCCGCGCAACGCGGCGTCGATGTGAGCGTGCTGAGCTTCGCGCTGACCTGCGACTCCGATCAGTGCCGCACTCCCGTGCTGGAACTGCACGAACGCACCGGCGTGGATGAAAGCTCCATCGAATATGTGTTCGCGCCGCCGGCCGGCATCACCCTCAACGACGCGCACGCCACGGGAGTGGAGGTCGACGGGGACGGCGTCGATCACTACGTCCGCGTGGCAAGTGCCGGCCCCGGCTTTCTCAAGTGCAAGTGGCTCGCCAAGGCGCGGACAGGCAGCGCCAACGGCTTCACCAAAGGCTACTGCTGGATCGGCATCAAGAAGTAGCCGAGAAACGGCTCAAGCAACAAGCCGCCGCGGAACTGTCGGTGCGCATATCGCGTCCTCATATAGCTCCGCACCAATTTTGTCGTAAGAATTGTGTATAATAGCAACCTTTATACACATGCAACGGACAGCCCAATGCGCACCAATATCGACATCGATGACGCGCTGATGGCGGAGGCCCAGAAAGCGTCCGGACAGGCAACCAAGAAGCGGACGGTAGAGCAGGCGCTCCGCCTGATGATCAGGCTGCGACGCCAGAAGGAGGTTGACGCCGCTTTCGGCAAATATCGCTGGCGAGGCAACCTCGCGGCGATCTCCTTGCGCCGGCGCGCGGCATCACGATCCGTAAGACCATTGACCTGCTGATCGGCACCTGGTGCGTCGAGAACCGCGCGCCACTCCTTCACAACGACAGCGATTTTCGCCCGATGGCGCGTCACCTCGGCCTGATCGAGTTGCCGGTGACGCTGTAAGAGCGAGGCTTTGCGGAAGAGCGGGTGCCCGGATCGAGCCGAAGGCGGGTCGAGAAGGAAATCGCGCGCAACGCGCCCGGCGTTGTCTCGCTCACCTTCCCCGCAGCGAGCGAAGGTCGGGGAGTTTCTGTTTGGCGCGCGGCAGGTCCGCCCACGGGTCGGCCTTGAGGCTGGCGAGGCGCTTGCCGAGATTGCGCACGGTGTACTGGTTACCGGCCTTGGTGCGGGAAAGCTCCTCCCAGGCCACCGGCGCCGCGACCGGCGCGCCGTCGCGCGCGCGGGTGGAATAAGCGGCGACCGACGTCTGCTCCAGCGAGTTGCGGAAATAGTCGACCAGGATTTTTCCGTCGCGCAGCGATTTCGTTATCTTGACCACGTAGAGGTCCGGCGCATCCGCCATCATCGCCGCCGCCACCGCCTCGGCGAAGTCCTTGGCGCTCTTCCAGTCGATGCCCGCAATCGGCAGCACCACGTGCAGCCCCTTGCCGCCGGTCAGCTTGACGAAGGACACAAGGTCGATGCCGGCGAGGCGCTCGCGCACGTCGCGCGCCGCCGCCACCACCTGCGCCCAGGCGACCCCCGGCCCCGGATCGAGGTCGAACACAATGCGGTCGCAGAGATCGAGACGATCGATGCGCGAGCCGCGCACATGCACTTCCAGCACGCCCGCCTGCACCAGCGAAAGAAGGCCCTCGAGGTCCTCGACCGCGATGATCTGCCGCTTGTTCTTGTCGATCACCGTCTCGAGATATTTTTCATTCAGTCCAGCGGAGGCGTGCTTCTGAAAGAAGCACTCGCCCTTGGTGCCGTCGGGGCAGCGCACCAGTGCCAGAGGACGATCGATCACATGCGGCGCCATCCACCGCCAGGCGAGGCGGTAATAGTCGGCGAGCTCCTGCTTGGTGACGCCGACATCGGCCCAGTACACGCGATCGGGATTGGTGAAGCGCACGGCGGTGGCGGCGGCTTCCGGCGCAGCTACACGCGCTGACGGTGGCGCCTTGCTCTTGGGAGACGACCTGACTTTGGCGGTAGCGCTCTTAGCCCGCGCGGAGGGCATGCGCGAGACGGGCAGCGAACTCGGTGATACCTCCCCCTGCAAGGGGGAGGTCGAACGCCGGCGCGCAGCGACGGCGTTCGGGTGGGGGTCGGAATTAGACGCAACACTCTCGACCCCCACCCGGCTCGCTTCGCTCGCCGACCTCCCCCTTGCAGGGGGAGGTATGTCGGCCACGGAACCAGCCGGCATCTCGCGCACCACTTCGCGGGCGGGCTTGTCCTCGCGCACCCCCTTGAAGGCCGCCTGGCGCACCAGCTTGTCCGCGGTCCAACCGCGGAAATGCAATTCGATCACCATCGCCGGCTCGACCCAGCGCACATCGCGGCGGCGCGCTTCCGCGCGCGGGATCACGTCGAACGGCGTAGAGGCGACCTCGAGCGCGGAAAGCCGTTTCCACAAATCCCGCGCGACTGCATGTGTGTAGCCGGTGCCGATGCGCCCGGCATAGACGAGCCGATCACCCTCGTAATAGCCGACCACCAGCGCGCCGACCGCGTTGGGCATCGCCGTCGAGTGCGAATAGCCGCCGACCACGAATTCCTGCTCATTCGCGCACTTGGTCTTGATGAACGTGTCGATGCGCCCGCTGCGATAGGGCGCATCCGCGCGCTTCGACACGATGCCTTCGAGCCCCATCTCGCAGGCATGGCGGAGAACGGTCTTGCCTGCCTCGTCGAAATGCTCGCTGTACCGGACGACGCCGGTTTGTTTGTGGCCGACCAGCTCGGCCAGCTCCGCCTTGCGCTCGATCAGCGGCAACTCGGCGAGGGTACGCCCGTCGCGGTGCAGGAGATCGAAGACGTAGTATATAAAGGAGTCGTGCTCGCCCGCCTTGAGCGCCGCCTGCAGGCCGGAGAAGCTGGAGACACCACGCGCGTCGGCGACAATGATCTCGCCATCGATCAGCGCGCTCTGTCGCGTGAAGCTTCTTCACCGCCGCCGCGACGTTGGGAAACTTCTCCGTCCAGTCGAGCCCCTTGCGCGTGAGAAGCCGCACGTCACCATGTTCAAGATGCGCCTGAATGCGATAACCGTCGAACTTGATCTCGTGCACCCAGCCGTCGCCGCCCGGCGCCTCGGCGCGCAAGGTGGCGAGCGACGGCGGCACGAAGTCCGGCAGCGGCTCGTCTTTGCTTTTGCCCTTTCTTGTCGCTCTGCTCTTTTTGCCCGTTTTGCTTTTTTTATTGCTGGCCGTGGTCTTGCCCGATGCACTCCCCTCCCCCTTGTGGAGGAGGGAGGAGTCTGCGGCTCGAGAGTCGCTTCCCTTCGATCGTGCGCTCTTGCGCCCGGAAGAAATGCCCTTCGTCGCGCCGGCCTTGACGTTCTCCTGGACGCTGCGGTTTGAATGCCAGACGCGCTTGCGGCCCTTGCCCTCCGCGATCTCGGCAATCGAGCGCCCGCTCACCACCGAGAGCGGTTCCTCCTCCAGGATGTCGGGGTCCTTGCTCTCGCGCGCAGCGGCGTCGCGTGCCTTTATGAGCAGCCACGGTTCCTTGCTCTCGCCCTGCCTCCGCGCCATGCGCACGAGATGCCAGCGGCCGGAGAGCTTCTTGCCTTCCAGCGAAAAGTCGAGATGGCCCTTGGCGTAGGCCTTATGCACATCGCCTTCGGGAAACCAGTGACCGCGGTCCCAGATCAGCACGGTGCCGCCGCCATACTCACCCTGCGGGATGATGCCCTCGAAGCTGTTGTACTCGATGGGGTGGTCCTCGGTGTGCACGGCCAGGCGCCTCTCCCCGGGGACAAGGCTCGGGCCGCGGGTGACTGCCCAGCTCTTCATCACGCCGTCAAGCTCGAGGCGGAAGTCGTAATGCAGGCGCCGCGCCGCGTGCTTCTGGATGACGAAGCAGTTGCCCTTGCGTCGCGCGGCCGCCTTGCCGCGCGGCTCCGGCGTCACGTCAAACTTACGCTTCTTGCGATAAGCCTGCAGACCCATGACTGAACTGTGCCCGTCATGGCCGTGCTTGTCACCACAAGTCGGGTTTACCCGACTTGTGGCACACATATGCGCGGACCTCGGGCAAGCCCGAGGTCCGATCCACCGGCCTTTCTGCTCTGTGGAACAAATCGTGGATGGAGCAACGTCGGGGAAGAAGCCGAAGTTCCGGACCACCAGTGGCGCGTTTGCCACACGACGCAACACTTTGCCCTGTTTTGCGTTAGGACTTTGCTCCGGCCATCCCAGCTGGCTAAGGTGGGGTCGAGCCGATAGGGTGCAAGCATGGGTGCGGTGAGGGTGCCCGGGGTCCTCAAGTGCTGGAGTAGTTCGTGCCGGAATCATCCAACACCGCGTTGAAGACCACATCCGAAACGGCGTCCGTCTCAGAACCCGACAGCACTGCGTCAAAGACGCCCCTGCTCGACCTCGTCAAGACTCCGGCGGACCTGCGCCGTCTCGACAGCCGGCAGCTGCATCAGCTCGCCGACGAGTTGCGCCAGGAGACCATCGACGCCGTCGCCACCACGGGCGGCCACTTGGGCGCCGGTCTCGGCGTCATCGAGCTCACGGTCGCGCTCCATCATGTGTTCAACACGCCCGAGGATCGTCTCATCTGGGACGTCGGCCATCAGGCCTATCCGCACAAAATCCTTACCGGCCGGCGCGACCGAATCCGCACCCTACGTCAAGGCGGCGGCCTATCCGGCTTCACCAAGCGCACTGAGAGCGAGTACGACCCCTTCGGCGCCGCGCATTCCTCGACCTCCATCTCCTCCGCGCTCGGCATGGCGGTGGCGCGCAACCTCGCCGGCAAATCCAACAATGTCATCGCCGTGATCGGCGACGGCGCCATGTCCGCCGGCATGGCCTACGAGGCCATGAACAATGCCGGCGCCATGAGCTCGCGCCTCATTGTCATCCTCAACGACAACGACATGTCGATTGCGCCGCCCGTCGGCGCATTGTCCGGCTATCTCGCGCGCCTGGTCTCAGGCCGCGCCTATCGCTCGGTGCGCTACACCGTGAAGAAGCTGGCGAAGCTTCTGCCACCCTTTCTCGAGCAGCGCGCGCTCGCCATGGAGGAATATGCGCGCGGGCTCGTCACTGGCGGCACGCTGTTCGACGAGCTTGGCTTCTTCTATGTCGGCCCGATCGACGGCCATAACATCGACCATCTTCTCCCGGTGCTGCGCAACGTGCGCGATGCCAGGAACGGCCCGTTCCTCGTCCACGTGGTCACGCAGAAGGGGAAGGGCTATGAGCCGGCGGAGAAATCAGCCGACAAGTATCACGGCGTCGTCAAGTTCGACGTGGCGACCGGCGCGCAGGCGAAGTCGAAGGCCGGTCCGCCCGCCTACACCAAGGTGTTCGCGCAGGCGCTGATCGCGGAAGCCAGGCACGACGACAAGATCGTCGCCATCACCGCCGCGATGCCATCGGGCACCGGGCTCGATCTTTTTGCAAAAGAGTTTCCCAACCGCTGCTTCGACGTCGGCATTGCCGAGCAGCACGGGGTCACCTTCGCTGCCGGCCTCGCGACCGAAGGCCTCAAGCCGTTCGCCACCATCTATTCGACCTTCCTCCAGCGCGCCTATGACCAGGTCGTCCACGACGTTGCCATCCAGAAGCTGCCGGTGCGCTTTGCGATGGACCGCGCGGGGCTCGTCGGTGCCGACGGACCCACACATGCCGGCGCCTTTGACGTCGCCTATCTCGGCTGCCTGCCGGGCTTCGTCCTGATGGCCGCGGCCGACGAGGTCGAGCTCATGCACATGGTGGCTACCGCCGCCGCCATTGACGACGGACCATCGGCGGTGCGTTACCCGCGCGGCGAAGGGATCGGCTTGCCGATGCCGGCGCGCGGGGTGCCGCTCGAGATCGGCAAGGGACGCGTCATCCGCGAGGGTGCCAATGTCGCGCTGTTCTCCTTCGGCGCGCGGCTCGCCGAGTGCCTCAAGGCGGCGGACGAGCTCGCCGCGCTCGGACTTTCCGCCACCGTGGCGGACGCGCGCTTCGCCAAGCCGCTCGACGTTGATCTTCTCCTGCGGCTGGCGCGCGAGCACGAAGCGCTCATCACCATCGAGGAAGGGGCGATCGGCGGTTTTGGCGCCCATGTGCTCCAAACGCTTGCCGAGCACGGCGTGCTCGACCGCGGGCTCAAGGTGCGCTCCATGGTGCTGCCCGACGTTTTCATCGATCAGGATTCGCCGGCGGCCATGTACGCCACCGCCGGTCTTGACGCCAAAGGCATTGTCGCCAAGGCGATGGCGGCCATGGGCAGCAACCTGCGTGGCGAGGCGCGCAAGCTCGGCCGCGCGTAGACCGAATTCTTCAGAAGCGCGCGCCGCTTTCGATTCTGTAGTTTCCCCTGGGATCAATGATGGCGACCAGGCGAATGACCGAACCATCGCCCCGGTCCCAGTTCCAGGGAAAAAGCGCGAAGGTGCACCGCCGGCCGGTCACCTTATCGATGTCGCCACCCACGTTCTCAATGCCCAGAATGCCGTGGGTGAACAGCTTGCGGTGAACCGGCTCCCAGTCCGGGAAATCCTGTTTCCAGTCGCGTCCGCCGGACCATTCCTTGTACTCCGCGGCAAGATGCGGAAGGATCGGCCCGTTGCGCTGCGGCCCAATCGCAGTCGCCAACGGGTGATCGTTGGCTTGGGTATCATGCCCCACCACCTTGACTTTCTTCTCGATCATCCAGTCGGCCGCGGAAGGCACAAGACCGGGCGCATAGGCGTAGTAGTCATCCCTGTCTTCGTAAAACTTATGATAGCCGGTGTTGATGATCAGGACATCGTGCGGCCTGATGGCGCGCCCGCAGGCTTTTTCAAGATCATCGCCGGTAATCTGCTCCCATTTCTTCTTCGGCACAGACACAACAAGACCGGAACCGAAGAAATGCGGAAGCGGAACCTCATCGATAAAGGGCGTCCCCTGCACCACATGCGCCGGCGCGTCGATATGCGTGCTCGAATGCATGGTCGTGGTGAAGCGCTGCGTGAGCACGCCGGATTTCGCCATATAGTGCAGGCGTTCGATCTTCACGTCCTCGAAATATGGCCAGTTCGGGATTTGGTAGCCCCAGCGATGGGATAGATTGTAGAACTCCAGTCCCATCGCATTATTGGTGTTCTCCTGGAAAGAGACGCCTTTAATGGTAATTGTCATCAGCTCCTCACAAAGCGCGGTTGCTCCTCAGCGAGATGCAAGCAGGAAGGGACCGCATCCCGGAAAGGAAAGCAATGAAGAAAATTGCGCTCGAGGAGCACTTCATGGCCCCAGGAACTCGAAGAGTACTGGCAATCGACAATGGGCAATGTTGACCCGGCGATGTACGACCGAATCAGTCGAAGGCTCTTCGACTTCGGTGAGTTGCGGCTGTCGGAAATGGACCAAGCCGGCATCGAGATCGCCGTCCTTGCGCTCGCCGGTCCCGGCGTTCAAATCGAGCCCGACCCAAAGGTGGCGTTGCAAAAGGCTGCGCGCGCAAACGACTTCCTTGCAAACAAAATTCGCAGCAACCCCAAACGATATTCGGGATTCGCCCACCTCGCCCTGCAGGACCCTGTTTCGGCAGGCAAGGAGCTCGAGCGTTGCATGCGTGAGCTCGGCTTTTGCGGCGCCATGATCAACGGCCACACCAACGGCGACTACCTCGACGGCCCGGCGCTCTACCCGTTCTGGGAGCATGCCGAAGCGCTCGGAGCACCGATCTATCTGCACCCGACCGATCCGGTCGCGACGTACTCTGTTCTCGTGGGATGCAACAGCCTCAAACGCGCGATGTGGGAGTGGGGGCTGGAGACGGGATCGCATGCGCTGCGTCTGATCTTCAATGGCGTGTTCGATCGCTTCCCCCGCGTCAAGCTCATCCTGGGACACCTGGGCGAGACGTTGCCATTTCTGCTGTGGCGGTTCGACAGCCGCGCCAAGCTCTATGGGCTGAAGCTCAAGCGGGCTCCGTCCGAGTATGTCAGAAACAACATCTGGGTGACCACTTCCGGGATGTTTTCAGATGATCCGCTTCTCTGCAGCATCCATGCACTCGGCCATAAGCGCGTGATGTTCTCCGCAGACTTCCCCTTCGAGTCCACGCAGGAAGCCGGTAAATTCATGGACGCGGCGCCGCTCGAGGATGAGATCAAGCAGGACGTTGCCTCCCGCAACGCCGAACGCCTTCTCGGTTTGCGCGGCCTGGAGCGTGTAGTGCAAAGATAAATGCGCCTGCCCGGAACCGTTCGCGATCAATTCCGTTGCGCAATCAGTGTCGGTCCAGGAGCGAATTTGATGCTGAAATGGGCTCTTATCTTCTTCATCATTTCTGTCGTTGCCGGCGTCCTCGGCTTCAGCGGGGTTGCGGCGGGCGCGGCAACCATCGCCAAGTGGCTGTTCTTCATCGCGCTGGCGATTTTCGTGCTGTTCCTTGTCCTTGGAGTTCTCGCGGGCGAAGCCCTGTTCTAACCAGCCCCTGCACTCATTTTAGTCAGCTTGCCCTGCGAGAGCGCGGACACGTGACCGCCGACGAGGAGGCGCATGGAGCTCGCCGCGCGCCGCCAGCGCCCTGATGCGGTCACCCGTGCGGCAGGCGATGGCCTGGATCGTCAATGAAGGATTGACGCCGCCGACAGTCGGGAAAACCGACCCGTCGCAAATCCAAAGGTTCGGAATATCCCAGGAGCGACAGTCCGCATCGACAACGCTGGCCTTCGGATCATTGCCCATGCGGGCGGTGCCGTTGAGGTGACATGTGTCGTCCTTCTGATCCCAGATCTCACGTGCACCCACCGCTTCGAGCGCCTGCCGCATGAACCCGAGCGCGTGGCTGTTAAGTCGTTTGTCGTTGTCGCACCAGGAATAGGTCACGCGCGGAACGGGCAGGTCGTACTGGTCCTTCTCATCGGTCAGCGTCACCCGGTTGCGCTCCTGCGGCAGGTATTCACCGACGACCTTGAGCCCGACGCTGTGATTGTACCGCTGCATCTCATCGACGAGCGCCTGTCCCCACAGGCCGCGGGCGCTCGACAGCGTGCCGCTCCAGAGCATAGGCAGCGGACCCTGGCTCATATATGCGTAGCCGCCGAAGAAGTCCTTGCCGCGATCCTCGTAATTCCAGTGCTCGGTGAGCGCGAGCGACGGCGGCGCCTTGTAGGAGCGGATTTCCTGGTCAACGATCCCCCACACCGCCTGGTTGGCCTGCACCATGAGGTTCTTTCCGACGAGACCTGACGAGTTCGCGAGACCCTGCGGAAATTGCGCCGTTTCCGACATTAAGAGGAGCCGCGGCGTCTCGATCGCATAGCCCGCCACGACTACGTTCCTCGCTCTCTGAAAACGCCAGCAGCCTTCGCGCAGGTAATGCACGCCGCTGGCACGGCCGCCTTTCATGGCGATGCGACCCACCATCGCAAGGTCTCGAATTTCCGCCCCGGCGCGTATCGCCCGCGGGATCCAGATCAGAAGCGCGCTCTGCTTTGCGTTGGTGGAGCAGCCGAGCGTGCAAAAGCCGCGATAGACGCAGGGCGGTGAAGCTCCGCGCGGGGCCGAAAGCGTGGCGATTGGCGTTGGCGTCCACGCAATTCCGAGCGCCTCCGCGCCGCGGGCCAAGCATCACCGCGGCCGCATTGAGCTCGTGCGCCCGGTAGGGATAGCGCGGCCGCTTCGGACCCCATGGATAACTTACCGGACCCGCGATCTTGAGCGCCTGCTCGACCTCTTCGTAGTAGTCCCACATCTCGCGCCAATCGAGCGGCCAGTCGGCGCCGTAGCCGAGAAGCGTCCGCGATTTGAACCATTCCGGGCGAAAGCGAAGCGACACCATCGCAAAGTGAACGGTCGATGCCGCCTACCGATTTGCCAGAATTGTTTGATCCGAGCTGAAGCGGATTCTCGCCGTCGACCAAGCGCTCATCAGTCCAGTAAAGCTTCGTTTGCTCCATCTCGTCCGAGGCGAAATCCTCCAGTGGACGCCAGAATGGACCGGCATCGAGCGCCACGACTGAGAAGCCTGCTTCCGCGAGCCTGCAGGCCAGCGTTCCTCCGCCGGCGCCGGTGCCAACGATGGCGAAGTCCACCTCGTCCTCGTCGCGGTATTCGCGCATGGGCGTCCAGGCGCCGACGCGGAAGACGTCCGGAGCGCGTCCGCCTCGCGCGCGCGGCACACGCAGCGGATCGTCCACCGCCGCGCGGTTGGTTCTGGCATCACCGTCCCACACGCAGATTCTCCCGGTAAGCTTCCGCCTCATGGCCCGATTTTGCTTCTGTCGCTTCCCAGGGATCGCGGCGATCGGCCGCCAGACGCACGTAGCCGCGCGGGCCCGCAGGACCTCCCCAGCCGATCTCGTTCCAAGCGGTGGGATGCGCGTAGTAGCTCTTCACAACGTCGGTCACGACGCGAGCATCGAAGAACACACGGGGCGGCATGCCGCCCCAAGCAGCGTGCTCAAGCGTTCCTTGCTGCATGGCGGCGATCAGGTCATCCTGCTGACCGGGCGCAAGCGCGTGAAACGCCAAACCATGCGCGCCGCGCGCTTCCGCATCCAGCGCGGCGATCGCGCGGCGCCACGCTTCCTGCATCGGCGGCAGCTCGGCGTGTCGATAGCCGTCCCGCATGTCATTGATCATCTTCCAGTCGACCAAGGCAGCGACAGGAATCGGCTGTTGGCGATCGGCCGGTTGCGGCACGACGCGGTTGCATAGCGCACGTAACGTTTTCCATTCCGCCTCGGAGAAGAAACGATGCACGTCCGGGTCGATCGCAAGCCGCCGGTCGATCACGCGGCGGGTCTGCTCGTTCCACGACGGTGTGTTCCGTTTGGAAAGAACGTCGTAGCCGGGATAGAGATCACGCATCCGGGCTTTTCCTCGCGCAGCGCCAGGGCCGCGAGGCCCGCAAGGGCGAGACCTGCAAAGCTCGGCGGAGCTGGCAGCGGCGGCCCGTTCAGGACGTTCTGGCGCCAATTGCGCCAGCCCCCCATGTTGCGGTGGACGCCATAGGCATGAAAGCCGACGCCGGCGAACCCGATCGTGGCAGTCAGCCGAAGCCACCAGCGCGAGATGGCGCGATTGCGCCCCGGCCTGCCCAGCGCCATCTCGGCCATCACGAGAGCGGCCGCCGGCGGTATGGTGACGGGAACAAACATGAACGGGTCGTGGAACGCCCCGCGGAAATGCAGCAGTGCGGCTTCGGCCGCGGTGCCCAGCAGTCCAGCGGCAGTGACGGCAGCGGTGAGTCTGCCAGCCGGCATGCCGAGAAAGCTTGGCGTTCCGCCAGGCCTTGTGCCGCGCACACGCTCGGCCATGAAACCGAGCAACCCGGAAAGCAGGATCGCACTGGGAGCGCCGAGCGGCGCTCCATAAAACAGGCTTAGCCAGTTGATGCCGCCTGGCCGGGACGCAACGTTGTAAATGTGAAAGCCGGTACCGGCGAGGCCGGTCAAAGCGGCAGCGATGTAGACAACATCGCGAACGGCGTGAGCGGCCGGGCGTTGATCCGCAACGCCATGCGCGCTGATTGCAAGCGTCAACGATGATACCAGGAGCGGAGTGTACATCGCGCGGTTGGAGAATGATCCACGGTAGTGCTCCATCGCGCTGTCGGCGAGGACTGAAAACGCCAGCGTGCCGGCGGCGCGGTTGAGACGGCGCGCCGCCGTGACCGTTGGACCGGCGTCGGCCATCCCGATAGCGACGGCTCCGCCGCGACAATGGCGCTCGGGGCTGGCGACCCTGGGGCGGGCATGAGACTTGTGAGCCAAAATGGCCGCGACGCCGACGCCAACAATCGCCACGACTATCCCGAGTGCGACCATCTCGCCGCCGACTTGCCGGCCGGAGGTCATTCTTTCGCTAGCCGACACGGAAACGCTCCGCATCCTTGAACTTGAACGTCGAGCCCGATGCCGGGCCTCGTGAGGTCAGGGCGTATCTTTCCATGGCTCGGCTTGGGCGCTCCGTCGAACAGCATGTGCTCGATGCGGACGTGGTCGTGGAACCATTCGATGTTGCGCAGGCGCGGCGCCGCGCAGGCCACGGGCAGGTGAAGCGAGGGCGCGCAGTGCGCCGACAGGTCGATGTGGTGCGCTTCACAAAGCGCCGCGACCTGCAGAAAACCGGTGTAGCCGCCGCACCGCGTTGCATCCGCTTGCTGCACGTCAACTGCGCCCGCTGCGAGCATGCGGCGGAAATAATCGGTGTTGTAGCCGTATTCGCCCGCGGCGATATCCATTGCTGGCAGGAGCGCGCTCGCGAACAAGGACGAGGCCGGAAAGATCGTCGGACGATACCGGCTCCTCGAACCAGCGTACGTCCGCCTCGGCGGCGAATACGTCCGCCAGAGCAAGCGCCTGCTTGCAGCGATAGGCGCCGTTGGCGTCGACAAATAGAACGTTCGTCGCCGATCGCGCGCTTTGCCTCGCGCACCCGGCACGGATCGCGCTCCGGCTCGGTGCCGATCTTCATCTTGACGAAGCGGCAGCCATCACGCTCGACCCAGCCGCGAGAGCTGATCGCGCAACTCGCTCATCGGCGTAGCTCGTGAACCCACCGCGAACCGTAGATCGGACACGGCGTCGCGAAACCGGCCAAACAGCGTCGCGAGCGCAATCCTGAGAAGCTTTGCCTTAAGATCCCAAATCGCCGTGTCGAGGGCCGAGATCGCTGTTGCAGCAATCCCATCACGGCCGATGTTGCGCACCGCGACGTTGCATCGCCCGCCAGGCGGCGGGCGGGTCGAGCGCGTCGTGGCGTTGCACCACTTCACCGAGCGCCCCGGTAATGAGCGCGGCAGCGGATTCGTCCGTGTAGGTGTAGCCAAGGCCGACCTCGCCTCCGGCAGTCGACCTGCGACGACGATCAGAGTCGTTGAATCCCAGGCGAAGGTGCCGTCCGCTTCGGGCTTGTCGGTCGGTATCGTGTAGGCGTAGGCCTTGACCTCCTTGATCCGCGCCCCGGGGTCAGGCGGTGACACAATGGGGCGCGGTGCAGCCGGACCGTCATGTCAAGGTCTCAGCGATCTTGTCCCGGCAGGACCGAGCTGAGAACCTGTCGCGCGGTATCGGCGAGGAGGTGGCCTTCGCGCGGATCCCCTTCGATCAACATGGAGGCGAAGTTCTTGGCCTGCCTCGAACGTGATGTGCGGCGGCAGCGGCGGCACTTCCGGATCGGTCTTGACTTCGAGCACGACCGGGACGGTCGGACGCGAGCGCCTCGTCCCATGCCGCACCCATTCGTCGGGATCGTCGACGTAGATGCCCTTGCAGCCCGATCAGCTCGGCAAACTTGTGATAGGGCACGTTCGGGAGTTGCTGCGATGGCGTCGAATTTCGGGTCGCCCTCCATGCACGCGCTGCTCCCAGGTGACCTGGTTGAGATCCTCGTTGTTGCAGACGCAGACGATCCAGTGCGGATTGGCCCACTCGCGCCAGTACTTCGCGACGGTGATCAGCTCGGCCATGTTGTTCATCTGCATGGCGCCGTCGCCGACAAGCGCGATCACCGGCCGATCCGGGATGCGCGAACTTGGCGGCGATCGCATAGGGCACCGCGGCTCCCATCGACGCGAGCCCGCCCGAGAGCGAGCACATCATGCCGCGGCGGATTTTCAGATCGCGCGCGTACCAGTTGGCGCAGGAGCCCGAATCGGTGGTGATGATGGCGCGATCTGGCAGGCGCGGCGACAGCTCCCATGTCGACCCGCTGCGGGTTGACCGGATCGGCGCCGGCCATGGCGCGCTCTTCGAGCGTCTTCCACCATTCTGCGTACGTTGCTCTCGATCTTCTTTCGCCAGGCGCCGTCGGTCTTTGTTTCGAGCAGCGGCAGGAGCGCGCGCAGCGTTTCGGCGGCATCGCCGACCAGGTTGACCTCCATCGGATAGCGCAGGCTCAGCATGTCGGGCTTGATGTCGATCTGCACGCCGCGCGCCTGGCCCTCCTTCGGCAGGAACTCGGAATAGGGAAAGCCCGAGCCGATCATCAGGAGCGTGTCGCAATTCGTCATCAGATCCCAAGCACGGCTTGGTGCCAAGCAGACCGATCGAGCCGGTCACCCAGGGCAGGTCGTCGGGCAGCGCGGCCTTGCCAAGCAGCGCCTTGGCGACGCCGGCGCCGAGCTTTTCGGCAACCGCGATCACTTCGTCCGTCGCGTGGAGCGCGCCGGCGCCGACCAGGATCGCTAGCCTTCTTGCCGGCATTGAGAACGTCGGCGGCGCGGCGCAGGTCATCGTCATATGGCACGACCTTTGGCGCGTGTGAAGCCGACACCGGAATGGACCGTGCCGTGCTTGCGCGGCGGTTCGTGATAAGGCACTTCCTGCAGATCGTTGGGAAAGATCAGCGCTGTCACCATGCGTTCGCCGACTGCCGTGCGAATGGCGCGATCGACGAGATGGCGCACCTGCGCCGGGGCCGCCGCCTGCTGCACAAAGGCGCCGGCGACGTCCTTGAACATGGTTGGCAGATCGAGCTCCTGCTGGTAGTGGCCGCCGATGGCGGTGCGCGCCTGCTGCCCGGTGATCGCCAGCACCGGCATGTGATCCAAGCGGGCGTCGTAGAGACCGGTGAGCAGGTGCGATGCGCCCGGTCCCGAGGTCGCCATGCAGACGCCCAGCTCGCCGGTGAACTTCGCATAGGCCGACGCCATGAAGGCTGCCATCTCCTCGTGCCGGACCTGAACGAAATCGAACCGGTCGCCGGCGCGGTGGAGCGCGCCGAGAAGGCCGTTGATCCCGTCGCCGGGATACCCGAAGATCGTCTTCACGCCCCACTGGCTCAGACGTTCCCAGAAGAAGTCGCCGACAGTTTTGCTCATTGCGGATATCCTCTCGTAAGTGCTCGCGGCGGCGCGTTGAGCCCGTTTGCGGAACGGCCAATCGCAAATGCCCCGGCAACGAGGCCGAGCATGGCGCAGAACGCTCCTGTTCGGATCCAACGTGGATCGAAACCGACAACCCCGGAGCTGGCGCGCTTATCAAACCGGCCGTGCGAGCCAGGATCGCCCGGCGGCGGCGAGAAGAGATTATCGGGCCTGCTTTCGTCTCTGGGCTCACGCGTCAACTGACCCGAGTAGCCTTCACGCGCGAGGAGATGATCTCCGAGACGGGGAAGGAGCATGGTCCCGATGATTGCCTTCAACGCCGAGCGACCAATCCAAAGCTCGCGCGGGGTTTCGCGCGCGGCGCGCACGATCTCACGCGCGATCGCCTCAGGCTGGAATATCGGGGGCACGGGCTGCGCCTTCTTCGGCATGCGGCTGCGCGCCCAGTCGAACTGCGGTGTGTTCACGGCCGGAAGCTGCACCATGGTAAGACGGATGCCGCTTCCCTCGTGGGCCAACTCGCTCCGCAACGAATCCGTGAAGCCCCGCACGGCGAACTTTGCCGCGCAATAGGCCGATTGGAGCGGAATGGCGCGGTAGCTCAGCGCCGACCCCACCTGGACAATGGTGCCACGGTCGCGCCGGCGCATGCGCTTGAGGGCTGCAAGGGTGCCGTGGACCTGGCCAAGATAGGTGACCTCGGTGACGCGGCGGAACTCTTCCGGCTTGATCTCGTGCACCGGCGCGAAGATCGTCGCCATCGCATCATTGACCCAGACATCGATTGGTCCCAGCTCCCTTTCGACCCGCTCCGCCGCGTGATCCAACTCGGCGGCATCGGCAACATCGACTGCAATCGCCAGCCCCTCGACACCGAATCTGCGTGCAGCTCGTGCCGCACTTGCCAGACGTTCCTGCCCACGAGCAATCAGCGCAACATTGCAGCCTTGCCGCGCAAATTCGATCGCAACAGCCCGCCCTACTCCCGCGCTCGCTCCTGTGATGACGACTGTGGAAGCCATGCGTATTTCTTCTCTGACGATTTCCCGCGAGCCCCCGAACGCGAGCACAGCCCCGAACGCGAGATTAAATTCTCAGAGGGATAACCACCAACTGGCGGCGTCGTTCCTGCGCGGCGACAAATCGGTACGACAGCGACTCGACATTGTCGGAATGCAGGGAGCAAAGCCGAGGGGCCGGTCCCGGATTGCGCATGACGGCGCAATCCGGGCTACAGGATCAGGCGTTCCCGAGCGGCAGAGCGATGAACCTGGTCGCATCACCTGATTTGACGCGCATCAGGACGGAGCGCTTGCCGCCTTTCTGCAACTCGCCGAGCTCTTTGCGAATGTCGGCGGGCGTGGAGACGACCTTGCCGGCAACGTCAAGAATGACGTCGCCCACGCGAAACCCATGCTCGGCAGCCGGCCCATCGGGTTCCACTGCGGTCACGGCAACGCCTTTGTCGCCGCTCCCCGCTACGTCGTTTGCAGGCGAAAGCGTGAGTCCCAGATGAGGGATGCCCGGCTGCTCACCGCCGCTCGAAGAGGCGTTTGCTTGGTGCTGTTGGTCCGGCAACTGTCCGAGCGTCACCGCCAGATTCTTCTGCTCTCCCTTGCGCAGAACGGAGACATTGACAGAGCTGCCGGGAGCCATGGTGGCGATTTTTCTTGCGAGCTCGTGGGCGCTGGCGATTTGCTCGCCGTTCACGGCCGTGATCACATCGCCTGCCGCGACGCCGGCCTTCGCCGCCGGGCTGCCGGATTGAGGCTCAGCAACCAGCGCACCATCGGTGCTCTTAAGACCGAGACTGTCGGCGATATCTGCGGTGATCGGCTGGATCTGCACGCCGAGCCATCCGCGCGTTACGGAGCCTTTGTCCTTGAGCTGCGAGACGACCCATTTGGCGGTCCGGGCAGGGATATCGAACCCGATGCCAACCGAACCTCCTGAGGGAGAAAAGATCGCCGTGTTAACGCCGATCACGTTGCCATCGACGTCGAATGCGGGGCCGCCGGAATTGCCCTTGTTGATGGGAGCATCGATCTGGATGAAATCATCGTAGGGGCCGGCGCCGATGTCCCGGCCGCGCGCTGAAACAATACCGGCGGTTACGGTGCCGCCGAGACCAAACGGATTGCCGACCGCAACCACCCAATCGCCGATGCGCGGCGCATGATCGGAGAACCTGACATACGGAAAATTGTCGCCATCGATCTTGATAAGAGCCAAATCCGTCTTCTGATCCGTGCCGATGACCTTCGCTGTATAAACCTTCCCCGCGTCGGTCGTGACCTGCACCGAGGTCGAGTGATCCACGACGTGGTAATTCGTCACTGCGTATCCGTCCTGGGAGACGAGGAACCCTGATCCCTCTCCCGTGATGAACCTGTGGCCGGTGCTCGGGCGCTGTCCTGGCAGCCCGAATTGCCGGAAGAACTTTTCGAGCGGCGCGCCGGGCTCAGAGGGCGATGCTTGGCCGTTCGTGCCGGTTATTTGCTCGTCAAGCTTCACACGCACGGAAATCACCGCAGGTTTGACCTTCGCGACCAGATCGGCAAATCCGGCCGGTTGCGACGCAAGTGCCGCCGCATGCGCTGCTCCGCCTGAAACGGGAAGTGGAACGGCGGGAACTCCGGCGAGCAGGATCGCACTGCTGAGCGCGGCCGCCGAGCCAAGAAGGGTCAATCGGCGGGCAACCAGTCGCTTGTTCTGCCTGGGAGGTACGTTCGTTTGAGTCATGTCTTGGAACTCCATTTCGTTCTTTGCAGGGATGGCCCTGCAGAAGAAATGGGGACGCCGAGTGAAAAGGTCCTGACTCGCGGATTAAATCGCCGAAAGGTGCAGCAAGGGGGCGGGGCGCCTCACGCCGGACCGATGGGACCTCGCAAGTGACGCTGGTATTCGCGCATGATCAATCGATAACAGTCGCAGCAAGCGGTTTCGAGTCTGCGCACATCAGGAACCAGAATTGCTCCTCTTTGCAGCTTGAGCAGCTCTTCTTTTCGGAAGACGTCGAGGCATTCTGTCACGCCCGCCCGTCGCACCCCGAGCAGACGCGCGAGGACCTCATGGGTCAACGGCAGTTCATCTGTTCCAAGTGCATTGCGCGCCAATAGCAGCCAACGGCACAACCGCTGCCGCAGCGAATGATGCGCATTGCAGGCTCCTGACTGGGACGTCTGCAAAAGCACGACCTGCGCATAGTGCCGCAGCACCGTCCGCAGGCCCGGCACATCCTGCAATAATGCCCTGAACTCCGAAGCCGATGCTTTCAAAGCACTGCCACCGACGTGCACCACGCGCCGGTGCGGCGGCTCGTCATCATCGGGTACCATGATGGGAGCGCCGACCATGCCCTCTGATCCAACGAGCCATACTTCCACAAAGTCTGCTTCTCCAATTTTGGCAGCTACTGAGACCAAACCGCTCTGCACGAAATAAACGTGCTGCATCGGCAGCCGCCAGTGATGCAAAACCTGCCGCGGACGGATCTCGACCGTCTCGCAGATGGACAGAACCCGGCGCAACTCGCCTTCAGGAAGGAGCTTGAGCAACCTGTTACGCAGAGAGACTGCCGGCAACGGGGGAGGAGAAGCGACGTCCATTATTCAACTTCACGCGGGCGCATTGCTGCTTGGTACGCCAGCGTACCCGTATCGGCAAGTGAGTGCACCAACGCAGTCACGGCCCGCCGGCACGCCGACCTGTTCGCCGTTGCGGGTCGATCGCGGCAGCCGCGGATCGGGCGCCACCGATAATTCAAGGTCGTCCCAAGCGGGGCGGCTCCTGTGTCCGCTAGCGTACCGCTCTTCTCCTCCAGGGCCAGAACTGAAACAAGCAGGCCTCGTTGTGCTTCATCCGGCGTCGACTGCCGCCTTGGCCGCAGATGTCCGCGGGGTTGGGGGAAACGGCATCCAATCTCACAGGAGAAATGCAATGCGAACGCTAGCTCTCACGATCGTGGCGATAACTGTCAGTTCCGCCGCTTTCGCTCAAGCTCCCACCAGTGCTCCCCAGACGACAGGACCTGCGGTCAGTCCTCAACAGTCCACGCAGGCGCAGCCGCCCGGCCAGATCGCCCAGCAGATTCGAAAGAATTTGGAGCAAGCAGGCTTCAAGGACATCAAGCTCATGCCAAGCTCCTTCCTGGTCCGCGCCCAGGACAAGGACGGCCATCCGGTCATGATGGTCATCAATCCGGATTCGGTGACCTCTCTCACGGAAGTCAATCCCCCGCACAGCGCGACCGGCGGAAGCTCCACAAGCGGACAAGGATCCGCTCCTCCGAATTCCAACCCGGCGCCCAAAAATCCCAACGTTCACTAAATTGGGCAGGATCGAGCGAAAGGATTGGAGCCGTCCAAAAGCACGCCTTGCCGAACCTTCATCAGCAAGAAACTTGCGAGAAACTTGAAAGACGGCTCCCGTCTCCAGGGAAACAGCGTTCGCGACCCCTATACCGACGAGGGGCACTACACCACGCTGCGAAATTTCTACACCGTATTCGGCGACGTGCGGACACTCGGCGAGGTGATCGTCTCGCTCAAGCGCGGATCGCACAAGGCTGCCGCCTGATATTCCTTTGAAGCGCGGAAATCGCTTCGCACTCGCGCATGGCGAGAACCCGTAATTTCGGGCTCACCGCGCTGATGTTCCGATGGACGCCGCGGAGCCACAGGCTCTTAGATGGCCAGAAGCTCCTATTGTGGTGTGCTTTCAAAGTGTCGCTCTCCGCGTTCAACGGCGCTCTGCCGGTTCCACGCGAATGCGAAACCACGCGTCCGGTCAGCGCGTTCCTCTCACAGGGGACTTGAACCGGAACGATCATGACCAGAGAGACCGCGCCTTTGCCATCCGAGCCGTTCGGCCATACCCCGGATGGGCAGGCTGCCAGGGTCTACACGTTAGAAAACTCGCAATTGCGGGTGCGCATCACGGACTATGGCGGACGCATGGTCTCGATCGAGGCGCCCGACCGGTTCGGACACCGCGGCGATGTTCTGCTGGGCTTCGAAGACGCGGCCGCCTACGTGAAGGCCGGAGGCGCGTTCGGTGCACTCCTTGGTCGTAATGCCAATCGTATCGCCGGCGGCAGCTTCACGCTCGATGGCCGCGCGTACCGCCTGCCGACCAACGACGGCACCTCGACCCTGCATGGCGGCCCCGTCGGCTTCGACAAGGTCTTCTGGACGCTGGTCTCGGCGACGGCCGGGTCAGTGCCGGCTCTCGTCCTGACCCATGTCAGCCCCGACGGCGATCAGGGCTTCCCAGGAGAGCTTTCCGTTGCGGCTACCTATCGCCTCGATGGCGACTCGCTCTGGCTGGAATTTGAGGCACGCACCACGAAACCCACGCTCGTGAGCCTGAGCGCTCACCCGTATTTCAACCTGGCCGGCGCCGCGAACGGCAATGCGCTGGACCATATCGTCGCCATTGCGTCGGACGCCTTTCTGCCCACCGACGACAAACAGATCCCCACCGGAGAGATCCGATCCGTTGCCGGCACTCCCTTCGACTTTCGCGAACCAACGCCGCTGGGCGCGCGCATTCGCCAGGCGGACCCCCAGTTGATCTATGGCACGGGTTATGACCAGTGCTTCGTGCTGGGCACCGGGCAGGCGCCGACGCCACGCCTTGCAGCCCGTGCCCTCGATCCGACGAGCGGCAGGGCGCTTGAGATTCACACCACGCAACCTGGGCTGCAGCTTTATACGGGCAACAAGCTGAACGGCTCGGTCGCGGGTCGCGGCGGCGTCATTTATCGCCAGTCCGCGGGCTTCGCCTTCGAGCCGCAGGGCTTTCCCGATGCGCCGCACCATCCGGCATTCCCGTCGACGATCCTGCGTCCCGGAGAAAAATATGACGCCATCATTCGTTATCGTTTCATGGTGAGCTGAAGCTAACCCAACTTGCGCAGAAGTTGGGCTAACTTGGCGCACGTAACTATCACATACGGTCCGTCACCGCGGATTGCCGGATTGCACGGGATAATCTGTGCGCGTCATCGGATCCAAGCTTCCCAAGCCAAGCAGTATGGCAAGCCAGAGCAGCCCCGCGGCAGCGAACAGGCGGACGATTTCGGGACCACGTCCGACTTCCATGAATACCACCCCGACCACCCCGACCATCAGCACAGCCGGAATCAGCACGAGCGGCCGGGCCGAGCGGTCCAGCGGCAGGAAGCTCGCGCCGAACTCTATGGCCAGCAGAACAAGAAGCAGCACCAAGGTCAGCAATAAATGGCGGAAGCGCGGCGTCATGGTCCCCGCCCCACCAGATAGATCAGGGGATAGAGCATGATCCAGACGATGTCGACGAAGCTCCAGTAGAGGCCGACCACGGCCACCGGCGTGTAATAGAGGGGCGAGAATTCCTCCCGCCGCGCGCGCAGGATGATCCAGCCGACCAGGAATAGCCCGCCGACCATGTGCAGGCCGTGGAGCGCGGTGCTCACGAAATAGAACACGAAGAAGATGCGCGCCCCGCCACTGAGCGGGCCCTGGATGGCGAAGTCGGGCCCAGGGAAAAGATGCTGATTGAAATCCTTGTACCACTCGATCCCGAATTTGAGAATCAGGAAGGCAATGCCGAGCGCCCCGGCGATGGCGCAGCATTGGATCAGCCTGCGATTATTCCCGGCTTCGATGAAGGCTACGCCCGCGGCGTAGACGAAGCTGCTGGTCACCAGGATTACGGCATTGATCGTGCCGATCGCCAACTGGGTTTGCTGCGCGCCCGCATCGAATCCGGCTTGGTTCCAGTGGCGGGTATAGATCCAGGTCAGGAACAAGGCGCCGAAGAACAGCACCTCCGTGGCCAGGAACAGCCACATGCCGGAGATCGCAGACTCTGCCTGGTGCCGGGCGCTGGAGTACTGGAACTCGTGCGCAAGGCCGGTTTCAGAGATGTGCGTTTCAGACATCGGTTTCAGACTTATGGATTTGCGGCTTGGCGCTGCACGACTTCGGGCGGCGGATAGTTGTAGGCCGGCTCGGTCACCACGGGAGTTGAAATGAAGTTTTCGGTGAGCGGCGGGGATGAGGTCTTCCATTCGAGGCCGGTGGCATCCCACGGATTGGCAGGCGCACGCGCCCCGCAAAACAGCGACCATGTCAGATAAGCCAGCGGCAGCAGGTACCCGACGGCGAGAATCGTGGCGCCGGCGGACGACAGTACGTTGAGCACCTCAAACTCCGGCGGGTAGGAGTGGTAGCGCCGCGGCATGCCGAGATAACCCAGGATGAACTGCGGGAAGAAGGTCAGGTTGAAGCCGATGAAGATGATCAGCGCGCCGGCGCGGCCCCACATCTCCGGGTACATCCGCCCGGTGATCTTCGGCCACCAGTAATGCAAGCCGGCGAAGAACGCGGTGACCATGCCGCCGACCATCACGTAGTGGAAATGCGCCACCACGAAATAGGTCTGACTGAGGTGAACGTCGGCGGCGAGCGCGGCGACGAACAAACCCGTGAGGCCGCCCACGGTGAACAAGCCGATGAAGCCGAGAGCATACAGCATCGGCGCGTCGAAGCGGATGAAACCCTTATGCATGGTGCCGATCCAGTTGAACACTTTGATCGCGGAAGGCACCGCAACCATGTAGCTCAGAATCGAGAACACCAGGGCGGAATAGAGCGATGTGCCGGCAACGAACATGTGATGCCCCCAGACCAGGAAGCTGATCACCGCAATCGCGATGCTGCACCAGACGATGAATTTGTAACCGAAGATCCGCTTGTGCGAGAACACGGGAATGATTTCGCTGATCACGCCGAGGCCCGGCAAGATCATGATGTATACGGCAGGATGGGAGTAGAACCAGAACAGGTGCTGGAACAACAGCGGATCGCCGCCCGCCGCCGGATCGAAGACGCCGATGTGAAAGATTCGCTCGAATGACAGCAGCAGCAGCGTCATGGCGAGCACCGGGGTCGCCAGCACCAGGAGGACGCTGGTGGCATAGAGCGACCACAGGAACACCGGCATCCGATACCAGGTCAAACCCGGCGCGCGCAGGCGATGGATGCTGACAATGAAATTCAATCCGGTCGCAATGGAAGAAAAGCCAGCGATGAAGACACCGGCGACGGCCGCGACCACATGGCCTCTGGAATAGGTGGAAGAGAGCGGGGTGTAGAAGGTCCAACCGGTATCGACGCCACCTGCGAACAGCGCATAAAGGACGACGATGCCGGCAGCGACGAACAGATACCAGCTCGCCAGGTTCAGCTTGGGAAAGGCCAGATCACGCGCACCGATCATCAGCGGGACAACGAAGTTACCGAGCGTGACCGGAACGGCCGGAATCAAAAAAAACCACACCATCACCACGCCGTGCATGGTGAATACCCTGTTATAGGTCTCGGCCGAGGAGATCATGCCTTCCGGCACGATCAGATTGTAGCGGATCAATGCCGCCGCGCCGCCGCCGACGAAGAAGAAGATCGTGATCTGAACCCAGATAGAGCAGCGCGATCCGTTTGTGATCGGTCGTGAGCAGCCAGCTGCGCAGGGTGACGCCATCCGTCAGGTAGGAGCTCGCGCTTTCCCGGAGCTTCGATGGCGATCGCGCTCATGACGGGTTCTCCGCGGCCAAAGACTTGATGTAGGCGATGATTTTCAGCAGATCCTCCTCGCTCATCAGTCCGGCGAAGGAAGGCATGACGGGTGGATAACTGGCCACCCGTTGCGTGTCGGGTATCAGGATGCAATCGCGGATGTAGCGGTCATCCGCGGTGACGACCCTGCCGTCGGCGAGCGTCACCGGGCTGCCGTAGAGCCCAACGAGCGACGGCGCGCGCACCGTGCTGACGGATTGAGTGCCGCCGGCGCCGTTTCCGCCGTGGCAGCCGCTGCAGCCAAAGCGCATGAACAGCGTTTGGCCGGCTTGCACCATTGTCTCGCCGGCGCCATTGCTGCTCCAGCCATTTCTGATAGTCGGGAGCCGACATCGCCACGATCTTGCCGGTCATTTGCGCGTGGCCCGTGCCGCAGAGCTGCGTGCAGAACAGGTGATACGTGCCCAGCCGCTCGGCCTGAAACCACAGCGTCTCATAACGGCCCGGCAGCACGTCATGCTTGATGCGGAACGCGGGGACGGAGAAATCGTGGATCACGTCCTCCGATGTCATCACCAGCTGGATCGGGCGGCCGACCGGGAGATGCAATGCGTTGATCTCGCGCTGACCGCCGGGATGCTCGACCTTCCACATCCACTGCTTGCCGATGACGTAGATCTTCATCGCATCAGCGGGCGGTTGGAACAGACGGACGTAAAGATCCGCGCCCCAGACGAACAATCCGAAGAAGATCAGCAAGGTGGCGAACGTCCAGGCCGTCTCCAGCCGCCAGGTCTTCTTGGCCACAGCGCCGCGATCGATGCTGCTGCCGGCGCGGTATTTGAACATGTAGAGCAGCATCAGACCGAAGACGAGCGCGAGGATGGCGCAGGAGATCAGCAGCAGCGCCGCGATCAAATAGTCGACTTCCGGCGCGCTGGTGGTCGCCTGTGGCAGCCAGAACCTCATGCGCGCCCCCGGTCGCGGCGGAAGGCGAGGAACAACGTACCGGCGACGGTCACCACTGTGATGCCGGCAGCCAGGCGAATGAGCTTCATGATGGCGAGCGTGTAGCGCCCCGTCGTCGGATCGTAGTGGTAGCAGAGCAGCAGGACCGGCAATGCCGCGGCCGCGATGCTGCCCCATTGCGCACGCGTCACGCCGAGCCGCACATCGGCGGGCTGGTAGCCAACGCCGAGCAGATAGCTCGACACGATGCCGGCCGGCGTCGCAAAGACGACGCCGACGGGATGCACGAACTGCTTCAACTCCGGATCGAACCGGTCATGGAAGCCGACGGCATCTGCCACCGCCTGCACGGCATCGGCGGTGCCGGTCAGGAAATGCCAATTCTGTTCTGCGCCAGGCGTGGGATAGCGCGCCAGATCATCTGCCTTGGCCGCGGTCGCGTCCGCGCTCGTCTCCGACGGGTCGATGCTCAAGGCGACCAGCGCGTAGTCGCGGCCCGCCGTCATTGCGGACGCGCGGAGCGCATCGAACAGGTCGGCGCGAACGACGCTGCAGAGATTGGGGCAGTGAAAATATCCGAGCGCAAGAATCAACGGCTTTCCGCCAAACAAGTCTGTCAGCCGCACGCTGCGCCCCGCCTCGTCGCGCAGCACCGCTTGCAGCGGAAGCCCGTTGCCCAGCCTCTGCTCATAGGCCAGACCACTGAAATCCGGCAGTGACGCGGCAACCGCGAACTGCGGCGCAGCGAGCAGCAGCACGGGCAAGAAGCGCAGCCTCATTGGCGCTTCCCCGTCGGCGCGGGCCAGCCCGGGATGCCTTCTTGCGCGACCAGCCGCATCGCATCGGAAATGGGAATGTGCGCGATGCCGTGCGCCTTATCGATCCAGCCGGTCCCATCGAGCCAGCGTATTTCCTCACTGTAGAACCTCGCCATGTCCTCGCGCGGGTTCGGCTGGAGTTGGGGACTAGGGTAATGCGGGAGCGGCAAGTGCATGGTCCGGTCGATCGTGGCACCCGGGTACAGCCATAGAACCAGCAGCCCTAGAACGAGCACCGACACGAGCAACCCCGCCACACCGATCCAGATGAAGCGCTCGCCGACGTCAGTCGGCTCATGTCGCGCAGGACTGAGGACCTTCTCAGACATGGCATTCTCAGACATGGCATTCTCAGACATGACGTCTCGCGACTTCGGGCATCCCGGGCAGCAGCGGCGCCCGCAGCGCCAGCGCCGCGCCAATTCCGATGAGCCCGAGCATCGCCAAGACATCAACTGGAGCGAAATTGCGCCCGGATGCCGGCAGCACCAGCCACCAGCCGCGGACGATCTCGCTCAGTATCAGCAGTGCGGTGACGCAGGCGATTGCGCGCGGCGAGCCGCGCAATCGCGGCGACAGCAGAGCGAAGAACGGCAGCACGAAATGGAACCCCGCCACCAAGGCGGCGACGATGCCCCATGCACCGGTCAAGCGCACGATGTACCACGGCGCCTCGTTCGGCAGGTCGGACTGCCAGACGATCAGCAACTGCATGAAGTCCAGATAGGCCCATAGAATGAGGAGCCCGAGGAGGAGCTTGCCAAGGCTGCGCAGCGTGCCGTCATCCAGCGGCGGTCCAAGAACGGCGGCGAATACCGACACCGACAGCGCCAGCAGGCCAATTTCGGCAATCGCAATCAGGCCGTAGACGCTGGAAGGAAAATGCGGATCGAGCGACATTGTCGTGTCGATCGCCGCATAGGTGACGGTGAGCGCCAGCAGGATCAGCCCGCCCGGCGCGATACGCGCAAGCCTTGCGTCAGGGTTGTCGTGTCGAAGGGCCCGCAGGATCAGGCCGCCCAGGCCGAGCCAGACGACCAGGTAAACGATACCCCGTCCGAGGAAGAACGGCAGGTTCAGGTAAAACCGGTTGCCGAGATGCGCCGCCACGTCCGGTTGTGTCCAGGGATAGAGCATGGGCAACACCATCAAAAAAGGGATAACCGCCGGGATGAGCAACAGCAGCGTGCTCATCCCGGCCACCAGCTGCGGCCGGATCGCATAACCCCAGCGCCCGCCGGTCAGCGCGTGGATCAGCAGCAGCCCCATGCAGCCGATAGGCCAACCGAGCCAGGCGGTCAGCGCGGCCAGCCAGGCATGCGGGAAGGTGGCAGGTGCGAGCACCGAGCCAACAATGACGCCGATCAGGCCGACGCCCCCCGCCATCCATGCCGCGCGCTCTGCTTGCAGCCGGGTCATTGCAGCGTTCCCCGTTGCTCTGGAGCCACATCCGCCAGGGTGGCGTTCTGGCTGCGCTGCAGGGCGCGGATATAGGCCGTAATCGCCCAGCGATCCGCCGGCTGCACGCGATTGGCGAACGAATACATCGCACCGTATCCGTTCGTCATCACGTCGTAGAAATGCTGAACCGGCGCCTGCTGCAATCGTTCGATGTGATAGGAAGGCGGCGGGGGAAAGCCGCGCTGCACGATCATGCCGCGACCGTTGCCCACCTCCGAATGACAGGGCGTGCAGTAGATGCGGAAGCGCTCTTGTCCGCGCTGGAGGAGCGCCAGCGTCACAGGCGGCGCCGACACCGGTTTGTCCTGATATTCCACGGTGCCGGACGGAACCTGGGCAGGACCGACACGCGGCGAATATGCCTTCTGCTTGGGCTGATTGCTCATGTCGTCGCAGCCGCCGAGTGCCACCAGGACGGCGAGGAGCAAGATCGCGCGCGTCATGCGGGTATCTCCTCGATCCGCTCGGGGTGAAGGCCGTTCAAGATGTCGCGGGTGTGCTCGATCCGTCGAACGTCGTCGGTGCGGACCGCGACAACCCATCCATCGCGCATGGCTTGGCGCATTGACACGCACTCATCGATCGGGTCGTAGAGCCTGGGCATGCGACAGACGATGAAATAGCCGAAGAAACCGGCGAGCACGGCGAACAGGACGCCGATCTCGAAGGCAATCGGTACATATGACGGCCATGAGAATTCCGGCCGGCCGCCGATATCCAGGGGATAGCCGATCGTGTTTGCGTAGACTTGCATCCCGAAACCGAGAGCGGCACCCGACAAGCCGGCGATCAGGATCACCAGCGGCAAGGGGGATCTCGCCGGTTCGTCCTCGACAGATTTCGGCGTGTATGTCTTTAGGCCAATCTTCGCGGCGCCCAGCTGCTTCACTGCGCGCCGCAGCGCCGCTTCCGTTGCAAAAGACGCTACGATGCCGCTGCTCATTCAGGCTCTCCTGCGCCTGAGCGGCGCTGAATCAGCGCGCGCATCTCGAACATCGAGATCACCGGCAGGAAGCGCACCACCAGCAGGATACCGGTAATAAACAGCCCGACCGTGCCGAACAGCGTTGCCCAGTCCCAGAAAGTGCCGTGGAAATTCCCCCATGCGGACGGCAGGTGGGTGCGGCGCAGACTCATCACGACGATGGTGTAGCGCTCGCACCACATGCCGACGATTACGCCGAGACTTATCACCAGGATCAATGTCTGATTCAGGCGCAGTCGCCGGAACCACATCAGCTGCGGAAGGAGAATGTTGAACAGAATGGTTGCCCAATAAACCGGGGCCAAGGATCCGCTGACCTTGTCGATGAACAGGATCCTCTCGGCACTCTGAGCGCCGTAGAAGACGGTGAACGCGTCCATGATGTAGGCGTAGGCGAGACACAGGCTGCTCGCCAACATCAGCTTGCAGAGGACATCGAGGTGATGCCCGGTGATGAAGTCCTCGACACGGAGCAGCCGGCGCAGCGGCACGATCAGCAGCAACACCATGGCGAAGCCGGACAGCAACGCACCGAAGACGAAGAACGGCGGGAACTCGGTGGAATGCCATCCGACGGTGGCGGCGCCGGCGAAATCCAAACCGACGATGCTGTGAACGGAAACGACCAGCGGCGCCATGATCGCCGCCAGCACGGCATAGGTTGCATGATAATGCCGCCACTGACGGTCCGAGCCGCGAAAGCCCAGTGCCATCACGCCGTAGAGAATCTGCTCGTCCGCGCCTGGTGGCGCGATCACGTATGGTCGCCAGATCCGGAACAAGGCCGAGATACCAGAACAGGATGGAGGCTATGACGTAGGTCAGGATCGCGAAGAAATCCCACAGCAAGGGACTACGGAACTGCGGCCAAAGCGTCATTGTGTTCGGGAAGGGAAACAGCCAATAGAACAACCACGGGCGGCCCAGATGCAGGATGGGGTAGATTCCTGCGCAGGCTGCCGCAAACACCGTCATAGTTTCGGCGATGCGGTTGACCGACGTTCGCCACTCGACCTGCACCAGATAGAACAGGGCGGAGATGAATGTTCCACCCGATGCGATCGCGATCCACCAGACATAGTTGATGAGCGCAAACCCCCAGACCACCGGCCAGTCTACGCCCCAGATGCCGATACCCGCGTAGAACAGCCACAGGATGACGGCGACCAGCACGCCGGTGAGCAGCGAGGGCAGGATAATCGCGATCAACCACCATCGAAACGCATGCTGGCGCAGTGCAATCGCGCAGATCTGGTCGGTCATCGAGCCGATGGTGGGACCCGGCAGGACGACCGGGTCGTGCGCAAGCGGTGGGCGCGAACCGCCAAGGCGACTCTCCGGATGCAATGCGTGCGAGACTGGAATGTCGGTCATCCGCCGCGGTCCTCAATGGATGGGTTCGGATTGCGGATGCGCGCCTCGTACGTGACGCGCGGATGCGTGCTCTGGTCCGCCAGCAGCGCGTAGTCGAGCGGACTCTGCTTGCGTTTGGCGACTTCGCTGTCGGCAGCCGCCATGTTGCCGAAGGTAAACGCCTGCGTCGGACAGGCGGCCTGACATGCCGTCTTTACCTCGCCGACCGGCCGGTTCTCGCGATCGGCGACGATGCGCGCCTCGGCGATGCGCTGGAGGCAAAACGTGCATTTCTCCATCACGCCGCGTCCGCGCACGGTGACGTCGGGATTGCGCGCCTCCGGCGGTCGTTGCTCCATCTGCGCAAAACCGAAATAGTTGAACCGGCGCACCTTGTATGGGCAATTGTTGGAGCAGAACCGCGTGCCGACGCAGCGGTTGTAGACCATCACGT
The DNA here is from genome assembly GCA_963841105.1 of uncultured Alphaproteobacteria bacterium. Lineage (GTDB taxonomy): Bacteria > Pseudomonadota > Alphaproteobacteria > Rhizobiales > Xanthobacteraceae > VAZQ01. The sequence goes on from CAWJCB010000025.1 coordinate 237,597, forward strand.
TGAGCCCCTCGGAATCGTGCACGGTCGCGCCCACCGGACAGACGACCTCGCACGGCGCCTGCTCGCAATGCATGCACAGCATCGGCTGGAAATAGCTCGCCGGCGCGTCGGGACTGCCTTCGTAGTAGCGGTCGATGCGCAACCAGTGCATCTCACGCTCGTGGATCACCTGCTGCTTGCCGACCACGGGAATGTTGTTCTCGGCCTGGCAGGCGACGACGCACGCGTTGCACCCGATGCATGCATTGAGATCGACGCTCATCGCCCAGGCGGCCGGCCCTTCGGGCTTCCAACGATAGAGGTGCGGCTGCGGCTTGTCGCTGGCGAGAAACTTCGGGTCCTTGCGGTACTCGGCGAGCGTCCCGTGCCTGACGAATTCTCCTGCTCTGTCAAAGATCAGATTGTGATGGTCGGTCGAGGCAAGCTCCACATGGCCAGCCACTTTCTCGATCGCCGGCGCATCCGCGCGGCCGGTCAGCGGATAAAAGTCGAACCCGGCGCCGTTCCCGACGCTGCCCACGTCTCGGCGGCCGGAGCCGAGAAGTGCCACGACGCAGTCCGCCGCCTGCCCCGGCAGGATCCAGACCGGCGCGATCACGTTCGCATCACCTATCGGAGAGACGCACCTTGTCGCCGTTGCGCAGGCTCAATTTTCGCGCCTGCTCCGGCGAGATCAGCAGCGGATTGTCCCAGGTCAGCTTCGTCAGCGGCCGCGGCAACTCTTGCAGCCAGGCATTGTTGGCGTAGCGTCCATCCCACAAATGCGGATCCGGGCGGAACAGGATCGTCAAGCGGATGCTCAGATGGCGCCGGTGGCGCCTGGCGTCCGGCCTCCGAGCGCAACGACACGTTGGCTTTCGGACTGGCGGTGTTTGGGACGATGCCGTTGGCCAGCGCGTCGTGCCAGGCCTGGGCGAAATCCGCACCCATTCGACTCTTCCAGGTGGCCTGGACCAAATCGAGCGTGGACGGCGATCCGGGGTCGGTGAACAGCGCCAGCATCCTGTGCATGCTGGCGCCCTGGTAAAGCGGCAGCGCCTGCGGCTGCAGGATGGTGGCCGTGCCGTCATACGCCCGGGCATCGCTCCACGTCTCCCACGCGTGCGCCATCGGTACGCCCCAAACGGTCGCATTGCTCGTCTCGTTCGGCGCCGAGGTCAGCGTCAAGCTGAAGTCCACGCGCTTTAAGTGCCTCGACGAATCCCAGCGTTGTGGGCGCGGCATATGCGGGGTTGCTGTCGATGATCAGGAGGGTGCTCACCTTGCCGGCGCGCATCTCCTCAACAAGCTCACGCAACGAAGCCGCTTGGTCGGTCGGCGAGTGAACCGGCGGCGTCACGAGTTCGAGCGTGGCTCCGCGGTGCGCCGAGCTTTTCGTTGATGGCGTGCACGAGCGCGTGGGTTTCAGGCGACTGGTGCGGTCCGACATGAACCAGCGCGCGGCCAGGATTTGCAGTGAGATCTGCGATCGCCTTGCCGACCCAACCCGGTGCCACGGAGGGCGGGGGCGACTGCTGCAGGATTCCCGCAGCAAGCGCCATGACGACCTGATGCAATTCGCGCGGTCCGGCGATGAAGCGATGGTCGGCGACCGAACCCGTCAGCGTCGGCGTCGGCTCGACGGCGTAGAGCCGCAGCATCTTCTGCGTGCGCGTGGGATTGCGGCGCGCGGCGAAGTCCCGGGCAAAGCGCAAATGTCCGGGCGCCGAGCTCAGGAGGTCGCTGTCGATGGCCAAGATCACGTCCGCCTTGTCCAGATTGGGAACGACCTCGACCGGCTGGCCGTAGGCAAGTCCGGCGCCCTTCCAAATATTGTCGCGCGAGATCGGCTCCCACTGATGCCAGCGCGCCTCGGGGTAACGTGACAGCAACGCGTCGAGTTGTGCGGCAAGCGTCGGCGAGGTGACCGTGCCGGTCAGGATGCGCAGTCCCGCGCCGCGGTTCTCGGCGAACCGCGCGCGCTGCGCGGATAAGATGGTCAGCATATTCTGCCGATCGGCGGGCAGACCGTGCGCCGTGATCCCCCAAGCCCGATCCGGATCGTAAAAATCGAGCACTTGCGCCTGCGCGAACGCATCGGTGGCGCCCAGGCTTGCGGGGTGCTGTGGATTTCCCTCCACCTTGATCGGCCGGCCCATATAATGCTTGACCACGACACCGGCGGCATAGCCGTCCAGCACGTGGGCAGTGCTGTAGAAATTCGGCAGTCCCGGAATGATGTTCGGGGGCACCCTCACCGCCGGAATCAGATGCCCTTCCGGCGCGCCAGCATCGCAGCCGCCGAGCCCGCCCATTGCGAAAGCGGCCGCCATCAGCTTGAGCACCCGCCGGCGATGGTGTGGAGACGCGAGCGCCTCGGCCAGGCCCGGAAATTCCTGCGCGGCACGCGCGACGAATGACGGATCGTCCGCCAACTGCTCCAGGCTGCGCCATTGGCGTTTCAGCGGTGGCATATCGAGCAGTCCGTAAGCGTGCGGCCGCCGACGTGGTACTCGGTCAACAGCGCCTCAGGCGACGGCGTGTCGGCGGTCCGCTGCCATTGCGTGTTGTAGATTTGATCCTTCGGCCGCAGCTGCGGGCCCGGGTTGCGTGGCAGTCCACGCAGAACTGCATGGTGAGGGTCTTCGCCTTGTAGCTGAGCGGCATGCGGTCCACCTCTCCGTGACAGCTCGAGCAGCCGACGCCCTTGGCGATGTGAATGCTGTGGTTGAAAAAGACGTAGTCGGGCAGGTTGGTGACCCGGTGCCAGACGATCGGCTTGTCGTCCGCCAGGCTTTGCCGCACCGGCGCCAGAATGTCGGCGTTGGTCCAGATCTGAGAATGGCAGGTCATGCAGGTATAGGTCGGCGGCAGACCAGCGGTGGATGATAACTCGACTGAGGTGTGACAGAAGCGGCAGTCGATCCCCAGGCCCGCCACATGATGCTGGTGGCTGAAGGGCACCGGTTGACGAACCGGCCAGCCAACGTGGCGCATGTAGTCGGTGCGCGGCCAGAGCCACCACCAGCCAATGCCAGCAACGAACAGCCCCGCCAGAATCAGCAGCGTCAGCGTGGCGGCCAGGTTCGCGCTCGACCGGAAGATGGCGGTCATTGGGCCGGTTCTCCCGAGCCGAATTGATACCTTAGGTCACACGGACCAAAAAATTCCAAGGCGTCGTCTCGAACCTCGGGACGAACTTTGCAAAGTAGAAGCGGGTCGGTCAATCGGTTGCTTGGTTGAAGCCGCCCCAACGCTTCCCCTATTTTTTCGCTGAGTCCAGCACTTGTCTCATTGATTGAACATCGGAAGCTGAAATTGCGGGCGCTGCGTTGCCCCAGGTGCTGCGGACGTAGCTCGCCACCGCCGCGACCTCTTCGTTCGAAAGCTTCCACTTGAAGGACGGCATGGCCAATGGCGTCGGACGCGCGTCCGTCGCGACGGCGTGCACCCCGTCGAGAATCACGCGAATAACCGTTGTCGGATCGCCATCCTGAACGGTCGCGTCGCCCTTGAGCGGCGGGAACGTTCCTGGCGAGCCTTCGCCATTCGACCGGTGGCACGCGGAGCAATTGTCGAGGTAGATTGCTTCTCCCGCTTGCGCCAGCTTCGGGTCGGGCGCGGCGGGCTTCTTCTCCGCAGCGGGTGCGGGCATGTCCTTGAGATAGGTCGCGATCGCCTTGAGGTCTGCATCGTTGAGCTTCGAGGTCGAATACGTGATGACCTCCGACATTGGCCCGTAGGCAGCGGTCCTGGCATTGCGGCCGGTCTTGAGGAACTGGACGATGTCGTCCGCGCTCCAGCTCCCCAGCCCGAATCGCAGATCGCCGGCCAGGCTGGGCGCGAACCAATCCTGCAATGTTCCACCTTGCAGGCGCTCGCTCGTCTTGGCCGCGCCGAAAATATTTGTCGGTGTGTGGCACGCGCCGCAATGGCCCAGACCTTCGACCAGATAGGCGCCGCGATTCCATTCCAGCGGCTTCTTCGCATCGGGCTTGTAGGGGCCGGGACTGAAGAACAGCTCGTTCCATCCCGACATGACCACGCGATGGTTCAGCGGCCAATCGAGCTTGTTATCAGGCTTCTTGTTTTTGACCGGATTGAGCGTGCCGAGATACGCCCATATCGCGTCCGCATCCTCTCGGGTGACCTTGGTGTACCAGGGGTAGGGAAAGGCCGGGTAGAGGTGGTCGCCGTTGGCTGCAATTCCCTCGTGGAACGCCCGATAGAACTGATCATTCGACCAAGTCCCGACACCGGTGTCACGATCCGGCGTGATGTTCGCCGAATAGATGATCCCGAACGGCGTCTGGATCGGCCGGCCGCCGGCGAACGGCTTGCCGTTCTCGACCGTATGGCAGGCTTGGCAATCCCCCGCCGCGGTGAGATACCGGCCACGCTCGATTGCCCCGAAGGAAACCTGCTCACCGCGCGCAGGCTCAGGCAGCGCCAAGGCCGCCGAGGTGAGCGTCAGGAACGCGCATGGCCAGATCCGGCTTCGTCGCAGCATGGCTCGCTTCTCCTCACGCCTGCACCAGCGGACCGGGATTCTTCAGATACTTCGTCCTGATCGCGTCGGCCGCCCAATAGGCCAGGGCTCCAACCGTGCCCGTGGGATTGTACCCGGGGTTCTGCGGGAAGGCGCAGGCGCCCATGACGAACAGGTTGGGCACATCCCAGTGTTGGAGGTAGCGATTGACGACGCTCTCCTGCGGGTTCGATCCCATGATCGCGCCGCCCGTGTTGTGCGTCGTCTGATACGGCGCGATGTCGTAATGACCCTCGCGCGGTTTCGGGTAGAGTTCGCGCGGCTTCATGGCACGGGCGATGTCGGCCGTCTTTTGCGTCAGGAAGTCCGACATCTTGTGCTCGTTGTCCGTATAGTCGAACGTCATCCGCATCAGTGGGCGTCCGAGGAAATCGCGATAGGTGGGATCGAGGTCCAAGCAGTTGCCCCGGTGGCTCATCACCGAGCCGTGGGTGGCAAGCGATATGGACTTGAGGTAATTGTCGACCACCGCCTTCTTCCATTTCGCGCCCCACTTGGGCGTGCCCTTGGGCGTCAGATCGGTCTCGATGGGGCGGCCGTTCGTGGTCCAGCAGGCGATGTAGCCGCCGCCGATGAAACCCAGGTTCGAGTGGTCGAAATTGTCGCCGTTGTACTCGTCGACGATCATGCCGAGCGCGCCGGCGCCGATGAAGGGATTGAGAATCTTGTCGTCGTAAAACACATCGACGCTGGAGACGATCTGGTAGGCGTAGTTTTTCCCCAGCGTGCCCTTGCCGGTGGATGGGTCGTACGGCGTGCCGATCCCCGACACCAGCAGCAGATGCACGTTGTGCAGGATGAAGGCCGTCATGATGATGAGCTCAGCCGGCTGCTCGTACTCCTGGCCCTGCAAGTCGACATAGGTGACGCTGACAGCCCGCTTTCCCGAGCTGTCGAGATTGACCTTGATCACCTCGCTGTCGGTCTTGAGCGTGAAGTTGGGCTTGCGCAGGAGCACCGGCAGTATCGTCGTCTGCGGGCTCGACTTTGAGTAGTTGCCGCAGGCAAACTTTTCGCAAAAGCCGCAATAGGTGCACTGCCCGAGTTGCACGCCGAGAGGGTTTGTGTAGGCGCGTGACATGTTCGCAGATGGCGCCGGGAACGGGTGGAGGCCAATGTCTTTGGCCGCCTGGGCGAACAGCACCGGCGCGTAGCTCATCTCCATCGCCGGGTTTGGGAAATCGCGCGAGCGCGGCCCCTCGAACGGGTTGCCGCCCGGCTGGATCTGCCCCTTGATGTTGCCGGCCTTGCCCGAGATTCCGCAGAGATACTCCCATTTGTCGTAATAAGGTTCGAGCTCGTCGTAAGTGACTCCCCAATCCTGGATCGTCATATCCGGCGGGATCATCTGCGCTCCATAGCGCTGCGTCGTCTGGCTGCGGGCCATGAAATCGGTCGGCAGGAAGCGCCAGTTCTGCCCGTTCCAATGAATGCCCGCGCCGCCCACGCCGGAGCCCGGCAGGAACGAGCCCAGATGGCGCATCGGCAGGGCCGTCTCGTTTGCGTTGTTGCGGAAAGTGAGCGTCTCCCGGGCGGGTTCCTGAAACAGCTCGTAGCGATAATAGTAGCGCAGCTCGTCCTGGATGAAGGTCGTCGCAAAATCCGTCGTGGTATCGCGCCAGCCACCGCGTTCGAGGGCGAGAACCTGCAAACCGGCGTCCGTCAATTCCTGACCCAGGATCGCGCCGGTCCAGCCGAAGCCGACGAGCAACACGTCAACCGACGGAAGCTTCTTCGCCATTGGCCGCTCCTTCAGCTCTTAACGTTCCACGCGGGCCGGCCCCGGAGCGAGACCGGCGGCAGGGGAAATCGCTCGCCATGCTTGCTGACGTAGTCGCGGTAGTCATAACGCGTGCCGGGAAAGCCGATCATCTTCCAGGCGGCCATATCCTTGTTCCCGCCATACAAAGGATCGGCGAAAAAGCCTTCTCGGGTGTTGAGAAGGAACTGCTTGAAGAAGGCCGTTGCGTCAACCTCATCGAGCTTGATCTTGCCGTCTTCGAGGCCGCTCAATACTTTGTCCTGATCGTCCGGACCGAGCTGGGCGAAGGTTTTTTTATCGAAATTGCTTCGGCAGTAAGCGTCGATCGCTTTGAGTGCCGCCCGGTACATCTGGGCCGGTGTCATCCTCGACTGGTATCCTTGCGTCTTCGACCCCTGCGCCCATGGGCCCCCCATGTACCAGCGCTCGGCCCGGCCATAAGCGCCGGCGAGCTGACGGTCGAGAAACAACGGACAACCCAGTTCGCGCGCTCCGGGACCAAGCTCGTCCGCGGGTATCAAACGTGCGACCGCCAACTCGATGAATGCGGCCTCCTCGGGCGTGAAATAGACATACGATCCGGGCTGCACCGGGACCGGCGGATCAGCCTGGCCGGGCGCCCAAGGCACTTCGCCATGGATGGTGCGCCCCTCCGCCGAGCCGAGCGGCCCGGCCGCCGCGGTGGCAGCTCCCAATGCCGCGCCACGCGTCAGGAACACTCGGCGACTGAGCCGTTCATTGCTCGTCGTTCTTTTCATGGGCCACGCCCCCATTTCGCAACGACCCCACTGCCTCGACTATTGAGGAAGCTCGGTTGCCGTCGGCCGGTAAGGGTCAACGCCGCCGGGTTCGCACTCGGTCCGAAGCCGGAAGATTGCGGGCATTGGGCCAGTCCTGCCGAGTTGCTGCCTTCCCAACGCGATTCAAAATGCAGGAGACCGATTTCGGTTCCACCCCAACCTCACAGTTCTTCATCAGATGCAAAGTCGCAAATGCCATGCGGCCAAGGTTGAGCATCAGACGGCCTAACGCGGCAACCCTGCAGGCGGGACTGACATCGTGGCGAGCACTAAGTTTGTCCGCTGGCGGACCGACCTTTTGATTGAACCCGAGATATTTGCTTATGATTGCGCAAGTGACGGCGCGCTCAGAAAGGCAGGCAGGAACACGCCAGCAATTTGTTTGAGCCTCCGCCGGGCGATCCCCGGATCGCACGGCCGGATCGTCGCATCTCATCTCTCGCGGGGGGTTCAAAGCTCCGGACCTTTACGCGAGAGCTGTTCTGGCCGCGGCTTGCGACTTCATTGCGTGGACCGCAGTCGAACAATGTCTTTCAGCGCAAAACTATACGTCCGTGCCGACGCTCTATTCGAGCCAACAGTGGCGTAGAACGCCAGCTGACAGTGGCGTAGAGCGCAGCAGCGGCGCCGAAGATTAGAAGTGCATTGTAGGTCATGGTAAACCCGCCTTTTTGTAATTGCATCCTGTCTCGACAATCCTTCTAAGGGTCATTTGTTTCCAAAGCGATTTCTCGCGCCCAACTCCTCAAAATATCTCAGAACAGAAGTTTTCGGTACACTGGCGATCGTAATATTCGACCTCGCGCACAGCACGGGTCGGCATCCGCCAGCCCTTGCGCGGTCTGTCAGCAGGAGCGTCTATCGGCAGCTCAGATCACGGCCATTGGGGCCTTCGAGCGGGCGGTGATCGGTTTCTTCGACTGGAATAAGAAACAATATCTGAAAATTTCCGTTGACCAGCAGGTCGAGGTAGCCTCGCTCGGCTTGGGCTGGACGATTTCATTGCCCAGGGAGAACCACCCGCTGATGCTCACCAAAGCGGAGGCCTGCCCGGCTTTGTAAGCTATGTGGTGCTTGCTCCGACGCGCGGGATCGGCGTTTTCCTCGCGGTCAACCGTTTCAAATTCCCGATGTTCGATGGGCTAGCGGCCGGGATGCACGAGTCTCGTGGGCCAATTAGCGCCGCGTTGATTTATTCGCCGGCAAGCCGCAACGGCAAGCGTTGCCGGCCTTCGAGCGCGCGCAGTCGCGCCAACTCGTACCCGATGTAGTCGCGCGTCATCGGCACCACACCCTGCCGCTTCGTCAGCTGCAGTTGGAACACCATCATCGCATGTTCACGGAACGCCATCTCGGAAACCGCGAGATAGAATTCCCACATGCGTGCGAAGCATGCGTCGTAAAGCTGCTCGATAGTTTCGCGGTGGGCGAGGAAGCGCTCGCGCCAAGCCCGCAGCGTTTCGGCGTAATGCAGGCGCAGAATTTCGATGTCATTGATAAGCAGCCCCGCTCGCTCGACCGCGGGCAGAACTTCGGACAACGCGGGAATGTAACCGCCGGGAAAGATGTATCTCGCGATCCAAGGATTGGTGACGCTTGCGCCTTCGGAACGGCCGATCGAGAGACAGCAGCATTACCCCGCCGTCATCGAGGAGCGCTGCGCATTTGCGGAAAAACGTGTCGTAGAAGCCAACCCCGACATGCTCGAACATGCCGACCGAGACGATGCGATCGAAATGCTGCGCCAAATCGCGATAGTCCTGCAGGCGAAAATCAATGCCGTCGGATAATCCTTTTTCGACCGCGCGGATGCGTGCGACCTCAAGCTGCCGGTCCGAGAGCGTGATGCCGGTAACGCGCGCTCCGCAATTTTCGGTGAGATAAAGCGCAAGGCCGCCCCAGCCGCAGCCGATGTCGAGCACGCGTTGGCCGGGCGCTGTCAGGAGCTTGGCCGCGAGATGGCGCTTCTTCGCGAGTTGGGCGTCGTCGAGCGATTGACCGGTCGATTCGAAATAGGCGCAGCTATATTGCCGGTCCGCGTCGAGAAACAGCGCGTAGAGCTGGCTATCGAGATCATAGTGGTGCGCGACATTGCGGCGAGCCTGCCTCGGCGAGTTGAATTGCGTTACTCGGCGACGGAGATAGCGGATAAACCGCCGCGGCCGGGGCCAACGGGATCGGCCCGGCTGGCGCGATACCAGGGCGAGCACATCGACGATCGAGCCCTGCTCGATGACGACGGCGCCGTGCATATAGGCTTCCCCGAACTTGAACTCGGGATCAAGCAGAACACTGCGCTCGGCAGCCCGAGTCATGAAGCGGATGGCGACGGGGACCCCTGTGCCGTCGCCGAAGGTAAAGGTCGATCCTTGCGCGGTCGTGATCCGAAGAGTCCCCGTCCTGATCAATTTTTGCAATATCACCCGAAGCAATCGGTCCATCGGTCACCTCCGACCATCAACTGTTTAAGGGCTGCGGCGCCAACTAAGCGGCAACACAATGTAATTTTGAAGAAACGCGCGTCGTTGTTTGTGAGTTCCTCGCAGCTTTACCGTCAGCAGCCAATCGCCGGATTAAATTTTGGAGAGGTTCGCCCGCGCCAACGTCCCGAATGGATGTTATGCAGCCGGTCGATTTTTGAGTCGTTCTGTCCGCGAGAATGGCGCCGCGGTTAGTTGCGGGCCTCACGGTACAGGCTGCGAGCATAATCTTGCGCCACAACATTCTCCGTATCCCCGCGAAGCACCTCCCACCGGGTAACCTTTCCCTCGCGCCAGAAGCGCAAATCGAAGTTTCTCTTCCCTACTCGGATATCCATGACGCTGAGCTCCGGCAGCCAATCAGGCAGCGCCGGGTCAAGGCAGAGCCGATCTCGGGGGGCATCTGGCTGTGCTCCGAGGATCACCTGCAAGAAGGAGAACATTGACCCAGCTGCCCATGCCTGTGGCACATTTGCGCCGAGATATTGGACAGGAAAAGTAGTCGGAGAGCGCCGGATGCCCGCGTAAAGCTCAGGCATCCGGTCCTTCATGAAAAAAATTCCCGCGCGGCAGACGTCATGGATGATTCTCTCCGCCTCATGCGTGTAGCCATAACGTCGAAATCCGTTCGCAATAATTGCATTGTCATGCGGCCAAACCGAACCGTTTTGATACGAGTGAGGATTGTAGGCGGGATTATTGGCCGACAGGGTACGGATGCCCCATCCGCTCCACATATCTTGCGCCATCAATCTTTGCACAACAGGGCCTGCACGCGCCTTAGGCACAATGCCCGACCACAGACAATGTCCGGGGTTGGAGGCGACCGTGAGGACTTTCTTCTTGTCACCGTCCAGTGCATAGGCATAGAAACCCGATGATTCATCCCAGAACACTTCGTTGAAATGCTGGAACAGCGTCTCGGCCTTGCACCGGAGGGCACGGGCGCGGTCCGTTTTTCCTAGCGCCTCGAACATTTCGGCGCTGCGCAACCAGGCATCGTAAACATAGCCCTGTAGCTCGCAGAGCGCCTTCGGTCCTTTGACGAGTGTACCGTCCGGATTTACCACCGCTTCGCCGGCATCTTTCCATCCCTGATTTTCGTACCCTTGCGTGGAACGGGTCTGATATTCCTGAAAGCCGTCGCCATCGCGATCGCCGCATTTGTCGATCCACTCCAGGCATTGCTCCGCAGTGGCGAGATGCCGTTCGAGAAGGTCCAAAGCGCCGGTCGCGCGCCAAGCCATATGCCACACGATCAAATAGAGGATGGTGGCGTCCGCAGTTCCATAATACGGCGTGTGCGGTATGAGCTTGAAATGAGCCAGCTCACCATAGCGCAATTCGTGCATAATCTTTCCCGGCTCTGCGTCGCGATAGTCATCGCGTTCCGTAGCTTGCAGTGAACCAAGCACCTCAAGCGTCGCGAGCGCAAACTCGGGGTGAATAAGAAGGCTCTCCGACGACGCAATCAGGGTGTCGCGGCCGAACAGAGCCAGGAACCAGGGCAAGCCGGCGGCCGGAACAAATTCCATATGGGTTGTGCCTGCAATCGGCAGGCGTAACGCGGCGATATCTTCGATTGCCTGCGAAAAAAGATTCGAGAAGTCCTCAGTTCTGGTCTCCACCTTCAGCGTCGACTTTCGCCAGTGATCGAGACGCTTGCCAACCGCGGAGCTTCCGGCATCTCCAATGCATTCGTGCGGCGCCTCGTAGCAGCGCTCACCATCCCGCAACTCATAGAGCAGGCAGGCGTGCCAAGTCCCCTTCGGTTGCAAAGCAATCTCGAAGCTTAACCGGCCATTTGCGTATACCGGCGACGAGTCGTTGCGTTTCGCGCAGACGGATATCGCGCGGCAAAAGTCTTTGTTGCGGTAGCTTGTTATGGCTCGCGCCTCGCGCTCGCACCATTTCGAAATGATTCGGCCGCGCCGAACGATGTTATTGGACTTTACCTCGAACAAATCCGCGAAGTCGCTTCTTACCGCGATTTCAAGATTGAACCGCACCGGCTTCAGGCCATTATTGACGATATCGATATCTTCATGGAGACCCCCGCAAATCGAGCGGCCGATTGCAAGCCCGACGGTGCGCGCCGCGATGACGCCCTGCTCCGTCGCGATAGCGCGATTGGCGAGGTAAATGCGCAGAGCGTAATGCGAAATATTGGCGGAGTTGAACAACTCCCATGGTTCGCCGTTAGCATAAATCTGCCAGCTGCTGATCAGCCGCGTATCGAAGAAATAGAGACCCGCATTGCTTGGCCAGTGGATCTGGCCGTCATGAGCAGTGACAAGGACGCAGTAACCCTGATTGATCACGAGCTCAGGTGGACCGACCTTGATCTCAAAACTCAAAAAAACGTCTCCTCTTGCTCACGCGGAAGTAGCTCGGGAGCAACGCCTGAAAATCCCGCGGGTTTGCCCATGTTCCCCTGCGCGACCTGCGCGCGTACATTGCCGTACCAAGAATTTCCGAGAAAGCAATTGTCCTACAAAAACCCCGGCAAGGCCGGGGTTTTTGACCTCAGCAGTTGAGCTCTATGACCCCCAATAAGGGCCGACGCCGTAATAGTCGTAGACTCTTTGGTCGCGTGCTCGATCTGACCAATCCCAGGTTTCATGCCGGTTGTATTTCGGTGCGCCTCTGAGTTGCTGCTCGCTGACGTTCACCTCGTAGCCTTCAAGGCTTGGGTTGTACGTCAGCAGCGACCATGGAAGGGGATAGTAGTCTTCTCCGATTCCCATGAAGCCGCCGAAGCTCATGACCACATATGCGACTTTGCCGCTGACCTTGTCGATCATGACGCGTTCGATCTGCCCGGCGCGGTCGCCGTTTGACCTGTAGACGGGCGTTCCCTCGACCTTGTCGCTGCCGATCAAGGTGACGGTCTCGCGTTTATCGACGGGCTTGCCTTGCCGTGTTCCCTGTGTCGTCGCTGCCATGACATTCCTCCTTCAGCCAGTTTCCCTGATTCAACGATGCGGAAGGACTGCCGTTCCCAAGTTCCCGATGCTCGGAACCTAAATGGGGCCCCTGCTTGGGCGACCAGTGAGCTGTTGCCTCATGCGCGGCACATTTGAGTGTGTGAATCTCGCCCCAACCGATCGATTCCGCTCTCTATCCGCTTCCTCGAGAGGTCCGCGGAGGGGGCAGAACAGGCCGGAGCTCCTATTCGGTGAAAGGCCATGCCGTTGCAACTTCCTATGCCGAGCTGTCGCTGGGTAGCAATGTTGTTGCTTCTTGGGGCTACCTCTCTCGCCTGCGTTCCCGCGGCGGCCCAGGATAGAGGCAGCATGAATCCGGAGCCTCTGCCAGCGTTGACGAAGCCCGATGACCCGTCGACTGCGGCCAAGGAGCTGTTCGGCCGCAAGGCCGCACCGGCGCCGCTCGCAACCCGCACCATCGGTTTTTACTCCAAGGGCTGTCTCGCCGGCGCCAAGGCGCTGCCGGTCAACGGCAAGACGTGGCAGGTGATGCGCTTGTCGCGCAACCGCAACTGGGGACATCCGAACCTGGTGCAGACGCTCGAGCGCCTGGCCAATCAAGCCCCGAAGACGGGTTGGCGCGGGCTTCTGGTCGGCGACATGTCGCAACCGCGCGGCGGTCCCATGCGCACCGGCCACGCCAGCCACCAGGTGGGCCTCGATGCCGACATCTGGTTCACGCCTATGCCCGAGCGCGAATTGACGCGGCTTGAGCGCGAAGAAATGTCGGCAACCATGGTGGTCGCCGAAGACCGCACGGATGTCGATGCGAAAATCTGGACGCCGGCGCATGTGAAGGTGATCAAGGCCGCCGCGCAGGATCCGGAGGTTGTTCGCATCTTCGTCAATCCCGCCATCAAGAAGGCGCTGTGCCGGGATGCCGGCAGTGATCGCGCGTGGCTGAGCAAGGTGCGGCCGTGGTGGGGGCACGACTATCATTTCCACATACGAATCCGTTGTCCCGCCGACAGCCCGGAATGCACGCCGCAGCCGCCGCTGTCCGCGGGCGACGGATGCACCGGCCAGGATCTCGATCACTGGTTCACCGACGCGATCCTGCATCCCCGCCCCGCACCGATTGCGCCAACGCCGAAGCCCCCGCTGCGGATGGCTGATCTGCCGTCCGCCTGCCGGCAGGTATTGCTCGCGCCGTAGAGCGTCTTTTCTCTCTGTTGTCATCGTCCGCGAAGGCGGACGATCCAGTAAGCGACGGGCCAGAATTGTAGTGCGATGTATCAATCGTTCGTGCGACGATTACTGATGCCCGCATGCGCGGGCATGACAGCCCGAGATACGAAACTAGAACTATGAGCAACACTGAAACCCCGATTTCCTCGGCCGAGCTCGCGATTCTGCGTGAGCTCGAGAAGAAGGTGCTCTGGCTGGCAAGCTGGACCATTCATCACGCCAATCATCTGCGCGAAAACGTCGATGGGCTGAAAGTCGGCGGGCACCAGGCCTCCTCGGCGTCGCTCGCCACCATCATGACGGCGCTCTACTTCCGCGCGCTGCGTCCGGCGGACCGCGTGGCGGTGAAGCCCCATGCGAGCCCGGTCTTTCATGCCATCGAATATCTGCTCGGGCGGCAAAGCCGCCAGAAGCTTGAAGACTTTCGCGGTTACAAGGGCGCCCAGAGCTATCCGTCGCGCACCAAGGATTCAGACGACGTGGACTTCTCGACCGGCTCGGTAGGCCTGGGCGTCGCACAGACGCTGTTCTCCAGCCTGGTGCAGGACTACGTGCGCGCCCACGGTTGGGGATTGCAGCGCCCCGAGGGCCGCATGATTGCGCTCGTTGGCGATGCCGAGCTCGATGAGGGCAATGTTCTTCGAAGCTATCCTCGAGGGCTGGAAGCAAGGGCTGCGCAATTGCTGGTGGATCATCGACTACAACCGGCAAAGCCTCGATGCGGTGATCCGCGAGGGCTTATGGGCGCGCTTCGAAGCGCTGTTCAAGGCTTTTGGCTGGGAAGTCGCTATCCTCAAATATGGCGCGCTGCTGCAGCAGGCGTTCCGCGAGCCCGGCGGCGACAAGCTGCGTGCATGGATCGACAGCTGTCCGAACCAACTCTATTCCGCGCTCGTCTTCCGCGGTGGCGCGGCCTGGCGCAAACGCCTCCTCGACGAGATCGGCGACCAGGGAAATGTCACCCGCCTTATCGAGTCGCGCTCGGATGACGATTTGGCCCGCCTCCTGACAAATCTCGCCGGGCACGACCTGCCGTCGCTGATTGAAGCGTTCGGCTCCGTCACGCATGACAAGCCAATTTGCTTCATCTGTTACACCATCAAGGGCTACGGCCTGCCGTTTGCCGGGCACAAGGACAACCACGCCGGATTGATGACGCCGGCGCAGATGGAAACCCTGCGGCAAGCCATGAGCATCCGGACGGGGCACGAGTGGGACGCTTTTGAAGGCCTGCGCATCGCGCCGGAGAAGTTGCAAGGCTTTTTGGAGCGCGTGCCATTCACGGCGGCGGATCGCCGTCTCACCGCCCCGCGCATCGCGGTTCCCGCGGCGCTCTCGACGCCGGTGCAGGCGGTGGCATCGACGCAAGCCGGGTTCGGCACGCTGCTCAACGAGATTGCCCGCCAGGACATTGAGATCGCCGACCGCATTGTGACAACCTCGCCCGACGTTACGGTTTCGACCAACCTCGGCGCCTGGGTCAATCGGCGCGGCTTATTCGCACGCGAGAGCCTCGCCGATGTCTTCAAGAGCGAACGCATTCCCTCCACCTTCCACTGGGATTTCTCGCCGAAAGGCCAGCACATCGAGCTCGGCATCGCCGAGATGAACCTGTTCATTCTGTTGTCGGCGCTTGGATTGTCGCACGCGATAAACGGCGAACGGCTCATCCCCATCGGCACGCTCTACGATCCTTTCATCCAGCGCGGGCTCGATGCGCTCAATTATGCCTGCTATCAGGATGCGCGATTCATCCTCGTCGCGACGCCCTCCGGCATCACGCTCGCACCCGAGGGCGGCGCGCATCAATCCATCGCAACCCCGCTTATCGGCCTTGGCCAGGATGGCCTGGCGGCATTCGAGCCGGCATTCGTTGACGAGTTGTCGGTGCTTCTGACATTCGCCTTCGATTACATCCAGCGTGACGGCAACGGAGAGACTTCCGAGCGCAACTGGCTGCGCGACGAGACCGGCGGCTCCGTCTATCTGCGTCTCTCGACGCGGCCGATCGAGCAGATCAAGCGCGCGATGACGCCGGAACTGGCGCAGGCCATCGTCGATGGCGCCTACTGGCTGCGCAAGCCTGGGCCGAACTGCCAGGTGATTGTGGCTTATACCGGTGCAGTCGCGCCAGAGGCCATCCAAGCCGTGGGCCTGCTCGCAGAAGATCGCCGCGATGTGGGACTGCTTGCCGTCACTTCGGCCGACCGGCTCAACGCGGGCTGGGCCGCGGCACAACGGGCGCGCGAACGCGGCCTAGTTCACGCCCGCTCGCATATCGAGAAACTGCTCGCCGAGGTGGCCTCGCACTGCGGGATCGTTTCCGTGCTCGATGGCCATCCCGCAACCCTCGCCTGGCTCGGCGCCGTGCATGGGCATCGCGCTCGCCCGCTCGGGGTGGAGCATTTCGGCCAGACTGGCTCGCTTCCGGACCTCTATCATTATTACGGCATCGACGCGAATGCCATCGCCACCGCCGCCGCGGCGCTCACCCCGGGGCGGCCCGTTCGCCATCTCAGGGCGCTGCCGTAGTGCGAGTTACATAGTCGTTCTGGGCGGAATCCCAGCCGAGCTCCAAGGGTTGGAAGCCTTCGCGGTGCTATGGCTGCGGTGCTAAATGAACCGGCAAGCTTTGATCTCGTCGACACAGGCGAAATTGCTCGAGCCGGATAAATGAGCGGCGCAGCGACCGAACTCACAATATCGTCTCTGATCGTGCCTACATCTAACACATACGATCGCAGTTCATGAATGGCCGGTCACGGCCTTCGCCTCCAGGAAGCAGCTTCCTTCAATAGAGCGTTCCAGTGGTCAGGAGGACGCGCCTGCCGAAGCAGCGCTTTGAACACCGTGTACGGATCGTTGCGCCCCCCGGCTTGGCGTAGCGTATTCTCGTCATTGACCCAGGCATAGATAATCACTCGCTCCTTCGAGCTATAACGAAAGAAGAGACGGAAACGGCCAAGAAACTTGGCGCGTCGCCAGTGCCTGTGTTCCGACCCGAGCGTGTTGCCGAGCGCGTATTCGGCCGCTCCAGGATCGCGGGGGTTCTCGACTTCGATCAGATCGATGATCCGCCTGAGCAGTTTCGTCTTCGGATGCTGGGCGTATTCTGCGGGATTGGCTGATCGCAGTCGGGTTACTTCGCCCACCAGCGCATCAAAAGCTGCAGCGAATGCAGGATGGGTAAAAAGCCGCCAGCTCGATTTGCGCTGCCCCGGCGACTTCACAAGGTCACGTCATCCGGCAAGGATTCATTATCATCGACCTTCGTCTCTTTGGTCAGCTCGCGGGCCTCCTTGATGCGAGCTTCGGCAAGCGGCCTCGCGCGGTCCGGCCGCTGCGAAATATCGGCCGCGAGAAAACTCAAGAATGCGCGCATGATGGGATCCGGCTCCGACTTCCCCTTTGGCTTACCGGCGACCGAAACGAGCATCGTTCCCGGTGCAATAACGTGCGCATGCACCTTGGCCTTCTGCCGAAACTCTGGGTGTGACCTGAACAGCGCCTTTTCGAGGCGGATTGCCTCGGACTTTCCGGTCGTCGTGATGGTTCCGGTATAGGTGCTCATGAGATGATGCCTCGCCTCTGGTACGTATGATAATACGTATTGGCGATGGCACGGCTATCGTGTCGTGTCCTGCGAGCGTGCTGAAACAGGAAAGCGTTCGCGGCGTGTCATGATAGTCGTCGAAGGAGGTGATTTTCATGTGCCATGCCGATCCGCCCGGATCATTGCTGCCCCTTTTTCCGCGATCATCATCGTCGGCGCGTTGGTGTTTCCCGAGGTGATGACGGGCATCACGGAAGCGTCGATGACGCGCAGACCCGCGATGCCCATCACGCGCAGACGTTCGTCGACAACGGCAAACGGATCGGTTGCGCGGCCCATCTTCGCCGTGCCCACGGGATGAAAGATGGTCGTGCCGATATCGCCGGCAGCCTTGATCAATGCCGCGTCGTCGTTTCCGACGGCAGCCCCCGGCAGATGCTCGACGGGCTTGTAGGGCGCGAGCGCGGGCTGCGCGGCAATCCTTCGCGCGACGCGCAGCGAATCCGCGGCGACGCGGCGGTCCTCGTCTGTCGAAAGGTAGTTGGGTCGAATCATCGGCTTCGCCGCGGGATCATTCGACCGCAGCCGCACGCACCCGCGGCTCGCCGGCTGCACGTTGCAGACGCTTGCCGTGAAGGCGGGAAACGCGTGCAGCGGATCACCGAACTTGTCCAGCGAAAGCGGCTGCACATGGAACTGGATGTTGGCGCGCTCACGCGAAGGGTCCGAACGCGTGAAGACCCCAAGTTGCGACGGCGCCATGGTCAGCGGTCCGCGGCGGAAGAGCGCGTACTCGAGTCCCATGCGCGCCCGGCCCAGCCGCGAGCGGTACATCGCGTTGAGTGTCTTCACGCCGGAAGTCCTGTAGATGAGCCGAAGTTGAAGGTGGTCCTGCAGGTTTCCGCCGACGCCGGGCTTGTCGAGCGCAACCGCGATGCCGAGCGCCTCCAGCTCGCGCACCGGTCCGATGCCGGAGAGCATGAGGATTTGCGGCGAGCCGATCGCTCCGGCGGCGAGGATCACCTCGCCCCGGCAACGCGCGGAACGCGCTGACCCGTGCTGATGCCACCGCACGCCGGCGGCGCGCTTGCTTTCGAGCGCAATGGCCTCCACCAGGCAGTGGGTTTCCAGCCGAAGGTTCGCCCGTTTGAGGACGGGCTTGAGAAAAGCGCTTGCCGCTGACCAGCGGCGGCCTCGCTTCTGATTGACGTGAAACACGCAGGCGCCTTCGTTGTCGCCGGTATTGAAATCCGGAATGGATTTGATGCCGGCCTGTTCAGCCGCTGCGCGGAAGGCGTCGAGAATATCCCAGCGCACGCGCGGCGGGTCGATCCGCCATTCACCGCCCACGGAATGGGCGTCACTGGCGCCAAGAAAGTGGTCCTGGTGACATTTGAAGAACGGCAACACGTCGTCCCAACCCCAGCCCGAAAGCCCGAGCTGGCGCCAGTGATCGTAGTCGGCGGCCTGACCGCGCATGTAGATCATCGCGTTGATGGCGGAGGAGCCGCCGATCACCTTGCCGCGCGGATAGTTGAGGCTGCGGCCGTTGAGGCCCTGTTCGGGTTCGGTCTTGAACATCCAGTCCGCGCGCGGATTGCCTATCGCGAACAGGTAGCCGACCGGGATATGGAACCAGATCCAGTTATCGTTGCCGCCGGCTTCGAGCAGAAGGACGCGCATGCCCGGATCGGCGGAGAGCCGATTGGCGAGCACGCAGCCGGCGGAGCCCGCGCCGATGATGATGTAGTCGTAATCGCCTTCGTTCTGCCGGCCCTCGTCCATGCGACGCTCTCACCTCTTGCGGGATCAATTTGCGACGAGGTCTTGCCGTTAGCAATCGCGCTCTCGGCGCTCATAAACTCGATTTGACGCGACGCCGGCGGCGGCTAGTATGTGCCGCAGCGATCCCTGGCGCGCCGTAAGCGCGACCCTGCCTCGGAACGGCGCTTCCGAATCGGTCGCTTCCCGAAAAACAGCAAACCGGATCATCCGGCGTAGCGGCATGTCCGCATGCTGCGCCGGCGACGATCACGAGGAGCGCCTGCCGTGCAAAATATTGAGCATGCTTGATCTCTCACCGGACGAATGGACTGCGATCAGGCTCTCGCTCAAGATTGCCCTGGTGGCAACGCTGGCAGCGCTGCCGTTCGGCGTCGGCATTGGCTGGCTGCTCGCGCGCAGGACATTCTGGGGCAAGGCGTTGCTTGATGGCCTCGTTCATTTGCCCCTGGTGCTGCCGCCCGTCGTCACGGGTTATCTGCTCCTCATTTCCTTCGGACGGCGGGGACCGATTGGAGAGTTTCTCGCCGATCGGCTTGGGATTGTATTCGCGTTCCGATGGACGGGCGCGGCGCTCGCATGCGGCGTCATGGGGTTTCCCTTGCTTGTGCGTCCGATCCGGCTTGCCATCGAATTGATCGACCGCAAGCTCGAAGAGGCGGCCGCAACCCTTGGCGCCGATCGCCTGCGAGTCTTTCTCACCGTCACTTTGCCGCTGGCGCTGCCGGGGCTGATCGCCGGAATGGTCCTCTGCTTCGCAAAGGCACTGGGAGAATTTGGCGCAACCATCACCTTTGTTTCGAACATACCCGGCGAGACGCAGACGATTTCCGCGGCCATCTACACCTTCACGCAGACACCGGGCGGCGATGCGGCCGCCGGCCGCCTGGCCTTGGTGGCCATTGTGATCTCCCTGGCGACGCTTATTGCGGCCGAATGGCTCGCGCGGCGCGCCGGAACGCGCTTCCACGGCGATTGAATATGCTCGAGCTCGATGCAGAGAAACGCCTCGGCGAGTTCTTCATCAGAGCTCGCTTTGAAAGCGCCGGCGGCGTCACTGGCTTGTTCGGGGCTTCCGGCGCGGGCAAGACGACGCTTGTCAACATGATCGCGGGATTGGTCGCCCCGGACCGTGGGCGGATCGTGCTTGATGGCGCCGTTCTGTTCGACTCATCCGCCGGCATCAACGTACCAGTGCACCAGCGGCGCATTGGGTATGTGTTTCAAGAGGGCCGGCTATTTCCACACCTCTCGGTTGCCGCGAACCTCGACTATGGCCGGCGCATGCACGGGCGCGCCCGCGACCCCGCCGAGATGGAGAAGGTTATCGGCATGCTCGATATTGGCCACCTGCTCGATCGCCGGCCAGGAAAGCTTTCCGGCGGCGAGCGCCAGCGCATTGCGGTCGGCCGCGCGCTTTTGATGCGCCCTCGCCTGCTTCTCCTCGATGAACCCCTCGCCTCCCTCGACATGCCCCGAAAACGCGAGATTTTCCCTTATCTCGAGCGACTTCGGGATCAGGCTCGCGTACCCATGGTTTACGTGAGCCATAACGCCGGCGAGCTTTCCCGCCTGGCGACTTCGGTGGTCTGCCTCAATGGCGGACAAGTGACAGCCATCGGCGGCCCGGACCTGCTTTCGGCGGTGGATATCGACGCGATCGCCTGATGGGCCATCGAGACGTAGCCCGGATTGAGCGCAAGCGAAATCCAGGTTAAACATCTTCTTGCACGAACAAAAGAAAGTGACTCGCATGCTTTCGATCTCGAACTTTCGCCGCAGCGATTCCTTTTTGCCAGCGATCTGCTGGCCGCTGTGTCCCTGGTCGGGCTGGATGTCGTGGCGCGGCTCATCCCACACGCGCCGAATTTTTCACCGCTCGCCGCGAGCGCGGTGTTTGCCGGGATGGTTTTCCGCAGCGGATCATTGGCCGTTGCAACCCCAATAGCCGCCATGCTGCTGAGCGATCTCGTTTTGGGACACGATGACTGGCGCATAGCGAGCATTGCATATGTCTCGCTTGCACTTGCTGCCGTCCTTGCGCGATGGGGCCAACGCTTTCGGGCGCTGCTCGTGATTGCCCCTCTCGTCCTCTTCTCGTCATTGCTGTTCTTCGTGACCACAAATTTCGCCGTATGGGCGTTCAGCGGCATGTACGCGATCGATCTTGCTGGCCTCGTCCAATGTTTCGTCGCGGCGCTGCCATTTCTGCAGAATACCGTCCTGGGTGATGTAATCTGGGCTGCGGTTCTGTTTGGCGGCTGGTACGCGATCAAGCACGCCGTCGGCGAGCGCCGCCTCTCAGAAAGCAGGGCGCAATAGCGCGTATCGCGCCGTTGCGGCGGCGGAATACGCTCCGCTATTCCGCCCTACAGGCAGTCAGCTCACCGCGGACCACAGATCGCGCACACCCTTCTTGAGCTTGGAAAGGACCGTCGTGGGTGTGGCATCTTCCTCGGGCAGCCGCAATCCGACGGTGCTTGCGCGGCCGTCGCTTACGCGATGCGCGACAAGCGCGATCGGCCCGAGCGGCACCACGTCACCCTGCCGCGGCACCCGTTCAAGCTCATCCGCCATGAAGGCAGCAAGCGTGACGGCAGCAGCATCGGGCGCAACCGTCAGCCCATAGATCTCGGCAAGCGCGCCAAGCGTAACGTCGCCGCTTACGAAAAAGTCGCCGAGAAGGCGCGCGTCCGGCACGGCCGGAGGCGGCATCTTCACGAAAAAGCGGTCGAGTGCCTGAGCCTTCTCAGGCGGCGCAAGCAGGTAAACATAATCTCCTTGCCGCACTGGGGCCGCTTCCGTGGGGCTGAGGATTTTCTCGTCGCGCACCACCAGGGTAGGCCGCGCCCAAGAAGGCAACAGACCGCGTGCGAGATAGGGGCTGTTGGGAGCGAGCGGGTAGCCAACGATCTCCTGTGCGAGCTGGCCGGGCAGATCGAGCTCGACCCTTCGCGGCAGTGGAGCCTGACGTGGCAGGGCGACGTGCAGCCGCCGCGCCGCCCAGGCGATGGTCCAGCCCTGGACCAAAAGCGAGGCGACTACGACGACGAAGGCTATGTCGAAATAGAGGTATGCCTTGGGAAGGCCAACCAGCAATGGAATGGAAGCGAGAAAGACGCCGACCGCGCCACGCAGACCGACCCAGGAAACAAATGCGTTCTCCCGCCATGGGAAGCGGAAAGGCAGGAGGCACAAGAAAACGGCGAGCGGACGAGCAACAAGCATCAGCGTCACCGCCACTGCGAGCGCCGGCCAGATGCTCTCGAACAGGCGCAGCGGCCAGACCAGGAGGCCGAGAAGCACGAACATCACGATCTGCGCCAGCCAGGTGACCGCGTCCAAGAACACCACCACGGTGTTGTGGGCGCGGGTCGGCCGGTTGCCGACGACCAGTCCGGCGAGATAGACGGCGAGAAACCCCGAGGCATGCATTACGGAGGCAAAGCCGAAAACGACCAGGGCGCTGGTCGCGACGAAAGGGGCATGCAGGCCCTGCGCAAGCCCAAGCCGATTGAGCACAAAGGCCATTGCCCGGCCCCCGAAGACCCCAATCAGGGCGCCGAGGATCGCCTGTTGCCCCAACACCATGGCGACGTGCTGCCAGGACCTGTCACCGAGTGTGAGAAACTCGACGAGAAGGGTCGTCAGCAGCACCGCGAACGGATCGTTGCTCCCGGATTCAACCTCGAGAGTAGCAGCCACGCGCGGTCGCAGGCGTAGCCCGCGTGCATGAATCAGGAAGAAGACCGCGGCCGCATCCGTCGAAGCCACAACGGCGCCAACCAAAAGCGCCTCGATCCAGCTCAGGTCGAAGAGAAATCTGGCGACCGGCGCTGTGAGGGCAGCCGTCAGCAAGACCCCCAGTGTTGCAAGGGTAACGGCGGGAGCGAGAACGCTGCGGAAGGTCGCGAATCGGGTGCGCAGGCCGCCGTCGAACAGAATGAGCGCCAGCGCAATCGAGCCGACCACATAGGTCGTGCGCACATCATCGAACTTCAATCCGACCGGTCCGGATTCGCCGGCGAGCATTCCGACGATCAGGAAGACCAGCAGCAGGGGCACCCCAAACCGCATCGCTGCGAGGCTGGACATGATGCCGAGCAGCACCAACAGCGCGCCGAACAGGATGCCGATGCTGACTGCGTCGAGAGCACCCATTCCCGGCGTTCCTTGTCCCCCTCGAGATGGCATACGCAGCAACCGGCACTTGATACTTATAGCGGTTGCGGCGGCCATGGCACGATTCGCGGACCATTGCACTCCCGGCATTCGAGAAGGCCGCGCTGGCGGCCGAAAGCACAATGACGCAAGCGCCTGCCGAAAAGTCATCCCTGCCGCCTGGTGCCGTGACGCAGCGATCGGCCGTGATCGTTGGCATTGTCTGCGGAACGGGGGCGGCCGTGTTCTGGGCCATCGGGTTTGTCGCGGCGCGCCACGGCGTTTCCGTCGGATTCTCGCCGCCGGACATCGTGTTGCATCGCTTCGTCTGGGCAGGATTGGCCGCTTTGCCGTTTCTTGCGCGCGAGGGATATGCCCCTTTTTTCGGCGGCGTGGGTCTGCGCAAGAGCGTGCTGCTGACGGTGGCCGGCGGACCGCCCCTTGCGCATTTGAGCTACTCCGGTTTCCTTTTTGTGCCGCTCGCCCACGGCGCGGTGATCCAGCCCTCCTGCGCTGCGATCGGCGGCCTCTTGCTCGCGGCTTTGGTCCTTAAGGAGAAAGTGCCGTCGCGACGCGTCGTCGGGGCGGCAATCATCATCGCCGGGCTCTGCGTGATCGGCAGTGAGGCGCTCATTTCGATCGGCGCACATGGAATTGTCGGCGATCTGGCCTTTGTCGCCGCGGGCCTGCTGTTTGCAACTTTCGGCATAATGCTGCGGCGATGGCAGATCACTCCGATGCGGGCCGTTGCAGTGACCAGCGTCATCGGGCTCGTCGATCTGCCTCTGCACTGGATGCTCTTCGGTTTCGAGCGAATCATGCGGCTCGGGCTCTACGAAAATCTCATCCAAGCCGTGGCGCAGGCGTGCTTTGCGGGTGCGGGCGCGATCTATTTGTTCACCCGATCGGTCGTGCTCCTTGGCGCCGGGCGTGCCGCCCTCTTTCCGTCACTCGTTCCGGTATTCACGATGCTGATCGGCTTTGTTTTGATCGGCGAAGTGCCGAGCGTCGCGCAAGTCCTGGGTCTTGCAATCGTGCTCGTCGGCTTTCGCCTGACGCAGAAGGGATGAGTGCTACCTCTCCCCGCTTGCGGGCCCGATCAGTCGCAGCACGTCGGCGAGCGCCTGCTCGCAGGCGCTCTGATCGCCGGCGAGGTCTGCCGCGCGCGCCCGCGCCATCCCTGCTGTGAGGGCTGTTGCCGTCTCCGACGAAATGTCGCCAACTTTGGCCTCGGCGGCGGCGATCGAGCCTGGCGTCGGTTGACGATTGAGAAGGGCCGCGTCGCTTTCGACTGCGGACCGGCCAGCGCCGGCCAGCGCTTCGAGCTTGGCGTCAACGCGTGCCTGCGCGCGGTCGATCTCGTGCGAGCAAGGTCCGGCATAACCCAGAGAGATCGAGAAACCAAGCGCTGCCGCACTCGCCATCGTCAATCGCGGGATGATCATGACATTTTCTTTCAATCATCATGTCGGTTGGGTCGAGCCGTTTGCGAGACCCAACGTCTCGTTGCCTCCCATTATCAGAACGAATGATGTCGAAAGTTTAATTCCGCCGCCACCCCCCCGTAATGCGGCGCGCTGCATTTACCGCTCCAGCGGCGCCCGCTGGCGTCACATCGAAAGAGGTAATCATCGTGAGCAATCTCCCAGCTGTTTACAAAACGCGACGCGTTCTTTCCGCGCGACGCATGGTCCTGTTGGCAACTATTTGTGGCACTGCGGCCGCGGCGATGTCCGCTGGCTCCGGGCTGCAGGTCCGTCTTCCCAGTTTCTCGTCGGTTCATGCTGCCGAAAGCGCGCCGCGCATTGCAAGTTTTGCCGATCTTGTTCAACAAGGTGAAGCCGGCGGTGATCTCGGTCCGCGTCAAAGTCGATTCAGGCGCGAAGATGATGAGCCTCGATGGCGATTCGCCTTTTCCGCCGAACTCGCCGATGGAGCATTTTTTCCGCCGCTTCGGCATGCCGTTTGGCGAAAACACGCCGGACAACCCGCGCCAGCCGCGCAACCGTCCCGTAACCGGACAGGGCTCCGGCTTCTTCATCACCGCCGATGGATATGCGCTGACCAACAATCACGTCGTGGAACAGGCGAAGACCGTCGAGATCAGCACTGATGACGGGAAGACCTATGGCGCGAAGGTGATCGGCACCGATCCGCGCACCGACATCGCGTTGATCAAAGTCAACGGCCGCAGCGATTTTCCCTTCGTGAAGCTCGCCGACAAGGCCCCCCGCGTCGGCGATTGGGTTGTCGCGGTCGGCAATCCCTTCGGCCTCGGCGGCACAGTGACGGCCGGTATCGTGTCGGCGCGCGGGCGCGACATTGGCGCCGGCCCTTATGACGATTTCCTCCAGATCGATGCGCCGGTGAACACCGGCAATTCCGGCGGGCCTACATTCGACATGGACGGCAACGTCATCGGGATCAACACCGCGATCTTCTCGCCGTCCGGTGGTTCGGTCGGCATCGCCTTCGACATTCCCTCCGACACGGTGAAGACGGTGGTGGCGCAGCTCAAGGACAAGGGTGTCGTCAGCCGCGGCTGGATGGGCGTCCAGATCCAGCCGCTCAACGCCGACATTGCCGAGAACCTTGGCATGAAAGGCAGCGAAGGCGCGCTGGTCGCGGAGCCGCAAGCCGATAGCCCTGCTGCCAAGGCCGGCATTCAATCCGGCGACGTGATCACTGCGGTGAACGGCCACGCCGTCAAGGATGCTCGCGACCTCGCCCGCCAGATCGGCGGGATGAGCCCCGGAGCAACGGCGAAGCTGAGCGTGTGGCGCAAGGGCGAAGAGAAGAGCTTCTCGCTCACGCTCGGCGAGCTGCCGAAAGAGCGGCAGGCCATGCTCGGCGGCTCCGAGTCCCCTGCACGCGGTGATGACATTCCGACGCTTGGCCTGATGCTCGCGCCTGCCGCTCAGGTTGCCGGCAGCGGCGCCGAGGGCGTGGTGGTCACCAATGTCGATCCCAACGGGCTTGCGTCGGAGCATGGATTCAAGACCGGCGATGTCATCCTTGACGTCGGCGGCAAGAAGGCTGCCACCGCGGCCGACGTGCGCAACGCCATGATCGAGGCCAAGAAAGACGGCAAGCGCACGGTGTTGATGCGCCTGAAATCGGAAGAAGCGACAAGGTTTGTCGCCATACCGATCGCCCGCGCCTGATCTTCTTTTTCTCAGGCAATACAGAGGTCCCACATCCTCGGTGCGCTCCCCTCCCCCTTGTGGAGGATCATCAGACAAGGCACCTCGCTTCATACCCTCACCACCCCCCTCCCCAGCCCTCCCCCCACAAGGGGGGAGGGAGGCAGACCGAAGTCCGCCGCTTACGCTTTTCCAATTCAACCAAGCCGCCGGGTTTCCCACTTTGCCCATAGCGTGGAGCTATGCGGTTTTTTTCTACTCATCCTTCGTATGACGCTTGCCGCTGCTCGTCCCGGTCTTTTCCGCCGCATGATATTTCTCGCGGATTTCCACGATGTCGACGTGCGTGGGCGGAAACTTCAACCCCATGTCGTCCATCGTATCGGCGATGATCTGCGATACCGCAAGGTTGCGGAACCACTTGTGGTTTGCCGGAATGACGTACCAGGGCGCGCGCTTCGTGCTCGTCAACGCGATAGCGTCTTCATACGCCTCCATGTATTGCGGCCACAGCTCGCGTTCGGAGTAATCGCTCTCGCTGATCTTCCAATGCCGCGACGGATCGTCGAGGCGCTGCCCGAAGCGCGACAGCTGCTCGTCGGGGCTGATGTGGAGAAAA
Organism: uncultured Alphaproteobacteria bacterium; assembly: GCA_963841105.1. Taxonomy (GTDB): domain Bacteria; phylum Pseudomonadota; class Alphaproteobacteria; order Rhizobiales; family Xanthobacteraceae; genus VAZQ01. The sequence continues at coordinate 264,600 of CAWJCB010000025.1, forward strand.
AATTTCAGGATGGTCGTGCCGTTTCTCGCCAGCATTGTCTCGAAGTCGTTGATCAGGTCGTAGCGCTTCGACCACACGGAATGCGGCACGAGCTTGTGCACGCGCACAACGAGCACATCCTCATAGTGCGAGCGATTGAAGATCACCACCTCGCCTTTGGCAGGCGCCCGCGCATGCGCCCGCCAGAGGAAGTCGTGCGCGGCCTCATCTTTGCTCGGCTGCTTGAATGCAAACACCGACGTTCCCTGCGGGTTCATGCCGCTGACGACGTGCCGGATGACGCCGTCTTTCCCGGCCGCATCGAGCCCCTGCAACACGATCAGAAGTGATTGACCGCCGTCCGCGTAAAGCAGGTACTGCAGCTTACTCATCCGCTCGACATGCTCGCCAATCGCAGGCGTGGCGTGCTCATGCGTCTCATGCTTGCCGCTGTAGGCCGGATCGATCTTGGACAGCCGGACCTTTGCGCCGGGCTTGACCAGGAATTTCTTGCGATAATCCATTTCCCTACTCCGGCCCCGCATATTTGCCGGCGCTGTGAGGAAACATCGATTTCACGATCTTCATCTTGGAGATGTCCACCGTTGCGTCCATGTGGAGAAAGATCGCGGCGTCGCGCAGGAGCTTCTCGACCCCGAAATCGAGCATCATGCCATTGCCGCCGTGCAGCTCCGCGGCGTGCTGGGCGACCTTCATGATCTCTTCCGATGCGAATACTTTCACCATGTTGCAGAGCGTATCCGCGTCGGGCGCATTCTCGTCCACCGCGCGGCTCGCGCGCTCAAGGAGCGCGCGCACCGCTTCGATCCGCGTTGCCATGTCGGCGAGACGCAACGCCACGGCCTGATGCTTGATCAGGATGCGGCCGCCCTGCACGTAGCTCTGCACGTAGTCGGACGTCACCTCGAAAGCGCGCACGCCGACGCCAAGATTCTTGGCGGCCTGGATGATCTTACCCGGACGAAAGTAGACCCCCGCCTTTCCCAGCGCGTCATTCTCCACCAGAAGATGATCGGCCGGCACGCGCATATCCTCGAACACGAGCTCGCCGTTGTTCATGAACCGGCAGCCCAGAAGTCTCGTTGCAGCGAGCAACCGTCAGACCCGGCGTGTCGCGCGGGACGAGAAACGATGACGTGCCCTGCAGCATCCCGACCTTGGGGTTGGTGTTGGCATAAACGACATAGAGCCCGGCATCGTAGCCGTTCGAGATGAACTGCTTACGGCCGTCGATGACCCATTCGCCGTTCTTCTTCACCGCCCGGGTCTGCATCGCCGCTTCCGGCACGTCATAGGGAAGCCACCGGTCGGAGGCGCCGCGCGGCTCGGTAAGGCAATGGGCGAGCAGGAACTGCGGATCCTCGACAAGCCGCTTGAACCATCTCTCCTGGAGGGAACGCGGTGCAAGGTTGCGGAGCAGGACGGAGACTTTCCAGTTCTGCACCAGCTTGTCGGAGAGGCCGGAATCGCCGCGCGCGATTTCCTCGGCGATGATGGCGAAGGTCTGAACTTCGCTTGCCTTCTCCAGCTCGACGCCGCCGAACTCTTCCGGCACACCCAAGGCGCGGATGCCGACGCGCTCGGCGCCTTCGAGGATCTCCGGCGGGAGCCTGTTCTCCGGCGTCATCACCCATTCGCGCTGCCAATCCTTGCGGATGAAGGGAATGACGACGTCATCGACGAACTGGCGGCAGCTCTGCCGCATGAGGCGCTGCTCTTCTGAAAGTTCGGCCATGGTTTCCTTCAGGTCCTTTGAAATTCCATAGGAATTTTGTTCAATTTCCGATTTCTACAATCTGTAGTAGCAATTAATAAAATATTCAATTAAAGGTAGAAACAAGCTATGCTGCTTTGCGTGACAAAAGAAATTGGCCCACGCGGTCGAGCGCCTTGAGGATGTTCTCGGTCGAGTTGGCATAGGAGAGCCGCACATAGCCTTCGCCCAGAATGCCGAAATCGGGTCCGCCGATAATGGCAACCCCAGCATCTTCCAGGAGAGAGGACGCAAGCGCCTTCGCCTTCCAACCCGTGCGCGCGATGTTGGGGAACGCGTAGAACGCGCCTTTCGGCGTCGTGCAACTCACGCCGGGCAAATGGTTGAGCCCCTCGACCACGACCGTGCGCCGCCGATCAAACTCCGCCACCATGCGCGCGACCTCGTCCTGCGGCCCCGTGAGTGCGGCAAGGCCTGCATATTGGGCGGCGGCATTGACGCAGGAATGCAGGTTGACGGCGAGCTTGCGCGCAAAATCGTAAAGCTTGCCCGGCCAGACCGCATAGCCGAGACGCCAGCCGGTCATCGCATAGGTCTTTGACCAGCCGTTGAGCAGGATCAGGCGGTCGCGGATCGACGGATAGGAGAGCAGGCAAACATGCTCCTCGCCGTCATAGACCATGTGGTCGTAGATCTCGTCCGACATCACCGCGACATCGGGAAATTTTTGCAGCCCGGCGACGAGCGCATCGACCTCGCGCCGCGGCGTCACTCCGCCGGTCGGATTGGCCGGCGAATTGACAATGAGCAGCCGCGTCCGCGGCGTGATCAGGTCGAGCGTCTCCGCGGCGGAGAAGGCAAAACCATTCGCCTCGCGCATCGGCACGGGAATGGGGCGCGCGCCGGTAAACTCGATCATCGACCGATAAATGGGAAAGCCGGGATCGGGATAAAGGATGTCGGCGCCGGGCTCGCCGAACATCAGTATCGACATGAACATGGTCGGCTTGCCGCCGGGCAGGATCATGACCTCGTTCGGCGCGACCGTCACATTGAAGCGCTTGTGCAGGTCGGCCGCGACCGCTTCGCGCAACGCAAGAATTCCAACCGCCGGCGTATAGCCGTGGTGTCCGTCGCGCAGCGCCTTGATCGCCGCCTCCACAATGAAATCGGGCGTGCGGAAATCCGGCTGGCCGATGCCGAGATTGATGATGTCGCGGCCTTGCGCAGCAAGATGCGTTGCGCGCGCCAGAACAGCGAACGCATTCTCCTCGCCGATGCGATCGAAAGCAGCCACGGTTTTCAACATCAGCTCACCTCACTCAAACTGGGCACACGACCAACAGGTGCACTGTTCGTTAGAGCCAAGTGTCCTCGCCACAAATTCTCTTATACCTCCCCCTGCAAGGGGGGGACCGCCGCGAGCGTAGCGAGAGGCGGTCGGGTGGGGGGCCGTCGGCCTCTCCGCGGTGGTTGCGTTTGACCCCCACCCGGCTCGCTTTGCTCGCCGACCTCCCCCTGAAAGGGGAGGATCCGCGCCTAAGCCCGGCGCACCATGGCAGGCACCAGCTGCTTCACCGCGGGCGCGCCCACCTGCTGCATCATGCCGTAGGTTTCGAGGCGCAACAGCTCGAGCACGCGCTCGACGCCCGCCTGACCGAAGGCGCCAAGGCCCCAGATGTACGGCCGCCCCACGCAGACGGCAGTCGCGCCCATGCACAGCGCCTTGACGATATCGGAGCCACGGCGAAAACCGGAATCGACGAGGACCGGCATGCGCCCCTGCACCGCCGCGATGATTTCCGGCAGTGCATCGATGGTCGAGCGTCCGGAATCCTCGCTGCGCGCGCCATGGTTGGAGACGATGATGCCGTCGAGGCCGGCGTCGGCGGCCAGAACCGCGTCCTCCCAGGCGAGAATTCCTTTCGCAAGGATCTTCATCTTTGTGATATCGCGCAGCCGCTTGAAAAAATCCCACGTCATGGCGGATGACTGGGTGTTGGTCAGTCCCGAAAGGTCAATCCCCTGATACATGGCGCGGGTGCGCATGCTCGCCTGCAGGCTGCCGCGGTCATGGCAGCCGCTGCAATCGCGCGTATCGGTGCGCTGGAGACGGAACAGCGTCTCCTGGTTGCGGCCACCGGAACGATCCACCGTAACCGCGACGGCAAGGGCGCCCGCCTTCTCCGCGCGCTTTACCATCGTCTCCGCCACCTCCCATTTGTTGGTAGCATAGAGCTGGTACCAGATCGGCGCGCCGCGCGCGGCGATGACATCCTCGACGCCGATGCTGGTTGCGGTCGACAGAATCTGCAGATGATTTCCTGCCTTGGCGGCGCGAGCGGCGGCAGCCTCGCCGTCGTCATGGAACGACCTTTGTCCTCCCACCGGCGCCAGCACGATGGGCGAATTGTATTTCACGCCGAGGATTTCGACGCTCATATCGACCTTGCTCACATCGACGAGCCGCCGCGGCCGCAGCTGAAATTTCAGGAACCCCTCGCGATTGGCGCGCAGGGTGACTTCGTCGTCAATGCCGGACGCCATGTAGCCGAAATGCGCGGGCGGGACGTTCTTGCGGCAGACCGGCTCGAAATCGAAGACATTGATCGCGTCCTTGGGCGAGGCGATGAAATCTTCGGCGCGCATCGGGCCCCACATCAGCGGGTCCGGAAGCTTGGTTCCAGGCGTGGGCCCTTCGCCGGCGAACGCCGAGAGCGCACCGCCGGCCAGCAACGGGCTGCCCGCTAAAAACTGCAAGAACATGCGACGGCTGGCAGCCTCTTGCGCAAACGATCCCATGGCGTGAACCTCCCTCCACGATGCTCCGTGCGCCCGCTCTTTCGGCTGGCATGGGCACGCATGCATGCATCCTACACCGCCGCACTCGCCGGACAATCCGGCGAATTCAACCGAGAAAAGCGAGCGCGATCATGCCGAGCATTGCCGACAAACGCACGACCTTCCGCAAGCTGCACGAGACAGGATGCTTCGTCATTCCCAATCCGTGGAACGTCGGCACCGTGCGCTACTTCCAGCACCTCGGCTTCAAGGCGCTCGCCACGACAAGCTCGGGGTTCGCTCACGTGCAAGGCTGCGCCGACGGCGCGGTGCCGCGCGCCATCATGCTGGAGCACCTGCGCGAGATCGCGGGCGCCGCGGACGTGCCGGTCAACGCCGATTTCGAGGGCGGCTATGCGGTTGCCCCGCAGGATGTTGCCGAAAGCGTGCGGCTCTGTGTAGAGACGGGAATAGCCGGGCTTTCGATTGAGGACTCGACGGGGGATGCGGCAAAGCCGCTTTATGATTTCGACCTGGCGCTGGCGCGCGTGCGCGCTGCGCGCGCCGCAATCGACAAGGCCGGAGACGACGTCGTGTTCACGGCGCGCACCGAAGGATTCATTCGCGGACGCCCCGATCTTGATGAAACCATCCGCCGGCTCAAGGCATTTGCCGATGCCGGCGCCGACTGTCTTTACCCGCCGGGCATCAAGACGCGGGAGCAGATCGTGGCGGTGATGCAGGCGGTTGCGCCAAAGCCGGTCAATCTTCTCATGTCGAGCGCGCAGGGCTTCACCGTCGCTGATGTCGCGGCAATGGGCGTGCGCCGGATCAGCGTTGGTGGCACGCTTGCGCGCGTCGCCTGGAACGCGGTGCTGCGCTCGGCGCGCGAAATTGCCGAGCACGGCAAGTTCGACAGCTTCGCCGGCGTCGTCTCCAACGCCGAGCTCAACGCTTTATTCTCCGCCGACGCAAAGAAGCGATGATCACCTTGATGTTGAATATTTTGAGCGGCCGCGCATTTCGTGCGCTCCCTCTCCCCGTTCTTCACGGGGAGAGGGTCGGGGTGAGGGGGGTCTTCACACACACAGGCTGTCGAGAGAGCCCCTCACCCGCTCGCTTTGCTCGCGACCTCTCCCCGCAAGCGGGGAGAGGTAAAGCTGCCATGGAGTGAACGTGCACATTCTCATTACCGGGGCCGCCGGCATGATCGGCCGCAAGCTCACGGACCGGCTCGCGGCGGCCGGCGGCATCAATGGCGAACCGATCGAGAGACTTACGCTGCTCGATGTCGTGCCCGCCCCAAAGCCAGAGCAATTCACAGGCCAAGTGCGAAACGAGGTGGACAGCATCGCTGCCGATCTCTCCGCGCCCGGCGAAGCGGCGAGAGTGCTGGAGCGAAGACCGCAGCTGATTTTCCATCTCGCCGGCGTCGTTTCGGGCGAGGCGGAGCTCGATTTCGAAAAGGGCTACGGGGTCAATCTCGATGGAACGCGCGCCCTGCTGGAAGCGATCCGCGCCACCGCCGACGGCTACCGCCCGAAGCTCGTCTACACCTCATCGATCGCCGTCTTTGGTGCACCGTTTCCGCCCGCGATTCCGGACGATTTTCATCTCACGCCGCTGACCTCCTACGGCACGCAGAAGGCGATCGGCGAGTTGCTCCTTGCCGACTACACCCGGCGCGGCTTTTGCGACGGGGTGGGCATTCGCCTGCCCAGCGTTGTGGTGCGGCCAGGCACGCCGAACAGGGCGGCCTCGGGCTTTTTCTCCGGCATCATCCGCGAACCCTTGGCAGGATTGGAAGCGATGCTGCCAGTCCCGGACACCGTGGTGCACACGCATGCAAGCCCGCGCGCGGCGGTCGGCTTCCTCCTGCACGCCGCGGAGTCTTGCGCGCGACGCGCTGGGTTCGCGTGTCAATCTTTCCATGCCGGGTGTGTGCTGCACGGTGGCCGAGCAGATCGCCTCGCTGCGGCGGATCGCCGGCGACAGCGCGGCGGCGCGTATCCGCCGCGAGCACGACCCGCTGGTTGCGCGCATTGTCGAGGGCTGGCCGCAACGCATCGAAGCGCGCCGCGCGCGCGAATTGGGATTTGTCGCGGAAAGCTCGTTCGACGAGATCGTGCGCATCCATATCGAGGAGGACCGCGGCGGCAGCTTTGTGCCGTAAGCGAATTGCATGCGTTTCCCGGCGCCGCTTTCTCCTGCAACCCTTGTGCGGCGGTACAAGCGCTTTCTTGCCGATGTCGTCCTTCCCTCCGGCGAGACGGTGACGGTTCACTGCGCCAATCCCGGCGCGATGACTGGTCTCAACGGCCCCGGCGCGAGGATTTGGCTCTCCAAATCCGCTAACGCCGGGCGTAAGCTGCCGCACAGCTGGGAACTGATCGAAGTCGATCTCGGCGCCGGCATGGAGCTGGTCGGCATCAACACATTGCACCCCAATGCGCTAGCAGCCGAAGCGATTGCCGCCGGTGCGATGCCCGAGCTTGCCGGCTACGCTGCAATTCGCCGCGAAGTGAGATACGGCGCCAACTCGCGCGTCGATTTTCTGCTCGAAGCGCCCCTGCGAGTGCCTTGCTATGTCGAGGTCAAGAACGTTCACCTCATGCGCGAGCGCGCTCTGGCCGAATTTCCAGACGCCGTCACCAAACGGGGCGCAAAGCATCTGGCCGAGCTTGCCGCCATGGTCGCAGCGGGAAGCCGCGCCGTCATGCTGTTCCTGATCCAGATCGGCTCGGCGCGGCGCTTCAGGCTCGCCCGCGACATTGATCCGGCCTATGGCAGGGCTTTCGATGCTGCGCAAGAGGCCGGGGTGGAAGCCGTCGCCTATCGCTGCGCCATTTTCCGCGACGGCATTGACGTGGCGGAGCGCGTCCCGATCGAATCGTAAGGGCGGTTTCCCCCCACATCCCATCGTGCAGTAAGTGTAGCAATGCGCGGAGAACGCTTGCGCCGCCTGCGTGCCTGCTTACATTGCCCGTGAGTTGCGGCATCGCATGAGCCGCGGGAGAGCGGCTTCGCCGCGATGACGGTCGCATGAGCTATGTCAACGCGGCGCTCGCGCCGCAACGCAAGACCGGACAGATCAAGATCCACGGCCCCGCTGCATTCGAAGGCATGCGCAGAGCCGGGCGGCTGGTTGCCGAATGCCTGGATATGCTCACCGGCGAGATTCGGCCCGGCGTGCCCACGCAGCGTATCGATTGGCTCGTCTTCGACTTCGCCCGCGCGCACGACGCGACTCCGGCGACGCTGATGTACCGCGGCTACCGCAAATCCACCTGCACCTCGATCAACCATGTTGTGTGCCACGGCATCCCCGGCGAGAAGCCGCTCAAGGAGGGCGATATTGTCAACGTCGATGTCACCTTAATCCTCGATGGCTGGCACGGCAACTCCAGCCGGATGTATTGCGTCGGCGCCATCCCGCGCCGCGCCGAGCGGCTGATCGAGGTGACTTACGAGGCGATGATGCGGGGGATTGCGGTGATCCGACCCGGCGCGAGCACCGGCGACATCGGCGCGGCCATCCAGGCCTATGTCGAAGCGCAGCAAATGAGCGTCGTGCGCGATTTCTGCGGCCATGGGGTCGGCCGGCTGTTCCACGACGAGCCCAACATCGTGCATGTCGGGCGTGCCGGCGAGGGTGTCGAACTGCGGCCGGGCATGTTCTTCACCGTCGAGCCGATGATCAATCTCGGCCGTCCGCACGTGAAAGTCCTCTCCGACGGCTGGACGGCGGTGACGCGCGACCGCTCGTTGTCTGCGCAGTTCGAGCACACCGTGGCGGTCACCGAAACGGGCGTCGAGATTTTCACCCTGTCGCCCGCGGGCCTGGACAAGCCGCCCTGCGCGGCGTGATCGGACAGGGCCGCGTGCCGCGAGAACCATTGACGGGGGTTCCCGTTATGTTCTCTAATGCGGCGGCATGCTCAAGGCAACGGAAAGACCGCAATTCCCACTCTCACCTGACGTAGGTGGACAGGAAGCCGTCGCGCCAGGCCGGGACGAGGCGCCGCATTATCTTGGTCATCGCGATCGCTTGCGGGCGCGTTTTCTTGAAGCTGGCGCGCAGGCGCTTGCCGACTACGAGCTTCTCGAGCTGGTGCTGTTCCGTGCCATCCCCCGGCGCGACGTGAAGCCGCTGGCGAAAAGCCTGATCGCTACGTTTGGTTCCTTCGCCGAGGCTGTGTCCGCATCGCGGGAGCGGCTGCGCGAAGTCAGCGGATTAAGCGACGCGGCGATCACTGAGCTCAAGATCATACAGGCTGCCGCGGCGCGACTCGCGCGCGGGCAGGTGCAGGCGCGTCACGTCCTCTCCTCATGGTCGAGCGTGCTTGACTACTGCCGCACCGTCATGGCCTACGGCGAGCGCGAGGAATTCCGCGTCCTCTTCCTCGATAAGCGCAACCACCTCATCGCCGACGAGCGCCAGCAGGTCGGCACCGTGGATCACACCCCGGTCTATCCGCGCGAAGTGGTCAAGCGCGCGCTCGAGCTCGCCGCCACCGCGGTCATCCTCGTGCACAACCATCCTTCCGGCGACCCTACCCCTTCGCGCGCCGACATTGCGATGACGCAGGCGATCGTCGAGGTCGCAAAGCCACTCGGCATCGCCGTGCACGACCACATCATCGTCGGCAAGGAAGGCCACGCGAGCCTCAAGGCGCTGAAGCTGATTTGATTTTTACTGGATTAGGACATAGGTGGCGAGGGTCGATGCCTTGAAACAAGCCGGCTGATGGGAGCTAAATTGCCGGATAATCCCGCCCCACCCATCCGGAGAGCCATCCAATGCGTTACACGGTCGTTTTGGAACAGGAAGAAGATGGCGGATACGTCGCCAGCGTGCCGGTGTTGCCCGGATGTGTCAGCCAGGGCGACACCCGCGCCGAAGCACTGAACAACATCCGTGAAGCCATTGAGCTTTATGTCGAGGACTGCCGCGACGCTGGCGATCCTGTCCCCAGCGAAGCAGGCAGGGAGTTCGTCGAAATCGAAGCCGCGTAAGGGGACTTTTGCCTGACGCGCCGCGTGGCCAAGCTCCCTACCGATTTATCCGGCCGTGAAGTCCGCGCTGCCCTAGACCGAAGTTACCCCTATTGAAATTACAGAAGTGGCTGATCTGACTCGCAGATTCTTCAGAATGGGTTGTTGGATTACTGGCTACAGTTTGACGGCAACGCCGAGGAGTTGAAGGGCGCGTTCCTGGGCCGGTGTCAATTTTGGATAGAGCACAAAGGCGGCCTCGGGGCTGTGCGTCATCGCCATGGTGTTGCGGGTGACGGTGGCAAGATCGGCGAGAAGCGAGCGGAAGCTGTGAACGGGCAGGTCGTCGCGGGTGCGCTTTTTTGCGGCCTTGCGATTGGCAGCTTTGGAACGTTCGGCTTTGGCGACGATGGATGCACGGGCGGCGTCGGCGGCGGCCTTGTCGTGATCATCGAATAAAATCGGCTTGAGTGCTTGGCGCATGTGCCATTCGAGATAGTAAGCGAGCATGCAGAGCAGCACGTGAGCCCGCACGCGGTGGGCGCGGCGATGATGAATGGGCCTGACTTCGAGATCGACGGTTTTGAAACTGCGGAAAGCGCGTTCGACGTTTGCGAGACCTTTGTAGGCCCTGACGGTCGAGGTGCTATCGAGCGCTTTGGGTTCGACATCTGTGCGCAGGACGTAGATGCCGTCGAGCAAGGCTTCGGCGTCGATCTGCTCGATCTTGCGCTCGAACGTCAAATCAAGATCGGTGATGGTCACATCGAAGTGCTTGGCCATCTTGTAATGGTTGACCACCGCACCCACCGCCAGTGCAATCTTATCCTTGCCGCGCAACGCCCTTTTCTGGCGCCGGACGCGGGCCTGAACATCCAGCAGTTCCTGCTCGGTGGCGGCGAGCAACTCGCGCCGTTTGCGCGCGCGCTCGTCGGCGAGCAATGGGTTGCGGCAGGCGACGAGGCGCTCGCCGGGATAATCGGGCGAGCTGATCTCGGCGAGATCGCGCTCATCGAATAAGGAAAGTTGGATCGTGCCTGCCTCAGCCAAGCTGCGGATCGCCGGCGCGCGCAAGGCGGTGATGAAGTTGAGACCGGCCGGCTTGAGGGTTTGCTCCAGGCGTGCCGCTGTGATCATGCCGCGATCGCCGATCAGCACCAAGCGCTCGATTCCGAAGCGCTGCTTGAGCTTGTTGATCTGCGTCGCCAGCGTCGAAGGGTCGCCGACATTGCCTTCGAACACTTCGACCGCGACCGGACAGCCCTCGGCCGTGCACAACAACCCGAACACGATCTGCAGCTTGTGCCGCTTGCCGTCGCGGCCGTAGCCCAATTTGGCCAGCGGGCAGGTGCGGCCCTCGAAATAAGTTGAGGTGACGTCGTAGAGAACCAGCGTCCCGTTCTGCAAGTGGCGCCGCGCCAGCGCCTGCTCGATGCGCCCTTGCTCTCCCAGCAACCAGTCGAGCGCCTCGTAAAGCTCCTGCTCGTCAACGGCGCCAAGCCCGAGCACCTGGCCCAGCGAACAGGTCGCCGTCTCGTCATCGAGCCCTCGCGCCGTCGCCAGCTTGGAGGCGGGATCAAGCAGCCGCGCCACGATCATGGCGATGCACAGCGTCACTGCGCGGCGGGGCTGCCGGCCACCCTGCGACAAGATACGTTCGAGCCCGAGCTTGCGTAGCGCGCCCAATGCGGCCGCCACATGACCGTGTGGCAGGCTGCGCAAGAGCGTGAGCGCCTGCTGATCCGTTGGCGCCACCGCCTCGTCGCGCAACACACGGCGCAGAGCTTCGATCTTCGTCGCCGGCCAATCCGAAAGATTTGCGAGCGTGCGCTTCCTGAACTTATCGCCCTCGCGATAGCTCTCCCGCAACAAGATCGCCGGGGGCGAATTGCGATTCGGAATGCGCTCGACGTACATGGGTAGCTTAAATCATCGAGAGTCAGGCGTGTCAAGAGAAAAATCACTCAATTACATGGCAAATAAATCCACCCGTGTCAGGCTTTATGATCCGGCATCAATGGCTTACACCGAAAAACCGGGGTAACTTCGGCCTAGAGCGCGTCGGCTTCGCCTTCCGCCGCCAGACCGGCAGCCACATGATGCTTCGCCGCGACCAACCTTACGCGAGGGCCGTTGTTCCAAGCAGCTCCGATCCGGCACGCTCCGTCGCATCATCGCCGACGCCGGACTCACCGTTGAACAGTTCATCCAACTGCTCCGACGCTGACGATGGTCGCCGAGCTTCGCTTTACCGCACCATATTCCTGCAGATGACGCTCTGGCTGCCCGAGGACGAAGGCGCCCAACTTCGATTTGAATTCGAGACGGAGATCGCGCGCCTGGAGGCGGCCTGATATTTTTCGTGTCGCAGCGCGGGCGCTGTTCGATTATGAGGTTCTCGAGACTCGTGTTGTTTCGCGCCATCCCCCGGCGGGGCGCTGCCATCATGCTCTAGGCCACCGCGTTTAGGCTCGGTCTAGGGGGGTAAACCACCCTCAGCAGCCCCGCGACTCTCGCATCAACTCTTTCAGCTGCTTTGCAAATGTTCGCGAGACGCTTTCTCATCGCCACGGGATCACCGCGTGAAAGCCTTTCTAACGTCGATTCAAACCTGGTCTTGAGCGCATGACGGTCATCCCGACACCGAAAGTCGAAACGAATCAGTTCAGCGCAGGCAAAGTTTCCCGCTTCCATCGCATCGCAGAAATGTTCAATGAGATCGGATGTGGCGGTACGCTCTAGCATCTGAAGGAACTTCCTGCGTAACTTTTCATCTTCTAAACAATCTCGGGAAAAACGTGTGCGTTTGAAATCGTCGCTTAGACATTCCTGCATGCGCTCCGCAAGCAGGCTGCGCTGTTGCATGTTCTTGCGGACATCACGAACAGCTAAAACGGTTCTATCGCGAATAGCCGCGATCGCCGATTGCAATTGTTCTGGATCGAGCTGTCGTTGTCGCAGCCAAGTGATATCCTTTTCAGCAGCCGTAATGGCAAAATTGATGCGGCTTTCGTCAGCTACTTGAGCGCGTTCGGCTTGAAGAATTCTTTGGTGCAAGCTGACTGGATCGGGTGCTCGCTCCGATGCCCACGAGTCATCACGCACGTTCTGGTTTGGAGAAAGAGGTTCGTCCATTCCTGCGGCCCCCGGGCGTTGGGTGACAACATAGCAGAAAATGCTTGCCGCCGGCGTGGCTGAGGGTCAACAAAGCGGACTATTCAACAGATAACTCTGGAGCGCGGGCGAGACGCACCGACCTGATCCGGATGCTTTGCTCGCTCGGGTGCAGGCCGAGGAAGCGAAGCAGGCGCGCCGGGCGAGCTGAAGATTTTTTTCGGCGCTTCGCCCGGCGTCGGCAAGACCTACACCATGCTGGAAGCCGCCCGGGCAAGATGGCCGAGGAAGGCGTCGACGTCGTGGTGGGCTATTGGAACCGCATGTGCGGCACGAGACGCCTGCCATGCTTGGGGGTCGGACAATGCTGCCGCCGCGAATCGTCGAATATCGCGGCACGAAGCTGAAGGAGTTCGATCTGGAAGCGGCGCCTGGAGACGCCGCCGCGGATCCTCCTGGTCGACGAGCTGGCCCACACCAACGCCCCGGGGTCCCGCCACGCCAAGCGCTGGCAGGACGTCGAGGAACTGCTGCGGCGGGCATCAACGTCTACTCCGACCCTCAACGTCCAGCACTTGGAGAGCCTGAACGACGTCGTGGCCCAGATCACCGGCGTCATCGTGCGCGAGACCGTTCCCGACACCGTCCTCGAGCAGGCCGACGAGGTCGAGCTGATCGACATTCCGCCCGACGACCTGCTGAAGCGGCTACGGAGGGCAAGGTCTACGTGCCCGAGCAGGCCCAGCCGGGCGGTCGAGCGCTTCTTCAAGAAGGGCAACCTGATCGCCCTGCGCGAACTGGCGCTGCGGCGCATGACCGCCGAGCGGGTCAACGGTTGCCACTCGCCCCGGAACATGCTTGGCGCAGAGCGGGCGGCGAAGGCGATGACCGGCGGCACTTATCGGGACGACAGTGCGGGCGGAGTGATGCGTTCGTGGTCGGCGCCGAATCTGACCCCGGCATCGAGTGGCTTGGGGTCGTGGTCCGTCGATGAGATCGCGGCGTATTTGAAGGCCGGCACGAATTCCTACGCGACGACGTTCGGGCCCATGAATTCGGTCATCTTGAAGAGTACGACGCATCTCCGCGATGCCGATTTACGCGCGATGGCGGTCTACTTGAAGAGCCTTCCGCCCAACGAAGGTGATTTCGGAGCACCGGCGAAAGCGGACGTTTTGCAGGCGGGAGAGACCATCTACAACGTCAATTGCGGTACCTGTCATCAGCCCGACGGCATGGGTGCGGACGATGCGGGGCCGAGACTGGCCGGCAATCCGGTGACGCAGGCGTCCGATCCGGCTTCGCTCATCAATAGCATTCTGTATGGGCCGGATGTGCCAAGCCCTGCGCCGGGCGGTCATCAGTGGCGGCCCATGGAGGCCTACGGTGAAAAACTCAGCGATGAGGAGGTCGCGGCGTTGGCAAGCTACCTGCGAAGCGCCTGGCGCAACCAGGGCGGCGAGGTCACGGCCAGGCAGGTGGCGCAACAACGCTAGGTCGGATCACGGGGCGGTCGTCCGGTCAGCTCTTTGCGGACCAGGAATCGCAGTGCCCTTTGGGGTCCACTTTGTCGCTCATGATGGAGCAATTGCCGCACTTGCCGCCCGCCGTGAAGAACGCGCACGCGCTGCAGGATTGCGCGGGGACGGGTGCGGTGTCCTTGTAGTTGAGCGAGGCGCGCAGCGACTCCGAGGATGCATCGCTGCAGGACGCGGCGGCGCTCGCCCGCTCGATGGCCAGCGGCGCCAAGGCCAGGGCCGACAGCATCTGCAATCCGCGGCGCAGTATGGTTCGACGGGTGGGGATTTTCATCGGCATGTACGCTACTGTCTAACGCAATGAGTGTCAACGAAAGAACCGGTGTGCTTCCTGGCGCAGGCTTACTGATCGAGCGTATAGTATCGGCGACAGTGCAAAGACCTTCACGTTGGCTTGAGGTCCGAAGCCCATGAATGGCAATGCAGAATTGAAATCATCGCCGTTCCAGTCACCGCCAAAGAGTTGAAAATCACTGTGATGAACCACTAGTTGAATTTTTTCTAGACGGGCAAAGTAATCCTCGCCATCCGTCCAGCGCAATTTCCGCCGGTAAGGGCTGCTCTTGTCCCACTCTGCGATGACCTTGGCCTCGAGCGTGCCCTGAAGATCATAGACGCTGGGAAGCCTGGGACCACTTGCATCAGCGGATGAACGAGCTAGCATCGCGACATAGGCGCCGGCCTTCAGAACGCGCGCACGGATACCTTCGTCAGGGAAGGCCGTAACGAAAATGATCGGCGTGTGATGCCCGTCGGCAATCAGGCGATCCTGTAAATCTGCGCCGCTCATGGCGGGCATCTGTATATCGGTGATCAAATGCGCCGCGGAATGCACGACACGATCCAGAACCGCGGCATCGGATAACCAGAGTTTGATGTGTGATTTAACGATTTCAGGATATTTTCTGAGCAAGGCGTTCAAGTCGCCAGGCCCCAAAATATCTGCTTCGCTCAGAAGCGAGGGGGCGATGAGTCCGGCGAGCTCTGACTTGTTGGGAGGCGTAAGGGGGCAAGACGTGGCCAGCACGTACCGGGCAGGAGCGAGCTCGGTAATCGATGCGTGCTCACGCTTCATCTGCGACTTAAGCGACGCGTACGAAGATCTCGCATAGTGCTTCGCTTGAAGTATTGTGGCCGACGACCCTTTGGCATGGCGGCCGTCCATGCCGCGGTCGGGACCTGCCGCAAAGGCTTCGAATCGGACCCCGAATTCGCGACCAATAAGGTCGCGGACAAGGTCCTCGAAGTCAGCCGGCGAGAGATTCCCGAACTCATAAGTCATGCTAGAGCTCGCTGTAGATCGGTATCGACGCCGCATGCGTATCGACGATGCCAACAACTTTCTTTTCTAGTGGCAGATTTGGTTTCTCGTCTGCCCATACCTGCTTGAAGCGCTGAACTGTCTCGGTCGCGGTATCGATCACGAGCTTCTCGGAAATCTTTGCTTTGGCCGCAAGATGAGTGAGTTCGTCCTTTGAAAATTCCGCCATCTTTTTGGTGCGCGAGTAGTTGAGCGCCATCTTGTCGTCAGGGATGTAGGGGATGGTCGAAAGCAGATCGTATGCGGGCGACAGGATCGGTGTGCGCCGGTCCGGATAGATCAGCGACCAGTTCTTAAGGTGCATGTCGGTATTGCCGATCAGCGTGCTGAACACGAGCCTGCGGATAAATTCGGCAACGTCGGCGTCCCCGGTCTCGATGCCGAGTACATTCGCAATGCCTTTGTAGTTGACGTGTTCGTATTTCTCTTCCGGGGCCACGCCAAAGACCTGCGCAAAATCCTCCATATGGACAGGACCGTCGGCTGTGCGGTCGAACCGCTTGACGGCCAGCGCTTGCCCTTTGATCTCGCCGATACCTTCCGGCAACTCTTTGATCGCATCCACGTCGATCAATTGAAGGTCGGGCACGTCCATGCCCATAGCCTTTGCGATCGTCATCATCGAGTATTCGTTCTCGGGCACGCCTGCATACTGGGGGGACGGCAATTTGACGATCCAGGAACCGCCGACGCCTTCCGCTGGAATGGTCAGGCCACCCCTCTTCGGATCGTTCTTCAGTGCGGAAAATTTCAACTGCACGCCTGCGAGTGAAAACCGCAGCATGTTTTGCCGCTCATCCGGCGTTAGGTCCTCTTCGACCTGAGGCGGCAAGGCTTCGCCTTCCGCTGGATGGACCGAAAGCGCGCCAGGAAGATCCTGACCCAGCATCCACAGCAGGAAGAATTCTCGCTTTTCCTTTACACCCGCGCGCTCCGCAAGGTAACGGCGCAGCGGACCCTCCGGCAACACGTTGGAAAAGAACGGCGGAAGAACCTGCCTGTATGGCCTGAACCCAGTCAGAAGATTGCCGAACTGATCTTTGAAGGACAGGCTCAAGGTCGGTCGGTTCGGATCGTCGATATAACTCTGATTGAAAGCAAAGAGCGTCCGTTCACCCTGCACAAGCGTCAGGGTGGCAATGGGCTTGCCATACAGATGAACGTCCAGGACCGATACGTCAGGCATCGGTATCCTCTTCATCCAAAGCGTAAGCCGGGCGCGGTGCTTCCACAGGATGCGCGACACGGTTACGCACGTTTCGCAGCATCGCGGTTATTTTTTCAAGTCGATCGCGTGGCTCCGGGCTCTCTTTGAGCTGACCTAGCGTTTCTATGGCATCGGTGACGATAGCGAGATCGTCCTTGCGGAGACGCACCTGCTTTAGAAAGCGCAGATACTCTTCAAGGCGGTCCAGGGTAGCCGAACGGCCCTCCAGCCTCTTTTGTTTGGCGATAAAGCGCTCACCCTTGGCAAAAAGAGCGGACTGCCCATCTTCGGGGGACAGGGTATCGGCGCTCGGGCGCAGGACGCCCTGCACGGCGGGAAGAAGCTTCTTGGGCATGAGCACGACCTCCAGGTCGAGTGCCCGCGCCATTTCGATAAAGCTCGACAGGCCCGGTTCGAGACGCCCGGTTTCAATCTGGGAGATATGGGCCTGGGTCAATCCGGAGCGGGCGGCCAAGGCGCGTTGGCTCATGGCCGCCTTGACGCGTTGGCCCCGCACTTCCCGGATGAGTTCTTCGCTCTGGTAGGACATGATACAATATCCTGATCAAAATCGATACTTGATAATAATACTATATCAGAATTTCTCTCAGGAAGTCAACACTTGATAATTATACTTATCATTTCGTCAAAACGATAAGTATTCTATATCATCTTCCTCTGTTACCTCAAACCCGCCGGCCACACCCGCGGATATGCCATGAGCAAACTGACCGAAAAGGACAGGAAAGCACAGCGCCGGCCCTCGATGACGACAATCTGGTCGCAATAGGTCAGGTCGCTCTGCGTGCGGGCATCCTGGACAATCTGATCGATCTTACTGCCGAACAGCTGATCCAGCGCCACTCGCCGATCATCCGGAAAGAACTGAGCAAGTTCACGACGGCGAAGAAAATCGGCTTGATCCAGGAAGCTCTTACACAGGACATGCCCGAGAGCAGCAACGCGATTGCCGAGTTTTTCGGTGAACTCTACTCGGCACGATCCGAGAGGAATGAAATCGTTCACAACACTTGGCGGGTGACGGATACCCCAGAAGTCAAAACGTTGGTCAAGGTGAAGCACAAAGGACCGGAAGAGCATGTACGTAGCGTCACGGCGAAAGGGATGACTACGCTCGCCGACAGGCTGCTCGATCTAGCGATCGAACTTGGCGACTGGAAATGGCCTCCAACAACGCGCAGCTCCACCGATCCGCATCAGCCCCCTGTCGGCAACGTCCATCTGGCCTCTAAACGCCCCGCGCACATCCGCGAAGGATCGCGCAAAATGACCATGCGGCCGATGTGAAACGCCAACCACCGATTGACCACCGATACACCGTGAACGAACGCAGAAGCTCGTCAGGCAACGCCACGAAAAACGTCAATGTTCTCTGGGAGTGTCGAGCAAGCAGGGCCGCTCATAACGGTCTGGTTGCAGGTTCGAGTCCTGCCGGGCCCACCACATTGAGGTTCCGCCGGCGTTCGCAACCATCCGTCGTCGTTCACCGAAGCGAAGATTTTGCCCTATTTATAAGGATATGTTGGCGTTAAAACGTTCGCCGGCGTTCGCGCGCTATTTGCTATCATCCTATCGTTTTGTTGGCATATTTGTTGGTACGTTAACCGATGCTAAAGCGAGATACCAACATGCCATTGACAGATGTTAGATGCCGAAATGCCAAGGCGCAAATCAAGCCGCACAAGCTTTCCGATGGCGGCGGCTTGCACCTATTGATCAATTCCGACGGTGCTAAGTACTGGCGCTTGGCATATCGGTGGCATGGCAAGCAACGCACGCTTGCACTTGGCGTCTATCCAGCTGTTGGCCTAATGGAGGCGCGCGCGGCGCGCGACGATGCCAAGCGCAGCCTTGCTGCAAACATCGATCCTTCCATAGTGAAACGTGAGCGCAAACGGGCCGCGAAGGTCGCCACTGGCAATACCTTCGAAGCAATCGCGCGCGAATGGCACGAAAACTGGAAGGACGCCCGTAGCCCCTACTACGCTGAGCAGATCCTCCGGCGTCTCGATGCGGATCTCTTCCCAGCGATTGGTCGGCGACCGATTGCTGAAATCGAACCACCGGAGCTGCTCGATATCTTGCGCACAGTCGAGAAGCGCGGGGCGAACGAAATGGCGCGGCGACTAAAGCAGCTTGTTGGCCAGATATTCCGCTTCGCAATCGCGACGGGTCGAGCGAAGCGAGACCCATCCGCTGATCTCAAGGACGCTTTGCGGGCTACGGGAGAACCGCGGCATCACAGAGCGATGCCACTTATAGAGTTGCCAACGTTCTTGCAAAAATTGGAGACCTACAGCGGCGAGCAGCAAACCAAACTTGCATTGAAACTCATGACCTTGACGTTTCTTCGAACAACTGAATTGCGCGCAGGCAAGTGGAACGAACTGGAGAACCTTGATGAAAATTCCGCTCAGTGGCGCATTCCCGCCGAACGCATGAAAATGCGACTTGAGCACCTGGTCCCTTTATCACGCCAAGCTGTCGCAGTGTTGCGCGAGCTACGCGCCCTCTCTGGCAGCAGTCCCAATATTTTCCCTTCGCCGGGCAAAGAGGGCTGCATGTCCAGCAATACGATGCTCTATGCCCTTTACCGGATGGGATATCACGGCCGGGCCACTACTCACGGCTTCCGCGCCGTGGCTTCCACGATCCTGAATGAGAGCAATCTCTTCAACCGTGACTGGATCGAACGTCAGCTTGCACACGTGGAAAGAAACGAAGTACGGCGCGCCTACAACGCTGCGGAATGGATGCCTGATCGTCGACGAATGATGCAGTGGTGGGCAGACCACATCACTGCCATGGCCCTGGAAGGTGATAAGATTGTTCCGCTACCGCGAGCGAGCTAGAGCTACTTCGATCGCA
>CAWJCB010000026.1:0-115935 GCA_963841105.1 uncultured Alphaproteobacteria bacterium
CTCCCTGACCTGATCTCGATGAATTGATGGATGGCGCGCTCTCGCGCCGACCATGCCCGGCGCTCGTATCGCGCCAGCCGCTCGAGGGTGGGCATGGCATGGCGCATTGCCGCGAACTCGTCGCGCCGCACGATTGATCCCGGCCGGACGTTGTATCCGCGTTCGATTGCGGCGACGCGCTCGGCGCGTACGCGAATGAGCACGATCTCGTTCTCGGCAATCGTCAGCGCCTGCTCCAACAGCAACGGGTTTCCTTCGTCTGCGCAGATGGCGCGGGCGATACGCACGATCAGCGGAGAGAGCACGGGATTGCGGCGCGTGATTGCATCCAGTCCGTGACGCAACGCGTTGCAGCTCGCACGCGCCTTGCCGGTTGCGGTGCGCGGGCCGCGGCTCTTTCGCCCATTGCGGCGGTTGGCCGCGCCTTGCGCCGGCGAGGTCATTGTTGCTGTGCCTCGCATGGGACGAGCGGCGCTGCCACCTGCCTGCGCTGCGCCCCGGCAGCATCGAACTCGCCTTCGATGATCCTGTCCGACGCCTGGCGCAGGCGGTAACCGAGCCCGTCTCTGTAGCGCTCGATCTGATCAAGGACGTTATTGCGTCTCGCAGTCGCGGTTATGAGTAGCCTATCGACGCGTTCGTGATATCCCAGAGTCGCTTCGAGTGCATGCGCGTGATCGAGCTCGACGGAAATTGCATCAGCGCCGTCAACGAGACTGTTGCTCTCGCCGGCCGCCTTCTGCGGCGCCATGTCCTGTGCGATGTCCTGCACAATGTCTTGCGCCTTGTCCTGCGCGGCAAGCGGCACCGTGTCTTTGGCGGCGAGCGCGTCCTGGCCCGGAAATTTCAGATGCTTGCGAAACCCGCGCTCCATGGCCAAGGTCTTTTGGCGGGTGTAGCGCGCCATCTCCCACGTGCAGTCGGTCAATTCCTTGACGAACATTTGCTCCATGAAGTCGCACGGCGCCAGGCATTCCATCAGACGACCCATGATCTCCTGGTACGACCGGATACGCTCCGTGCTGAGCACGGGCGGCGCGCCGAGCAGTTGCCGAAGCTGCGCCGGATGGACGCCATCAGCTGATTTTTCCGGCAGATCCTGGTTCATGGGTGTTTCCGCAGTGAACAAACCATGAACATAGACGGTGGCGAGAGCAAATGCAAGCGCAAAACGTTTTGCCGGGCGGCAAATCCATTCGTCGCGAATCAAGAGAGGGCGAGATCGCGATGGATTCTGACCCATGAGCAGGGCGCAGCGCCCAGCCTTCGCGGGTTAGGGCAAGCAGGTACTGGGCTACTTTGTTTGTGGAGCAGGGTATTGAATGGCATCCTTCAGAGCACCCACTCGCTCAAGAAGATCGTCGGCGGAGGTTGCGTGCGAATTTCTCAGGATCATCTTTGGCTATTTTCATCCATTCCTCTTCCCATTCCTTCCAGAATATTAGGTTTCCGAAAACCAGCACGAACTTCGTTTTCAGCAGTCATCTTCTTCGAGCCCGAGCCAAATCAATCTGTTCAGCAATAAGATCTGACGAGTTCGAGCGGAAAGTTTATTGTCGGTGCCGTGCGTCGATCGTCAGCGGGTCGAGGCCTTGATCGACCTGGCGCTTGATCAGCTTGGCGTGTTCGCGCGCTGCAACCGTTGACCAATCGGGAAAATCGCCGATGTACAATCGCCGACGCCGGCCTTCGAACATGTAGTCGAGCTTGACGCTCTAGCGGCCGGTCGCGCGGACCTGGATGCCTAACCCGATCACCTCCTCATCCATGCAGATCGCTATGGATAGCAAGATGCTCTCATCGGAATTCTGCCGGGGAGGCTTAATACTGGCATAATTCGGGAACTGCTATCGCGACCGTGACGGTTTGGCTCCCTTCGATGACGATCCGTTGGAGGGGCGCGCTACTAATGCGACTCAATTGCGGCGCCTATGACGATTTGCTTTTGTTTGTCGACATCAGCTTTGATGTACTCATCGAAGTCCCTCAGGGTCAGCGTCCGCGGCACGATTGCCAAGCCCGACAGCTTGTCCTTCACTTCGGGCGAATTCGCAGCGCGCTGCAGTGCTTGTGCCAGCCGCTCGAGTATGGGGGTTGGGACCTTGGCAGGGGCGAGAAATCCAAACCACGTATTGTACTCATAGCCAGGAATCCCTTCGTCACTCACGCTCGGGACTCTCACGGGCGCGGTCATGCCTTCGCGGGACGTCACTGCCAATGCCAGTAGTTTACCTTCCTGTATCTGACCAAGTAAGAATGCCACAGGCACAAAACTCACCTGAACACGACCGGCAAGCAGGTCGGCAATGACCTGGGAGGAGTCGCGGTATGGAACGTGCACCATGCCAATTCCGGCTTGGCTTGCAAAATAAGCGCCAGCAAGATGTGTTTGGCTTCCGATACCAGACGATGCATAGTTAATTGTGTTTGGTCGTTGTTTTGCGAGCGCGATGAACTCCTTGATCGTTTTGACACCCAGCTGAGGCGAAACAACTACCGCGGAGGGGGCTTCGGCCACCAAGGAAAGCCCGGCGAAATCCTTGACCGTGTCATACGGCAATGTTTGATACACCGCCGGGTTGATCGAGTGCTGCGAATTGACCATCATGATAGTGTAGCCGTCGGGAGGAGACATCGCCGCAATCTTTGCGGCTAGGGTGCCCCCCGCGCCTTGCTTGTTTTCCACAATCACCGGCTGCTCGAGCTCGCGGGAAAGCCGGTCGGCAACTGTTCGCGCCACAACGTCTGTTGTTGTGCCAGGAGAAAGTGGCACGATCATCCTGATTGGGCGAGACGGGTAGTTGTCCGCCCCGTTCTGCGCACCAGCAGGCATGGCAAACACAAAGGCTGCCATAAGCGCGATAATTGACACGTTCTTGGTTGCCATCGAGTCTACCTTAAAATCAGAATGGGATGCATCTGCTGCCGACAGTTAGCGGTCAGGCCGGTACCTCACCCTTGAGCGTTATGCGATTGAGGACGCGTTCCTGCTCACCATAGTCGTGGACCGCGTAGTGCATTGTGCAGCGATTGTCCCACATCACCACGTCGCCTTCCCGCCACATGTGACGATAGATATTGTCCGGCTGGGTGGAGTGCTCGTAGAGAAAGTCGAGCAATGGCCGGCTTTCCTCCCTCGTCATGCCGTCAAGCTGTTGAGCGGTTTCCTTGTGACCGACGTAGAGCGCCTTGCGCTTTGTCTCCGGATGGGTGCGCACGATGGGATGCACCGCGGTCGGCAAGTCTTTCAGATCAGCGCCCATCATCCGGCCGAGTTGCAGGCCCACGAACTTCACGCGCACCCCCTCGAGCATTCGCTTCATGGGGGCAGATAGTCGCTCGTAGGACTGATATTGATTGCACCACATGGTGTCCCCGCCGTGCGGCACACAAACTGCCGCGAGAATCGAGATCTTCGGCGGCACTGGCGTATAAGGCGAGTCGTAGTGCCAAGCCTCGGTCGAAGCGGTCTCCTTGGGAATCCTGGTGACTTGAATGAGTTCCGGATAGCCGCCGGCGCCTTTGAGCAGCGGGTTCTGCTGCACCAGCTCGCCCCAGCGCTTTCCGAACGCGATCTGGGCTTCCGGCTGCAAGCCCTGATCGCGAAACACTAGCACGCAGTGCTCAAGGAACGCTTTGTGAAGCTCATCGAAAGTGTCGTCGTCAGTCGGTTGGTTGAGATTGATGCCTTTGACTTCGGCACTGACCGATCCGGTCAGCGGGATTATTTCCATAGTCATGGATGTCTTTCTCATCGGCTTATTGAGATTGATACCTTTGACTTCGGGGGTCGCTTGCATAGTCATGGACGTCTTTCCTCCGTTGGAGTTGCTGTTCAATTCATCGTCAAGACAATCTTCCCGAAATGCTCATCGCGCAGCATGTAGGCGTGCGCCTCGGCGATTGATTCCAAAGGAAAGGTGCGGTCGATCGGCCAGTGCAGACGTCTGGCCTTGAGCGGCTCCAAAAGATCACGTGCGCAGGCCTGGACGCAGGCAAGCCGCTCTTCCTCGCTACGGGTTCGGAAGGTTACTCCAATCAGCTTGAGCCTCTTGAGCCAAAGCAAGGCGAGATCGATGGTGGCAGTGTTCGCTCCGAGCCGTCCGATATTAACCAGGCGGCCCTTGACCGCGAGACTCTTCATGTTGTCCTCAAACACCGTACCGCCGATGCAGTCGATGATGACATCAACTCCGCGTTTCTCTGTCGCTGCCATCACCGCGACGACCTGCGACTCGCGTGTAGTATCGATAGCGATGTCGATCCCGAACGACGCGAGCCGCTCGAGCTTGGAAGCGGAGCGGGAAGTCGCGATCACGGGCTTTGCGCCCAGCAGCGAGGCGATCTGAATCGCCGCCAATCCGACCCCGCCCGACGCTGCATTGACGAGTATAGACTCGCCGGCCCGCAGCTGGCCGTTGGTGACGACCGCGTCGTGCGCTGTAATGAACACATTGGGAAACGTCGCAGCCTCGGCCCACGACATACCGGCGGGAACGAGTATAATCGCGCGCGGATCAGCGAGGACATATTCGGCTTGGCCTCCACGTCCATGACCCATGACACGATCACCCTCGTGCCAACTATTGACGCCGGTTCCCAGCGCCGCGATTTCCCCGGCAAACTCTACGCCGACAGATGCAGGATTACCGGAGAGCAGCGCCTTGGCCTGGGTGATCTCCCCGCGGTTGAGACCCGAGGCCCGCACCTTCACAAGCACCTGACCTTTTCCAGGGATCGGATCGGGCACATCACGAACCTCTATCTTTCCGCCTTCGGGTGCAGGGATGGCTTGAACCGCTCGCATTGCTATCACTCCTTGTTACCCTTGCTACGTATGAGCGTTAGCAGCTCAAGGGCGCGTTGGGCGGCGTGGTGACCGCCAGGAAAATTGCCGCGCACAAAGGCCGGGCGCATGTCCTCGATCTCCGCAAGCGCATTGATCAGACTGTCGTCCGCGACACTTAGCCGGCGAAACTCGTTCACCGTGAGCAGGTAAGTGTGGAACACATCGTTCTCAGGCTTGGTGATCGCCAAGCGGTGCAAAGCGGCGTTGAGCCAGTGGGTGCCTGCGAGCATGGCGCCCTCGATTTTCATTTCGAAATCATCCGGAGCGCATTTCGCAAGCGATCTCTCGATTCGCCCCGCCCTTGCGCGATGCGCCTCGATGTTCACGGCATCACCTCGGGTATTCGCTGGCGAAGCAATTGCAGGCAGCGGCCCAAAGCGGTGTCGCATTCCTCGACAATTTCACGCGTCGGCTCGCGTCGGTCACGCACGCAGGGATCGCGGTGCCGCTCCACGATCTCCATTTCGTGCATCATCGCTGCTACGTCTTCGGGAACCGGCGCGTCGATTTTCGGGCGACCAACATGCAGCACGTCGCCCAGCGGACGGAAGGCCGGCTTGAGCAAGCCGTCGGCCTGCTGCACGAGATAGACGCCGGGCTGCGTCGGAAAGACGTCATCATCGCTGGTAACATGAGCGTGGTGCAGTGCGGCATTGACGGCATGGGTGCCCGCGGTCATGCCGGCCCAGAACCACAGCTCGAAGTCGCCAGCCGGATCAAGCTTATTGCGCAGCGTTTCCAGCTTCGTGACTTTCTCGAGGTGTGAAGAGGTCTTCATAAGCGGGTTTCCCGTACGCATTTTTCGCTTGTTAAGAACAGCGTCCCGTTAATTGACGAGTGCGAGCCGGCGTAGGGGATCACGTTCAAGCTGGTCGCCCAAAGGCAATCAAACCAGCTCTGGCGATTGGCGCCTTGTGCTGCTCGCAGCCAAGCCTTGTGCTGATCGACGCATTTCTGCGAACAGAAGCTCTTCGACGCTCGACGGTGTCGCACCAAGCCGAACTTGCCGTGACAGCAGGCGCAATGGTTACGCATGACCTTCTCCCGGATGAGCCTGAACAAGGAGCTCTTCGCCATCGATATCGGCATTAAACGCCAGCTCAGAGCAAAAGTCAACATAGTCCTATATAGGACTTTTGTACTGTATCTTGACAAAAGCCATTAAATAGCGTCTATTGCTAGAAATCCTATGTAGGAATGGAGATTTGACCATGCCCCGGGCGATCGTGCTTAACCCCTCCGACAACGTGGCTACGCTGATTGATTTCGGACGCGCGGGCGAATCCTGCACCCTGCAGGGAGAAGCATCTGGGCAGGTCAAGCTCGCTCAGGACATCGCCTTTGGGCACAAGGTCTGCATCGCCAATATCCCGCAGGGTGCGAATATCCTAAAGTACGGTCAGGTCATCGGGAGGGCGAGCCGCACGCTCAAAGCCGGAGAGCATGCGCATGTTCACAACGTAGAATCTGCCCGTCTTAGCCGCGACCTTGCAAAGGCAATGAGCGCCTGATGTTCGAGCAGTTCATAGGCACCAAGCCTGTTGAACAGAAGCTTGGTTTCGATGTCGCGGGTCTGGAGCGCTATTTCAGGAGTCATATCACCGACCTCAAAGGACTGCTCCAGATCGAGCAGTTCAAAGGAGGGCAATCGAATCCGACCTATTGCGTCACCGCAACGGACGGACGGCGATTCGTTCTGCGGCGTAAGCCGCCGGGAAAGCTGCTGCCTTCGGCGCATGCCGTCGATCGGGAATACACCGTGGTGCGTGCACTTCACAGCATCGGCTTTCCGGTCGCGCGGCCATACGTTTTGTGCGAGGACGTTTCCGTTATCGGCACCGCATTCTATTTGATGGATTATGTCGAAGGTAGAGTGCTCTGGGATCAGTCGCTCCCCAGCATGTCTACATCAGAACGGTTCGCGATCTGGGATGAGTTAAATCGCGTCATTGCCCTGCTGCACACGACTGATCATCGCACCCTCGGCCTGGATGGCTTTGGTAAGCCGGGAAACTATATCGAGCGACAGATCGCACGCTGGGTAAGGCAGTATCAAGCATCTGAGATCGAGAAAATCCCGGCGATGGATGATCTCATCGCCTGGCTGCCGAAGAACATTCCCCCGCAAACCGGTACGACGATCGTCCATGGCGATTTCCGCCTTGACAATACAATCTTTCACCCGATGGAGCCGAAAATTCTCGCGGTTCTCGACTGGGAGCTTGCGACGGTCGGCGAGCCGCTCGCCGACTTCGCCTATCACTGTATGAGCTGGCACATCCCGCCCGGCCAGTTTCGCGGGATTGGGGGACTTGATCTTGAAGCGCTCGGCATCCCTGGTGAGAGCGAATATTTGGCCATGTATTGCGGAAGGACCGGGCGCTCCCGCGTCGATCCTGGTCACTGGGACTTCTACATCGCCTACAACCTGTTCCGAATCGCGGCCATTTTGCAGGGAATCGCCAAACGCGTGGTCGACGGCACGGCGGCATCCAATCATGCGCGTGACGCAGGCAAGCGGGCGCGGCCGATGGCGGAGCTCGGTTGGAAACAGGTGGAAAAGATTTTGCGGAGGGCAGCGTGAATTTCGAATACAGCCCAAAAGTGCAGGAGTTGCGGCACAAGCTCATGGCCTTCATGGCCGAGCACATCTATCCGAACGAGGAGAAGTGGCACGCTCATGTCGTGAGCGACCGCCGTTGGCAGCCTGTCCCGGTTATCGAAGAGCTCAAGCCCAAGGCACGCGCGGCGGGGCTATGGAATCTGTGGCAGCCGAAGACCCATGGTGGCGTCCTATCAAATCTCGAATACGCGCCGCTATGCGAAATCATGGGCCGCGTGCACTGGGCGCCTGAAGTAGTCAACTGTTCGGCGCCGGACACCGGCAACATGGAGACGATTCTCAAATTCGGCACGCCAGAGCAGATCCGCAGCTGGTGCGAGCCGCTGCTCGAGGGGACGATTCGCTCTGCCTTTCTCATGACCGAGCCGAGCGTGGCGTCTTCCGATGCCACCAACATCCAGACGTGCATCGCGCGCGAGCATGATCATTACATCATCAATGGCATAAAGTGGTGGTCGAGCGGGGCCGGCGACCCTCGCTGCAAGCTCTACATCGTCATGGGCAAGACAGACCCGGACAATGCTTCGAAACATCGCCAGCAGTCCATGGTGTTGGTGCCGGCCGACATGCCGGGAATTGCGGTGCGGCGCCATCTGCCGGTGTTCGGCTACGACGACGCGCCGCACGGCCACATGGAAATCGAGCTCAAGAACGTGCGCGTACCGGTGTCCAATGTGCTGCTCGGCGAGGGCCGCGGGTTCGAGATTGCTCAAGGGCGCCTGGGGCCCGGGCGTATCCATCACTGCATGCGCCTGATCGGACAGGCCGAGGCCGCGCTCGAAAAGATGTGTCGGAGGGCATCCGAGCGCTTGGCCTTCGGCCGAGCGATCGCAGACCAGGGCGTTACGCGCCAACGCATCGCGGACGCGCGCATCATGATCGATGGGGCGCGATACATGGTGCTGAACGCGGCGTGGAAAATGGATACGGCCGGGAACAAGGCCGCCAGGAAAGAAATCGCGATGATCAAGGTGCTCGCGCCCAATGTCGCCTGCCAGGTGATCGACTGGTCGATCCAGGCCCATGGTGGTGCCGGCGTGTGTGACGACTTCGGTCTTGCCTATGCCTATGCGCATGCACGCACGCTGCGCCTCGCCGATGGCCCGGACGAAGTGCACCGCAATCAGATCGCCAAGATCGAGATCGGCGAGCAAACCGCGGCTTCATCGGGAGCATCGAAAACAACGCGTAGCTTCGCGGTGGGTTAAAATGTCAGCAAAGGTTTCACTGGACGACAAGTACACGCTCGACCATGGGCGCGTTTTCATCAGCGGCACGCAGGCGCTCGTTCGCCTGCCTCTCATGCAGCTCGAGCGGGATCGCGCGGCGGGAATTGACACCGCATGCTACATCACGGGGTACCGCGGATCGCCGCTTGCGGGCTTGGACCAGCAGCTATCGGCGGCGAAGAAATTTTTCGCAAGGAAGCCGATCGTATTTCAGCCGGCCGTGAACGAGGATCTCGCCGCGACCGCGGTTTGGGGAAGCCAGCAAGCTGGACTACATGGGCCCGCCAAACACGCAGGCGTATTTGCCATGTGGTACGGGAAGGGACCGGGGGTGGATCGTTCCGGCGACGCTTTGCGCCATGGCAATCTTGCCGGCTCGGCCCCGCTCGGCGGCGTCCTGCTGCTCGCTGGCGACGATCACACTTGCGAGTTGTCGACAACCTGTCATCAGAGCGAGTTTGCCTTCGTCGATGCCATGATTCCGGTGCTGAACCCGGCCGGCGTACAGGAAATCATCGATTTTGGAATTTACGGCTGGGCACTCTCACGCTACAGCGGCTGCTGGGTAGCGCTGAAATGCGTGAAAGACACGGTAGAAGCCACGGTATCGGTTGAGATCGATCCAGCCCGCGTGGCTATCCGTCTTCCCCAAGACCACGAATTGCCCGCAAAGGGTCTCGGCATTCGCTGGCCGGACTCGCCGCAAGAGCAGGAGACTCGGCTGCACGAGCACAAGCTTGCGGCCGCGCGCGCCTTTTGCCGCGGCAACACGATTGATCGCGTGGTGATCGATGCACCGGTTGCCCGGCTAGGCATCGCAACAACTGGGAAGTCGTATCTCGACGTTCGCCAAGCGCTCGACACCTTGGGGCTCGATGAGGTTGCTGCCGCGCGAGCCGGGATACGCCTCTACAAAATTGGCATGTCGTGGCCGCTCGAACCAAGCGCAGCGCTCGCCTTCGCCAGTGGGCTCGAGCTGGTCATGGTCGTCGAGGAAAAGCGCTCTCTCATCGAGACCCAGCTGAAGGAGTTGCTGTATGGCCGGTCGGACGCGCCGCGCGTGATCGGCAAGCATGACGAATCAGGTGGCGTTCTTTTCCCTTCAGCCGGTGCGCTGGACTCCAATTACATCGCGGCCCAAATCGCCCGTCGGCTCGGAATGCAAGCGCCTTCCGCCGCGGCAGTTTCAGCCGAAGAGGTATCTGTTGCAGCGGACCTTCTATTTCTGCGCTGGATGTCCCCACAATAGCTCGACGCGCATTCCTGAAGCGAGCCGCGGCTACGCCGGCATCGGCTGCAGTTGGATGGCGCAGTTCATGGATCGACGAACGGCAGGATATAGCCACATGGGCGCGGAGGGGGCCTCCTGGATCGGAGAGGCTCCCTTCGCCAAGGACACGCATGTTTTTCAAACGCTCGGCGACGGCACCTATTATCACTCCGGTTTGCTCGCGATCCGAGCGGCGGTTGCCGCGGGAACCAATATCACTTTCAAGATACTCTTTAACGACGCGGTAGCGATGACCGGTGGGCAAGCCCATGATGGTCCCCTCACGGTGCAGGCCATCACGCGACAAGTGCATGCCGAAGGGGTCGCCCGCGTCGTGGTCGTGTCGGATGAGCCCAATAAGTACGAGGGAATCGAGGGTTTTGCACCCGGCGTGACTGTGCACGGGCGCAAGGACCTCGATCGAGTGCAACGGGACTTGCGGGAAATCGCCGGCACCACGGTTCTCGTGTACGACCAGACTTGCGCGGCCGAGAAGCGTCGCCGTCGCAAGCGCGGCCAGTATCCCGACCCGGCCCGGCGCCTCTTCATCTACGACCCGGTCTGCGAGGGTTGCGGGGACTGTGGAGTTCAATCCAACTGCACCGCCATCGTGCCCCTGGAAACGCCGCTGGGACGCAAGCGCGCAATCGACCAATCGACTTGCAACAAGGACTATTCCTGCGCGAGCGGGTTCTGTCCGAGCTTCATTACCGTAACCGGAGGTCAGGTACGCCGCGGCAGGCCAGAACTCACCAATGCGCCGTTCTCCGCGCCTCCGGAGCCGCAACTGCCAAGTCTCGATACGCCATATTCCATCGTGATTGCCGGAATGGGCGGAACCGGCGTGGTCACGATCGGCGCCCTGATCGGGATGGCAGCGCATCTTGAAGGTAAAGCTTGCGGCGTACTCGACATGGCCGGGCTTGCCCAGAAAGGCGGCTCAGTCTGGACGCATCTGAAGATCGCTTCCAACCAGGACGCCATCCGTGCCATCCGTGTTGCGCCAGGCGGAGCCAATCTCGTTCTCGGCTGCGACTTGGTGGTCGCAGCAAGCGCCAAGACCCGATCACACCTGCGTCCCGGCGCCTCACGCGTTGTGCTCAATACCTTCGAGGTCATGCCGGGCGAGTTTACGCGCAAGCCCGAGCTTGCATTCCCAGGCGAGCGAATGCGGACATTGCTCGAAGCGGCCGTCGGCGAGCCCAACATCCACGCCGTTGATGCCGGCCGCATCGCCCAGGCGCTTTTCGGCGACTCGATCGCAGTCAATGTGTTCATGCTGGGTTATGCCTGGCAGAAAGGTCTCTTGCCTGTGGGCGCGCAGGCGCTCGATCAGGCAATCGAGATCAACCGCGCAGCAGTTGAGCAGAACAAGGCCGCGTTTCTCTGGGGCAGGCGAACCGCACACGATAGTGAGGCGGTGATGCGGCTGCTGACCGTCCCAACAGCGCAGCCCCTGTCACTCGACGATCTGATCCGCCACCGCGTCACCCTTCTCACTGATTATCAAGATGCCAATTACGCAGAGCGCTACTGCGCTTTCGTGGCCATGGTCCGCGCCGCCGAGCATGCATGTGTGCCTGGTCGCACGAGACTCACCGAAGCCGTCATTCACAACTATTTTAAGCTGCTCGCATACAAAGATGAATTCGAGATCGCACGACTGTACAGCGCCCCTGACTTCGCGCGAAAGCTCGCCGAGCAATTCGATGGGGACTACCGCATCGCGTTCAATCTTGCTCCGCCGCTCCTCGCACGGCGTGACCGTGAGAGCGGCGTGCCGCGCAAGATGTCATTCGGACCCTGGATTTTGTCGACTTTCAGGCTCCTTGCCCGGGCGCGGCGCTTGCGTGGCACACTGATTGACCCGTTCGGCTGGACCAAGGAGCGGCGTATCGAGCGGCAGTTGATTGAAGAATACGAGAAGTTGATTTCGGAGATTCTCGAAGGGCTCGAGCCGTATCGCTATGAAACAGCCGTGCAATTGGCGTCGCTTCCCCAGTCCATACGCGGATTCGGCCACGTGAAGACGAAAAGCATCGCCGACGCGAGAGCGCAGGAACTGCGGCTGCGCGAAGAGTGGCACGCGGCGCGTCCGTTGGAGCACGCCGCGGCATGAGGGGCGATGACAACTAGTGACCGGAGCATCGGGCTCGCTCGGTAGACATTTCGCCAAAACTTTGGCGCGTGCCGGAATGCGCGTGGCGCTTGCTGCGCGACGCATCGAGGCCCTCGAAGCGACGATCAAGGAAATTCGATCAAACGGCGGAGAGGCTATTGCGGTGGAAATGGATGTAGCGGAGTCGGCGAGCGTCGCTGAAGTCATGAATACAATCTCCAATAAGTTTGGCGAGCTGAACGTGTTGGTGAACAATGCGGGGATCGCCACAATGCGTCCACTGTTGGTAGCCGCATCAAAGGCAGCTCTCATTCATTTGACGCGCGCCATGGCACTTGAGCTTGCGCGGTACCGTATTCGCGTCAACGCCATCGCTCCCGGCTATATTCGAACCGATATCAACCGCGAGTTCTTAAGAGGCGACCACCCAACCGGTGAGTCCTATATAGGACTTTACTGATAAGACTTGACATAAGTCCAATCGCTCTTTAACATTCGCCAGATTCCTATGTAGGAATTGCGAAGCGCAGAACCGCACAAGGAGATCGGGCGTGGCATTGACCTTCCTCGGATTCCGCCGCGAGAACGGCGCCATAGGCGTCCGCAATTGGGTAGCCGTGGTCTCCATCATGGACAATTGCAACCCAGTCACCCGCGCGATTGCGCGAGCCGTTGACGGCACCATCCCGGTGACCACGCTTTTCGTGCGTGGGCAGATTGGATGGGATCTGGAGCTGGCCTTTGACTCGCTCGCCGGCATGGGACGCAACCCGAACATCGGCGCGGTGCTCCTGGTCGGACTGGAAGAGGAATCAACTGAGGAAGTGGCGCGACGTATCCGGCCGTCCGGTAAGCTGGTCGATGCAATCCATCTGCAACCGAACGGTACGGTGAACGCTGTTGCGGAGGGCACCCGGCGTGCGGCGCGGCTTGTCCTGCGGGCTTCCGGCGCGCGGCGCGAGCCGTGCCCGGTTTCGGATTTGATTGTCGGCGTGGAATGCGGCGGGTCGGACACCACCTCCGGACTCACCTGCAACCCGACGATCGGTCGAATGTCAGACCGGCTGATCGATGACGGCGGCACTATCATTATTTCCGAGACGGCAGAGTTCGTCGGTGCAGACCATCTGTTTGCTGCACGCGCCATTGATGATTCCGTAAGGAAGGCATTTGTGGATGCGGTGCATCAGCTGGAACGGGAAGCAGTAAGGTGCGGGGTGGAGCTGACCAAGACCAATCCCGCGCCAGACAACGTTCGCGGCGGGCTCACGACGCTCGAAGAAAAAGCACTTGGAGCGATGGCAAAGGCCGGCTCGCGACCTCTCGCCGGTGTGCTCAGATATGGCGAAGCACCGAAACGCAAGGGCTTGCACTTCATGGATGCGCCCGCGCCGGCGGTGGAAAATCTCACCGCGTTTGCTGCGGCCGGCTGCCAGCTGATCATGTTCGGTACCGGCGTCGGCAACCCAATCGGCAATATGGTCGCTCCAACGGCAAAGGTCTGCGGCAACGTGAACACATTGCGCACCATGGCCGACAACATCGATTTCGATGCATCCGGAATCCTGCAGAGCAGCGTGAAGGTTTCCGACCTGGGCGACCGGCTTTACGACTACGCGATCGAGCTTGCCTCCGGGACGCTTACTGCGAGCGAGGTGCTCGACGTGAGGGAGACCGCGATCAGTCGGTTCGAGCGCAGTCTTTGAGGAGCAGATGACGAAGCTTTCGCAGATTTCGAACACAATCGTCGCCAGCATAGAATCGGGCGCGCTGCGCGAGGGCGACCAGTTGCCCTCCGAGGAGAAATTGGCCGCTGTTCATCGCGTGAGCGTGGGCACTGTGCAGAAGGCGCTCGCGCGACTTGCCCATTCCGGCCTCATCTCACGCGAACACGGACGTGGCACGTTCGTCAGCGGCACGAGCGTCGCTCCGGCCGAGGTTCGCTACCTCCGGTTTCGCGACGCCGACGGGAACGAGTTGCCGTCGTTCGTTCATGTCCGCTCGGTCAGGCGAACGACACGCAAGGGACCGTGGTCCGAATTTCTTGGAGGCGACGCGTTCGTAAGGATCGAGCGCTCCATCAATGTTGGGGGACGCCTCGACCTGTACAGCGAGTTCTGGCTGCGGGAAGAGGATTTCGCACGACTTGGAGGCGTTAATCGTCGCACGCTGGAGAAGAACCTGCGTACCCTCCTCGGCAAGCAACTTGCGCTCCCCACACTGCGCGCAGATCAATGGATTCGGTTTGAGTCGCTTCCCGCTTCTGTCGCGCGAGCCCTAGATCTCAAGACAGGGGAACCCGGCTTCATAATGGAGCTACGCGGCTATACGTTGCGCGACCAGCACCTTTACTATCAAAGCCTCTACTCCGGACCATTCTCCGAGCGCCTCGTGATCGTTCGGTAGCAATGAGTAGCAACCCCGCATTGGCGCAAAATCGGCCTGCTTGCTCGACGGGCAGGTACGATCCTCGCATGCTCGAGCAATGGACTGCGCAGATCTTCCAGACCTGTGGGGTTCCCACCGAACATGCAATCGAAGCTGCTGCGACACTCGTGCGCAGCGAAGTGCGCGATTACAAAACCCATGGCTTGACGCGGGTCGCCGCATACGTCGAACGGCTGCAGGCGGGCGACTTCAACGCCCGTCCGAACATGCAGCATCGAAGTTTTCCTGGTGGAATCGTGCTCGATGCGGACGGCGCGATGGGGCAAGTCGCCGGCCCGCATGCGGTGCGGTTGGGGATCGGGGCGCTCGCCGCAGGCGCCGCCTCAGTATTCATCGCGGTGCGCGCATGCGGACATCTCGGAGCTCTGGGCATTCACGCGCTGCGCGGCGCTGAAGCGGGAGCGTTTTGCATGATGGGCCAGCGAACGCCGCCGCTCCTTGCTCTCCCGGGTTTTCCGCGTGCGGCGATTGGTCATAACCCGATCGCTTTCGGGTGTCCTGTCCCCGGCTCTGATCCAATTGTCTTTGATGTAGCATGCAGCGTCGCGGCGCGTGGACACATCTTGCTCGCCGCGCGGGAAGGTCAGCCCATTCCAGAGGGCTGGGCCTTGGACGAGTTCAGGCTCACCAACAACCGAAGCGCATGCCGCTCTGCAGGGGGCGTTACTGCCAATGGGCGGACACAAAGGAATCGGTATCGCGATGCTGGTGGAATGTCTCGCCGGCGCGATGACCGCCACCGCGGAGTTCTTGCGCCAGAAAAGAACATCATCCGGGAGGGCGGTGCGGTCGGACGTCAGGGAGGGTTCCTATGGATGGTGAAGGTCGATGCTTTCGCTGCTGCTGATCATTTCGGCAAATACATGTCGCAATGGATAGAGACCTACGTCACTGCGGGTGGAGAACAGGCACGTCTGCCTGGCAGTCGCGGCAGTGCACTGGAGCACGAAGCATGCGCGCGCGGAATCACGCTGTCCAGCGCAACTGAGCAGGAACTAAGACGGGCGGGCTTGCGACTTGGCATCCCATTTCCTCAGTGAGCAGCGAAACGAGCTAGAAGCCAAGATTGGAACCCAGATGATCGCGAGCACTCGGCAGCTTTTAAAAACAGCCTCCATCGTTGGATCGCGGTGAAAATTCTAACTGACCCAGAACTTACTCACTACCCCGCTTGACATCGTAACGCGACTTATAGATCAAAGCATCATTCTCCCAAATTGTGGATTGATCGCCGTTGCAGCGCCGCTTGCCGTTTTGCGGCGCATCGGCGCGCCGTTGCGGCGATCTACCGGAGCTCAACCAAACAAAACGGAGCAGCAAGATGCGCGACAACAAAAAAGGCCAGTTCCCGACTGATCGACGAAATGACCGGGGCGGAAAAGATGGCAAGGCTGCGGGCGGCTCGCGCGATACGCTCTCCAGCGCGTTCATCCGCGCCCTTCACGCCGACTGGAGCGAGCACGGACCTTCCGTCATCGAGCAGATACGCAAAGAACAGCCGGGAGCATACATCAAGACGGTGGCGTGCCTCCTCTCCAAGCAAGCCGATGTCAGTCAAGATGCGCTTGACACGCTCACGGACGAGGAGCTTGACGAGCTCGATCGCCTCTCTGAGACACGCTCTCGGAGTCCCTCATCAGGCGGACGACGACGAACCAGATTTCGCTGCACCCTGAGCTTCGCCCTTTTTAGGTCGCAGCCAACCCAACGCAACGGATGAGCTTCGCGCCAATTCGCTCTCAAAGCTATTCATCTCAAGAAGATGGATGGCCGGATCAAATCCGGCCATGACGATCGGTGGACATGGGCCGGCAACGACAAATCACAAAAAGCGCGTCGGCCACATCAGCGTGCGCCACATGTGCGAGGATGGCGTGTTGTCGAAACCCAGGCCTTCCTTTGGCTGCTTGAAATGCCGGCCAACAATGTCAACGAAGTGATCAAGATTGACGACGGCGTCGGGATCGAAGGAATAGATGTCGTTTACGCAAATGAGGCGCGCCGTCATGTAGTGCTTGTGGTTGCGCGCGCGCTTGTACTCCTCTTCGATGTAAGGTTCCGGCCTATAATCTGCGCCAAAATATTTCAGATACGCATCCGGATACTTATAGCCGACCGACTCGTCAGGGAAGAAACGCAACGCCTGGTGGACACGCACCGACCAGCTCACCTCCTCATCGACGTAAGGTTCGATGAGCTGCGCGCCCCAATAGCCGTGATCGCAGCGAATGAACCCGGCAACCCCGATGTCGTGCAGGAGGCAAGCCAAGACAACCTTCTCATCATGACCCGCCTTGAGCGCCAGCGTCGCGCTTTGCAGGAGATGATTGGTCGAGGAGGAGAAGCGGTATCTGAAAAAGTCGAGAAGGGTCGGCTTGTCCGGCATTCTCGGCAGCCGCGGATCGGCTCCCATCAGAAAATATTTGCCGGGATTCTGCGCCATCAGCGCCGCGACGCCGGGCATGTCCAGTCTTTCCGTCCGCGAGATTGCACAGATGCGATTTGGTCGCGATCCTATCCGCGGTCTTCTCAGCGATTTTGGCGTCGAGCTCATGCATCATATGATGCTCCAGCTCGTCGGCGCGCTCCGACAACGTCATTTGACGCGATGTTGCCCGCGATTCCATATCAGCGCTCCTGACCCGCGGCGCTTAAGCCGCGATTGCTGGACGTGTGATTTACACCTAATCATCAATGCACGAAACCGCTATCCCCGCGCCTCTGGCCAGCACAGAGCATAACATCTATGAGAGCAGAGACAGGTTCGGCGGATGCCTCACATCGAAATCGCCAACGTCTCGCTGATCTACGACACTCCATCAGGGCGTGTTCCCGGCGTCGAGGGAGTGAATCTCTCCCTTGAGGCTTCCGAGTTCCTCTGCATCGTCGGCCCGTCAGGATGCGGCAAGTCAACTCTCCTGAACATGATTGCGGGCTTTCTCGCCCCCAGCCACGGACAAATTCGCATCGCCGGCAAGCCGGTCACCGGGCATGGGCTCGATCGCGGCGTGGTCTTCCAGGATTTCTCGCAGCTGTTCCCCTGGCGCACCGCGCTTGGCAACGTCACCTTCGGTCTCGAAATGAAAGGAATGGGAAAGGCCGAGCGGGAGGAAATCGCCCGCCACCATCTCGAGCTCGTCAAGCTCGGAAAATTCACTCAATCATATCCGCATCATCTGTCCGGCGGCATGCAGCAGCGGGTCGCCATTGCGCGCGCGCTCGCCTACAATCCTTCCGTGCTGCTCATGGACGAACCTTTCGCCGCACTTGATGCGCTGACCCGCGACGAGATGCAGCGCCTGCTTGCCGAGGTTTGGCGGGAAACCCGCAAGACGGTGGTCTATGTCACGCACAACGTGGCCGAAGCGGTCTATCTTGCTGACCGCGTGGTCGTGATGACGCCGCATCCGGGGACCGTTAAAACAGAATTGCGCGTTCTTTTGTCCCGACCCCGCGATCCCTTGAGCGTCGAATTTCTGAACTACCAGAAGAGACTGCTGCATGACCTCGGCCAGGAGCAAGCGACGCCGGTTCCCTGAGGCACGGCACGCCAGACAGCAGCCATCATTCGAGGAGACCCCCTGATGAATCTCACGCGACGACAATATCTCGCGGCAGGCGCGGGGCTGGTTATCATCGGCGCAGGGGGAGCGCGTTCGGCCTTCGCGCTCGATACCGTGCGCCAGGGTTTTCAGACGAATATATGGGGTATGCCGACCTACTATCTCCTCAAATCGGGCCTTCTCGAGAAGCACGGCATCAAGTTTGAGGAGTTCGCCGTGCCTTCCGGCAATCTCACCATGCAGCAGATGGTGGCGCGTCAGGTCGACATGGGAACTTACGCCGGGCAATCATTCATTATCGGACATGACAAAGGCGGCCTCGTTGCCATCGCCCAGATTGAGACGGTGGGCAGGACCGCACAGGTTGTCACCCGCAAGGAGCTCAATCTGCGCAACGTTGCTCAGCTCAAGGGATTGAAAGTTGCCAATCAGACCGGCTCCTCCATCGGAAACATCTTCATGGACATCATTGCTCCTGGTGCCGGCCTCAGGAAGGGTGATTTCCAGGAAGTGCGCATGGACGTCAACAACATGGTGGCCGCCATGGCCGCCAAGACCGTCGATGCCATGGTCAATGTGGAGCCGTATAACGAAATCGCCGTCACCGAGGGCATCGGCACTTCCATCATGGATTTTTCCAGCGTCGACAGCATGCCGGTATTCATGGCGGCAACTCCCGATTTCGCGGACAAGAGCGCTGATACGGTTGTCGCCTATCTCAAGGCCTGGAAGGAGGTTGCGCGCGAGTTCAAGGAGCAGCCGACCAAGATCGCCGATGTGATTTATTCGTTCTATACCTCGAAAGGCTACACCATGTCGCGCGAGACGCTCGCCAAGGCACTCGCGCGCGTGGAGGTGGTCCCCGGATTTCCTTCCGATCTAGTGCCCAATCTTGCGCGTGACGCGGAAGTTCTCTTGCGCGAGAAAAAGATTTCCGCCATCCCCGACTGGAAGAAGGCCTTGCGTCCGGATTTTTGGGCCAAGGCAAACGCATAACCTAACACGGGGAGACGCGGAGCAACGCGTCCTGCCTTTCCAAGGAGCGTCATATGGCTGTTGCCGAAACCAGCCCTCTGCAAAAGGGCGGATATCAACCCGTGACCTGGAATTTCAATTTTATTGCCCATCATGCGCTGGATGGTTTCGGCGGCATGGGCGAGGGCATGTCCATTCAGATCGCGCCCGACGGGCGCCGCATCCTGTGGCTCGCCCACGAGAGCGCACCAAAGAATTTCACCGCCGTCGATGTATCGGACCCGCGCCAACCCAAGGTCGTGGTGCAGACGGATTTGCCGCAAGTCCATATGCGATCGAACTCGCTCGAGACCTGCGGAAACCTGATGGCGGTCGCCTACCAGACGCAAAAGAAGGGACAGCAGCCCGCAGGGTTCGAGCTCTTCGATATTTCCACGCCGGAGAAACCGAGATCGATTTCCTTCTTCGACTGCTCAGGCGCGACCTCACGCGGGGTGCATCAGCTCTGGTTTTGCGATGGCGAATACGTCCACACCGCATCCGGCGCACCGGACTTCACGCCGACAGATCCGTCGGATGACCAGTTCTATCGTTGCATCGATGTGCGCAACCCCTCGAAACCGGTTGAGGTCGGCCGCTGGTGGATGCCAGGCACGCGGCAGGGCGACAATGTGAGGCCGCCACCGCGCCATCCGCTGGACAAGGGGTATCGCGCACACAACACGAACGTCTACCCGCAACGGCCCGACCGCTGTTACCTCGCTTATATCGATGGCGGGATGTTCATCCTGGACATCGCGGACAAGGCGAACCCGCGGATGGTGTCGCAGTGGACCAACTCGCCGCCCTATACCGGTTTCATGCACACGGTCGTCCCGCTGTTCGACCGCGGCCTGATGCTCGTGACCGACGAATCCACTGAGAACAACGCGAAAGACTGGCCGAAGCTGATATGGGTGCTCGACGCGCGCGAGGAAACCAATCTGGTGCCGATAGCGACCTGCCCGATGCCGGATCACAAGCCCTTTGCGTTGGCTGGCCGTTTCGGTGCGCACAATATCCACGAGAACGTGCCGCTGCCGACCGCATGGCAATCCGACCAGATCGTGCTCGGCACCTTCTTCAACGGCGGCCTGCGCGCCTACGACATCTCCAACCCATACCAACCCAAGGAGGTCGGCGTGTTCGTCCCGCCGGCGCCTGCGCTTGCCCCCACCGGCACCATCCAGCTCAACGACGTGTTCGTCAACGAGCGCGCGATCGTTTACACGGTCGATCGCCACGCCGGTGGGCTCTACATTCTGGAAATGGATTTTTGATCAGGCCGCATACTCCACCGTCATGCTCCGCGAAGGCGGAGCATCCAGTATGCACTGAACGTTGGGATGTGACTCCACGGCCCGACAAATTCTCGTTTCGTGTTTACTGGATCGTCCGCCGGAGCTTGTCATCGGGCCGGCCATAGGCCGGACCCGTTGGCGGACGATGACAGCGAGGTGCGCATTGCTCGACGTCTTTCCATCGCGCTCTGCCGGCCTGTTCGGACGCAGGCGCAAACACCTCAGAGGGGCGCGCATCCCGGTGACCATCGTCACCGGGTTTCTCGGCGCGGGAAAGACCACGCTGATTCGCCGCTTCCTCGCCGCGCCGGAAGGGCAAGGCACCGCTGTCGTCGTCAATGAATTCGGCAGCGTCGGCATCGACGATGCCCTCCTGCGCAGCAGCACCGACCAGGTCACCTTGCTGGGCAACGGCTGCCTTTGCTGCAATACCCGCTCCGATCTGCAAATCGCGTTGCGCGCGCTTGTTGCCGAGCGCGAACACGGCGCCGTGCCGCATTTTCGGCGCGTGCTGATCGAGACGAGCGGTCTCGCCGATCCCGGAGCGATCCTGCAGACTTTCGCCACGGACCGCGCGCTTGGCGGCGAGTTTCATCTCGAAGTGCTCCTCGCAATGGTTGATGCGCTCGCCGCGCTCGACACGCTCGACTGGTCGCTGGAAGCGCGAAAGCAGGTCATTCTGGCGGACCGTCTGGTCGTGTCGAAATGCGACCTCATCTCGCAATCCAGCCTCGAGCGCGTCATTGACCGCCTGCGCCTGCTCAACCCGCGCGCTCCCATGCATACGGCGACTGCCGGCGACCTCGACCCGCACTGCCTCACTCAACCAGAGATGGACCAGCCGACAGCGCGCTCGGGCTTCGTCGCCGAATCGCAGCACAGTGACGGCGTGTCGAGCTTTGTCATCACCGGTGAGGAACCGGTTGTGTGGCAGGTGTTTGCCCGCTGCATGGAAATCCTGATGGCGTTGCGCGGCTCCGATCTCCTGCGCGTGAAGGGCTTCCTGCATGTGACCGGTTGCCAGGGCCCGGTCATGGTGCAAATCGTGCAGCACCTCGCGCATCCCCCGGTGGAGCTTGCGGCGTGGCCGGATGGATCTCCTGCCAACCGGCTTGTCTTTATCACGCGCAACATTGCGGAACAGCACGTGCGCAGTCTCTTGAGCGCGGTCGCGGCGCTGGCCGGCTCTGACGGGCTTCCCCGGCTGACAGAGTTGGAATAGGATTCGTGCAATCATCACATTTCACAGGCGGCGCGAGCAGATGGCCATCATCGCAGCGGTTAATGTGAAATCCAGCGTCAGGTATGGAGATACGCAGCCATGGCTCGAATCAATCTTGATGTGAACGGCAAGGTTCATGCGGTGGACGCCGATCCCGACATGCCGTTGCTCTACGCGCTGCGCAACGATCTGGGGCTCAACAACCCGCATTATGGCTGCGGCCTCGCCCAATGCGGCGCCTGCACCGTGCACGTTGACGGGCAGCCGGTACGCTCCTGCGTCACACCCGTTTCCGCGGTGGGCAACGCCAAGGTCGTGACGCTCGCGGGTCTCGGCACGCCGGAGAATCCGCATCCCATTCAGAAGGCGTATGTCGAGGAGCAGGTGCCGCAGTGCGGTTATTGCATCAACGGCTGGATCATGACCGCGGCAACGCTCCTCAATCAGAAGAAGAGACCGACCGAAGGGGAGATCAAGGACGCGCTTACCGGCCTCAAATGCCGCTGCGGGACGCATATGGGCATCCTGCGCGCGGTCAAGCGCGCAGCCGAGATGATGGGTTGAGGGAGGCGACGATGACAAAGATGGAAAAGACGACCCATTTCTCTCGACGCTCGGTGCTCAAGGCCGGAGGCGCGCTGGTGGTTTCCGTCGGCATGCCGATCGGGCTTGATACCGTGCTCGGCATTGCAGATGCATTCGCACAGAATGGCAAGCCGCCGCTCACGCCCGACCAGCTGTCGTCTTATATCGCGGTGAATACCGACGGCAGCGTCTCCGCCTACTTCGGCAAGATGGACATGGGCCAAGGCTTGTTCGTCGCCATCGGCCAGATGGTGGCGGAAGAGCTCGATGTGCCGTTCAAGTCCGTTACCGTGATCATGGGCGACACAGCAAACAGCGTGAACCAGGGCGGCGCCTCGGGATCCACGGGCATCCAGTTCGGCGGCAAGCAGATGCGCATGGCCGCGGCCGAAGCACGCCGCGTCCTGGTCGAGATGGCAGCCGGGAAGCTCGGCATGCCGGCCGACGCCCTGACCGTGATCGACGGGGTGGTGCACGCCAAAACGGACAATGCAAACAAGGCGGACCACGCGAAAAAGATTTCCTATGCCGAGCTTATTGGTGGGCGCTATTTCAACGTGCAGCTCGACTGGAACAAACAGGTAGGGAACACCCTGTATGCGCCGGGCAAGGCGAAGCCGAAGGACGCAAAGGATCACGTCATCGTCGGCACGCCGATCCCGCGCGCGGACATCGCGCCCAAGGTGTACGCGCAGGAGGACTTCTGCACGGATGTCAAAATTCCGGGCATGGTTCACGGCCGCATGATCCGTCCGGCTGTCGCGGGCGCGGTCCCGATCAAAGTGGATCAAAATTCGATCGCGGACATTCCCTCCGCCCAGGTTGTCTGGGACAGGGGCTTCCTCGCGGTCGTCGCCGACAGGGAATGGGATGCGATCAAGGCGGCCGAGAGGCTCAAGGTGGAATGGTCAGATGCAAAACCGCCATTCCCGGATGGGAGCGCGATCTACGATCACATCCGCAAGGCGCCGGTGCGCAAGCGCGAGATCGGCGGCAAGGAAACCGGCAATGTCGACGAGGCTTTCAAGACCGCCAACCGTTACATCGAGGCGGAGTACGAATGGCCCTTCCAGTCGCATGCCTGCATGGGGCCGGCCTGCGCCACCGTCGAGATCAGGGATGGCAATGTCACCTGCTGGACCGGATCGCAAAAACCGCACTTCGTGCGGGACGGCATCGCGCTCACTCTCGGCATTGCGAAGGAGAAGGTGCATTCCATCTGGGTGGTTGGCCCCGGCTCCTATGGCCGCAGCGACGCCGACGACGCGGCGATGGACGCCGCCGTGCTGGCACAGGCGGTCGGCAAGCCGGTTCGGGTGCAGTACACGCGCGAACAGGCCACGGGATGGGACCCGAAGGGTCCTGCCTCGATCCACCGCGCCCGCGCCGCCATCGATGCATCCGGCAACGTCATCGCCTACGAGTTCACCAGCAAGGGCTTCTCGCGCATCGATGTGAACACCAATGGCGGCGCGCCCTGGGATACGCTGGCGGGTCAATTGCGCGATGTTGCGCTCAAATCGGCCGATGGCTTTGGCGTGCCCGCGGAATCCTACGAATTCGCCAACAAGCGGTTGGCGTGGGAGACAATTGCCCCGCTTCTGGATCGCGGCTCGCCGCTGCGCAGCGCGCATCTGCGCGATCCGGTCGGCCCACAGGTCCACTTCGCGAGCGAATCTTTCATGGACGAGGTGGCGGCGGCGCTTGCGCTCGATCCCATCGAGCTCCGTCTGCGTCATGTAAAAGAGCCGCGCGACATCGCCGTGATCAAGGCGGCCGCGGAGAAGGCCGGCTGGCAATCGCGGCCGTCGCCGCGACGAGATCAGACGGGCAATCAGGTGAGCGGCCGCGGCATCGCCTACTCCCAGCGCAACGGCACGCGCTGCGCGATTGTGGCCGAGGTCAACATCGATCGCGCCAGCGGGAAGATCTGGGCGCGCAAGTTCACGGTTGCGCACGACTGCGGGCAGATCATCAATCCGCAAGGGCTGCGGCACACGATCGAGGGCAACATTGTCCAGGGCGTGAGCCGCACGCTTTGGGAGGAGGTCAAGTTCGATGCGAAGAACGTGACCAGCATCGACTGGATGAGCTATCCGATCCTCGACATCACCGAAACGCCGCGGACTATTGATGTGGTGCTGATCAATCACCCGGAGATCGCGCCAAGCGGCGCCGGCGAGCCGTCGATCCGGCCGGTCGCCGCCGCGATTGCCAACGCGATCTTTGATGCAACGGGCGTGCGCATTCGGCGCGTCCCGT
Organism: uncultured Alphaproteobacteria bacterium; assembly: GCA_963841105.1. Classification (GTDB taxonomy): domain Bacteria; phylum Pseudomonadota; class Alphaproteobacteria; order Rhizobiales; family Xanthobacteraceae; genus VAZQ01. The sequence continues at coordinate 24,486 of CAWJCB010000026.1, forward strand.
TCTCCCCGGATCGGGTGCGGCAGGCGCTGTCGTAGCTTCTGCCGTCGTCCTGAGGAGCGCCCGAAGGGCGCGTCTCGAAGGACGGCGGACCCGCATGCTTTCGAGACGCATTGCTTTGCAATGCTCCTCAGCATGAGGGAGGTGGACAACGAGCATTAGATGATCGCCCGCACTCTCGACGAAGCGCTCGCGCCGATCACCGACGGCGCCATGTTGGCGGTGGCGCGCGAGCAGTCGGGAGTGGCCATGGCTGCGACGCGCGCGCTCATCCGGCGCGGGGTCAAGCGGCTGCATCTGGTCGCGCTTCCCACATCCAGCCTGCAGGCCGACCTGCTGATCGGCGCCGGTGCGATCGATATCCTGGAAACGTCGGCCGTGAGTCTCTGGCGAGCTTGGGCCGGCGCCGCGCTTTACCGCCGCGGTCCGCGCCGGCACGATCCGCATGAAAGACGCGACATGCCCGGCGCTCCACGCTGCCTTTCAGGCGGCGGAGAAGGGCGTACCCTTCATACCGCTGCGCGGGCTCATCGGCTCCGACCTCCTCGCGCATCGGCCGGACTGGAAGGTGATCGACAACCCGTTCGGCGACAACGATCCGATCGCGTTGATGCCGGCGATAAGGCCCGATGTCGCCTTGTTCCATGCCGCGCTCGCGGACCGGGAAGGAAACGTCTGGATCGGCCGCGACCGCGAGCTTGCCATGATGGCGCATGCCGCCGCGACGACTGTGGTGACCGTCGAGAGAATTCAGGACAGCAATCTGTTTGATGATCCGTTGATGGCGGCAGGCGCACTCGGCGGCTTCTATATCGACATGGTCGCGCTGGCGCCGAAGGGAGCCTGGCCGCTCGCGTTGGCCGATCATTATGCCGCCGATGCGGCGCACCTCACCGAGTACGCCGGCATGGCGACGACCGCGGAGGGCTTTGCGGATTACCTCGATCGGCACGTGCACCAGAAGCGCGCTGCCTGAGACGCCTGCCCTCAACCCAGCATCAGTGCCATGACAGTCGCCGTGGAGTGCCGCCCGGAAGAGTTGCTGATCAACACGATCGCCGGGCTTATCGGCGATGCAAAGCACGCCGCTGTCGGGGCTGCTTCTCCGATACCCGCGGCCGCGGCCCTGCTTGCGCGCGCGCGCGGCAATGGACGGCCTTATGTTTCGCTGCTCGGCAGCCGGAGGCATTCATTCTTTACCGATGGCGGGCGCGAGCTCTTCGATTGCGCCGGCCAAGGACGCATTGACGTGTTTTTTCTGTCCGGTGGTCAGATCGACGGGCAAGCCAACATCAATCTTGTCAGCACCGGGAACCCGGCACGACCGCAGGCGCGATTTCCCGGCTCGTTTGGCTCAGCCTACCTGTATTATGTCGTCCCCAAGATCATCCTGTTCCGCCTTGGGCACACGCTTCGAACGCTGGTCGAGAAGGTGGATTTCATCAGTGCGCCGGGTACAAGTCCGCCGAACGTCTACCGCCCCGGCGGACCCATTGCTCTCATCACCAATCGCTGCCTCTTCGCCTTCGACCGCGCTTCTGCCCGTTTCCGGCTGGCCAGCATCCATCCCGGACACAGCGAGGCGGAAGTCCTGGAGCATACGGGTTTTGTGTTCGATCGCCCGCAGCAGGTGCCCCAGACGCCGACCCCTTCTCGTGAGACGCTGGACCTGCTGCGAACCGCAATTGCGCCGCAGCTTGCCGAGGTTTATCCGAAATTTGCCGCCGATGTCTTCGGCGTGGAATAAACAGTCTGCGCTCGGCCCCCGGAATGACCCGCGTGAGCAGACGTCTGCAGACAAGGAGAGCATCAGGTGGAGCGAGTTGAAGTGGCGGTGATCGGTACCGGTTGGTGCGGCGGCATTCGGGCCGAAACGTTGTCGCGTTCCGCCCTGGTCGACAAGCTCCATATATGTGAGATCCGCCCCGACCGCCTGGCCGAGGTCAAGGCGCTGACCAGGCCCGCCACGGCGACCATCGACTATCAGGACATCATCAACAACCCGAATATTTCCATCGTTTATGTCTGCACCACACCCGAGCAGAACCATTATCCGATTGCGCGTGACTGCCTGCGCGCTGGAAAGCACGTCCTGCTGGAGAAGCCCATCGCCTTGCAGCTGTGGGAAGCCGACGAGTTGATCACTCTCGCCAAACGCGGCCGCGTCAAGTTCACCATCGGTTATTCGCAGCGGTTCAATCCGAAATTCGCCTACGCCAAGAAGAAGATCACTGACGGAACCTTGGGCAAGGTCGTTTCGGTCATGGTCAGCCGCCATCTGAGCCGCGGGCTCGGCGCCAAAATCGCGAAACGGGTGAAGCTTTCTCCTGTGGTGATGGAGTCCACCCATGACCTCGATTTCGTGTTCTGGCTGCTTGCGCCCGCCAAACCCGTCCGCGTCTACTCGCAGGGCGCATATGGCTACATGCAGCCGATCAACGGTTCCTTTGACGTGATGTGGTCGATCGTGACCATGGACAACGGCATGATCGTCGCCATCGGTGGCGGCTGGAACCTGCCGCCGAGCTATCCGAATTACTGCTCCACCTGGGTCGAGATCACCGGAACGGAAGGGGCGCTCATCCTCGACGACACTCACCGCGATCATTGGCTCAATACCGTGGCCGAGGGCACGCGTTTCCCCATGTCGACCATGCCCGGGGAGCAGGTAGATCACGTCTTCGCCGGCCAGATGGGGCCGGAAACCATCCACTTTCTCGAAGCTTGCGTGAGGGACCAGCCTGTCATGGTGACACCGGAAAGCGCGCGCACCGTCATGGAGACCTACACCGCGGCCGATCTCTCCGCCGCGCGCAACGAGCCCATTGATCTGCCGCTTTCGAACGAGTCGCTCTCGGCCGTGGCTGAGATGGCCGCGGCGCAAGGATGAGAGGCCGCCCATGAGAAAGCAGGCGAAAGGCATCGGGCTTGCCATTGTCGGCGCCGGACGGGTCGGATTGTTTCGCGGCGAGGTCGCATCGCGCCATCCCGCCGTGCAATGGATTGGCATCGCGGAGAAGAATCACAACCGAGGTCCTTACGTCGCAGAAAAAATCGGCGCCGACTTCGTGACACAGGACCATCGCGAGTTGCTGAAACGGCCGGAGGTCACCTGCGCCATCATCGCGACGGACGAGCACCTTCATGTCGATCCGATCATGGCCGCGGTCGAGCGCGGCGTGCCGATGCTGATCGAGAAGCCGCTGGCAACCGATCTCGCGCAATCCGAGCGCGTGCTCAAGGCCATAACGGAGGCCAAGATCGACGCGGTCGTCGGCTACACGCAACGTTTTCGCCGCAAATGGCTCGCCGGCAAGGAGAAGGTACGCAGCGGAGCGCTGGGCGACGTGACGCTGGTGAGCTCGCGCGCTTTCATGAACCGGCTTGTCGCGATCGACAACTACAAGCGCACGAACGACCCTGCGACGATCTCGCCGATGGTGATATCAGGCACGCACGCGCTCGATATTGTCATGTGGTACATGGAGGCAAAGACCCCGGTGGAATGCTTTGCCCGCTCCATCGACAAGGTGCTCGGTCCGACCTATCAGGGGATCGACGCCACCGCCGGCATGATCATGTTCGCGGACGGCAGCGTCTATCATCTCAACATCTCCTGGGCGTTGCCGGTGACCTGGCCGGGCGCGGTCTACAGTCTCGAGGTCGGCATCAACGGCACCGAAGGCGTGCTCACCATCGATGATACGCACCGCGACATGGTGCTCGCGGTCTCGGCGCCGCAGAACGAGGGTTATGCGCCTGACCAGCGGCGCCTGGTTGATTTCCTCGGTAGCTATCCGCCCGGCGATATTGCGATGGGCGAGTTGCGCGGGCCGATGCGGGAGGAAACAGATTCATGGCTCAACCGGGTCGCGCTCGGACTGCCGACCCAGGCCGCCACGGCAGCCGAAGCCCACAACCGGCTGATGTTGACGAAGGCGCTGGATTTGTCCGCAAAGCGCCGGCAAACGGTGAAGCTTCCCCTCGCGCCAGACGAAGAGCGCGCGGCCGCGTAAAGGCGATGCACGAAAGGAGTTGAGATGCTGCGGAACACCACGGTGCGTTGGGGTTGGCCAGCGAAATTGCTGCACTGGATCGGGGCGCTGGCGATCCTGCTTCTCCTCGGCCATGGCTGGTGGATGACGCACATGGCGATGCGTCCAGACCGTCTGGAGCATTATGCCGGGCACGCGGCAATGGGGTATGATCTGCTGCTGCTCGTAATCCTGCGGCTCCTGTGGCGTTGGACTAACCCGGTGCCCGCGCTGCCTGCCGACTTCAAGCCGTGGGAGCGCATTGCGGCGCAGGCGAGCCATATCGGTCTCTACGTTCTTATGCTCGCCGCTTCCCTCACGGGCTGGGCGCTCGCCGGAACTTTCAGGACACCAATTACGAAGGACCTGTTCGGGCTGACGGTCCCGCAAATTGTGGCGAGCCAGGATCGTTCGGTTCACGGCATTTTTGAGCAGAGCCACTCCATCCTGTCCTACGTGCTTGCCGGACTTGTTGTGATCCACGTTGCGGCATCACTGCGGCATCACTTCATCAAGCACAATGACATTCTCCGGCGTATGTGGTTCGCCCCTCGCGCACCTGATGCTGCCTTAGACAGCGCCGTCGCGGGGAAACCGGCCGTGAGAAGCTGACAACTCCTGCGACCTCACCAGAACTGATCGAGGCTGGGGGCTATTCTCTCGCTTTGGTCCTCATGCAGTCTCGCAAACTTCGCTGCAACCGGAAGTCACATGGATACAAAGACGACTGCAACCCAAGCGCAGCATCAACCACGCTTGGAGGATGATCCGCTGGTACGCGGCCGCGGCCGCTTTGCGGATGACGTGAGAATGAGCGGTCAAGCCTATGGTTATTTCGTTCGCTCGCTGCATGCCTTTGCTGGCATCAGATCCATCGACACCGCTGCGGCGCGCGCCGCTCCCGGGGTGCTTGCCGTTCTCACCGCAACAGACATGGAAGGGACCGGCAGTGTGTCGCAGCACCCGCCGATGGCCGGTCGAGGCGGAAAGAAACTGATCGTTCCGCATCGCCCGGCGCTCGCCGGGACCACAGTCCGGCACGTCGGCGAGCCCGTCGCCCTGGTGGTCGCGCACTCGCCGGCCGAAGCCCAGGACGCCGCCGAGCTTGTCGTCCTCGACTACGAGGAGCGCACTCCCGTGGTCGACCTGCGGGAGGCCGTGCGCGAAGGCGCACCGCAAATATGGCCGGAGGCTTCGGGCAATGTCGCGGTCGACTGGCCCGGGCCTGCCAGTGATCCCGATGCCAATGCCAGGGAGGTGGATGAGATCATCGCAGCCGCGAAGCACGTCGCGCGGGTCTCGCTCGTGCATCAAAGACTGATGGTCGCTTCGATGGAGCCGCGCGGCGCCACGGCAAGCTACGATGCAGCGGCCGAAAGCTACCTGCTCCACTGCTGCTCGCAAAGCGCGAGAGCGCTCCGCGACGGGCTCGCTCCAATTCTCGGCGTCCCCAACGCCCGCCTGCGCGTAATCACCGAGGACGTGGGCGGCGCCTTCGGCTTGAAAACGGGTCCCTATCCGGAATATGTCGCCTTGCTGGTCGCCGCCCGCAAGCTCGGACGTCCGGTGCATTGGATGTCGAGCCGCGCGGAAGCCTTCCTCAGCGACAATCACGCCCGCGATTCCTCCAGCGAGGCGGAGCTTGCATTCGGCGAGCGCGGAAGATTTCTGGCCTTGCGCGTCCGCCATCTGGCAAACATGGGCGCCTATATCGGCGCCGTGGGCGCCCATATCCAGACCATGAACTTCACGCGATGTTTCCCAGGCATGTACGACATCGCGCGCATCGACATCGCCGTGCGCTGCGTATTCAGCAACACGACGCCGACGGCGCCCTATCGCGGGGCGGGACGGCCGGAGGCAAACTACATTCTCGAACGCGCCATCGAGGAGGCCGCGCGCGCGAGCGGCATTGACGCGGTCAAGCTGCGCCGGCGCAACCTGATCAAGCCTTCGGCGATGCCGTACAAGACGGCGGTCGGGACCACGATCGACAGCGGCGATTTCGAGACCCTATTGGACAAGGCGCTGGCGCTCGCCGGCCACAACGATTTCAAGCAGCGTCGGCGAGAAGCCGCCAAGCAGGGAAAATATCGCGGCCTCGGCGTCTCCTGCATGCTGGAGCACGCCGGCGGCTTTCCACTGGAAGCGACGGCATTGAGCTTCCCCGGCGGCGAGACGATTCTGCTCGGCCTGAATGTGCAGTCCACCGGCCAGGGACATGCCACCGTGTTCACACCGATGCTGGCGCAAAGACTGGGCATTCCTCCCGAGCAAATCCAGCATCGCCATGGCGACTCAGCGATGGAAATTGCGGGCTACGCCTCCGTGGGCTCCCGTTCCGCCATGACCGTGAGCCATGCCTTGATCAGAACCGTTGAGGCGATGCTCACGAAAGGCAAGGCGATCGCGGCGACGGTGCTGGAGACGGCGGAAGCGGACATCGAATATCGTGGCGGGCGCTTCGGCGTTGTCGGGACCGATCGCAGGATTTCTCTGTTCGAGCTCGCTGCACGGGCCAAGGAGATGAAGGCGCGCGGCGACATCCCCGAGGATCTCGACACCAAGACCACGGCCGAGACGCCGCTCACATTTCCGAATGGTTGTCATGTCGCCGAAGTCGAGATCGACACGTTGACCGGCGCGATCGATCTCGTCGCCTATGCCGCGGTGGACGACTGCGGTAATGCGCTCAACCGCATGATCGTCGAAGGCCAGACGCACGGCTCCATTACCCAGGGCGTGGGCCAGGCGATGATGGAGCATGCGATCTTCGATCCCTCCGGCGGCCAACTCATCACCGGCTCATTCATGGACTACGCGATGCCGCGCGCGCAGGACGTGCCGCCGTTCAAGGACGACCTGCATCTTGTGCCGGCGACGACAAACCCGCTGGGCGTGAAAGGCGCGGGCGAAGCCGGCACCACGGCGGCGATCGCCGCAGTGATGAACGCCATCGCCGATGCCATTCCAGGCGGCGCCGGCGCGCATCTCGACATGCCGGCGACGCCGGAGAAGATTTGGCGCGCCTGCCGGGAGATTACCCGGTGATCATCCGCATGAGAACGCGGTCCTTGCGCCCGAAATGATGATAGAGCGCCGCTCCGACATGCGCTGCGACAAGGCAGGCGATGGCTACGCCGATCAATCGGTGAATGAAAAAAAGCTGGTCCGAGAATGTGCGGTTCTCAAACCAGATCGGCGGCAGGTTGATCCAGCCGAACACCGTGACGGAGGCTGGATAGGCTGACGTCGCGATCCAGCCGGTGAACGGCTGCACGACGAGGAGGGTGTAGAGTCCCCAATGCGTCGCAGACGCGGCGAGCCGTTGGCTCGCCGGAATGCCATTGGGCAACGGCAATGGCAGGTTTGCCCAGCGATGGATCAGCCGGAGAATAACGATAGGGATGAGCAGTGCGCCGATAGATTTATGCAGATCGTACAAGGAATTCTGCAGCGGTCCGCCCCACTCATTCGCAATGACGACGCCGGCTGGGATCATGAACAGTATCAAAGAGGCCGTGATCCAATGCAGCACGCGCGCGGTCGTGGTGTAGGCGGGAGCGGGGACCGCGTCCGTCGCCGAGTGCGCCAATGCATGACCGATATCGTCTGCAATGGTGGTCGTCTTATGATGGAGGTTAGTTGAACTGTGCATGGCAAAATCCAATTCCATCGGCCTTGCGCGATCGTTGCCGCGTTCGAATCCGCTTGTCGGCGCGATCATTTCCATGTTCGGGAGGGAAGAGAGCGCGACTGACATCAGCAGTAGATTTTGCTTGGTGCACTCGGAACATCATATTCCGGCACACAGTACTGAATGGACCTGAACGTGTGCTCGTTGTTGTGACTGCCATTCCTCGCAGGGGACCCAGGCAACGCGAACGCGATAACAGCGGCCACAAAAACCGTCGTGATCCTGGTCGACATGGTCTGTTCTCCTGGTGTTGAAGCAAAGCGCTTGTGCCGATTAGATCGCGAAACGCGTCGCTTTATTCCCCGGTATGATGCGCGCTGCTCGCATCACAATAAGTTTATTCAAGGCCGTCGACACATTCCTAATTGCATCGCGAACAGCATTCCGGGGCTGTGATGCATTGGGTGCGCTGAGATTTGGAGGACGCACTTGTTAGGTCGGGAATAAATCGCGCCGATCTCCACTCTACTTCCCGCGAGCCATCATGGCTTCAAGGGAGACTGGCGATGATTTCTGATCACGACGGACGCGGCGTCAGCCGGCGCAAGATCCTGGAATGCATGACCTGGGCAGGGACCGGCGTCCTATGGACGGTCGCAGGCGGCATACCGGGTTCCATGGGCATTATCGGCGAGGCGTCGGCTGCGGAGCCGAGCGGGCTGACATTCCTGCAGATCAGCGACAGTCATGTCGGTTTCGACAAGCCCGCTAATCCCAACGCCATCGGAACGCTCGAAGAAGCGATGAACAAAATCAAGGCCCTGCCGGTGAAGCCATCCTTCGTCATTCATACCGGCGATATCACGCACCTTTCCAAGCCGTCCGAATTCGACGATGCCGACCGAATCATCGCCCAGGGTCGCCTCGATGTGCACTATGTGCCCGGCGAGCATGACTTTCTCGATGATGGGGAAAAGATCTATCGTGAGCGCTATGGCCGTGGCGCAAAGGGGGCGGGCTGGTACAGCTTCGACGCCAACGGCGTGCACTTCATCGGCCTCGTCAATGTGGTCGATCTCAAGGCCGGTGGTCTGGGCAATCTCGGCAACGAGCAACTGGAATGGCTGGAGGACGATCTAAAAGGCCGCGCAGCATCGACCCCGATCGTCGTCTTCGCGCATATTCCGTTGTGGAGCGTCTATCCGGCCTGGGGCTGGGGCACCGAGGACGCCGCGCGCGCTCTCGACTATCTCAAGCGTTTCGGCTCGGTGACGGTGCTCAACGGCCACATCCATCAGATCATGCAGAAGGTTGAGGGCAACGTCACGTTTCACACCGCCATGTCGACCGCCTTCCCGCAACCGGTTCCAGGCACCGCACCCTCGCCGGGACCGATGAAAGTCCCCGACGACAAGCTGCGCTCCCTTCTCGGTGTTACCGATGTCACCTTCAGGCGTGGACAGCAACGGCTCGCAATCATTGATAAGGCACTGCAGGGTTGAGGCAGGAGATTTCCGTCATGAGAACAACAATAACACGCAAGGTCTGTGTCGCGGCCGCGTTTGCGGCTGCCTTGCTCGCAGCGGCTGCCGGCTTTCCTGCCGTCTCGGCGCAGGCTGCGGACACGAATATAAATATTGACCAGTTCGCCTTCACTCCGCAGCGCGTCACAGTAAAGGCCGGCGCGACCGTCGTCTGGAGCAACGACGACGACGTTCCACATACAGTTGCGTCGAGCACCAAAGCCTTCAAGTCGAAGGCGCTCGATACGTCAGACAAATTCTCGTTCACCTTCACGACACCTGGCGTCTACGAGTATTTTTGCTCCTTACACCCGCACATGACAGGCACCATCGTGGTCGAAGCAGCCACCGGAAGCAGCGCGGCGCAATGATGCTCTATCGGCCGCGCCATCAGGAGGTCAGAGCTTCCTCGGGGCCCGGGCGTGAAATCATGACGGGTAACGGCGGCGGCGATGATCATGACAAGGCACGGCGTTTTCGCGATGCCGCGCTGCCCCATCTCGACGACGTCTATACGCTGGCGCGATACCTGCTCCGCGACAGCGCCGATGCCGAAGATGCGGCGCAGGAATGCTATCTGCGCGCGCTACGCCATTTCGATACATACCGTGGACCGGCGATGAAGCCGTGGCTTTTCGCCATCCTGCGCAACATCTGCCGGGGAGAATTCTCCCGCCGGTCCAGTGCTGCGCTCGAGATGGGGAGCGAAACAGAAGAGAACGAAGGCGCGACTCCGATTTGGCAGGAGGCGCAGGCATCGCCGGAGGCAGAAACGCTGCGTCAGCTGGATGCAGAAGCGATCCGTCGTCTCGTCGCGGATCTCCCTGACGCGTTTCGCGAGGCGATTGTGCTGCGCGATATCAACGATTTGTCATATCGCGAGATTGCAGACGTCATAGGGGCGCCTGTCGGCACCGTGATGTCGCGTCTCGCGCGCGCGCGATCCATGCTGCGGAAAGCATGGATTGCAGAGGAAGGACTACCAACATGACCTGTGCGGAAACTGAGATCCTGCTCCACGCTCTCCTGGACGTCGAGCTCGATGCCGGGCATGCCCGCGATGTGGAAGGGCACGTGGCGGATTGCCCCCGTTGCGCGGCGCAACTGGAAGCTTATCGCGCGCTGGGCCAAGCCATGTCGGCTGCGCAGCTGCGCTATGCCGCGCCGGTGAGCTTGCGCCGGCGCATCGAGGCGGCGCTGCCGCCGGCGCCGGCGGCGCCCTGGCGCGCCACGAACCGCCGTTCTGTTCTGAAAGGCTTTGTGATGGGCACGGCACTATCGACAGCCATAGCGGCGAGCCTCGTGATCGCCGTCATTGGAACGGATCAGGACCAGCGCGTGCTCGGCGACGTTGTCTCAGCACATGTGCGATCACTTCAGGGTGAGCACCTGACCGACGTTCAGACGAGCGATCAGCACACCGTGAAACCATGGTTCAACGGCAAGCTCGACATCTCACCGCCGGTCGTTGACCTCACGGCCCAGGGCTTTACGCTGATCGGCGGCCGGCTCGATTATCTCGACGGCAAGACGGTTGCTTCAATCGTCTATAGGCGCCGCCAGCACGTGATCAATCTCTTTGTCGCAGATGGAGCAGCCTCGGAATATCAGAGAGCGAAACTCGATACGATGCAGGGGTTTAACATCCGGCGATGGACGGCAGGCGGCCTCGATTTCTTTGCTGTCAGCGACATCAATGCAGAGGAACTGGCGGAATTCGTTCAACAAGTTCGAGGCGGCTTTCCACCCGGCCGACAAGTCCAAATAAGAACTCGGTGTTTGGGCGTATTGGGTGACAACATGGGCCGGCCGCCGCCGAACTCTTACCAATCTTGTCTGCGAGCGTGTGCTCGGACACTTGATTCATCGACACAGGGGGATGGCAGTTGTTGTGGGGATTCGCGCCGAGCCGCAAACGCGGTGCACTCCCTCTCCAAAAGGGATAGGGAGCAGCCCGAGTCTACGGGACGAAATGCAACTCACGCTTCAAGGAGAGGTGCGAGTTGCGCGACGATGGCCGATGGCCGACCTCCAGCTCAATTCATGACCTGGCCGGCTCAACGTAAGAGTCGGGCAGAGTCTGATTTTGCCGGTGGGATGACGGGGACGCCGGTCAGCACAAGATTTGCGTAATAAACTCCGCCCGCGGGGATATCAACGATCGTTTCAGCCTCGACGACGATGTGTTTCGACCGAAACGGAGGGCGCTGGTTGATACAATTATGCCGTTCGACGTGAAGATGTGAGAAATGTCACATCCAACAAACCGCGACTTCACATTTGCGTGCCCAGGAGTGGAATAAAATCACCTCCCTCTTGGTCTCCTGTGCGCCAGCTTGAGACGCGCTGCTGCAAACGGGAGGGATGTCATGAGGAAAAAAGTGGTGATCGCCGTCGTTGCGCTGCTTGCCGGCGTTCTGATGCTCCCCAACCACGGAGCGCTGGCTGGCGGTGGCGGGTTTGGAGGCAGCGCCGGCGCGCGCCTTGGCGGCGGTGGCTTTCACGGAGGCGGTTCTGGTGATGCTACTTGCTCGTTAAAGAAGGCGGGAATGAAGTATTGGATAAAGTTGCATCGTCCAGATGGTGAAGTTGTGCACATCAAGGCAGATCAGATCATATTCGTCATGAGTGCCGCGGGTATAGGCGCGGACAAGCGTGCGAATTCAAAGATTCAACTGGTGAACGGCTTCGCCGATGTGCGTGAGAGTGTCGAAGAGGTGATGCAGGCTATTCGGAATGATGTTTCGGACCAAATCTCATCGCGATCTGCGGGCTGTTGATTTCAGCCCAACGTGTGGAACGAAAAGAAATAGATGAAAACAAGCATGTTTGCCAAAATCGCGCCCACGACGCCAAATCCGAGAACATAAAGGAACTGGTGATCGGTGGGGTCTTGTCGGGCGCGGTCTTGAGAAGTGATGATCGGCGCCTTCACAGGCAATTGTGCACGCCCGGTGTGAAGTTTCTCAGTCGAATTGAGCTTGGACATTTTCCGTCTCCATATTTTCCACCTCTCCTGAAAGAGACCGCGTTCGGGTGCCGTTTATTCCGACCCGTCCCGATGTGCAGTGAGAGCGTCATGGATGTTCAACACATATCCGTGAATTCCGTGAATGGAATCGGATGAGGCGAGTCTCCTGCGCAGAGACGGCAAAGCCATTCCGCAACATGGGCGTGACCTGTTCAAGTGCGGGCGAGCACGGCAATTCCATCGACCTGCTGCGGCCCGATCGCGCGCCATCCTGAGTGCCTCAATACGCCGGGAATATTCCGCATCGCCCGAGCGTCATGTCATAGGAGACTGCCCACTAATCGATCGAGCAGAGGCAATTTCCGTCGGGGATTAGAGGATGAGCCAAGGAGGCATCTGATGCTCAACGGCAGCACCTATCTGCGCAACGGCGCTCCGCAGCACTGCGCCCTGTGCCACGCGCCCTTCATCATCGAAGACGGGCACATCAAGTGCTGGAGGGGAAAGGACTGGCGGTACTACTGCTGCCCCGCGCACGCCGATTTCGGCCTGGAGAAAGCCCTTGTGGTCGTCGATCTCGTTGGGAGGAAAGTGTCATGAGGCGCTGCGACTACTGCGGCGGAAAGCTGGGCCTCATTGTTCATCGCAAATGGAGGCTGCGCTTCTGCAAGCTCGCTTGTAAGACTTCTCACGAGGTCCGCCAGCGCCAACAAATCCGATATCGAAGACGACGGCTCGTTGCCTCAACATCGATGTCAGCCACGCGAGCTGTCTTGCACCGCTATCAGGCCGTCCGTGAACGGGTCGGATTTGGGCTTCTCCCCTTGAATCCAATGTGCAATCCGTTCGAGGCCTGTTTCGCGCCGGTAGCGAGCTTTGGGCGGTCGTCTATTTTCCGCGCCACGAACGGATATGCGCCGCCCACGAGCCTGAGGCTCGAATCTTTGCCGCAGCTGCCGTCAACCAGGTCCTTGTCCAGCTTATCGATCATCCCGAGGATGAGGAGCCTGTTCTTGCCTCTCTCAAGGGCCTGCGCCGGCATTTTGCGAAAAGCTTCGGCCCGCATCTCCGAACACTCTTGTCAACTCCTTGCCCCTATCGTTGAGAGCTCACTGTTTGGCAGTGTCATCGCCGTTCAGGGCATTGGTTTTCGCCTGGTAAGAGACACTCGAGCCACTCCTGACAGCGACAACGTCCCCGCCCGCAGGCAGCGGTTGGAGCAACTGCATGGCGTCTGGGATCTCGCTCCCCGGTTTCTGTGCTTGCACCAGAGATGGCTCTGACAAAAGGGAAGCTATGCCTAGAGGACGTGCCAAATTCCGGGAAGCTGCCGTAGCCCGGATGCTCCACAGTATAGGACGGGTGATTGCGCGCTATCTGGAAAAGCCGGTGCGAGGCGACGAGCCTTTCACACCGAGCGATCCGGCGGCATTGCGGCAATCGCTCGAACCGGGGGACGTTCTTCTGGTCGAGGGCAACAGCCACATTTCCGGCGTCATCAAATACCTGACACAATCGACCTGGTCGCACGCCGCGCTCTATGTTGGACCGATCCAGGTTGCCAACACCCCTGACGGCGAGCCGCACGTGCTGATCGAGGCCGAGGTAGGCGAAGGCGTCGTGTCCTCGCCGCTCTCGAAATATTATTCGTACCACACCCGCATCTGCCGTCCGGTCGGGTTGAGCCGGGAGGATCGTGCGAGCGTATGCAGCTACGCCATCGAACGCATCGGCTTCGACTACGACTTTCGGAACCTCATCGATCTCATGCGCTATCTGATTCCCCTGCCGGTGCCGCGGCGCTGGCGCCGACGCATGATTGCGCTGGGCTCGGGCAATCCAACCCGCATCATCTGTTCTGCGCTGATCGCGCAGGCCTTCGAGGTGGTCCGCTATCCCATTCTACCGAAGATCACGCGGCTTGAATGCGAGGCGGCGCGGCGCGAGATATTGCAAATCCGTCATTCCTCGCTCTACGCACCGCGCGATTTCGACATCTCGCCGTATTTTCAAATTGTCAAACCGAGCCTGATGGAGAATTTCAACTACAAATTCATGGATTGGGCCGATCTGCCGGCGCAACTTCCGGCTTGCCCACAGCCCAACGACGCACACAACTGTCAAAGCGTACCAAGCGGAGCATCGGCCGCGCCCAGCGGTTTCAAAACCTCCCGCGCGCGTCTTCATTGAATGTCCATGCATCACCCGCGAGAATTTCAATTGGACATCTTGCGATCTGGAGGCGCCGAAGTGGATATCTCCGCCACGCACATCAACACGTGATATCAGCCGAAGCGTCGTGGACGGATGCGCTGGCCATCGACGCACAATGCGTATACGCCTTGGGGGTAGCTCGCCTCGCCCTGCGAAGGCGCCACTTAACGGCGTTTCTAAACATGCGCCTGTGCAGCGCCTTCTCAAGGACGAGGCGGAAGAGCAACCGCTCACGCAGTCAACATCGACTCAATTCGAGCGGCACGCACTCTGTTTAGATCGTGCATTGCAGCACCTAGCACGGACTGGCGTAGGCGAAGCAGCTCACCGGCTCATCGCCAGACCCTGCAAAGGACGTGGAAACAGAAGCTGGTGCAAGGACGGTGATAGCCATCGCGAGTGCCAGTGCCGCTGTGATCTTGCTCAACATTGTTGCTCTCCGTTTGTCAAAGCCGGGATGGCCTTTGTTAGCTAGATCGCCCGACCCGACATTTATTCCGCCTCCTTCAAATGGAGCGCACGCGAAAAAAACGAGTTCATTTGTTCGGTAGGGAATAAATCGCGCTGATCGACACTCTAGTTCCTCGAGGCAATCGTGACTCGAATGGAGATTGGTAATGTCAGATCACGACGATGGGCTCAGCCGGCGCAAGATTCTGGAATGCATGACCTGGGCAGGCGTGGGCGTTGCGTGGATGGCTTGGGAGGGCGTCCCGAGGCGGTTCAGCCTCATCGGTAGAGCCAAAGCGGCGTCCGCCATGGCGCAGACGAAGCCGATGATCCCGGTCATCGTAAAAGACAGGACATCGTTATACTGGCAGACCGTGATCTCGGGGGCGCGCAAGGCGGGCCAGGATCTCGGCGTCAAAATTGTTGACCTGGGCGCCCAATCCGAGTCCGACGTCAGCGGTCAGATCAGCATCCTCGAGATCGCCGTCGCATCGAACCCGGCGGCAGTCGTGATCGCGCCGGCGCAGTTTGCCGCATTCGGGGGCGCGATCGACGAAGCTGCCAAGAAGGTCAAGATCATCGGCATCGATTCCGCCGCCGATACCGCGGTCTTGACCTCGATGGTGGCGACCGACAACGTGCAGGCGGGCCGCATCGCCGCCGATATTCTAGCCGAGCGAATCCAGAAGACATACGCCGACGCCGAAGGCGACGTGGCGCTCATCACCTCATCGCCGGGGGTCGCCACGTTCGATCAGCGTGCCAAGGGATTCAGGGAACAAATCGCGGCAAAATATCGCGCCTTGGATATCGTCGCCGAGAAGGTCGCCGACGGCCAGGCGATAACCGCCCGCAATATGATGGCAGAGATCATCGCCTCGCATCCGGAGCTGCGCGGCGTGTTCGCCTCGGACCTGGTAATGGCGCACGGGGCGGCCGAAGCTCTTGCCGAGAACAGGGCAAACAAGACTGGCGACATAATCAATCTGGTCGGATTCGACTGGGATGATCAGCTTGTCAAATTCCTGCAGGTTGGCACGATCGCCGCGCTCGTTGTCCAGGATCCGTTCCGCATGGGTTATGAGGGCGTCAAAACCGCGCTCGCCGCCGCGAAGGGCGAACAGGTGCCGGCCAAGATCGATACTGGCGCTAGCGTGATCACCAAGGCGAACATCGACTCCGCCCGCTCGCAGGAGCTTGTCAATCCGAAGGTCGAGTGATCGCCGAGGAACGCGAATCCGATGGATTCATGTTTTGAGGAGCCGACATTGGCCGAGGTACGGCCCGATCCCGTGACATCGGCCGTGATGGATGCGCACGGCGTCGAGCCTCGTGATCTCACCGGGAAATTGTCTCAGATAACTCGAAGGCTGCCGCATTCCTCCGTTGAATCATTCGGCCGACAAAATGCAGCTGTTAGCAGCACATCTGACAAGGTGGTTTCCACGGATCGCGAGCCGGACGTCGGCATCGAGTTTTCGCGTGACTCGACGACAGGCTGGGATGCGCGGACGTGGAGGAGTCACCTGCGTCTCGTCAGCGGCCTCGTTTTGCTCGTTTTCGTGATCTGTCACCTGACCGCACACTGCTTCTTGCTCATGTCTCTGGAGCGTGCCGATACCGCCCTCGACGTCCTCATGTATCCGTGGCGGACCTTGATCGGCACTGTCGTTCTATTTTCGGCGCTGCTGATCCATTATTTGAACGCGCTTTGGTCGGTTTACGTGCGGCGCTATCTGCACCTTTCGCGCTGGGAAGGGTGTCAGCTCGGCTTGGGCCTTTGTATCCCGCTGCTGCTGATGCTGCATGTGAGCAGTACGCGCATCGCCGAGAGCCTGCTGGGCGTATCGAGCCACTATAGCTCAGTACTGATTGTGCAATGGCAGTTATCGCCGTGGCTTGGAGCTTTGCAGATGGCGGCAGTGCTGACCGTGTGGATGCCATGCCTGCATTGGCGTGCATTTTTGGCTCCGCACCAAGGTCTGGTACTTGCGCTGGCGGCGCTTTTCTTCTTGCTTTCGCCCTCGTGCTGCCGACAGGCGCACTCTCCGGCTATGTCACGGCGGGCAATCAGGTTCTGCGTGCTGCCACCAATTCGGACTATGCGAGCTTATCACTCAAACGTGCTAACCTGACGGAGCAGAAAAGGGAGAAGATTGGCGAGATCGCGCAAGGTGGCGTGGTGACCTATCTTGCCTTGACATTGCTTCCCTTTGCCGGCCGCGGCGTGCGCAGCTGGCTCCAACGTCGTCGCCGGCCTCCCTTGGTGACTCACTCAAGCGGACGCATACTACCCATGCTGCCCGGAGCCACCGTGCTGGAGGCGTTACGGGACAATGGCATTCCTCATGCTTCGGTCTGTGGCGGGACGAGCGCGCTGCACCACCTGTAGGATTTTGGTGACTGAAGGGCTCGACAGGCTTCCTGAACCCTCCGGATTAGAAGCCAGAGCGCTCGCTCGAATTAGCGCGACGCCCGGCATTCGGCTTGCCTGTCAGATTCGCCCGACCGCAAATATCTCCGTCATGCCGCTTCTCGCCGCTGACGCCAGCGCCGCGGACGGACATGTCCGTGGCGGGATCGAGGGAAGCGAGCGGTTCATAACCGTGCTGTTCGTCGATATGCGCGGCTCCACGCAATTGGGCGAGGCCAAGATGCCCTATGATCTGTTATACATTCTCAATCAGTTCTTCCAGGAAGTGAATAAGGCGCTCGAAAGCACCAAGGACCATTACGCACAATTCGCTGGCGACGGGCTGATGGCGCTTTACGGTCTCAATGCCAGCAACCCTGCGATCCGGCGCGGCCGACGCTTTGCGTGGCGCGCGCGAGATGTTGGCGCGTATTGACCAGCTCAACAGCGATTGAAAGGAGACTTGCTGCGTCCGCTACGGATCGGAATCGGGATTCATTTCGGCGAGGCCATTGTCGGCGACGATGGGTCCACCGGCGTCGCAGATCGTCTCCGCCATTGGCGAGACGGTGAACATGTGCGCGCGTCTGGAGAGCCTGAACAAGGAATACAATTGCCGGGTCATCGTCTCGCGGCGCGCGGCCGAAATGGCCGGCCTCGATGTCAAAGCCCGCACACTGCATCGGACTTCGGTAAACGGCGCTCAGCTCGTTGAGTTCTTTACCCTGAACACGCTCGCTGATTTGCGGCTGTAACGTGCCGCGCTTTCTGTTCGGAGGCTGTCGACTTTGCGAAGACTTTACCAAAGTCCTCTTTGGCGCAAGCGCGTCCTCACCCGCCGCCGCTCAGTCGCTGCGGCGGTAGGCCAGCGGCCGGCGCGGCACCGGGGCCGGCGAGCCTTGCACGAACAGCGTCGGGTGATAGGTGGCTTCGTCGGCAGACCACGCAACGCCGGCAATGTTGGGCAGCTCTGCCATGCGCCGCGCCATGTCCTGCGAGACATAGAAATTCATATTGATGCCGTCTTCCTCGACCTTGTAGGCAACGTCCGATCCAAACGTCTTCAGGAATACCGGAATTTGGTATTGCTCTCCGATTTGCTGCGCGATCCGCGAGTTGGGATCGAGGGCACCCTCTTCACTTAGTCTTGCGTTCTCATTGATCTGAAAAAGCGGAATCGCATCGAGCAGACCCATATCCAGCGCCTGCTTGAACCCTGCGGGATTATTTTTCGCCACATACCCGATGTCCCGCGTGTTGGAGATACGCGCCTCCCGCCGCGCCACATCGATGGCCTTGAGAAAGGCATTGAGGAATTCGGCCAGGTGCCGCGCATCGAGCCTGTGAACGTTGTCCAGGTGCACCCCGATGATGGCGCCGGGCGGGGTTGTTTCGTCGGCGTGCTGCATCATGACAACGAGATCCTCGACCACGATTTTTCTTGTTGCTGGATCATCGAGGTCGATCACGCGTTCCGAATTCCCCCACTGATCTCCGGTCGGCTCGGACGAAGGAAATCGGTCGCAATCGCTGCCGATGTAGCAGTTTCCGCCGACGTGATAGAGGATCAAATTGATTGCGGGCCGCAACCGCGGCATTGGATTGCCGGGATCGACGTCGAGCCAGCCGATTTCGCCGCGATCCACCGCTTGATAAAGCCCGCGCAAAACTGCCGGGTCGACCTCGCCGCTCAAGCTGGTTGCCCAGTACTGGTGCTTGAGCTCGACCGATGCCGCGCTCGGCCAGTTCATCAGCAGCACTGCGACCCCCAGTGCTGCGGCAATGCGGCAGGCCATCAGAAGCAACGCGATCTTCGGCGTGTCAGGTCGCTATCGCAGCGAGCCAACCAGGCTCACGCCTGCGAGATGAATTTCGTGTTCAGATAGGCGCCCAGTCCCTCGATGCCGCCTTCGCTGCCGTGGCCGGATTCCTTCACGCCGCCAAACGGCGTCTCAGGTGTCGAGACCGCGACCGAGTTGACGCCCACCATTCCCGATTCCATGGCATCGCCGATGGCGGCCGCCGTCGCATTCGAGGCCGTGAACGCGTAGGCGGCAAGGCCGAACGGCAGTGAGTTGGCGCGCTCTACGACCTCGTCAAAGGTCTTGAAGGTGACGATCGGCGCGATAGGCCCGAACGGCTCCTCCGTCATGACCTTGGCGTCGTCGGGCACTTCGGTCACGATTGTCGGCTCGTAGAAGAAGCCCTGATTGCCGCGCCGCTTGCCCCCGGCCACGACCGTGCCGCCGCGGCTCTTGGCGTCGGCAACGAAGCTTTCCATGGTGTCGATCCGGCGCGCATTCGCCATCGGTCCCATTGTGACACCTTTCTCCAGTCCGTCGCCAAGCTTGAGGCCGCCGGCGTATTCGGTAAATCGCGTCAGGAATTTCTTGTAGACATCTTCCTGCACGTAGAAGCGGGTGGGCGAGATGCAGACCTGTCCAGCATTGCGGTACTTGAAGGCCGCAATCGTATCGGCTGCTTTCTCAGGATCGGCGTCGGCAAACACCACCACCGGCGAATGGCCGCCGAGCTCCATGGTGGTTCGCTTCATGCCCTTCGCCGCCAGCGCGGCGAGGTGCTTGCCGACGGGGATCGAACCGGTGAAGGAAATTTTCCGCACAGCATCCTTGGCCAGGAGGTGCTCCGAGACTTCGGCGGGGACGCCGAACACGAGATTGAGCACGCCCGCCGGCAGTCCGGCATCGACGAAGCAGCGCACCATCTCAACGCATGCTCCGGGCGTCTCCTCGGATGCCTTCAGGATAAGCGAGCATCCTGCCGCCAGGGCGCCGCCGATCTTGCGCGCCGGCGTGAGGACGGGGAAATTCCATGGTGTGAAAGCTGCAACGATGCCGACCGGCTCCGTGACGACAAGCTGACGGGTGCCTTTTGTCCGTCCTGGGACGATGCGGCCATAGCTGCGGCGGCCCTCTTCCGCATACCAGTCAATGATGTCGGCCGACGTGACCACCTCGGCGCGGGCTTCCGGGTACGTCTTGCCTTGCTCCTGCACGAGCACTTGGGAGATCGCATCGCGCCGTTCGCGCATGAGATCGGCCGCCTTGCGCATGATCCTGGCGCGATCGTGAGCCGACGTCCCCCGCCAGAGCGAGAATCCTTTCTTCGCCGCTTCGAGCGCTTCGTCGAGGTCGGCCTTGCTCGCATGCGGCAGATGCGCCAGCGGCTTTTCCGTCGCAGGGTTAATGACCTCCTCGCCCTTGCGGCCGTTGCCGGCGTTGATCCATTTGCCATCGATATAGAGTGCGAGATCGGTGTACATGAGGTCCTCACATCATCTTTGATATCTGCGGTTATGCCGCCGGAGCCGCCTCGACGCAACCAAGCGCAATTGCACCATCGACCGGGGCCGTTTGGAACCAGGGCCCGCGGAGCCGGCGTCGGAGCCGAGCATGCGAACCGCGAAAATGCGGCCACACAGAGCTTGCCGGTGCGAGCGCACCCGAAATGGCATAACCCGAGACCAGACAAGGAGATGCATATATGCGGTTGCAGGACAAGGTCGCGCTGGTCACCGGCGCGGCATCGGGGTTTGGAGCGGAGATCGCCCGCTTTTTCGCAAGCGAAGGCGCGCACGTCGCCGTCGTCAACCTCAATGAAAACGGCGCGCGCACGGTGAGCGCGGAAATCGGAAAGACCGCTCTGCCCGTCAAATGCGACGTCTCCGCCGCCGCCGAAGTTCGCCGCGCGGTTGAAGCCACCCGTGGGCGCTTCGGGCGGCTCGACATCGTCATCAACAACGCCGGAACCACCCATCGCAACAAGCCGATGCTGGACGTCACCGAAGCGGAATTCGACCGCGTCTTTGCCGTCAATGTGAAATCGCTGTTTCATATGGCGCATGCCGCGGTTCCGATCATGCGCGCACAAGGCGCGGGCGTATTTCTCAATATCGGCTCCACGGCCGGCCTGCGGCCACGCCCCGGCTTGACCTGGTACAACGGCTCCAAGGGCGCAGTGAACCTGCTGACGAAATCGATGGCGGTGGAGCTGGCGCCTGACCGGATCAGGGTCAATGGGCTTGCCCCTGTCGCGGGCGACACGCCGCTCCTGCCGAGCTTTCTCGGCTCGGACTCGCCGGACATCCGCGCGAAATTCCTGGCGTCAATTCCGCTTGGACAATTCGCAAAGCCTGTCGATGTCGCCGCAGCGGCGCTTTTTCTGTGCTCGGGCGAAGCCGAATTCCTCACCGGCGTCGTACTGGAGGTGGATGGCGGCAGAACGATCTGATCGTTGAAAGGCAACACCAGATGCAACACGACCTTGAAGGCATTCTCGTCGTCTCGGTGGAGCAGGCCGTGGCCGCGCCTTATCTGTCGAGCCGGCTGGCGGACGCAGGCGCGCGCGTCATCAAGGTGGAACGGCCGGAAGGTGACTTCGCCCGCGGCTACGATTCGCTCGTTCACGGCGAGAGCGCCTATTTCGTCTGGCTGAACCGGGGCAAGGAATCGATCTGTCTCGACCTCAAGAAGCCGGCCGACGCCAACGTGCTCGCGGCCATCATCGCGCAGGCGGATGTGTTCATCCAGAATCTTGCGCCGGGCGTTATCGATCGCCTTGGTTTCGCAGCCGATGCGCTGCGCGCCGCGCATCCGCGCCTGATCACGTGCTCGATCTCAGGCTACGGCGACGACGGCCCCTATCGCTACCTCAAGGCTTACGATCTGCTGGTGCAGGCGGAGAGCGGCCTGTCCGCCATCACCGGCAACGCGCACGGCTCCGCCCGGGTTGGCGTATCCGTGTGCGACATCGCCGCCGGCATGACGGCGTTCCAGGCTGTGCTGCAGGCGCTATTCGCGCGCGAACGCGGTGGAGCGGGGCGGCATATTTCTGTTTCGCTCTTCCATGCGCTCTCCGACTGGATGAACGTGCCCTATCTGCAGTTCGTCTACGGCGGCAAGGCGGTCGATCGCTCCGGCCTTCATCACCCCACCATCGCGCCGTACGGCGCCTATGCGTGCGGCGACGGCAAGGCCGTGCTGATCGCAATCCAGAACGAGCGGGAATGGACAATCTTCTGCACCGGCGTCCTCGGCGACGCGACGATCGCGTCCGACCCGCGCTTTGCCGGCAATAGCCTTCGCGTCACCAACCGCGCTGCGCTGGACAAGATCATCATCGCGGCGTTCGACGCCGCGCCGCGCGAGCAGATCGTGGAGCGGCTCGACACGGCGCGCATTGCCTATGGGCGCGTCAGCACGCTTGAGGACGTCGCCCGCCATCCGCAGAACCGCTATATCGAGGTCCAGACTCCGAGCGGGCCGGTGCGCTGTCTGGCGCCCGGCGCAATGTTCGACAACAGATTGCCAAGCTTCGGACCCGTGCCTGCGCTCGGCGAGCATTCCGAACGACTGCGCGCGGAATTTGCGCCGGCGGTCCGCGTCAGAGCGTGAGCCGCCAACTCAGCCCAGAAACGTTCCGCCGTTCACCTGGATGTTCTGTCCGGTGATGAAGGAGGCGCCCGGACCGCACAGGAAACGCACCGCCGCGGCAACATCCTCGGGGTGGCCGCGCCGGCCTACCAGCGCATTCACCAGGGCGTGGTGCGCCGGCTCGGGTTGCCCCGCCGGGCGCGGCGTCGCCATGAGCCCGGGCGTCACTGTGTTCACCCTGATCTTGTCCACAGCAAGCTCGTGCGCCAGCGCGCGTGTGAAGCCGACAAGGCCCGCCTTTGCGGTCACGACGTGCGCCCGCTTTGCCGCGCCGGTATGGGCGCTCAGGCCACCGATGTTCACGATGACTCCACCCCCGGCGCCCTTGAGATGCGGCAGGCAGGCGTGCACGCAGTTGAAGGCCCCGTCCAGGATGATTGCCGTGACCGCTCGCCAGGCCGCAAGCGTCATCGCATCGAGACTTTGCTCCGCGCGCACCGCGGCGTTGTTGATCAGAATATCGATGCGACCCAATTGCGCCGCGGCGGCCGCGGCCATTTCTTCCACCGCGGCGGGATCGGTGACGTCGGCCATGATCGCGATGGCCTTGCCGCCGCCGCGGGCGATCTCAGCCGCGACATTCTCCGCCTCATGCCGGTTGGCGCGCGCGTTGACCACCACCGCCGCCCCCGCCTCGGCAAGCGCGAGCGCAATAGCGCGTCCGATATTGCGGCCGGCACCGGTGACGATCGCAACGCGCCCTGATAATTCCGCCACTGCTCAGCCTCGCAAGAAGGAGAGATCGATCTTTTTTTCGTAGAGTTGCTGCAACTGCGCAAGCACTGCATGACTGCGCGAGGCGTCGTAGCCGCCGTGGCTCGCGTTGAGCATGAACTTCTCCTTGATGTCCCCGCGCGTGAGCGGCTCGTGCGCGCCGCCGCGCATATGCGGCTGACGCTCCTCAACAACGCGCCCGTCGGTGAGCAGCGCGCGAATGTGCCCGGTGAAATTTTTGGGATAAGGATTGCCCGGATCAATCCGATATTTCACCTTCGCTGCGAGAGCCATCACGTGCGCATCCCGCACGGCCGCA
The DNA here is from genome assembly GCA_963841105.1 of uncultured Alphaproteobacteria bacterium. Classification (GTDB taxonomy): domain Bacteria; phylum Pseudomonadota; class Alphaproteobacteria; order Rhizobiales; family Xanthobacteraceae; genus VAZQ01. The sequence goes on from CAWJCB010000026.1 coordinate 48,211, forward strand.
TCCGTGAAGTCGCCGAGCCCCACATTGCCGCGCAGAAGACCAACTGCGATGCAGTAGGGCGTCGAAAATTTCCCGGCGTAACCGTTCGGGGGGCGTTGCTTTGCCGCGAGTGGCTCCCATAGGCGGTGCACGGTGCCTTCGGCAACCTCGCAGACGATCTCCATGACGTCGTCTGCGGCGATGCCGCGCGCGGTCAGCCGTCGCGCGCAATCGATGTAGGGGTGCGCCATGGTCCCGCAGGGATATGGCTTGAACGCCAGCGTCGGCGTCACCCAGCGCATGCCGAAGTCATTGGTAAGAGCGCCGTAATCCCAGTCTGTGCTGTGGGCAAAACCGTGGTAAAGCCCGTGCACACCTTCGAGCACGGTGCGAGGCCCGGCGAACCCTGCGCGACCGAGGAGCGCCGCTCGCAATCCCGATTGCGCTGCCCAGCCCGCATGCATGCGTTTGGTCCAGGCGCCTTCCGCCAGATATTCGATGATGCCGCTCGCCATCGAGCCGGCAATGCCCAGGGCATTTACCAGCGCTGGCTGCGAAAGACGCAGCGCCGTTCCCACCGCAGCAGCCGCGGCCACGGCGCCGAACACCGCCGTTGGATGGAAGCCCGCCTTGTGCACCGCCTTCGGCGCGACCAGGCTCAGCCTGCACATCACCTCGACGCCGACCGCGATGCCGAGGAGCGCACGCGCGCCGTCCTCATGGTGTCGCTCGCAGGCTGCGAGCACCGTCGGGACGATGACCGCCCCGGCATGCACGGGTCCGCCTTCGAACGTATCGTCAAAATCCTCGCCATGCGCCGCTGTGCCATTGACGAAGGCCGCGCCGGCTGCGGCAAGCGTCCGGGCATTCCCAATCACGGTGCAAGGGCCATCGTCGTCCCAGCCGGCCAAGGCGGCCGCGACATAATCCGCGTTGCGCGCGGTGAGGCAAAGCCCCACCACATCGACAAGAAGATCCTCACACGCGCTTCGCACCGGCGGCGGCAACCGCGCGGCATCGAGCACGCTTATTTTTTCCGCCAAAGCTTGTGTCACGGAGACTCGTGTCACGGAGATGCCGGGTAGACGGGGCTCAGGCATTACGCAGCCGGGCGTCGCCGAAGCCGGGGATGCGGTTGACCGCGATCACGACCGCAAACGTGGTTACGAGCATGATCAGGCCCAGCACCGAGATCGCGCCAAGATCGCCCAACTCATTGAGGTCGAAGATCAGCACCGAGATGACTTTGGTCTCCGAGGTGAACAGCATGATGGCGGCCGACAATTCACGGATCACGCCGACAAAGATGAAACACCAGGTGGCAATCACGCTGGTGCGCAGGAGCGGCGCGGTGATGTCGCGAAGCGTGCGCAGCCGCGTCGAGCCGAGAATGCGGCTTGCATCTTCAAGATCGGTATGCACGGATCGGAAGGCCGATTGCAGCTGCTGGTAGGCCGCGGGAAGCGCAATCGTGACGAATGCGATGAGCAGGATCCACAAGGTGCCGTAAAGGACAAGTGGCGGCCGCGCATAGCTCAAGAAGAGCCCAACGCCAAGCACGATCCCCGGAATCGCCACCGGAGCAGTGGCGAGAAACCCGAGCATCCGATAACCCCGAATGGCACGCCGCGTGGTGAGATAGGCGATCACCAGCGCCATGAGCGTGCCGATGGTCGCGGAAGCAACGCCAAGAAGAAACGTGTTCTTCAGCGCCAGCTGCGTGGCAGAGAGCTCGAAAAACACGAAATAGATATTGTGCAGCGTGAAATTATCGATCCACATGAAAGAGGTGGCGACGCGCGAGAACGTCGCGTTGACGAGGGCGCCGTAGGGCAGAAACACGGGGCAGAGAAGGACGACGAGGACAAAGACGAGCGCGATCCATTTCGTCGCGCCCAACCTGACGAGTCGGGGGTCGCCCTGCTTGCCGCCGACGACGGAATAGCCGCGACGCGACAGAATGCGACTCTCTGCCCGCAGCAACAGCACGGTGAGGACCAGAAGCGGCACCGAAGCAGCCGCGGCAAGCTCCGGCTTCGGCGGATAGTTGAACAGGCTCCAGATTTTGGTGGTCATGGTGTGAAAACCCGCAGGTATCGCAAGAATCGCGGGCGAGCCGAAAAGCGTCATGGCCTGGAGGAAGGCGACCAGCGCCCCTGCGATCAGCGCCGGCAAGGCAAGCGGAATGGTCACCCGCCGCGCCGTCGTCCATGTCCGACCACCAAGTATCGATGAGGCGTCTTCGAGGTCGCCGGGGATGCGATCGAGCGCGTTCGCCAGCAGCACGAAGACATAGGGAAACGTGTAGCAGGAGATCACGAATATGAGACCCGCGAGCGAGTAGATATTGAAGAGGTGCTCGTCTTGCGGCGCTCCGGTCGCAGCCCGGTAGATTTTGTTGAGGAGCCCGCTGTTGGGGGCGGCGAGAAGCTCCCATGCAATCGCGCCGAGAAAGGGGGGCGTTACGAAGGAGGCGGTCACCAACGCGCGCACGGTGCGCCGCAGCGGCATGTCGCTGCGCGCGACAAGCCAGCTCATGGGCGCCGCGAACGCGCAGCAGGCGATGCTCGAGCTTGTTGCAAGAATAACCGTGGTGATCAGCGGATCGACGAAGGTGGGATCCGTGATCAGCGTCTTGAAATTATCCAGCGTGAAGGCGCCGGTGCGGTCAACCAGGCTGTAATAGACCAGCCATGACAGCGGCAGGATGATCAGCACGCACAAGACGACGGCGAACAGGATCAGGATCGGCCAGGACAGATCGAGGGTATTGAGGCGAGATGCGCGCTCCGCCGGCAAAGCGAGGGTCATCGCTGGGCATCGCAGTTTGCAGATACGCGAATTGGAAGATCGGAAAACAGACGCGGTATACCTCCCCCAACGGGGGAGGTCGGCGAGCAAAGCGAGCCGGGTGGGGGCCAACGGCAACGAGATCGCGCGTCGAGGGGACCCCCACCCGACCGCCTGTCGCTACGCTCCCGGCGGTCGACCTCCCCCTTGCAGGGGGAGGTATAACCGCGGCTGTCGCACCGCTTGTTCGTGCGAGCTCGCATCGCCTCAAACCTTGAACAGCTGCGCGTAGCGCATCTTGATCGCCTCGCTCTCCCTCTCCACGCCAGCGGGATCATCCTTCCATGTGTTGATGTCATCGAGCTTGCGTGCACCAGGCTTTTGTCGCACCAGGGGGTGCACCGAATGCTGGCGGGCAAAATCCACGAGCAGCTGTTGCGCATTGCGCGAATGCAGCCAGCTCTGGAACAGGCGGGCGGCGTTCGGGTTTGGCGCTGATGCGAACACGCCGGTCGGTCCGGCAACGAGCGGGGTGCCTTCGGTCGGATAGACCACTTCAACCGGTTGACCCGCCTCCTTGAGCTGAATCAGATTATAATCGTTGCCGTCGGCCATGACCGCGCGCTCTCCAAGCGCGAGCTTCTTCGGCGGATCGGTCGAGGATTGAACCTGCATTACCCGCTGCCTGGATAATTTTTCCAGATAGCTCCAACCCAATTCGCGCACAATCTGGAAGGTCGCGGTCATGATCGTGCCGCTGTAGGCGGGGTGAGCCTTGACCATCTTGCCCATCCACCTCGGTTCAAGCAGATCGGCAAAGCTCTTTGGCGCATCCTGCGGCGTCACAAGGTTCGTGTTGTAGCCGAGCGAGGATAGCCACACGCGGGTGGTGACCCAAAGCCCGTCAGGATCGTAGTACTGGGGAGGATAGTGGCGGGCGACTTCCTCGGGAAGGTGCGGGGCAAGCCAGCCGTTGCGCTTCCACACGATGAAATGCGCGCCGTCGGCGCTGTTCACGACGTCGACGGCATGAATGCGGCTCTCCATCTCCTGGCCAATGCGCTGGAACACGCGCTCGGCGCCGGAGCGTTCCACGCGCACGCTGATACCGGGAAACTCGGCCTCGAATGCCTTGCCGAGCTTCTCCGCAACGGGAAGATCCATGGCGGTGTAGAAGGCAACCCTGCCCTCTTTGGTGGCGGCGTCGACCAAGGCCGGCGAGATTGGCGAAGGAGCCGTCGTTACGGCCTGGGCTTGCGCGCGGCGCGCAAGTCGTTCCACTCCAGGCGTAGCGCAAGCGCCCGCAGCAATGATCGAGCGCGAACGCTTGAGCAGATCACGGCGCGAGAGAAGGTGGCGCGTCATTGGAACGTCCGCTGCTGCGTTACACGCCGAACAGCCGGGAATATCGCGTCTTGATCTCCTCGCTCATTCTCTCCACGCCGGCCGGGTCATCGCGCATGAGCTTGATCTCGGCAAGCGGTCTGCGACCCACCTTCTCCCTCACCAGGGCATGCATTGAGCGCAAGCCGCCGAAATCCACAATCAATTGCTGGCATTCGGGCGTGAAGCAATGGCATTGGAACAACCGCGCTGCGTTCGGGTTGGGCGCCCGCGCGAAGATGCCGTTGGGGCCAATGATGAGCGGCACGCCCTCGGTGGGATAAATCAGCTCGACCGGCCCACCCGTCTCCTTGCTCTGGAACAGATTGTACTCCCCGCCGTCAGCCATGATCGCGCGCTCTCCAAGCGCGAGCTTTTTCGGAGGATCGGTTGCGGACTGCACTTGGAGCACCTTCTGCCTGGCCAATTTCTCCAGATATTCCCAGCCAAGCTCGCGCACGATCTGAAAGGTGGCGGTGGTGATGGTTCCGCTGTAGGCGGGGTGCGCCTTCACGATCTTGCCGGTCCATTTCGGATCGAGCATGTCGGCGAAGCTTCTCGGCGCTTGCTCGGCTTTCACGAGGTGGGTGTTGAAACCCATGGCGCTCAACGTGACGCGGAAGCTCGCGAACATGCCGTCGGCATCCCGATGCTCGGAAGGATAATGCCTGGCGACGTCCTCCGGCACGAACGACGCGAGAAGGCCGTCACGCTTCCAGATGATGAAATGCGCCGCATCCGATGAATTGACCACGTCGACGTTGTGGATGCGGCTTGAATATTCCTGGCCGATGCGCTGGAAGACGCGCTCGGCGCCGGAGCGTTCCACCCGCACGGCAATTCCTGGAAATTTCGCCTCGAAGCTCCTCGCGATCTTCTCCGCGAGCGGCAGGTCAACGGAAGTATAGTAGTTGACCTTGCCTTCCTTGCGGGCCGCCTCGATCAGGTCAGGCGTGATCGCAGTCGGCGCCGGGGGCGACGCCTTGGCCGGCGAGATGAAGAAGCCGACCGCGATTGCGCTCGATGCCTTGAGCACATCCCGTCTGGTGTTGCCGCCTTGCATCATCAAACCCCGAACAGCTTGCTGTAGTGGGCCTTGATCTCCTCGCTCATTCGCTCGACAGCGGCGGGATCGTCCTTCATTTTCTTGATCTCGCCAAACGGCCGCCGTCCCGGCTTTTCTTTTACCTGCGGGTGCACTGAACGCAGCCCGCCGAAGTCAACGGAGAGCTGCTGTGCGCCAGGCGAGAAGCAGAAGCTTTGAAAGAGCCGCGCGGCATTCGGGTTTGGCGCGTTCTTGAACAGGCCATTTGGCCCGACAATCAGCGGTGAGCCCTCCGTGGCGTAGACGATCTCGACCGGAGTCCCCTTTTCCTTCTCAATGAACATGTTGTATTCGTTGCCGTCCGCCATGACCGCGCGCTCCCCCAGCGCCAGCTTCTTCGGCGGATCAGCCGATGATTGCACCTGCATCACCTTCTGCCTGGCAAGCTTCTCAAAAAATGGCCAGCCCAGGTCGCGCACCATCTGATAGGTGGCCGTCATGATGGTGCCGCTGTAGCCGGGATGCGCCTTCACGATCTTGCCCATCCATTTCGGATCGAGCAGATCGGCGAAGCTTTTTGGCGCCTCCCCCGCCTGGACCATTCCGGTGTTGTAGCCAATGACGCAGACCCAGACGCGAAAGCTTGCGAATGTCCCATCAGGGTCCTTGTGCTCGTCGGGATAATATCTGGCGACGTCCTCCGGCACGTATGGCTCAAGCAGGCCATCGCGCTTCCAAACAACGAAATGCGCCGCATCGGAAGAATTAACGACGTCCACCGCGTGGATGCGGCTCGCATATTCCTGACCGATGCGCTGGAATACGCGCTCTGCTCCTGTCCGCTCGACGCGCACGGAAATGTCCGGATATTTCGCCTCGAATGCCTTGGCGATGCGCTCGGCAACCGGAAGGTCGATGGACGTATAGTAGACGATCTTGCCTTCCTTCTTCGCCGCCTCGATCAGTTGCGGGGTGACCGCGCCCGCCGGCGGAGCAGCCGAGGCCACCGCGGCGAACATGTTGGAGGCGGCCAGGGCGCCCGAGCCGAGCAGCGCCTCACGCCGGGAGACTTTCGAGTTTTTCATGTTTCTTCCTGACTTGCGATGCGCCGGAACGCAGAAGTTGTAGCCCGGATTGAGCATCAGCGAAATCCGGGTTGGTGGCCGCATTGCTCGTTTCACGGCTATATGCGATGCGGGCTGTTGCCGCAGGGCGTGGACACAGCCAGGGACAACCAGTTGCGGCGAGCAGCGCCGCTGGCCGCCGGATTTCGCTCCGCGCAATCCTGGCGACGATTGGTGAGTTTGGTGCGCTATCCCGCGAGGATGCGGCAGCCCTCGGGCGGCAGGTAGAGCCAGACCGAGGAGCCCTGCGCAATGCTCTCGGCCGCGGATGCGACCACCCGCAACTGCGTTCCGTCCGCCGCCGCGACGAGATAATCACGACTGGCGCCGAGAAAAACCTGCCGCAGCACGGTTGCCGGCAACACATTTTCCTCCTCATCGGGCTTGCGCGCACACAGCCGCACGGCGTGCTGGCGGATAGCGATTGCACCCTCGCCACCTGCCGCAAGCTTGCCACCGGAGCAGCGCAGCTTGCCGCCGGCGCAGCACAGGTGCAACTCGTCAAGCGCATGTCCTTTCACGACATTGCTCGATCCGATGAAACGGGCGACGAATTCAGAACGGGGCCGGTCATAGATCTCTTCCGGCGAGCCTGCCTGCTCGATCCGGCCGGCGTTCATCACCGCAATGACGTCGGCGGTGGTCATCGCTTCGGATTGGTCGTGGGTGACGTAGACAGTCGTATAGCGATATTCGTCATGCAGCCGGCGAACCTCGAAGCGCATCTCCTCGCGCAGGTTGGCGTCAAGATTGGACAATGGTTCATCGAGGAGGAGCGTCTGCGGTTCGATGATCAGCGCGCGCGCGAGCGCGACGCGCTGCTGCTGGCCGCCGGAAAGCTCGCCGGGATACCGGTCGGCAAGCGCGTCGAGATGCGTGGTGGCAAGAATTGCGCCGAGCTTGCGATCAACTGTCGCGCGATCGACCTTGCGCAGCTTGAGGCCGTAGGCGACGTTCTCGGCGACCGTCATGTGCGGCCACAACGCGTAGCTCTGGAAGATCATCGACATGTTCCGCCGCTCCGGCGGAACGGTGCGCGCGGGCGAAGAGACGAGCTCGCCGCCGACGCGTATCTCGCCGGCCGAAGGCTCCACGAAACCCGCAATCAGGCGCAAGGTCGTTGTCTTGCCGCAGCCGGACGGCCCCAGCAGGCACACCAGGCGGCCGTGCTCGATGGTGAGCGAAACATCATCGACAACGGCGAGCGCTCCGTAGCGCTTGGTCAGACCGCGCAATTCAACCGACGCCACGCCTTTAGCTTCCTGTAAATGCCGGCTTGCGCTTCTCCATGAACGCGCGACGCCCTTCGATGAAATCGCGGCTGGCGAAGCACTGCTCAACCATCTCGGCGCAGCGGGCGAGATTGCGCTTGGATTCGTCCTTCATGACTTCGCCGACAATATACTTCACGGCCTTGACTGTGAGCGGCGCGTTGGAGGCAATCGTGTCAGCATACTCCTTCACATAGGTTTCCAGCTCGGCGTCGGGGACGACGCGGTTGACGAGCCCCATGGCGCGCGCCTCCTCGGTGCCGAACTGCCGCGCGGTAAAGAAGATTTCCCGCGCGAAAGCAGGGCCGACCAGGGCGACGAGGCGGCGCAATCCGGCGTAGGAATAGCCCAGCCCGAGCTTGGCCGCGGGGACCGCAAACCGCGAATGCTCCGAGCAGATGCGCAGATCGCAGCACACCGCAAGCCCCAATCCACCGCCGATGCAATAGCCGCGGATCATCGCAATTGTCGGCTTGGCAAACTCCTGGACTCCGGAATAGGCTTTCTCCACCGTGGCGTTGTAATGCCGTGTGGCATCGAGGGTCGCGCGCTCGCTCTCGAATTTCGAGATGTCGGCGCCGGACACGAATGCCTTGCCGCCGGCGCCGGTCAGCACCACAACCCGCACCTCGTCGTCCTTGGCGTAATCATCGAGGATGCAGCTGGTTTGCGCCCACATGTCGAGCGACACCGCGTTGTGGCGCTCCGGATTGTTGAAGATCACATAACCGACATGCCCGTCTTTGCGGCGCAGCATCTTCTCGGCTTTTGTCACATCATCCATGTCTGCGTCCTCCATGCCGCGCGCGGCCGTTCACACTGCGTTCGCCTTCCGCAAGGCAGAGATTTCCTTGGCACTGAAGCCGAATTCCTTGAGCACGGCGTCGGTGTGCTCGCCCAGCTCCGGCGGTCGCGCGGCCAACTTGCTTGGCGTGCGCGAGAGCGACATGGGCTGGCGGGCCATCCGCATCGATGATTTGGCGACCGGCTGCGCCATGCCGAGATGCACCACCTGCGGATCGGCATAGACCTGATCGATGGGGTAGATGGGACCGCAGGGAACACCCGCCTTGTTGAGCAGCTCGATCCACCCGGCGCTGCTCTGTTTGACCGTGTAGCGTTCGATATCGGCGTTAAGCGCGTCGCGGTTCTTCGAGCGCGCCGCGGCGCTCTGATATTCCGGTCGCTGCATCAGCTCCTGCGCGCCGGCGGCGTCGCAGAACCGCGCCCAGATCTTGGAACCCGTCGAAGCAATGTTGATGTGGCCGTCGGCGGTCTTGAAGACTCCAGTCGGAATGCTGGTGGGATGATTGTTGCCGGCTTGCTTGGGCACCTCGCCGCCGATCAGCCAGCGCGCGCCCTGAAAATCGAGCATGAAGATCTGCGCTTCAAGGAGCGAGGTCGAGACGTGCTGTCCCTTTTTTGACTTCTCCCGTTCCAGCAGCGCCACCAGAATGCCCAGGGCGCAAAACAGACCGGCCGTGAGGTCGGCGATCGGAATGCCGACCCGCACCGGTCCCTGCCCCGGCAAGCCGGTGATTGACATCAGTCCGCCCATGCCCTGGGCGATCTGATCGAAGCCGGGCCTGTTGGCATAGGGACCAGTCTGGCCGAAACCGGAAATGCTCGCGTAGATCAGCTTCGGATTGATCCTGGCGAGTTGCTTGTAGTCGACCCCGAGCCGGCGCTTCACGTCGGGACGGAAATTCTCGACCACGACATCGGCTTTCTTCACCATGCGCCGGAAAGCCGCCAAGGCTTCGGGGACCTTGAGGTTGAGCGTGATGCTGCGCTTGTTGCGATGCAGATTTTGAAAATCCGAAGATTCGCGCGGACCGCCGAGGGGATCGCCGGCTCCCGGTTCAGGCGGCAGCTCGACCTTGATGACATTGGCGCCCCAATCGGCAAGCTGGCGCACGCAGGTCGGGCCCGAGCGTACCCGCGTCAGATCGAGCACCGTGAACCGTTCGAGCGCGCGCGAAGCTCGAGGAAATGGCATTACGTCTGCTACCTTTCGTTCTGGCCAAAACCATCTCAGCCGTCATCGCCCGCTTCAAGCGGGCGATCCAGTATCCACGCTTCCAGTAAATCAGAGGCAGATCGCGTCGCTGAATCCGCCCGCAGAGGCGAGGATGACTGGATGCCCCGCTTACGCGGGGCATGACGCCCGAGAGTGTTGTGCCGGCCCAACATTCCCCGATCCGCAAGATATTGTCCAGAAAACACCGATTTGAGACGCGAGCACAATCCTACTATGTTGCGACCGGGCCGGGGGCGCCCGCGAACAGGATCATACCAGGACGCCCGCAATGACCTTGCCCAATATGACGACCCGGCTTCTCTTGTCACGGATTCTCTTGTCACGGCCGCTACTGGCTCTGCTGCTCGCGGGTACGACGGCGGTCGCGAGTGCACAGGAGCAGCCCCGCCGCCAACCCACAACACAAAACGAGCAGCAACGACCCGAGCAGCGGCCGGGCGACACCCGCGAGGGCGTGCTCCACTTGTTGCCGGCCAATTCGGTCACGCAACACGCGGTCGATATCCCCGGCGGCAAGCTTGCCTATACTGCGACAGCCGGCACCCTCTCGCTCTTTGACCAGTCAGGGGAACGTGCGGCGGCCATCTATTACACTTCTTATGTGGCGAGCACCGGGGACTCGCATCGGCCCGTCACCTTCGCCTTCAACGGCGGGCCCGGCGCGGCGTCGGCCTACCTGAACCTGGGGCTGGTTGGGCCACGCATCGCCGAGCTTGCCGGCAGCAACGGCGCCCCGGCGCAGCTCAAGGACAATCCCTTCACCTGGCTCGCATTCACCGACCTTGTGATGATCGATCCCATTGGCGCCGGTTGGAGCAGACCCGCCAAGCCGGACGGCGGCAAATCTTTCTATGGCGTGAATGGCGACGCGCAGGCGCTCGCCAAGGCAATCGCGCTCTACACTGCCAGGAACGGCCGCGGCAGCTCGCCGAAATACATTCTTGGTGAGAGCTACGGCGGCTTTCGCGCGGCCAAGGTGTCCCAGGTGCTCCAGCGCGAGCAGGGCATTCCCGTGTCCGGCATTGTCATGCTCTCGCCCCTCATTGAGGGCGGCTTGACGTTCGGGAGCAGCCGCTTTGCCTTGGGCGCGGCATTGCAGTTGCCGTCACTCGCCGCCGCCGAGCTCGAGCGAAAGGGTGCATTCAGCCGAGAGGCCCTTGCGGAGGCGGAAGGCTTTGCGCTGGGCGAATATCTCTCGACCCTTGCGGGGCCGCGACCCAAGGGCGAGGCGGCGCAGCGTTTCTATGCACGGGTCGCGCAAATCACCGGGCTCCCCGAGGAGACGGTTGCGCGCTCGCGCGGCTTCATTCGCGACGCCTATGTCAAGCATCTGCGTTCCGCCGAGGGAAAGATCGTCAGTCGCTACGATGCGACCTTTGCCGTGCCCGATCCCTATCCGGAACAGGAAACCGCGCGCGGCCCCGATCCACTGTTGGACGGGCTCACGCGCGCTTATGGGTCGCTCTATGCGAACTACGCCCGCGATGAGCTCGGCTTCAAGACCGAGATGACCTATATCCTGCTTGCATCCGATGTGGCGGGAAAATGGGATTGGGGCGAAGGCTCGGGACGCGCCGCTGCGAGCATCAGCGACGACCTGCGGGAGTTGCTCGCGCTTAATCCGTCGTTCCGGCTGCTCATCTCGCATGGCTACAGCGACATGGTGACGCCGTACGCGGCGAGCCGCTACGTGATCGATCATCTCCCGCCGATCGAGGACGCGACGCGCGTGCGCCTTACGCTCTATCGCGGCGGCCACATGTTCTATCTCGATCCCAAATCCCGCGAGGCATTTACCGCCGACGGGAAGGCTTTTTATCAATCTTTGCAATAACACACGGGGGGCGCCGCGGGCATGGCGCTGGAGCGTGAGCAATTCATTCCTGTCCGCAAGGCCGACCTGCTCGACGCGTTGATCGAGCATGGTCCGCTCGTCAACGCGCCGGAGCGCGGCAAATTCCGCAACATCTGCCGGTTCCTGGCAGCGATCTATCACTATGACTATTTCGACGAGCTCGAACGCCTGCGTCACGACTATTTTTACTTCGATCCCGAGCTGGATCCGCATGCGCGCTTCGATGATGCCGCGCTGACGGCTGCCTATGCTGACCTCGTCAACTCCCTGATGAGGGTGCTCAAAGGCTCCGACTTCATCGAATTGTCGCATGCCGAGATTGAGCAGGCTCACCGGGAGCGAAAGGCGATGCGGGTCAAAATCGCGGTATCGCTCGAGGATTTTCGCGAGGTGCGGTTTTTCCATCGTGGTCATCACCTGGAAACGATCGAGACACGCCGCTGGTTTGGCCTGCGCGGCGAGCGGCACGAGGTGACGGTTTATGACGATGTCGTTCTGTTCGCGGCGGCAAAGCCGGCCGCCGATATCCCCTCGCCGCGTGAACGCAAGCTCCTGGCACGGCGCAGGATCCGCCCTGGCTGCGTGCTCATCAAATATTTCCGCAATGTCGCCGCGGGGGATATCAATGCGCTGTTTCCGAACGTTCGCGTGGTCATGAGCATTTTCGATTCGCTCACGCTCGGCGTACCCGCCCTCGTCGGCGCCATTCCGATTCTCATCAATATGGCTTCTACCGTGACCGTCCTGTTTCTGGTGATTGGCTTTTATCTGGGCATCGTCGCCGCCGTGGAGCACGATGAGCTCAAGCGGGCGTTTGCCGCCATGAGCGGACTTGCCGCGCTGATCGGTTTCGTGATGCGCCAATGGCTGCGTTATCAGCGCCAGTCGCTCAAGTATCAGAAGGAGCTGACCGACAACGTCTATTTCCGCAACGTCAACAATAATGCGGGCATCTTCGCCTATATGATTGGCGCGGCCGAGGAGCAGCAATGCAAAGAGGCGTTTCTCGCCTACTATTTCCTGCGCACCGCCGCCACGCCGCTGACGCAAGCCGAGCTGGAGCGCCGGATCGAGGGTTGGTTACGGGACGCGTTTGCGGTGGATATCGCGTTCAACGTCGCAGACGCGCTTGCCAAGCTCGAACGCTTCGGGCTTCTCCGGCGCGAGGACGAGCGGCTGTCCGTGCTCTTCCCTGACCAGGCGCTAGCGCGGCTCGATGATGCGTGGTGCAGCTTGTTCCGATCCCGGCGCGCGACAGAGACAACGGCCATCGTTGCGTGACGCTTTCGCCCGAACCCGGGTGTCGCTGCGCTCACCCGGGCTACGCTCCGAAACCGTAGCCCGCATGAGCGAAGCGACATGCGGGTCTCCAGGACAACATCATCATCCCGTGAATTCCAGGACATCGAAACCGACGTGGCGGTCGACGACGCCGATCAGGCCGCGATGATCGAGCGCCACGTCGTTGCTCTGCGGCGCTGGCCGATCACCCACCGGTGGCGGGATGAAATAGCCGACTTCGCGCGGGCTCTGCGGATCGGCGATATCGATGATCCGCAATCCTGCGCCGAACCAGACGGCATGGACGAGCGTGCCGCACATGCGCTCGCAGAACTGATGCGCGCCGAACCGCGCTCCGGTCGTCCGGCTGAAGGGTGAATCGAGCTCGCTGACCTGGAACTGCGCAAGCGGCTTGATATCGGCGAGATCGGTCACATCGAAAGTGAGCACGCAGGCGTGCGGCCGGCCGCGGCGCGCCTCTTCCTCGCTCGCATTCTGCGCCTGGTCTTCCTCGTCGATAGCCAGCGCGATGCGGCGCTGGCCGATTCGACCGGACACCGGCATGACGGTGTGCGTGGGCTCGGGAAACAGCGGGTGATAGTTGAAGCCGCCAAGGGTTTTCGGTTGTGCGAGGTCGGACACGTCGATCACCCGGAACCCGCCGTGCCAGCAGCTTGCCCACATTTCATCGCCGAACCGCAGCGCATGATGCAGCCGATGTCTTCGCCCCTCCCAGGCCGGCGTCTCCGCGCCGGCGACGTGCTGCCCGGGCAGCCACCAGCGAGACACTTCCCGCGGCGTCGCCGGGTCGCGCAGATCGTAGATGACCAGAATGTTGCCGACGTAGCCCGCCATCTCCGTCGAGATGTAGGCATGGCGCTCGTCCATGTCGAAGCGGTGGACGCCGATGCCGCCCGTCTTCTGATACGCGATCAGCTTCGGCTGCCCCGGGTGGCGCACGTCGTAAATCTTGAACCCGCCGTTGTGATAGCCGCGCGCCTCGAATTCCTCGAGCGAGCGCAGATCATTTTCAGATACGCTCATCTTGGAGGCGATCTCTCGTGAGCTGGGTTCACGGCCGAGCTCTTCGGTGAGCGCGCGCCTGGCGGCGGGCAACTGCTCGGCGCGCCGCCCGATCCTGCTCATGTTGCGCTCGTGGTTGACGACCATGATGTCGCCGGCGACGCGAACCTTGTGGCTATGCGATTGCGCATCGTCGAGCGTGACAGTCGCGATCACGCGTGGATTGCGCGGATCGGAAATGTCCAGGATGGACGTGCCGAGGAGATCCGCGTTGGGCAGGTGGCCGACATAGGCGTGACCATCTGCAATGGTGACCTGACCTGCTCCGGGGAGATCAAGATGTCCCAGGCGACGGACCTTGTGGGCAAGCGCTGTGTTTGCAGACGCAACGTTCATGCTTTCGACCTCCAGCGGCCAGGAGACGGGTGATCGCCGATCAATCGAGGCTCGCTCCCGACGATCTCACGATCGCGGTCCATTTCGGGATCTCCGATCTGATGTAGGCGGCGAAATCGTCCGGCGTGCCGCCGATGATGTCCACCCCGAGATCGGCAAGAGATTTCTTCACGGCGGCATCTTCGAGCGTCGCCGCCAGCGCATGATGCAAGACATCGATGACATGCCCCGGCGTGCGGGCCGGCGCCACCAGACCATGCCACGTGGTCGCATCGAAATTCCTGATGCCAAGCTCGTCGATGGTCGGGATGTCAGGCAGGACCGAGGTGCGCCTGAGCGTCGTCACCGCCAACGCCCGCACCTTCCCCTCTCTGATGTGGGGCACCACCGAAGACGCTGTGGCAAACATCATCTGCACATGCCCGGCGATCACATCCTGCAATGCCGGACCCGCGCCTTTATACGGCACATGCACCAGGTCAACGTGGGCTTCCGCCTTGAACAGCTCGCCGGCAAGATGGGCGGCCAGGCCGTGGCCGGAGGAAGCAAAGTTCAGCTTGCCTGGGTTCGCCTTCGCGAGCGCAATGAGCTCGGTCATGGAGCGCGCCGGAACGGCGGGGTTGACGACCAGGATATTCGCCTGCGACCCGATCAGCCCGATCGGCGCAAAGTCGACCTCAGGGTCGAAATTGATCTTCTTGTAGAGCGCGGCATTGGTCGCAAGAATGGAGTTGTTGCCGAGGAGCAGGGTATAGCCGTCGGGAGCGGCATGCGCGACCCCTTCCGCGGCCACGTTGCCGCCCGCCCCCGGACGGTTCTCCACGATGAAGGGTTGGGCGAGAATTTGCTCCAGCCTGCGCGTGAGAATGCGGGCGAGCACATCGCTCGCTCCGCCAGGGGAGAACGCAATCACCAATGTCACGGGCCGGCTGGGATAATCCGCCGCTCGCATTGCGCCTAGCATCGTCCCCAGCAACAAAACGAAAGCGAGCAACCCGCGCCGCAGCGGAGCCACCGTCCATCTCCTCCAGATCGAATAGCTTTCGCTAGACAAATTGCACCGCGATGCCGCCGAGCGGACCGAAATCGGCGTGCAGCGTGTCGCCCTTTTGCGCGAGCACCACACGCGTGAACGATCCCGCCAACACCAGGTGCCCGGCTTCCAGCGCCACGCCGTGACTGCCAAGCTTGTTGGCGAGCCAGGCCACGCCGAGGGCGGGATGACCGAGCACGCCCGCGGCGACGCCGGTCTCCTCGATCTCGGAGTTCTTGTACATGATGCCGCCGACCCAGCGCAGATCGACATCGAGCGCGCCGACCGGACGCCCGCCGATGACGATGCCCGCCGCCGCGCCGTTGTCCGCCACGGTATCGAAGATCTTGCGCGGATCCTGCAGGCGCGCGTTGACGATCTCGATTGCCGGCACGACATATTCGGTGGCGCGCAGCACTTCCGGCAGGCCTACGCCGGGCCCTTTGAGCGTCTTGCCCATGATGAAAGCAAGCTCAATCTCGACGCGCGGACGGCAATATTTGTCGTGCGGAATTCTTGCCCCGTCAGCAATCATCATATCGTCGAAAAGGTGCCCGTAGTCCGGCTCATCGATTTGCGAGGAGCGCTGCATCGCCTTGGACGTCAGGCCGACCTTGTGACCGATGAGCCTCGCGCCGGCAGCCATCTTGCGCCGCGCCACCTCTCGGGAGATCGCGTAGGAATCTTCGATTGTGATGCCTGGCCACGTCCGCGAAAGCTGGGCCGCCTGTTTGCGGTCCTTTTGCGCGGACATCAGAATATCGGCGGCTTTCCCGCGGTCGGCTTCGGACAGCATGCTCGCTCCCCTTCTTCATCAAGGCCCCCGCAATGTAGCGGGAAATCCGTGCAAGCGGGCGTTGGTGCCGATGCCAATGCCGGCCTCGGTCGGCCCTTCGCGATCTCGACGCGGCGCATAACAGGGGCCATGGGGCGTGGGTTCGTTTTGTCAAGTGACTGGCGCGAAAGGATCTTTTGGGTTCGTTCTGCCAAAATGATGCGCCTGGGCGGGGCCGGGTAGGCCTTCGTTTGTCCTGCCTGATTGCGTTGCAACTGCATGCGCTTCTCGGCTCGTCCGGGCTGAACTGCTTTTGCCGTGTTCATGTTACGTTCTACACCGCCAACTGGACCCGGTGCAAGCAAGAATTTCTCACGCGGAGGCGCGGCCCCAGTCAGCGCGGGAGCAGCGCGGGAGGATGATGCAATCACGATTGGCAGGGTGAATCGAAGGCCGCATTACTCAGGGATGCGGGTCTGCCGAAGGCGTTTTGAGAACGCGCCACTCACGCGCTCGATGCCCCTGTTGTCGCCCTTTCCCGCCCTCGCCGAATCGCGGCGAGAACCCGCGCTGGCGTGAGCGGAGTCTCGTTGACCTCGGCGCCGAGATGGGCGAGCGCATCGCGCACGGCATTGGCGATCGCCGCCGGCGGTGCAATCGCGCCTCCCTCCCCCATGCCTTTGACGCCGTATTCCGTATACGGCGTCGGCGTATGGAGGTGTGCGAGCTTGATCGGCGGCAGCTCCACCGCGCCGGGCACGAGATAATCGGCAAGCGTCCCGGCCAGCGGTTGACCGTTCTCGTCGTAGGGAATTTCCTCGTAGAGCGCGGTGCCAATCCCCTGCACGACTCCACCGCGCACCTGACCGTCCACGATCATCGGATTGATGACGGTGCCGCAGTCTTCCGCAACGGCAAAGTCCAGAAGCTCGACCATGCCGGTGTGCGGATCGACCGCAACCACAGCGCCGTGAGTTGCATAGGAATAGACGCCCGTGTCGATGCCCGGCTGGTAAGTGGAGGTGACACTCAGGAGCGGCTCGATACCCGGCGGCAGGGCATCCATGCGCAGATGCGCGACGCGCGCGATCTCCGATATGTCCACCTCGCCGCTGCGGCTCATCACCTTGCCGCCGGCGCAGCGAACCTCGGCCGGATCGCACTGGAGGAGATGCGCGCCGATCTTGAGGATCTTTTCACGCAACAGCCGGCTCGCACGGGCAACCGCGCCGCCCGCCATGACAATGCTGCGCGAGGCAAACGTTCCCATGCCGAATGGACACTGTCCGGTGTCGCCGTGGCGCACCGAAATCTTCGCCGGGTCGATGCCGAGCTCCTCGTGCGCGATCTGCGCGAGCGTCGTTTCCAATCCCTGCCCGTGCGATTGAATGCCGGCCATCACCACGAGCGTGCCGTCGGGCCTGAGATCCGCGGTGGCGCTCTCGTACCCCGGAATGAAAGGACTGCCGCGGCTGACCCATTCTCCGCAACCATGGCCGGTCTGCTCCGAATAGCAGGCAAAGCCGACGCCGATAAGCTTGCCGTCCGGCTCGCGTTGCTGCTGCCGGCGGCGCACGGCGGCAACATCGATGGCCTGCGCGCAAAGCTTCAGCGCCGCCGGATAGTCGCCGTTGTCGAATTTCAGCCTGGCAACCGTGGTGTAAGGCATCTGCGCAGGCTTCACGAGATTTTCGAGGCGGACCTCGACCGGATCGCGCCCGACCATGCGCGCCAGTTCATCCATCGTGCGCTCGATGGCGAAGCACGCACCCGGCCTGCCAACGCCTCGGTAGGGGCCGATGGGCGATTTGTTGGTCGCGACGGTATAGGTCTTCACGCGCCAATTGCGGATGTCGTAAGGGCCAGGGAGGTTGCGCGCGGCCATGCCGGTTTCCAGAAACGGTCCGTTCGGCCACATGGCATAGGCGCCGCCGTCGACGATCAGCTCCACGTCCACGCCCAGGACCCGGCCGCGGGCGTCGGCGTAGGCGGCGACGCAGTAATGATGATCGCGGGTGTGGGTTGATGCGAGAAAATGCTCTCTCCGATCCTCGATCCAGCGCACCGGATGATCGAGCTCGAGAGCAAGCGCGGCCACTATTACTTCCTCCGGCGACAGGCGCGCCTTGGAACCGAATCCGCCACCCACATCCGGCGCGACCACCCGGATGCAGCGCTCCTCGACGTCCAGAACTTCCGCCAGCCCCAGACGCATGATGTGCGGCACCTGGGTCGAGGCATAGACCACGAGCTCGTCCAGCCTGTGGTCGCGATAGGCCAGGACCGAGCGGCCCTCGAGCGGGACAGCCGCGTGCCGGTTCATGCGATAGGTGCGGCGGATGCTGACCTCGGCAGAGCGCGACACCGCCTCGATGTCTCCCTCGGCAAACACACGCTCGATAAAGAGATTGCTCCCCCAGCTCTCATGGACGAGGCTCGGGGTCCCCCACCGGGCGAGCGCCGCATCCACCACCGCCGGCAGGAGATCGAAATCGACTTTTACACGCGCAGCAAGATCCTCTGCTTCGGCGCGCGTGCGGCCGACGCAGGCTGCGATGGGCTCTCCCACATACCTCACCTTCTCGCGTGCAAGGGGCGGATAGCCGGAAATCTTAAACCCGCTCACTTGCGGCACTGCTCGCAGTTCACCCAGCCGCGGCAGGTCACGTGCGGTGAAAACTCGACCTCGCCCGCCCGCCGACGCGGTGATGTCCCTGATCCGCGCGTGCGCGTGCGGACTGCGAACGAAGGCAATTTCCTGAGCATCGGCTATGCGCAGGTCGGAGACGAACTGTCCGCGGCCGCGCAAATGACGCGCGTCCTCCTTGCGCAGCAGGGACGCTCCAACGCCGAGCTCCGATCTCGGTCTGACTCGAACGTGCTCTTGCAATTTGCAGACTCCGCCGGACGGCTCACACTATAATGGGCACGCCGCGGGAAGCGAAAGCATGCACGGCGTGACAGGCAGCTACCATTCATGTGAAACCACGGCATGAGCCAGCACCGGTCAGCCGCGGCGGAGCGCGGGAAAAGCACTGCCCCGGCTTTGCAAGGTCCATTTCTGCAACTGCAGAAGGTTGCACTCCGATATGGCGGCCCTGAAGGCACGCTTGCGCTCCAGGACACCACGCTGGGCGTTGCCCGCGGGGAATTCGCCGCGGTGGTCGGGCCATCGGGCTGCGGCAAATCTTCCCTGATGAAGCTGGTCACCGGGCTGCTGCCTTGCACCGCCGGCGCGATCAACGTCGCCGGCGAACCGGTCAGCGGCCCGCTCAAGATCGTGGGCATGGCCTTTCAGAATCCGACCTTGCTGCCGTGGCGCAATACGTTGCTTAACACCATGCTGCCCCTGGAAATCGTGCAGCCGCACCGGCATCGCTTACGCCGGCAATGGGACGCGTATGTCACACAGGCGAGGGAACTGCTGGGCTCGGTTGGCCTTGCCGGGTTCGAGGAGATGCAGCCGTGGATGCTGTCGGGCGGCATGCAGCAGCGGGCGAGCCTTTGTCGCGCCCTCATTCATAAACCCGAGCTCCTGATGCTGGACGAGCCATTCGGAGCGCTTGATGCGTTCACGCGCGAGGAGTTGTGGGGGGTGCTGCAGAATTTGTGGCTGGAGCGAAAGTTCACCTGCGTGCTCGTTACCCATGATCTTCGCGAGGCGGCTTTCCTGGCAGACCGCATCTTTGTTATGAGCGCCCGGCCGGGTCGCATCGTCGCCGATCATCAAGTCGACCTGCCGCGTCCACGTACGGTGGAAAGCACCTTCGAGAAGGATTTCATCGATCTGGTGCACCTCGTCCGGGGAGAGATTTCGCGCGTGCGGGGCGAGGCGCCCGGACCCGCACCGGTCAGCGCGCGCCCCTCGACGTAGAATATGTCCCGATCAGGTTGACCTCGTCATGCGCGGGCTTGTCCCGCGCATCCACGACTCGCTGGGGCCAGCAAAGACGTGGATGGCCGCGACAAGCGCGGCCATGACGGAGCATTGATTCAGATTTAATCGGAAATGCTCAGTGGGGAAGAAACGCGGAACTATTCCCGTGTAGCTTCCGCCGCGTACGCAGCTCGGAGCATCGCTTGCACCGTGTTGCGGTCGATCTTTCCAGCGCCGCTGAGCGGCAGTGAGGCCGCCATCTGAATGAAGCGCGGATGCGAATACGCGGGCCCCCGCTCAAGACAATAGGCCCGAAGCGCGTCAGCCGTGAGAGACGAACCGTCGCGCGCCATCACCATGGCGACCGGCACGAAACCCTTTATCGGGTGCGGCACGGGCGCGACGACCGCATTGACCACGTCGGGATGCGAGAACAGCAAATTCTCGACCTCCTTCGGGTAGACGTTCTCGCCACCACAGCTGAACATGTCGTCCACCCGGCTGCGGAAATAAAAGAATCCATCCTTGTCCTTGCGGAAGATGTCGCCGGTGCGCAGCCATCCATCCTGCAGTTTCTGGCGGGTGATCTCCGGCTCATTGTAGTAGCCAAGGCACACATACGGGCATCGGATCAAGAGCTCGCCTTCGTCCGCATCATCGCCGTTCGGGTCGACGAGCCGGACCTCGATCTCCGGCGCCGGCACGCCGGGGCTGCCGCGCGGAACAGGACGCCCGTCGATCGGCGACCGCAACGGACTGCCACCCTCGGTCAAGCCGTAGCTTTCGGAGACCGTGATGTGAGGAAGCGCGCGCTCGACGGCATCGAGAAGCTCCGGCGCAACAACAGCCGACCCTATGCTCATGCTGCGCAACGCACTGAGATCAATCGATTTGAGAAACTCGCCATGCTGGAGAAACATCGTGAAAACCGCGGCGACGCCGCGGGAATAGGTGCATTTGTATTTTGCTAACGCTTCAAGGTAGGCGCGGGGCTCATAGCCCGGCATGAGCACGAAAGAATCCCCGGCATAGAGCATGGGCTTGACCGTGCCGCGGAGCGCATTCTTGTGAAACAGCGGCAGAGCCACCAGGCCCCGGTCGCTCTCGCTTGCGGGCCAGTGGCGCTGATTGTACGCGACATACCACAGCATTCCCCGATGGGTCATGATTGCGCCCTTCGGGCGGCCGGTCGAACCGGAAGTGTAGGGCTGAAATGCCTGAGCGTCCTCGGCGATGACCGGCGGCATGACGGCGGGCGCGGGCTGGGCCATCTCATCTTCGAACGAGAGCAGCCCGTCTCTGGCCGGATCGAGCCGCAGCTTTCGGCGCACCGGCAAGCGCAGCGCCAGCGATACGGCGTCGCGATGGCACGACGGATCGATAAGGATAAGCACGCATCCGGCGCTGCGGATAATGTCCTCGATCGTGCCGGCTGCGAGGCGGGTGTTCAGCGGCAGAGGAATGGCCCCCGCGCGCATCGCGCCGAAGAAAAACTCGATGAATTCCAAACGGTTGCCGACGAGCATGGCAACGCGCTGTCCTGGTTCAACCCCGAGGCGCACGAGCATTCGCGCGACGCGGTCCATTCTTGCATCGAGATCGGCGTAGGTGGCGCGGCGTTCCGCCCCGCCGAACAGATCAATGATGGCGACCTTGCCCGGCAGGCGCTTCAACGCGTCGTCGAAGAAATATCCCAGGTTGCGCTGGCGGTGCTCCTTAACCATGGCGGCGAGTTGCTTACGGCCCTACATCCCGGCCTCAACCTGGGTCGTCGTGGGAATCTGTGACCAAAAAGTTACATACTTCTTCAAAAATGGCTTTGAGCCGAGTTCATGCTTGGCACAAAAGAGAAAATAAGTAACGTTACGAGCGCCTAATCATGGGCGTTTCCTCCTTCACTTAGCCCCGCTTGTCGGGGCTTTTTTTTGCCGTGAATTCAGCCGGCCGATGAATTTCCCGCGCTTCCCTGAGCATTGGCCGCAAGCCTTGCATTGGCCGCAAGCCTTGCCTCGGCAACCTTCAGCGGCTCGGTATTCTGCATCGCAGGCTGATCGACACGAATTCTCGGCGTCGTCGCACGTCTGGTTGCCACGTCGCGCCATAAATCGATCAGCCGCGCGGCATACGCGCGAATGTCATGCGCTCGCGCGTGATCATCGCGTGCCGCGCGACCGAGTCTCTCGCGCAGATCCCGATTCTCGATCAGCCGGCGCAGCGCATTGGTCAGCGCGCCAATATCGCCGACAGGGACAAGCAACCCGTTGCGCTCGTGCGCAACCACTTCGGTGATCGCGGCAACCGGAGTCGTTATCACGGGGATGCCGCAGGCGAAGGCTTCGAGAATTGTCATGGGAAGGTTCTCGATGAACGTCGGCAGCACAAGAACGTCACCCTGGCGCAGAACCTGGGCGGTCGTCTCGGCATCGAGCCATCCCGGGATTGTCACCCTGTTCGCGATACCCAATCTTCGCGCGCAAGCGCGAGCCTCCTCGATATCGCCATTCCCAGCGAGCGTAGCGGTCCAGTCGTCGCGGCCGGCCAGGCGCCCGAGCGCCTCCATCAGTTGGGGCGTTCCTTTCCTTCGCCCCAATTCCCCGAGAAAAAGCAAACGCACTCGCCCGTCTCTGGACGGCTCGTTGGCAATCGTCGTACCGGGCGTCGCATTCGGCAGCACAACCACCTTGCCGGCCGTCTGCGGCAGCCAACCGGCAAAGACATCCACCCAATACTGACCAAGCACGACGACCTTGTCGCTCTCCAGAAACAAACGATCCACCGCCCGGCGCAGCCGGGTTCCTATGGTGAGCCAGAAGTACTCGAAGCCTCCACCGTGAAGATGCACGACGTAAGGCACGCCGCAATGCCGCGCGACGGCAGCAGCCATGACCTTGCGATATGCGCTGCCCTTGAGCGAGAGACAGAGATGCAACACATCCACCTCTCGCCGCCTTGCCGCCAGCCAAAGCCGGAACAAGGCGCCAGCAAACACGATCGGCGCAAAGACGATGTTGCCATGTCCGCGCGTGACCAGACGCCTCACGGTGACATTATGTTCTGGCGACGCCGATATCGCGTCAATCGCCATGTCGTTCATCCGATCAATGCCGCCACGCCCGCCGAGACCGTGCGGTGTCGCAATCAGCACCTGCAAATGTTTTTGACTTTGCGCCATGTGATGATCAGAAGACAAATGGCACAAATCTTTTGGTGTGCCTCATATACTCTCTGTAATCGGCTTTATGCACCCTAAGGAGAGCTTTTTCCTCGACATGCACCCGATAGACGTACATGACGCACATGCCGACGACGACGAGAATTGCGCTTCTCCAGTTTGTCAACGCCAGCCCGATACCCAGATTATACAGCATGCCCCCGGTGTAGGACGGATGGCGCACCCATCTGTAAATCCCGCGTTTGATGATTTCGCTCTTCTCTGAAACCCTCACCCTATACGTGAAATGATCCCCAAGCATTCTGATGCTGTGTTGTCGCAATAGCGCGCCGATTATCATCAATATCAGAGCGGAGCAGTACAGCGCATTTCGCGGCGCCCCATCTGCCCAAGGCGGCGTGACGAAGGCTACGACAAGAGCGGAAAGCCGGACCAGTCTCCAGCCATGATTGATGAGAGGCCAAGAGCCTTTATCAAAATCCGCGACAGGATCGCTCGAAGGATGTGCCCGCGAAAGAATCTTTCGTTCGCTGGCGCGAGCCCACAGAAATATGATCCAGAATGGTAGTCCTACCGGGATCGGCCAGAATACCAGGGGCAGCGGCCAATAAATCGCGGCATTGAAATACGTGGATAACATCTCACACCAGACTTTTAGCCATTTCGTCGTTTCATTGCCGGAAGGACCTCGCCGCGGCAAGCAGCGATGTATCTGAATTGTCCGCACGCGCTCTCTAACATAGATGTGCGTTAGAGACAATTTGCACGATGTTTGTTTGTGCGCGAGTTACCTCAAGTTCTCAAATCACCGTTAACTGCTGGGTTGGTCGTCATGGCCGGCAACGCAGTCAAGCTTGCGCAGACTGCGTAAACTTGTCTGCGCTGCCGGCCATCCACATCTTTCTTCACGGCCAAGCAAGACGTGGATGGCCGCGACAAGCGCGGCCATGACGAAGACCATGTCAACCTAATCGGGGCGCACCTTGAGACGCTGGTCGATGAATTTCCGCTTGCCGCGTTGCGTGAGCGGAATGCTGTCAACAATCTCGACAATCGTGTGCAACTCTCCCTCAGTCTTTCGATTAAGGAGATTTTGGTAGCTTGAAAAATCGGTCGTGTCGCTTGCCAGCGGGACGATCCGAGCGACGGCCTCCCCGGGCGTATCCTGATAGAATTGATATTCCCTGATTCCGGCGGCGGTGCCGTGGAGATTGGAGATGATGCCCTTCACCGCAAGCAAGGCGCCGGAGCGGCCGACGAAGAATTCGGTGCCGTGCTTGGGCGTGATGTTGCGAACGGCCAGGCGATAGCCGTTCTCCGCGTTCGGCAACGAAACGAGCTCGCCGAAGTCGCCGGTTTCGTAGCGAATAAACGGCATGCCGTGAAAGAGCAGACCGGTTGAGACGATCCGGCCGGACATCCCGCTTGCTGTCACGGGCGCGCCCTGCTCATCGAGCAACTCCGTGTACCCATAGAGGGGATCGAACTCGTAAGCATCGATGTCATCGGCCCGGGCGCAGGCGAAGGCCACCTTCTCGCTGAGACCATAGAACGGCACGATGGTCGCTCGGTGGAAGGCTTGTGCGATGGTGTCGCGTTGGCCCGGATAGAGACGCTCCGAGGTCGGGAACACACCGTCGATCTCCAGCAGCGGCGCCAATCCGGCGCGCAGCAGGAATGACGCGAAGATCGCAATCGCCGATGGGTAGCCGTGAATAAAGCGGATGCCCCGCCTCCGGACTTCTTCGCAATAGCCGCGCATGGTCGCGTCCGTGAGGTGGAAAACCGAGCAGCGAAGCTCGGCGAGACCAGCGTCGTAGTGCATGTGGCGCGTTTCGGACGGAAGCTCAACGCCCCGGAAGACGCAGCGCGGGTCGCCGGCGCGATAGCCGGCGCGCGACCACGCGTCATGCACGAAGGCGTACTCGATGGGGCTGCGGTGCCGATCCAGGTAGAATTTCACGGGCTTGCCGGACGTGCCGCCGGTCGAGCCGATGTCGAGCGCCTCGGCCGGGCGCGTGCACATATCGCTGGCGCGCGCGGCTACCGCCGCGGATGTCAGCACCGGAATGCGCGTCCAATTCCCATGATCGAGAAATTTCTCCGGTTTGAACCCAGCGCCGAAAACAGTCGTGAGCAATTCACGATAATAGCGGCTGTGCCGGGCAGCCGCGGTCAGGATCGCAACTCGAGCGCGGTCTTGCGCCTCGCGGGCGCATGCCGGATCGTTTCGCGCAGCCGTCACGCGCTGGCGCCACTCGCCATAGCTCGGCCCCCATTTCCAGGGCTCCGGCACGAATTGCAGCAAGCGCCCAAGATTCGATCGCGTGCCCGGAGAAAGATGAGAATAGGCACCTCGCGCGATATCAAGAAAATGTTTCATTAAATGTTTCCGTTTTCATCCGAAGCTGCCGTGGCTATGACTTCGCATCTTCAGCGCTTCCACCGATACACCTCACCGACCCGGTCTGCGCCGAAGAAGGAGGAAACGTTGCCGATCAGCCGTCAACGCATTGCTGTTTATCTTCCGGCTCTGGTGGGCGGCGGAGCTGAACGCGTCGCGGCCGTGCTGGCATCGGGGCTCAGCAGCGCCGGGCTTGACGTGACACTGATCGTGGACTTCGAGGCGTTGGAAAACAGGAGCTTCGTTGCTGATTCGGTCGCCATGGTCACCCTCGGCGGCGGCCATGGCCGTTCGATCATTCGGCTCTCGCGCCTTATGGTTGAGCAGCGGTTCGACGTCGTGCTTGCGATCGGCGCCTCGGCCAACATCAAGCTCGTCGCCGCGCACGTCTTGTCGCGAACCGCAACGCGTCTGATCCTGTCCTATCACGGCAGCTCCACGGCGGGTCGTGGCTTGCTCGGCTGGGCCGCTTACCCACTCGCGCCGCTGCTTACGCGCTATGCTGCGCGTACCGTCTGCGTCTCGGACTGCCTCATCGCACATATGGCCAAGACGTGGCGCGCTCCGCCAAACCGAGTTGCGCGCATCTACAATCCGATTCCGGTCGATTGCGCGCAGCCGCCTGCGACGGCCGCTGAATTGAGCTTGCGCCCGCCGACAATCGTCGCCCTGGGACGGCTTGTCGCCGCGAAGGACTTTGCCAACCTCATCACCGCCTTCGCTCTCGTTCCGCAGCGTGACTCCCGGCTCGTCATCTATGGCGAGGGCCCGGAGCGGGACGCGCTGCAACGCCTCGCGCAACAGCTTGATCTCGGCGGACGCGTGGAATTGCCCGGCTATGTCAAGGATCCATGGGACGCTTACGCCAAGGCAGTCTGCTTCGCGCTGCCTTCCCGTCGTTGTCGAGGCCCTGGCGTCGGGGCTGCCGGTCGTTGCGACCGCATGCGGCGGGCCGACTGAAATCCTGGACCACGGCCGCTATGGAGAAATCGTGCCGATCGGACAGCCGGCTGCTCTTGCGGCCGCCCTGGCGCGCGCGCTCGATCGGCCGGGAGACCCGGCGCCAAGAATAGCGCGCGCCCGCGAGTTCGCAACCGGCGCGATTGTGCAGCGTTATCTTGCGCTTTTTGCAGACGTTCTCGCCGATCGACCGGCGACCGCATCGTGAAAGGAGGCTGGCTGCGGGCATGACGTTAGAACCCGGGCACCGACGGCAGCTCTACAAGGCGCCGGATCGAAATCCCGAACAACGTCAGAACGGCGGCGTATAACACCGAAAAGGTGACAACTCCGGCTGCGATCCCGGCGAACAATCCCAGCGGCACGACGAATGGCAGCACGGCCCATGTTAGCGCGCTCGCCGCCATGGTTGCAATCGCGATTTGTGCAAATCGGCGCCAGGGAATCTCGAAGCGCAATACCCGCAACGACGCCGCCGCGCTGGCGCACAGGGCAACGAAAGTGGAGACGACATAGGTAACGGCGGCGCCAAGATTGCCGTGGTCCCGGATCAAGACAATGCCAAGTGTGATGCTGATGAGCGCCGAGGGAACCATCGTTGCGAGGAGCAACCAGGTCCTCCTGGTGATGTGAAAGGAATTGTCGAACACGAACTGCTTGAGCATGAGAAACAGCGTACCGAGCGCGACAAACGGAATGAGCGTTGCAACGCTGGCGTGATAATCGATGGGAAAGAACAATGTCGCCAGCGGATCGGCGAGCAGAGTAAGACCGGCAACGGTGGCAGTGCTGATGGCAAGGATCGCCGTGATTGCGCCGGTCTGCATGGCGGCGGCTTCATTCGATTGATGGTTCCGGTAGGCCCGCGCCAAGACCGGGAAAGCGTAGTTGTTGAACGGGCCGATGAGCAGCTCGACCGGCTGCCTGGCGATGGCAAAGGCCGCGACATAGAGCGCGACCGATGACGGTCCGGCAAAATAGTTGATGATGAAGCGATCGAGCCAGCCAAGGCTATAGGTCAGCAAGGAGGCGAGCATGAACGGCAGACCGAACCCGAGCGCCGCCTGGTAGCCTTTGCGTGAAAGTCGAGGTCTTGGCAGTCCACGCAGCGTGTAGAGCAGGCTCGCCGCACTGATGCCGGCGGTCACCAGCGAGAGGATCAGCGACGCGGGAAGAAACGACTGGATATGCGTGAACGCGACGATTGCGGTCGCCACCGCAATGCCAATTGCCCGCGCCCCCTCGATGGCGGCATAAACGGCGTGACGCTGCGTGAGCTGAGCCAGCGTCAAGGTCAGCCGGGCAAGCGAGAATGCGATGATGTAGGCAATGGTGCCGAGCACGAGGTCGCCATCGCGTACCGCACTGACCATCGGCACGGTGATAGCCGCGATGAGCAACGAAAACACCGTCGTTCCCCAGCTGAGACTGAGCGCGCGGCCAATTCGCCGCGCGCTCAGCTTCGGCGCCCCTGCGTCGGTGCGCAGGATGTAGACGCGAACCCAGTTCGACACGGTCATGTCGAGGATCTCGCCCATGGTGATGACAAGCGCGAAAAAACCGAATTCCTGGACGGGCAGGACCCGCGTGAACACCATGAAAAGAACGAACATCGCCACGCGGGGCGCGACGTTGGCGGCGATGTAGAGAGGGTAAGTGGCCCGCCGCATTGCGGATCGCGCCGTGCCGGGCGCGGTTGGAGGCAGGTTCAGCGGCGGCGCATCCGGTCGCTCCCGTGCCGCGACGCTTGCGGCCGCAAGCGGCCTGAAGCGGACCTTAAGGTCAAGCGGCGCGGTCATGACGTTGCGTATCCGAATTCAGGGCTTCGTGATTGAGGCCGCCAATTGCGCTCCGACCCGGCGCAGCAGGAGGCCGGCGAAGATCACGTTGGTCCGCAGATAGCGCCATGCCAGCCGGCGCGGCTCCTGCGCCAGCCGATAGGCCCACTCGAACCCGGTCACCTGAACAAAGGCGGGAGCCCGGTGAACGTATCCGGCAACAACGTCGAGCGTGCCGCCAATACCCATGATGAACGGAACGGACAGGCTATCCCGGTGGCGATTCACGAATCGCTCCTTGCGAGGAGTTGGCATGGCGACAAAAAGAGCATGCGCGCCGCTGGCACGAATCAAGGCGCAGATATCCTCCTCTTCATCGGAGGAGAAATAACCGTGGTGCGTTCCAGCCAATCGCAGCCCGGGAAACCGATGGGTCAGCTGCTGCACGGCGTCGCCCAGGACCTTGGGGGTGGCGCCAAGGAGGAACGGCAGCAGCTTCCTGCGGGCGCATTCCGCCATCAGGCTTTCGAAGAGATCGACGCCGGCGACGCGGTGCGGCACGTGATGCCCCAGCGCGCGCAAGGCGCAGACGATCCCCATCCCGTCGATGCCGACGATATCGCTGGCGCGGATATCCCGTTCAAGCTCCGCATCGGTGCGCGCATTGACCAGCTTGGCGACGTTGAGCGCCACGTGCTGGCAGCGGCGGCCGGTTTCCATCGCCTCGACTGCCCGCATCACAGTCTCATCGTGCGACATGATGTCGACGGGCAGGTCGAAAAGGGAGATACGCATCATGCCTCGTCAAGCATCATCATGGTCAGAAGGCCGACCACGTCGATGACCACCTTGGACGCGACCGCGCCGCGATCGAGCGCGCGGAACTTATTGTGGGCGACCAGAATGACGATCACGTCCGCGCGTTTGACGGCGCTGGCCAGATCAGTCATTTCGAGGTTGGGATAATTGGCCAGCCGGCAAGGCAACTCCTTGAGATGCGGCTCAACGATAAGGAGCTTGCCAACCCGCCTTGTCGCCAGCTGGTGCGCGATCTCAAGCGCAGGACTTCTCGCGCAGATCATCGACGTTCTGCTTGTAGGTAAGTCCGAGCAGCGCGACCACTGGTTTGCGGAATCGCTGCGCCACCTTGGCGATCCGGTTGACGAGAAATAGCGGCTTGCGGTCGTTGACCTCCCGAGCGGTCCGGATGAGCGGGGTATGCTCGGGCAGCGCTTGATGGATGAACCACGGATCGACGGGAATGCAGTGGCCGCCGACACCCGGGCCGGGCGACAGGATGTTTACACGCGGATGCAGGTTCGCGAGCCGAATGACCGACCACACATCGATGCCGAGGGCGTCGCAGACCAGCGAGAGCTCGTTCGCCAATGCGATATTGACGTCACGAAACGTGTTCTCGACCAGCTTTGAGAGCTCGGCGACCCTGGCCGTCGTCAGCTTCATCGGACCCATGGCGAAGCACGCATAGAGCTCGCGGGCGCGGATGGCGCTGCGCCGGTCGAGCCCGCCGATGATCCGCGCGTTATCGACGAGCTCACGCAGCGTCTGACCGGGCAGGATGCGTTCCGGGCAGTAGGCAAGCAGGACGTCGGACTGCTCAGGTGCGATATCGGGAAACGTAAGGTCTGGCCGCAGCGCGCGCAGTTGCCGCGCCGCCTGCTCGGAGGTTCCCACCGGCGAGGTGGACTCGATGACGATGAGGTCGCCGCGCCGCAGCACCGGCGCGATCGAATTGAGCGCCGCCTCGATCGCCGAAATGTCGGCCTGGTGGTCCTCCGTGACCGGAGTCGGGACGGCAATGATAAATGCGTCGGCCGGTTCCGGCACCGTCACCGCGCGCAGCTTTCCGGAGGCGACCGCGGCGCCGAGCACCATATCGAGATCGGGCTCCGCGATGTGCGCCCGTCCTGAATTTATTGTTTCTACTGCGCTGTGATTGATATCAACGCCAATCACCTCAAGGCCGCGTGCGGCAAAGGTTGCGGCAGTCGGGAGACCGACATAGCCAAGACCGACGACTGAGACTCTTTGTATTCCGGGCTGCATGTCAAAATGTCTCTCACGATGCGTTGACTAGCATGACCATCTCCAAACGGATTGGCTCCCGCGGACATGGCCAAATAGACGTGGTCACGGTCGAGAAGCTCATCGACCGCGGCCAAGATCGTTTCCGGATTAGTTGTCACGAGGCGAGCTACTCCGGCTTCGAGCGCCTCTGGCCGTTCGCTGTTGTCGCGCATGACCAGCACGGGCTTGCGCAACGCCGGGGCCTCCTCCTGGATTCCCCCGGAATCCGTCAGAATGATATGCGAGCGCGCCATCAGATAGACGAACTGCGGATAGTTCTGCGGCTCGATCAGCGCGATGTTGCCGAGCCCCGCCAATCGCTCGAAAACGGGCGCCCGCACATTCGGATTGAGATGCACGGGATAGACGATTTGAACGTCGCTCCGGCGCGCTATGGCTCGCAGCGCATCGCATATTCTGGCGAAGCCGGAGCCAAAGCTCTCCCGGCGGTGGCCGGTGACCAGAATGAGCCGCTTGCTTGGATCGAGCCAGGAAAACTCGGCATCCATGTCCTGCTTCAGGAGGCCTTGCCCAGTGACAGCCTGGCTAACCCAGAGCAGCGCGTCGATGACGGTATTTCCGGATACGACGATCGTCTTGGCGTCGTGCCCTTCCTGCAAAAGCGCATCGCGGGCACGTTGCGTCGGCGCGTAATGCCGCGCGGCAACCACGGCCGTCAGCCGGCGATTGGCCTCCTCCGGCCAGGGACTCGCCAGATTGCCGGTGCGCAAACCAGCTTCCACGTGGCCGACCTTGATCGAGCGAAAAAATGCCGCCAACGCAGCAGCGGTGCTGGAAGCGGTATCGCCTTGGACGAGCACGAAGTCCGGCTTGAAGCTAACAAGGATCGAATCGAGTCCCCGCATCACGCTGGCGAACACATCGGCCATCGTCTGGTTCGGCCGCATGATGTCGAGATCATAATCAGGTATCAGTGAGAACGTCGCCATTACGTCGTCCAGCATTCTCCGATGCTGGCCGGTCACGCAGACCCGTGAGGTAACTTCATTGGCGCCAGCCAAAGCAAGGACGACGGGCGCCATCTTGATGGCCTCAGGGCGAGTGCCAAAGACTGAAAGGATACGCATCTCTGCCTTTTCGCAACTGCGAATGCGAGCAATCCTAAGACAAATCAAACGTGAGACCCGACAAATAAAACCGGTAACGTGCTTAAAACAAAAATTAAGCTTAAGCCTCGGATCGATTGCGCGGCGAAGGATTCGATCAAACTGGTTCAGCGTTTCCTTGGTTCGAATCATATCAGTACCACCAGCCTCGTCCTGAGGAGCCCGCGTAGCGGGCGTCTCGAAGGACAGCCGCAAGCGAGCGAGATCGCGACAGTCTCCATCCTTCGAGACGGCGCTGCGCGCCTCCTCAGGATGAGGTTTGTGGGTTTTGTTGTGACGCTGACGATCCATCCTGCCGGTGAGAGAATGAGGCGTCACTGACAGAACACTAATAGCGAGATGACGCGGCATTGCACTCGACGCTAACAAACAACGCGTGTCGCGTTAGTGTTAACCGGAGGTATGTCGGGCGCACGACAGCAAAATCTGGCACGTGTCGTCTGACTGGAATGGCGGCGCGCTCAACAAGCCTGGATACGCTCAAATGTCTGTTAAGCCGTTTACGACGACGAGCGGCCGGAAATAGGCGAGCGGCGGCGGAGCACGCGTGGCAAGCGAAGTCCGCGGCGCCCACGTCGCGCTCTGGCGCAGGCGACGGACCTGGATGACCGTTGTGCCGACAATATTGCAACGTTCCCGTTGGTATGCGGCGCGGCTTGCAGCGATGCCGCTGCGTGAAATCCCACACCGGATCGCCGAGGCG
This sequence comes from uncultured Alphaproteobacteria bacterium, assembly GCA_963841105.1. GTDB lineage: Bacteria > Pseudomonadota > Alphaproteobacteria > Rhizobiales > Xanthobacteraceae > VAZQ01. The sequence continues at coordinate 80,316 of CAWJCB010000026.1, forward strand.
GGACGCAAGAGCCGATGGCGTCGCGACGATCGGCAGTGGAACGCCTTTGCATGCATCTGCGATGGACCGTTTGCCGACCTGCAACAGATGAGAAAACGTCTTCGGCTCGCCTCCAGCAACGGGCTGGAAGATAACGCCGCGGCCAGCCTTCGCCGGAGCATGGCAGGCGAGCTGCGATTTCTCGGCAGAGACTGGCCGGTCACCTCGCCGCTCTCGCGCTGGCGGCGCACGCCACCCGCCGGGCTCTGGTTTCACGATCCGATCACCGGGAGACTTTGGCCGGGAGCCGAGAAGTCATGCTTCGACATCGATGTCCGATCCACCGGCACGCACATCGGAGATGTCAAATATGTGTGGGAGCTGAACCGTCTTCAGGTCCTGCACCCGATCGCATTTGCGATCGCCGATGCCGGCGGCACACAATTTCGCGAAGCAGCGCTTTCGATCATCGCGAGCTGGGCTGATGCCAACCCTCCGTATCGCGGGGTCAACTGGACTTCAGGCCTCGAAATTGCAATGCGCCTCGTCAGCTTTGCTCTGACGGTGGCGGCGTTCGAGCCGGAAACCGTGCCGGCCGGCGAGCGCGCTGTGATTCGACGACTGATCGCGGCGCATGGGCGGTATTTGCAGGCATTCCCGTCGCTTTACTCGTCTGCCAACAATCATCGCCTGGCCGAAGGCCTCGGGTTGTTCATTGCCGGGATACTCCTTCCTGATCTGCCGGAAGCGCAAATCTGGAAGCGAGACGGACGGCAAATTCTGGAGACGGAGGCAAATCGCCAAATCCTTCCCGATGGCGTCGGCGTCGAGCAATCTCCGACCTATCAGGCATTCTCGATGGAGATGTTGGCCTTTGCCGCGCGCCTCGCCGCTGATATCGGCGAGCCGTTTCCTCCGCCGCTGATCGAAAGACTTGTGGAAGGCGCCAAATTTCTCCTCTGGCTTGCCGATGATGGCGGCCGCGTTCCGGCGATCGGCGACGACGACGAGGGCAGAGTGCTGGCACAACCGCCCGACCGCGAGCCTCGCTATGTCTCCTCGATCATCGCCGCCGTCGCCGGTCTTGCGCGCCGGCCCGATCTTGCGCCGGCCGCCCGCGACCGGCATTTGCGCGACCATGTGTTCGACAGTCCGCCTGTTTGCGGGCCACGACAGCCGCGAGCCGGTTTGCAGGTTTTTGGCGGCTATACCTGCGCCAAAGAAACGATTGCTGGCCGGCGATGCCATCTCGTGCTCGATCACGGACCGCTCGGCCTCGATCCGCTTTGTGCTCACGGTCATGCCGATGCGCTGGCAATATGGCTGACAATCGACGATCAGCCGATTTTCATCGATGCCGGAACTTACCTTTATTTCTCGGGGCACGACACAAGAACGCGGCTGAGAGAAAGTCTGGTCCACAATACGCTGTCGGTCAGAGGCAACTCGCAGAGCGAGGCGCGGCCGGCGTTCAGCTGGTCCAGGCGAGCCAACGCCCGATTGTTGCACGCCGCACCAGGTGGACCGGCCTGGTCGGCGACCGCCACCCATGACGGCTACCGCCGGCGCTTTCGTGTCCATCACGTGCGACGTTTGCAACGGTTGTCATCCGGCTACGCGATCAGCGATGCCCTCAACGGCGCTGCGCGGCCGATGCCCGTGACGCTCAATTTCCTCTGCCATCCCGAGCTCGTCGTCCGGGCGACAGGACATCGAACGGTGGAGATCATCGGACAGGGTCGCCGGCTGTGCAGCGTTACACCTCCTCGCGATTTCACAATCAGCATTGAGTGCGGGCATTCGAAGCCCAACAGCAGCGCCCGCTGCTCCAGCGCATTCGGTCATATTGGCCCGACCACCCAACTGGTGCTGGCGGGCGCCCTGGCGTCGCAGCCTGTCACGACACTGATCGAAGTCGCCGCCGCAAACAGGGCGACGGAAGCCCTCGCGGCGGCCTTCTTTGCCGAGCACCCGCTGCAACGCGAGGCCGCCGGCGAAGAGGCCGTCCAATTATTGAGCAGCTGAGATGAGAGCCAACACGATGGAATCGATCGTCAGCACCATAGAAGGCGCCTCGCGCGCGCTGACCGCCCGGCCCGATGTACCGGCGGCTGTGATCGATCTGCGCGGCTTCGTCAACATCGCGCGACGTCGTCTCGCCTGGATCCTGACAACCGCCGCGATCTTCGGCATCGCTGCTCTCATATACGTTCTTGTCGCACCCGCCCGTTACACGGCGACGACGCAGCTGCTGCTTGACCCCAACGGTTTGCAAATCATAAGCAACGACCTGACGCCCCGATCGACGCAAAGCGAAATTTCGCTGGCGGAAGCCGAAAGTCAGGTGCAGGTCGCAGTATCAGAGGTGGTCCTTGCAAAGGTGGTGGAGCGCGAACAGCTCGCCGACGATCCGGAATTCGGAGAGACGAGAGATTCATTGCTGACCCAAGTGGTCGATTTTATCGTGCCTGGGACCCGCAAGGCGCCGGATCGCATGCAAAAGGCAATGCGAATTCTTCGGGAGCAGTTGGACGTGCGCCGGCCGGAGAAAACCTTCGTGCTCAATATTTCGGTATGGACTGACGATCCCAAGAAGTCTGCGCGTATCGCGAACGCTCTGGCTGCCGCCTATCTCGAGCAGGAGAGCGCCTCCAAGGCGGACGCCGCCCTGCGGGCAAAAGCCTCGTTGGTCGCCCGGCTCAACGAGTTGCGCCAACGCGCCGAGGAAAGCGACAGGCGAGTCGAGCAGTACAAGGTGCAGAACAAGATCATCACCGCCAGCGGCCAACTGGTGAACGAGCAACAGCTAAGCGACTTGAACAGGCGGCTCACGCTTGCCCGCGAGCAGACTGCTCAACAGCGTGCGCGGTTTGCGGAAATTGAGCGGTTACGGCAAAGCAAAGCATCGCCGGATGCAATCGCCGAGGTGACCAACTCCGGAACGTTCATGGCTTTGAGGACCAAGTACGCGGAGGCCAAGCAGGCCGAAGCCAATGCCGTGACGGCATTGGGACCTCGCCATCCGGCGATGCAGGCGGCGAGGGCACAAGTCGAGGCGTCGCGCAAGCTCGTCGACGAAGAGGTCACGCGCATTTCGCAAAGCGCGCTTGGCGATCTCAACCGCGCCCGAGCAAACGAGCAAGCCATGGAGTCCAGTCTTGAGGCGCTCAAGCGGCTTGCGTCGGAGACCCATGCTTCGCAAGTGAAGCTGCGAGAGCTTGAGCGTGAGGCAGAATCCAATCGCGCGGTGTACATGGCGATTCTGACCCGGGCCAAGGAGGTTGATGAGCAGCGCGGCCTCGACAAGTCGAACGCCCGCGTCATCACCCGCGCGCCGCCGCCGCCCGCGAAGAGCAATCCGTCCCGGTTGCTCGTGGTGGCGGGTTCGCTGTGCATTGGCTTGATCGGCGGCTTTGGACTTGGGCTTGTCCGCGAGCAATTCAATTCACGGCTCTATTCGGCCAGTCAGATCGCCTCGGATATCGGCTTGCCTGTGCTTGCCGTTTTGCCACGAGAGCCGCTTCGACGTACCTGGTGGGTGCGCCGTGCCGTGACCAATTCAGACCTGCTGGCCGGCGCAAACCATGACCCGACGCCGGAACAAAGGACAGCAATTCGCCGCCTGCGCGATGGCTTGCTCGGCTCCCTTCCGATGAACGATACCCGCCTGGTTCTGGTCACGTCGTTCGACGGCCTTGCCGCGCGCTCACTCGTGGCGCTCAACCTTGCCCGCGCCGCCGCGACCGATGGCGATCAGGTGCTGGTCATCGACAGCGATCCTCGTCAACACTGTTTGACGTCGTCGTTTGCAAAGGCGGATGAGGCAGGGTTCCGCGAGGTCCTCGAGGGACGTTTCGATCTATCGGATGTCGTTGTTACGACGCCGTGGCAAGGTGTCGAATTTGCTGACGGCCGGAGCCCCATCCACGCGAAACGGCGCCCGGCAGCCTCGAGCAGCCGATCGGGGGATGCGAATATCCGGACAATTCAAATATTTTAATCTGGTGGTCGTGGACGGCCGGTTCCCCTTCGCCGATCCGCTCGCCCGCGGCTTCAGCAACATCATCGATGACGTGATCATCGTGGCGGAGGCAGGCGTCTCCCGCGAGGATGATCTGCAGCAAATGCTCCGCACGCTGAGCGCCAGCAAGATGAACGTCCGCGGCGCCGTTCTTGTCGGTGGCAGCAATCACGGGCTGGCGTCAGTTGTCCGGTTCCGCCCCCGGCAGCGGCATAGCGCGCAGGCGTCTCGCGCAATCGGGCGCTTGCCGGCATGGCGGCACCGCTTTGGGCGACGCCCCTTCTCGGCAAGCCGCAAAATGGCGCACTCTTTCAAAGGGGTGTCGCGATCCACAACATGATGAACTGGGCGGCCGTCGAAAGCGCGCAACCGAGGCGATATTCCTGGCCGCCATTCATCGGCGCCAGGTATGAGGTTTCAGATCAGCTCTTGCAGAATTTGAAGGTGGCCGGGTTTGATTTCATTCGTCTGACCGTGGATCCAGGACCGTTTCTCCAGTTCACGGAGAGAAAGCGTGACGCGCTTGATCGGCATCTCGCGGGCGTGCTTCATCATCTGCTTGCGCTCGGCTTCGGGGTGATTGTTGACTTTCATCCCAACAGTCAAGTCCCCGACTATGCGCCTGAGAAGCTCGTTGCGAGCGTGGATGACCCCCTATTCCTGAGCTACCTTGCAATGATACGCCGGACTGCTCGTCTTCTGACGATGCAGCGAACCAGCAAGCTGGCGCTTGAGCTGATGAACGAGCCTCAGTACGGCTGGGATGCGCCGACCACCGAGCGGTGGCAGCGAATGCTCGAGCTGTTGCATCAGGGGGCGCGGGCCGAGGCGCCAGACCTGCTTCTCGTTGTTACCGGCGCTCGTGGCGGCGACGCCACCGGCTTGAAGGCGCTCGACCCGGCGCCGTTCGCCGCAAGCAACGTGCTGTTCAGCTTCCACTACTACGAGCCGCATGACTTTACGCACCAGGGCGTTGTGTCGCCTAACCCAAGCGCCTCCCACTGGCAATTCATATCAGGTCTGCCTTATCCGGCGAAAAGCGGCGACGTGGATCGCGTGTGGGCGCGAGTCAAGGACAACATTCTCGCCGATGCAAACCTCAATGCCGGGGACAAGACGCGTGCGTTGCGGCAAGTTCGAGAACGGATATCGAGCTACGTCGCCACGGGCTTTGGCCGGAAGGACATATCCGACGAATTCGAACTCCGTCCTGATCTGGGCGCAACGTCATGGTATCGCGCCAAGCTCAATTCTGCTTGGCGAGTTCGGCGTTACGCGCACTTATGGCATCTATCGCGCCTCGGATCCCATGTCCCAGGAAGCATGGATGCGGGATGTCCGCGTTGAGGCCGAACGGCGGGGTTTCGGCTGGGCGCTTTGGGCGCTGTCGGGATATGGCGGGATGGCGCTGGTTGAGAGCGACGGCGCCAACGCGCTGGATCCAGTATCGCTTCGCGCGCTCGGCATGAACACCGGCTTCTGACGGGCGGCAGGTCGTGCCCGAGAGCCGCCATGAAACGCAATCAGAAGCAGGACGATCATCAAAATGATCGGCGTCTTTGACGAGAGCGCATTGTTGCTGCTGGCAACGACAAAAAACGCACAGGCTCCGAGCGTCAGGCGCCGATCAGCTCCCGACAACAGAACAAAAAACGTGCGCGCCAGGGACACCAGGAAGATCAACGTGCCAAACAGGCCAAATTGAAAGATGAACATGACGAGCGAGCTTTCTATATAGTCCAGGTCAAGATAATCAAACGCCAGAGCCCGTATCCGGCCAATGTCCGCTCCGAGCAATATCTCACTCCAGCTGACCATGTCGAACAAGCGGTAGATGCTGACGCGCGCCATGGCGCTCTCATCGAACAGCCCCTGCTGAAAGCGATCGACCAATCCCATCTGTATCAGCATGGTCAGCAGGATTGGAAGTGCGAGCATCCCGCCGATGATCAGAGCCAATTTGAGCTGAGAACGTCTGGAGCTTGACAGCGAAGGCCATTCGGCAAGAACTACGACCAGGAACGTGCTCCCGACAGCGACGATCGAGGCCAGCCGCGCTCCCGCGGCGAATACACCCAGGAGCAGGATGATTGTAACGCCGACCTTGCTGGCGGCCTTCCACCTTGTCAGCGGGACAAGATTGATTGCGGTCGCATTGAACAGACCGAGCTGCAGCGGGTGCTCGGTGAGCCCCGTCGGGCGGAATGACAGCTCTGTCGCCCAATACGGCAGCAATCGCTTTTGCAATGCGAACTCACCGAGCGCGACGCATGAGCTGATTGCAAGGAAGATAATCAAAGTCGCACCAATGGTTTCCCGCCATGCCGGAGGAAACGCAAGCATCACGGCGCCGGCGACGCACGCTACGACGTACGAATCGACCAGGTATCCAATGGAGCCGCTGTGTCCGACAAATCCCAGGAATGCTGCGATGCTGATGATGATGGCGACGAACGCAATAAGGCTTCGCAGTGCCCGCAGCTCCCAATCGACAAGCTCGACCCGCAGGCACAGCAATGCGGTGAGCAGAAGAACGATGAGACCATAGGTGCTCGGATGAAGCTTCTCGACAATGGAGCCCCCTTCGGCTGAGTATTTCATAACAGAATCAAGGACGTTGGCATTCACAACAAAGCGCGTCAGGATGAGCGTGCAGAATAGCGTGAAAAGAAACCGCAACAGGTAAGGATTATTGCGGTCGGACCTGATTTCCTGATAGTGGGTCGCAAGATGCATCGCGAAACCCGCCGCTACCGATGTTGTTGAGCACTGCGCCAGGATGCAGCCATGTTGGCTTCCTGCCGGCTGGGGTGCTCGGCGATCCAGGAATTAGCGCGCGGCAATTGGCCCTCGATTGGCGGAGCATATGGCAAGCCCGCTCCGGCTCCCGGAACCCGAAAGGCGCGATCGATTGCGCTGCCTGATCGAGGCGTCAGCTGGCGCGAAATTGAGGATCGGCTCTTTGGTCCGACGATGCTCTTGAAGTCGATAACCTGCAGTTCGCCAATACGATCGAAGCTGTGGATCCCGCGACTCCCAGGTCACGTGGTCCGTCCCAGGAGGCGACCTCGTGCTCCCGGAAGCGCGCGGGTGTGAGCTCGGTGATCTCGAGCCACACCAGGCCGGTCCCGTAGCTGTCCTCACAATCCTGGGCGGGGCGTAGAAGCCGGGGGCCTTGCCGTTGGATCCGGCCGCCGGGGCGAGCCGAGCGACAATCGGATTTCACCGGATTTCCGGGATGCGCCCGCCATGGCCCGGTCAGCTTCTCGCTGTGGAAAATCAGAAGCTCGTCTTGATCAGTCGTTCCATGCTCCGCCGCGGCGGCAAAGAGCCACCACCGGCCATCATGGAATAGCGGCGTAGCGTCGGCGACTGAAAGCCCTTCGATGAGCACTCTATCAAGCTGCCATTTCCACGGGAACTCGATCGCCCGGTAAAGCTCGAGAGCATTGTTGGCGCTCGTCTCCGGCAGCATATAGATCGCATCCCCATTGGCGAGGACGAGCGGATACGAGAGGTGGTAGGGCCTCTCCAACACCGGCACCGGCGCGTTTACGAGCGCGTCGCCAACGATTTCCGCCGCGGAGATAACGCCTTTCTGTGTCGCGTCGGGAAAATCCTCAACGAACATGAAATTGCGGCCCTGGCAGCTAAAGAGAAAAGGATTCTGCGTAATAGCGCCTTGCATCGTCGCCCACCGTGATGAATGGACCTTGATCCTGCCGCAATGCCACGGACCAGCGGACTTCGGGCTTCGCCACAAATCTGGACGCCTTCTCTCGGATGAAACGGCCGACAAAGGCCGGCAGTTTGACCGTGTCCGAGAATGCCGCGGCTTTTTGCTCAAGGAGCCGGTCGTGCGCCGTGGGCTTAAGAGCTCTGTCGAGAAGGGAGATGCAGCGGACGAAGGACAACTGCAACCCTCGTGTCAGGCTTGATTTGTCGTCAATCGCCGGCCGGGATTCGGTCAGCAGATGACGCGACTCCTCCTGATGAACCGTCAGATGCGGCGTCTGGCGTGCGAGCAATTTGTTGATCAACGCGGTGCTGTCGAGCTTCTCCCTCATACCCGATAGCGATCGAATTGCGGGAGGGGTTCGCATGCTCCGCGAGATTGATGATGACATCGAACTCCTGCTCGTTGAGCCTGGATGACGGCGAATGATCGACCGTGTCGAAGTCGCGCGGGGAGAGCAGCCGCTCCGCGTACATGGCGAGCTCGACTTTGAGCCAGGCGCGAAGATGCAATGAATATCTGGATGCACGATTGTCAACAAAGACTGCCACGGCGTGCGTTCCGCCGAGGTGCCGGAGCAACTGCTGGTGCCAACGCCAGAGCCGGTTCTTGGGCAGGATGAGCGCTAGGCGCATGGTTGTCTCTTCCGACCAAAAGAGCTCACGTTTGGGTCGCCGGGCGGACGGCTTTGTTAGCCGAATATGAGGTGTTAGCAGCGGAGTTGACCGCTGTTCTTTCTCGGAATACCGACTCGCCAAACGCCGCGCGATATGGCGCTACTTCAAGCACGCGGTACACCAGATAGGACACCGCAATGGCGAGCAACGTCATGCTTGGAAAATACACGGCAGCGGCTGCCCCGATATTCCAAGTCTCCAGGCCCAGCTTCTGGAATAGAACGCGCAGCGCGAAATACGAATACGGATGCGTGAGATAGAATGAATAGCTGATGGTCCCGATAAAAAATATCGGCTTCAAGGTCGCCAGCCATGCGAACGCACCGGTGCGACTGGATACAACGACGAAAAATACCGTCGTAAAGGCGAGTAGAACAACGTTCATCATCAGCGACTGCAATTCGAACGTCGCCGGGGCATGGTCGATGGTTGCTGCAAGCACGCACCACGCTACGATGACGGCACTCTGCACCCCGCGCGGCACCGAAACCGGCAGCAAATTCCGCGCAAAATACAGCAGGCAGCCGATAACGAAATACGCTGCGATGGGAAAGAAAATGAGGAACACAGTCGCGGCAAGCAGCAAAAGTGCGAAGGCACGGGCCAGCCGCTCTTTAAGGAGACAGCAACCGATACCGGCGAGCACGTAAAAATTTGCTTCGTAGCTCAGGCTCCAGGCATTTGGGCTCAAAGCTGGAGTGCCGAAGTAAATATCGAGAAACGTCATGTTAAGCAGAAAATCCGCGACGGACATTTTCCCGGGAGCGAGGCGGTAGACCGAATTTATTGCGAAGAACAAAATCGTGAAGAACGCAAATACCGGGTAGATGCGGATCAAACGACGCCGGAAGAATCCGAGAAGATCATACCTGCTGACGCTGTTCATGATGACGTAGCCGCTGATGACAAAGAACAGCTCGACGCCGAACGTTCCAAAGCGTTTGATATAGGGAATTGCCAGGTTGAGCAGATCGCAGTTCGAGAAGAAATAGGTGTTAAAGCTGTCAAACATGTGCGCGCAAAAGACCATCAGCGTTGCGAAGGCGCGCAGCGCATGCACGGCATTATTGAAATTGCTCTTAGAAGCGCGGGCTGGATTCGCGCCGAATGAAAGATCCATGCGCCAATCTCGCGGCTTTGCAGCAGCGATGATGGCATAGCCACGCCACGCTCCGAGATTAATCCGCCCTTAACATTAACAATCGCGCTGCTCATTGTGATGCGCTGGCGCGATGCCTGTAAGGCGCAACACGATCTCTTGCTCTGGCAAGTCCGGTGTCCTGGTATTAGACGCCGAACATGGCAACCTCGGTGTAGGCGAGATCGCCCAAGCGAGGCCGGTGGGGCCCCTTGAAATACTTTGCCATCCTTGCATCGAAATATTTCCCAAGCAGCCCGGAAACGGAGCCATTGGCATCGATGAGGACAAACGGTCGGCCTCGCATTAAAAGAAAGCGGCCAATCGCCCCGGAAAATCCAACAAAATGATCCAAGCCGCGACAATAGACAAGTTGCGCACAAGGGATGCCTTTGTAGAAGCGCGGCCGAAACACGAAGGGATACGACTCACCTTCCGAAGTGCACCACAAGCTCAGGCAACCGTATTTGGCATGGTCGGCCAATATTTTATTTTCAAAGTCATTGCGGTTGCCGGGTGAGCCGTCGGCGTTCATTGCTGCTACACGAGCCTGGTTGACCGGGAATTGCGCGGCAGGTATCGCGACAAACAGTCCGCTAACATACCTCGCATATCCCTGCGCCTCGACAATTGGCAAGGTATGTGGAGCAGGCGTGACGTTCAGATACGTGACGTTCTGGTGGCTAAGGGCTTTCGAGACCAGCAAGCTTGCATAGCTTCTGAACACGGGCTGCACAAACCAGCTCGAAACGTTGCATCGAATCGTAGTTCCCTCGCTGCTTTGGATTGCGGTGAATATCTCGATTATGGCTCCTACGACGATGCCGCCAACTTCGAGAAGGTATCCATATTTTGGGAACCCGAGAGGCGCGTGATGCTCATCAAGCACCACGAAGACCCGGGACCAATGCTCGCGTGGTTTCGCTGGAAAGCCACCGGCGAGTAGATCGATAACCGCTGGCAAATCCGATTTGCGGATCTGCCGGCACCGTATCCCTGAGACGGCGACGAGGTCGGTGGGATGCTTCATGACTGGCTCAAAGCCCGGTAGTATAGCGATATTGGGTGGCGGGGTTGATGACAACTTTTCGAGAATGAGCTCTTCCCGTGAAAGTAACCCTAACGACCGCAGCGCGTGGCCGGCCGGGCGGCTCAGTCGCCCTCTCCGTTGAGCCTCCTCCGCGCAATCAGCGAGATGAGAGCCACACCAACGCAAATTCCCAGCGCGTTTATCGCAAAATCGGTGAAGCTGGCGTGGCGTCCCGGCACGCATATCTGAGCCAGCTCGAGGAGTGCGGTCACCGGAATAGCCAAAATGGCAATCATGCGATGATGACGACGATATCCAATCGCGATCGCGGCGCCCATCAGAAGGAAGGCAGCAAAATGCTCCACGCCGTGTGGCAGAATCGAACGTGGACGAACGTTTGGTGGAACGAGCGTCAGCAATACAACGAGGATCAAGGCAGCCCAAGCGACAGTTCGAGTGATCAACGTCCTACTGGCAAGTGCCGTTCGCAATGCCGAATCAGGGGGCGTCATCGGAATAACTGTAAGTGTATCTTCGATTTTTGTGGCGTAAGTTTCGCGGTAAACAAATTTCCGATCGCGCCTGCGTCGCGCCATGGGCGAATCGCAACCTCGCTGAGCACTACAATCGCAGTTGCTGCCGTTGGATGCAATCGAAGAGCTCATGGCTCAAAGGAACGAAAGCTTTCGCCCTTGGATGATTGAAATAGACGGCATCTTTGACCTTGCGGGGATCATATCCGTCCCGCACCAGATCGGCTTTCTTTTGCTTGAAGGTTCTGGTGATCTCAAGCTCGCGTACAACCCGCAGGAAGAGCGGGTGCGCGTAAGCTGGGAGAAGTGCGGCAAGGTGCCGTCGAAAGGCGGCGAGCCGGAACCCCTCACCCACCACGAGAGCCGCCATGCCGGCGCGCCCACCGACTCCCGGAACTTCCACGCCGAAAACATTTGCCTCGGCAACGGAAGGAAATGCCGTGATTGCCTGCTCGACTTCGGTTGTTGAAACATTCTCGCCTTTCCAGCGGAACGTATCGCCGGCGCGGTCGACGAAGTAGAAGAAGCCATCCCTGTCGCTACGCATCAGATCGCCGGTAAAAAACCAGGCGTCTCCGGCGTCGAGCACGTTGCGCAGGATCTTCGCTTCGGAATCGCAGCTGTTCGTATAGCCTTCGAACCGCGCGCCTGGATTATCGGACATTTCGAACATTTTCCCGATCGCCACGCCGGCTTCTCCCGGCCGACATCGGACAGCACGTCCCATCTCGTCTCGAAGAATTGCCCCTCTCTCAATGTCGTATTTTACCAGGAGAATTCGCGACCGATGCGCAAGGAAGGATGGTATCCGGCCAATGGCGCCTGGCTTGCCCTCGCAGTTGAACAGAGTGACATTGCCCTCGGTAGCGGCATAAAATTCCAGAATACGAGGGATTTGGAATCTTTCCTTGAATGGAGTCCAAATCTCCGATCGCAATCCATTGCCGCAGCACAGCCTTATCCGGTGTGCCCGCTCGCGCGGATGGGGCGGAGCCAACAACAGATAGCGGCAGAGCTCACCGATATATTGAAACAGGGTGCAGTTCCAGCCGGTGACATCATCCCAGAAACGACTGGCGGAGAAACTCTCCCGGATCACGACCGAGCCGCCGTTGACCAGCACAGCTCCCGTCGCCACCACACCTCCTATGCTGTGGTACATGGGGAGGCAATTGTACATGCGATCCGACACTCGGGTATTCATCATGCCGGCAAACCACAGGCTCCAGATCAGCAATCGCTGATGGCTGACATTTGCGGCTTTCGGCAAGCCCGTTGTGCCGGAAGTGTAGATCAACAACGCGCGGTCGGTGATCGATGGCGGCACGCCCTCGACATCGCTCAGCCGGCCTCCCGAAAGGCCATTGATAATACAATCGATGTCTGCGGCTTCAGAGTCGTTGCCGGCGCCAGATCCGTGCACCCAGATCCTGGGATTCGTCGTGAGATGCTGCCTGGCGTCCTCCACTACCGGCATGAGCTCCTGTGCCACAATGATGTGCGCGGGCTCCACGATGTCGATGCAATGCGCCAGCGAGCGGCCGGGGAGAGTAGTATTGAGCAACGCCACAACACCGCCAACGCGCGTAATCCCCAACCAAATCGCCATGTATTGTGGACAATTGGGCATCAAAAGGCAGACCACCTGCTGCTTTGCCACGCCGAGCTTCAGCGCCCAGCGCGCATAGCGGCGGGATTGCTCGACGAGCTCTCGAAAGCTGAGGGTTTCGCGGTCGCCAAGAAGCGCCACCCCATCACCGACCTGATCCGCGACCTCCTCGATAGTGACGGGCAGGAGGCGAACCTGCCGGCTTGCCACGGACTTTGTCAGTTCTAGGGCGCGCAACCAGGCGGCGTTCGTCGAATCAGCCACCGCATGCGCGCCCGCGGTCATGCAATCCACGCTCATCGCAGTCGCGTCCGCCTTTTCGCTAATGCGTCGACATCCTGACAGGAGACATCGCTTATCGCTATTCCATGCCCGGGCGCTCAACAACAACTTAGCGCGTTAATCGTTAAGGTTATCGCCTTTCATCTGTTTCCTTGAAATTGCAGCGTTCGCGCAATGCGCGCATATGTTGGACTGGATGCATCTTTTGTGCTCTCAGGACGCAGGAGCTTGCCTTGAAGCAGTGGAACCCAAAGGTTCACGATGCGACAGCGGCGAGTGACGCCCGTCTTCGGTTTGCGATAAGGCGCGGTTAGAGCCATGCACTGCGAGACGATGGCGATTCACAGCGGGTACGACACTGACCCCACAACGCGGTCAGTCGCCGTTCCCATTTATCAGACCGTCGCCTATGCGTTCGACAGCGCCGAGCATGGCGCGGCTCTGTTTAATCTCGAGGCAAATGGATATCGCTACACCCGCATCAGTAATCCGACTACCGATGTGCTGGAGCGCCGGGTGGCCGCCCTCGAGGGCGGCGTCGAGGCGTTGTGTGTGAGCTCGGGGCAGGCTGCGCTCAACTATGCCGCGCTTAATCTTACCAACATGGGCAGCAACATCGTATCCGTGCCGCAACTTTACGGCACCACGCATACGTTGTTTGCGCATGTGCTGCCGAGCCAGGGTGTGGAGGTTCGATTTGCTGACGCGGACCTGCCGGAAGCCATTGCCCGGCGCATCGACGAAAACACCAAGGCGGTGTTCTGCGAGAGCATTGGCAACCCCGCCGGAAATATCTGCGATCTGGAAGCGCTGGCCAAGGTAGCCCACGCGGCGGGCATTCCGCTGATCGTCGACAATACGGTTGCCACTCCTGTCCTGCTCAGACCCATGGAATATGGGGCCGATATCGTCGTGCACTCGCTCACGAAGTTCATGGGCGGACACGGCACCACATTGGGCGGGATCATCGTCGACAGCGGGCGCTTTCCCTGGAAGGAGCACGCCCAGCGCTTTCCAATGTTCAACCAGCCGGACGCCTCCTACCATGGCCTGATCTACACCGAGCATTTCGGAGAGAGCGCCTACATTGCGCGCTGCCGCAGCGTTTATCAGCGCGCTACGGGCGCCGTGCTCTCTCCGTTGAGCGCCTTTCTGCTTCTGCAGGGGATCGAGACGGTGGCATTGCGCGTCGAGCGCCATGTCGCCAATGCCGAGCGCGCAGCCGAGTTTCTGCGCCGGGATGCCCGCGTCGAATGGGTCAACTATGCCGGATTTCCGGATAGTCCTTATCACGCCCTGGCGCAGAAATATCTCGGTGGGCGCGCCTGCTCGCTGCTGACATTCGGGGTACGCGGCGGATTTCACGCCGGCGTCAGATGTTACGACGCATTCAACCTCATCAAACGCCTCGTCAACATGGGCGACGCAAAATCGCTGGCCTGCCATCCGGCCTCGACAACGCATCGCCAAATGTCGCCCGAAGAGCAGACGCCTGGCGGGCGTGCGACCCGAGATGATCCGCCTCAGCATCGGCATCGAGCACATCGATGACATCGTTGCCGATCTCGATCAGGCACTCGCCGTTGCCGCCGGCGCGAGCACGATGATCGCCGCGGAATAAGCCGCGATGGAGCAGCCGCATGCGCCTCCTGATCGAGCCTGATCCTCCACGGGCCGGCGCCTCCTCGGGCGCGGGTCGAGGCAAACGTGCGCCTGCCGGCCTGCAGGCAGCGGACGGTAAGCACCTCACAATCGGGCTCATCAACAACATGCCTGATGGCGCGGTAGAATGGACGGAGCGGCAGTTTCTCGATCTCCTGGATGCCGCCGCCGGACCAACAGACATTCACGTGCGTCTGTTTTCGCTTCCCGAGATAGCCCGAAGCGAAACGGTGTGCCGGCACATGAATGGCCGCTACTGCCGTTTCGATGAGCTTTGGGGCAGCCAACTGGATGCACTGATCGTCACCGGGACAGAGCCGCGCGCTCCGCTGCTGACAGAGGAGCCTTATTGGCAGACGTTCACACGCCTCATCGACTGGGCGCAAACGAACACCATTTCGACAATCTGGTCCTGCCTCGCCGCCCATGCCGCCGTTCTCCACATGGACGGCATCGCACGCCGTCAACTCGCGGACAAGCGGTCGGGTGTATTTGAATGCATGGGGGTCTCGCCTCACGTCTTGTTGACAACTGTTTCACCCCGGATACGGGTTGCACATTCGCGCTGGAACGAGTTGTCGGAGCAGTCTCTGACCGCGTGCAATTACACCATTCTGACCCGATCGGCGCAGGCCGGCGTTGACGCGTTCGTCCAGCAGACAAACAGCCTTTTTGTCTTCTTCCAGGGTCACCCGGAATATGACAGGCACGCCTTGCTGCGGGAATATCGGCGCGACATCGGGCGATTTCTGCGGCGCGAGCGGGAGACCTATCCGGTGGTCCCGGATGGATATTTCAAACCCGCCGCGGTCGATGCGTTGCAAAAGTTTCGTCACCGCGCGACTACGACACGTCAGGAACATCTGATCGAGAGCTTTCCGACAGCCTTTTTGGAGACCGGCCTCGTGCCGGTCTCCACATCCTGGGCGACGCGCATGTACGGCAACTGGCTGTCACATCTCTGCGATCAAAAGGATCACGCCAAGCATACACATGCTAAGAATAAACATGCCAAGCAGCCGCGGCCGAATCAGGCGCAGGTTGCCGAAGAAATCAGCTGAACAAGAAAGCCGGCCGCGGAAGGTTTTCTGTCATGCTGCTGAAAGCGAAGGACAACAGGCATTGCGGGCGATCAGCGGCCAAGAGCGCGCCATTCAAGCAGGTGGGGTTCTCAAAGACGGGATTCTCAAAGACTTGGACATTCTTTGATGGCGATTGGCGCGCCGGCAACGCCGCGATCCTGGGGGCGCGAACGCACGCCGCCTGGCTCGGCTCGATCGTGTTCGACGGGGCGCGGGCGTTCGAAGGGGTAACGCCCGATCTCGAATTGCATTGCGCGCGCGTCAACAGTTCCGCCGTGAGCTTTTTCTTGCAGGCAACAGTTTCAGTCGAGGAGTGGGTCGGCCTGGTTGTGGAAGGATTGAAACGTTTTGATCCCGCCGCCGAGCTCTATATTCGACCGATGTATTGGGCGGAAACCGGATCTCCTGGCGGCATTCGCCACGATCCCGAATCGACTCGCTGGTGTCTTTGCATGTACGAAGCCCCGCTCCCCAAGCCCAAGGCGGCCTCCATCACGTTGTCGCCCTACCGGCGGCCGACAGCCGAATGCGCCCCTGTCGAGGCCAAGGCGGGCTGCCTCTATCCAAACAATGCTCGCGCGATGATCGAGGCGCAGCAGCGCGGTTTCGATAATTGCCTCATGCGCGATATGCTTGGAAATGTCGCGGAGCTCGGAACTTCCAACGTGTTCATGGCCAAAGACGGCGTCGTCTATACACCGGCCGCCAACGGAACCTTCCTCAACGGTATCACCCGTGGGCGCATCATCGGGTTGCTGCGGGATGACGGGGTCCGGGTGGTCGAAAAGACCATGAGCTACGCCGAGTTCGAGACTGCCGATGAAATCTTCTCAACCGGCAATTTTTCCAAGGTATCGCCGATCACCCGCATTGATCAGCGCGAGCTCCAGCCGGGCGCATTCTACGCGAGGGCGCGCGAGCTCTATTGGGCGTTCGCGCATTCTTCGCGGCCGGGGCGCTGATTCCGGCAATCACGGGCGACGTTAACTACGGGCGCAATTGCGCGGTGCAATCGCAGGACTGTGCCTTAAATTGAGCTTTGATGCGGCCGTCAAGCGCAGGCAGGAGTGCATGCGATGAGCATTCGTATTGCGGCCACCATAGTTCTCATCATAGGAGCAGGAGCCGTTCTCGGCGGGACCGAGACAATTGCCAGATCAGGTGGCGGACATGCCGGCGGTTCTCCCGCGGCCTCACCGGCCGCCGCCCGTCCCGGCGCGATACGACCATTTTTGCATGCCGGGCGAGGAGCAGTGGGCAGCCGAGCGGGAATGCGCTCACATCCGCTACGCGCATCGTTCTTTCGACACCGCCGCTTCGGCTTCGGGTCGCTCACGACTTGGGGTGGTTGGTATGATCCCTACTATGGCCAATCCTACAGCCAGCCGTACTATGACCCCCTCAGTCATTCTATTCCCGATGAGGCCCCCTACCCGACCGCAGGTTACCCGGCCCCGCCTTATCTGGGCACACACAGCTCCACCGTTGCTCAGCGCGCCATTTACGTGATTCCATATCGTCCCGGCTGCGATTCGCAGACGCAACATCTGCCTTGGAGGGACGGCAGCGAGCGCTCGGTCACCATTGTGCGCTGCTGAGGTGCAAGCCCCAGGCTCTTCACTTCGAGAACTGCGCTCATTTCGCTTACCCGCCCGAGGGTGAGCCCGGGCGCGCTGGCCTTGAGGCAAGCTCGTTGCTTTTGCATTCTTTGACCCGGTCTACGAAGTCGGTAAGATCATAGGCGACACAAGCCAGCCGGTCGCGCCGCCTATGAAGCATGGGGCGGGGAGCCACGGGCGCCTCGATCAGATAGAAACGGCCGACTGCGCGCGTCGTGCCCAGGCGCGTGCCCTCACTTGCATCGTGAATTTTTGCGAACCAAATGAACAAGCAACAGCGCAGCCTGCCATGAGGCGTTTCATGCTGATCGTCGGCGGCATCCTGATTACGTTCGCGATGCTGATCGGCGCTTATGTCATCACAGCCTGGGCGCCTGAGCGTACCGTGGAGGAGTTGCGCACGCGCTGGGCACCGCCGCCATCGGTTTTTTTGAATGTCCTGGGCATGAGCGTGCACATGCGCGATGAGGGGCCCCGTGACGACCGCAGCCCCATCGTTCTGTTGCACGGGACTGCGTCATCCCTGCATACCTGGGAGGGCTGGGCCGAGGCGCTGCAAAGCCGACGACGCGTCATCCGCATCGATTTGCCCGGTTTCGGGCTGACCGGCCCATCTCCGCAAGGCGTTTACAACGTCGATGAAGACGTCCGCTTGGTCATCGCGATCCTGGACTATCTCGGCATCGAGCACTGCGTCCTTGGCGGCAATTCGCTCGGCGGCAGCATCGCATGGCGCCTCGCATTGGCGCATCCGTCGCGGGTGGAAAAGCTCATTCTCGTGGATTCCGGTGGCTATCCCACGCGCCCAAAATCAATGCCAATGGCGTTCTATCTGGCCCGGCTGCCGATGTTCGATTGGATGGCGACGCATACTCTCCCCCGCATGCTCGTTGAGCAGGGGCTGCGTGATGTCTATGGCGACCCCAGCAGAGTCACACCGGAGCTGGTCGATCGTTTGCGCGAGCTTACCCAGCGCGAAGGCAATCGCCGCGCGCTCATCGAGCGCGGACGACAGCGGCGGCCTGCCAATCTCGCTCACCGAATCCCGGAGCTGAAACTGCCTACCCTCATTATATGGGGTGGCCGAGATCGCCTGATTCCACCGGAGGCCGCGCAACGCTTTCATCAGGACATCGCGGGAAGCACCTTGGTGATCTTCGAGGAATCTCGGCCATACGCCACAAGAAGAAGACCCTGCCAAAACGGTTGCTGCGGTAAAACAGTTCCTCGGACTGGAATGAACATGAAACGGATCAGCGAGCGAGAAGTCCCATGAAGATAATCGGCGGCGCGTTGATTGGTGCTGCGGTCGTAACCGGCCTCTATGTAGCATTGAACTGGGCGCCGGAGCGCAGCGTGGCGGATCTGCGAAGGCGCTGGGGGCGCGCCCCGTCCACCTTCTTGGAGGTGGCCGGCATGAGTGTGCATCTACGCGACGAGGGGCCTCGGGACGACCCGACCCCGATTGTGCTGTTGCATGGAACCCTTGCATCCCTGCACACCTGGAACGGCTGGGCCGAGGCGCTCAGCGGCACACGGCGGGTCATCCGCTTCGATCTGCCGGGGTTTGGGCTGACCGGTCCATCACCCGATCGTGTCTACAGCGTCGAGAATGACTTGCCCCTCGTCCTCGCGGTGCTGGATGCCCTCGGCGTCGAGCGGTGCGTGCTCGGGGGCAACTCGCACGGCGGAGCCGTCGCGTGGCGCACCGCATTGGCGCATCCCTCGCGCGTGGAACGGCTCATCCTCGTGGACTCTGATGGTTACGCCACCCGGCCGATATCGATGCCCATCGCTTTCTATTTTGCGGGGCTGCCGATGCACGGTTGGATGGTGAGAAACACATTTCCCCGCGGCCTCATCGAGCAAGGCTTGAGAAATGTCTATGGCGATCCCAAGAAAGCTGTACCGGAAGTGATGGCTCGCTATCGCGAGCTCGCCCAGTGCAAGGGAAATCGCCAGGCGCTTCTCGAGCGTGGGCGGCAATGGCGGCGACCGGTCACACACGCGCAGAGCATTTCCGAGCTGAAATTGCCTACGCTCATTATGTGGGGCGGTAAGGACCGCCTCATTCCGCCCGATACCGCTGAACGATTCCACCGCGACATTGCCGGCAGCACGATGGTGATTTTCGATGACCTTGGCCATATGCCGCAGGAAGAGGACCCGGTGCGGACGGTTGAGGCAGTGAAGCAATTTTTGGGAATGGTCTGAAATTCAAATGATGATTGACGACCGAGGGTGAGGGCCTGTCGCTCGAAAGAAAGCAGCGCGCCTGCCCTTCAAGCTCTGGCCGACGCTGCCGGTCAAGGTTCGTGCGCCGACAGCTTGAGCGTCTCACGCACGGACGACGGCCATCCCGACGCCTCAACACCGTGGATGGCGAATAACGCCAGCGCGAGCCGATCGAGTCCGAAGGCTACGCAGCCGGTGTGGGTGACCTCGTCTGTTGCGGTCCGGATTTGCCAAGCCGTTCCGAAATGGTCGCGATGATCATTGAAGCTCATGCATGCTGTGGGCTCCCCGGCGGATCGCACCGGGGCGTGCGAGGTCACTCTCGACCGGAGCGTCCGCTTCATGAACCGGGCAGCGTTAAGGTTAGGAATTGATAAACGTCGCCTCAGCAATTGGGGCGCGGTACCTATCTGGTATGCGGGACAAAGAAAGTGTCGGACTAACGCCGGAGCGAACGGACTGGAGCAGCGCGTGGAAAGCCGTTTCGCGCCTGGCGGCGACGCGGGAGTCATTGCGCGAGATGGACCATGAGGCGATGCTCGCGACAGAGTCCGAAAGCGCGCGGCGCGAACCTGGATCCGGCGCGACCTCGGTGACGCAAATTATCGCTTTGGACCGCGAACAACAGCTGGCTGGCGCCATCGCGGAAATAGAGAAGGCATCCGCTGTGCTGCGGCGCTCGGAACCTGCCCTTGAGCCTGGTCTTCCGAGCACATCGGGTCACAGCGAGGGACGCAGCTACTGGTCATTGTGGATTCTCATCGGCTCTATCTGGATTTCGGCGACGCTGGTCGTCGCCAGCGCGACGGGCGCAATCCTCTACCTGCTGGGCTGACGGCTCTCCAATTGCAGCTAATAAATGCCGCCCGTTAAAAGGCACCAATGAAACGGCGGTGCCATTCGCAGGCGAGGCCGGAAATCCAAAACTGCGAAGAAATGAATCAGATTGAATCGCTGATGCGCTCAGCAATTCACGCTAGCGGCGCTCGTCCTCTTCTCGAAGGACGACGCAAGTCGCGGATTGGATGCTGTGTGTTGGAGGCCCAGCCTGGACTTGAACCAGGATACGAGACGGTTCCCCGTCCCTGCGTCGCCATTCCGCCACCGGGCCACGTTGAAACGATAGGCACTTAAGGCTGCAAAGTCAACCAACAGCTTGCTAACAATGCTAACAGCTTAACAGCGTGCTGGCATTGTGCTGGCCTCGGATGCTGGTTGATGTTTTTGGAACCAACTGCCGAGCGCCACCGTGCCCGCTGGCGTAAGACTATAGACGCCGCGTTCGACGCGGCAGAACCAACCATACACATTGCGCAGCAGTATCTTCGGCGCCTCGGGGACTATCCTCTTCACTTCGGATGTGCGCCGCGGACCGTTGGATAGCGAGGCGACGCAGGCCAGCGCCTGCTGTCGGTAAGCGGTCATGATTGGCGACCTTGACATTCCACCCGATGCCGGATCGCCGATGCGGCGCCTGTGCTCATCGATCAGCCGCACGCGCCGGCGCTGATCCGTGCGCGGACGCCAGGGACCCGGTTCCACAAGAACTTCGACGTGACCGGTCGCCGAGATGGCGAGAAGCCCAAACCCCAGTAAGCGGCAAAGTTTCAGAACGCGTGGATCGCGCTCGCGACTACGCCGGCCGCGCCGTCGCACGGCAAGCCAGACTTCATCGCAGGCAGCCGTTCGATCGACCCCTTGCAGGAGCAGATCGAGGTTGAACCCGAGCTTCAGCTCGCCGATGATCAGACGCGGCGGCTCGTCGCCACGCAATGCGACGAGATCACAGCCGCAGACTTCCCCCTTCACATGGAAGCCGAGACCCTCCAGGAAGCGCTTCACCGGCGGGTACAGGGACGTTTCCCGAGTCGTTCGTGCAATCGCGGGTTGACGTGCCATGCTCAGAAGAGACGGGACTTCAAAGCCCTGCCGGGCGATCGTCAGGCCGTCAACGCCGCTGCCTCGATCCAGCCGGCGCGAATGCGTGCGTGCAGGATGATGGCATCGCATTGTTTGCGGGATACGACAATGTCGCCGAGGATGCCGGGATGATTGGTGATCTCGTTTCCCCGCCGCTCGGTCCATCCCAGCAGGTCGTCCGTTGCGCAGGCGGCGAGATCTTCGACGGTCCGGATACCGTTCCTTCCGAATACGACCAGCATCGACGCGAGAAGCCCAGGGATGTCGGCAATTGCATCCTCGAGCCCCACTGCGGCGGCGTGGGTCTTGGCAGCAAAATCCTGATGGGCAGCGTTCAATGGCGATGTCATGGCAGCCGTCCTGTTCGGAATCCACGTGTCCGACGGTTGCGCTGATTTGGTAAATTCACCGTTAACGCTGCAAACCCGCCGTTCGCCGAGCGCGCGAATACCGGCCGGATAAGGGGTAAAAAAGAACCGCCGGGCGCGAGCGCGGCGGTTGCATCAGCAAAGCCGATAAGGATCACTCGACCTTAAGATTCTCGGCCGACTCCTTACCACGGTTGGCCACGATCTCGTACTGGACAACCTGTCCTTCATTGAGCGTGCTCAGACCAGCGCGCTCGACTGCCGAGATGTGCACAAACACGTCCTTGCCGCCGCCTTGGGGTTGGATAAAGCCATACCCTTTGGTCGGATTGAACCACTTCACAGTGCCTTTAGCCATTGGTCGCCTCCAGAGAACGATAGCGCACCATATAGAACCTGTCGGCACGTGCCAATGGGCGAAACCGGCCCCGGAGCTCGCGTCAACCGTAGCGCTAATTCGGACTTATGCGCGCGGAGGCCGGATGACCGGGCACCTTGAAGCGCTTTCCGGTGTCGGTGATCTCGCTTCCCTCGACCCGCAGAATGGAAAAGTCCTGGTCGAGGTAATTGCCGACGAAAAGGTAGCGCCCGTCAGGCGTGAATGCCGCGCCTTCCGGCAAACCGCCCACTTCGATCTCCTTGATCTTCGTGACTTTCTTGCCGTCAATCCGCAGCACCGCAAGAAAGCCATTGCGGTGATAGTACCAGGCGGGCTTATTGTTCGAACCCGCCAGGATGACTGCCACCGCGACGTCTCCCTTCGGGCTGATGGCCAAGCCTTCCGGCCCGTCGCCGACCACCACGCGATCCGTGATGCGCGGCGGTTTCGCCTCGAGGTCAATGACGCTCACGGTATCGACGCTGCCGTCGGAGGCGCCGGCATTGCCGTTGTCCGCCGTCAGCGCGATGTTACCGTTCGGAGCGACCGCGACGTTGTAGGGCCAAAGGCCAGTGGGCAGATCGAGCTTCGCCGGGGTCACTTTCTGCCCGTCGACATCCAGCACTGTGACCTTGTGGGCTGGAAACTTGACGGCCAGCGCCCGCTTGCCGTCCGGCGTAAAGGTCACGTGCGCAACGCTTTCGCCCATCGGCACGGTGTCGATCAGCTTCACGTCGGTTCCCTTGATCGAGAGCACGCTGATCGATTTGTCGTCGCGATTGGCGACGAGGGCGAGGTCACCGGCCGGATTGATGCTAAGACCGGAAGGCTGTTTTCCCACTGCGACAGTGGCGACAGCCTTGGGCGGGTTCGCCTTGAGGTCGATGACATGGACCTTGTCGTCGGGCACTTGCTTGAGGACATTGCCGTCCTTGACCAGATCGACGGAGTTTGCGACCAGCGCAACCGAGTTGGTCGGATCGATGGCGACATTCGTCGGCGGCCCGACGACCGAGTTCTTCAACGGCAACTCGGCGATCGTCTTCGGGTTCAGCGGGTCGGCAAGATCAACGATCAGCACTGAATCCCGCCCGGGCGGTGACAGAACCGGCTTGAATTGCTCATCCCACAGCAGCTTCTCATCATTGCCGACGATCATGAACGGAGCTGCCCGCGCCGCGCCCATTACGCCGATCATCAGGGATGCTCCGACCAAAACGTGCAGACGCATGAAATCCTCCCGCGCATTCCATATGACCTGGTAGATTGCTCTCGATGCCGGCCCGCGTAAAGCGGGCCCGATGCAAGCGGGCGTGCGCTCACTCGACGATGAGCTTCATCTCCTCTCCCGCATTGACGTGCGCGTTGGGGCCGAGGCCATTGAGAATACGGAAGCGCTCGGCTTGATGATCGGGCGTGGCCATCCGGCTTGCCAGTCGCTCAATCGTGTCACCCGGCTCGACCGTGATGATCCGCAAATGCAGCGGCTTTGCCGACTGGCTTTCCGCAATGCTGATGCGGCGGAACGTCCCGACTGCCTCGCGGAATGCACGGTTGACTTCCGCATTCATCTTCTTGCTGGCGAATATGAAACGATACACATCGGTGCCGAACTGAACCGCATAAAGTCGAAATACCCACTGGTCCCCCTTGGCAGTCGCGGTCGCCGCGGGAAGCCCGTTGATGCTTGTCTCCTCTACGGTTTTTGGATCGATATTCTCGATCCATCCTGAGTTGAGATATTCGACCAGTGTTTGCTCGGGCGGCACCCGCACCGCGTCGACACGCAACGCCTGGCCGCCGCCCTCGCGGATCCCGAGCACCGCCTGTGCGGAGTTGTCGAGGGTAAATCCTTCGGGGGCAACAAAGGTGAAACCCAATCTGGGATGCAGAAAGCGCCGGCCGCGGGTAAAACCCTCGCTCGGGTCCTCACCATAGATGATGCCGTCAATGCCGGCGAGATACGCCTTCTTGTCCCGCTCAGTTCCCGTTGCCGCGGCAAACTGTCGGGCGTTTGTCTGCGCGTTTTTGATCCGCTCGGGGGTTGCCGGATGCGAGGACAGAAAATCCTGCGCCCGCGGATCGGCGTGTGATTGTCCGGATGAGGATTTGAGCTCGGCATTGCGACCCATGGACGTGAGAAATCGGACGGCGCCGTAGGGGTCGTATCCCGCGCGAGCTGCAATGCCGATGCCGATTGCGTCGGCTTCGAATTCCTGCGCGCGTGAGAAGCTTGCCAACTTGATTTTCGATTTGGCAAGGGCAAGCGCGCTGGTTTCCGGATCGCTGTTGAGATCTGTGAAGACCCTGGTGACCAGCGCGACCTGCTTGGCTTCGTCCTCCCGCATCTCCGCATGGCGCGCGATCACGTGCGACATCTCGTGCGACAGCACGGAAGCAAGCTCGGAGGCATCGTTGGCGAGCGCCATGAGGCCCCGCGTCACGTAGAGGTTACCGCTCGGCAGCGCGAAAGCGTTTACCGAAGCCGAATTGAGGATCGTGATGCGATAGCGCATCTCGGGCCGCTCGGAAGCGGACACAAGCTTGGCCACTGTGGCCGCCAGCAGGCCTTCGAGCTTGGGGTCTTCATAGGCGCCGTTATAGGCAGCAAGAATGCGATGGTGCTCCCGCTGCGACGGGGTCGGCGTGGCGACGGTTTGCGCTTGTTTGGGTGCTTGCGGGAGTGCCCCTGGCGGCCCACCGGCCGAGAGCAGTGCCGAGCTGCAGGCGGCGAGAAGCGGCGCAAGGACAATTAACGCCAAAGAAAACCGCGCGCGCATAACCGATCGAGTCATCGTTCCAGGATCTCGATCTGCTCGGGCCGGGTGGCCTCTACGCGTGGTCCGTTGCGGTCCTCTATCCATCCTCGCACCCGCACGCGCAGATTTGCGAGCCTTCTCGGGTCCAGTCCGGCGGAAACAAACCCTCGTTCGTGTCGCTTCAAGATCGTCACCGTGAGAGCCTGCGACCAGCGGCGCCCGAAATTCACATAGATCGTCCCGCCGTTCTCGCGCACGGAGGCGACCCTGCCTTCCACGACCGTGAACCGGCCCTGCTCGGACATGAGCTCGGTGAGATTCTCGCCGCTGACAATCGAATAATACGCTTCGCCCCACAGGCCAAGCTCGGCTTTGCGGGCAGCCTCCTCCCGCGCCAGCATCTCGCCCGCGCAAACGACATCGCCAACATGTGCCGAAACCCGCGCAAATCCCGCGGCCAGCATCTCATGCGCAGCCGATTTCTGCGATCCATCCCGCATGAAATAGGCATGCGCGAGGCGACGGCCGTAGCGGTCAACATGGGCGCCGGCCTGCCGCAGCTCGACGGTTTCGCCATCGAGGAGCGCAATGAGCGCAGCCCGTGCGCCACGTCCTGCGTCGGCGCGCGCACCGGTCTCGCTCGCACGCACCAGCAGGGGAACTTCGATGCCGGGCAAGCGGATTTCCTGCCCATCGTCGAGAAGAAAGCTGCGGCCGTCGATAACAGCGCTCACCTTCCCACTCCCGACCCGCTCCAGATGACAGCGCTCCGGCGCGGAGCGCCGCCCTTGCGCCAATCCTTGCGCCAGTTCTGGCAGCAAGACATTTGCGACCGGGAGCATCGCCGCAACGAAACCAAGAGCGAAGGCGAGAGCGACGCCGCGCCATGCGATGACTCTCGTTCGACATCCGGCCATAGGGCAACGGAACGGTGGGAATTGGGCGCCACTGCGGCGCCTGCGGCACGTACGGCTTCGCAGCCAGCCCGGCGGTTCCGTGGCCGACCGCAAACACAGGGGAATTTGGGTTCGTTCTGCGAAGAACGTTAGAGAGCTTGTTTTTTTCGATTGCGCAACCTTAGATTGCAGCATTCGCGCGAAGCCCGCCTCCGTCTGCATCCCGGCACACGAATGCATTTCGCGCGTTTGCGGTGCCAGAAGCACACGCAACACAGCCGCCGCCTTTTGGCCGCCTTGGGTCGCGAACCGGAATAGCCTATGAGTCCTTTGAGTCCTTGGTGGATGAATTTTTGGCGGATGAATCCTG
Organism: uncultured Alphaproteobacteria bacterium; assembly: GCA_963841105.1. Classification (GTDB taxonomy): domain Bacteria; phylum Pseudomonadota; class Alphaproteobacteria; order Rhizobiales; family Xanthobacteraceae; genus VAZQ01. The sequence goes on from CAWJCB010000026.1 coordinate 106,611, forward strand.
GGCCGAGCCGAAGGATGCCCGATGACCGACTATTGGCTGAGCAAGCTCTTCTTCGATTTGCAGCAAGACCCCGGCCTCGCTGCGGAATATCGCAGTGACATGGCGGGGATTATCTCTCGCTATGAGATCGCGCCGGATGTGCGCAAGGCCCTCATGGAAGATGACGTGGGCGTCATTGCGCCCTTGGTGAACGCCTATCTGCTGCGCTTCTACTTCCAGATTCGCGGCATGAAGGAACAGGAATTCATCTCCCGGCTGCACGCCCTCGGGAGCAAGGAGCCTGTGGCGCATGGCTAGCCTTGTCGGCGCATTCGCGGCAAGCCACGGACCGATCATCGCGCGAGATTGGGCCACCATGCCACAAGCCCACCGCGACCGGCTCGCCGCCGCTTTCGACGAGATTGGACGGCGCCTGCGCGCGTGCCGGCCTGACCTCCTCGTCGTCATCTCGCCGGATCACTGGGTCAATTTCTTCATCAGCAACCTGCCGGCGGTGTGCATCGGGATTGGCGCCGAGCATGACGGACCGCCCGAGCCGTTCATGAAGAAGGTTTTTCCGCGCGAGCGGCTGCGCGGACACCCGGAGTTCGGCCGCCACCTGCTGGAGACCGCGCTCGACAGCGATTTCGAGCCCGCATTGTCCCATCGCCTGCGGCTGGATCACGGCGCCTGCATTCCGCTCTGGCGCGCCGGGGTCGAAGCAGATTTGCCGATCGTGCCGGTGCTGGTGAATGATCTCGAGGAGCCGATGCCGAGCATCAGGCGGTGTCTCGCCTGGGGGCGGCTCATACGCCAGGCCATCGAGAGCTGCGCGGCGCCGCTGCGCATAGCCGTTCTCGGCACCGGGGGATTGAGCCACTCCATCGGCGAGTCCACCATGGGATGGATCGACGAGGAATTCGATCACCGCTGCATCGCGCATTTCAAGGATGGCGACGAGGCAGCGCTCGCCGCCTTCCTCACGCACGCGCTGCCCCGCACCGGCAATGGTGCGCATGAGATCCGCGATTGGGTCATCACCCACGCCGCGGCCGGCGGCAGCGGCTTCGAGCTGATCGATTATTTTCCCAGCCCACAGACCTTGGTCGGGGCCGGCTTCGCCTCATGGCAAGTCACAAAACCGAATTGACGGAGTCGAAACTGCGGAGCAAGCAAATGGTATCTGTTCCGGCGCTGGGGACGATCATCACGGCCCTGCAAATCGGTTTATGTCTGTCCGCCGCAGCTCAGCAATCCCCACCGATTGGGACGGCAAACAACATCGGGTCTGTTTCCAATTCCAATGCCGCCTCTTCAACCACCTCCACTACCGGCTCTTCGGCCTCAAGCTCGTCAGGCACCACGCGAGTCATATTGCTCCCGAATGGCGCCAGACGGTCCATTACGAATTCGACTGTTACCGTTTGCGATTACAACGATGCGACCGGAGCGTTTCCGGATCTCGTGGATGTTTGCCAATTGCGCTAAACCGCGCTCCGATTGGCTTGACACGGTTTTCCGTCATGGCCGCGCTCGTCGCGGCCATCCACGCCTTGCTTGGCCACGATGGCCCGGCACCGCAGACAAGTTTACGCAGTCTTCGCAAGCTTGACTGCGTTGCCGGCCATGACGAGTCAACCCAATCGGAATGTGCGCTAAGCTGCCCCCGCGCCAGCTTCACCCCCCGGCTGTTCTCCCGCTACTGCGGCTTGATGTTGGCCGCGCGAATGACCTTCGCCCATTTCTCCGCCTCGCTGCGCAGCTGCGACGCGAACTCGTCCGGGGTCGTTCCCACCGGTTCGAGGCCCAGCGCCACGAGGCGCTCCTTGACCGCCGGTTGCGCGATAATCCCGTTGATCTCGCGATGGAGCGTCGCGACGATCTCCTTTGGCGTGCCGGCTGGAACAAGCGCGCCGATCCAGCCGTCTCCGTCGAGACCGGGAAAGCCCGCCTCCGCGATGGTGGGCGCCTCCGGCAGCGCCGGCGACCTGTTCCTGCTCATGGCGGCAAGGGCGCGCAGCTTGCCCTCCTTGACGAAGGGGGCAACAGACGACAGCGCGGCAAAACCGATCGGCGTATGACTTGCCACTACTGAGGCGATGGTGGGACCGCTGCCGCTATAGGGCACGTGCACGAGATCAAGTCCCTGCGTAATACGAAATTGCTCGCCCAGAAGATGCGATGGCGTTCCCAATCCCGGCGACGCAAAGCTGTATTTGCCGGGATGAGCCTTGGCGAGGCTGATGAGCTCCGTCACGCTGTTTGCGGGCAGCGAGGGATGGACGAAGAAGGCGGTCGAGAAGGTGACCGCGAGCGTGACCGGTTCGAAGTCTCTGTAAGGATCGTAGGGCACCCGTTCGTACAGCGTCGGGTTGATGATGTGGCTGTTGACGGCGATCAGGACGGTGTAGCCGTCGGACGCGGCCTTGGCGGCCTGGCCGGTGCCGATATTGCCGCCGGCGCCGCCAACATTCTCGACGTAGAACTGACTGCCGAGATGCTCGGACAGCTTCTGCGCGATGAGGCGGGCGCAGACGTCGGTCGGGCCGCCGGGAGCGTAAGGCACCAGCAGCTTCACGGCCCGCGCCGGATAGTTCTGCGCCCGCGCGAGCGGCGGCGCTGCGCACAGCAATGCAGCGCCTGCCGCCAAGTGCAGAAAGAAGTGTGGAACGAGGTGCAGAATTCGAAGGCGTGCAACTTTCATGGCTCGTCCGCCCGGTCATCGAGCTGCGGACATTATCACACCATGCGCTGCAATTTGCTGCCGATGTCGGTTTGGACGAGGCGAGCCAGACGGCGGGTCAGGCAGGGGCTGACCTACAACGCCTTGGGCATTTCGCAGCCCATCATGGCCGATAGTGACTTCTCATATCTTACAATCAGCATCGGCAATCCCACCGCGAGGAATGCCGTTGCGATGCCCAACGAAACCGCGGCTGGTGAAGTCAAGGTTGTGAATGCGTCGCCGAATGAATATGCAAGCAAGCCATAGCCCGTCACCCAAGAAGCAGCCGCCGTCCCGCTCGCGAAATAGAACCTGTGCTGCGCCATGCAATTCGCGCCAGCCAGCATGGCGCCCATGTTGCGGAGAAACGGCAGGAAGCGGGCGGTGAAGACGAACGCGCCGCCATATTGCAGGAAAAGCCGCTGACTGATTCTTGTCCGTTCCTCCGTCAGTCCGAAACGACTTCCACACCGTACCATGAGTTGATAGCCGAACTTCCTGCCGATCCAAAAACCAAGAATCTCGCCTCCCATCGCGGCAAGGATGCCAACGGCAATCAACACCCAAATATTCATTGCTTGTGTTCGCGCAGCGAAAAACGCGGCGGCAATCAAAGTTGCCTCCGCGGGCAACGGGACGCCAATGCTTTCAAGCGCGATAAACCCCGCGACGACCCAGAGGCCGTAGATTGATATGAGCTGAGGCAAATCCAGTGTCACAGCTGGCTCGTCGCGGCGTTAGTTTTCTGCTCAATGCCGAATACCCAGTATTGCAGACAAAAATGCGACCCAGGATGGGCGATAAGACCGGCAAGACAAATTTCCGCCAATGTTGCGCCGGCGCCACACAATGCCCTGGCTGCAGCCCGGATGCGCCATGCGCATCCGGGAAAACCCTGGGTTTCGCTGCCCGCTCAACCCAGGCTAACGGACTACCCTGCTTTCACAGCGCTGTAGACACCGCGCTCGAATTGACGGCAGATGCGCAATGCGCGGTGATCTGCAAACGGCAACACCTGCGTCATGAAAACGGCCACGATGCGCCGTTCGGGATCGATCCAATAATAGGTGTTGAAGAGGCCAGCCCAGGTCAGGCTGCCGGCGCTGCGGCCGCCTGGAACGGCCTGCATGTTGATCATGTGACCGAAGCCCCATCTGAGACTGATGCCGGGAAAGAAATCAACATCGTTGGAGAGCGCCGGGGCTGCCGTTTTCATGACGCCGGCTTCGATGTTGCCGATGTGGTTCTGGCCCATGAGCGCGACGGTGTCGGGACGAAGTATGCGCACGCCATCCAGCGCGCCGCCGCGCAACAGCATGCGGATGAGGGTCAAATAATCCGGTCCGGTTGAATAAATCCCGCCGCCACCGGAGAAAGATTTCCGCGCCGATTGCCCCTCCGCGGGTTGCGGCTTCAGCGACCCGTCCGGCCCGCGCTGATGCAAGCTGGCCTCCCGCGCGCGCTGCTGCGGCGAGATGACGAACGTCGTATCGTGCATCCCGAGCGGGTCGAGAATGTGCTTGCGAAAATAGAGGTCCAGCCGCTCGCCGCTGATTGATTCCACGATGCGGCCGACCCAATCGATGCTGGTGCCATATCGCCAACCCTCGCCGGGATCGAACATGAGCGGCGTGCGCGGCGCCCGCTTTCTTTCCGTCCGCGGCAGCAGCTCAATCGAATTTGCATACCGGACGGCCTTGGCATCCCAGAGCCGGTAGCTGAAGCCGGCCGTGTGGGTCAGCAGGTGACGCAGCGAGATCGGCCGCTTTGCCGGGCGCAACTGCGGGATTCCTTTGGCATCGAATCCGTCGAGCACCTGGGGCGACCCGAGCAAGGGATCGATTTCAGGCACCGGAGCGTCCAGCGAAAGCTTGTCCTGCTCGACGAGCTGCAGCGCGGCCACCGAAGTAATCAGCTTGATCATCGAGGCGATACGAAACACCGTATCGCGCGTCATTGCCGGCCCTGCCTGAAGCCGGCGACTGCCGAAAATACCCTCATACACGATGTCATTATCGGTGGCGGCCAACGCCGCGACTCCGGCAATTCCCCGGCGCTTGTGGCAGAGCGAAGCATCGTATCGACGTGGGAAAATGTCCCGGCGCCGGGGCCTGTCGGCTCTCTGGCGCGCGCCATGGCCGCGCAGCCCACGCCCAATGAGCTGACCGCCGCGAGCTTCGCTGTCGTCTTCACGATGTCGCGGCGGCTGGGGTGATGGATCATGCCCGCTTTAGGCCTCTTGGACGGTTTCGATCAGTTCACGGCTGCGTGTCACCCGCGGCCATGCCTTGTCGAAGTCGGCAATGAGCAACTTGAAACCCGGGGTTTCGAGGCTGTTGCGCAGCGCTGCCATGTCGTTGAACTGGTAGAGCGCGTAGTGGACAGACGGATCGCTCCGGCTCCAGAAGCGCCAGCCTTTCTCGGCGCGGAACGTCGCCATCGCCAATGGCAGATGGTGCGTCCCATACCAATGATCGAATTTCGCACGGTCGGATCCTTCTTGCACCTGTGCCCGGACCATGAAATAGGCCTTGTTCGCGTTCCATGCTCAGCCCTCCGGCGAGAAGCGGTCCACGTTCCGCTGGTCGGCGCAAGCGCAGCCACTCAGGATCGAGATCTCAGATTGCCAAATATATGCTCAGAGCGCCGCGGCGCGTTGTCGAGGATTTGCAGGACATCCTCGCGGCTCAAATCGGGCACCTCCAGCAGCACGCGCGCGATTCCCGCATCGCGATAGGACGCGAGCGCCGCCCGATCGGCCGGCGCGTCGAACACCGTGATCGACAATGTCGCGGGATCGCGCCCGGCCGCAATGGCTGCCTGGCGCAACCGAGCAACCGCAGTCCTGGGTTCCCAGCCCGCGCGCGGGCGCGGAAACCAGCCGTCACAGAAATCCACGACGCGACGCACGGTGTGGTCGGTCTCTCCGCCGAGGAGGATGGGCGGATGTGGCTTCTGCATCGGCTTGGAAAAAGCCAGACTGGATCGAAATTGACGAGCTCGCCGTGAAACTCAGCCTGCTGTTGGGTCCAAAGCGCCTTCATCGCCAGCACGCGCTCGCGCAGCAGCTTGAAACGGGTCTCATAGCGGGCGCCATGGTTCTCCATCTCCTCGACGTTCCAACCCCCACCGATCGCAAAAATGAACCGGCCGCCGGAAAGCTGGTCGAGGCTCGCAACCGATTTGGCGGTGATGATCGGGTCTCGCTGCGCCACGAGGGCAATGCCCGTCCCGATCTTGAGAGTGCGCGTCGCTGCCGCGGCGAACGACAGTGCGACGAACGGATCGTGGGTATGGGAATAGCGCTTCGGCAGCTCGCCGCCGCTCGGATACGGTGAGCGTCGGCTGACGGGATCGGCGTGTGCTCGCATACGAACAGCGACTTGAACCCGCGTTCCTCGTGCGCGCGCCAGCTCGCCGATTTCGATCCCGTAGTCAGTGGGAAAATGGAAGGCGCCAACCAGCATGGCAATCGCTTCTCGTACCGACGTCCACTAAACGCGTCTTGGCGACATAGAACCACAATGACCGCACGCGCTCGGCGTGACTCCCTTTTCCCGTTTGGGCAGAGGGAGGGGGTGAGGGGGGCACCATTTCACCGGTATCCGTTTTTTTAGGTTGTTGTAACCACGGACAGATTACCCCAGCTTGTCACCCGTTCGATGCGAACGGCGATAACGGGGTACTGCGCAATCTGCATCGCCGTGAGCTGCGGGTAGCGGGAACGCAGCAGCGCCTGGGCGTCTCGATGTTCTGTCCCTTCGCTCAAGATTTTGGCATGCCCGCGCAGCATCACCCAACCAAGCCGCGCCCAGTCCTCATCATAGCGGTCCACGACTACCGCGACCACGGGATTTTCTGCAATGTTTCGCAGTCGCTTCAGCGCAACCCCGGAAACTCGCTTTGGTTTGTCGTCGATCGTGATGTAGAGCGTGCGTTTGAAGATCGCAAAGCATACCGGCACCACATGCGGAACCGCGCGGCCATCGGCAGTGGCAAGATGCGCGATGCGCGCATGCGCCAGGAAGGCGCCCTCGACGTTCGAAAACATCAGAAACCGCTATGCCTCCGCCGTAACTCGGCACCGGCAGCCCTGCGCCGGGCTGAGAATGTGAGGGATCATAGATGCGATGAGCAGTCTCTCTCAATCGGTGTTAATCGGCGTGCAATTTTAACCCCCTGAGCCGGGGGATCGGCGTCCAAAAATGACCCCCTGAGGTGTGGCCGTTGCAGGCTTCCTGCTTTGATTCGAAGCGGGTGGTCAGGGGATGCTGGTTGTGGAAACGGTTGCGCGGATTTGGCGCGAGCACTTCATCAAAGGCAAGACGATCAAGGAGATCGCGCGGGACCTCAGGGTCTCGCGGAACACGGTCCGCAAAGTGTTGCGGTCGGGCGAGACATCCTTCGAATACGAACGTGAGGTCCAGCCCCGACCGAAGCTCGGACGATGGACAGAGGTGCTCGAAACGCTGCTGGCGGGCAACGCGGCCAAGCCTGCCCGCGAGCAGCTCACACTGATCCGCGTGTTCGAGGAATTGCGCGAGCGTGGTTATGACGGCGGCTACGATGCTGTCCGTCGCTATGCCCGGCGATGGGCAAATGAGCGCGGGCGAGGGACGGCGGCGGCCTACGTGCCACTGCTCTTCGCGCCAGGGCGAGGCGTACCAGTTCGACTGGAGCCACGAGGACGTGGAGATGCGGGCAAGCCGATGCGTGTGAAGGTGGCGCACTTGCGACTGTGCGCGTCGCGGGCGGTCTATGTCCGGGCCTATCCGCGCGAGACGCAAGGAAATGGTGTTCGATGCGCATGCCCGCGCATTCGTCTTTTTCGGGGGCGAGTGCATACGCGGCATTTACGATAACATGAAGACTGCGGTGACGACGGTGTTCGTCGGCAAGGAGCGCGTCTTCAACCGCCGGTTCCTGGTCATGTGCCGCCATTATCTGGTTGAGCCGACCGCCTGTTCGCCGGCCGCTGGCTGGGAGAAGGGTCAGGTCGAGAACCAGGTTCGGACGGTACGCGGTCGCTTCTTTCCACCCCGGCTGAAGGTTCACACTTGAGGAACTGAACTGTTGGCTCACGACAAATGCATCGCCTGCGCAGGCGCATCGCATCCGCGAGCGCCCGAGCAAAAGGACGATTACCTTGCGCAGGCTCTTGAGGCCGAACGAGCCCGCGCTGGTCAACCGATCGTTGGCGCCGTTCGATGGCTTCCACGGACGAGCCACGCAGTGACCGGCACCTGCCTGATCAGTTTCGACCGCAACCGCTACTCGGTGGCGGCACGGGCGGTGCGCCGTGCGGTTCAGGTCCGCGCCTATGCCGACCGGATTGTCGTCCGCCTGGACGTGACGAGGTCGTTGCCGAGCATCCTCGCCACTTCGGGCGCGACCGGACGATCTACGACCCTTGGCATTACCTCCCGGTGCTGGTCCGCAAGCCCGGTGCACTGCGGAATGGTGCCCCATTCAAGGACTGGGTCTGCCGGCCGGCGATGGAGCGCGTGCGGCGCAAGCTGGCCGTCGCCGAGATGAAGCCGATCGGCAGATTCGTCGACGTGCTGACCGCCGTGGTCGACCAATGGCCTGGCGGCCGTCGAGGCGGCCTGTACCGAAGCGACTCAACTCAGGCGCGTCCATCCGCCGAGGTCGTCCTCAACATTCTGGCGCAGCGCCGACCGACCCGCCGGCCAGATCAGCCACTGCGCTTGTGGTTGATCTCAGCGCAAGCATCCCCCCGTCGCCGATGTGCCCGTCTATGACACGTTAGCGAGGACCACAATGCAGCGACTGCAGCCTTTCGACCCATGCGCGCACTAGGCCTCAAGGGGATGAAGGCCGCCTTCGACGAGACATGGCCACCGCCGTCAACGCCAGCATGCACCGCAGCCCATCATGGCCGATCTGCTCACCGCCGAGATCAGCCATAACCATGCACGCTCAATCCACTACCAGCTGACCATCGCCAAGCTGCCGCTGGCCAAGGACCTCGACGAGTTCGTGTTCGAGGGCACGCCGATCAACGAGACGCTGGTGCGCGAGCTGCATCGGCGGCAACTTCCTGGCGCACAGCGCAATGTCGTGCTGGTCGGGGGACCGGGCACCGGCAAGACGCATCTTGCCATCGCCATTGCAGGGCCTGCATCCGTGCCGGTGCGCGTGGCCGGTTCTTCAACACCGTCGATCTGGTCACCCGGCTTGAGGATGAGGCGCGCATCGGCAAGCCAGGTGCACTCGCCGCCCATCTCGACCGCGCTGGACCTCGTCGTGCTTGACGAACTTGGCTACCTCCCCTTCGCCCGTTCGGGCGGCCAGCTGCTGTTCCACCTGATGAGCAAGCTCTACGAGCAGACCTCGGTGATCGTCACCACCAACCTGGCGTTCGGCGAATGGCCCACGTGTTCGGCGATCCCAAGATGACCACTGCGCTGCTCGACCGCATCACGCACCACTGCGACATCGTCGAGACCGGCAACGACAGCTGGCGCTTCAAGAACCGCGGCGATGATCGTTCAACAACCCGCGCTCGCGCCGTCTCCGCAACCCCGACCAGCTCCGACGGCGCGAGCGCTACCGCCCGTGCACGTCGCTCCAAGGGGTCAAAATTGGACGCCGATGCGG